>NZ_JBVJRC010000013.1:0-118351 GCF_055608005.1 Lentzea sp. NPDC036955 | reverse complement strand
GGTTGCCGAGCAGGTGAGCGGGAAGGCGAGCGCCGTCGCGGGTCAGGTCGGCGAGAAGGTCGGCGTCGTGACCACGCAGGTCGGCGTCACCGCCATCGAGGCGGTCGAGGCGCTGCCCGAGCCCGTGCGGCAGCGGGTCGAGCAGGGTGTCCGGCAGGCCCGGCAGCACCCGGCGGTGGTCGCGGCCGGTGCGGCGGCGCTCGTGCTGGTGCTGTGGAAGCTGCTGCGGCGGGGGCGGTGAACCGCCACTGACACCGAGGCGGAGATCGGATGGGCTCACCGCCGGGTGCTGCCGGCGGTCACCGCCGCATCGACCGCGAGGTCGGTCACCAGGGTCATCGGCCGTGCCAGCCGCGCGAACGGCGCGACGAGGCCGACCAGCGGCACCGGTGGTGCCTCGTCGTCCGACTCGATCAGGTGCACCACCAGGTCGCGCCGCCGGAACACGGTGGTGCCACCTGAGGCGACGGTGATGCCGGCGAGCCGCCGGGCCAGTTCGCCGGCGTGCCCCGGCAGCGACTCGTACAGGACCGCCCTGCGCGGCAGCCGGCCGGTGCGGCCGTTGCCGGACGCCACCCGCATCACGGCGGTCGCCACGAACCAGCGGAGCCTCGCCTCGTCGGTCGCGTCGCGGTCGTGGACCAGGTGCGGCCGCAGCCGCTGCTCCAGCGCCTGGATGCGGGGTTGCCCCGCCAGGTGCTGGACGGCCTCCGAGGGCGGGCAGGTGATGTCCACGACCCGCACCACGACACGCCCTGCCATGAAGACCGAGGTGCGCTCCAGCGGCGCCCACCCGGTCTCCGGTCCGCGTTCGGGAAGGGCCGTGCACCGGGAGAGGAGCTCGGCCACGACCTCCTCCGACCCGGCCCGCACCGGGAACATCAACGCGTAGCGGTCCACGGTCCGGCTCCCCGTCATCGTGACCGCCGGGAAGCCGCCGCAATGGCCGCTGAGGAGCCGCTCGTTCATCGGAACAGCACCTGGTCGACCACGGCCGACAGGACGCCGGGACGGGGTGCGGTCGTACTGCGCCACGCGATGAACCCGTCCGGGCGGATCAGGACGGCGCCGTCGTCGGTGATGCCGCAGCGGCGGGCGAGGTCGCCGGTGGGGTCGAGCAGGGTGTCGCCGATGCGGTGGTGTTCGACCCCGGCACCGGAGGAGGTCGCGTCCGGCTGCCAGCCGGCGCCCGTGACGAGCACCAGGCCGCGTCCCATCAGGTCGACTGTGGACAGTGCGGTGCCGTTGTGCTCCAGGGGAACGTGCGGTGCACGGCAGCCTGGCGCGGCGGTGGGGTGGTCGGGGTCCTCCACCGGGTGCGGAGCGGGGGTGTCGTCCGCGACGAGAGCGCCTTCGGGGTAGGTGTAGCCGAACATCGTCGCCCGTTGGCGGATGGCGCTCTCGCGCGCGTCTCCCGGTTTGCCGTTGACCAGGCCGTACCGCTCGACGGTCAGCGCGGTGGTGTGCCGGGCCACGGGGAGGCGTTCGGTCTCGTAGGTGGCCGGCAGTCCCGGGCCGGCCACGCCGCGGTGGTGCAGGCCGATCTTCCACGCCAGGTTGAAGGCGTCCTGGACAGCGGTGGCCACGCCGAAGGTGCCGACGGGCGGCATGGCGTGAGCGGCGTCGCCTGCGATGAACGCCCTGCCGACGCGCATGCGGTGGGCGACCTGGCCGGAGATCTCCCACGGCGTCTCGGACACGTGGTCGATGACGATCGGCAGGTCGCCGACGCCGATGGCCGTGCGCAGCAGGTGCACGCACCGCTCCTCGGTGAAGTCGGCGACGTCGTCATCCGGACGCAGGGAGACGGCGAACCGCCACCGCTTCGCGCCGTCGATGGACGTGAGGAACCCGTGCACGGCGGGGTTGCGCACGGTCAGCGCCACGATCTTGCGCCCGTCCAGCGGCTCGCGGAGGTCGGCGTCGAAGTAGATGTTGACCTTGCGTGCCAGGAGGTCCGAGCTGTCCTGCCCGACGCCGAGCATGCGGCGGACGGGACTGTGCGCGCCGTCCGCCACGACGAGGTGATCGGCGCGCACACGTTCTTCCCGCCCGGTGCGGTGGTCGCGCACCACCGCGACGACACCGTCGGGCCCGTTGTCCACCGCCACCACCTCCTGGTGGTAGCGCACGTCCGCGCCGGTCTCGACGGCGTGTGCGCGCAGCAGTGGTTCGAGCTGGTTCTGGTCGATCGCGGCCCACCGGCAGGGGCTCAGCGAGTCGGGGCCGGTGTCGAGGCGGTTGGGCAGCCGCAGCAGTTCCGGGCCCGCCACGGTCTCGGCGTGCGCGACGACGGTGTGGTCGGCGATCGGTGACCGCACCTGCCCGATGGCCTCCTCCAGGCCCACGGCCCGGTAGAGCTCCATCGTGCGCGGGTTGAGCGCACGGGCCCTGGGATCGGTCGACGGTTCGGGGTGGCGCTCCACCAGCACGGTCGGCACGCCGTACCAGGAGAGGAACACGGCGGCGGACAGGCCGGTCACGCCGCCGCCCGCGATCAGCACGGGAACGTCAGACATGGCGCTCCCACCGGTAGAACTCCTGCGCCATCGCATCCTTGGGCTCACGCCACGTGTCGGGGTCGTAGGCGGAGACGAACGGGCTCAGCTCCTCGCTGATCCGCCGGAAGCGGGGGTCGTCGCGATGCGCGCTCACCGCCTCGGGCAACGGGCGGTCGCTCTCCACCAGGTGCAGGTAGAGCTCGCCGAACCGGAACAGGCTGCGCCCTCGCACGCCGAGCGCGGTGGGCAGGCCGGAGTGGTCGTCGGAGCCGGCGAACACGGCGGCGACCTCGTCCGCGGCCTCTGGCACCATGCGGGCGACGATCAGTGTGCGGTGCACGCGACCTCCTCGACCTTCCGCTTGATCAGGGACATCTGGACGCGGCTGTTGGCGTTGATGCGCTTGGTCATCGCGGCGTCGTCCACGGGGGCGTCGGGTTTCATCGCGAAGTCCTGCACCCAGCGCATGCGCACGCCCGTGTCCAGCTGTTCGTAGGTCCAGCGGATGTGCATCCGCTCGAACGGCCCGGTCTCGACGCGCCGGGCGGTGACCGTCCTGGTGGCCCGGTCCGCGACGCGCTCGGACACCCAGCTCCACACCCGGCCTGCCTCGTCCGGGTGCATGGTGAGGCGGAACAGCACGCGGTCACCGTCGCGTTCGAGCACCTCGGCCGAGGCGTACTCGCTGAACAGCTCCGGCCAGTGCTCGACGTCGTTGGTGCGTTCCCACACCAGCTCCATCGGCGCGTCGATGACGATCTCGTTCTCGGTGTGCCCGCTCATCCTCAGGCCCTCCCCGGCAGCAGGGCCAGCAGTTCGCGCGGCGACTGGTGCGTCAGCAGCTCGGCGTCCTTGGACACGCCGTGGTCGCGTTGCAGCTCGGCCAGCACGCCCATCACGCCCAGGGAGTCCACGCCGAGGTCGTCGAAGGTGCGGCCGGGGTCCGTGACCTGCTCGCTCGTCACGGGAACCCCGGTGCACCGGCTGATCAGCGCTGCCAGGTCGTCGGGGGAAAGTCGGGTGTCCACGTCACACACCTCCGATGGTCGGTGATTCCGGGTGGCGCAGCACGAGCGCCGAGTTCCCGCCGTACACGCCGCGGGACAGCACCAGGACGGTGCACAGGTCGACCGGACGTGCGGCGCCGGTGACCAGGTCGAGGTCGAACCGGCAGTCGCGCACGCCGGGGGTGGGCGGCACGAGGCCGTGTTCGAGGGCCAGCACCGCGGCGGCGACGTCGAGCACGGCCGCGGCGGCGTAGCAGCGCCCGTACCCGGCTTTGGGCGCGGTCACCGGCACCCGGTTCGCGCGCTCGCCCAGCAGCAGGTGCAGCGCCTCGGCTTCGGCGGCGTCGGCACACGGGTTGGCCATCGCGTCGAGGAACACCGCGTCCACGTCGTCGGGGGTCAGCCCCGCCTCGGCCAGCGCGCCCGTGGCGGCCCGCAGCAGTCCCTGCGCCGACCGGTCGAACCGCCGCCGGCCGGTGTAGGTCGCGCCGTGCCCCGCCACCACCGCTTTCACGGTGGCGCCCCGCTGGTGCGCGGCGCCGGCGTCCTCCACGACGAGGATGGCACCGCCCTCGGCCGGTGCGAACCCGCCGGCCCGCTCGGTGAACGGCCGGTAGGCCGCTGCCGGGTCACCGGACGTGCTGAGCAGCCCCAGCCCGAGCTGGCAGCACATCGCGTACGGGCAGAACGGGGCCTCCGCGCCGCCGACGAGCATGGCCCGCGCGCCTCGGCGCAGCTCACCGCCGGCAGCGGCGAGGACGTCCAGGCCGCCCGCCTCGTCGGCGACCAGCACCCCGGACGGGCCGCGCAGGCCGTTGCCGATGGAGACCTGACCGGAGCACGCGGCGTAGAACCAGGCGATCGACTGGTAGGGGCCCACGTGCGCGGGACCGTTCCGCCACAGCCGTTCGATCTCCCGCTGGCCGAACTCCACACCGCCGCTGTAGCTGGCCGTCATCACGCCGAACTCGAAGGGGTCCACCTCCGCCGGGTGCAGCGCGGCGTCGCGCAGCGCCAGGTCGGCGGCGGCGAGGGCGAAGTGGGTGAACCGGTCGGTCTGCACGGTGATCCGCGGGTCGACCCACCCGGCCGGTTCGAACCCGGTCACCTCGCCCGCCACGGTGACCGGGTAGGGGTTGGGCTCGAACCGCCCGATCGGTGCCAGCGCCAGCTGCCCGTCCCGCACGGCGGGCCAGAACTCGCCGACCCCGAGTCCGTTCGGGGCGATCACACCGAGACCGGTCACGACGGGCGCCGGACCGGTGGTCGCGGGGCTCACGGCCGTCCCGCTCTCGTCAGCACCACCGCGGACTGGAACCCGCCGAAGCCGCTGCCGACCGACAGCACCACGTCCAGCCGGCGTTCCCTGGCGGTGTGCGGCACGTAGTCCAGGTCGCACTCGGGGTCCGGCGTGTCCAGGTTGGCGGTCGGCGGGACCACGCCGTGGACGAGGGCCAGCGCGCAGGCGGCCAGCTCGATGGAGCCGATCGCGCCCAGCGAGTGGCCGATCATCGACTTGATCGAGCTGACCGGCACCTGGTGCGCGCGCTCGCCCAGCAGCCGGTGGAACGCGGCGGTCTCGTGCCGGTCGTTCTGCCGGGTGCCGGAGCCGTGCGCGTTGATGTAGCCGATCTCCTCTGACGCCACCCCGGCGTGGTACAGCGCGCGCCGCGCGGCCTCGGCCATCTCGACGCCCTCCGTCGTCAGGCCGGTCATGTGGTGGGCGTTGCTGCGGGTGGCGAACCCCTCGACCTGCGCCAGCACCTCCGCGCCCCGGCGGCGGGCGTGGCCGAGCTCCTCCAGCACCAGCACGGCCGCGCCCTCACCGAGCACGAACCCGTCCCGGTCGCGGTCGAACGGGCGGGCCGCGTGCGCGGGGTCGTCGTTGCGCGTCGAGGTCGCGCGGATCGCGTCGAAACACGCCACCGTGATCGGTGAGATGGGGGATTCCGAGGCTCCCGCCACCACCACGTCGGCCCGGCCGTCCTCGATGAGGCGGGCGCCGTGGCCCACCGCGTCCAGTCCGGCCGTGCACCCGGTCGACACCGTCCGCACCGGCCCGCAGGCGCCGACCCGGTCGGCGACCTCCGCGGCCAGCGCGGCGGGGGACAGGGCGCAGTGCAGGAACGGCGAGGCCGCGCCCGCGTCGACCACCCACTGCTGCCCGCGGCGCGAGGTGGCCACGTAGTCCTGCTCCAGCAGCGTCGTGCCGCCCACGGCGGACCCCATGCAGACACCCAGCCGCCACGGGTCGGTGACGGGCACCTGCGCCTGTCGCCACGCCTCGTCGGCGGCAACGGCGGCGAACTGGACGTAGCGATCCATCCGGGCGATCTCCGCGGCGGTCAGGCCCGCGTGCACCGGGTCGAAGTCGCACTCGGCGGCGATCCTCGACCGGAACTCCTCCGCGGCGAACAGGGTGATCGGCCGGGTGGTGGTGCGCCCGGACGTGATCAGCTCCCAGAAGGCCTTCGTCCCGATGCCGCCCGGTGCCACCACCCCCAGGCCGGTGACCGCCACCCGGCGCGTCACGACTCGTGCTCCGTGTCCACGTGCCCCAGCTCCGGCCGGGGCGCCAACGGGGACAGCTGGAACACCACGCGGGCCGGCGACGTCCCGGGGTTGCGGAGGCGGTGCCGCACCCCGATCGGCACCAGGATCGCCTGGTCCGTGCGCACCTCGTGCGGCACGTCGTCCAGGTCCAGCACCACAGAACCCTCGACGACGTAGAGGAACTCCTCGGAGTACGGGTGGTAGTGCTCGTTCACCTGTTCGCCCGGCCCGACCAGCACGACACCCATGAACCCGGAGGTGGCACCGACCGTCGCAGGGCCGAGCAGGACGCGGATGTCGCCGCCGCGGCGGGTGTTGGGCGCGGCGTCGTCCTGGCTGACCGCGCGGTGGAGCTGGCCGGTCATGCCACCGCCCCCACCACGCGGTCGGTCACCAGCGACATCGGGCAGGCCTGGTGCACCAGCGGCGCCAGCCTGTCGGCGAGCGGCACGACAGGCATGCCGTTCGAGGACTCCACGAGGTGCACGACCATGTCCCTTCGTAGGAAAACCGTTGTGCCGCAGTCAGAATCCGACCCCGCGGAGGCGAGCAGCCGAGCCACCTCACCGGCCCGGCCCGGCAACGCCCGGTAGAACGCCGCCGCACGGGGCAGGTGACCGGGACTGCCGTCGCGGGAGGCGACCAGGCGCATGACCGAGCCGGCCAGGAAACGCCGCCTGCCGTCGTCGTCGGACAGGTCGCGGTCCTGCACCAGGTGTGGCCGCAACCGCTGCTCCACGGCCTGGATCTGCGGCTGCACGGCCAAGTGCCGGATCGCCTCCCCCGGCGGGCAGGTGATGTCCACGACCCGCACCACCACCGGCCCGACCATGAAGACCGACGTGCGGCTCAGCAGCGGGCGCGCGGCCTGCGGCCGGCCGGGCGGGGGTCCGGCGTAACCGGCCAGGATCTCGGCCACCGCCGCCTCCGACTCCGGGCGCACCGGGAACGTCAACGCATAGCGGTTCACGACTTCGCCTCCAGCAGTTGTCGTACGGCTTCGGTGCCCTGTGCGGTGGTCAGGCGGACGTGGTAGCGCGAGGACTCCCGCGTCGTCGCGCACGCGACCAGCGGGGCCGCCAGCCGCCGGTGGTCGGCGCCGCGCTCCCACGCGTGGAAGTGCGCGGCGCTCGACCACTCGCTGGTGATCATCCAGTCCTCCGGGTCGTCCTCGGACTGGCACAGCTGGTCGCCGAGGTAGCCCTCCACTTGCGACACCTGGAACCTGATCCCCCGGTAGGCGTCGAGGAAGCGGTCCTGCTCCGCTTCCGGGACCCGCAGGCGGAAGACCACCCGCAGCCGGTCGCGTTCGGATGTCTGGTGCTCCGCCGTCGACACCATCTCGTCTCCTCAGTGTGCACAGGATGAACGGGCAACCGCGTAGTCACCGAGCGTTGATCTGCCTGCGCCCGCCAGCAAGCCGGGGTCGGGCGTCAGGCGGGAGATCCACCCGATCGAGAGGACAAACCTCGGGATTCGGTCAGGAAGCCGGGTCCGGCTCGGAGGCGATCCGGCAGGCGTGCGAGGCCACCTCGCGCTCCACGCCCTCGGCGCGCAGCATCCGGAGGCACGTCCTGACGTCTTCCCTCTTGCCCGTCTTCGCGATCTTGCACGCCTTGAGCACGTTGCTGGTCGCCTCGTGCCCGTTCTCCATCACGTGGTCGATGCAGATGCCGGGGTCGGCCTGGGCGGGCGGCCCGATGAACGAGAACAAAGCCGTGGCGGTGAACACCATGCCGGTCAGACCGGCCGCTCGGGACAAACGCGACATCGGGTCGTCCTCTCCTGATCGCGCCGAACACGGCGCTGCGCCGACACCCGGCCGGGCGCCGGTCGCCATCGAGTACCTCAGGACGCGTCCGACAAGCCGATCCGGCCGGCTCAGCCCTCGATCGAGCGCAACGCCGCCCGTTCGAGGGAGGACGCTCCTCGCGGCGTGCGCGGCGGGTTGATCACCACCGCGTTCGGCAGCCCGATCGAGCACGGAATCCACTGCACGGGTGGGGGTTGCCGACGACGGCGGGAACCACTGTCCCAAGAGGATCGAGTGCCAGAGGATGAGCGACAGCACCGCGAGGTGCACCAGGTCCGGTCGCTGCGAAGGACCACCGGGGTGGGGCCGTGCTGGAACGTTTTCCCGCCACCGCAAGGGTTGCCGCAGCGCGGCTGAACGAGCACGCCCCGAGCACCGGGACCCCGTCGCTCAGGACGAGGGTGCGGGCTGTGCGCCGGGGCCGGGCTGGGCCCGGATGTCCCCGATGTCGCCGACCTGGTGCCCCTCACCGCAGCGGATCTCGGTGCCGACCGGTGCGCCGCAGTCGCGGTGGGTCAGCACGACCGTGGGCCCGTCCGGGCTGGGCAGCCAGCGGTCGGCCCAGGTGAGCAGGCTGATGATCGCCGCGGCCAGGTCCCGCCCCTTGCCGGTGAGCCGGTACTCGTGCCGGCCGCGAGAGCCGGCGTCGTGGTAGGCGACTTTGGTCAGGATGTCCTGGGCGGTCAGCTCCCGCAGCCGGGCCGACAGCACGCCGCGGGTCATGCCGGTGTGGCGCAGGAAGTCGTCGAAGCGGCGGGTGCCGTAGAACGCCTCCCGCACGATCTGCCCTGCGCTGCGCGGCACGAGCACGTCCAGGGCGCGTTGCGCGGAGTCCGGGTCGAGCCGCCACGCCTCGCGGTCCCACCGCAGCTCGCGCGCGTCGTCGGCGGACTGCGCCTGCTGTGCGGCGGTGGCACCGGTCTGGTCGGGCTGCATGCGCGCACTCTGTCACAGGCGGCGTGCGCTACCTTGCTGAGTATGGTCAACAGTACTCAGCCCGTGCGGCGGTTCGTGGCGCTGGGCGACAGCCTCACCGAGGGAGTGGGCGACCCCCGCCCGGACGGGAGCCTGCGGGGCTGGGCGGACGTCCTGGCCGGCGAGCTCGACCACGCCTGGCCCGGCCTGCGGTACGACAACCTCGCCGTGCGCGGGTGGTGCGCGCGGCACGTGCTGGAACACCAGGTGGAGCCGGCGCTGCGGCTGAAGCCCGACCTGGTCAGCGTCATGGTCGGCGCCAACGACGCGTTCGACCGGACCGGCTTCGACAGCACGGCGGTTGGCCGCGCGCTGTCCGACACCGTGGCCGCCCTGCGCGACGGTGGCGCCCGCGTGATCATGGCGACCCTGCCAGACATCACCCGCCGCTGGCCGGGACCCGCGAACCTGCACCAGGCGACGCGCTCGCGGTTCCGGCACGTCAACGACCTCGTGCGCACGATCGCGGACCAGCACGACGCGGTGATGCACGACCTGTGGCACGACGAGCGCACCTACGCGCCGCGCATGTGGTCCATCGACCGCGTCCACCCCGGCACCCACGGCCACGCGGGCATCGCCCACACCTTCGCCGAGCTCCTCGTCGGCCGCGCCCGCACGCCCTGGCTCCCCGCCGGACCACCGGTCAGCGCGGCACAGCGGCTGGCCGAGGTCCGTTCGCTGTACGCCATCGTCCGGTCCGACTTCCGCCGCAGCCTGCCCAGCCAGCTCCCACGCGGCCGGTGGGACGCGATCGGCCCGAGCCACTTGACGGGACCGTAGACTGTTGAATTGAAGAATTCTTCAAGTCGACAGGTCGTGGGCCGGTGAACGAGTTCGAGGACAACCTGCTCCTGCGCGTCGAGCAGGCGCAGAGCGCGGTGCGCAGGGCGGTGGAGCAGCAGGACGAGTACGCCGCCGAGATGCACGCGGCAGATCTGGCCAACCTGCGGCGCCTGGCCGCCGAGCACGGTGTGGCGGTCGACGCGCCGCGGGAGGGATGAGCGGTGCCCGTTCCGCTGTACCAGGCGAAGGCGGAGTTCTTCCGCATGCTCGGCCACCCGGTGCGCATCCGGGTGTTGGAACTCCTCCAGGACGGTCCCCAGGCCGTGCGCGACCTGCTGGCCGAGATCGAGGTGGAGCCGTCCAACCTGTCCGCCCAGCTGGCCGTGCTGCGCAGGTCCGGCATCGTCACGGCGACGCGTGAGGGTTCGACCGTGGTGTACGCGCTCGCCGGTGCCGACGTGGCCGATCTGATGAAGGCCGCGCGGCGGATCCTGACCGAGCTGCTGGTGGGGCAGAACGAGCTGCTGGAGCAGCTGCGCGAGAACTCCGCGTGAGAACCTTCCTGCCCGCCAAGGCGGACTGGTCGGCCGCGGCACCTCGGGATCTCGTCGCGGGGTTGACGGTCGCGGTGGTGGCGTTGCCGCTGGCGCTGGGGTTCGGCGTGGCGTCGGGGCTGGGTGCGGCCGCGGGGCTGGCGACGGCCGTCGTCGCGGGGGCGCTGGCGGCCGTGTTCGGCGGGTCGAGCCTGCAGGTCTCCGGCCCCACCGGTGCGATGACGGTGGTGCTGGTGCCGATCGTGGCGCAGTTCGGTCCGGGCGGGGTGCTGACCGTCGGGCTGGTGGCGGGGGTGTTGCTGCTCGTGCTGGCGGCGGCCAGGGCCGGGCGGTACATGCGGTACGTGCCGGCTCCGGTGGTCGAGGGCTTCACCATCGGCATCGCGGCGGTGATCGCGCTGCAACAGGTGCCCGCCGCTCTGGGTGTTCAGGCCGGGGGCGGGCACAACGTCGTGGTCGGCGCCGTGCGCGCGTTCGGCTCCGGGCCGTCCTGGCCCGCCGCCGCGTTGGCCGGGGGAGTGGCCGTGGTCATGCTCCTCGGCGCACGGTGGAAGCCGGCGATCCCGTTCTCGCTCCTGGCGGTCGCGCTGGGCACGGTGGTCGCGGAGCTGTGGTCCCTGCCCGTGGCGCGGATCGGTGCGCTACCGGCGTTCCTGCCAGCACCTTCACTGACCTTTGTGGATGTGACGGCGCTGTGGTCGCTGCTGCCGTCGGCGGTGGCCGTGGCGGCGCTGGCCGCGTTGGAGAGCCTGCTGTCCGCGACGGTCGCCGACGGCATGAGCGTGAACCAGCGGCACGACCCGGACCGCGAGCTGTTCGGCCAGGGCATCGCGAACGTCGTCGCACCCGTCTTCGGTGGCGTGCCGGCCACCGCGGCCATCGCGCGCACGGCGGTCAACGTCCGCTCCGGTGCCGGCTCACGACTGGCGGCCCTCGTGCACGCCGTGACGCTCGCCGTGATCATGCTGGCGGCCGCTCCCGTCGTCGGGCGCGTCCCGCTGGCCGTGCTGGCGGGTGTGCTGATCGCCACCGCGGTGCGCATGGTCGAGGTCGGCTCGGTGCGGGTGCTGATGCGCGCCAACCGGTCCGACGCCGTCGTGCTCGCCCTCACGGCGGTCGCGACGCTGGTCCTCGACCTCGTCACCGCCGTGATCCTGGGCCTGGTCGTCGCCGGTGCCCTCGCGTTGCGCGCCGTCGCCCGGTCGGTCCGGGTCGACGAGGAACCGCTCGAACCCGGCGACCACGCCGAGGAGGAGCACGCCCTGCTCGCCGAGCACATCGTCGCCTACCGGCTCGACGGGCCGCTGTTCTTCGCCGCCGCGCACCGGTTCCTGCTGGAGCTGACCGAGATCGCCGAGGTCTCGGTGGTGGTGCTGCGCCTGTCCCACGTGTCCACGATGGACGGAACGGGTGCGCTGGTGCTGCGCGACGCCGTGGAGCGGCTGGAACGCCGGGGCATCACGGTGTTGCTGTCCGGAGTGCGGGAGGAGCACCGCCGGCAGCTCGAAACCCACGGGGTGCGCATGTTCGCGACCACTCCCGAGGCCATCGAGCACGCGCGTGGCCTGCTGCACGGCAACGGAACGCTACCGAGCTGACCTCCGCTGGTTCCGGCGTCCCTGCGCCACCATGAGCGGGATCGCGCGCAGCCCGAACCGCGGGAAGACGTCACCGAACCGGGCCAGCGCCCCACGCCACTTCGGAACGGTGACGACCGGCCGCGGCCTGTCGAGCACACGGGCCACAGCGGCGGCGATGTCGGCGGGCTGCAACAGCGTGCCGGAGAACGACAACGCCGCCGACGGGTCGTCCAGCTTGTCGTAGAGCATCGGCGTCCAGATGCCGTCCGGGCAGATGCACGAGATGTCGACGTCCCGCACGCCCGCCACCCGCAGGTCGGCGAGGGTGCTGAGGCTGAAGCCGATGGCCGCGTGCTTGGAGGCCGCGTACACCGCCTCGCCCGCGACGGCCGTGATGCCCGCCAGCGACACGATGTTCACGACGTGCCCGCCACCGTGACCGCGCATGGCCTCGATGGCGGCCACGGTTCCGTTGATGGTCCCGAGGGTGTTGACCTCGATCATCAGCCTGCGGGTGGCGGCGTCCTGCTCCCACGCCGGCCCGGTCACCAGCACTCCCGCGTTGTTGACCCACACGTCGAGCCGGCCCGCGCGGGCCACGATGTCGTCGCGCGCCGCCTCCACCGCCTCGTGGTCACGCACGTCGATCACCCGTGCCGCGGCACCGATCTCGGCGGCCGTCGCGGTCGCGGTGGCCTCGTCGACATCGGTCACCAGCACCGTGTAGCCGCGTTGCACCAGCATCTTCGCCACGAGCTTGCCCACGCCGCGCCCGGCACCGGTGACGACCGCGCCCCTCATCGCAGACCCGCCGGGGTCTTCTCCCTGATCATCGAGTCGTACCGGTCCAGCAACGCCATCGCTCACTCCCACCCGGTTCGGTTCACGCCACCGTAAGCGGTGAGCGGTGGAGCAGGGACCCTGAACCGTTCGGGCTAAAGATCGGCATTCGACGGGCTTGCGGCACTCTGCGGTGACGTGGCCATCACTCCTCCTGACCCGGACGACATCACCAGCGCGGCGGACTTCGTGGCCGGCCTGCGCCGGCTGCGGCAGTGGTCGGGGTACACGTTCCGCCAGCTGGAAGGCAAGGCCGCGGCGGTCGGCGACGTGCTGCCGTCGAGCACCACCGCGACGGCGCTCAACCGCTCCTCCCTGCCCCGCGAACAGCTGGTGTCCGCATTCGTCCGCGCCTGCGGTCTCGACGACGACGCCGTGCGGAAGTGGCTCGATGCCCGTCAGCGCCTCGCGACGGGCATCGAGCCACCTCCCCCTGTTCCCACTCCTCGCAAACGGCGCAGGTTCGTGGTGCCGCTGGCGATCGGGCTCGTGGTGGTGATCGCCGCGACGGCCACCTTCCTGCTGTGGCCGACGGGTCCGCGCAACGGCCGCTCCCTGTTGAAGGTCGGCGACCTGTGCGTGGGCGAGGGCCGCGAGCGCAACGGCCGGACGGACCGCGAGCTGGCGGTGCTGCGCCCGTGCGAGGGCGTCGTGCCCGAGACGTCGCTGACCGAGGTCGCACCGGACACGTTCCAGATCGAGTGGTTCCACCCCAGGCACGGCGTGGGCTGCCTGGGCGTGGACGACGCGAAGCTGGAGGCGGAGGCGCTGGTGTCACCGCACAACTGCACGGGCGCGGCGCACCAGCGCTTCCTGTTCGAGGCCGACGACGACGGCGGTTACCGCCTCCGGCCCGTGCACAGCGGTCTGTGCATCGGGGTGCTGGGCGGCCCGTCGGACCTCGTCGCCGGCTCCGAGCTCGCCCAGCAACACTGCTCCGGCGAGGAGGACCAGCGGTTCACGCTGGTCAGCACCTGACCGCGGACCCGCCGCCCACGAGGTTCTCGTCCCACACCCAGCCGGCCACCGGCTGGTCGACCACACGCACCCAGGTCCAGGTGTTGCCCGCGCTGTTCGTGACGTAGCAGTGGTAGTGCAGGTTGACCGTGTTGTCGACGTACCCGTCGATGCTGCAGCCCGAGTAGGGGCCGGCGGACCGGATCGGGATGCTCGACTTGGCCGCACGGCCGCGGTTGAACGTGTCCTTCGCCGAGTGCGAGTGCTGGCTGCACGCCAGCGCGCCGACGTCGGACGCGGAAGCCGAAACCGGGATCGCGACACCACCGGCGGCGAGCGCCGCGATGGCGAACAAAGCCTTGAACGAAGCCATGACCAACCTTCCGTGAGTCGAACCGAACGGCCTCAACCCTCGGACCGGAAGATCGGTCGGCACAACGGAAACGCCTGTTCGGAACAGTTCCGAACAGGCGTTCCCGGCCGGGGCCGCTACTTGACGACCCGGTACCGCAGGTGGTCGACGGCGGGGGAGTGGTGCGTCTCGACGCGTTCGAGCCTGATCGCGGAGCCGAGCGCGCCGAACAGCGGTGTGCCGCCGCCGACGAGCAACGGGACCACGTGCACGAAGATCTCGTCGACCAGTCCGAGCGGCAGCGCCTGCTGCATCACCGTGGCGCCGTGCAGACCGACCCACCGGTCGCCGGCCGCCTCCTGGGCCTGCTCGATCGCGCTCGCCACGCCGTCGGTGACGAAGGTGTAGCCGGGGTGCTCCCCCGCCGGCGCGGTGTGGGTCACCACGAAGCTCCGACAGCCGGGGGCCGGGCCGCCGGGACCCCACGCGTCCACGGTCTTGTCGAACGACGTGCGGCCCATCACCACGGCGCCGCAGAGGGCGACCGCCTCCTCGAGGTACCGGCGGTCCGCGTCGGCCGGGTCCTCGAACAGCCAGTCGTGCAGGCTGCCGGCACCGTCGCCGAACGGGTTGTCGCGACTGGCACCGGGACCGGTGACGCAGCCGTCGAGCGAGATCGACATGTCGCAGATGACGAGTCCCATGGTTCGTGTCCTTCCGCCTCAACCGTGCTCTCGCGGACACGTCGAACGGGCGGAGGTCTTTTCGACAGCCCGAGGACGTTCAGGAACCCCGCCGCTCCAGCCAGTCCAGGATCGCCGCCGTGGTCTCCTCCGGCTTCTCCTGCTGGATCCAGTGGCCGGAGTCGAGGCTGACCACCTCCGCACCGGGCACGAAGTCGGTCAGGCTCTCCAACCTCGCGACCGCGTCCCGATCGCCGTAGATCATGAGCGCCGGCTGGTGGACGACCGGGTCGGCCTCTCCCAGCAGGTGCCAGTCGCGGTCGAGGTTGCGGTACCAGTTGACGCTGCCGGTGAAGCCCGTCGACTCGAACGCGGCCACGTAGACGGCCAGCTCGTCGTCGCTCAGCAGCGGCTCGCCGAGCGGCGTCTCCTGCCGGGCGAGGTCGATCAGCGCCATGCCCGGCCTCGGCGCCCTGGGCGGCTCGTTCTTGCGGTAGAGGTTGCGCAGGAACCGGTGCGTGTTCGCGTCGAACACGGCGTCCGCCACGCCCGGCTGCCGGGTGAAGTGGACGAAGTAGAAGTCGGGCCCGAGCACCTCCTCCACGACCTCGACCCACGGCCGGTCGCCGCGCACCTGGTAGGGCAGGCTGAGGCCGACCACCCCGTTCACCCGCTTCGGGTGCAGCAGGGCCAGCCCCCAGACGACGAACGAGCCCCAGTCGTGCCCGACGAACGTGGCGTCCTCGTAGCCGAAGTGGTCGAGGAGCGCGACGAGGTCACCCGTCAGGTGCGCGATGTCGTAGTCCGCCACCCCCGCAGGCCGCGACGAACGGCCGTACCCTCGCTGGTTCGGGACGATGACGTGGTACCCGGCTTCGGCGAGGGCGGGCATCTGGTGGCGCCACGAGAAGGCGTGCTCCGGCCAGCCGTGGCAGAGCACGATCGGCTTGCCCGCGTTGTGCCGGCCTGCTTCGAAGACTTCGAGCTCCACGCCGTTGACCGGGATCAGGGTGGATTCGGGGAACGCGGTCGGTGAGGTCATGCGGCGATCCTGCTGACCGAAACCGGTCATCCCGTGACCGCTTTCCGTGGAAATCTGTCCGGCGTGCGAACCGACCGGCTGGTGGCCGTCCTCCTGCTGCTGCAACGCCGTGGGCAGGTGACCGCAGCGGAGGTAGCGCGCGAGCTGGAGGTCTCCGAACGCACCGCCCGCCGCGACCTCGACGCCCTGGCCGTGGCCGGCATACCCCTGTACTCCACGCAGGGCCGTGGCGGCGGCTGGCGCCTGGTGGGCGGCGCCCGCACCGACCTGTCCGGCCTGACCGCAGGGGAGGCCCGCGCCCTGTTCCTGGTCGCCGGGCCGGCCTCGGTTGCGACCCCGGCCGTGAAGACAGCCCTGCGCAAGCTCGTGCACGCCCTGCCGGAACCGTTCCGCGTGCAGGCCGAGGCGGCGGCGTCGTCGATGGTCGTGGACCCGCGGCACTGGGGGTCGGGCTCGTTCCCGCCACCACCTCGTTCCCTCGACGCGCTCCAGGACGCGGTGATCCGCGGCCTCCAGGTGCGCCTCGGTTACATCGACCGCGAGCGGGCGCCGACCGAACGGACCGTCCACCCGCTGGGCATCGTCGCCAAAGGACAGTCGTGGTACCTGGTCGCCCACACCGAGGCCGGTCGGCGGACCTTCCGGGTCGATCGGGTGACGTCGGTCGACGTGACCGGCGAACCCGCGCACCGACCGGCGGACTTCGACCTCGCCGAGAGCTGGCGCGAGATCGCCGACGAGGTCGATCGCAAGCGGGCACCCCTGGAAGTGCGGGCGGTGTGCGTGCCTGGTGCGGTGGGCGTGCTCCGGATCGCCTTCGGTGGCCGGCTGGAGGTGGGAGGGGCTGCCGCGGACGGCCGGGTGGAGGTCGTGATCCGCGGGCGGGACGAGCACGTGGTGGCCGGTGAGCTCGCGGGGCTGGTCGAGTGGGTGGAGGTGACCGGTCCCGCGGGGGTGCGGGAGCACCTGGCGGGGATCGGCAGGGCGCTGGTCTCGCGGTACGGGTGAGCGGTGAGATCCGGTCGGTGCACGCGCCGGACGACCACAGGTCAGACTTGCCGGTATGAACGAGACCGTCCAGGAGTTCACGCGGCTGCGAGCCGCCATCGAGGGGCACCTGCCCGACACCGCGCCGTTCCGGCCCGGCGCAACCCAGGACGACCTGGACCGGCTCGCCGCCGCGACCGGCCTCGTGCTGCCGGAGGAGCTGTGCGCGCTGCTGCGGGCCTCGGACGGTCAGGACGACCCCGACCAGCTGTACGGCTCGATCAACTACCTCCACTTCCTGCCCGTGGACGAGATCATCGAGATGCACCGGATGCTGACCGAGGTCGTAGAGGACATGGCCACGCCTCTTGAGCAGCCCGCCCACTACCGGTGGACCGTGTGGTCGCGGTCTTGGCTGCCGTTCCTCGCGTTCCAGGGCGACTGCTACCTGCTGGACCTGGAGCCCGGTGAGCTGGGGACGGTGGGGCAGGTCGTGTTCCGGCCGAACGTTCCCGACCTGGGGGAGCCGGTCGCGCCGTCGCTGACGGCGTTCCTCGCGCGTGCCGCTGATCTGATCGAGAGTGGTCGGGCCCAGGTGGAGGAGAGCACGCTCGTTCTTGCCGACCTGTACTGACGCTGGTCGGTCAGGCGTGCCAGGCGACTGACCGGACGATCGACGTCACGAGGCGGTTGATCGACGCGGCGATCGACGGGTCGGCCACGGTGAGGCGGTTCTGCTGCTGCGCCACGACGTCGGCGAGCTCGTTCCAGGTGGTCCAGGCGCAGGCTTCGCTGATGCGGTCGGTCAACTCGGCCAACGGCGCGGGGTGCGCGCTCGCCAAGCCGTGCACCGTGGGGAGGTGCCGTGCGATGGAGTCGTGGATCGACACCCGGCCTTCGCCCTTGACCAGCACCGGCGGTGCGGCGCCGAGCACCACCAGCAGCAGAGGTGCGCGGGTCTCCGCTCGTCGCGTCACCGCCAAGTACTCGCGGGCCAGTTGCTGTGGTTGGAAGGAGCTGTGCCGGATCCTCTTGGCCTCCACCAACGCGTAGCAAGACCCGGTCTCGAGGGACGCGTCGGGCTGCACGATCAACTGCGCGCCACGTGACCGTTGCGACGGGTTGAGGACGATCTCGTCCGGCAGGAACGACAGGGTCGCGTCCTCGACCTGGGCGGACAGCAGCCGGCGCGTGGCGTCCGCGCCGTGGGCGTTGTCCAGCACCGCTCCGAGAAACGCCTGCCGCGGGAGGAAGTCGAGCGCGGACAACACCTCCGCGGTCAGGATGTTCTCGACGCCACGGCCGCCGTTGCGGTAGCGGCGCACCGAGGAACCCTCCCAGGAGATCTCCTCGACCAGCCTGCCGAGAACGGAAACGTTGTCACCGGCTACTGCCTCCAAGGACGTCTCCTCGCACTGATCGCTGTGCCCACCACTGCACTCTCCCACGCGGGCAACATCCGGTGGCGAACATCGACGCCGGTCGATAAAGTACTGGTTCGAAACTCTTCGATGCAAGGAGTCGTGCAGTGAGCGATCACCCGGTCGTCGTCGTAGGCGCCGGCCCCACAGGCCTGGCCGCGGCAGCACATCTGGTCCAGCGGGGCGAGCACGTCCTCGTGCTGGAAGCGGGCGACCGGGCAGGAGCGGCGGTGTCGCAGTGGAACCACGTCCGCCTGTTCTCACGCTGGGACGAGCTGATCGACCCCGCTGCCGAAAAGCTGCTCACCGCAACAGGATGGGTGCGCCCGCAGGCCGGCACCTGCCCGACCGGCGCGGACTGGGTCGACCTGTACCTCGCACCGCTCGCCGAGGCGCTCGGCGACCGCGTCCGGTTCGGTGCGCGCGTGGTCGGTGTCGCACGGCGTGGCCGGGACCGGGTGGTGGACGCGGGCCGGCAAACCGAGCCCTTGACGGTGCACGTCCACAGCGAGTCCGGTGAGGAGCGCATCGCGGCACGAGCGGTGATCGACGCATCCGGCACGTGGAACTCGCCCAACCCCCTGGGCGGCGACGGCCTGCCGGCCAAAGGGGAGAAGGCAGCGCGGATCAGCTACCGGACACCGGACCTCGCGGCGCAGCGCGATCGGTACGCGGGAAAGCGGATCGCGGTCGTCGGAAGCGGCCACTCGGCGCTCACCGCTCTCGTCGCACTCGCGGAACCGGAGTTGGGTGCGACGATCGTGTGGCTGTTGCGCCGGGGCTCGGTCGGCACGACGTTCGGTGGCGGAGAAGCCGACCAACTGCCGGCTCGTGGTGCCCTGGGACTGAAGGCGCAGAAGGCGGTGGACGCCGGTCGCGTCGAGATCGTCACCGGGTTCCGCACCGCCGCGGTCGAGCGCGAAGACGACGGCAGGCTGACGCTGGAGTCGTTCGACGGACGAAAGGTCGGCGGCCTCGACGAGGTCGTGGCGCTGACCGGGTTCCGGCCGGACCTGTCGTGGCTGTCGGAGGTCCGGCTCGACCTCGACCCGGTGCTGCAGGCGCCGACGGGGCTGGCGCCGCTGATCGACCCGAACGTGCACTCGTGCGGCACGGTCTACCCACATGGTGAAAGCGAGTTGCGGCACCCCGAGCCGGGCGTTTACCTGGTGGGCATGAAGAGCTACGGCCGTGCGCCGACCTTCCTCGCGCTGACCGGCTACGAGCAGGTGCGTTCGGTGGTCGCGCGGATCGCGGGGGACCACGAGGCCGCGGGGCGGGTCGAGCTCGTGTTGCCGGAGACCGGGGTGTGCGGTGGTGCGGGTGTGTTCGACGCTCCCGCCGGAGAGTGCAGCGGCCTTGTCGGCTGACACCACGACGGCGCGGCCGGGTGTCGACCGCGGGGTGCGGCGCGTGCTGGTCGTGCTGTGCACGACCGAGATCATCAGCTGGGGCGTGCTCTACTACGCGTTCCCGGTCCTGCTGCCCACGATCAGCGCGCGCACCGGGTGGTCGCTCGCGGCGATCACGGCCGGGTTCTCCGCCAGCCAGGTCGTGGCGGGTCTGGTCGGCATCCCGGTCGGCAGGCTGCTCGACCGGCACGGGCCGCGCGCCATCATGACCACCGGTTCCGCCCTCGCCGTGGTCGCGCTCGTCGCGCTGGCCAGTGCGCGTTCTCCGGTGTGGTTCTCCGCCGCGTGGCTGCTGACCGGCGTCGCCATGGCCGGGGTGTTCTACGCGCCCGCGTTCGCCGCGCTGACCCGCTGGTACGGAACGCGCCGGGTCACGGCGCTGACCGCGGTGACGTTGGTCGGCGGGCTGGCCAGCACGGTGTTCGCGCCGCTGACGGCCGTGCTGAACGACCGCCTGGACTGGCGTGGCACCTACCTCGTGCTGGCCGGAATCCTCGCCGTCACAACGGTTCCGCTGCACTTCCTGGGTTTGCGGCTGCCGTGGCCCGCGGTCGAGCACGAGACCGTCCACACCCCGTCGGTGGTGGCGCGCAGCAGGCCGTTCCTGGTGCTCGTGGTCGCGATGAGCCTGGCCGCGTTCAGCGTGTACGCCGTCGTGATCAACCTCGTGCCGCTGCTCACCGAACGCGGCATGACGACGACCGCGGCCGCCGTCGCGCTCGGGCTGGGCGGGATCGGCCAGGTGCTCGGCAGGCTCGGGTACGGCAGGTTGTCCGCGCGGACGTCGGTGCGCGTGCGGACCTTGCTGGTGCTGCTGGTCAGCGCGGCGGTGACGGTCGCGCTGGGCGTGGTGCCCGGACCGGCTCTGCTGCTGGTCGCCGGGTCGGTGCTCGCCGGCGTCACGCGCGGGATCTTCACGCTGGTGCAGGCGACCGCGATCACGGACCGGTGGGGTGCTGTCCACTACGGACGGTTGAACGGCCTGCTGACCGCGCCGGTGATGCTCACGTCGGCGGTCGCACCGTGGGCGGGCAGTGCGCTGGCGGCGTGGCTGGGTGGTTACGCGGCCGTGTTCGTCGTGCTGGGGGTGGTCGGGGTGCTGGCGGCCGCGTTGTCGACCGCCAGCGTGCCGCGTTAGCCGAGCAGTTCGGCGAGCAGGGCGCGCACCCGCCGGTCGATGTCGTCGCGGATCGGCCGCACCGCGTCGACGCCCCGGCCCGCGGGGTCGTCGAGCTGCCAGTCCAGGTAGCGCTTGCCGGGGAACACCGGGCAGGTGTCACCGCACCCCATCGTGATCACCACGTCGGACGCCTCGACGTCCTCGGTCGTGAGCTTCGAGGGCACCTCGGCGGTGATGTCCAGCCCCCACTCGGCCAGCGCCGCGGCGGCGGCCGGGTTGACCTCCTCCGCCGGCGCCGACCCGGCGGAGCGCACCGCGATGCGGCCCATGCCGTGGTGTTGCAACAGCGCGGCGGCCATCTGTGAGCGGCCGGCGTTGTGCACGCAGACGAACAGCACCTCGGGGGTGTGGGACACGGCGCTCTCCTCGGACCGGAGTTTGTCGATGCGGATCACACCCGCTGTATCGACTTTTGTCAATCCAAGTCGCTATGGTTCACGCCATGACGAGCCAGGACCAGGTGCTGCTCGACTCGGCGACCGCCGCCCGCCTGTTCAAGGCGCTCGGCGACCCGATCCGGGTCGAGCTGGTCGGGCTGGTGCGCCGGACGCAGGGGCAGGAGGCGTGCTTCTGCGACCTCGCCGACCAGTTCGACATGCCGCAGTCCTCGCTCAGCCACCACCTCAAGATCCTCGTGCAGGCCGGTGTGCTGAGCAGGGAACGCCGCGGGACGTGGAGCTGGTACCGCGTCGACAACGCCGCGATCGACGCGCTGGCGGCCGTGCTGGCGCCGGGCGGGCCGCTGCGCGACGCCAGCACCTGCTGCGACTGACCCGACCACATCCCGGAGAACCCGTTGAGCACCACTCAGACCGCAGCACCGGACGTGCTGCACCGACTGTCCTTCCTGGACAGGCTGCTGCCGGTGTGGATCGGCCTCGCCGTGGTCGCAGGCCTGCTGCTCGGCCGGTTGGTGCCGGGCCTGCAGAGCGTGCTGGACGCGGTGCGGATCGGCGAGGTGTCGCTGCCGATCGCCCTGGGCCTGCTGCTGATGATGTACCCGGTGCTCGCGAAGGTCCGCTACGACGAGCTCGGCACCGTCACCCGCGACCGGCGGACGATGCTGCTGTCGCTGGTGCTGAACTGGGTCCTCGGGCCCGCGCTGATGTTCGCGCTGGCCTGGACCTTCCTGGCCGACCTGCCCGAGTACCGCACCGGACTGGTCGTCGTCGGCCTCGCCCGCTGCATCGCGATGGTCATCATCTGGAACGACCTGGCGTGCGGCGACCGTGAGGCAGCCGCAGTGCTCGTCGCGCTGAACTCGGTGTTCCAGGTGGTCATGTTCGGTGTGCTCGGCTGGTTCTACCTCGACCTGCTACCCGGCCGGCTCGGCTTGGACACCGCATCCGTCGGCTTCTCCGCGTGGGAGATCGCCAAGTCCGTTCTCATCTTCCTCGGCATCCCGCTGCTGGCCGGCTACCTCAGCCGCAAGCTGGGGGAGCGGTCGAAGGGCCGGGAGTGGTACGAGTCGAAGTACCTGCCGCGCGTCGGCCCGATCGCCCTCTGCGGGCTGCTGTTCACGATCGTCATCCTGTTCGCGCTGCAAGGCGAGAACATCACCAGCCGCCCGCTCGACGTCGCCCGCATTGCTCTGCCGCTGCTGGTCTACTTCGCCATCATGTGGGCCGGCTCCTACGCGCTGGGCAAGGCCGCTGGGCTCTCCTACGAGCGGACCACGACGCTCGCGTTCACCGCGGCGGGCAACAACTTCGAACTCGCCATCGCTGTGGCGATCGGAGTGTTCGGCGTGACCTCCGGGCAGGCGCTCGCGGGCGTGGTCGGTCCGTTGATCGAGGTTCCGGTGCTCGTCGCACTCGTCTACGTGAGCCTGTGGCTCCGGCGTCGCTGGGCAGCTCGTGCCCAGCTCTGACGTCGTGGTGATCGGCGGCGGGCAGGCGGGGCTCGCTGCTGCCTTCTACCTGCGCCGCGCGGGCATCGACCACGTGGTGCTCGACGCACGACCCGTGCCGGGCGGCGCCTGGCCGCTCACGTGGAACTCGCTGCGGCTGTTCTCCGTCGCGCGCCACAGCTCGTTGCCCGGCTGGCCGATGTCGCCGTTCCCGGACGGCTACCCGACCGCGCAGCACGTCGTCGACTACCTCACCGCCTACGAGAAGCGCTACGACATCCCCGTGCAGCGGCCGGTCCAGGTGCGCGAGGTCGGCCGGGACGAGCACGGCCTGCTCGTCCACACCGACAACGGAACGTGGTCGGCACGGCACGTCGTCAGCGCGACCGGCACGTGGTGGCGGCCGTTCCGGCCGTCGGTGCGGCTGCCTGGGCGTCAGCTGCACACCGTGGACTACGCCGGCCCACAGGAGTTCGCGGGCCGGAAGGTCGTCGTGGTCGGCGGCGGCAACTCCGGTGCGCAGATCGCGGCCGACCTGCTGCCTCACGCCGAGCTGACGTGGATGACCCGCCGGCCACCGCGGTACATGCCCGACGAGATCGACGGCAAGGCCCTGTTCGACATCGCCACCCGCCACGGCGGCGTCGGCGAGCTCGGTGACATCGTCGCGGTGCCGGCCGTGCGGGAGGCACGCGACAGCGGCCTCCTCGTCGCCACACCGATGGATGACGGCGTCCTCGCCGACGCTGACGCCGTCATCTGGTGCACCGGCTTCCGGGCCGCGCTCGGCCACCTCGCACCGTTGCGGCTGCGCGCCGCCAACGGCCGCATCGCCGTCGACGGCACCACCGCGGTCGAGGAACCACGCCTGCACCTGGTCGGGTACGGCAGCTGGACCGGTCCGGCGTCCGCCACGCTCATCGGCGTCGGGCCGACCGCCAAAGCGACCGTCGCGAAGATCGCCGCCTCCCTCGCGTGACGGTCAGACCCGCTGTTCGGCCGGCTCCTGGAGCTCAGCGCGGTGCGCGTCCAGCAGCCGCCGGCGCTTCTCGGCACCGCCCCGCAGCCGGTGCAGGCGGTACGAACCGGGCTTGCGCCCCTCGTCGGCCAGGTGGTCGGGGATGCCCTTGCAGATGCTCTCCTTGACCTTGGCGCCGAGGCTGCCGCCGACGTGCACGCCGACCGCGACGTCGGACCTGGTGGCGAGCTGGAAGATGCCCGCCGCACGGCCCAGGCTGATGCACTGCGCGTAGAAGCCCTGGTGCAGGAGCTCCGGCTGCTCGCCCGCGAGCCGGCTGAGCACGGTGTCGGCGGCGCGCGCACCCGTCGGGATCGCGTTCAGGCAGCTCATCCGCAGTGCCAGACCGGACGGCGCCATGGCGTCCCCGGCCGCGACGACGCGCTCGTCGTCCACGCTCGTCAGCGTCTCGTCGGTGAGCAGCCGGCCCGCGGTGTCGGTGGTGAGACCGCTGCGCAGCGCCAGGTCCGGAACGGCGAAACCCACCGTCCACACGGTGACCGCGCTCGCCAGCTCCCTGCCGTCGGCCAGCCGCACGGCGTCCCTGGTCACCGCCGTCACCTTCGCGTCGCCGCCCTCGACCACGGTCACGCCGAGCGCCGCCAGCCGCCGTGCGACCGCGCGCCGGCCGCGGGCGTGCAGGTACGGGCCGAGAACACCGCCGCACACCAGCGTGACCCGGCGGCCCAGCTCCGCCAGCTCGGCCGCGGTCTCGATGCCGGTGGGACCGGCGCCGACCACCGTCACCGGCGCGGCGAGGGCCGTGTCGGCGAGAACCGAACGCAGCCGCTGCGCCGTCTCCAGCGTGGCGATCGGGAACGCGAACTCGGCCGCCCCCGGCACGTCCGGCTCGGCGTTGCCGCTGCCCACGGCGTAGACGAGGTAGTCGTAGCCGAGCGCCGAGCCGTCGGACAGCCGCACCCGGCGCCCGGCCGCGTCGATGACGTCCACCGCGTCCACCACGAGCCGGACACCCTGCGCCAGAACGTCCTCATAGGCGACGACCGCCGCGTCCGACCCGCCCACCAGCTGGTGCAGGCGCACCCGGTGCACGAACTCGGACCGCGGGTTGACCAACGTGACCGCGACGTCCTCGCGCTGCGTCAGCCGGTTCGCGGCCATGACACCCGCGTACCCGCCACCGATAACGACCACGTGCGTGCTGCCGGCCATGACTGCCTCCTCCGTCTTTCGGGAATCGGCATGGAGACGGCGCGTCGCCGGACTTCGTGACACGACGTGTCCCAGGTCACTTCACGTGCTGACGGTCGGCTGCCGCTGCACACCGGAGAGCAGCACGTGGTCTCGCGTCAGCGGCGGCGCAGGGAGTTCCACACCACGTAGCCCCCCAGCAGCCATCCGGCGGCGAACAGCAGGATCGGCACGACCAGGGGCCACCCGAGCAGCAGGGTCGTCAGCGACGCAGCCGCCGCCAGGACCATGCCCACAAGGCCGTTGCGACTCCGGGGATCCATCGCCCTCCTCACGGTCGATCATCGGGCTTCCCGACGGCTTCACCACCGAAACGCGGTGGCGGTGTCACCTGATGGGTTGGTCATCCGGGTGAGTGCCTGCGCCAGCGTGGATCCGGCACCCGCGGTCCGAAATGATCCGGGCGTGCTGGACAAGATCGCAATCGTGGGCGTGGCGTGTCGTTTTCCCGGCGGGGTCGGCGATCTGGAGGGGCTGTGGTCGCTGCTGGCCGCGGGGCGTGAGGCGGTCGGGGCGCCGCCGCCCGGCCGGTTCGACGTCGAGCGGTACTGGGACTCCAACCAGATGCGGCCGGGCAAGTCCTACACGTTCGCGGGCGGGTACCTCGACGACATCACCGGGTTCGACGCGGACTTCTTCGGGATCAGCCCGCGTGAGGCGGTGTGCATCGATCCCCAGCAGCGGCTGCTGCTGGAGCTGGGTGTCGAGGCGCTCGACGACGCCGGGATCGACCCGGCGGCGCTGGCCGGTACGGATGCCGCCGTGTTCGTCGGCGTGTCCGCGCTGGACTACGGCGGGCAGCAGATGCTCATCCCGTCCGCGGTCGGTCCCTACACGAACTCCGGGGCGGCCCTGTCCAACACGGCGAACCGGCTGTCCCACCAGCTCGACGTGCACGGGCCCAGTCTGAAGGTGGACACGGCGTGCGCCTCGTCGCTGAACGCGGTCCACCTGGCCTGCGAGCACCTGCGGCACGGCGGCGGACGCGTCGCCTTCGCCGCCGGGGTCAACCTGCTGCTCAACCCCATCACCTACGTCGGGTTCGCCAAGGCGGGGTTCCTGTCGCCGACCGGGCGGTGCCGCCCGTTCTCGGCCCAGTCCGACGGGTACGTCCGTGCCGAGGGCGGTGGCGTGCTGGTCCTCAAGCGCCTGGCCGACGCGGTTGCCGACGGCGACCGCGTCCACGCCGTGATCGCGGGGTCCGGGACGAACAGCGACGGGCACACCAGCGGGCTGGTGCTGCCCAGCTGTGCGGCCCAGGAAGCGTTGCTGCGCCAGGTCTACGACCGGTTCGAGCTCGACCCGGACGACCTGGCCTACCTGGAGGCGCACGGCACCGGCACACCGATCGGCGACCCGGTCGAGTGCCGGGCGATCGGCGGCGCCCTCGGACTTCGCCGGACCGGCGCGGCGCTCCCGATCGGCTCGGTCAAGGCGAACCTGGGGCACCTGGAACCGGCGTCGGGCATGGCCGGGCTGTGCAAGGCGGTGCTCGTGCTGCGCCACGGAGAAATCCCCGCGACCCCGCACGCGAGCCCGCGCAGCACGGAGATCGACTTCGACGGCCTGGCGCTGACGCCGGTGGAGCGGTCGCGGCCGGCGGAGGGCCGGTTGATCGGGGTGAACTCGTTCGGGTTCGGCGGTGCGAACGTCCACGTCGTCCTGGAGGAATCACCCGCGGCTCCGCCCGCGCTGCGCGTGGCGACCGCGGTGCCGATCGTCGTCTCGGCGCACACCGAGGCCGCCCTGGCCGACGCGGTGGCCCGGATGGACCGGCGGCTGGCCGACTGCACGGACTTCGCCGACCTCGCCTACACCTCCTCCCAGCGACGGGGGAAGCACGCCCACCGCCGGGTGGTGCTCGCCGCCGACGCGGACGAGGCGCGGCAACGGCTGGCGAAGCAGGTTCCGCCGCAGCGGGCGACCGAGCGGGGCCGCGTCGCCTTCGCCTTCTCCGGTCACGGCGCGCAGTGGGCCGGCATGGCGGCCGACCTCGTCGACACCGACCCGGTGTTCGCCGCCGCGGTCGCCGGGATCGACGCCGTGCTGGCGCCGCTCGCCGGCTGGACGGTCGCCGACGAGCTGCGGTCGGCCGAGCCGCGGTTCCACGACACGAGCGTGGTCCAGCCCGTTCTCTTCGCGGTGCAGGCCGGCATCGTGGCGGTGCTCGCGGAACGCGGCCTGCGGCCGGAAGCGGTGTACGGCCACAGCGTGGGTGAGGTCGCCGCCGCATTCGCCGCCGGGATCTACGACGTGGAGCAGGCCGTGCGGCTGGTGGTGGCGCGCAGCCGGGCCCAGGCGACCACCGCGGGCACCGGCACCATGGCCGCGGTCAGCCTCGGGCAGGACGAGACCGAGGCCCTGCTCGCGCGGTACGACGGGCGTATGGAGATCGCGGGGATCAACAGCGCGAACGACGTCACGGTCGCCGGGCCGAGGGCCGACCTGCACGACCTCGCCGACCGGCTGGCCGAGCGCGAGGTCTTCTGCCGCCTGCTCGAACTGGACTACCCGTTCCACAGCACGGCGATGGAACCGGTGCGCGCCCCGTTGCTGGCGGATCTGGCCGGTCTGGCGCCGAAAGCCGCCACCGTCAACTTCGTCTCCACGGTCACCGGCGCGCCCCTGGCGGGGGAGCGGCTGGACGCCGGGTACTGGTGGCGCAACGTCCGCGAGCCCGTCCGGTTCGCCGCGGCCACCGACCACCTGGTCGCGGCCGGGTTCGACACGATCATCGAGATCGGGCCGAAACCGGTGCTGCGGACGTACCTGAAGCGAGCGGCGAAGGACAGCGTGCTCGCCGTGCTGCCGACGCTCACCCGCGACGAGCCCGGACCAGCCGCTCTGCTGAGCTCGGTGGAGTCCGCGCTGGCCGCGGGCGTGCCGATCGCGGGGGAACGGTTCTTCCCCCGCCGGGGCCGGGTCGTGCCGTCGCCCGCCTACCCGTGGCGGCGCGAGCGGTTCTGGCTGGGCGACCAGCACACCTGGGGCGGTGCCAGCGCGCCGCCCGACCACGTGCTGCTCGGGGACCGGGTCGCCGTCTCCGACCCGACGTGGCAGACCACCGTGGACCCGGCGCGGTGGCCGTGGCTGGCCGGTCACCGGGCGGCGGGGACGCCGATCATGCCGGCGGCCGGCTACCTGGAGATGGGCTGGGCGGCCGGGCAGCTCGTGTTCGACGGACCGGCGGAGGTGAGGGAGCTGCACATCACCAAGCCGCTGGTGGCTCCCGACGACGAGTCCGTGTTGCCCCGCATGCAGGTGTCGCTGTCCGAAGAGGACGGTGTCTTCCGGGTCGCCACGTGCTCGGCCGAGGGGAAGGTGTGGCTGACCCACGCACGGGGGCGGGTGCGCCGCCGGGTGGCCCCGGCCCCGCCACCGCTCGACCTGGCCGAGCTGCGCGCGCGGTTCGCCGGGAGGGGCGAGCACGTGGACCGGGAGACGCTGTACACCGACGGTGAGCGGATCGGCCTGGGCTACGGCCCCGAGTTCCTCGTCATCTCCGACCTGTGGGTCGACGGCACGGAGGTGCTGGCCGACTACGACTGCGGCCACCTGGACCTCACCGGGTTCCACGCGCACCCGGCGTGGACCGACGTCGCCCCGCAGGCCGCGATCCAGCTCGGCCGCATCCGCCGCGGCCACGTCGCCGACGAGGACTCCTACCTGCCCGTGGCGGTCGGCTCCGCCCGCTTGTGGAGCCCGCCCACCAAGACCGGCGCCGTGCACTTCCGCTGCCGCACGCTCGCGGAGTCCTGGGCCTCGGCCGACATCACGCTCACCGACGACGCGGGCACCGTTCAGCTGGAACTGCTCGACTGCCGGTTCCTGCGGGTCAAGGTGCCCAGCCGGCGCGTGGTCCTGCGCCAGCACACCGAGCTCCGCGCCGCACCGCGCGGCCTGCCGCCCACCGCGGCGGTGCCCTGCCCGTCGCCCCTGGTCGAGGGGCGGCCGGTCACCGGGTACGCGGAGCTGCGGCGACGGCGGCTCGCGGCGACCGCCGCCTTCACGGTGCGCGCGTTCACCACCATCCTCGACGACGCGGAGGTGTTCTTCACCGACGACCTGCTGGCTGCCGGAGTGCGCCCGGAGTTCGGCCGCCTGCTCGACCTGCTGACCGGGCTGGCCGCCGACCACGACCACCTGGAGTGGCTCGGAGAGTTCCAGGGGCGGACCCGCTGGCGGATCCGCCCCGACGTCGCCGAACCCGCGTTCGCGGGCCTGGTCACCGACTTCCCCGAGCACGTCGCGGACCTGACCCTGTTCGGCCGGTGCGGCCTGCACCTGGCCGCACTGCTGCGCGGTGAACGCGACGCGCTGGACATCCTTTCTCCCGCGCACGGCAGCGACACCCTGGCGCACTACTACGACCTGTCTCCGTCACTGCGGTCTTGCAACCAGGCCGCCGCGGAGGTCATGCGCGCCTTGGTCGAGGCGTGGCCGGCGGATCGTCCACTCAGGATTCTCGAGGTGGGCGGCGGCACCGGTGCGCTGACCGCGGCGTTGCTGCCCGTGCTGCCGGCGGACCGCACGCGGTACGTGTTCACGGACGTCTCGCAGGTCTGCCTCGCTCCGGCGGAGGCACGGTTCGCGCGGTACGACTTCGTCGAGTACCGGACCCTGGACCTCGACCAGCCCGACGTCGAGGCAGGTGGCTTCGACGTGGTGGTCGCCGGGAACGCCCTCCACGCGGCCAAGGACGTGCGTGCGGCGCTGCGCGCGGTGTCGGAGGTGCTGACCGACAACGGACGTCTGCTGTTCGTCGAGGCCCACGACCCGCTGCTGCTCGCCCTGCCGTTCGGCCTGGTACCGGAGTTCTGGTCGATGACCGACCTCGACCTGCGGCCCGCCTCGCCGGTGCTGTCCGCTCAGCAGTGGCGTGACCTGTTGCCGGGCAACGGTTTCCACGCCGCGCGCACGGTCCTCGAAGGCGAGCTGTGCTCGCTGACGACAGCGAGCAGGGTCCCGCGCACCGCTCCGGTGCAGGAGGCGACGAGCGTCGCGACCACCGGCCGTGTCGTGGTCGTCGCCGAGGACGACACCGACGACGGACTGGCCGCGACGCTCACGACGAGGCTGGCGGAGCTGGGCGCCGACGCGGTGCGGACCACCGCCGGCACCGGCACAGCCGACTGGTTCACCGCTTCCGAGACCGATGTGGTGCTCGTGCTCGCCGAGACCGGTCCGGACCCGGCGGCCGCCGTCGAGGCGACCACCCGGCGGTTCGAGCTCGTGCGCGCGCTCGCGGTCAGGTCGGCCGAGCTCCCCGCAGGAGCGGTGACGCGGCTCTGGCTGGTCAGCCGCCCCACCGGCGTCAACCCGGCGCCCGAGGGGGCCGCGGACCCGGCCGGCGCCGCGTTCTGGGGCGCCACGCGCACCGTGGCCGCCGAACACAGCCTGCTCGGCATCCGGCGCGTGTCGGCCGGGCACGACGTCCCGGTCGACCGGATCGCACGTGAGGTCCTCGATCCGGCGGACGAGGACGAGGTGGTGCTCACCGCGTCGGGCCGGTTCGTGCCGCGGCTGCGCGACCTGCCCGCACCGGCTGCCGACGACCCCGCCACCCCGTACCGGCTCATCGCCCGTGACGCGGGACCGTCCTACGAGCTGGCGTGGGTGGCCGCGGAGATGCCGGAACCCGGCCCCGGACAGGTCGCCGTCGAGGTCCGCGCGACGGGCATCAACTACCGCGACGCGCTGCTCGCGGTCGGGCTGCTGCCGGGCTGGGTGGTGGAGGCCGGCATGACCGGCACGCACCTCGGCGGCGAGTGCGCGGGAGTGGTCACGGCGGTCGGCCCCGGCGTGACCCGGTACCGGCCGGGTGACCGGGTCTTCGGGTCCGTCGCCGGTTCCTTCGCCTCGCACGTGCTGGCGGACGAGAACCTGGTGGGACCGGTGCCCGACGGGATCGACCTGGTCGCCGCGGCGACCATGCCCGTCGCGTTGATCAGCGCGAGCTACGGGCTGGTGAACCAGGCCGGGCTCGCCAAGGGCGAGACGGTCCTGGTGCACGGCGCCGCCGGTGGCGTCGGGCTGGCAGCCCTCCAGTGCGCCCGCCACTTGGGTGCCGCGGTGATCGCCACCGCGGGCACCGAGGAGAAGCGAGACTTCCTCAGGCTGCTCGGCGTGGAGCACGTCTTCGACTCGCGCAGCCTCAGCTTCGCCGCCGACGTGCTCGCCGTCACCGGCGGGCAGGGCGTCGACGTGGTGCTGAACTCGCTGGGCGGTGAGTTCATCGGGCGCAGCCTGGAGCTGCTGCGGTTCGGCGGCCGGTTCGTCGAGCTCGGCAAGCGCGACCTCTACAGCGACCGCAACGTCTCGCTGTTCCCGTTGCGCAACAACATCAGCTACTTCGCCGTGGACGTCGACCAGCTGGGCAGCCACCGGCTGCAGGAGATCGCCGCCGAGCACGACCGGATCATCGACCACGTCCGGTCGGGCGCCGTCCACCCCATCCCGCACCGGGCGTTCCCGGCCGCCCAGGCCGCAGAGGCGTTCCGGTCCCTCCAGCACTCCCGGCACATCGGCAAACTGGTCGTCACCTTCGACCGGCGGCCACCGGTCGAGCGGGCTGCCCGGTCGAGCGCCTTCGCGGCCGACCCGTGCGGCACCTACCTGGTCACCGGCGGCGCGAGTGGGTTCGGCGCCGAGACGGCGCGCTGGCTCGTGGACCGCGGGGCCAGGCACCTCGCACTGGTGAACCGGCGGGGAACGGCCGTGCCGGGGGCCGGGGACCTCGTCGCCGAGCTGACCGCGCGGGAGGTGGCGGTGTCCGTGCACGCCGCCGACGTGACCGACGAGTCCGCCATGCGCGCTGTCATCGACTCCATCGACGGCGGTGGCGCCCCGCTGCGGGGCGTGGTGCACGCGGCGATGGTGCTCGACGACGCGATGATCGCGGACCTGACGCCGGAGCGGTTCCGCGCCGTGCTCGCACCGAAGATGGCCGGCGCGATGGTCCTCGACCGCCTCACCGGTGACCACGACCTCGACCTCTTCCTCCTGTTCTCCTCGGGGGCGGCCGTGGTGGGCAACGCCGGTCAGGCCGCCTACTGCGCGGGGAACCTCTTCCTGGAAGCGCTGGCCCGTGCTCGCCGCGCCAGGGGACTGGCCGGGCAGGCGATCGCCTGGGGTGCCCTCGCCGAGGTCGGCTACGTCGCGCGCAACGAGGCCACGGCCAAGACGGTGACCAGGGCGGGGTTGAACCTGCTGCCGCTGCGCGCCGTGCGCCGTGCGCTGGACGACCTGGTCGGCGGTCCCGAGGTGGCATTGGTGTGGAGCCACGACGGCCAGTTCCTGCGCCGCCTCTACTCCCACCTCACCACCCCGAGGCTCGGCGAGCTCACAGGGGGCGACCAGACCGCTGACGGCGAGGACGAGGACCTGGTCGCCCGGCTGCGCGAGGCCTCGGTGGACGAGGCGGTCGAGCTCGTCGCCGACCACGTCGTGAAGACGCTCGCCGAGGTGCTGGGCGTCGCACCGGACCGCATCGACCGCAACCGGCCGCTGGACCAGCTGGGCGTGGACTCCCTGATGGGTGCGGAGCTGGTCACCAAGATGCGGCGCCGGTTCGGCCGGGAGATCCCGGTCATGCGGGTGGTCGCGAGCACCGGCATCGACGACCTGGCCCGTTCCCTGGCCACCTACTTCAAGACCGAGGACGACCAGTGACCCAGACGACCGTGCGGCACTTCCCGCTCTACATCGGCGGCGCGTTCGTCGACACCGACGAACGCGCGTACGGCATGAGCGTGCGCGCCGTCCTGGACCCCGGCGGGGCCACCGCGGCGTCGCTGTTCCGCCTGCTCCGCGAGGGCACCGAGGAGGAGGTGCACGCCCACCCGCACATCCTCTGCTCGGTCGCGTTGTCCACGCCGGAACAGGGGCAGGCAGCGCTGCGGGCGGCAGCGGAGGCGGCGGCACGGCTGCGCCTGGTGCCGTTCACCGACCGCCTGGCGTGCGTCAGCGACCTGTACGAGAGGTTCCTGGAGCACCGCGAGGAGCTCGCGCGGCTGATGCGCATGGAGGGGTGCCCGCGTCTACTGGCGGAGGCGCAGCTCAACGCGGTGCTGCACCTCGTCCGCCCGGAGAGCCTGGAGCTGGCGCGTTCCCTGCTGCGGCAGGAGATCAGCACGCCGCACCACACGATCGTGCTGCAACGCCAGCCCGACGGCGTGGTCTGCGTCGACCCGCCGGCCAACGTCCCGCTGTACGGGCTGATCGCCTCCCTGGTGCTGCTGGCGGGCAACAGCGTGGTGATCCGGGTGCCGCGCAGCTGTGCCAGCTCGCTGGCCCACGCGCTGCACAACGTCATCATCCCGGCGTTGGAGGCGAACGGGGCGCCGCCGGGAACGATCAACGTGTTGTGCGCCGACTTCGAGGTCACCATGCGGCAGTGGCTGGACAGCCCGCTGGTGAACACCATCTACTACTTCGGCTCCAGCGCCCGCGGGCTGGCACTGGAACGCGAGTGCGTGGAGCGGGGCAAGCGGGCGATCCTGGAGCTGTCCGGCAACGACGGTCTGCTGGTGTGGCACGACGCCGACCTCGAACACGCCACCGCGGCGCTGGTCGAGTCGTTCTACGCCTCCGGCCAGGCCTGCATCGGCCCGAAGTACGCCGTCGTCCACCCCGCCGTCGCCGACCAGCTGCTCGCCCGGCTGCGGGAGGCCGCGTCCGCGCTGCGCCCCGGTGACCCGGAGGACTCCGACACGGTGCTCAGCCCCGTCCTGCGCGCCACGGCCTTCCGGCGCTGCCTCGACGAGGCGTTGCGCGCGGGCGCCACGAAGGTCTGCGGTGGCGCGCAGATCGACCTGCGCGGCGAACCCGATCCCCAGGGGCTGTTCATCGAACCGACCGTGGTGCGCATCGACGGCTTCGAGCTCGCCGAGACCATGTCCGCCGTGCGCGAGGAGTGCTTCTTCCCGCTGCTGTCGGTGGTGGTGCCGGAGGACGGTCCTGACCTGCTCGACCGCTGCATCGCGTTCCTCAACGGCAACAGGTTCGGTCTGCGCAACTCCCTGTGGGCGGAGAGCCGGGAGGTGGTCGAGCGGTTCACCACGGCGGTGACCAACGGGGGAGTGCTCAAGGTCAACGACTCCCACATGGCCCACGCCCCGTACACGCCGGGGCTCGGCGGCACCGGGGACAGCGGAGGCCCGCACGGTGAGGCCGCCTACCCCTTCCTGCGCGCCAGCCGCCTCCAGGCCGTCGCCATCGCCACGACCAGGACCCACCCCTGGGAAGCCGTCATGGGGGTGAACTGACACGAAGACGACCACCGGCGCACGGGGTTCTCCCGGTGCGCCGGTGGTCGTCGTTCCGAAGTGGTCAGACGGGCAGTGAGTCCGGCACGGGCCACGCACGGCCCCCGCCCGTCGCGGTGAACACCGTGTCCGTGACGGAGAACAACGCAACGCCGAAAGCCTTCGTGAAGGCGTCCACGCCCTCCTTGGTGGGGGTGATCGGGATGTTGCTGCCCTTGATCACGGTCGGCTGACCCGGCGCCCCCGGTTGCACGGACAGCCTCACCGCGCTGACATCGCCGGCGTACAGCGGCAGCTCGCCGACCCACTGGTCGTTGATCTTCAGGAAGGCGAAGACCCGCCCGTCCGGAACCGACCCCCGGATTCCGGCGATCTCCATCCGGGCTTTCGCGTTGCGCAGCACCACCCCGCCCAGCGCACGTCCGGACCCCTTCCCGGGTTGCCCCACCGGGCTGATGGTGCCGGTGCTGTACTCCGGGGGGAGCTTGACGCCCACGACGGTCGTGCCGTCCGCCCCCATGATCGCGGTGGCCGGCGCCAGGGCCTGCACCTCGATCTTCTCCGTCGCGAGCCGCTCGCGCGCGACGTCGGTCAGCCGCATCTCACCCAGTCCGTCCAGCAGGGTGAACGCCGCGTCAGCGGTCGGGCTCGCGCTCGCGGACGTCCCTCCGTGCAGCTGCGCGAGAACAGGCGCCGCCATTGCGCCGCTGACAAACATGCGTCGAGTGATCGCCATGATCCCCAGTGTCACGCATTCCGGGGAGAACTTCGCCGCACGTAACTCGAAAGAGGAGGTTCACGTGTGCCGCAACGGGTTTTGGTGCTGATCACCCAGAATCCGCGGCGGGGTGAAGGCCAGCACGTCGGGGAGCGGGCCGTCATGGGGTTCGACGTCGACGAGAACGCTGTGGGCGCTGGGTCCCTGGGACAGGCGCGAGCACGGCCGGTCCGCGGTGAGGGCGTTCGGGTTGCCGTGGCGGTCCAGCGTCCCGCTCACGCCCGGCTCGACCGGGTCCCACCACGCTCCGGTGGACAGCTGCACGACACCGGGCATGACGTCGTCCGACAGGACCGCGCCCGCGAGGCAGCTCCCCCGGTCGTTGTGGACGCGCACGACCATGCCGTCCTCGATGCCGCGCGCCGCGGCGTCCGAGGGGTTGATCGTCACGGGTTCGCGCCCGCGGATCTTCGAGGCGAGGCTGTGGCCGCCGTTGTCGTACTGGCTGTGCAGGCGTGAGGCGGGCTGGTTCGAGATCAGGTGCAGCGGGAACCGGTCCGCCAGCCCGGCGCGGAGCCACTCCACCGGCTCGAACCACGTGGGGTGCCCTGCGCAGTCGTCGTAGCCGAACGAGTCGATCTCCTCGGAGAAGATCTCGATCCGGCCCGACGGCGTGGTCAGGGGGAACTGCCGCGGATCCGAGCGGAGGGCTGCGAAGCTACCGGGGAACGGTCCGGTCGAGGCCGGCAGCGCGGCGGTGGAGCTGCGCCAGAAGTCGTCGAAGTCCGGCAGCGCGGCGGTGTCACCGAGCTGGGCCTTCGTCTCCTCGTAGAGGTGGCGGACCCAGTCGAGCTCGGAGCGCGACTCGGTGAACTCCTCGTGGTACCCGAGCCGGGCGGCCAGGTCGGCGAAGATGTGGTGGTCGGTGCGCGACTCGCCGGCGGGCTCGCGGACCTTCGGCATCGCGACGAGGTGGGGGTCGGAGAAACCGGCGGCGAAGTCGTCGCGTTCGAGGCTGGTGGCGACGGGCAGGACGATGTCCGCGAACTTGGCCGTCGTGTTCCACCAGGCTTCGTGCACCACGACCGTGTCGGGAACCTGCCACGCGCGGGTCAACCGGTGCAGGTCCTGGTGGTGGTGGAACGGGTTGCCCCCGCACCAGTAGACGAGGCGGAGCTCGGGCAGCATGAGCCTGCTGCCGTCGTAGTCGATGACCTCACCGGGGTGCAGCAGGGCGTCGGCGATCCTGGCGACGGGGATGAAGTCGGGAACCGGGTTGGGGACCGCGGGGATGGTCCCGACGAACGGGCGGTCCGGAGCGACGCCGGTCGCGTCCATCGTCGCGTAGCCCGCACCCCAGCCGCAGCCGGGCCGGCCCAGGGAGCCCGCCATGGCGGCCAGCACGACGGACATCCAGATCGGTTGTTCACCGTGGTCCGCGCGTTGCACCGCGTAGTTGACCATGATGAGTGACCGCTGGGCGGTGAGGCGGCGGGCGAGACCGGTGAGCACGTCCTGGTCGAGGCCGGTGATCCCCGCGGCCCAGGCCGCGTCCTTGCGGACGCCGTCGAGCTCGCCGGTCAGGTAGGCGGCGAAGCGGTCGAACCCGACGCAGCACCGGCTCAGGAAGTCCTCGTCGTGCCAGCCGTTGACCAGCATCGTGTGTGCGATGCCGAGCATCGCGGCGGTGTCGGTGTTGGGGACGACGGGCAGCCACTCGGCGTCGAGGAACCCGGCGGTGTCGCTGCGGATCGGGCTGACGTTCACGAACCGGACGCCGGCCTCGCGGCACCGGCGCTGCAGGTCCCGCGTCTGGTGCCGGGCCAGCCCGCCGGGGTTGATCTGGCTGTTCTTGAGGGCGAGCCCGCCGAACGCCACCACGAGTTCGCAGTGCTCGGCTATCTCGTCCCACATCGGCATCCGGCTCTGGTAGCTCCACGGGTGCCCGCCGATCACGTGGGGGAGGATGACCTCCAGAGCCGCGGTGCTGTAGGTGTTGCGCGAGTCGGTGAAGCCCCCGCCCAGCGCCAGGAACCGGTGCAGCTGTCCCTGCGCGTGGTGGAACCTGCCCGCGCTCGCCCACCCGTAGGACCCGCCGAACACCGCGCTGTCCCCGTGCTCCGCGCGGACCCGGCGGAGCTCGTCGCTCACCAGCGTGATCGCACGGTCCCAGCTCACCTCGACGAAGGCGTCGGAGCCCCTGGCGGTGCCGTGGGCGCGCGGCTCGCCGTCCAACCAGCCCTTGCGCACGGCGGGGCGCAGCACGCGCGCGCTGTCGTCTGCGGCCCGCACCATCCCGGGGCCGATGGGGGAGGGAGCGGGGTCACCGGGCTTCGGCTCGATCCGCACCAACCGGCCGGACTCGACCACGGCGACGAAACTGCCCCAATGGGTCGCGACCGACATGCGTTGCTCGACCATGCATCACCTCTGCCACCGAAGTTCCCGGCCCGGGACCATGGTTGCTCATGCGGCTGGCGGAGTGATGTAGTGCAAATGGGTCCTGTCCGGCCGCTGCCTCGGCTTCGGGTGCAGCGGGCCGGACGACACGGCGTGGCGGTTATGCGGTGATCTTGCCGAACAGGTGGGCGGCGGGCGCGTGCGGGTCGTCGCCGTAGAAGAACTCCGCGAGCGCCTGGTGGAACTCGGCGCGGTCGAGCCCGCCGGAGCCGTCGACGTCCAGCGCGTCGAAGACGGCGGCGCAGTCCTCGGGGGAGACGTTGCCCGCGAGGCGGAAGATCTCCTCGAACTCCGTGCGGTCGACCCGGTCGTCCCCGTCGAGGTCGATCAGGTCGAAGTAGCAGTCGGCCACGGGTCCGACCTGCTGCGGGTACAGGCCGCGATCGCCCAGCGCCCGCCGGAACCCCTCGGTCATCTCCCGCAGGTCGACCTTCCCGTCACCGTCCTGGTCCATCGGCGCGATCACACCGGTCCAGAACGCCTCCAGCCCCTCGACGAGGTGGCGGGCGGTCGCGGGCTGCAGCGCGGCACCGCGGGCCGCGACGTACCGCTCGCCCATCAGCCGGACGTCCTCGCAGGTGATGACTCCGTCGCCGTCGACATCGGCGCCTTTGAACCACTGCCGGTACTTGAGATCACGAACTTCGGTCATGACGACGCAACCTAGGCAACCCGTTTCGCGAATGCCCGGCGACACGGCTACCGGAAAGGGTGAACCAGCCGACCAGGTGACGCTGCCCCTACGCCGAGGGGCCGTTCGAGCGGCGGGGTCCGTCCGTTACCACGAACAGGTTGAAACGGTTTTGAGTCGATTTTGCGGGGTACTGCTGACCTGTCCACCAGTGTCACGAGGGGAAGTCGGATGTCTCGAATCACCCGCTCGACGGCGGTCGTGCGCACGGCGCTGAACGCGTCGCCGCGCACCCCGGCCAGGTCAGCAAGTACCACCACGCCAGCGTCAGAGGTGAGGCACCCGTGAAGGCGCTGACGTGGCAGGGCAACGAGAAGGTGCAGGTGGTCGACGTTCCGGACCCGCGGATCGAGGAGCCCACCGATGCGATCATCAGGGTGACCTCGACCGCGATCTGCGGATCCGACCTCCACCTGTACGGGGTGCTGGGGCCCTATCTGAAGCCGGGCGACGTGCTCGGCCATGAGGCGATGGGCGTTGTCGAGGAGGTCGGTTCCGAGGCGAGCGGTCACCTCAAGGTGGGCGACCGGGTCGTGGTGCCGTTCAACATCTCGTGCGGGCACTGCTGGATGTGCCGGCGCGACCTGTTCGCGCAGTGCGAGACGACGCAGGTGCGCGGCGAGGGCAAGGGCGCGAGCCTGTTCGGCTACACCTCGCTCTACGGTTCGGTGCCCGGCGGCCAGGCCGAGTACCTGCGGGTGCCGCAGGCCCAGTTCGGGCCGATCGTCGTTCCGGACGGCACGCCCGACGAGCAGTTCCTGTTCCTGTCCGACATCCTGCCGACGGCGTGGCAGGCCGTCCGCTACGCCGACGTGCCTCCCGGTGGCACCGTCGCCGTGCTCGGGCTGGGCCCGGTCGGGCAGTTCGCCGCCCGGATCGCCAGGCACCTCGGCGCCGGCCGCGTCATCGGCGTCGACCGGGTTCCCGAACGGCTCGCGCTGGCCGAACGCCACGGGGCCGAACCCGTGAACCTCGACGAGTTCGACGGCTCCGGCGAGGTGGCGGCCAAGCTGATCGAGATGGTGGACGGCCGCGGGCCGGACGCCACCATCGACGCCGTCGGCATGGAGGCCCACGGCGGGGGACTGGTCGCCGCGGCGCAGAAGGCCGCTGGACTGCTCCCCGACGGCATCGCCCAGAAGGTGATCGACAAGGTCGCACTGGACCGCCTCGACGCCCTGCACACCGCGGTGAAGGGAGTGCGCCGCGGTGGCACGGTGTCGGTGTCCGGCGTGTACGGCGGCGAGCAGGACCCGATGCCGATGATGGAGATGTTCGACCGCGGGATCCAGCTGCGCATGGGACAGGCCCACGTGCGCCGGTGGACCGACGAGATCCTGCCGCTGGTCCTCGACCCGGCCGATCCGCTCGGCACCCTGGACCTGACCACGCACCACCTCCCGCTCGCCGAGGCCGCGCGCGGCTACGAGATGTTCCGCGCCAAGAGCGACGGCTGCATCAAGGTCGTGCTGAACCCATGACCGGCCGAGTGGTGCTCGTGGTGGGCGCGAGCAGCGGGATCGGGCTGGCCGCGGCGGTGGCGTTCTCCTCCCGCGGCGATGCCGTGGTCCTGGCCTCCCGCAGCGGTGCGGCGCTCGACGCCGCGGAGAAGGCCTGCCGGGCGGTGGGAACCGCCGCGGTCGACGTCGTCGCCGACGACATCGGCGATCCCGGTGGCGCCGGCCGGATCGTCGGGAAGGCCATGGACCTGCACGGGCGCATCGACGTCGTCGTGCACAGTGCGACGGTGATGGGGTACGGGACCGTGGAGGAGATGCCTGCCGAGGTGTTCACCACGGTCGTGGACACCGCGGTGCACGGCACGCTGCACCTGGCGCAGGCGGTCCTCCCCGTTCTGCGCCGCCAGCGCACCGGCGTGTTCATCGGCGTGAACTCGCTGCTCGGCTCCATCACCGTGCCGCAGATGGGCGCCTACTCCACGGCCAAGTGGGGGCAACGCGCCGTACTCCGCACCCTGCAACAGGAAACGCGCGACGAGCCAGGCGTGCACGTGTGCATCGTGAGCCCCGGCAGCATCAACACGCCGATCTACGACCAGGCCGCCAACTACACCGGTCGTGCGGCGCGGCCACCTGTTCCGGTCCTGAGCCCCGAGCGGGTCGCCGCCGCGATCGTCCGCCTGGCCGACCACCCGCAGCGGCACGTCAGCGTGCCGGTAGGACCCGCGAACCCGCTCATCGTCGCCGGTTTCCGGTTCCTGCCCGGCCTTTACGACCTGCTCGTCGGGCCCCTGTTCCGCCTCGCGGCGCTGACGAGGAAGGCGGTGCCGCCCACACCGGGCACCGTTCTCCGGCCGCACCCCGCCGGTGAGGGGACGCACGGGCGCTGGCCCGCCGAACGGTGAAGGTGTGGCCGGCGCGTTGTCCGAGAAGCCGGTAAACGGATCGCCGTCGGCGTGAGTCTTCAAGGGTGATGGCTGACTACGACGACTTCGCCCGAGCACAGCTGCCGCGGTTGCTGCGGTACGCGACGATGCTCACCGGCGAACGGGAACAGGCTGCTGATCTGGTGCAGGACGTGCTGGTCAAGATGTACCGGCACTGGTCACGGATCAGCCGCGCGGACCACCCCGAGCGGTACGTGCTGCGGATGGTGACCAACGGCTACCTGTCCTGGCGACATAGCCGGTCCGCACGTGTGACCGCGTCGGGGGACCTCCCCGACGAGGCACGGGCGGACGACTTCGCGTCGGACCACGCCGCGCGGGAGGACATGTGGCAGCGCTTGGCGCGGCTGCCCAAGCGCCAGCGCGCCGTGGTGGTGCTGCGGTACTACGAGCAGCTGCCCGACTCCGAGATCGCCGGGCTGCTCGGCTGCGCCCAGGCGACCGTCCGCGCACACGCCCACAAGGCGTTGGCCGCACTGCGAAACGGCTTGGTCATCGAGCAGATGGCGGAGGCCAGGGAGACGTGATGAACATCGAGAACCTGATCAAGGACACCTTCACGGCGCGCGAGGCCGACGCACCCGACAGCGACGCGGTGCTCGCCGCAGCGCGCCGGCGCATCGACAGCAGGCGCTCCGCGCTGGGCCGGCCGCTGGTGGTCGCCGCCGGAGCGACCGTGCTGACCCTCGGCGCGGTCACGGCCGTGGTGCTGAACCGGCCGGACCCCGCGGTGCAGTCCCAGCCGATGGCCACCGCCGGTGGAGCCGAGACCCCGGCCCCCACGAGCCAGGCCGCGGCGGCGGGTCTGCGGATGCCCTACTCGCTGGGCTGGCTCCCACCGGGCACGGTCGCCCACCGGGTGCACCGGATCAACGTCGGGTTCAGCGCGGAGGACCCGGCCACGCCCCTGTACGGCGGTGAGTACATGCTGACCGTCACGGCCGGCGACCAGGTGCTGGAGATCGGCGTCCAGCAGTTCCGGATGGTGTCGCTGGACGAGGCGATGTTCAAGTCGGGTCCCGGCCAGGCCGTGACGGTCAAGGGGCAGCGCGGGGTGGAGAGCTCGGTGTCCACCGGGCCGGGCGGGTACGAGCTGTACGTGGCGCACCCCGACGGCGGCTCGATGTACGTGCACGTGGCCGCCGCGCACGGCAGCACCGCACCCGCGCAGCAGCTCGCCGACACCGGCCGCCGGATCGCGGAGAACATCCAGTTCCCCGGCGCGACGACGGTCACCCCGGCCTACGGCCTGCGCGACCTGCCCGACGGGATGCGGATCTGCGCGTTCAACGTCCAGCAGGGCCTGGACCGGTCCCCGGCCATGCCGGAGACCACCACGGGCTACTCGCTGGGCACGTGCACCGTTCAGCCGACGGTCCACGTCAGCAGCGCCGTCGTCGGCGAACCGGCCGGTACGCCGGGGCAGTTCGTGCAGGGCCACGCGACGCGCTACACCGACGAAGACGGCTACCGCCGCCTGTGGGTCCTCGACGCGATCGGGGGGGCCCCGGTCGTCGTCGCCGGCGGGGTGCCCCAGGCCGACCTGTACGACATCGCCAACCGGCTCGTGCTGCCGAGCTGACCGCGGTTCGGTCACCGCGTTCGCCGCGGTGACCGAACGCCGTGGCCCGTCAGGGTTTGAGGACGACCTTCTCGCAGTTGTCCTGCTTGTTCTTGAAGATGTCGAAGCCATGTGCCGCCTCGTCGAGCGGGAGCGTGTGGGTGATGATCCGGGTCGGATCCAGCTTCCCGCTTTCGATGAGCTCCAGCAGCGGCTTCATGTAGCGGTGGACGTGGCACTGGCCGGTGCGCAGGGTCAGTGAGCGGTTCATCCACGCGCCCGCGGGGAACTTGTCGATCAGTCCACCGTAGACGCCGATCACCGAGACCACGCCGCCGCTGCGGCACGACATGATGGCCTGGCGCAGTGCGTGCGGGCGGTCGGTCTCGGACTTGACGGCCTGCTTGACCCGGTCGTAGGCGGAGACGTGCGCGCTGCCGTGCGTGGCCTCCAGGCCGACCGCGTCGATGCACTTGTCGGGCCCGCGCCCACCGGTCAGCTCCAGCAGCCGGGACCGCACGTCGACCTCGTCGAAGTTCACCGGCGTGTAACCCGCCTGCTCGGCCATCTGCAGCCGGTAGGGCTCCTTGTCGATGGCGATGACCTTCGCGGCGCCCAGAACCCTGGCGCTGTCCATGGCGAACTGGCCGACCGGCCCGGCACCCCACACCGCGACCACGTCACCGGGCTGGATGTCGCACATCTCGGCGCCCATGTAGCCGGTGGGCAGGATGTCGGAGAGGAACAGCACCTGCTCGTCGGTCAGGTCCGACTCGATCTTCAACGGGCCGACGTCGGCGAACGGCACGCGCGCGTACTGGGCCTGCCCGCCCGCGTAACCGCCGGTCAGGTGCGAGTAGCCGAAGATGCCGGCGACCGGGTGCCCGAACATCTTCTCCGCGATCCCGGCGTTCGGGTTGCTGTTCTCGCAGCACGAGAACAGCCCGGCCGCGCAGGCGGCACACGCACCGCAGGCGATCGGGAACGGCACGACGACCCGGTCCCCGACGCGCAGCCGGTCCGCGGCGACGCCCGAGCCGACCTCGACGACCTCGCCCATGAACTCGTGGCCCAGGACGTCACCGTCCTGCATGGTCGGCACGTAGCCGTCGACCAGGTGCAGGTCGGAACCGCAGATCGCGGTGGAGGTGATCCGGACGATCGCGTCGCGGCTGTTGAGGATCTTCGGGTCCGGCACGTCGCGGACCTCGACCTTGTTGCGGCCGGCCCAGGTGGTCGCCCTCATGCGCCCGCTCCCTTCTCCAGCTCGGCGTCCGACAGCGGCTGCGCCGGGCGTTGCGGGAACTCCTCGCGCGCCCGCTTGCCCCACGGGGCACCGTCGGACCGGACGACCTCACCGGTCTCCAGCACCTGCTTGAACCGGCGCAGGTCGTCGTCGAGCTGCTGGTGCGGCTCCTCGCCGAAGTACCGGGCGACCGCCTTGCCGATCGCACCGCCCGGGATCTCGTACACCAGTCCGACGTGGACCTCGGTGCTCTCCCCGTCGGGGGCGGCCACGAACCGGACCGTGCCGGCGTTGGGCACGTCGGCGTCACCGGTCGAACGCCAGGCGATCTTCTCGGCGGGCACCTCGTCGGTGATCTCGGCGTCCCACTCGACGTTCGTCCCGAACGGCGCGTCGGCGACCCAGTGGCTCGTCCGGGCACCGGTGGTGCGGACCTCCTCGAGATGCCCCATGAACGTCGGGAGGTTCTGCAGATCGCGCCAGAACGCGAACACCTCCGCCACGGGTTTGCGGACAGTGGTCGTAGCAGTCAGTTCCACGGATCCTCCTTCGCGTGCCCCGCACCACCGGCACCGGGCCTCACCGGGACCTGACTACCCCTCGGCACTGCGCCTAACCCCGTTGCGGGAGAGGTGACCGGTGCCGCCGTCGCTCCGCGCGGGGATCAGCTCCCGGTGACCGTGACGTCCGCGACGCCCCAGAAGCAGTTCGAGTCGGCCCGGGACTGCGTCGTGCCACCGAGGTAGTTGTTCTGCCAGTTGCCGTAGTACGTGAGGCCCCAGGTGCACTTGACGACGGACCGCCAGTTGGTGCCTTGCTGGCCCGTGCATTCCACCAGGCCGTCGCCGTCGGCGGCGGCCAGTGCCTTGCAGCTCAGCGCCCCGTACTGGAACAGGGTCCCCGGCGCGAGGGCCGAGGCCGCGGGCGACGTGACGAGGGAGACCCCGGTCAGCGTCGCGGCGACGGCCGCGGCGGTGGCGAGACGGCGGGTGAGGTGCCGCATGGCTTGCTCCTTCTCCGATCAGCGGTGGCGGGGGTTTCCCGCGACCGAACCGATCGTCGCGCAGGGGAGCGGCACGCCCCAGTACCACTGCTCGACCGCTCGCGGTGCACCACTTCGCACGCGAGCCGGTGGGCGGTGGCGAGCAGAAGGCCTACGGCAGAAGGGCCGTCACCACTCGGGTGACGGCCCTTCTGTCCTGGCAGGACGGTTCAGCACGCCCTGACGACGGCGGTGTGCGCCTTGCCGCCGAGGTCGAGGATCGTCACCGTGCGGCTCCCGGCGGGCACGCGGACCACGTAGGTGCCGGGGTCGACCGGGTAGCCGAAGTAGCTGCCGGCCGGTGCGGCCGAGGTGCCCGCGATCATCGCACCGCTGGTGCGGTGGATCGTCGTGGAGACCGCCGTGCCGCAGTTGTTGGAGATGTAGATCTTGCCCTTGGTGGCGGCGGTGGCGGATCCCGCGCCGAGCACGGAGATGAACAGTCCTGCGGTGGCCAGACCGGTGAGAATCCGCCGGGCGGTCGTCATGGTGCTCCTCCAGCTGTTGCGGGCGTTCCTCGCAAGGTATCCACCGGTGTGGCGGCGCACAGTCGGTTGAACGACCGACATCTCGATCAGCGTTGTTCCGAGGTCGCGGAGGCGAGCTGGTCCGCGACGTCGCCGGGCACGTGCAGCCCTCCGTCGCGCAGGTCCGTGATGAGTTGAGCGGTGAGCGGGTCGTGGGGGCCCGCGGTCAGGGCGACCAGGCGGCGTGTCCACCGCGGTTCGAAGGAGCGGACCACGCCGGTGAAACCCGCGGTGATGGCGCTGACCGGCACCACGGAGAGCCCCAGGCCCGCCGCTGCCAGCTGGGGCGCGTGCGTCGTCACGGCGGTGCGGGCCACCACCGACCCCCTCAGGTCGGCGTCGAGGTTGCTCTCGATCCACGCGCCGAGGTTGTTCTCCGGCGTGAAGTGCACGAAAGACCGGCCGTGCAGGTCGTCCTGCCGGATGGCGGGCCGCGCGGCCAGCGGATGCCGGACCGGCAGTGCCACCACGATCTCCTCCTCGGCGACCGTGGTCTCGTGGAAGCCGGTGGCGCCGAGGTCGGGCACGAGCAGGACGTCAGCCTCCCCGGACTCCAGCGCGGCGAGGGCCGGCTCCGGGTCCGTGCTCTCGCGGAAGGCGATCGTCACGCCGGGCCGGTCGGCGTTCCACCGGGCCAGCACCGGTGCCAGCAACGCCACCGTGAGGCTCTGCGCGCACACCACGCGGACCGTGCCTCCGGCGGCCTGACCCACCGCACGGGCGAGGCGGACCGCGTCGTCGGCGGCGGCCACGGCCCGGCGAGCCTCGGGCAGCGCGGCGCGTCCGGCGGCCGTGAGACGCACTCCGCGGCGGTCGCGGATCAGCAGGGCGGTGCCGGCCTCACGTTCGAGGGCGACCAGTTGGTGCGAGATCGCCGGCTGGGACAGGTGCAGGTGCTGCGCGGCACGCGTCACCGAACCCAGGTCGGCCGCGGCGAGCAGGCATTCCAGCGCGCGCAGAGTTGGCATAAACAAAAGTTATCATTAGGGCAATTTATATCGATCCTGCGACGGGAAGTGTTCTTCCTGCACCGCCGTTGGACCTGACATGTCATCAGCATTCGTCACCGGCGGGTCCGGTTTCATCGGAAGTGCCCTGATCCGCCGCCTGGTCGCCGACGGCCACGCGGTGTCCGCCCTGGCGCGTAGCGACGCAGCGGCCGCCGCAGTCGAGCACGCGGGCGCCACCGCCGTCCGGGGTGACCTCCTCGACCCCACCACCTGGGCCCGTCCCGGCGACACCTACGACGTGGTCTTCCACCTCGCCGCGGAGACCGACCTCGCGGCGAGCCCGGAACGGCACCGGCTCGTGACGGTGGACGGGACCGCAGCCGCCCTGGAAGGCGCACGCCGCGTGCACGCCCGCAGGTTCGTCCACTGTGGATCGGAAGCCGCGCTGCTGGCCGGTGACCCCCTGGTCGACGCGGACGAGACCGCTCCGCTGCGCCCGGACTCGCCCGCGGCCTACTCCGCCACCAAGGCGCAGGCGGAACAGCTCGTCGCGGAGGCCTCGGACGACCGGCTCGGCACCGTCATCATCCGCCCGCGGTTCGTGTGGGGACCGCACAGCAGCCTGATCGGCGCGATCGTGGCGGCGGCGCGCGAAGGCCGGTTCGCCTGGGTCGAGGGCAGCAGGGTGCGCACCGACGTGACCTACGTCGACAACGCCGTGGAAGGACTGGTCCTCGGCTGGTTGCACGGCCGGCCAGGAGAGGCGTACTTCATCACCGACCGCGAGCCGGTGGAGCTGAGGTCGTTCCTCGAGACGCAGTTCCGGCTCCACGCGGTGGAGCCGTCGGTACCGGATCTCGACCTCCCCACGGCCGTGGAGAACGTGCCGGTGCCGTTGCTCTGGTTCTTCTCGCAGCCGTGCACTGTGGACACGGCGAAGGCGGTGGCGGAGCTGGGCTACCGGCCCGTGATCACCCGCGCCCAGGCGCTCGCCACTACCGGGGCGGTCAGCTCGGCATCTGACGCACAGTGACGACCATTCGCCCCGCTTTCGCTGGTTGTGCTGCTTTCGTCCGAATAGCGGGCTACGTCAACCGTGAAGAGCGCTGAACCGCTTCACGCCAATGGCGGGCGAACGGGCACGACGACTCTCCTTACGTTGGGTGGCGGAACCCCGAGGTTCCATTCTTCGCACCCTGCAAGCGAGGAGAACCCATGTTCAAGAAAGTCGTCCTGTCCGTCGCGCTCGCCGCGGCCACAACCGTCGTCGCACCCCTGACGGGCCAGGCGTCGGCCGCCGAGGCCCCGCCCACCGCGGCGGCGGTCACCGTGTACTACGACACCAGCAGCGCCCCCACGTTCGCGAGCGCCATCCGGCAAGGCGCGGCGAACTGGAACGCGCGGGTGTCCAACGTGAAGCTGGTGGAGAACCGCAGCGCGGCCACCCTGCGCTACCGCGAGGGCAACGACCCGCGCGGTTCGTACGCCTCGACCAACGGCCACGGCAGCGGCACGATCTTCATCGACTACACGCAGGCGAGGCAGTACTACGTCACCCGCATCACCGCGCACGAGACCGGGCACGCCCTCGGCCTGCCCGACCACTACAGCGGCCCGTGCTCGGAGCTGATGTCGGGCGGTGGCCCCGGCACGTCCTGCACCGTCGCCTCGCCCAACGCCACCGAGGCGGCTCGGGTGAACTCCCTGTGGGCCAACGGGTTCGCCGGCACCTACGAGTGGAAGGTGATCTACGAGCAGATCCCCGTCCACTCCTGATCACGCACGACCGCGGGGCCTGGGTCTCCTGTGGACCCGGGCCCCGCGGGCGTTGTGCGTCCATCGCGACGACCTGTGTGTCACCGCGAGACGGAGATGTTGAACTTCGCGGTTCCCAGGGCCCTGACGGTCGAGAAGAACAACGGAGCGACGTGCTCGGTGGCCAAGGCGGTGTGGACGCCGCCCAGGTCCAGGACGCTGCTCCCGGGCCACCCCAGGTCGCCGAGCAAGCCCGTGACCACGGTCTTGGCCGCGCTGTCGTCGCCGCTGAGGAAAACGGTCGCCTGGGACACCGACGCCAGCGGGTCGACCATGATGGTGAAGTTCATCGTGTTGAGCGTCTTCACGACACGGGCCCGTGGGAAACGCGCCTGCACCTGCTGGGCCACGCTGTCACCGGGGTAGGCCATCGTCATCTGCGGGGTGAAAGCGGCCGAGGGGTCGAGCACGATCTTCTCGGCCAGCACGTCCTCCCCGATGTCTTCCAAGGCGGCGACCACGGCCGTGCCGGGGATGGCGGTGACGACCACGTCGCTGGACGCGACGGCTTCGCGCGGGCTGACCGTTCCCTCTTCGCCTGCGCGCGTCCGTGATCCGTAGACCACGTGGTGACCGGTGGATGCCAGTCGTGTCCCCAATGCGGAACCGACCTTGCCCGTGCCGAGGATCGCGATGTTCATGGGTTCCTCCTGAGGTGGTCTGACGAGCGACATGCGGGGCTGCGGTGTCGACCGCGGTCCGCACGTCGCGGGCTACTTGGTCTCGACCTGCGCAAGAGGCGTCTTCCGGCTCTCCAGTGCCTTCACGGCGATGTCCCAGGACATGTCGCCGGGGAACAGTTGGGACCGCAGGTAGGACCACACCAGCGCCCGCAGCGCGGCAACCCGTTCGGGGTTCTCGTCGGAGGTTTCCACGGCGTCGTAGCCCGAGATCCCGCCGAACAGGTGCTGTGCGCCCAGGAGGGTCAGCAGCGTCTTGTTCCCGCCGGGGCTGTGGGTGTAGGCGTCCCAGCGGTAGCTGAGCCGGGAGGAGAAGTGGGGGTTCAGGTCCTCGTCGCCGGCGATGACGAGCGCGGCACCGGTCATCTGCCCGAAGTCGATGTGCTTCATCATCGGGTAGTGCTCCGCGGCCCACGGCGAGAAGTGCTCGTCGGCGATGCCAGGTCCTCCGATCACGACGCCGGCCTTGACCCTGGGGTCGGAGAGGTCCTTCTCCCGGGGGTCGTCCGGGTCGGACACCCGCGAGCCCAGCAGCAGTGAGACCGTGTGGCCACCGGCCGAGTGCCCGACCGCGGCCACCTTCTCGGTGTCGACGCGGCCCGGGAGCCCCGGAATCGCGGCGATGACCTCCTCCAGGTGATCGAGGACGATCCGCATGTCGACGGCGCGGTCGCGCCAGAACAGCGGCGCGTCGGGCAGGTCCTGGTCGCGCAGCCCGAGCACCGTGGAGTCCAGGTGCGTCGGCTGGACGACGACGAACCCGTGAGCGGCCCAGAAGTCCGCGAGGGGCCCGTAGCCGCGTAGCGAGGAGAGGAAGTTGGTCATGCCGTGGCCGTGCGAGAGCAGCAGCACCGGCAGGTCGGTCCCGGTCACGGGCGCCGAGATCTTGATCTCCAGCGGCACGGGCCTGCCCGGCACCTCCAGCGAGACGGGACTGCAGCTGAGGACGGGGGTGGGGTCGCTGACCGGGAAGCCGGCGGCGTCCGCGTAGGACGTGTTCATGGTGTTCCTCTCAGGCGGTTCGTCCGTGAACGCGTTGCTCGACGGACTCGGAGGGTGATCGACTCCGACCGCCCGGCAAAAGATTGCCATGGACGGCAAGTTTGCACAAGACGGCATTTTAGCCATGGGAAGCATGTATGCTGAGGTGCACGCAGGCGGTGGTCAACGGAGTGCGGGAGGGGTGCGGGTGGCCAGTGACGGTCCGGGGCTTCGGGAGCGGTCCAAAGCACGACGCCGGCGGTTGATCCTGCACACGGCTCTGCGCCTGTTCGCCGAACACGGGTACGAACGGACCACGATCGCCGACATCGCCGAGGCGGCCGAGGTCGCGCCGCGGACCGTGACGGGCTACTTCCCCTCGAAGCTCGACTTCATCACCGAATGGCCCGCGTCCATCGAGCAGCGGATCATCGCGCTGCACCGGGAGGACCCCGCGCTGGAGTTCATCGACCTGGTGGACAGGTGGTGGCACGACCTGCGCGACAACGTCGACCAGGAGGAAGCCGCGCTCACCCGCGCCATGGCCCTGGCCAACCCCGGCGTGGTCGCCATGGCGGAGGCCGAGGTCTCCCAGCGAACTCCCGGAACCGGCTTCCCCTTCGACGGAACCGGTCGTGACGACCTGTCGGGAGCCGCGGGCCGAGCCGCGATCAGGGGTGTCAACCAGGTGTTCCTCCGCGGTGTCGCCGAGGACCGCATGACCGACGAGCTCCACGACGACCTGCTGAACCTGATCCGTGCCATCGCCGACAGCACCGACGTCGGTCACGGTTCGCTCAAGCTGGACCCTTAGGTATCGGGACCTCCTGGCATTCACCTCAAAGTGTTCGAGTCACCCTCGCATTCCGTGGGCGGATGCGGATGGTGGCCTTTTCGGACCGTCTTCGACACCGTAAAGAGTGCAATACCGCAACCTTCACGGGCAAAGACCGGAAACCAGTGGCGGTTTCGGCAGCTCGTTGTTGATGTTCGGTAATTCGTGACTCCGGCCTGGGAGCTGGAATTCATGGAGTTCACTCTTGTGGGCGTATTTGTGTGTTGTTTCTGCGTGGCAGCGAATTTTCGCGCTTTCATGTCCTCAGGTCTCCCGGTACTCGTCACATCCAGGAGGACAAGGAAATGGGTAGATCCACATTCGCGATCACGGCATCGGCCATCGCGCTGACGACCTCGTGGTTGCTCGTGACCGCGGCAGGCGCGGCGCAAGCGGAGGCAGCGTACGACGGCATCGCCATGTACAAGCAGGAGAAGACCCAGTGGTGCTGGGCCGCCTCGGGCCTGGCGATCGCCAAGTACCAGGGCGTCGGCAGCACGCAGGCGGACTTCTGCACTCGGGCCCAGCCCTACTACGGCTGCAACAACCAGCCTGCCACGCTCGACGACATGGCCAGGGGCTGGCAGAGCCTCGGCATGGCCCACCCCGGCTCGGGCCTGGGCAGCGCGGCCTCGTTCAACCAGATCTACACCGACGTCAAGGCCTCCCGCCCCATCGGTGCGCGCATCGGGTGGACCTCAGGCGGGGGCCACATGAACGTCGTCTACGGCTTCGACACGTCGAACAACACCATCGCGGTCGCCGACCCGTGGCCGGACACCGCCACCTACACGTGGTGGAACTACAACGACTACGTCAACAACAGCTCGTTCAAGTGGACCCACTCCCGGATCGGCATCTCCCGTTAAGGCAGGCATCATGTGCGAACCAAGAACGGTCTGGCGGCGGGCTGCTTCGCGCCTTTCCCGCCTGACCGCGGTCCTGGCACTGGGCGCATCCGCGCTCCTGTCCGTCGCGGGCCCCGCCCACGCGGCCCCGGCCGAGGACCCGCTCCCGGTGGACATCCCCGACTACCAGGCCGCTCTCAACGCCGTGAAGTCGGCCGACGTCCGCAACGCCGTGTGCCGCTTCCTCGCCGTGCCGGTGCCCCAGGGCGGGTCCCAACCCGCGCAGATGGTTCCGGACAAGGCCAATCCGTGCGAGGGCATGCCCGCCTTCACGATCAAGGACCCGCTGGCGGTCAGCGAGATCACGCCGGGCTTCGTCGCGGGCACCTCCCCGCCGATCGCCACGGAGGCGGTCAAGCTGGCCCGCCTGGTGTCCTCGCTGAGCAACACCGTCAACGACCGCCAGGCCACCGTCATGCTCGCCCCCACGCAGGGCGGCGGCTGGCACCTGGCGGCGGTGCGCGAGGGCGACGACGAGGCCGAGTACGCCGGCAAGGCCGGTGCGGGGGTCCTGGTGTTCTCAGAGCCGCAGATCCGCGGCTGGTACCAGCTGAAGCTCACCACGGTGGAGCCGCTCAACGACCAGGCACGGCAAGGACTGGGCGGCAAGGCGTCCATGTCGCTGAGCGAGTACCAGAAGCTGGTCAAGGCCCGCTACGCCGACAAGCTGCCCGCATCGGATTACGACACCAAGGGGATGTCGAGCGGCTACGGCATTGCAAGCGGAACGGACAGCACGTCGTCCATCGCGCCGTTGCTCGTCGGCGGTTCGAGCGCGGCGCTCGTGCTCGCGGGCGGCGCCTTCTTCTTCCGTCGCCGGCGCAACAACGCTGGGTGATTCTTCGGCTCGGTCCCGGTGGACACGGCGAACGACAGCCGTTCTGGGCCGTTATGAGCGTGCGTTCAGGGCTGTTGACCTGCGCTTTGGTGCAGTTGGGCGCAGTTCAGGCCGATCCGAGGGCTCCATCTGTGTGACCTGCAACGCCAGGAACGCGCTGACCTGCGTAAACGGGACTCCTGCAGGTCGGCGCGGTTCCGTTCAGGTCCATTGAGGGCTGTTCTGGCACGTTCAACGCACGGAGTCGCTCCCAATGGTCGCCATCACATGAGCGATCCACCAGGGTCTCTCAATCGCACGAATGTGCGAACTTTTTCATGTGCGCTCTATGGGGCGAGTGTGTGCGCATGATTATCGGTGCGGACGTTGGCCCACCTCATTGGCCGAGCCCCTGAGGGACACGTCGCAGAATACGCTGCGCGCTTGCAGCTCAGAACCTGTCGACCCAGGCTCTGACTGTCATCGCGGCGGTGAACCGTTATGGCGTAACCGCTGTTCCCAGGGATCAGCGGGCAGTATGGTGGCTGCCAATCCCTGGCAGGTTGCGGAAAGGCGCGAGTGCAGATTCGACGCTGTCGTTCGGCGTCGTCCTCCACGACAAGCTGCTGTCTTCAAGCATGCCGGCGCTGACGTGGTGCCCTCGTCTGGTGTTCCGCGAGGCACCGATCGGCACTGTGAGCCGTTGGTCAGTAAGTCTCGAACGGCTGCCATTGAACAGATTCCGGACGCACGCCGGTCACCGCGAACTCGAGCAGCGCCGCGACCGCGAGGTCGCGTGGAATGATCGCGTCGCGCGGGAACTCCGTCTCGTTCGCCGAATCGACGTACAGGGTCGGCACGTCGTCCGGGACGGCAGTAGGAGATGACGTCACCCAGGGGTGTCGTTCCAGGGTGAGGTCCAGGTCGTGCTCCGGCGGGGGCATCGCATCCACAGTGGACGGCGGTAGGTCACCCGCGTGCCGCAGGACCAGCGTTTCGACCTGGGTCGACCGTGACCGAGTCTGCTCCGGTGCGCTCTGCTTGGCCCACATCGTCACCATTCGCACCGCCCGCCGCGGGTCCGTCGGCCCGAAGTAGTGCAGTGCCACGTGCTCTCCGGTCGGCGATACGTCCATCTTGAACATGCGGTCGGGAATCTTCGCCGGACCGAACCGGGGGAGCTCGCGCGCGGCGATCTGGGTCGGATGTGGCTGTGGTTCGGCCAGGATCGCTGCCAGCGCACGGTTGAGGTCGGACTCGGATCGGACCTCGAACGGCTCACGAGCGCGGTTGGCGCCGCTGTAGAAGTACCAGTCCAGCGTGTACGTCACCGTGCATCCCTTCCCCGGAACGTGTGCGAACCCATCGGATCGTGCACCGTCAGTGTCTGACCGGCGCCCGGTACGAGCGGTAGCACCTCCCGGCAACCCAACATGCCCTCGCACACTTCCTTGTTCACGACCACTTCGGCACGGTTGACGCCGGACTGCCGCATGCGCCAGGCGACCTTGGTTTCGACGTGCTTGGTGACCTCGGCGTTCTGACCCGGCCACAGCACACCCACCTTCGTCAGGTGATCATTGATGCGGGTGTGCTCGCCGTCGGGCTCCCGGCCGCTCTGCACGAGGTCTTCATTGCCGTCATCATCGCGGCAGATCCCGCTGGTCTTGAACGCGGGAAGGCTCGATCGTGCGCCGCGCCCAGGTATCCGACTGCCGGCCGCCACCGCCTGTCCCGCCGGACGTCGGGGTTGAGGCTGTCGGCGGCTTGGTCGCGAACTGCTGACGAACCTTCTCGATGCCCTGCAGGCCCGATACCAGGACGTCCAGCAGGTCCTTTGCGCCGACTCGCACAGCGGCGAACTGACTGGTGACCATCTCAGCATCGGCCTGCTCGCCGGTTCCGGCCATGACGTCGGTGAGCGCCGTCGCGCACTCCTCGGCCATCTCCACGACCTGCTGGAGCATCTGCTGCACCTGCTGGGCCTTGTCCGCGGCGGCGTTGAGCGTGGCCTCAACATCGCTGAACGTCGTCGGCGGCACACCGGTACCTTCCCGCGGACCCGTGCCGATCCTCGCACGAGGCACGCGTACGGCCGAACCGCAGTTCAGCCGCATGGGTGATGGGCTCGTACCGCGTCCGCCTGGCCTGCGTCTGATCACCATGCACGAGACCCACTCGGGGCATCCCGGCTGCGTCATGATGCCGGTTCGGGCTCGCCTTCTCGGTCCCGCCAGCGGAGCCGCGATCATCCGCAGGATGGGTTGCCGCGAGGTCCCCTGTTGGATGGTGGCTTGCCGGGTCCGCGACCTGCGTGATCACGGTGCTTTGATCCGGGTGCTCGATCTTTGGTCGCCGCGACGAACCCCTCCAGCGACGCCTCAAACGCCTGAGGGCTCAAGACGAATGACCGCTGAGGTGAGGTGTTGCCCGTCTGCCACGAACGGCACCGGCTGCTCAGGAACCGGCGACCGAGTCGAGGAGGTTCTTGGCTACGTCGCGGAGTTTGACGTTTTCGTGCTGCGAGCGCTGCACGAGCATCGTGAAGGCTTCGTCGGCGCTGCAGGAGTGCACGGCCATCAGCACACCTTTGGCCTGGTCGATGACGGCCCGGGAGGCGAGAGCCTTCTCCAGGCTGCCGATGTGGTCTCGTGAGCGCTGCCAGCGCTGGGCGCTGGTGATCGTGACCGACGCCGCTGTCGTGAACAGCCGCATGAGCCCTTCGTCGAAGGGGTCGAAGGCCGCGGCCGTGTGGCTGTAGATGTTGAGCGAACCGAGATGCTTCTCGTCGGAGGACTCTGAAGAGGGCAACAGCACCGGCACGGACAGGTAGGCGCGGATCGCGTGCGCCGCGGCGGCTGCCTCGAACTCCGGCCACTCGTCGAGGTGCTCGCCGACGACAGCCCGCACAGGCCGCAGGGTGCGCGCGGACTCCAGGCACGGGCCCCGGTCAGCGCTGTACTGCTTCTCGTCGACTTCGATCAACTCGGGGCTCGTGGAGGCGGCAGTGCGCGGCCGCGCCGGATCCATCAGCGACACCGTCACCGAGTCGGCATCCGGGATCGCCCTGCTCGCGGTGTCGGCCAGCCTCTGCAACGCGCTGTCGAGAGGCTCCTCGTCGGTGAAGTAGTCCCGCAGCACCATCAGCGCCTCGGCGGTCTCGTCGAGTCTGCTCAGGGCATCAGGACGACCACTGTCGCCCAGCCCGGCCGCGGACGTCTCGGACGCGTTCGTCTCATCGGCCATGCCGCCGCACCTCGTAGCTCAGAGGAACTGATCTACGGCGCCGCTGCTTGACGTCGTCAGGGCATGGTACGCAATGATCACGACACAACCACGGCCAACGGGCCGCGCGAGCGAACCGGAACCGGCGCGGGGAAGCTGCACAGTTTCAACTGTCCCCGCGCCGGAGCCGGCCGGCCCGCCCGAAAGCGGCCCACCGTGTTCACGCGCACGTGCTACGGCGCCCCTTCCATACCCCTGCGGCGCTGATCCAATCCTGCGTTGATCAGATTGGCGCAGAAATCGCAGCTTCCGCCGGACCGCACAGCGGCTTCCTCGTCGCGGCAGAGGCGAGTCATGGCCGTCAACAGCTCGCCGTTGGCCACGTCGATCGTGAACCGCTTCACCACGGCCGCGTCCCGCGCCTGCAGCGAGTCGGGCGGGCTGAATCGGTCGCGGCCGAGGGAGGTCACGGCGTCAGCGCTTCGACGGACGACACCGCCGGCTCCGGTCCGGTTCCGTTGAGTGGCCGGTCGCCCCAGCCCGTGATGCCGAGGAGGGCGTTGTTGCGGCGCCGGATGGCGGCGGGGACGGTGGTGTTGTAGACGGTGATGAAGTCGATTTCGTCGTCGGAGGCGCTGGCTTCGTCGAAGGTGTGCAGGACGGTGAACCAGACGTTGAGCAGGCCGCTGAAGTGAACGGTGAGCCAGGTCAGTTCGACGAGCATGCCGGTGGCGTAGGCGTTGTGGTAGGCGGGGGTGTCGGTGCCGGGGTACTGGTCGAGGCCGTGGGCGGTGATGGCGGCGGGGGCGTGGTCGCGCAGGACGCGGTGGGTGTCGCGCACCTGGTCGTCGGTGATGGCGTGGGGGTCGGCCTGGGCGGCGGCGGCCAGTCGCAGGCACGTCAGGTGCAGGTCGGTGTAGGGCGGAGCTCCGGGGCGGTCGAAGGCGGGGTTGCCGTGGTCGTCGACCAGGTGCAGCAGCATTGCCTCGGCCTGCTCGGCGCGGGTGTCGGGGTCGGGGTGGGGGAGAAGTTCGGACAGGGTGTTGTAGCCGATGACGGTGTGGTGGGTCATGGAGTAGCGGCTGCGGTTGAGCAGGCTGACGACGTTGATGACCAGTTCCTTGGTGACCCGGTCGAGGAAGCCCGAGGTCGGGTAGCGGACGGTGCCGCCCTGTGCGGTGTCGGGGTTGGGGATCTCGGTGAGCACGCCGGCGTCGAAGATGACCGAGTTGGCGTACGGGACCTCGGTGATGGCCAGCGCGGGGTGGTGGGCCATGGTGCGGAACAGGTTGCTGGGGATGCCCCAGGTGGCGATGCTCAGCTCGTAGGCCGCTTCCACCTCGGCGTTCATGCCGGCGCGGGGCAGTGGCGGCACGCGGGTGCCGGTGGTGGGCAGGACGAGTTCGTCGGCCATCGGTTCAGTCCTCCGAAGTCTTGGGACGCAGGCGTCTCTCGGGCGCAACCGGTGGGGACTCGTGGTCACGGGAACGTGAGCCGGACCAACTGGGGGTCGTGGTCGCTGACCTGGTCGGCGAACTCGGCGTTGACGTGGACGATGTCGTAGTCGTAGCCGCCCGCGACCAGGCTCGGGCTGAGCAGGACGTGGTCGAGGACTTGGGCGTTGCCCTGGTGGATGTAGGTGTAGCGCTCCGCTTCGGGCAGGGTGGCGGGCAGGTCGGTCAGACCGAGGTCCTGCAGCGCCCGTAGCGGTGGCGAGAACTCGGTGTCGTTGAAGTCGCCCGCGAGCACCAGTCGTGCGTTCGGGTTGCCGTCCAGCAGCCGGCGGGCGAACTCGCCCAGCAGTGCGGTCTGCTCGCCGCGTGGGACGCGGCTGGGTGTGCGGGGCGGCTGGAAGCGGCCGAAGGTGGGGTCGTCGCCGCGCTGGGAGCTCAGGTGGTTGGCCACGATGATCAGGCGGGTGCCGCGGAAGGTGAACTCCCCGGCCAGCGACTTGCGGGTGTCGGTGAAGGCGGGGTGCTCGGGCTGGATGCGGCCGGGGCTGACGGTGAGCGTGCCGTCCGGCGCGACCTGGACCGGTGTGGTCGCGGTGCCGCCGGGGCGGTCGACGAAGGACAGCCCGAGGTCGGTGCGGAAGAGGAACCCGACCCGGATGTTGCCACCCGGCACGCCGCCGTCGGCGTGGTCGAGCGGGTCGATCTGCCGGAAGGCGTAGCGCGGGCCGCCGGCGGCGGTGATCGCGTCCACGAGGTTTTGCCAGGTGCGCCCGGCGGTGGTGACGCCGGTGTCGGCCGGCCCGTCGTCGTCCTGGACCTCCTCGACGACGACCACCGCGGGCGAGGCGAGGTGGGTCGTGATGGTGCGCGCGAGCTCGGCGAACTTCTCGGGCGGCGACACCACCGAAAGGTTCTCGACGTTGAACGTCGCGATCGTCAGCTCGTCGGCCGCCGCGGGCCGCGCGGTCTCCCGGGCCAGGCCCGCTGGGTGGCGGGTCGAAGAGCACGTGGCCACGATCTCGTAGGCGCCGTAACGGTAGTCCAGGACACCGCAGGCCCGGGAGAGCCGGTCGCCGACGTCGATGCCCGCGGGGATGGCGTCGGACACGGGCCCGGAGACCAGGCCGAGCCGTTCCGGGTTGGGGTCGTGCTCCCGCACGGGCAGCGCGCCTCGATCGGCCAGGACCGAGGCGTCCACGCCGTCGTCGGCCACGACGGTGACCCGCCTGCCGCCGGAGAACTCCAGTGCCGGGGACACCGCGACCGGCTCGTCCACCCGCACGGGCATGCCCTCCAGCGACTCGTAGAAGTCCAAGCCCTGGGTGTCGGGGTCGAACGCGGCGCTGTGTTCGACGTCGCCGACCACGTCGTCCTTGACCACCTCCCGCGGGGGAATCCGGCCGGACCCGCCCAGCAGGACGGGTGCGGGCACCGGGTGACGGCCCACCACGACCACCGCTGCCGGACCGCCGATGCGGGTCACCGACAGGTTCGCGTTGGCGGGGATGTCGCCGCCGTCGCGGTGCTCCTGCACGACGCCGGAGACCCGCACCAGGTCACCGGCACGCGGGACGGGTGTGTCGACGGCGACCTGGATCGCCTCGGAGGTGGCCGGATCGGCGTCGGGGGTGAGCGAGTGCAGCCAGAACAGCCCGCGTCGGGCGTCGCCGGCCACGACCACGCCCCGCCTGACGGTCACCCGCTGTCCTGTCAGCGGCGACCGGTGCCCGCCGCCCTGCACGTCGTGCACGTCCACCACCGGTGCCCGCAGCGGAGCTGCCGAAGCCCCGACGAAGGCCGAGGCCGGGGCCGGGCACAGCAGCACCACAACCGCGCCGAGAACGAGCGCCGGCGTTCTCACCGTGTCGCCTGAGCGGTGGACTCGAGCGGCTCGCGCGGCAGCACCAACTCCGGCAGCGTGCCGTACGGCCACGCCACCTCTGCGCGCGCCCGCACGGGCGCAGTCGCGCCGTCCAGCACCGACCGCGCCCGTGCGGTGGTGTCGAGGACCTCGTAACCGGGCAGGGTCTGCTGTTCGGTCTCGGCGAGGCTGAACGGGCGGCCGTCGAAGAACCCGGCCATCTCCTCACCGACACCGTAGGCGGGGTCACCGCGGCGGGCCTGGTTGAGGCGGTGGTGGATGTTCCACTCGTCGTGGGCGCCCAGGCTGAACGCGGTGCTCACCCGAGTGCCGTAGTAGACCAGGAACCTCCGGCGCCGCGCCTCGTAGACCACCGCGTCCTGGGGCTGGCTCGGATCCAGCGGGCGGCGCCCGCCTGTGCCGTCGTCGACGGTGGCGAAGTCGAGGTAGAACTGCGGGTCGGTGGCGTAGCGGCGGGCGAAGTAGCCCTCCATCCGGTCGGTGAGCGATTCACCGCCGCTGCGCAACGAGAAGAACTCCCGCGCGTCGGTGGGGCCGAGGAAGTAGTAGGCGTCGAACGCGCCGCCGAGCTTGAGGTCCCTGCGGGCCGAGTCGGCCAGGTAGTCGTCCTCGATCAGCACACGGGACCACATGCGCATGTAGTCCCCGCCCGTCGGATGGGTCTGGGCCAGCAGTTGTTCCAGGGTCAGGCCGGGGTACTTGTCCTGCAAGGCCGCGATGTGGCGGGTGATCAGACCTGTGCCCTGGCGGGACTCCAGCTGGTAGGCGGCCGGGTTGAGGAAGAAGAACCGTTCGCCCCACTGCTCGGTGAGCCTGCGGGCGGTGTGGTTGGCGATGTCGACGTTGGTGGCGAAGTACCCGCCGCCGCGGGAGCTGATCGGGCAGCTGAGGTAGACCACCACGCGGCCCTCGGCCTGGGCGCGCGCCAGGTCGGACTTGATCAACGCGGTGTGCAGCTCGAACACGTCGAACCACGCGCCGGTGTGCCAGGTGAACTTCATGATCGGCCGCTCCGGCACCGGATACCCGGTCTCGGTCTCGGGCTCCGCGGTGCCGTCCTGGGCACGCAGCAGCGACGCGGGGGTCGTGGTTCCGGTCACGGCGCCGCCACCTCCTCGACAGGACGCTCGCCGTCACTGAGGTCGGCCTGGCGCAGCACCGCGGTCAGGGTGCCGCTTCCGGGGATTCGCGGCTGCACCGGCGTCAACCGGCCGTAGGGGTCGGCCCAGAACACCGACGTGATGTCGGGGAAGTTCTGCCGCAGCCGGGCCACGGCCTCGTCCACACCGTCGACCGACCGCATCTTCTCCGGCAGGCACACGTAGCCGCCCTGCTCGGGGGGAACCAGACCGCGCACGAGTTGGCGCATCATCACCTGGTCGCGTCGCGAGGCCACCGGATCGTCCTCGGCGGGCGGCTGGGAGGGGTCGAGCAGGATCGCCGACCCGCCGCCGCGCGTGGACACCTGGTCGATCTCGGGCACCAGTCGCCACAGCTGCTGAGCCTGGTGGCTCTGCAACGACCCGGCCAGGTTGGCCTCGACCCCGCGGTAGTGGCAGTAGTCGACGAAGAACCTGATGTCCTCCAACGGCAGGATGCCCTTGCGCACCAAGGCCTCCGGCCCGGTGCCGGTGACGTCGTACCGGTTGAAGTCCACAATGGAGGAAACGTCTGCCCCGGTGGGCTCGGTGGTGTCGACCAGGCCGACCCTGGCCACCTTGAACAGGATGCTGGTGTCGAGCATGATGCCGTCGGCCCCGGCGTCCGCGGTCGCGTCGACCATGTTCTTGATCGCTTCCCGGTCGGTCCGCTCGGCCGGGGTGATGCCGAACTCCGAGTGCGGGAACGGCTCGTTGATCTTCACCCTGGTGGTGTCCGACCACTCCGGCAGCACACCGGCCTCGATCAGCTGCTCCAGGTCGGGCCGTTGCGGGAACAGCGGCCCGCCGTCGGGACCGGTCAGGTACTGGTGGTAGTCCAGCAGGTCGATCGTGCCCTCGACCGGTGAGTCCGCCGTGACGGGGGAGAACTCCCGCAGTGCCACCAGTTCGCGCACCACCAGCGGGTTGTCCCGGCGTTCCCGCCACAGCACCAGGTCCTGTGCGAACAGCACCGACATCACCTGGCTGTGGCTGAACTGCTCGGTGCGGTTGAGCGTGCGCACCACCTCGGTCAGCACGTCCTTGAGGACCGGCAGGTGCATCCCGTCCAGGCCCACCTTGATGATGTTGCACGGGTGCACCCTGGTGCCCATCGACACCGCCACCCCCAGCGCCGCCTGGGACGCCTTGCCCGCGATCTCGTACGGCGACTTCTCCACCGCGTGCCCGCTGTCGGTGCGCCGGAACAGCAGCTGGTCCTCGCCGATGTTGGTGCTCAGCTGCACCTCCTGATCACGCGTGTAGTTCAGCACCGCGTCGGAGATGTCCATGATGGCCTGCGGCTTGATGTTGCCCAGCGCGCTGCGCGGATCCTCGCTGTCCACGATCCGCGCACCGCCCAGCACCGCCTCCCGCGCTTCCTGCGGATCGAACACGCTGACCAACAACTTCCTGTTGTGCTGCCGATCATGTGCGTTGTCCTGCTTCGCGTTCACCATCGTCGAACACGCCTCCATCCGAATCGGACCTCGATCTGATGCAAGCAACCGCCACCGTCGAATCCAATACGGCATCGGACCGGCCATGCCTTCGTGTCCCGGAATCCTTCTGGAGACACCGGCGCCGCCACGGGCGGTAAGCCGGCTTCGGACCGGTTCACCTGCCAGAGCGCATAGCACGCCGGTGGGATGATGTGAGGGGCCACCAAGCCTTGGAAACGACCGCCGCGGCTGCCGATGCCGCGGTCAGGGGGTTCGCTGGGACGGGGTGGCGAGCACGGTGCGCTGGATGGCCACGGCGGCGGCGCCGCGGGCCCAGAGCGTCGGGTCGTCGTTGATGAACCGCAGGTCGATCGGTGAGGCTTCGGCGTGGCGGGCTTGGGCGATGCCCGCGCGCACGCGCGACTCGGCGACCTGGGCGAGGCGGATGCCCTCGCCGGTGAGGATGACCCGCTCGGGCTGGGCGATGTTGGCGACGGCCGCGATCAGCGTGCCGAACGCGTGCGCGGCCCGGCCGACGATCTGGTCGGCGACCGGGTTGCCGGCTTCGGCGAGGTCGAGGACCTCGTCGTAGGTGACGGGCCGGCCCAGGGTCAGGGCGGCCTGCGACCGGATGGCGTCCGTGGTGAGCAGGGCCTTCACGCAGCCGCGGTGCCCTTCCGGGCAGGACGGGCCGAGCGGGTCGACGGGGAAGTGCCCGAGCAGGCCCAGCCCGGAGTCCGGGCCGCTGACGAGGTGGTCGTGGATCACGAGCCCGCCACCGACACCGGCGCCGATGGTGAGCACGGCGAAGCTCCGCACGTCCTTGCCGTCGCCGAACCAGTGTTCGGCCTCCAGCAGGGCGTCCAGGTCGTTGGACACCACGGTCGGCCTGCCGGTGGCCGCGGCGACCGCCGCGCCGAGGTCGACCTCACCCCAGTGCAGGAACACCGCCCGCTGCACGTGGGTGAAGTCGCGGACGACGGCACCGATGCCGATGCCGATCGCGGTGACCGGGCGTGCCGGGTCGTCCAGTGCGGCGACCAGCTCGGCGATCTTGGCCACGACCGCTTCCGGGCTGTGGTCGGTGATCTCGACGGCGGCGCTGTCGAGGATGTCCGCGCGCAGGTTCGTCAGCACGCCGTAGGCGCGGAAGCCCGCGAGCTTGATGCCGATGAACCGCTGCACGTCCGGGTCGACGTCGAGGGGTTGCAGCGGTCGTCCGCCGCCGCGCAGGTTCGGTGTCTCCACCTCGCGCAGCAGGCCGACGTCCATCAACGGCTTGGTCAGCCGCGTCAGGCTCGCCGTCGACAGGCCCAGCCGGTCCGCCAGCTCCGAGCGGGCCAGTGGGCCGTGGAGCAGCACCTCCAGCGTCACGCGGCGGGCGGAGGGCAACAGGGGTGCCCAGGGCGATGCGGCGTCGAGCACCGTGCGCTCCTCGTCGGGGGTCGGGGGTAACCGAGCCGCAATAGTATCGCCGCAAAACTCCCTGACAAGACCTCCTGCGTGACAAAAACGTGACTAGCTGCGGGTTGACGGGTTACAGTCAGGTCGCCCTTAATGTTGCGACAAAGAAAACCCCGGTAGGCGACGCCGCCGTCGCGACTCTGGAGGATCGAGATGCGCAAGCACCCCTTGAGGCTGGTCACCGCAGTGGCCACCGCCTTGGCGCTGGTGATGACCGGGTGTTCGAGCGGGGGTGACTCCGGTGACCCGAGCACGCTCAAGGTGTGGTGGTGGGAGACCGACGACAGCGCGCTGTCGATGGCCTGGAAGCAGGCCGTCTCGATCTTCGAGAGGGAGCACCCCGGCGTCACCGTCAAGCAGGAGCTCAAGACCTACGAGCAGATGCAGCAGTCCGGGCAGCTCATCCTCGACTCGAACGACACCCCCGACGTGCTGGAGTACCTCAAGGGCAACGCCACTGCCGGCGTCGTGGCCAAGGCGGGCCTGCTCACCGACCTGACCGAGGTCTCCCAGACCCGGGGCTGGAAGCTGGACAACTCCGCCCAGGACGTCGGCCTCTACGACGACAACGGGTTGATGGGCTCGGGCAAGCGCTACGGCATCACGAACTACGGCGAGTACGTCGGCGTCTGGTACAACCAGGACCTGTTCGCCCAGCACGACGTGCAGGTGCCGACGAACATGGCCGAGTTCGAGAAGGCGCTGAAGACCTTCGCCGACAAGGGCGTCACGCCGCTCGCGCTCGGCTCGGCCGACTACCCCGGCCCGCACCTGCTGTACTCGCTCGCGCTCTCGCACATGAACGAGCAGTCCCTGGCTGCCTACCAGCGGTTCAAGGGTGAGGTCGACTGGTCGGCCTGGGAGAAGGCCGCCACCACCATGCGCCAGTGGGTGGACAAGAAGTACATCAGCACCGACTCCACCGGCATCCCCGCGCAGGACGCGGGCAACGCGTTCATCGCAGGCCAGTACCCCATGTTCGTCTCCGGCACCTGGTGGGCAGGGCAGATCGCCGAGCAGCCCAAGTTCAAGACCGGCCAGTTCCTGTTCCCGGGCAACAAGCTGCACCCCGGCTCCGGGGGCAACCTGTGGGTCGTGCCCGCGAAGGCGAAGAACAAGGACCTCGCCTACGACTTCCTGCAGATCACGCAGCGGCCCGAGGTGCAGAACCTGCTGGCCGACAAGGGCGGCGTGCCGGTCGCCGCCGAGCCGGGGGCGGCGAGCTCGGCGATGGGTCTGCTCGTCGGCGACCGGTTCACCGAGCTGCTCTCCGGCGACGACGGCGGGCTGGCCCTGTACCCGGACTTCCCCGTGGCCGGGCTCAACGACGTCCTGGTCGCCAACACCACCAACCTCGTCGGCGGTGACGCCAGTCCGCAGCAGGTGGTCCAGGCGATCAAGGCCGCCTACGACGCCGGCAAGCCGGCCGCCTAGAAACCGGCCGGGCCGAAAGGATCGCCATGTCCACGCACATCAGCGCGCCCCGCCGGGCACGCAAGGCAACGTCCGAACGCCGGGGCGGCTACTGGTGGTACGTCCTGCCGGGTGCGGCCGGGTTCCTGGCCGTCGTCGCCGTGCCGTTCGGGATGAACCTCTGGTACAGCCTCACCTCCTTCCGAGGCGTCGGCGACCCGGTGTTCATCGGGTTCGAGAACTACCAGCGGCTGCTGGGCGACCCGCTGTTCTGGGCGTCTTTCCGGCACAGCGTGGCGTTCATCGTGGCCATGGCGATCCTCCCGACCGCCATCGGCGTGCTGGTCGCGGCGGTGCTGTTCAACTACATCTCACCGAAGTTCGGGACGAAGGTGGCGAGCTTCCTGCGCGCCACCTACTACCTGCCGCAGATCCTGCCGATCGCGGTCGCGGGCGTGCTGTGGAAGTGGATGTACCAACCGCAGTACGGGATCATCAACACCACCCTGCGCGACCTCGGCCTCGGCGGCCTGGCGCACAACTGGCTCGGCGACTCCGGCCTCGCCCTCTACGCCGTGATGAACGTGCTGGTCTGGTTGCAGGTCGGCTACACGGTCGTGGTGTTCATGGCCGGGCTCTCCCGCGTCGACCCCGCGCTGTACGAGGCCGCCGAGCTCGACGGAGCGACCTGGCTGCAGCAGTTCCGCACCATCACGCTCAACCAGCTGCGCCCGGAGATCGCGGTCGTGCTGATCACCACCTCGGTGGCGGCGCTCAAGGTGTTCGCGCCGATCTACGTGCTCACCCGCGGTGGACCCGGCACCAGCACGATCGTGCCCGCCTACTTCTCGTTCTCCAACTTCTTCACCACCACCAAGGTCGGCTACGGCGCCGCGGTGGCATCCGTGCTGGCGCTGATGATCTCGGTCGTCGCGGTCGCGCTGTTGCGCTACCAGACCCGCAACTCCGAAGGGTTCGAAGATGGCCGTCGATAGCCTGGAAAAGCCGGCCGCCGTGACCATGACGATCCCGCCCGCGCCACCGGTGCGCCGCCGGGTCAAGCGCCGCAAGCGCGGCGTCAGCGGCTGGGTGGTGCTCGCCCTGGTCGCCGGGATCGGCCTGCTGATGCTGTTCCCGTTCTGGATCGCGATCATCAACGCGTTCAAACCCGCACCCGACTACATCGCCAACGGGCCGGTCTCGCTGCCCACCGAACTGGACTTCTCCGCCCTGGTCGACTTCTGGGGCGGTGTGGACTTCAACCGCAAGCTGCTCAACAGCGTCGTGATCAGCGGCAGCGTGGCCCTGATCGCGGTGACGCTGAGCCTGCTGTCCGCGTTCGCCATCGGCATCGGCCGCATCCGCGGCCGGGTGTGGATCCTCGCGCTGTTCATGCTCGCGTTCACCATCCCGCAGGAAGCCCTGGTCTACCCGCTGTTCGTGCTCACCCGCGACCTCGGGCTCTACGACACGATGGCCGGCGTCGTCATCATCCTGGCCGTGCTGCAGAGCGCGTTCGGCACCTACATGCTGTCCTCGGTGCTGGGCACCTTCCCGCCCGAGGTGCTCGAAGCAGCCCGGCTCGACGGCGCCACCCGCCTGCAGGTGCTCCGGCTCGTGGTGCTGCCGCTGACCAGGCCGACGATGGCGGTGCTGATGACGTTCTTCTTCATCTGGACCTGGAACGACTTCTTCCTGCCCCTGGTGCTGCTGCCCTCCGCGGACAACCAGACCGTGTCGGTCGCGCTCGGCGCGCTCAGCGGCCAGTACACCAGCGACCCCACCGCCCTGGCCGCCGCGTCACTGGCGGGCATCCTGCCCGCGCTGGTGTTCTTCCTGCTCTTCCAACGCACGCTCATGCGCGGAGTGAACCTCGGCGCGGTCAAATGAACACCCCACGAAGGACGTCCATGACTCTCGACCAGACGGTCACCCCCACCCTGGCCACCGCACCGTGGTGGACCTCGGCCGTGGTCTACCAGGTCTACCCGCGCAGCTTCGCCGACTCCAACGGCGACGGCATCGGCGATCTGCCCGGCCTGATCACCCGGCTCGACCACCTGCACCGGCTCGGCGTCGACGTGGTCTGGCTGTCCCCGGTGTACGCCTCGCCGCACGCCGACAACGGCTACGACATCTCCGACTACCAGGCGATCGACCCGGCGTTCGGCACGCTGGAGGACTTCGACCGCCTGCTCGCCGAAGTGCACGCGCGGGACATGAAGCTGGTGATGGACCTGGTGGTCAACCACACCTCCGACGAGCATCCCTGGTTCGTGGAGTCCCGCTCTTCCCAGGACAACCCGAAACGTGACTGGTACTGGTGGCGTCCGCCGCGTGAGGGTTTCGACGCCGGGCAGCCGGGAGCCGAACCCACCAACTGGGAGTCGTTCTTCTCCGGACCGACCTGGACACTCGACGAGGGCACCGGCGAGTACTACCTGCACCTGTTCGCCCCCAAGCAGCCCGACCTCAACTGGGAGAACCCCGAGGTCCGCCAGGCCGTGTACGAGATGATGCGCTGGTGGCTGGACCGGGGCGTGGACGGCTTCCGCATGGACGTCATCAACCTGATCTCCAAGGACCCCGCCCTGCCCGACGGTGCCACCACCGGCACCAGCGGACGCGGGGACGGATTTCCCCATTACGGCACGGGACCGCGCATCCACGAGTTCCTCCAGGAGATGCACCGCGAGGTCTTCGAGGGCCGGACGAACCAGCTGCTGACCGTGGGGGAGATGCCCGGCGTCACCTGGAAGGACGCCCGGCTGTTCACCGACCAGCGACGGCGCGAGCTCGACATGGTGTTCCAGTTCGAGCACGTCTCCCTCGACCACGGCCCCGGTGGGAAGTTCGACCCCAAGCCGCTGGACCTGCGCGACCTCAAAGCCTCGCTGGGCCGCTGGCAGACCGCGCTGGGCGAGGTCGGCTGGAACAGCCTGTACTGGAACAACCACGACCAGCCCCGCGTGGTGTCCCGCTTCGGCGACGACGACAGGTACTGGCGCGAATCGGCCACCGCGCTCGCGACCGTGCTGCACCTGCACCGCGGCACGCCGTTCATCTACCAGGGCGAAGAGCTGGGCATGACCAACGCGCCGTTCGCCGGCGTGCACGAGATGCGCGATGTCGAGTCGCTCAACCACTACGCCGAGACCGTCGCCGCGGGCGGCGAACCGGAATCGGTGTTGCGCGGCCTGCGCGCGATGGGCCGCGACAACGCCCGCACCCCCATGCAGTGGGACCCGACTGCCCAGGCCGGGTTCACCACCGGTGAACCGTGGATCACGGTCAACCCCAACCACACCTGGCTCAACGCCCGAGCCCAGTACGACGACCCGGACTCCGTCTTCCACCACTACCGCCGGCTCATCGAGCTGCGCCACTCGCTCCCGGTCGTGGCCCTGGGCGACTTCCGGATGCTCCTGGCCGACGAGCCCCACCTCTACGCCTATGAACGTTCCCTCCACGACGACCGCCTGCTCGTCGTGGCCAACCTCAGCGGCACACCGCAAACCGCCACCCTGAACGACGAATGGTCCGCCGCCGACCTGGTGCTGTCCAACGTCGCAGAACCATCCGTCATCAATGGCCGGGTCGCCATGGAGCCGTGGTCCGCGCACGTTTTCCTGCGCTCATTCCCTGAAGGACGACGAGTCATGTCCGGCGTGAATTCTTTTATTGACAAGGAAAACGCGGGACCACTAGCCTGAAAAGGAAGCGCTTCGCGCGCACTGCGCCTGAAACCTCCGGACTTCTTGTTCTGTGACGTCTGCGCTTCTGCGTCACCGGTGAATCCGGAATGACGTGCCCCTTCCCAACGATGAGAAGAGGAATTCGCCATGCCCGCAGCAAGAATGAGCCGACCGGTGGCATTTGCCGCCGGTCTGGTGCTCGCCCTGATCGGCGTCGTCGCGCCGACCGGGGCGAGCGCGGGGACGCCCCCGGCCCAGGCCGCCGCCGTCTCCACCGCCGACAGCGAGCAGCTCAAGACGTGGTGGCACGACAACCACGAGTTCAACACCAGCAGCCCGGTGGCCGGTGACAAGGTCAGGCGCTCGTCGTTCTACGACGTCCAGGTCGCCACCGCCGTGGCGCCCGCGACCAAGTACGACTCGTTCCCGTACATGAGCATCGCGCGCAGCGGGAAGGGCAAGATCGGCTACACCAAGGAAGACGGCGCCGAGTTCTCCTCGGCGGCGAACCTGACGATGAGCTGGTCGTCCTTCCAGTACGCCACCGACGTGTGGGTCGACGTCTCCCTGCGTACGGGCCAGACCATCTCCTCAGCCGACCAGGTCAAGATCAAGCCGAGCAGCCTGGACTTCGCCAAGCAGCTCGTCGACAGCGACACCGTGCGCATCAAGGTCCCCTACAGCACGGCGGGTCACCGCTTCTCCGTCGAGTTCGATCCGCAGCTGTACACCGCGTACAACGACATGTCGGGGCCGGCCACCGACGCCGGCAAGCTCACCACCGAGTCCGGTGGCGGCAACCGCGCCATCCACACCGAGCCCCGCAACTCCATGATGATCTTCGCCGAGCCGGCACCCGCCGGGGCGGAGCGGGACCGGCTGATCCCCACCGCGGCCTCGGGGAGCACCTACTACCCGCCGCAGGGGCAGGTCACGAACCTGAACACGATCAGCGAGGAGATCGTGTACTTCCGGCCCGGTACCTACTACATGACCTCGAAGTACCACGCGCTGCTGCCCAAGCAGGTCAAGTGGGTCTACCTGGCGCCGGGGGCCTACGTGAAGGGCGCCATCCGCTTCCCCGACGACAGCCAGGGCCTGTACAAGGTGACCGGCTACGGCGTGCTCTCCGGTGAGCAGTACGTCTACGAGGCCGACACCGCCAACAACTACGACCACCTCTCGGGTGCGTCCAACTGCCACTCCACCTGCGTGAAGATGCTGCAGTTCGCCTCGGCGCAGGGGCGGCAGCAACACCTGGACCTGCAGGGCGTGACCATCAACGAGCCGCCCTACCACTCGTTCGTCGTGTACGGGGACGAGCAGACCTTCAGCATGCGGGTCGAGAACTACAAGCAGGTCGGCTCCTGGTACTGGCAGACCGACGGCATCGAGCTCTACCGCGGCAGCACCATGAAGAACACGTTCTTCAACGCCAACGACGACGTGCTGAAGATGTACCACAGCGACGTCACCATCGATAACACCGTCATCTGGAAGAACGAGAACGGCCCCGTCATCCAGTGGGGATGGACTCCGCGCAACATCGACAACGTCCGGGTCAGCAACACCCACGTCATCCACAACCGGATGTACTGGAAGGACGTCAAGTACAACACCTGCATCCTCAACTCGTCCTCGCACTGGGAGAACATGGGCTCGACCACCACGGCTGACCCCGGCACGTCGGTGAAGAACATGACCTTCGAGAACATCACCGTCGAAGGCATGACCAACTGCGCGATCCGCGTCTTCGCCCTGTCGAGCACCGAGAACATCCACATCAAGAACCTCAAGATCGGCGCCTGGAGCCAGCTGGACCCCTCCTCCCAGGTCAGCCTGCTCAAGCGGTACAGCAACAGCAGCGGGCAGAAGGTCACCCTGGGCAACGAGGCGCGTGACAGCCGCGGCCTGAAGCTGGAGAACTACACCGTCGGCGGCACCGTCATCGACAAGGCCGGCTCCAACTGGGCCGCGGACAAGCTCGGCCGGATCGGCTTCGACGCCGAGACCTGGGACAACTGGAACGCCTGGGGCCCCGGCGGCAACAACCCGGGCCCGGATCCGGCCACCGGCGGCAGGATCGTCAACGGAGCGACCGCCCAGTGCATCGACCGCGCGGGCGGAGGTACCGCGAACGGCACCGCCATCCAGCAGTGGACCTGCGTTGACACGCTAACCATGGCCTGGGTGATCGAGGGGCAGCAGCTGAAGTCCGGCGGCAAGTGCCTGGACGTCGAAGGCGGCGCCACCGCCAACGGCACCAAGGCCCACCTGTGGGACTGCGGCACCTGGGACAGCCAGAAGTGGGCCTTCCAGTCAGGCGGCACGCTGAAGAACCTCAAGTCCGGTCGCTGCCTCGACGTCGAGGGCCAGAGCACGGCCAACGGCGCCCGCCTGCACCTCTGGGACTGCGGCACCTGGAACAGCCAGAAATGGACTCTCACCACCTGACGATCCGCACGGTGGTCGCCGGCACACCAGTCCGGTGGCCACCGCCCTGTTCCGCACACTCGACAAGCGATCCGTCCCTGATTGGAGGATCGCCGAGTGAGCGTGCCTGGAACAACGCTTCCCTCGTAAAGCTCAGAAAAGAACATCGATAGTGGACTGATCGGGCAGTTTCATATTCGATGTTGACAGCAAAAAGATCGTTTAACTAACCTGAAGAAGCCGCCGCCACGGTGTTTCGGCCCCGGCGGGACACATTTCCCCCGGGTGTTTCCTTCCGATTCTGACGGAGGCACACCCATGAAGAAGTCGGCCAAGACGGCGTTGTCCGCAACCGGGGCCGCCGGCCTCGCGTTGTCCGCGGCGTTCGTCGTGTCCTCGCTGTCCGCGAGCGCGAACGTCGTCGCCGTCACCTCGCCTGTGAGCGCGGGACCGGCGGCCCACGGTCAGCAGTACCCGGATGGTCCCTCCTCCGTGGACGGCTCACCCCTGGAGCGGTGCCGCCGCGGCACGGACTACGCCGTACCGAGCCGCAACCCGGTCCTGGACGAGCCGCTCAACACCGCCTTCACGAGCAACGTCGGCCTGTCGGTCAAGGTGCAGCTCGAAGGCGGCACCTCCTACGGCAGCCGCAAGCTGATCTTCACCAACACCGGCAACGCGCCCGTGCACACCGACTGCCTGGTGCTGAAGTTCCGCGCTCCCTCGGGCTCCGTCGACCACCACTACCGGGCGTCCATCCAGTACGGACACCCGCAGCAGGACTACGTCGAGGTTCCCCGCGGCAACGGCGAGTCGCACTACATCATCCGGTTCGGCTTCCACGACGTGCCGCTGGCCGACCGCACCATCCCGGTCGGGCAGACGTGGACCTACGAGCTGGCCGGCTCCGACCAGGGCTCCATGAGCCTGGAGGCGACGCGTGACTCCGTCGAGGTGCTGGCGGACATGAACGTCGGCGGCAACGACTGGATCTCCCAGTACGGCACCAAGCGCCTGGGCAACTGACGCCAGGCGGGGGAGCGGTCCCGCAACGGTGCGGGGCCGCTGCCCGGCCACCCCGGGAGGATCCACATGAGAACCCTTGTCTGCCTTGCCCTGACCGTCGCGGCCGCTGCCGGATGCGCGCCCGGCGGACCCGACCACTCACACCACCACCAGCACCACGCGATGACGGCGCAGGACGTCGCGCTGCTGCGCGGGGTCGCCACCACCTACCTCGGCTTGCTCTCGGGCGGCGACCCGGCCAAGGCCTGGGACATGTGGACCGCCGAAGCACAGCAGCGCGATCCCCGTGACGTGTTCGTCGACCGGCTCGCGCACTGCGAGCTCGGAGTTCCCCACGAGGTGCTCGGTGTCGTGGCCGACGGGCCCGACGTCGTCCGGGTCTCCTGGCGGCGCGGCCAGCGCACCGGCGAGCACTGGCTGCGCTCCCGCGAGGGGCAATGGCGCGTCGACCCCGCCGACACCAGCACCTGCGGTGCGCCGTGATCACCCGCGCGGTGACGCTGCTGCGCGGCTCGCTCGGCCTGGTGTTCGTGTGGTTCGGCGCGCTCAAGGTCGCCGACGTGACACCGGTCGCCGACCTGGTCGCCCGCACCGTGCCCTGGCTGGACCGCGACCTGCTGCTGTTCTCACTGGGATCGGCGGAGATCGTGCTCGGCGCGGCCCTGTGGCTCGGCCGCCGGCTGCGGTGGGTCGCGGGAGTGGCGCTGGCCCACCTGCTCGGCACGTTCCTGGTGCTGGTCGTCCAGCCGCAGGCGGCGTTCCAGGCGGGCAACCCGTTGCTGCTCACCACCGAAGGCGAGTTCGTGGTCAAGAACCTCGTCTTGATCACCGCGTGCCTGGTGCTCATGTCCGCGGCTCAACCACAACCGTCCGAACCTTTGATCGGCGCACGGAAATAGACCACGACGAGGTGGCACGTGCGACCCGCTGGCGTGAGGGCCTACCGGTTCGTGGTGATCGCACGCGAGCCAGCTCGTGGTTGCAGTCCGGCACACCTGCCTGAAGCAACGAGGACACCCTGCCGGGCCCGAACCGCGCAGGGGTGAGCGGGGTCGTCGGTGGCGGCCTGCGACCCCGCTCCGCAAGAGCGGTGGCGTCGTCACGGACAACCGTGCACGACGCCACCGTGGGCGGCCCTGCCGCCTGCTCACCAGCCGTTCGCACCTTCCCGCGACGGCGCTCACCGCAGAAGGGAACCACCGTGGAACTGACGGCCGACCACCGGCAGCTGGCACTGAGTCTGTTCAGGTTCGTCGTGGGGCTGCTCTTCGCCTGTCACGGCGCGGCCACTCTCTTCGGCGTGCTGGGTGGACCGCACGGAGGCCGGACACCCGGCTTCGCGCACTGGCCGAGCTGGTGGGCCGCGGTCATCCAGCTCGTGGGCGGCGCACTGGTGCTGCTCGGGCTGGTCACCCGCGCTGCCGCGGTCGTGTGCTCCGGCTCCATGGCCTACGCCTACTTCACCGCGCACCAGCCCCACGGCCTGTTCCCGATCGAGAACGGCGGCGAGCCGGCCGCGCTGTTCAGCTGGGCGTTCCTGCTCCTCGCGGTTCTGGGCCCCGGCCGGTGGGCGCTGTCCGAGCTGCTCGCGCGCCCGCAGACCGGCGCACGCCAAGGGAGGTGATCGCCACAGCACACGCCCCGGTGGGAGCAACACACATCGACTACACGGAGGACTGACCCATGCACGTCACCCTTTCGGCGCCCCGACGCCGGACAGCCCTGCACATCGCCGTGCTGCTGTCCGTCGTCGCCTCGCTCATGACCTTCCAGCCGACCCGCGCCTCGGCACACGGCACGGTCATCGACCCGCCGACCCGCAACTACGGCTGCGCCACCCGCTGGTCCGGCCCCGACGCTCCGGGCATGCAGGAGCAAGACCCCATGTGCCACATCGCGTGGCACCAGAGCCCGGACGCGATGTACAACTGGAACGCCCTGTACGCCAACAACCTGGGCGAGGACCTCGAGCGCGTCGTTCCCAACGGCCAGATCTGCAGCGCCGGTCGCGCGGAGATGGGCCGGTACGGCCCGATGGACAACCCGGGACCGTGGCGGATGACCAAGGTCGACAGCACGTTCACCGTCCACGTCCAGGACGTCGCCCGGCACGGCGCCGACTACCTGAAGATCTACGTCACCAAGCAGGGCTTCGACCCGGCCACGTCGACGATCAGCTGGAACAACCTCGACTTCGTCAAGCAGACCGGCAGGTATCCGGGCCAGCTCGACTACAGGACCGAGGTGAACACCTCCGGCTACACCGGGCGCCACGTCGTCGTCACGATCTGGAAGGCCTCGCACATGGACCAGAAGTACTTCCTGTGCAGTGACGTCGACTTCGGCTGATCTCTTCCCTCCAGGAACCGCGGCCCTTGAGGACACCCGTTCTCGAGGGCCGCGGCCGACCTGCCCACCACTGCGGTCACGCACCGGTTGACCACCTATGCCATTGGCTTGATCGTCAAGCTTGGCGGCAACCTGAGGGGGAGATGCGCTGGCGTGCTGCCGTGACGACTTGTCGAGCGGCACAGGTCGACATCCGATCCGGCGCGGGTTCAGTCCCGCCCGCACCCGCGCTTCGACGGCCGACACCCGCCGACTCCGGCGTGCTGGTGCTGCGGTCAGGGGCGCAGCAGGTAACCGAGCATCGCGCGGCGCTCGGCGACGTTGTCCGGCTTGGGGTTGAACACCGCGTCGAGCAGGGGCAGCACCCGGTCACGGGCTTCGCGGGTGCGCATGACTCGCTTCCACAACAGCAGGTTGAGGTTGTAGCGCCACTTCGAGGTGGTCGCGAGACTGAGGATGTTCACGACGTTGCCGCGCGTTTTGGGCGGCAACGCATCCACGTCCTCGGGGGTGGCGAGCAGGGATTCGGGCAGCACGTCGAGGCCGTGGGCGGTCATGAAGGTGAAGTCGGTGGGCCAGGCTGCTGCCCACAGGTAGTCGACCATCCGGCACCAGCCGCGCAGGAAGCTGATCTCCAGGTCGGGCCATGGAGCGGTGTCGACGTCGGCGAGCACGTCGACCACCACGTCCAGGGATGTCTTGTGCGCCTTCCACAGGGCCAGGCGTGCCGGTTCGGGGTCGGTCAGGTCACCCCGGCTCACGAGGGAGAAGTAGGCGTGCCAGTCCTGCACCGCCGGGGCGAGCTCTTCCGGGACGGTTCGGCCTGTCACGTACCGGAACCGGGAGCGGGCCGGCGGGTCGGCGACCGGCAGGTCCGGCACCACTCCGGCGGCTGCGGCGCCCAGCCACGGGATGACGCTCAGCGTGTAGTTGCCATAACCCCACGGCGAGTCCGGGTCGATCCGCCCGTTCTGCCGGGTGCCGGCGCCGAGCCGGTCGGTGCGGAACTGCCATTGGTGCTGGAACATCAACCCCCACAACGGGTTGTGCCGGTTGTCGGCGCCGAACCGGCCGCCCGCGTTGGTGTTGTCGATCATCATCCGGTAGGCGGCCATCCGCTGCTCGAAGGAGAACGGGTCGAACACCCCCTCCAAGTCCCGCGCCGTTGACCAGACCGAGTACAGGTCCAGCGCCGCCAACTCGTCCGGATGAGCCATGACCGCAATCCTCCACGATGAGCCGGCGGCGAGAGTGCGGCCCGACCTGCCGGAGTGCCAGGAGCCTGTGCCGACCGAACCCGCGCACGACGTGGCGGGTCTACCGGTCAGCGCCTTGTCATGCCCGGTCCGCCGCGGTGGGCACAGGCGACCGGCCATCGGCTTCCCACCGCTCACGCAGGTCCGCGGGGATGGTGAGGGTGGTGGACTGGCCGTTGGTGAGGTTGCGGACGCTACCCCCGAGGAGGATGGCGCCGGCGCGGTCGAGGATGGTGGTGGCCAGGGCGCTGTTGTCCTCGGCGCGCTCCAGCGCCCGCACCAGGCGGGTACCCGCGCGCACGACACCGGCCCAGCCGCGGGACTTCGGCACCTCCATCCAGTCGGCGACCTCGGGGTTGACGACCTGGCGGATCATGGCGGCGACGATGCCGTCGAAGATCTTTCCGGGGAACAGCTTCTCGTAGAGGTCGAGCAGGTGCCGGGTGAGCACCACGCCCTCCGGCGACGGCCCGTAGACGGACTCGACCAGTGCGGCGCTCAGCTCGCGGGCGTCCTCGATGGACTCCGGCACGGCCTCGGCGGGAATCCCGAGCATGGCGCCCGCGGCACGCCACACGTAGTAGTAGTCCTGCGCCTCCTGCTCGGTGACGGAAATGCCCATGCGGCGCATGCCCTCGATCACCTGGACGGAGAAGATGAGCAAGGCGCCGACCATGTCCTGCTGGCACACCGGAACGCCGTCGGCGGCGACGTCCCAGCGGCCGGAAGCGGTGAGGAAGTGGCGCACGGCGGCGTGGATGAGACGCGTCTTCTGGATGGTGGGCACGAACGACCCGCCAGAGCCGAACGCGTCACGGCCCATCATGTCCATGACGAACTGGGAGGTCTCCGACAGCCGCCGGTGGGGCTGGTTCAGGCCGTGGGTCAGGGTGAGCGCCCGGGACGCGCGGGCGTGGGCGTAGCAGTTGACCATCGCGCCGAACGTCAGCACGGAGGCGACGTGCACGCCGTCGTCGACGAAGAAGTCATAGGCCCGCGCCACCCGGTCGGCCTCCACCCACTCCGGCGGGTTGTCCGTCGCGATGAGGAACTCCCGCACCTGCTCGGGCAGCTGCTCGGGGATGGGCTGGTCATTGGCACGGAAGTGCTCCAGCACCTCGTTGACCACGCCGACGCGGTTCGTGGCGACCAGGTCGGCGATCACCGCATCGGCCAAGGGGTCACCCTGGAACTTCAGGGCCTCGAACGCGGCTGTGTCCATCACAGGACTCCTTCACTGCTGAGTGATCACTACCTCACTCCTAGTACGCGCCGCACACCAGAACACGATCCGGTGAACGCAGCATCGAGAACAGCTACTCGCTGTAGGCACACCACATGACCGGGAGCAGTTCGCCGGTGTCGAAGCTGACCTGGGCTCAGCGCACCGACTGGGGGAATCGCAGCACGTGGTCCGGGTCGTAGCGGCGGGCCACGGCACGCAGCCGGCGCAGGTTGTGCCGGTACGACGTCTGCGCCCAGTCCTCCTGCAACGGGTCGAGGTAGTTGATGTACGTGCCGGTGCCGATCAGGTCAGCCAACGCCTTCTGCGCCTGGTCCACCTCACGCGTGACCTGGTCGGGCGGCAGGCTGCCGACGGAGCCGAAGGCTTCGACGGACGTCGGTGCGCCGCGGTGCGGATAAGCCGTGTCCGTCGGCGTCCGCCGGTCGATCGCCCCGCCGAGCGCACCCAGGACGAGCAGCGCGCTGTCCATGCCGCGCACCGCGTCCGCCACCGCCGAAGGGGCGTGCCACCTGTCCACGATCCGCGACGACGCACGGAACGCGTTGCGGGTCGGCTGACCACCGGTCATGATCGCCGTCGCGGTCGGGTAGTCGACCTCGCCGTGCTCGACCGGCGCGTTGACGCCGACCGCGTCGAGCAGACGGGCGAGCTCCGCGAGCACCACACCCTCGCGCCCGATCCCGCAGCCGGACACGTCCACCGCGCCATTCGGCATGACCACGCAAGAGGTGGAGACCTCCTCGGGCAGCACCACGCTCCAAGGCTGCCAGCCGCCGAGCACGTCCGCCGCCGACCCGGCAGGGAACCGGACGCGGAACACGGTCAGCACCTCCGGCATCGGCGCGGTGGCGAACTCGAACGAGGTGACGACCCCGAAGTTGCCGCCGCCACCGCCGCGCAACGCCCAGAACAGGTCGGATTCGCGGTCCTCCGACGCGGTGACCACCCGGCTGTCCACCGTGACCGTCGTGGCGGCACGCAGTCTGTCGCACACGAGGCCGTAGGTGCGCTGCGTCCAGCCGAGGCCACCGCCGAGGGTGAACCCCGCGATGCCGACGGACTGGCAGTTGCCCAGTGGCAGGCACCGGCCGGCGGCCGTGAGCGCCGAGTAGACCTGGCCGAGGCGAGCTCCCGCGCCCACCACCGCGGTGCCGTCGGGCCGCACCTCGACCCCGGCCATCGGCGCGAGGTCGACCACCAGGCCGTTGTGCGGGGTGGAATAGGCGGCATAGCTGTGCCCACCGCCGCGGGCGGCCACCCGGACACCGGATCGGCGTGCTTCCTCCAGGCAGTGCTGCACGTCCTGCGGACGCACGCACCGGGCGATCGCGGCCGGCCGGTGGTGGTCGAACAGCGAGTTGAACGGCAGCCGCGCGGTGTTGTAACCGTCGTCACCGGGCAGCAGCAGCTCACCGTCCAGGTGAGCGCGCAGCCGAGCCCAGCGCGGGGGGCGTGCGTTCGCGACTGCCCCATCGCCGAGGACCGCCGCAGCCGCCGCTCCCGTCCAGCGCAACACTTCCCGCCGCGAAACCGCCACGCCGTCACCTCCCCGGTTCTGGGTGAATCCAACACGGGATGCAGCCAAGGCAAATCCGCTGTTCGGCGGCCGTTGGGATCGAGCACGCCGGCCACCTCCAGCAGCGTCTCCGCGATCCCCGGCGGGTTTCAGCCCGTTGAACCGCTGCGCCATTCGCGCACCACCTGAGCTGAACGGGTGGGATTCCCTCAGTCGGGTAACGACGTCGACTACCGGGACGACTGCCGGTTGACACTCCGTCCGCCGATCGAGGGATGCCCGATGGAGCTGAAGGAACCGGTGGCCACGACCGCGAAGGTCGAGGCCACCAAGGCAAGTGCAGTCAAACAGCCGACTGCCGCGGAGACCAAGGAGCGCGAGGCGTTCCGGGCCGTGCTGCCGTCGAAGGCGGAGTTCACCAAGGCGGTGCTCGCCAACCTGGAGAAGGACCTCAAGGCCGCGCTCGCCGCTGACCCCGACCTGAAGGGCGTCAGCAAGGAAGACCTGGCGGCGTGGGTCGCCGCCGACGTCGACGAGGCCTTCGCCGCGATGGCCAAGCCCGGTTGGAGCGAGGCATGACCGCCCTCATCCCGGCCGCGAGCCGCCTCGCGGTGCGCCGGACCGTGTTCGACAGCGTGTGGCTCACGGCGCGCCGGTACCAGCCGATCGTGCTGATCCGCCAGCAGTTCCCGGTGTTGCCCCCGTACGCGTTCGACGAGTTCCGGTCATGGGTCGACGCCAGCAGGCCGATGGTGTTCGCCGAAGGCGTCAGCGCCTGGTTGTCGAGCTGGCTCGCGACCCCGGCCACGCCGGCCCCGACCACCCCGGCGGGTCCTGGCGGCGGACGGCGCCGCGTCAACGCCAAGCACCTGCTGCCGCACGAGGTCAAGCGGTTGCTGGGCAACAACGCGGACTACGTGTGCCACCGCACCGACAACGAGGCGGCGGGCACGTGCCGTGAGCCGGTGTACGGCGTCACCGAGCAGCACCTCAAGAAGAACCCGACGGCGCCCGACGGCGTGTGGGCAGTCATCGGTGTGAGGGGCTTCCAGGACTACGGCAGGTACCTCGTCATCTACCCCCGCTACAGCGGGGGCCGCACGTGGCGGCGGATGGACCCTCCCGCCGTCCTCTGCGAGGTCGCGCAGCTCGACCCGGACGACGCCATCGGCTGGTGCACGCAGGAGGACCTCGACGAGGCGCTGACGCTGTGACCAGCCCGAGCCGGCCTTCCGTGCCGAACGGGTAGGACGGCTCCGCAGGCCGCCGAAACGCGGTCGTCGGCGACGAGGACGTCCTCGTCGCCGACGGCACGACTGCGGGATCAAGTCCATTGAGGACAGTTGAAGCACGTCCAATGCAAGAGTTGCTTCCGATCTGCTTCCACTCCGTGCTGCATTTCGGCATTGCTCGAACATCACCTCCGCCTTGCTGCGGCTGAATGGTCGACACGTTCCGACGTTGATGTGCGGGACACTGTCCGCGGTCGAGTGAACACGGAGAGGATGTAGAGGTGCGCAAAAGAGGGAAGCCACTCCGCATCACCGCTTTGTCGCTGGCATCTGCCCTGGCGGCCGTCGGGGTGCTGACGGGAGCCGCAACCCCGGCGTCGGCCCAGACGACCGCGGTGCGGATGGACTACACCTGCACGACCTCCTCCGGGGCGAGTGCCCGGATGACCGCGTGGGTCGTCGGCGGTCTGCCCGACGACGGCGCGGGCCCGAACACCATCGCCAGGCACGAACCCGCCTACATCGACGTGGACCTGGACCTGCGCGAGCTGCGCCCGGTCCTGACGATGGCCGGCGGGGTGCGCCTGGACGCCGACAGCACAGCGACGCTGGACACGCATATCACCGGCCCGGACGGGACGCGGACCACCCGGGCCTCGTTCACCGTCGCGCCCACGTGGCTGACGACCACCCAGGGGGCCGCGGTGCGGGCCGCGGGCTCCTTCCCGGTGCAGTTCCTGACCACACCGGGCTACTACGACCTGCACGTGGACGACCTGGCACTGACACTGCGCCCCGAGCGTGCCGACGGCACTCCGGTCGGCACGGTCACCGCGTCCTGCTCGCACGACCCGGCGCAGAACGACCTGCTGGGCACCGTGTGGTCGCAGCCCGCCGTCTTCGAGCGGCCGCCGCGCCCGAGCGGGTTGCGGGTGGTCTCGACGACCCCGACGTCCGTGACGCTGGCCTGGGAAGCCTCCTCCTGGTGGAACCCGACCCTGGGCTACGAGGTGTACCTGGACGGAGGGCACACCGGCTTGGTCACCGAGAAGCAGGTCACGCTGACCGGGCTGACCCCCGACAGGCAGCACCGGGCGAAGGTCGTCACCACGGACGTCCAGGGCATCCGCTCGACCATGAGCCAGGGCCTGATCTTCACCATCCCGCCGGCCTGACACCCCGACCCGTCGATCACGGGCCCGCGACCGGCGGGCCCTGATGCCGCGGTGCTCACCTTCGCCGCACGCGCCTGTTCTGGGCCGTTCAGCTCCAGGATCAGTCGGTGAGACCGGGCAGGTGGTAGCCGGTGTGGTCGTCCCACTCGATCTCGTAGTCGTCGAGGGTGAACGTCCAGTCCGCGTCCGGCACGGCGTGGCGCAGCGCGGTGACCGCGGCCAGCCAGTGCACGAGCGAGGGGACCGCCCGGTCGTCCGCGCCGGGCATCTTGGTCGACCCGTTGAGGACCGTTCCGGACTCCAGCTGGTCGTAGAGGAACAGCCCCTCTTCTTCCGCGGAGAACGGCGCGTTCGCGTTGTGGGTGTCGACGGCCTGGCCGACCGCCGTGACTTCGGCGTCGGTCAGCGGGGTCGCGCGGCGAGCCGTGTAGTAGAGGGAAACGCCCATGCGGGCCACCTTAGCTGGCTTCGATCACGAGTAGTCGATGTCCAGCTCGGCGAAGCCATGGGACCTGAACAGCGCCTTGCCGTCCTTCTTGAACGGGTTGCCGCAGTCGACGAACGTGACGCTCGCCAGGGTCGGGCAGTCCAGCAGCGCCTCGACGTTCACGATCCGCTTCGAGTTCAGGACGGTCAGCTGGACCAGGTTCGGCAGCGTCGGGAAGACCGTGCAGTCGATCTCGGCACGGACACCGTTGAGGCGCAACGACTCCAGCGTGGTGATCTCGGCGAGCCGGGCCACCGGGAAGTCGCGTCCCGTGCCGCCGATCTCCAGCACGCGCAGCGGTGCCACGAGGTGGTCGACGACGTCGGTGTTCTTCAGGTGCACCAGCTCCAGGTGCCGCAGCGACGGCAGCGCCGCGAGCTGACGCAGCACAGCGGGGTCACCGGACACGTTGGTGCGGAGGAACTTGAGTGGCGGCAACGGGTCGACCACCTGGGGCAGCCGCGGCGTGGTGTAGGAGCTGACCCACATCAGCGCGCGCAGCGCCGGCAGGGCGGTGTCGGCGGCGAGGGGGACCGGAGGGGCTTGGCCGTCGGCGTTGCCGATCACCAGTGACGTCAGCGTGGGGGACGTCAGGTGCGTCACGAGCGGCGCGGGCAGCGTCAGCGACTCCAGGTTCACCAGGTCCGGCAGGTAGGCGGGCAGCACCGCCTTGCGCAGCTGGGCCTCCGTCGGGCACAGGGCCAGGCTGTGCACCCGTGCCATGTCCTCGGGCCGTGGCCGGCCCCGCCACGGAATCCGGACGGCGCCGTCCTCGGTGTAGTGATCGCACTCGTCGGCGTTGCCGACGCAGAGGCCTCCGTCGCCGCGGAGCGGGCCGAGGTACCGCTCGCGGCTCGCGCTGAAGGGGTCGACAGCTGTCATGGCGGGCATCATCCACCGTGAGGTCGTCGCGTCCGATGAGGACCGTGCGAAGATCGGAAGGTGAGCTGGAAGGCGATGACGCCCGTCGAGGCGTGCGACCTCATGGACTTCTGGGAGGCCGCACCCTGGCCGCTCACGCGTGACCAGGTGCAGGAGTGGTTCGGGTGGACGATCGAGGTCGACGGCGGCGTCCCCTACCTCATGAACACGGTCTCCGGGTTCACCACCCCGGACGTGTCGACCATCGGCTCCAGGGGCGACCTGTCCTACCTCCAGCTCGACGTCGCGGACACGATCCGCGAGGTCACCCCCGCGTCGAGGCGGTTCCTCGGTGACGCCTACGCCCTGATGGTGCGCGAGGGGGAAACCCGCTGGGGCGCACCGGCGATGTGCGACTTCAAAGGCACGTCGTCCGCCACCTGGACCACCCCGTCCGGCGGGAGCACGTCGTTCAGGCTCGACCTGAGGGGGCTGCGCGCGATGTTCGAGACGCCGCAGGGCGTCGCGCTCGACCGGAGGGCCGGACACCGGTGAACGACCGCCTTCCCGCACCCGGACGGTTCGTCCGGTACCGCGACGTCGCCTACCGGCTGCTGCACTCGCCCGACAAGTGGTGGATCGCGTCGGACCACGCCGTCGACGAGTCGTTCACCAGGACGGGCCGCCGCTACTTCGTGAAGCACCTCGGGCCGGATGACGTGCTGGACTGCTACGACCTCGCCCGTCCCGGCACCTACCGCAGCCTGGCCGTCGAGGTCCTCACGACCACACCTCAGGCGTACGTGGTGACCACGCTCGACCAGCGGGCGGGCGCAGAGGGCTTCGCGAGGGCCGACCACCGCGGGCCGCTGGAGAAGCTCGTCGCGTTCGACGACCCGGAGCTGCGGTTCATCACCGAGCTCACGCCGGTTCGGGCGCCGTGGCAGATCGCGCACGCCTGGGAGCTGTTCGCCGAACGGCTCACCGACGCGCTGCGCGACGTGACGGACCGCGTGTTCCTCGTCATCCACGCGGCGGACGACCCGAAGCGGTACGTGCAGTTCGCGGCCGAGCCCGACCGCCTCGACGCGGAGGCGCCGGGCGCGGACGTCGTCGCGGACGCCCTTGAGTTCCTGCTGCGCAGGTTCGGGTGGGTCGAACCCGGGGTCGCACAGCCCAACTGGACGTCGTCGCTGCGGCGGCCCGCGCTCACGGCCGAGTTCGCGCAGCTGGCGCGGCGGTGCGTGGTGGCGCTGAACAAGTCTTACGGGATCACGAGTCCGGACGACCTCCGGTACCGCGCGTGGCACGAGCCGGTGGGTGCGCAGACCGCCGCGGTGAAGCTGCCCGGGCTCGGGCTCGACTGATCACCGAGCGGCATTCCCCGGTGTGACCCGCCTGCCCGCGACATCCGGTGAGGACTGCAGGAAGTGATCATCCGTTTTGGCGCTACCGGGGGCAGGCGAGGCTGGAACGTTCCAATCGGGCAGCAATCCATCACGGAAGAGCGAGGCTGCCAACTGCACGGCTCACTTTCGGTAGCAAGGCGTTCACCAGGGGGAGTGTGAGGATCAACACTCGTCTGTGACGTTCCCGTGTTCATTTCGTAATGTGGCCGCCCGTGTGAGCATGCCCTGTCCCCGACGCAAGGTGTTCCCGAATGCCGGGCCGACATAGAACTCAGCCGACACCCAGCAAGAAGCTGCCCATCGCGGTCGCCGCCACCCTCACCGCGGGCCTGGTCGTGACCTTCTGGACGGTCCGCGGTTCCGACCAGCCGGTCGACCCGACCGGAGCGGCCGCCCAGCTGGGCGCCCCGGCGACCTCCGCCGGCCAGAGCTCGACGTCCCCGACGACGTCGACCACCGCGCCGACGTCCTCGGAAGCTCCGACCACCACCACGGTGCCCCCGGTGACCACGACGGTCCCGTTGACCACCACACCGCCACCTCCGCCGCCTCCACCACCCCCGCCGCCCTGCCCGACCACGTTGAACGGCGTGAAGCCGCACGTGGCGCAGGTGGGCCACCACGTCGGGGGCAAGTTCGGCGTCGACAACATCGGTGGCGCCGTCGGCCGCGGCGGCTCCGGCGACCACCCCACCGGCCTGGCGCTGGACTTCATGGTCGACAACGCGACCGGCAACGCCCTGGCCGAGTACGTGCTGGCCAACCGGAAGGCGTTCGGCGTCACCTACGTGATCTGGCGGCAGCGCTACAACGACGGCAGCGGCTGGTCGATGATGGAGGACCGGGGCAGCCCCACGGCCAACCACATGGACCACGTGCACGTGTCGTTCCAGCCGAACGCGGTCGTCAAGGTCACCTGCTGACCTCGCCGGCTCGGCAGGTCCTGAGGTAGCTGAGGAACGACGACTGCAGGCCGGTCACGTGCGTTTCGCGCAGCACCTCGCTGGTCACGGCCGCGCCGCGGGCGGTGAGGTGGTGCAGGACGGTGGCCGCGTTCTTCGTGAGGTTCTGGTAGATCGGCACGGTGCCGAGGATCTCGCGGTCGTTGAACGTCAGGTGGAGCTCGGCCGTGGGCAGGTCGTCGCCCAGTTCCCTGATGCGGGCGAAGATCCGGCTGTCCTCACCGGCGACGCCGGGGCTGCCGGCCCCGATGCTCTCGAAGAGCGTGGTGCCGGTCAGCCAGGCGTAGAGGCTGAAGAGTCCGCCGTAGGAGTAGCCGAAGAGGCCGTGACCGCTCGTGGCCGTGCCGTAGTCGCGTTCGACGCGCGGGTGCAGTTCGTCGGTGATGAAGCCGAGGAACGCATCACCTCTCGTGTCGCGCAGCTCGTCGACGTAGGCGTCGGCCTGCTCGCGGGTCATCGCACCCGCCTGGACCCCCATCTCCACGGCGTCGAGGAACTCCCGGGCGACGGGCTCGCCGGGCGGCACGAGGTCCCTGTTGCGCAGCCGCGCCCAGTGCTGCGCGTCCTCGCCCGCGTAGCCGATGCTGACCTGGATGTACGGCTTGATCGGCTGCATGGGGTCCTGCTGCGTGACGATGAGCGGTGCCGTCAGGCCCACCGCCCAGTTGCCGTCGAGCACGTACACGACGGGCAGCTGCGCCGTGGCGGGGTCGTGGTTCGGCGGCGTGGTGACCCACACGCCGTAGTCGTGGCCACTGCTGGAACGCAGCTCGAAGTAGTCGGTGTCGGCGAGGCAGCCGTTCCACATGGTGCTCATCGGAGATCCTTCACAACACGTCCATTGTGGACGACGAGTACGGCGTTGGCGGGGTCGGCGAAGACGGCCGGGTCTTCGAGCGGGTTTCCGTTCCACAGCACGAGGTCCGCCTGCTTGCCGGGGGCGATGACGCCGACGTCGGGCAGGCCGATGATCTCGGCGTTGGTCTTCGTGGCCGCCACGAGGGCGTCCATCGGTGTCTCGAACTGTGCGCGCAGGCTGAGCTCCTCGCCGCGGCGGTCCTGGTCCGGGCCGATGAGGTCGGACCCCAGCCCGACCCGCACCCCGGCCTCCTTGGCGACGGCGAGCGCCCTGGCCATCCGTTCCCGCGCTCCCGCCACGCGCTCGCGGACCGCTTCGCCCAGGCCGGCGGCGGTGGGGTCGTGCAGCAGCCGTTCGACGACGGTGAACGTGGGCACGAGCGCAACCCCGTGGGCGGCCATCAGCTCCGCCGTCTGTTCGTCGAGATCCGTGCCGTGCTCGACACAGCGCGCTCCTGCCTCGACCGCGTTGCGGATGCCGTCGTTGTTGTGGGCGTGCACGGTCACGTAGGTGCCGCGTGCCGCGGCTTCCTGCACCGCGACGGCGATCTCCTCGACGGTGAACTGGGTGTCGGTGAGCCGGTCGTTGCCGCCCACCACCCCGCCGGTCACGCAGAGCTTGAGGAACGACGCCCCGTGCCGGAACGCCTCACGCACGTTGCGCCGCAGCTCGTCGGCGTTGCCGGCCATCATGGACAGCGCGCACAGGCCGGGCACGTGATGGCTGCTCCACAGCTCGGTGGGCTCCCACTCGGCGCCGTAGTAGCCGTGGCCGCCGGTCTGGCACTGCACCGGCCCGCACGACAGCACACGCGGCCCCCTGACCTTGCCCTTCGCGATCGCGGCGACAACCCCGCCGTCGATCCCGCCGGTGTCGCGGACGGTCGTGAAGCCGGCGTCGAGCGCCTTGCCGGCCGCGGCGAAGATGTCCGCGGCGATCTCGGCGGCGCTGATCTGGAACGAGAACTGCGGCTGGATCGGGCTCGACAGCCCCAGGTGGACGTGCGCGTCGATGAGGCCGGGCGTCATCGTGAGCCCGTCGCCGTCGATCCGGTCGCCGTCGATCCGGTCTCCGTCGGCGGCGCCGATGATCCGGCCGTTCTCGACGGTGACGGCGCCCTGGGTCGGATCGCGGCCTGATCCGTCCACGACCGTGGCGCCCATCAGCTGGAAACGTCCCATCCGCCCTCTTTTCCACTGGATAAATCTCTTTTCCAATGGATAAACTAGCGGCGTGGTCCTGTCAAGCACCGGCGATGCCCGCGAGCGCCTCCTGGCGCGCCTCCTCGACGTGTTCGACGACGGTCTTCCGCCACCGGAGACGTCGCTGCGCGAGATCGCGGCCCGGACCGAGACCAGTCATGCGTTGCTGCGGTACCACTTCGGGTCGCTCACGGGTGTGCTGGCGGCGGTGCTCGGGGCGCAGCGGGCCCGTGACAACGAGGCGTTGTTCCGGGACGCGGCGCAGGGGACGTTCGACGACCTCGTGCGGGCCATCTGGCGGACGTACATGCGTCCGGAGCAGCTGTCGCGTGCGCGCGGGTTCTTCCACGTCGTGGGGCTGGCGGCGTACCGGCCGGATGAGTACGGCGAGTTCATCTCGTCGCTGGGGGACCTCACCGGGGCGTTGGCGTCGTTGGCGGAGCGGGAGGGGGCCGGTGCTGCGGAGGCGTTGACCAGGGCCACCGTTGTCGTCGCTGCGATTCGGGGGTTGTTGCTGCAGGAGGTTTTGACGCCGGGGGTGTGTTCGGAGGAGGCGGTGGCGTTGATCCTGGGGATGGGTGGGGAGCGATCCGGTTCGGAGGCCTGAACTCGGGTCAGCGTCGGCTCGCGTCAAGCGCTGCTTGTAGCTCGATCGAAGTAAATCTGCGCGATGTCCGCATTGGAGGACCTACAGGCAATACGCATGTACCGGCGGCGGCGTGCAGATGGTGCAATTCATCGAATGCGGGCCGAGCTGCAGCCCGGCGTGTCGGCCTGCGGGCAACTGCACGCCTACGGGAGCCTGCGCACCGGACTACCACTGATCGGAGGAACCCGATTTCATGCTCGCCCGTCGCGCCTACATCCCCGAGGAACTCCTGCCCACGGGCTCTCGGCGGGCATGGCCGCTCGACGTACCATGCGTCGCCCAGTTGGCTGAGGAGGGCATGTCCTTCGAGAAGCCGGTGACCTTCCTCGTCGGCGAGAACGGCTCCGGCAAGTCCACCCTCGTCGAGGCGTTCGCCGAAGCCTGGGGCTTGGACGCGCGCGGCGGGCGAGCCGGGCGCAAGTACGGCAACGACCGCCCGAAGACCGAGCTCGGCGAGATGGTGCGCTTCGAGACCACCGCGGCCGGCGTCCGGCACCGTTCCGGGACCCGCACGAAGCGCAAGGGCTACTTCCTGCGCGCGGAGACCGCCTTCGGGTTCATGGAGGCGGTCTCCGGCATGCGTGGCTACTGGGACGAGGACACCAGCGAGATGAGCCACGGCGAAGGGTTCCTCACCGTGTTCTCCGCGATGTTCCGCGAGCCGGGCTTCTACCTGATGGACGAGCCCGAAGCCGCCCTGTCGTTCCAGTCCTGTCTGCGGCTGGTGTCGCTGATGCACCAGCTCGGCAAGTCCGGCGCGCAGATCATCTGCGCCACCCACTCACCGATCCTGGCATCCACGCCGGACGCTGACATCATCGAAGTCGGCGACCACGGGTTCCACCGCACCAAGTGGGAAGACCTCGCTCTGGTCGATCACTGGCGCCGGTACATGACCACGCCGGAGGCATATCTGCGGCACGTCACCGAGAGCTGACGCGGTCGATGGACACCGGCCTGAGCGAGGCGGACGCCCGATACCGGGAGTGGATGCTCGACAACCTCCAGCGTGCCGCGGACCACTTCGGGCTCATCGTCGTCGGCGAGCCCCGGCGCGGGTGGGTCGACCGCTCAGTCGGAGCACCCGCCCGCCGAGATGAGCAGACGTACTGGCTGCGTGTGGTGTCCGAGGACGTGCGGTGGGCCGGTGGTGCGTTCTGGACGGGGAACGTCGACTCGAACGTGTTGACCGGTCTGGCGAAGCCACGTGTCCTCGACGTGTACGAGTGGGAAGAGGTGCGGCGTCAGCGCGCTGAGGTGTTGACGCTTCTTCCTGGTTCTCCGTGCTCTCGTACTGACGCGTTGCGCGACTGCGTCGACCTGCCCGACGCGTGGTGGGCAGAGCTCCGGCGAACGATCGACGTGGTCGCGGCAACGCCGACGGACCGGGTCGGCGTCGGCCAAGACCTCGTCACCACGAGGATTCGGCGTGGGAGACGGTGCATGGCGACTTGCACTGGAGCAACCTGATGCAGCCCGAGTTCGGGCTGCTGGACCGGGAGATGTGGGGGAGAGGACCCGCGGGGGTCGACGCGGCGACGCTGCTCCAGGCGCGGCGATCAGCGTTCTTGGCGTCCGCGACGAGATGGTCCTGATCACCCAGGGCGGTCGACTGGGAACAGCTGGAGGTGCCACTGCTCGTCGGCCCCTTCCCGGAACTTGATCCCGAGGTGGAACCGTCTCCAGGGCAGCGGGATCTCCCAGCGTTCCGTTCGGCCGAGCTCCACTTCGGTCACGTACACGTGCGGTGTGTTCCAGTCGAACTGCAGCTCGGCCGTTGCGGTCCAGCCATCCACGTCGCCCGGCGGGCGGCTGTCGAGCACCTCCACGACGACCTGGACCTCACCGTGTTCACGCCCGGCGAGCAGGTGCACCTGCCCATCGCCGCGATCGTCGATGAAGTTCTCGATCTCCTCGGCTCGACCGGTTCAGGGCAGCTCTTCGGCCTCGAAGAGGAAGCATCCGTGGGCCACCCACACGCTTCCTTCGAAGCGGGACATCACGTTCACCGCGCCCTTCCCGAACATTGGCTACTCCGTCGAAAAGATACGCGCGACACCTTCGCGAACCGCCGCCCAGTCCGTGCCGGGTGTCCGCCGCAGGGCAGCGGCCATCGCTCCCGAACGCTGCTGGTGTTCCCGGCGGAGCTGCTCCAGGTCGAGCTGGACGTCCGCGGCCACCCCACCGGCCTCGACCTCCGCGATGCGCCGCTCCATCGCGACCATCAGCTCCCGATCGAACGTCTCCACCGCCTGCAGGAACGACTCGGTGGGCACGCTCACCCGTCCCCGCCTCGGCACGGTGCAGTCGACCCCGCTGTCGACGGGATGTCTCCAGTCGACGGTGATCGTGTCCTGGTCGGCCACCGATCGCCACCAGAGGATGCTGGGCCCGGCACGCAGGTAGCTGGTGTTCATGAAGTGGCCGCTGTACCAGTCGACAGCCGCTTCCTCGTCCGCCCCGGGCCAGACGTCTCCGGTCAGGTGCCCGACGAGGTCCGCGGGCACCGGTTCCAGTGCGGAGGGCAGTACTTCCTGGATGTCCTCCCACAGCCGGACGACGTAGTAGTCGACCGGCGAGGACCGGTGGTGGAACAGCTTGTGCCCGTCCACCTCGATCCAGTAACGGCCGTCGGTCAACGCGAACCAGTGCAGGCGGCGCTCACCCCACGGCTCCACATCGGACAGTGGCGTGAGCTGGAAGTGGAAGCGGATCACCTCGGCAGTGTGCCCACCGCGTGGGCCCGGTGTCGAACGACTTCACCGCGGACCGGAGGGCCGGCTGTGCTCAGGCGTCGCGGCGCTCCAGTTCCTCCAGGCCGTCCTGCCAGCGCTGCTCGCGTTGGAGGGCGGTCTGCTCCCACCACGGGGTGCCGCGCTCGCCGAGGGCGACCTTGGCGAGCTGGACCCGTGCGCGGGCGTCGTGCTCCGCCTCGGGGTCGTCGGTGCGGTGGGCGGCGCTGATGTCACGGCGGGCCTTCATGAGCAGGCTGCGCAGGCGGGCCGCGGGCTCGGGTGGGATGTCGGGGTCGGTGGCCCGCCAGCGCCGCCCGTTGATGATGACGAAGTGCCCGTCTGGCGTGTGCTCCGGCTCGGCCATCGCACCAGGATCGCACCGTTCGGCCTGCCGGGCGTGTTCAGCGGGGGTGGGTGATGATGGAGTGGTGGCGGAGGGCGACAGCGTGGCGCGGATCGCGGCACGGCTCGACACCGCCACGGCCGGGATGTTGATCGTCCACAGTGATGTCCGGCATCCCCGTTTCGCCACCGTCGACCTGGCCGGGCAACGCATTCTCGACTGGCGTGCGCGGGGCAAGCACCTGTTGTGCCGCACCGACGGTGGGCTGACCGTCCACTCGCACCTGCGGATGACCGGCTCCTGGTCGGTGCTGCGGCCGGGCAAACGGCTGCCCGCGCGGGTGATGCCCGATCTGCGGATCGCGTTGCGCCTCGACGACGGCCGCACGCTCGTGGGAGTCGCGCTGCCGGTTCTGACCGTGCTGAGGACGTCCGACGAGCACGCGGTGGTGGGGCACCTGGGTCCGGATTTGCTGGGCACCGACAGCCTCTCCGCCGGTGCGGAGCGGGTCGCGGCGGCCGGGGGAGCGGCGATCGTCGCGGCGCTGCTCGACCAGCGCCGGGTGGCGGGGCTGGGCAACATGTGGGCGCAGGAGCTGCTGTTCCTGCACGGCGTCGATCCGTGGCGGGCGGCCGATTCGGTGGACGGCCTGGAGGTGTTGCTCACCGATGCCCGGCGGCGGTTGCGGCACGCGGTGCGCGAGAACCCCACGCAGAACACGACCGGTAGGCCGCGGCCCCGGCATTGGGTCTACGGCAGGGCTCGCCGTCCGTGCCTGCGTTGCGGCACACCAGTCGCGTTCCGCCCGGCCGAGCTCACCGACCACGGGCGGGAAGCGTGGTGGTGTCCCGTCTGCCAGGTGTGACGGGCACGTCCCGCCGGCTGGTCGGTGACCCGGAAGCCTTGGCACACCTGGTGGACCGGCTCACGAACGTCACCGGGTGCCGCGGGGGAATGGGCCGACGTCGGCGTGGCGGCCTGGGCGCAACGAGGCGTGGCGCTGTCCGGGGCCTGGGCCGGAACGGGCGGCCAGCGCGTCGGCGACGACACCGGTGACGAAGGCGTAGACGGCCTTGTGCAGCAGGTCGACCGCCAGTTCGCCGCGAGGCCAGGTGGGCGGGGGAGCGCCGACACCCGTTGCGTTCTCGAGGATCTGGTCGTTGGTCAGCCGGACGACCGTGAACTTCGCCGAGGACCACGGTCCGCGCAGGCCGGCGTGTGCCATGACCGAGCGCAGGACGCCCAGCAGCACGCCCTGGCCGAAGTGCATCGCCAGGTTGACCGGCACCGGCTGCCTGCCGCCGGGTCGTTCCCGCATGCCCGTGAGGCGTTGCAGGACCCGCGCCGGCACGTGGGAGTCCGGGCGGCCGGTCAGGCGCTGTTCCACCTTCTCGCCCACCGTCATCACCAGCACTCCGGCGGTCCCCGCGACCAGGCCCTCCCACAACGCGCGTTTCATCATGCCGCGTCGAGTACCCGGCGAGGGGCGACCTATCCGCAGCAGGTTGAAGGCGGCGGCGCCGGGTATGCGGTTCGCAGGACGACGTCGAGGGAGGCTGCTGATGACCGCCATGCCCGCGGTGGCCGCGTCGAGCAACTGGCGCGACGAGGACGGCACCCGGTTGCCGTCGGGTGACGTGCACGCCTGGTGGCCGGGGCAGAACCAGACGCTGTGCGGTGTGCCGTTGCACCGCGCGCGGCTCGACCGGTTCTCGCACGTGCTGTGGGCCGACGCGGTGTGGATCAACGACACCGGCGGGGAAGGCACTCCCGCGATGGCGATGTGCCCGCGCTGCACGGCGGCGACACGACCGAAGCGGACCAGGCGCGCCGACCGCACGAGGGCCCGTCCCTGACTCAAGCGGCAGCACTTGGTGGGCACGGCGAACGGCCCCGGTCACCGCGTGGGTGGCCGGGGCCGTTCGAGGTTGCGGCTATCAGCGCACGCTGCTGCGGCTGCGGCCCGAGATGGCCTCCGCGACACCGATGAGCAGCACCGAGGCGATCACCGCGACGATGAAGCCCAGCACGTTGAGCTCGAAGATGTCGCCGGTGCCGAGCAGGTTCGCGATGGTGCCGCCGATGACGGAGCCGACCAGGCCCAGCAGCAGCGTCGCCACGATTCCGAGGTTCTGCTTGCCGGGCTTGATCAGTCGGGCGAGCGCGCCGATGATCAGTCCGGCGACGATGAACCCGATCACGTCAGCCTCCTGAAGTCGATTCTGTTGCCCACCTCGGCTACCCCGGCGCCGCGCCGCCCAATCACAAACGACGATCACGTCACTGTCGCACGGCACGCCCGCGAGCAGGCCCGCGCGCCGCCGGTGCAAGTGGCAGGATCGTCGGGTGAACGTCGTCAGCGGGTGCAACGTGGTCGTGACCGGCAGCGGGCTGGTGGTGCCCGCCGCGGCGATCGCGGCTCACGTCGGAGGCCGGTGATGACCGAGTACGAGGACAGCCTCGAAGACCTCTACGACAACGCACCGTGCGGGTACGTGTCCACGTTGCCCGACGGCACCATCGTGAAGATCAACGCGACGCTGCTGCGGTGGCTCGGCCGTGAGCGGGACGCGGTGGTGGGGCGCGTCAGCTTCAGCGACCTGCTCACCGTCGGTGGGCGGATCTACTACGAGACGCACTTCGCGCCGTTGTTGCAGCTGCGGGGCGAGCTCGGTGGTGTCGCGCTGGAGCTGAGGGCGGCCGGGGGCACGCGGCTGCCCGTGCTGCTGACCTCGACCGTCAAGTCCGACGCCGGCGGCAGGGCGCGGTTCATCCGGACCACGGTGTTCGACGCGCGGGACCGGCGCGCGTACGAGGAGGAGCTGCTCAGGGGCCGCGACCTCGCCGAACGTGAACGCGACCGGGTGCAGCGGCTCGCGCGGACCCTGCAGCAGACCCTGCTGCCCCCGGCCCTGCCGGTGGTGCCCGGTGTGCAGGCCGCCGCCTACTACCACCCCGCGTCGCTGGACCAGGTCGGCGGCGACTTCTACGACCTGTTCCCGTTGCCCGGCGACACGTGGGGGTTCTTCCTCGGCGACGTGTCCGGCAAGGGCGAGGACGCGGCCGTGGTGACGTCGCTGATCCGGTACACGCTGCGCGGGGCGGCGGTCTACGACCCGGACCCCGTGAGCGTGCTCGACCACCTCAACACCGTGCTCTACCAGGCTTCCCAGGGCATGTACCCGCGGTTCTGCACGGTCGTGTGCGGCAGCATCCGCCGCGACGGCGACGCTGCGGTGATGACGGTGGCCGGTGGCGGGCACACGCCGGCCGTGGTGTTCCGGGCGGACGGGACGTCGTCGTTGCTGCACCTGCGCGGCGGACAGCTGGTCGGCGCGCTGCCCGAGGCCCGTTTCGTGGTCGCGGAGCTCCGCCTGGAGCCGGGTGACGCCATCCTGCTCTACACCGACGGCCTCACCGAGGCGCGGACCGGCGCCGACAGCTGGTACAGCGAGGAGGACCTGCTGGACGACCTCGCCGGCCTGGCACCGGCGACCGCGCCGGACGTGATCGCCGCGGTGAACCGGCTGCTGGACGCCCTGGGCGACGGTGTCGAGGACGACACGGCCCTGTTGGCGTTGAGCGTTCCCGCACGGGAGGGTGGTCGCGCGTGAACGACTTCTCGGTGACCGTCCGCACGGTGGCGGCCGGTGTGGTCCTCACCATCCGGGGCGACCTCGACGCGCACACCTCGCCCGGTGTTCTCGCCCGCACGGGTGAGCTCTCCCTGTCCCGCGGGCAGCTGCTCGTCGTGGACCTGTCCGGGCTGCGCTTCTGCGACTCCAGCGGCATCTCGGCGTTCATCGCCGCCAGGAACCTCGCCGTCGGCGCTCAGGCCGACGTCGTCCTGGTCGCTGTGCCGCGACAGGTCCTCCGGGTGCTCGACGTCGTCGGTCTGGGCGCGCTGTTCACGGTGCGCTCCAGCGTGGAGGACGCGCTCTCGGGCCGTTGAGCTGCTTCAGTGCTCCGACGGGACGCGCTGTGCGGGCACCGGTTCCTGGAACAGGTTCGTCCAGGACGGCCGGTCGGACTCGGCCGGGCCGGGCTGGGTGTGGGTCTCGTGGTTTTCGGGATGGCTGAACAGGTCGTTCGCCGAAGGCAGGGTCACGTGGTTCTTTCCGTTTGATGACAGAGGTCTTGACAGGAGAAGTCCTGGGCGCGGAACGCGGCCACCTCTCTGCCAACCGTACACCCTCCGCCGCCGATCCGGTCTTCGTTCGTCAGGCCGTGTTGCGCAGAGGTGCGCCCGCGCCGTGCAGGTGCCGGAGCACCTCGGCGTAGGAGCGGCGCAGGGTGGTCTTGCTGTACGGGATTCCGTGGCGTGCGCAGAAGTCCTCGACGACGGGTTGCGCGTGGCGCAGGTTGGGGCGGGGCATGTGCGGGTAGAGGTGGTGCTCGACCTGGTGGTTCAGCCCGCCGAGCAGGGCGTCGACCCACCGGCCGCCGGTGACGTTGCGGGAGGTGAGGACCTGCTTGTGCAGGTGGTCGAGGCGTTGTTCACCGGTGATGATCGGCATTCCCTTGTGGTTGGGCGCGAACGAGCACCCGAGGTAGACGCCCATGAGTCCTTGGTGCACGGCGATGAAGACGACGGCTTTTAGCGGAGGCAGCACGAGGAACACCGCGGTGAGGTACGCGGCCAGCGGGACGACCTGCAACGCGGTCTCGCGCCACGGGTTGCGCAGCTCCTTGCGGCACAGGGCGACGATGCCGGAGATCCGCAGCACGACCGCTTCGGCGAGCAGCAGCGGGAAGAACAGGAAGGCCTGCCGTTTGGTGATCCAGGCGTTCAGGCCGCGTTTGTCCTTGGCCTGGGCGCGGCTGAAGGCGAGGGCGTGGATCTCGATGTCGGGGTCGTGGTCCTCGTGGTTGGGGTTGGCGTGGTGGCGGTTGTGCTTCGCGACCCACCACTGGTAGCTGATCCCGGTGAGGCTGCCGTGCAGGTGCCCCACGACGTCGTTGTGCCGGTGGCTGCGGAAGATCTGCCGGTGACCCGCGTCGTGCCCGATGAACGCGAGCTGCGTGGACGCCGCGGCCAGGGCGACAGCCGTGAGCACCTGCCACCACGAGTCGCCCAGCAGCACGAAGGCCACGGCGATCCCGCCGAGCAGGACCGCGTTCACCGCCATCCGCACCAGGTAGTAGCCGCGCCGCCGGTCCAGCAACCCGGCTGCCCTGAGCTCCTTGGTGAGGCGGGCGAAGTCGCTGCCGCGCGGGCGGTCGGCCGGTTCGGTCAGTACGTCGGGCGCTGATGACATTCGTCTACTCCGGACGGTGCGGGTTCAGGTGCTCCCGCGGCGTTCGCCTGGGAGGGCGCGCGGGTGGGCCGCTGGAAGCTCGACTGGCGCAGATCAGGAGAAGAACGCCCCCGTGCGTCACCTCGTCCGCACGGTCATCGCCAGATACCCCTTTCGCGTTGGTTCAACCCGAATCGGAGGAAGTCGAGTTCCCAGGGGTGAACGACGAGACCGGCGTGTTGCACCTGCCGCAGCGGCATGTGATGTCCTTCGGGTCACCACAGCTGGAAAGGTTCCGCCTGCGATGCACTTCACGCCTCCCCGCCAGGTGAAGATCGGTGACGCCGCCGCGTTCGCCGGGACGACCCCGCGCGCGATCCGCCACTACCACCAGATCGGTCTGCTCCCCGAGCCCGAGCGGGGTGCGGACGACCGCCGCCGCTACGGCTACGACGACATGATCCGGCTGCTGTGGATCCGCAGGATGGCCGAGGCCGGCATCGCGCTCGACGACGTGCGGGCCGCGTTCGACGGGACCTGGGACGTCGCGGAGAACCTGGGGCGCCTGGAGGAGACCCTGGCCGCGCAGGAGGCGGAGATCCGCCGCCAGCGCGAGGCGGTTCAGCGGCTGCGGGTCGTGGGCAGCCCGCTGGGGTTGTTGTCGGACCTGGTGACGGACCGGCTCCGCCACCTGCCCGCCGGTGCGGTGCGCCCCTCCGACCTGGAGGCCCTGCTGGTCACCGAACGGATCTTCGGCCCGCTGGCCGCCGCGGTGCAGGCCAGCACGGTCATCGTGCTGGCCACCCACCCCGACCTGCGGGAGGAGGACGACCGCCTGGAGGCGGCCGAGGCCGCACTCGACGACGGCGTCGATCCCGGAGACCCGCGGGTCGAGGAGCTCGCCCGGCAGCGGTTCGCCTATTACGAGGCCGTGGAACGGGCCGTCGAAGCGGCCGGGCTGGACGTCGCCGAGGAGGAGCTCTTCGCCCTCGACCTGGGCGAGCAGGAAACGCGGATGAGCGCCGGCGAAGCGCTCACCAAGATGCCGTACGACTTCTCAGCCGCCCGGATGCGCTGCATCGAGCGCACGGCACAGCTCCTCGCGGACAGCTGACTCCTGCGGAAGGGCTGACGGCCCTTGCGCACGGATCAGAGGTGGCGCAACGACTGCTTCACCACGTGCGCACCTGCGAGGCAGGCGGCCGCACCCGGCTGCTCCCGGTGGCCTGGGGCGTGATCATCCAGTGGCTGAACGCGGTGTGGTGCCGCGCGAACTCCTGTGGTGTGGCGGAGTGCTCGACGGCGGCGGACAGTTCCGCGACGCGGGCGTACCGCGGGATGCGGTCGGCCTGGTAGGCCGCCAAGGCGGAGGGCACGTCGTCGGCCGCGCCGACCAGTTCGCCGAGCAGCGCGGCGTCCTCGACGCCCAGCGTCGCACCGGCCGTGATGTGCGGTGACATCGCGTGGGCCGCGTCACCGGCCAGGGCGACCCGTGCCGAGACCCAGTGCGGCAACGGCGGTACGAGCACGACCTGGTTGTGCAGGACCAGCTCCTCGGGTGTCGCGCGGATCAGCCGCGTCAGCACCCCGTCGCGGCTGTCCTCCAGGTGACGGGCCCGTTCCAGCGCCTGGTGCCTCGGGGTGCCGGTGAGCGGTGGCGACTGGAACTGGTTCACCAGCCAGTACACGCTGCCGTCGTGGGTGCGGACGTATCCGCCCCTGCACCCGTTGGTGCCCAGGACGAGCCGGTTCTCCGCGACCGCGACGCCGCCGGCCGGGACGATCGCGCGCCAGGCGTGGTGGCCGCGGTGTTCCTGCGCGGGGGTGCCCGGCACCAGCTGCGCGCGGACCGCCGAGTACGCCCCGTCCGCTCCGACGAGCACCTCGGCTTCCTCCGTGCTGCCGTCGGTCAACCGGACGGTGACGCCTCCGCTGTGTTCCTCGAACGCGCTGAACCCGGCGCCGAGGCGGATGTTCTCGCGTCCCACTGCGTCGGCGAGCAGGCCGGTCAGCTTCGCGCGGTGCACGAGCAGGTACCGGTGGTCTTCGGCATCGAACCCCGGGGTGTCGAGCAGCCTCCCCGAGGGGTCGTGGAAGCGCATCTCGCTGGGCTTGCCGATGGCCCGCACGTGCTCGCCGATGCCGAGCCCGTCGAACACCGCCAGTGCGTTGGCCCAGAGCCCCAGTCCGGCACCGGCGGTGCGGATCTCCGGTGCCCGCTCGCAGACCACCACGTCGACCCCGGCCCGGCGCAGGGCGACGCCCGTCGTCAACCCGACGATCCCGGCGCCGATCACCACAGCCCGCAGCACGGGCGCTTTCCCGGTCATGTTGTTGCCCTCCAACGGTTTCTCTCCCGTTCTTCGACCGTAGGAGCGACCGGGGGTTAACACCAGTGCAACTCTGGCAAGCAACCATTTCGAATGTGATAATCGGCTGTGCGCGACATCGACCTGAAACTGATCGAGGCGCTGGACGCGCTGCTCGCCGAGAACAGCGTGACCAAGGCCGCCGCCCGGCTGCACACCTCGGCGCCGGCGATGAGCCGCACCCTGGCCCGCCTGCGCCGCGTCTTCGACGACCCGCTGCTCGTCCGGGCCGGACGTGACCTCGTGCCGACACCACGGGCAGTGGAGCTGCGCGGTGAGGTGCACGCGATCGCCTCCAGGGCACGGGCGCTGTTCGCCCCGTCCGCCACGGCCGACCCGCGGAGCGCGGTGCGCACGTTCGACCTGCAGGTCACCGACATGCTGTCCACGACGTTCATCCCGTCGCTCATCGACGACCTGCGGGACCAGGCCCCCGGCATCTCGCTGCGGCTGCGGCCGGAGAACCTGGAGGACACCCCGGCGCTGCGGGAAGGCCTGGTCGACCTGGAGATCGGCAGCATCCGGCCCGGCGACGCGGAGGTCCACTCCGAAGCGCTCGTCGCCGAGCCGCTGATCGGCGTCGTGCGACCGGGTCACCCCCTCGCCGAGGTGGAAGTGGTGACACCGCAACGGTTCGCCGCCGCCGACCACGTCGTCGTGTCGCGGCGCGGCCGGGCACGCGGCCCGGTCGACGAGGAGCTGACCGAGCTGGGGCTGAGCCGCCGCGTGGTGGCCGTGGTGCCGACGTTCGCGAGCGCGTTGTTCCTCGCCTCGGAGACCGACGTCGTCTGCATCGCGCCCGCCCGGCTGGCCCGCCGGATGCTCGACAAGCTCGGGCTCCGCACGTTCGCGATCCCGGTGGACCTGCCGCCCGTGACGGTCGGCATGGCCTGGCACCCGCGCAACCACCACGACCGCACCCACCAGCTGCTGCGCGACCGCACCCGGCACATCATGGCCGCTGCGGGACCGGGTGGTCCTCCCGGACGTTCCTCGTAGTTTTTCCGGTCACCAGGAATAGCGGCAGTTGCGGTGATCATTGGGGAAATCGACTGTGGGAAAATCCCACTCTCTCCACTCGAAAGAGTGAGATTGAATCCGTTGTGGAGTGTGATTCACATTCCTATAGTCGAGAACGGCCGGTCTTTCGCGTTCTAGCCTGGAAGGTCTCCTCTCGTGAAAGCAACTGTGGCTTTTCTCGTTTCCGTGAGCATGCTGGGTTTCTCCTGTGCCGCTCTCGCCGAAGGTTCCGCGGTCGATTTCGGAAAGGGCGCGCGATTCGAGTCGGAGTGGAAGATCCGCCCGGCCCTGGACCCCGACTACGAGGTGGTTCAGCTCACCAGGGACAAAGAGCTCGACAACAAGATGTACCTCGACGTGGACCCCTACGTCCCGTCGCTCAACTCCGTCCTGTTCATGTCGGAACGCGACGGCGACGAGAACCTCTACCTCATGTCGCTCGACAACGGGAGGTTCGTGCAGGTCACGGACTCCGACGACATCGACGGCGACCACGCCAACGTCTCGCCGCAGACCGAGGAGGCCTTCTACCTCGACGACCGGACGCTGACCAGCGTCAGCCTGCGCGCCCCGTACCGCGAGAAGAAGATCCGCACCTTCTCGAGCAGGTACGACTTCAAGGGAATCCCCTCGCTCACGTCGGACGGCAAGACGGTCGCCGCGTCGCTGTACGACGAGGAGGAGAAAACCTCCTCGCTCGTCCTGGTCGACGTGAGATCGGGGGAGCTGCAAACGGTCAAGAAGATCGACGGGGAGGTCGACCACGTGTTGATCAACCCGGTGCACGGGGACACGCTGCTGTTCCACCTGCGCTACGACTCCCAGATCGGTCTGGTGGACATCGGCACGAAGAAGAAGACGATGCTGACCGATTCGAATGACCACGGTGCGCACCCGTTCTGGGCGTCCAACGGCCGGGACGCCGCCTTCGCACAGCGGAAGCAGGGCGAAACGCCGGACCAGGTGGTGACCTACAACATCCGCAAGCAGGAGTTCTTCAGCTACGACACCCGGGAGAGCAGCAACCACTACGCCATGAACCCCGCGCGGACGATCATCCAGGGCGACGGCCACAAGGACTCGACGGCCTACATCTACTTCTATTACATCAAAGCCGGCACGAACAAGGTCGACACCGTGAAGATGTTCAAGCACGGGAGCTCTTCGAACGAGGAGTCGGTGCACCCGCACGCCGCGTTCATCAACGACACGGACCTGATCTTCAACAGTGACGCGGACGGCAACGGCAACGTGTACCTGCTGAGGGAGAAGTAGGACGCTCGGCCGTGGAGGGGGTGCGGCGCCGGGTTCCCGGCGCCGCACCCCCGCGCTCGCACCGGTGCTCGACCCAGCCGGTGCCTAGACTGGCGATCATGACGAAGCAGCGGTGGGCCGTCGCAGACCTCCCCGACCAGACCGGGCGCACCGTCGTGGTGACCGGCGCGGCCAGCGGGGTGGGGCGCGGCACGGCGACCGCGTTCGCGGCGGCGGGGGCGCGCACGGTGCTCGCCGTGCGGGACGTCGCCGCGGGGGAGCGGGCGGCGGCGGCCATGCGCGGCACGACCGAGGTGCGTCAGCTGGACCTGGCCGACCTGGCGTCGGTGCGGGCGTTCGCGCAGGGGTGGCAGGGCGGGATCGACGTCCTCGTCAACAACGCCGGGGTGGCGATGACCCCGCAAGGCCGCACGGCGGACGGGTTCGAGCTGCAGTTCGGCACCAACCACCTCGGGCACTTCGCGTTGACGAACCTGCTGCTGCCCTCGATCACCGACCGCGTCGTCACGGTGGCGTCCGGCGCGCACAGGGCGGGGGTGCTCGACCTGGACGACCTCGACCTCGCCCGGTCCGGCTACAACCCGGTGAAGGCCTACGGCCGGTCGAAGCTCGCGAACCTGCTGTTCACGCTGGAGCTGGACCGGCGGTGCCGGGACGCGGGGTCGGCCGTCAGGGCGTTGGCCGCTCACCCCGGTTACACGGCGAGCAACCTGGGGACGAAGGGCCGCAACCGGCACCTCGTCAAGGTCGTGCACCTGGCCGGGCGGTACCTCGCGCAGAGCGAGGAGCAGGGGGCGCTGCCGTCGTTGTACGCGGCGACCCAGGACCTGCCGGGCGCCAGCTACGTGGGTCCGGACGGGAGGTTCGAGCTGCACGGCCACCCCGCGCTGGTCGGGCGGTCGGCGGCGGCCAGCGACCCGGTGCTGGCGCGGCGGTTGTGGGAGGTGTCGGAGCGGCTCACCGGCGTGACGTTCCCGCGGTGCTGACATGGGGAAGGTCCGGTCCGCACCTCGGAGGTGCGGACCGGACCTCCTCCGAGCGTCGCCCTGTGCCCGACGGGCTCAGTCCTCCACGCAGCCCTGCCTGGTGCAGACCACGCCACCGCGGTAGGTGCCGCCTTCCCACAGGGCCACGTAGACGTTGGTGAGTCCACCCGGGTAGTCGCAGTTGAGCCCGACGTTGAACCCCCTGTTCTCGCCGGGTTGTGCCGTTCGCGTCTCGAGAGGTGTCACGCAGTTCGCGGACGTACCGCGGAACCGGCCCTGCTTCTCGGAGGAGCGAGCCCTCAGCTCACCCGGGATGGAGACGCTGCGGTTGTACCACGTGATGGAACCGGAGAGGACGCTCGCGCCGTACTCGATCCGGAAGGGCGTGACCGGGTAGTCGCTCGTGCCGGCGACGCCGATCCCGGGAGCCGCGGCGGCCATCAGGGTGACCGCGCTCAACGTCGCGATGATTGTCTTGCGCATTGTCGTGATCCTTCGTCCGTTCAGCTGGAGCGCGGATTTCCGCACGTTGAACGAACGTAATGAGGCGTTCTACACGGCACCTACACGTGACACCGGGACGCGGCCCTCGCCGTCAACGGCTGAGTTCTTTCTCGTCACGGTCGGCGCCGAAAGTGCGCACACCGCGCACGGCGAACGGCAGCGCTGTGGTCGCGACGAGCGCGCTGATGCTCACCCAGATCGCCGCCGCGATGCCCGCGACCGCCGCGAACGGCGCGGTGAGTGCCAGCCCGACCGGTTCGAGCCCCAGCTGACCCAGGTAGTCCAACGACACCACCCGCGCCAGCACGGTGTCCGGCACCCGCCGTTGCAGGGCGCTGACCCACAGCACCGCGAACAGCGATCCGCCGGCCCCGTAGACCGCCATCAGCAGCGCGAGCACCGGTACCGGGAACCCAGCAGCCAACCCGACGAGCACCGGACCGGCACCCAGCATCGCCAGCAGGGCAACGGTTCCGGGTTCCTTCGGCTTCCACCGCCCGGCCATCAGCGCGCCGCCCACGGCTCCGGCCGCCTGCAGGGACAGCAGCCAGCCGTAGGACCCCAGCTCCCCGCGGGAACGCAGCACGATCGGGGCGAGCACCGCCAGCGGCGCGTGCACGAGCAGGACCTGCACCGCGCCCTGGAGGATGACCGCACCCACCCACGGCTGCCGCCCGACCGCCCGAACCCCCTCCAGCGCCTCCGAGACGGGCGACCGGCCGGACTCGGCCCGGCGCGGCGCGGAGCCGGTCGTCCGCAGGCCGATCAGAGCGACCACCGAGATGAGGAAGGTGGCGGCGTCCACCGCGAACACGACCGACGGGCCGAGGGCGGTGAACAGCGCCGCGCCCACCGGGGGCCCGATGATCAGCGCCACCCGGTTGGTCACGCCGTTGAGCCCGTTCGCCGCCTGCAGGTCGTCGTCGGGCACCAGCGAGGGGAGCAGGGCTCGCGCCGCCGGTTCGAACATGGCGCCGCCGACCCCGAGCACGAACGTGATCACCATCAGCGTCGGGACCGCCGCACCGGAGCCGACGGTGGCCAGCACCAACACGGCCACGAGCCGGACGACGTCGGCGAGCGTCATCAGCAGCACCCGGTCGCCCCGGTCGCCCAGCATCCCGCCGACCACCACGAACAGGATCAGCCCTGCGCTCTGCGCACCGAGCACCCAGCCCAGCGCGCTGGCCGGCCGGTCACCGCCCAGGACCAGCAACGTCAAAGCGACCGGTGTGAGCCCGTTTCCCAGTGCGCTGAACACCTGCCCGGTCCACAACCGCCGAAATCGCCGATGCCGGAGCGGGTGGAAAGCCTTCGGCAACCGCATGCGCGGGATCATGCCACCGCCGAATGATCGTCCTCCGGCACCGAACCGATCGAGAGTTCCTGACGTCCGATGAAATTGATGCACGTGCGGATGTCGTTCGGGGAGCCGTGCCCTGCGCAACCGCGACCACGTGCGGTGGCTGGTCGACGGCCGGCTCGGGTGACGTCGTGCTCAGCCGAGCCGGACGTCGTGCCGGGAACGGGCGTTGAGCTTGCGGCGGACCTTGACGACGTACTCCTCGACCGTGCGGCGGGAGAGGAACAGGGCCTGGGCGATCTCCCGGTTGGTGTGGCCGCCCGCCAGGAGGCGGGCTACGTCCTGCTCGCGCGGGGAGAGGTCGTCGCCGTAGCCGCGTCGCCCCCGGTGGGACGGGGTGGTCGCGCCGGTGCTGCGGATGCGGTGGCGGCAGCGCGCGGCGTCGACCGTCGCCCCCAGCGACTCGTAGGACCGGGCGAGGGCGTCGAGCACGCCGGCCGGGGGAGTGTCGCCCTCGGCCTGCTCGGCGAGCTGGGTGACCCGGTAGGGCAGACCCAGCTCCCGGTGCAGGTCGATCGCCTCGCGGTAAAGGTGATCTGCCTCGGCGCGGTCCCCGGCCGCGGAGGCGAGTCGCGCCCGGCACGCGGTCAGCGCCGCCTGGGCCAGTGGAGCGTCGGCACCTCGCAGGCCGGCGGTGGTCTCCGCGACGAGCAGCCGCGCGGTGTCGACGCGGCCGAGGGCCAGCAGGCAGTCCACGGCCTGGGGCAGGACGTCGCCCGACCACACCCACGCGTCCTTGCTCCGCAGCATCTCCACCCCGCGCTCGACGTGCGCCTCCGCCGCGGCGGCCTGGCCCCGGCTGAGCAGCATCCCCGCCATGCCGCCCGCCGCCGAGATGCCCACCGGGAAGACCGGGGCGCCTGAGTGCGAACCCGCCGCCAGGAAGGCCTCCTCGGCCCGCACCCACTCACCCCTGGCCGTCGCCAGCCAGCCGCGCGTGAGGTTCAGGTCGGTGGCGAGCAGCAGGTTCGCATAGGTGCCGAGCAGGTGGTCGATCCGCTGTCCCAGCCCCGACCACCGCCCGCTGAGCCAGTCGAGCCGGGACTCGGTGGCCTCGGCGGTGCCGACGACGTAGGAGGCACCGGCCCGCTCGGCCAGGTCGAACCCGTGGCGCAGGAACTCCCGTGCCCGCGAGTAGTACCCGATCCACGAGCACGCGTCCGCCACGTTGCAGTGCGCCCTGGCCAACTGGTGAACCTCTTCGGGATCGTGCACCTCCGCCGGGGAGGGCAGCTGGGCGATGCGCTCCCAGGTGCTCGGGTCACCGGCGATGAGCCGCCCGCCGAGCGTGGTGGCCAGGACGGCGATGCGCAGGGCCGGGGTGGGCAGGTGGTCGACGACCCCCTCCACCCGGCTGAGCGAGGCGCGGTGCTCGGTGATGGACCCCGTCCCCAGGTACGGGCCCGCCGCGGCCGCCATGCCGCGCACGGTGCGTTCCGGTTGCCCGCCGAGCAGGTCGAGGGCGCGGGCGATCTCCTCGGCACCCCGGTCCACCTTCCCGGTCTCGCGCTGCAGCAGCAGTCCGAACCACAGGTGCACCTCGCCCCGGACGTCCGGGTCCAGCCGGTGGTCCGACAGCAGGGCCTCGACCCGCGCGGTCACCACTCCGCCGGGCAGTCCGGTCAGGGCGTAGCCGCACATCCTGGTGGCCAGCCGGTTGGCGTCCCGCGCGCTGGTCCCCGGGTCGGCCAGCACCTCCGAGAGCAGGCCGACCGCGGTGGGCACGTCCTCGACCTCCTCGGCGGCGAGGTCGCCGAAGCGCAGCCACTCGTCCCTCATGCCCGCCGCCTTGGCGTGCACGGCCAGGCGGACAGCCGGCGCGTTGTCCAGTGCGGAGAGCACCGCCACCGCGCGTTCGTGCAGCTCCCGCCTGCGGGGACCGGGCAGCGAAGCGCACACCGCGCGCCGGGCGGTGTTGCACCGGAAGCCGAACCTGTTCGCGGTTCCCTCCACCAACACCCCGGACTCCACCAGCGCGACGAGGTGCTCCGTCGCCGTCTCGCCCGCCACCGCGCAGAGGACGTCCGCGGTCTCCGGCACGCCCAGCACCGCGGCGGCCTCGGCCAGCGATCGGGCGGCGCCGGACAGGGCGCCCAGCCGCTCCCGAACCGCATCCGCCACGAGGACCGGCACGTCGAGTCCGGCCACGACCTCCTGCGCGAGATCGCCTTCCGCGCGCACATCGCGCACCGGGTCGCGCAGGGCGCGAACCGTTTCCTCCACCACGAACGGAATTCCGGCCGTCTCGCGCAGGACGGCGTCGGCGAACGCCGCCGAGGTGATCTCGGCCCCCACGAGCGCATCGGCCATGGTCCGCACGTCCACCGCGTCGAAGGGGCGCAGGACCAGGTCGAGCCCGTGCGGGACGTGCACGACCTGGCCGAGCGGAGCCGCGGTGGGCAGGTCCTCGCGGCGGTAGGTGACCACCACCGACAGGTCCGGCGGCGGGGTGCCCAGCACGAACCGCAGCACCCGGCGGGTCTCCTCGTCCGCCCAGTGCAGGTCCTCCAGCACGAGGACGGTCGGCCCCAGGCAGCGGAGCAGCTCCCGCACCGCGCGGAAGACCCGGTGCCGCTCAGCCGCGGGATCGGGCAGGGGACGCGGCGCGGGCGGCAGCAGGTCGGCGAGCTCGGGCAGGTGGTCGCGCAGCGCGCCGGTGACGGGACCGGGATCGGCCAGCCGGTCACCGCACCGGCTGAGGCAGTCCAGGAGCACCCCGTACGGGAACGGCTCCGGCAGCGGCTGGCACGCACCCACGACCACCCGCGCGTCCCCGTCCCAGACCGCGGCGAACTCGGCCACCAGCCGCGTCTTGCCCACCCCGGCCTGGCCCTCCACGAAGACAACGGCCGGCGCGTGCCGCACGGCGTCGAGCAGGGCGGCCAGCTCCGCGTCCCGGCCGACCAGCGGTACCGACCCGGACCGGACGGAGAGCGGGCGCACCCCACCACGTCCCATGCCTGCTCGCTCCTGTCGACGGCCCACCCGCAGCGGAACTCCCGCCAGGCTAGGTCGGTCGAGCGGGCACGGTAAACCCCGCGAAATAGAACGCCGTCGACCACGTGTCTTTTCCCGTACCCCTACGGGTCCCAGCCACACTTGTTCACCCCGTCGCCCAGGCCGAATGGTGGTTGCCGAGCGGCCCGACGTCTCGAGCCCCTGCCAGCGGCCGCTCGAAACGCGCGATGGAGGAACAGATGCAAGAGCGCAGAAAGCGGTGGGCGGCAAGCCTGGTCACGGTCGTGGTCGCCACCGCCACCGTGGCGGCCACGGCGGGCCAAGCCGTGGCGCAGCAGCCGGAAGCCGCTGTCGCCCAAGCCGAACGGCACCACCCCGGGCAGTACGTGGTGGTGCTCAAGGCCGAGGCCCGCGCGGCTGCCGGGGGCCAGGCCGAGGCGCTCACCCGGCGCTACGGTGGCCGCGTGACCGACACGTACTCGGTCACCCTGAACGGTTTCGCGGTCCGCGACCTGTCCGAGCAGCAGGCACGGCGGCTGGCGGCCGACCCGTCGGTCAGGTCCGTGCACCAGGACGGCACCAGCAGGGCCACCGGCGAGCAGCCGAACCCGCCGTCGTGGGGGCTGGACCAGGTCGACCAGCGCACCACCGCCCTGGACAAGAAGTACGCCTACCCCAACGAGGGCGAGGGCGTGACCGCCTACGTCATCGACTCCGGGATCAGCGTCCAGCACCCCGAGTTCGAGGGCAGGGCGAGTCACGGCTACGACCTGCTCGACAACGACGCCGACGCGAGTGACTGCTACTGGCACGGCTCGCACGTGGCCGGGACGATCGCGGGCAAGACCGTGGGCGTGGCGAAGAAGGCCAAGGTCGTGGCCGTGCGCTCGCTTGACTGCCGGGGCTCCGGCCCGGACTCGGTCACCGTCAGCGCCATGGAGTGGGTGGCCAAGAACGCGGTGAAGCCCGCCGTGGTGAACCTGAGCCTGGGCATGGACGTCCTCGGCGTCGGTGACGAGCAGGTCAAGGCGATGGTGGCCAAGGGGCTCGTGGTGGTGGTCTCCGCCGGCAACAACGGCGAGGACGCGTGCGGGGTCAGCCCGGCCCGCGTCCCCGAGGCGCTCACGGTCGGCTGGTTCAACAAGGACCGCACGCGCGGCGGGAACTACGGTCGCTGCGTCGACCTGTTCGCTCCGGGTGGCAACATCCACTCCAGCGACAACGCCGGGTCCTTCCGCACCGCCAGCGGCACCTCGATGGCCTCACCGCACGTGGCGGGCGCCGCCGCGCTGTACCTGTCGGCCCACCCCGGCGCGACCCCGCAGCAGGTCGGCGATGCGCTGGTGCGCAGCGCCACCCCCGACCTGGTCAGCAATCCCGGGACCGGCTCGCCCAACAGGCTGCTCTTCGTCGGTGACGTCGGCGGCGGCACCCCGCCCCGGTGCGGAGCCAGGAGCAACGACGAGGACGTGGCGATCCCCGACGCGGGTACCGCGGTCGGCACCTCGGTGACCCAGGACTCCTGTGACGGCAAGGCTTCTGCCGCGCTGTCGGTCCGGGTCGACATCGACCACGGCTACACCGGGGACCTCGCCATCGGTCTCGTCGGACCGAGCGGGACGGCCTACCCGCTCCAGCGCGCCGGTGGTGTCGGCGAGTCCGGCGGCGTGCACCGCAGCTTCACCGTCGACGCCTCGCGCGAGGAGGCCAACGGCACCTGGCGGCTCCTGGTGACCGACACCTACCGGTTCGACACCGGCACGCTCACCGGCTGGTCCATCACGTTCTGACCGAAGTGGACGGACAACGCCCTCCGGCTCCACCACACCCCTGCACCGAAGGAACACGATGAGAACACCACGCTTCGCAGCGGTACTCACCCTGGCACTGGCCGCGGTGACCATGCCCGTCGTCACCGCGGCGGGCGCCACGCCCGCCGGCGGGACCAGCACCGCGGCGACCCCGACCGACCAGCTGCGCCCCGGTGGCGCCGGAGCCCTGATCGTCAACGGGGAACGCACCACCGTGAAGGAACACCCGTTCGTCATCGCCGGCATGCGCGTCGGTGGCAACGGCCCGCAGGGGCAGTCCTGCACCGCCTCGGTGGTCGGCAAGCGCAAGATCCTCACCGCGGCGCACTGCATGGTCGACGCCACCGGCGCCAAGAGCTACGTCTACGGCGACGACGACCTGAACACCCCTGGCGACGAGACGTTCCGCACCGCCGTCGAGTCGTTCAAGACCCACCCCGGCTACACCGGCTCCGGCGGCTGGCGCACCGGTTACGACGTCGCCGTCGTCACCACGGCCGACGACCTGCCGGTCCCGCAGAGCCAGTGGGCCGCGGTGGCCGGCTCGGGGGACAGCGCCCTCACCCGGCCCGGCGGGTCCGGCTTCTCCCTGGGCTACGGCAAGACCTCCTCGGCCGGCGGGTCCGGCGAGCTGCGCAAGACCACCCTGCCGGTCAACGACCCCGCGGGCTGCCAGGTCTTCGACATCAGGGTCAACGGCGACCTGATGGTGTGCACCGGCTACGACGACGGGCGCACCGCCAACTGCTCGGGTGACAGCGGCGGTCCGTTCATCGTGGACGGCGTGATCGTCGGCGTCTCGTCGTGGGGTGCCAGCGGCTGCAACCGCTACAGCATCATGGCGCGGCTGACCAACTCCATGGGCGACTGGGCCAAGGGCGAGATCGGCGGTGGTACCCAGCCCGGCAGGTTCGCGGTGGCGTTGTCGCCGTCCTCCGGCAAGGCCGAGCCCGGCAAGCACGTCTCCACCAGCGTCACCACCACGGCAGGCGACCAGGGCCCGGAGAAGCTGGAGCTGAGCGCGTCCGCCCTGCCTGCGGGAACGACGGCCACGTTCCAGCCCGCGGCCGTCAACTCCGGTGAGGTGGCCAAGCTGACCCTCGCGACCTCGGCCACCACCCCGGCGGGCACGTACAAGGTCACCGTCACGGCCAAGGGCACCGCGGAGTCCAGGACCGCCGAGTACACGCTCACCGTCGGCAGCGGCACCGTGAACGGCCCCACGCCCTCGGTGTCGCCGAACTCCGGCAGCGTCCCGCCAGGCGGCTACGCCACCGCGACGGTCACCGTCACCGGTGGCACGGGCACCATCCGGCTCACCGGCGCCGGCCTGCCCAACGCGCCGATGTTCACCCCGCAGACCGTCAACCCGGGCGGCACCACCCGGATGACGCTGATGGGCCCGTACCAGCGCGGCACCTACAGGGTGACCGTCACGGCGACGGACAGCGCGGGCAAGACCGGAACCGCGGAGTACACCCTCACCGTTCGCTGATCTCCCCACGGGGAAAGGTCTTGCGAACACGGGAGCCCGTGACGGCCTGTGCCGCCACGGGCTCCCCTCGTCGAACAGGATCTCGCTCAGTCCGTGCGGAGTTCTACTGGCAGCTGCCGTTCGACTCCGCCAGACCCGTTCCCGAGCCCGCCGTGCGGCTCACGACACCCGGAACGCAGGTGGCCTGGTCGAGGGTGAAGGCGTAGGGCACGGAGACGGTCGTCGTGGACTTGACGTCGGGCCCGGCGGGCCTGTGGTCGCTGCTCGGGGCGGACCACGTCACGGTGTCGAAGACGTTGCCGCTGACCTGCCAGTAACCGGCCTCCGTGGTGTAGAAGGTGCCGAGGACGTCGCGGGAGTTCTTGAAGTAGTTGTTGTCCACCTTGGCCTTGGCGCCGGCCCGGGAGTTGATGCCGGACTCGTTCAAGCTCACGTAGTGGTTGTTGTACATGTGGGCGATGCCGCCGCGCAGCAAAGGCGCCCGGGAGTCGATGTTCTGGTACAGGTTGTGGTGGTAGGTGATGAACCCGTTCGAGCGGTCGCTCTCGCTGGACCCGACCAGACCGCCGCGACCGGAGTTGCGCAGGGTGCTGTAGGACAGGGTCACGTACTGGGTGTTGTTCTTCATGTCGAACAGGCCGTCGTAGCCCTCCGACTCGCCACCCGAGGCCAGGAGGTCGACGTGGTCGACCCAGACGTTGCGGACGTTGCTCTCCATCCCGATGGCGTCGCCGCCGTTCGAGGTGGGGGAGCCCGACTTCTTGACGTTCCTGACCGTCACGTTCCGGATGATGATGTTGCGGGACTCGCGGATGTGGATGCCCAGCTGGTCGAAGACGGCTCCGCTGCCGACGCCGATGATGGTGACGTTGCTGATCCGCTTGAGCTCGATCACGCCGGCGGCGGTCTCGCAGCTGCTGCCGGAGACCTTGGCGGTGTTGCCGTGGTTGATCGTGCCCGACACCTCGATGACGATCGGCGTGCTGCTGCTCGCGCGGCCGCACAGGGCCTGGTGGATCTGGGTTCCCGTGGTGGCCCGGACCGTCGCCCCTCCCTGTCCGCCGGTGGTCCCGCCGTTCTGGGAGGCGTAGCCGGTCGCGGTGCCGGCGGCCGCCGACGCCGGTGACGTCACCAGCACCGCGCCGGTCGAGGTCGCGACGGCCACCGCGGCCACGACAGCGGAGATCCGCCGTGCGACTGGTCGTTTCATTTGTCCTCCTGCGTCTTCGAAGATCGGACGAATTCATCGAAATGACGCTGATCGCTATGGCGGTGGGAGTCAGCGTAGCTGGCGGCGCTTTTGTCGAGTATTGCGCAACAACGCGTGCTGAGCAATAAAATTCACGGTCATGAACTCGAAGCCCTAGTCGTGCGGGTCGTCCGGATGATTCATGAATATGAACGATTCGATTTTCCGCAGCCTGGAGGACGTGATTTCGCCTGTTCGAATCGAACAGGACGCGCTATTCGACGCGTGCGCCCGGCACCTCGTCCAGGTACGCCTTGGCCTGCAACGTGAACAGCTCGGCGTACCCGGCCCCGGCCGCCATCAGCTCCTCGTGCGTCCCGTACTCGGCGACCTTCCCGTGCTCCAGCAGCAGGATCCGCTCCGCCTGCCGCACGGTGGAGAACCGGTGCGAGATGTAGAGGGTCGTGCGACCTTGCGAGAGCTCCCGCAGGCGGGCGAACAGGTCGTGCTCGGCCTGCGCGTCCAGTGCGGAAGTCGGCTCGTCCAGCACCAGGATCGGTGCCTCCCGCTGGAACGCCCTGGCCAGCGCGATCTTCTGCCACTCGCCGCCGGACAGGCTGACGCCCTGGTCGAACCAGCGGCCGAGGGGGCTGTCGTAGCCCTGCGGCAGCCGTTCGATGCGCTCGTCGGCACCGGCGCGGCGGGCCGAGTTCTCGATGTGGGGCCGGTCTTCGAGCCGGACGAGGTCGCCGAGGCCGATGTTCTCCGCGGCGGTGCCCTGGTAGGTCACGTAGTCCTGGAACATCGCGCTGACGCGGGTGCGCAGCTCGACCGGGTCGTACTCGCGGATGTCGACGCCGTCGAGCAGGATGCGGCCGCCGGTCGGGTCGTAAAGGCGGCACAGCAGCTTGAACAACGTCGACTTGCCCGCGCCGTTGCGGCCGACCACCGCCACCGTCTCGCCGGGGCGGATCTCGAAGCTCACGTCGTCGAGCGCGGGTTCCCCCGCGCCGGGGTAGCTGAAGGTCACCGAGTCGAACTCGATGTGCCCCTCCACGGTGGACGGCATCGGCCGCGGAGCCGGTGGGGCGGTGATCTCCGGCTTGGTGTCTAGGAACCGGTACAGCGTGTCGAGGTAGAGGTTGTTCTCGTACATCCCCGAGAACGCCGTGAACAGCCCCGAGACCGACGCCTGCACCGACGCCGCCGCGGCCGTGTACAGCGCCAGGTCGCCCAGGGTGAGCCGGCCGCCGACCGCTTCCAGCGCGATGTACAGCGTGATCGCCGAGCCCGCGAGGGTGCTCAGCAGGCCCCAGGACGTCGAGCTGACGTTGCGGTTGACCGTGAGCTTGCGCTGCCGCTCGTAGGAGACGGTGCCGAGCCGGCGGAACCGGTCGACGAAGTACGGGCCGAGCCCGAACAGCTTCGTCTCCTTGGCGTAGGTGTCGGTCGTGACCAGCGAGGACAGGTAGTCCATCCGGCGCTTGATCGGCGACATCATGAAGGTCAGCCAGAACGCGCGCGATCCGTACCTCGACTGCGAGATGAACGCCGGGATCGGCGCCAGCAGCGCGACCAGCGCCAGCAGGGGGCTGATCGACACGAGCAACGCGATCATGCTGCCGAACGTGATCAGCGTCCGCAGCAGCCCCAGCGCGGAGTTCATCATCGACAACGGCCGGGTGGGCGCCTCCTGCGCGGCCTGGCGCAGCATGTCGTACGACGCGGAGCCCTCGAAGTAGGCGAGGTGCAGGTCGCTGGCGTGGGTCATGACCCGGTGGCGGATGGTCAGCGTCATGCGTTCCTGCAGCAGCGACTGCGCGATCGACGTCAGCGCGCTGCTGACCGCGGTCGCGGCGAGCACGCCGAACTGGAGTGCCGCGACCTTCGCGATGTCCCCGGTGGTGCCGGTGTGCTGGATCGCCGCGACGACGGAGTCCAGCAGCAGCTTCGCGATGTAGGCGGTCGCGGTCGGCAGCAGCCCGGACAGCAGCGTGATCAGCGTCAGCACGACCGTCAGGACCGGGCTGGCCTGCCACGTCAGCTTCGCGACCTTCGGCAGGCCGCGGACGGTGCCCGCCACGGACGTCCTGACCCGCCTGAGGCGGGAGCGCAGGTCCTTCGGTTGTGGCTCCGGTGTCGGTTCGGGGATGTCGACCGGTCCGGTGAGCCCGCTGTCCGGAACGGTCGTGGGAGCGCGCCTGCGGCCACGCCGGCCCAGCAGGAACTCCACGCCGCCCGGCATCATGCGGCCTCCACGGCGCCGTGCAGGAAGAAGTCGACCACCTGGCGCGTGGTGGGCGCGTCGACGTCGGAGGCCAGCCTGCGGCCGCCGAACAGCAGGGTCAGGAACAGGGCGGCGAGCTGGTCGGGTGGCAGGCGCAACCGGTCGGTGTCGGGCACGAACAGCTCGACCACGGCCTCCCGGATCGCGATCATCGACTCGTGCCGCCGGCTCCTGCCGCCGTGCTCCCCGCGGCGGTGGTCGCGGTGCTTGGGGCGGCCGGACGCGCGCAGCGCCCCCATGAGCGCGCCCATCCGCTCGAGGTGCGCGCCGAGCGCTTCTGCCGCCTCGACGAGGCGGTCTTCCAGCGGCTGGTCGAGGGGGATCTCGGCGATGGCGTCGAGCACGTGGTCGGGCTTGAGCGCCTCGGCCGTGCAGGCGTCGAACAGCTCGTCCTTGTCCTTGAACGCGCGGAAGACGGTGCCCTCGCCGATGCCGGCGGCGCGGGCGATCTGGCTGCTCGTGACGTTCGTGCCGTGCTCGACCAGCAGCGGCAGCACGGCGTGCACGATCATGGCGCGGCGGTCCTCCGCGCTCATGCCCGGCGCTCGCCGCCGGGCCTCGGATGTCGGTGTCATGCGCCCAGCATGCGGAGTGAGTGCTCACTCCGTCAAGCGGGTTCGCCAGGAGCGGACCGGCCGATCTCGCACGAGTGGTACCTGGTCGCGGTCGAAGCCGGGTTCAACCTGTGGCGCGGGGGAGCGGGCAACGCCATCGAGAGCTCCTCGGTCTCCGTGGACGACCGGGAACCCCGGTGAGCTGCCGAGCCGAGCTGCGTGGTCAGCGCAGCGACCGGAACGTCGTCCGGATCTCCTCGGTGAGGACGCGCGGCTGTTCGAGGGCCGCGAAGTGGCCGCCGCGCTCCAGCTGGGCGTGGTGCAGCACCGTCGTGTACCGCCGCTCCACCCACCGCCGCGACGCCTGCACCGCCTCACCGGGGAAGATGCTGAACCCGGCGGGCACGGGGTTGGGTTCCTGGGCGCCGCCGCCGGTCCTGGCCTCCTCCCAGTAGAGGCGCGCGGACGACGCGGCGGCGTTGGGCAGCCAGTAGAGCATGATGTCGTCGAGGATCTCGTCGCGGTCGATGACGTCCTCGGGGTTGCCGTCGCTGTCGGTGACGTCCTGGAAGAGCGTGTAGATCCAGGCCGCGAGGCCGGCCGGTGAGTCCGCGAGCGAGTAGCCGATCGTCTGCGGGCGGGTGGCCTGTTCGCGGGCGTACGCGCTGAGCTCGTCCTGGTAGCGCTGGGCGCGGGCCACCATCCGCTGCTCCTCCTCGGTCGCCTCGGCCAGTTCGGCGGCGGTGGGGAACACCAGGGGTAGGTTGAAGTGCACGCCCCGGCACCGTTCGGGTGCCCTGCGGGTCAGTTGCTCGACCACGGCCGCACCCCAGTCGCCGCCCTGCGCGAACCAGGTGTCGTGACCCAGCCGCAGCATGAGGGTGGTCCACGCGTCGGCGACGCGGGCGGCGGTCCAGCCGGTCGTGGTCGGTTTGCCGGAGAACCCGAAGCCCGGCATCGACGGGATCACGACGTGGAACGCGTCGCGGGCGTCGCCGCCGTGGGCGACCGGGTCCGTCAGCGGGCCGACCAGGTGCCGGAACTCCAGGACCGAACCGGGCCAGCCGTGGCACAGCAGCAACGGCACCGCGTCCGGCTCGGCCGAGCGGACGTGCAGGAAGTGGACGTCGACGCCGTCGATGGTGGTGCGGGACGAGCCGAGGTCGTTGAGGACCTGCTCGGCCCGCCGCCAGTCGTAGCCGGTGGCCCAGTGCTCGCACAGGGCGCGGATGCGGTCGAGCTGCGGACCCTGGCTGCCGTCGGTGACGGTCTCGCGGTCGGGCCACCGGGTGGCGGTCAGGCGGGCGCGCAGGTCCAGCAGGTCGGCTTCGGGGACGGCGATCGGGAACGGCTCCATGGCACGAGCGTAACCTAGAAGTGGAAGAAATCTTCAACTTGGAATTTCTCTTCCACTTGTCTAGGGTTCGGTGCGTGACCGGACCTCCTCCCTTGCGGCGCGATGCCGAGCGCAACCGCCAGCTGCTGCTGCGCACGGCGTACGAGCTGATGGCCACCCAAGGACTTGACGTGTCCTATGAGGACATCGCGCGGGCCGCAGGCACCGGGATGGGCACGGTGTACCGCCGCTTCCCCGAGCGCCAGGACCTGCTGGACGCCCTCTTCAGCGACCACGTCGACACGGTGGTCGGCTTCGCGGAGGAGGCCGCCGAGCACGAGGACGCACTGGCGGGGCTCGCCTGGTTCCTCGAACGGCAGCTGGAGGTCGAGGCGCAGAGCCGCGGCCTGGGGGAGCTGCTGCGCGGCCGCGACCAGGCCACGGCGCTGGTGCAGCGGGCGCACGACCGGATGACCCCGCTGGTGGCCGGCCTGGTCGACCGGGCCGTCCGCGCGGGTCAGCTCCCCGCCGGTGCGACGCCCGCCGACTTCGCCGCGGTGCACGTGATGGTCGGCAGCGTCATGGACGCCACCCGCACCCGCGCACCCGGCCTGTGGCGCCGTTCCCTGCGGATCGCCCTGGCCGGCCTGCGCCACGCCGACCTCTCCGGCGACGCCCCGGACGAGGCGCTCATCGGCCACCTCTACAACGACCAGAAGAGATGAAGGCCCTCACCATGACGGCACTGCCCGCCGACCTGATCGCCGTGCTCGACGCCAAGGCGATCTGCTTCGTCACCACGCTCATGCCCGACGGCTCACCGCAGATCTCCCAGACCTGGGTGGGCACCGACGGCGACCACGTGCTGATCAACACGGTCGACACCCACCAGAAGACCCGCAACCTCCGCCGCGACCCGCGCATCGCGATCGGCATCGCCGACCCGGCCGCGCCCTCCCGGTACTGGGCGCTGCGCGGCAGCGTCGTGGACATCACCGCCGACGGCGCGCGCGAACACATCGACGAGCTGTCGCAGAAGTACCTCGGGCGGCCCTACCCGGGCTTCGGCGGCGGCGAGCAGCAGCGCGTCGTCCTCACGGTGAAGGTCGACCGCATGCACACGCCCTGATCAGGACCAGGCGAGCTCGCCCTCGCGGGACACGAACCGGCCTGTGTCCGCCCCGCGGCCCTCGGTGGCGAGCGCGACGATCGCATCCGTGCCCTCGGTGACCGTCTGGAAGCCGCTGTGCCCGTTGAGGTCCGTCGCGGTGTAGCCGGGGTCGGCCGCGTTGACGCGGATGCCCGGCAAGCCCTTGGCGTACTGCGTGGTCAACATCGTCAGCGCCGCCTTCGAGGCGGCGTAGAACGGTGCGACCACGCCCGACTCGGGGCGGCCGGGGTCGTGGGTGAGGGCGAGGGAACCCATGCCGCTACTGACGTTGACGACGACCGGGTCGTCGGAGCGGCGCAGCAGCGGCAGGAACGCGTGCGTCGTGCGCACGACGCCGAGCACGTTGACCTCGAAGACGGCGAGGGCGTCGGCGGCGGTCAGGTCGCCCAGCTCCCCTCCGAGGGGGCCGTGCACGCCGGCGTTGTTGATCAGGACGTCGATGCGGCCCTCGTGGTCGCAGACGTCGGCGGCCGCAGCGGCCACTGACGCGTCGTCGGTCACGTCGATCGGGACGAACCGCGCGCCGAGCGCCGCGGCGGCCTCCTCGCCCCGCTCCCGGTCGCGGGCACCGACCAGGACGGTGTGGCCGAGCCCGGCGAGGCGGCGGGCGGTCTCGCGGCCGAGACCCTTGTTGGCCCCGGTGATGAAGGTGATCGTCATGAGAACGATCGTGAGCGCCGGCGCGGCCGTGGACCAGGACCGGCCCGGCGGTAGGAACAGCAGTACCACCCTCCCACCCGGACAACGGACGCCGCGGGCAGCAGGATGGACGTCGTGACGACCTCCGGCACCGGACTCGGTGCGATGATCCGGACCTGGCGGGACCGGCTGTCCCCGGCGGCCGCCGGGATCGGCACGGCGCGCGGGCGGCGTGCGGCGGGGCTGCGGCGCGAGGAGCTGGCCGACCTGGCTGGCGTCTCGGTCGACTACGTCGTGCGGTTGGAACAGGGGCGGGCCACGGCCCCCTCCGCGTCGGTGGTGGCATCGCTGGCGCGTGCTCTGCAACTCTCCACCGCCGAGCGGGACCACCTGTACCGGCTGGCCCTGCTCGTGCCGCCGGCCGAGGGGACCATCTCCGACCACGTCCCGCCGGGGATGCAGCGGGTGCTGGCCCGCCTCGGCGACGTGGCCGCCGCCGTCTTCGCGGCGGACTGGCAGCTGGTGTGGTGGAACCGCGGGTGGGCGGCGCTGCTGGGCGACCCGGCCCTCTCCCCGCCCCGGTCGCGCAACTTCGCCCGCGACCGGTTCGCCGCCGACGGCGGCCCCGCCCACCTCGCGCGGTGGCCGGTGACCGAGGCGGACCGCGCCGCCACCGACGCCGCCGTCGTCTCCGACCTGCGCCGCGCGACCGGCCGGTTCCCGCGGGACCGCCGCCTGGCCGCGCTCGTCCGGGAGCTGACCGCGGGCAACGAGACGTTCGCGCGGCTGTGGGCCACCGGGGCGGTCGCCGCGCACCGCGAGGACCACAAGACGATCCACCACCCGTCGGTGGGCCCGGTCGAGGTCGACTGCGACGTCCTGGGCGACGGCGACACCGAGCTCAAGATCGTCGTCATGACGGCGGTGCCCGGCAGCGCGGACGAGACCAAGTTCCAGCTCGCCACCGTCACCGGCGCACCCACCGCCGTCTGACGGGCGTGCGTCAGTCGTCCGACGCCGCCCAGCCGAGCTCCTCCAGCAACGGCAGGGGCACCGTGGAGTACTCCGGGAACCGGTGGTATGGCTTGACCATCGGGCGGAAGCGCTCCGGCAACCCGCCCGACCGGGCCAGGGCGGCCAGTGCAGTGCCGATGCGTTCACCGGGGACGTTGAACGCCAGGTCGTGACCGTCCAGTTCGGACACCCGAGGCAGCCACCCGTCCAGGAACGCCTCCATCCGTGGGCGGTGGCCGGCGAGTGCGTCGGCGAAGACCGAGGACAGCGCGAGCGTGACGGCGGAGTCGTGGCGGTCGCCGCGGAAGTGGCGCACGGTCAGACTGATCGACTCGTTCGTGCTGTCCGGCCCGCGCTGGGCGAACACCTCGCCGAGCGCGGCCCACGCATCGACCTCGGCCAGGGCGGTGAGGGCGGACTCCCGGTCGCCGCGGGCGAGCAGGGTGTCCTCCAGCACGAACCACAGCGGACCCAGGGAGGTGCGCCGGGTCAGCTCGCCGGTCGCGGTGCCGAGCAGCCGCTGCGCCGCGGCGACCGTTCCCGGGACGTCGACCCACAGGTAGTCGACGTCGGCACCGGTGATCGTCTGCGGTGAGGAGCGGAGCGCGGTCTCCAGGGTCGTGCGCTGGGCCGCGGTCAGCTCCTCCGGCGCCAGCGCGCGGTAGCCGTCCCCGCTGCCGCGGAACTGGCGCGCCATCCGTTCGAGCAGCCGGGCGTGCAACGTCGGACGGCTGCCCTCGGGCGCGGTCAGCAGCCCGTCGTCGTCCGTGCCGAAGGTCCACGCCGCCGCGGCCAGCTCGCCGAGGTCACCCGTCCACGTGTCGTGCACCGGGTACTCGCCCTGTGCGAGGTGGTGCAGCAACGCCCGCGTGCCGTCGTCGGCGAAACCCGAGTAGACCAGGCACGCTGCTGCGGCACCGCGCACGTGCAACGACGGGCTGGTCGTCATCAGATCCCGTGCCGCGGCGACGTGGTCCACCCTCGCGTCGGTGCGTCGCGCGCTGCCGGGCGTGACTCCGTTGTCGCGCGCGGCCAGGAAACCGTGGGCCAGGCAGAGTCCCGCGGACGCGTCGGGTGTCAGGGCGGGCAGCCTCTCCGGCTCCCGGCCCAGCAGCACCAGCAGCCGCAGCGCCTCGTCGTCACCGGTGCGGGTCCACATCGCCTCGACGTCGGCGGCGAACTCCGCGACCAGCCCCGCGTACTCGCTCGTGGCCTTGGCGACGTCGTCCGGCCGGGCCACGAAGTGCGTCTCGCCGACCGCGATCCTGGCCAGGAACAGCGGTGCCAGCTCGTTGTCCTGGTGCAGCAGCTCGGCCAGGAACGGGATCGCGGCCTCGGACGCCGTGTAGACCGACCCCTGGTGCGTGGTGGCCGAGTAGAGGCCGTACACGCCGAAGTTCCGGTCGCCGTCGTCGTCGCTCGTGATCGCCTCGATGAACAACGGCGTGTCGGCGGCCGTGCCGTAGGCGTCCTCCAGGGCCGCCCAGTCCACGTCGGCCAACCCAGGGGGAGGCGTCGTGCGGCCGCGCAACGGCGGCCGTTCCGCGTCGTCCCCGTCCTCGTGCTCGCCGAGGTCCGGCGGTGCGAAGGCGGGCAGCGCAGCAGCGTCGAACATGGTCCGTCCTGCCAGGTCAGAGGGAGGCCAGCGTGGGTCTCGGGACAGTGTTCCTCAGCGAGGTGCTCGGTACGGGCATCCTGCTGTTGCTGGGTGCGGGCGTGGTGGCCAACGTGCTGCTCGCCAAGTCGAAGGGGTTCGACGGCGGCTGGCTGTTGATCAACTTCGGGTGGGGTCTCGCGGTCTTCGCCGGTGTGTACATCGCGTACAAGTCGGGGGCGCACCTCAACCCCGCCGTGACGGTCGGCATCCTCACCAGCGGTGCGGCCGAGTTCGCGCCCGGTGTGCCGGTCGGCGTCGGCTCGACGCTCGTCTACTTCGCCGGCGAGATGCTCGGCGCGTTCCTCGGTGCTGTCCTCGCGTGGCTGGCCTACAAGCCGCACTTCGACGAGACGCCCGACGAGGGCCTCAAGCTGGCCGTCTTCTCCACGGGCCCGGCGATCCGCAG
>NZ_JBVJRC010000012.1:0-235004 GCF_055608005.1 Lentzea sp. NPDC036955 | reverse complement strand
GTACTGCACTGGTTACGGTGTGGGAGAGTAGGTCGCCGCCGAACTTAATTTGCCCTGCGGGTTGAGCGCCACAAGCGCTCCCCGCAGGGCTTTTTTTCGTGTTCCACGACCGTCGAGCGAGGTCAGCCGGCCATGCCGGAGCTGAGCGCTGCCAACTGATCCGCGTACTCGATGCGCTCGACCCACTCCTGCGGCCACGCGGCGAGTCCGTGCGCGGCGCCGGCGAACGCCCCGGCCAACGCCGCGATCGAGTCCGAGTCACCACTGGTCCTCGCGCCCCGCACCAGGCACCGCACCGGGTCGTCGGCGTGCCGGATCGCGCAGTACAGTCCGGTCGCCAGCGCCTCCTCCGCGATCCAGCCCTCGCCGGTGGCCAGGCTCGCGTCCTGCCCGTCATCGGGTTCGGCGAGGGCGGCCACCAGCCGTTCGAGCACCTCGGCGCACTCGTCCCAGCCGCGCGCGATGAAGTCGGCCGGCGTCGTCGCACCCGGCGTCCGCCACAGGGAACCCAGCCACTGCTCCAGGTAGACCGAGCGCCGTTCGCGGCACCGGTCCAGCAACGCGGCGGGCACCTCGGCCAGGTCGCGTCCGTCGACCAGCAGCCGGGTCGCGTACGCGGTGAGCTCGGACGCGGCCAGCGCCGTGGGATGACCGTGAGTCATGGCGGCCTGCAGCTGCGACACCCCGGCGAGGACGTCGAGGTTCGGCACTGCACGGGTTGGCTTTCGGGGACGCGCTCGGCAAGCCGACGGATTTCCTGGCTGGCCACCATGCCCTGGTCACCGACGACACGCAGATGGCACTCACCGTCGCGTGGGCGCTGCATGGCGCGTCGACTCAGTGCACCGCCGACGTGCTCGAACCGCGGCTGCGCGAGCGGTTCGTGTCCTGGGCGCACAGCCCGGAGAACAACCGCGCACCCAGGATGACGTGTCTGCGCGTGCGGCGGCCTGGCCAAGGGTCGATCGTGGGTGGAGGCGATGACCCCGCGACTCGGTCCACGGTCCGACCCTACTTGCGCGAGCGGTTCAACGGTGTGGAACCCTTGAAGTGCATTTGTTCCGGTGGCGCGGCAACGGCAATGGACTCCGTCGACATCACCGGAGTCGTCCAGGCGCTCTTTTCACCCGAAAGGGCCCGTACCATGGAATAAATACAAGCCATAGCGTTTTGGCGTGACTGTATTCACATCTACCGCGTACAGCAGGGACCTGGGCGACGAGCTGCGCCGCGTCCGGGAGGCCGGCACCGGCATGAGCGGGGCGGCGCTGGCCGTGCGACTGGGGTGGGACCCGAGCAAGGTGTCCAACCTGGAGCACGGCAAGGTGCGGGCCACCGACATCGACCTCGTGCAGCTGTTCACCATGTGCGGCAAGGACATCCAGTACATCGACGACTTCCGGCGCCGGTACCGGTACGCCTTCGACGAGTACGTCGTGCACGCGCCGGAGGACGTGCGCACGGCGAGGATCGGGGAGTCCGCGGCGACGTCGATCACGAGCTATTCGGTGACCAAGCTGCCCAGTCTGGTGCAGACCCACGAATACGCCGACGCGCTGCACCGGCTCGGTGGTTTCACGACCGGCGACCGAATTGCGGCGGCCGTGCAGCACCGCATGGACCGGCAAGTAGTCCTGCGCCGGAACAACCCGCCGAAATGCTTGTTCTACATCCACGAGTTCGCGTTGCAGCAACGGGTCGGCGGCCGGCGGGTGATGGAGGACCAGTGCGCGCGGCTGCTGTCCGAGGAGCACAGCGTCCGGGTCGTGCCGATGCGGGCCGTGGTGCCGTCCAGCGGCTGCGTGCTCTGGGAGTACGAGAAGGCGATGCCGGTCGTGTTCAGCGAGACCGAGCTCGCGCAGGTGTTCGTGCAGGACCCCGGTGCGATCGCGCGGATCAGGCTGGTGTTCGACCGGCTGGCCGAGGTCGCGCTGGACGAGGAGCAGTCGCTGGGCAAGCTCGGGGAGTACGCGGGGCGCCGGCGGGCCGCGCGCGACGACCAGGGGCCGCACGCGGCGTGACGGGCGGGTGCGGGGGCGCGTGGTCAGGCGCCCCCGCACCCGCAGGGGTCAGCGCCAGCCGTGGCGTGCGCGCAGGGTGTCCACGACCTGGCCGAAGGCGACCGGGCCGAGCACGGCGCCCTCGCGGCGGATGTCGTCGTCGGAGTCGAGGGCGAACACCCGGTCCAGCCGCAGGTAGGACGGGCGGCCGTCGCGGTCCCAGGCACCGGAGCCCAGCTCCAGGTAGTCGTCGCGCGGCTCCTTCGAGGAGAGCATCAACGCGATCAGCTCGCCCTTGGCGCGGCCCACGACCAGCAGCGGGCGGTCCTTGCCGCGGTTCGCGTCCTCCTCGTAGGGCACCCACGCCCAGACGACCTCGCCGGGGTCCGCGTCACCGTCCACCGAGGGCTCGTACTCGAGCTTGGTGGCCTCCGCCGCGTCGAAGATCTCGCGGACCGCGCCCTTGGCCGGGCGGGGGTCTTCACCGTTCATCAGCACGAACGCACCCTAGTGGTGCAGAGCACGTGGGCCTCTATGGGACCATAAGGGGACACCCGTCCGATTTCCTGCTGAGGACCGCCTTGACCACGTTCGCCGACACGACGTTCACGCCGCCGGAACTCATCCGGAACTTCTGCATCATCGCGCACATCGACCACGGCAAGTCCACGCTGGCCGACCGCATGCTGCAGCTCACCGGCGTGGTCGAAGCGCGGGCGATGCGCGCTCAGTACCTCGACCGCATGGACATCGAGCGGGAGCGCGGCATCACCATCAAGGCGCAGAACGTGCGCCTGCCCTGGCAGGTCAACGGGCAGGACCACGTCCTGCACATGATCGACACGCCGGGCCACGTCGACTTCACCTACGAGGTCTCCCGTGCGCTGGAGGCCTGCGAGGGCGCGATCCTGCTGGTCGACGCCGCGCAGGGCATCGAGGCGCAGACGCTCGCGAACCTGTACCTGGCGATGGAGAAGGACCTCACCATCATCCCGGTGCTCAACAAGATCGACCTGCCCGCCGCGGACCCGGACAAGTACGCGAAGGAGATCGCGCACATCGTCGGCTGCGAGCCCGACGAGGTGCTGCGGGTCTCCGCGAAGACCGGTCTCGGCGTCGAGGCGCTGCTCGACGAGGTCGTGAAGCTGGTCCCGCCGCCCGTGGGCGAGGCGGACGCACCGGCCCGCGCGATGATCTTCGACTCGGTCTACGACACCTACCGCGGCGTCGTCACCTACATCCGCGTCGTCGACGGCAAGATCACGCCGCGCGAGCGCATCAAGATGATGTCGACCGGTGCCACCCACGAGATCCTCGAGGTCGGCATCGTCTCGCCGGAGCCGAAGCCGTCCCGCGGCCTGGGCGTCGGCGAGGTCGGCTACCTGATCACCGGCGTGAAGGACGTGCGCCAGTCGAAGGTCGGCGACACCGTCACCTCCGAGCGCAAGGGCGCCACCGAGCCGCTGGCCGGCTACCGCGAGCCTCGCCCGATGGTCTACTCGGGCCTGTACCCGGTCGACGGTTCCGACTACCCGGAGCTGCGCGAGGCGCTGGAGAAGCTCCAGCTCAACGACGCCGCGCTGACGTTCGAACCGGAGACCTCCGCGGCACTGGGCTTCGGCTTCCGCTGCGGCTTCCTCGGCCTGCTGCACCTGGAGATCACCCGCGACCGCCTCGAACGCGAGTACGGCCTCGACCTGATCTCCACGGCACCGAACGTCGTCTACCGCGTGATCATGGAAGACGGCGCCGAGCACGTCGTGACGAACCCGTCCGACTGGCCGGAGGGCAAGCGCGCCGAGGTGTACGAGCCCGTCACCAAGTGCACGATCATCGCCCCGTCGGACTACATCGGCGCGATCATGGAGCTGTGCCAGGCCAAGCGCGGCCAGCTCGGCGGCATGGACTACCTGTCGGAGGACCGCGTCGAGCTGCGCTACACCATGCCGCTCGGCGAGATCATCTTCGACTTCTTCGACTCGCTGAAGTCCCGCACCCGCGGCTACGCCTCGCTGGACTACGAGGAGTCGGGCGAGGCCGAGTCGGAGCTGGTCAAGGTCGACATCCTGCTGCAGGGCGAGGCCGTCGACGCGTTCTCCGCGATCGTGCACAAGGACCACGCCTACGGCTACGGCACGCGCATGGCCACGAAGCTGCGCGAGCTCATCCCGCGGCAGCAGTTCGAGGTGCCGATCCAGGCGGCCATCGGGTCCCGTGTGATCGCCCGCGAGACGATCCGCGCGATCCGCAAGGACGTCCTGGCCAAGTGCTACGGCGGTGACATCACCCGCAAGCGCAAGCTGCTGGAGAAGCAGAAGGAAGGCAAGAAGCGCATGAAGATGGTGGGGCGCGTGGAGGTGCCGCAGGAGGCCTTCGTCGCCGCGCTGTCGACCGAGGAGCCGAAGGGCAAGAAGTAGGAGCCGTGGCACGCCTTCACGTCGGCTGCGCCATGTGGAACCACAAGGCGTGGCCAGGGCGGTTCCTGCCGCAGTCGCTTCCCGCCGGGGAGCGGCTGCGGGCCTACGCCGGCTGGTGCAACGCCGTCGAGGGCAACACCACGTTCTACGCGACGCCCGCCCGCAAGACCGTCGAGACCTGGGCGCGGCAGACGGACCCGGACTTCCGGTTCGTGGTCAAGCTGCCCAAGGTCGTCACGCACGAGCGCCGGCTCGCCGGTGTCGAGGTGCCGATGCGGGCGTTCCTCGACGCCATCGAGCCCCTGGGCGAGCGCGCGGTCCTGTGGACCCAGCTGCCCGGCTCGTTCGGCCCGGCGGACGTCGAGGCACTGAGCCGCTTCCTGCGCAGGCTGCCCGTCGGCCTGCGGCGTGCCGTGGAGGTGCGCCACCCCGTGTTCTTCACCGACGCCGGTGCGACGTCGCTGCTGGAGGGGGCCCTCGACGACGTGGACGCCGAGTGGGTGCCGTTCGACACCGAGGTCTTCTTCCAGAGCCCGCCGACCAGCGACGCCGAGCGCGAGGCCTGGGACCGCAAACCGCGGTTGCCCCGGCGGACGCGGGCGCTGACCGACCAGCCGATCGTCCGCTACCTGGGCCGCGACTCGGTCGAGGAGACGGTCGAGGGGTGGCGGCCGTGGGCCGAGGTGGTCGCCGGCTGGCTGCGGGAGGGCCGGTCGCCGACGGTGTTCCTGCACACCCCCGACAACGACGACGCGCCCGCGCTCGCCCGCCGGTTCCACGACGACGTCCGCACGCTCGTGCCCGAGCTCGACGCGCTGCCCGAACCCGAACCGGTCGAACCCGCCACGCTGTTCTGACCGCGTTTGTTGCCGGATCGGCAACGGAGTTTGCCGCTCCGGCACAACGGTGGGCATCGTGGACGGCATGACGACTGCGCAGGAGTTCTGGGAAGCCTTCTACTCGGAGCGGGACCAGGTGTGGTCCGGCAACCCGAACCCGTTGCTGGTGCGCGAGACCGCGGACCTCACGCCGGGCAGTGCGCTGGATCTCGGGTGCGCTGAGGGCGGTGACGCCGTCTGGCTCGCGCAGCGGGGGTGGCGGGTGCTCGGGGTCGACGTGTCGCAGGTGGCGCTGGACCGGGCGCTCCGGCACGCGCAGGACGCCGGCGTCGAGATCTCCGTGGAGCGGCACGACCTGAAGGAGACGTTCCCCGAGGGCCGGTACGACCTGGTCAGCGCCCAGTTCCTGCACTCGCCGGTCGAGGAGGACGGGGAGCGCAACAGCATCCTCAAGCGGGCCGCGGAGGCGGTCGCGCCGGGCGGGCGGCTGGTGGTCGGTGGGCACGCCGGGGCGCCGTCGTGGTCCGAGCACCGCGACTACTACTTCCCGACGACCAAGGACGTGCTCGACCACCTCCGGCTCGGCGACAACTGGATCATCATCACCGACGACGTGGTCGAACGGCCGCTCGTCGGGCCGGATGGTCAGCAGGAGTCGCGCAAGGACAACGTGCTGACGGTGAAGCGCCTGTACTGAAAACGCAAAGGCCACCCGCGGCGGCGTTGCCGGGGGTGGCCCACACAGGTACCGGTCAGGCGCGGATCAAGCGGTCCATCGCCTGGCGGTTGATGATCGAACGGAGCTCGCCCGTCTCCTCGGCGCTGTGGCGGGAGAGGATGGCGTCCAGTTCGAGGCGGTCGCTCTCGGTGGTGTAGCTGGCCAACTGCCGCTCCAGGCTCCGGCGCTTCAGCCGGGCGTCACGGCGGACGGCCAGGTTCGAGCGCAGGGACTTCACGGACAGGTCGTGGCGGGTCATCGTGTCCTTCCAATCTTGGTTACGATTCGATAATACACCCAGTTCACGACACCTGTACCGATGAAGAAGGTCGGCTAGCTCACGTACTCGTCGAGCAACCCCAGGGCGCGCGCGTACTTGGCCTTCAACCGCTCCTGCGTGGCCGCGTCGAGGCGGGCGACGCGGGCCGGCGAGAGGTTGTCGCCGATGTCCGCGCGCTTCACCGTGACGGCCAGCGGGTTGGCGGCGACGCGGCGCAGGTAGTCCTCCTGCGGCTCGTCCGGCAGGTGCGACAGCGCCACGACTGCGTCGACCACCTCGGGCGGGCAGCCGCGGGCGAGCAGGTCGGCCGCGGTCACCGGGGTGTCCTCGACGACGTCGTGCAGCACGGCGGCCATCTGCTCGTGCTCGCCGCTCACGGCGGCCATGACCCGCAACGGGTGCCCGATGTAGGGCAGGCCCGACTTGTCGACCTGGCCCTCGTGGGCCTCGGTGGCGATCGCGATCGCGTTTTCGAGGGTGAACACGCCCTCAAGCTAAACCAGGGCTTGACCAACCGCAGTGGTCTAGTCCATTTTTAGTCCACTCACAACATGGTCGCCGCATGAGTGTGTGGAGGTGGACCATGTCCAAAACCAGACGAGCGGCGATCGCGCTGCTGTCGGCGTTCATCGCATGTGCCGGTCTGGTGTTGGTGATCAACGGCAACGCCGCCGCCGCCAACCTCGCGGCCAACAACGGGTTCGAGGCGGGCAACCTGAGCGGCTGGACCTGCACCGAGGGCACCAGCGCCACGTCCGGCACCAAGCGCACCGGCCAGTACGCGTTGCAGGGCACACCCGTCGGCCAGAGCACCGCGCGGTGCCAGCAGACCGTTTCGGTGCAACCGAACACGGCCTACAAGCTGTCGGCCTGGGTGCAGGGCAGCTACGTCTACCTCGGCGTCACCGGCGGCGTGGAGAAGAGCACCTGGACGCCCGGTTCCAGCGGCTTCTCCCAGCTGACCCTCGACTTCACGTCCGGCAGCGCCACCAGCGTGACGATCTACCTGCACGGCTGGTACGGCCAGCCCGCCTACTACGCCGACGACGTCAACCTCGACGGCCCCGGCACTCCGCCGACGTCCACGAGCACGACGACGTCGACCACCACCACTACGACGACCACGACGACCACCACGACGACGACGACGAGCAACCCGCCGATCACCGGTCTGCCCAAGCACGTGCTGACGGGCTACTGGCAGAACTTCTACAACGGTGCGCGCGCTCTGCGGCTGTCCGACGTCCCCACCACCTACGACATCATCGCGGTCTCGTTCGCCGATGCCACGGCGGTGCAGGGGCAGGTCGCGTTCAACCTCGACCCCGGTCTGAGCAGCCAGCTCGGCGGCTACACCGACGCGCAGTTCCGCGCCGACGTGAAGACCGTGCAGGCCCGCGGCCAGAAGGTGATCATCTCCGTCGGTGGTGAGAAGGGCACGATCAGCGTCGCCAACTCCACCGCCGCGACCAACTTCGCCAACAGCGTCAAGGGCCTGATCTCCACCTACGGCTTCGACGGCGTCGACATCGACCTGGAGAACGGCGTCAACGCCCAGTACATGGGCCAGGCGCTGCGCAGCATCCACGCCGGTGGCGGCAAGGTCATCACCATGGCGCCGCAGACGATCGACATGCAGAACGTCAACGCCGAGTACTTCAAGCTGGCGCTGGCCACGAAGGACATCCTGACCATCGTCAACATGCAGTACTACAACTCCGGTTCGATGCTCGGCTGCGACCAGCAGGTCCACAGCCAGGGCACGGTCAACTTCCTGACCGCGCTCGCGTGCATCCAGCTGCAGAGCGGCCTGCGCGCCGACCAGGTGGGCCTCGGCCTGCCCGCGTCGCCGTCGGGTGCCGGTGGCGGGTACCAGTCGCCCGCCAACGTCAACAACGCCCTCAGCTGCCTCGCGCGTGGCACGAACTGCGGGACGTTCAAGCCGAGCACGACCTGGCCGTCGATCCGCGGCGCCATGACGTGGTCGATCAACTGGGACGCCTCGAACAACTGGCAGTTCGCCAACACGGTCGCCCCTCATCTGGACTCCCTGCCCTAGATGATGGCGCGGTCCGGCTGACGGACTGCCTCAGATGACGGACTGACCGTCACCCCCGCCCGACGGTTCGGGGAGGCCGAACAGCCTCCCCACCGTCGGTGCGACATCCACAGTGGACGCGGCTGTCATCGAGACCCCGCGCCCCACCACGGGATCGCCACCGGCGACGAGCAGCGGCACCGGCTCGGCCGCGGCACGTCCCCGGTGCACCACCAGGTCGCCGGCCTCCGGTCCGAGGCGCAGCTCGGCCGGCCGGTGCGCCGACCGCACACCGGGCACTCGCGAGACCACCGACTCCAGGTGCCGCACGGCCAGGGCGCGGTCCGAGGCGGGGCCGGTCCAGTACAGCAGGTCGGCGCCGTCGTTCTGCACGACCACAACCCTGTTGCGCAGCAACGGATCTGTCTGGATGTGCTCCTCCGGCGACACCGGGGACCGGTCCGCTGCGGGAGTCGCGGTGACGAGGAGGACGGACCGCTCCCACCGCCCGGTCGCCCTGAGGTGCCGCACCAGCTTGCCGAGCTGCTCGTCCGCCGTGCGCGCGGTCAGCGACCGCCCCGCGGCAGCGGCCGGGGCTCCGGTGCCGAACTGCACGACCACCAGGTCCGGGTCTGCCTCGTCGACCACGGCGTGCAGGGCGTGCGAGGTGAACGCGTCCGGCGCGGTCCCCGTGACCGGCGGCCGGGGTTCCCACCCGTACGTCGCTCGCGTGCCGACCACCCGGCGCAGGTCCTCCTCCGGCAGCACCGCGCCCGTGCGGAAACCCAGCTCCGGCAAGCGTTCCAGCACCGTCGGGAACCTCGGCTCGCTCAGCCGCCGCACACCGCGCGCCCGGTCGAACACGACGTCGGCGGGCACACCGCTGCGGTCGGGCCGCACCCCGGTCAGCATCATGACGAGGTGCGCGGTGCTCCCGGCGGCCGGCAGCGAACGAGCCCGCGGGAAGTACGTGCCGTCCGCCCGCAGCGCGACGAGGTTCGGCGTCAGCGCGGTCCCCACCTCGTCCGCCCGCAGACCGGCGAGCACGACCACGTACACCCGCCTGCCCCGGCCGGTCGCGCCGAACGCGGCACCGGGCGCGGCGGAGAGGACGACCGAGCCTGCGGCGGCCCTGAGCAGGGTGCGGCGTTTCACGGACCGAGTCTCACCCACCGGCATGACCGGGAGGTGAACGGCGTTTCCTTGCGCCACCGTGAACACAGCCACTTCGCCGGGCGTTCACGGGCGCGCCCAACTAGGTTGGGCTCATGTTCCAGACGCTGGCCGTGCCCGTGATCGCCGCACCCATGGCGGGCGGCGCCTCCACACCCGAGCTGGTCGCCGCGGTGAACGACGCGGGCGGGCTCGGGTTCCTGGCGGCCGGGTACGTCTCCGTCGAGCAGCTCGCCGAGAAGGTCACGCGCACCCGGGAGCTGACCGGGGCGCCGTTCGGGGTCAACCTGTTCGTGCCGGGCACCCGGCCGACCGCCGACATCTCGTCCTACGTGGACCGGGTGACCGCGTTCGCGGGGAAGCTCGGCGCGGTGCCGGGCGAGCCGCGCTGGGACGACGACAACTACGCGGCGAAGCTCGAACTGGTGCTGGCGCTGCGGGTGCCGGTGGTGTCGTTCACGTTCGGGCTGCCCGACGTCGACGACGTGCAGCGGCTGAAGGCGGCAGGGGCGACCGTCGTCGTCACGGTCACCACCCCTGCCGAGGCGCGGCAGGCCCGGCAGATCGGCGCGGACGTGCTGTGCGTGCAGGGATCGGACGCGGGCGGGCACCGCGGCACGTTCACCGACGACGGCGTCTCGCCCGGAGGTGGCGAGCTGTACGGGACGCTCGCCGCGCTCCGGCTGGTCAGGGGCACCGTCGACCTGCCGGTGATCGCGACCGGCGGGCTGGTGCACGGCGCCGACGTCGCGGCGGTGCTCGCGGCCGGTGCGGTCGCGGCCCAGCTGGGCACCGCGTTCCTCGGCTGCCCGGAGGCGGGGACCGCCGCGCCGCAACGGGAGGCGTTGCGCGCGGGCGGCCGCAGGACGGCGCTGACCCGTGCGTTCAGCGGCCGGCTGGCGCGCGGGCTGGTCAACCGGTTCCTGGTCGAGAACACCCCGCACGCGCCCGCCGCGTACCCGAACGTGCACCACCTCACGAAACCGGTGCGCGCCACCGGTGAGCTGGAGGCCATGTCGCTGTGGGCGGGCACCACCTACCCGCTCGCGCCGGCCGCACCGGCCGCCGAGGTCGTGCGCAGGCTCGACGCGGAGCTGCGGGAAGCGGTCGACGCGCTGGCGCAGAGGTTCGCGCGCGGCTAGGAACGGTCCGGTGACCTCACTCGCGGACGGCCGGCACTGGACCGGTTCCGCTGCCGACGCTCGGCGAGCTCGTCGGTCAATTCGTTGGCGAAGCGGGGTGAGCGCGGCTATGAAGGACGGTGTGACCTCGCTCTCCGATGAGACGTTCCAGGCGATGATGGACTGGACGCCCGCGTTCGCGACCATGGTCGGCCTGCCCGGCTGGGACGACCGGCTCGACGACCTCAGCGTCGAGGGCCACCAGGCCCTGCGCGCCCGCCTCGCGGACATCGTGAGCCGCGTCGACACCAGCGACGAGGACCCGGTCACCAGGTCCGTGATCAGGCACCAGGCCGAGTCGATCATCACGAAGATCGACGCCCGGCTGGTCGAGCACACCGTGGCCGCGGGACTGAGCGCACCGGTCGGCGGCCTGCTCGGGCTGGCCTCCCAGGTCGACTTCTCGAAGCGGCTGGACCAGATCCCGCGGTTCCTCGACCAGGCGGCCACCCGGCTGCTCGACACCGATCGCAGGCCGTTGCGGCGGCACGTCGTGAACGGCGCGGCGCACCTGGAGCGGTTCCTCGCCTCGCCGCGGCAGCCGTGGGAGGGGGACGCGGACCTGCGGCCGGCGTTCGCCCGGTTCCGCGAGGTGCTGCTGTCGCTCGACGGCCGCGAGGATGCGCAGGCCGGCCTGTGCTGGCTGCCGGAGGGCGAGCAGAACTACGCCCGGCTGGTCCGCGACTACACGACCACGGCCTACACGCCGGCCGAGCTGCACCGGCTCGGGCTCGACCTGATCGCCCGGCTGCGCGAGGAGTACGCGGAGGTCGGCGCACGGGTGTGGGGCACCTCGGACGTCACCGAGATCTTCACGCGGCTGCGCACGGAGCTGCTGTGGGACAACGAGGGCGACATGGTCACCAGCGCGGTCGAGGCCGTCGCGCGGGCCGAGGCCGTCGCGCCGCGGTGGTTCGGCCGGCTGCCCAAGGCGCCCTGCGAGGTGCGGCTCGTCCCCGAGGTGGACCGCGAGGTCGCGCCGCTCGCGTACTACATGGACGCCGCGCTGGACGGCTCCCGTCCCGGCGTCTACTTCCTGAACCCGTTGGGCGCCACCGAACGCAGCCGCACGCTCTCGGAGGTGACGGCGTTCCACGAGGCCATCCCCGGCCACCACTTCCAGATCACGATCGCCGCCGAGACCGACCTGCACAACGTGCGCAAGTTCGCGTTCATCGACGCCTACCTCGAAGGCTGGGGCCTCTACACCGAGCGCCTGGCCGAGGAGATGGGGCTGTACTCGTCCGACGAGCAGCGGCTGGGCATGCTGTCGCTCGACGCGATGCGCGCAGGGCGGCTCGTCGTCGACACCGGCCTGCACGCCCTCGGGTGGTCGCGCCGGCAGGCCGTGGACTACCTGCGCGAGAACACCGTGATGACCGCGCCGGAGATCGAGTCCGAGGTCGACCGGTACATCGAGACGCCGGGGCAGGCGCTCGCGTACATGGTGGGGCGGCTGGAGATCCTCCGGTTGCGCGAGGAAGCGGCCACCCGGCTGGGCGACCGCTTCGACGTGCGCGCGTTCCACGACCTCGTGCTGGCGAACGGCCCGGTGCCGCTCGCCACGCTCGACTCCCTGGTTACCGCTTGGACTCCTTCTCCATGACGGAGTTGCGCTTCGAGTAGGTGAAGTAGACGACCAGGCCGATCACGAACCAGACCGCGAACCGCAGCCAGGTCTCCGGCGTGAGGAACGTGATCAGCCAGATCGAGAAGACGACACCGATGATCGGCACGACCGGCATGCCCGGCGTCTTGAACGTGCGCGGCAGGTCGGGCTGCTTGTAGCGCAGCACGACCACGGCGACGCAGACGACGACGAACGCCAGCAGGATGCCGATGTTGGTGAGCTCGGCGGCCTCCGCGATCGGCAGGAAGCCCGCGATGACCGCGGAGGCGATGCCCAGCACCCAGGTGATGCGCGTCGGCACGTGCTTCACCGGGTGCGTCTTCGCGAACCACTGCGGCAGCAGGCCGTCGCGGCTCATCGAGTAGCCGACGCGGGCGGCGCCCAGCAGGAACGTGAAGAGCACCGTCGTGATGCCCAGGATCGCACCGACGGAGATGATGATGCCCAGGGCGGGCAGGCCGATGTCGGCGAAGGCCGTGGCGAACGCGGACTCCGCGTCGACGTCCTTGTAGTTGACCATGCCGGTGAGCACGAGGCAGGCCAGCACGTACAGCACCATCGACACGGCGAGCGAGTAGATGATCGCCTTCGGCATGTGCTTCTGGGAGTCCTTCGACTCCTCGGCGGCCGTGGACATCGCGTCGTAGCCGAACACCGCGAAGAACACCGTCGCCGCACCCGTGAGCGCACCCGAGATGCCGAACGGGAAGAACGGGTTGTAGTTGTCGGTGTTGATGTGGAACGCGCCGACGACGACGACCAGCGCCACCACGGCGATCTTGAGGTACACCAGCGTGGTCTCGAAGCGCGCGGCGTTCTTCATGCCCTGGTTCAGCACGAACGCGATCAGCAGGCACAGCAGCACGGCGAACAGGTTCACCTTGTACGTGCCCGCGGCGACGCCGTCGGCCTCGGTGCCCGGTGCGCCCAGCATCCACTGCGGCAGGTGGACGTTCAGCAGCGACAGCAGCTCGGTGAAGTAGCCGGAGATGCCGATCGCGACCACCGCCACGATCGCGGTGTACTCCAGCAGCAGGTCCCAGCCGATGAACCAGCCGACGATCTCGCCGAGCACCGCGTAGCCGTAGGTGTAGGCGCTGCCGGCCTTGGGGATCAGGCCCGCGAACTCCGCGTACGAGAACGCCGCCGCCGCGCTCGCGATACCGGCGATCAGGAACGACACCAGCACCGCGGGACCGGCTGTCTTGTTCGCGACGGCACCGGCGAGCGAGAAGATGCCCGCGCCGATGATGCCGCCGATGCCGATCGCGGTGAGCTGCCACAGGCCCAGCGTTCTGGTGAGCCCGTCGCCCCTGTCCTCGGCGATCCGGTCGATGGGCTTGCGCCGGAAGACGCCCTGTGTGGTCATTGCCTAGCTCCCTTGAAGAGTGGGTCCGGGCGAACCTATTCGGGACCACTGTCACGCGGTTTGTCCGAACCCACCAATCAGGGAACCGATTTTTGGCTTCCGGTGCTGTTTACGGCCTGCTGAACACGATCTTTCCGGCGGTCTCGCCGTCCAGCATCGCCCTGAAGCCCTGCTCGGCGTCCTCGAACCGCAGCTCGGCGCCGATCTGCGGCCTGAGGTCGTTGAGCGCGCAGAACCGGATCAGGTCGCCCAGCTCCTCGCGGGTGCCCATGGTCGAGCCGACCACGCGCAGCTGCAGGAAGAACAGCCGCTGCAGCTCGGCCGCCGACGCGTCACCGGACGTCGCGCCGGAGATGACGACGATGCCGCCGGGCTTGAGCGCCTTCATCGAGTGCGACCAGGTGGCCTTGCCGACGGTCTCGAACACCGCGTCGACCCGTTCCGGCAGGCGGGCACCGGACTCGAAGGTGTCATGGGCGCCGAGGGTCTGCGCCAGAGCGCGCTTCTCCTCGGTGCGGCCGGTGACCCAGACGCGGAACCCGGCCGCGCGGCCGAGCTGGATCAGCGCGGTCGAGACACCGCCGGACGCGCCCTGCACGAGCATCGTCTGACCGGGGCGCAGGCCCGACTTCACGAACAGCATCCGGTACGCGGTCAGCCACGCCGTGCCCATGCACGCGGCCTCGGCGAACGTGAGGTCCGCCGGCTTGGGCAGTGCGTTGCGGGTGGGGACCACGACGTAGTCGGCGAACGTGCCCTGGTGCTTCTCGGTGAGCAGCGTGCGCTTCGGGTCGAGGGTCTCGTCGCCGTCCCAGCCGGGGTCGCCGATGACGGAGTGCAGCACCACCTCGGTGCCGTCGTCGAGGACGCCCGCGCCGTCGCAGCCCAGGACCATCGGGAACTGCTCGGGCTTGATGCCGACCCCGCGCAGCGTCCACAGGTCGTGCATGTTGAGGCTGGCCGCCTTGACCGCGACCCGCACCCACCCGGCGGGCACCTCGGGGTCGGGGCGCTCGCCGACGCGGAGCGAGGCCAGCGGGTTCTCGGGACTGGGTTCTGCTGCGTAAACGGCGAACATGGTTCGCAACATACCCAGCGGCGTCCCCGCCGACCGCCGTGACCCGGGTCACCAGGCTAGGCTCGTGCGGGTGGACGGGCTTTGGCAGTGGTGGGACGGGGTCGAGCTGTGGCTCGTGCAACTGCCCGTCGCCGTGCAGTTCCCCCTCGTGATGGTCGTGGTGCTGCCGCTGTGCCTGGGCGTGGCGCGGCTCGTCGACCGGGTGGCCGACTGGGGTGCCAAGAACCCGGCCTCCCTCGCACCCGAGCCGGAGGACGGGGCCTCCGATCCCGAGTCCGAGAAGGTCGCCGTATGAGTCCCGGTCGTCGCCTCACCGTCGCACTCGTCGGCCTGGTCCTGCTGGTCCTGGTCGGCTGGTTCGTGCGCGACGGCGCATCCGAGCCCGAACCCCGGTCGAGCGCGCCCACCAGCAGCGCGAGCAGTGCGCCCGGCACGGCACCCGCGGTGCCCGGCGCGCAGGAGTCCGGCCTTGAGGTGAAGCCGCTGTCGTCGCTGCCGCCCGAGGCCGCGAAGACGTACAAGCTGATCGGGGGCGAGAGCCCCATGCCGTACCCGAAGAACGACGGCGTGACGTTCGAGAACCGCGAGAAGCGGCTGCCGCAGCACAAGTCCGGGTACTACAAGGAGTACACGGTGCCGACGCCGGGCAGTCCCGACCGCGGCGCGCGCCGGCTCGTGACCGGGGACAAGCGCGAGGTCTACTACACCGGCGACCACTACGCGTCGTTCGTCGTCGTGGACGTGAAGAAGTGAAGCGGCACATCCTCGTTTCGGAGAAGAAGGCCGCCATCGGCGCCATTGCCGAGGCGTTGTCGTTCCCCTCCTGGTTCGGCCAGAACCTGGACGCGTTGTACGACAGCCTGACCGACCTGTCGTGGCTGCCCGCGGGGGAGTACGTGCTGGTCGTGCCCGCAGACCTGGACGCGTCCGTGTCCGAGGTGCTGCGCGACGCGGCGAGGCAGACCGCCGGATCAGGCGACCGGACGCTGCGGGTGGTTCGCACGGAACGGTGACCCGGCCTGCGCGAAAGACGCCGGGACCGCTTTCGCGCAGGGCGTCGTCGAGTGCGCCGCCTGGTTCTGATGTCCGACGTGTCAGTCCTCGGCCGGCACCCAGGACGGCTTGCGCTTCTCGCGGAACGCCGTGATGCCCTCCTGGCCCTCGGGACCGCCGAAGTGCTGCGCCGACAGCGCGAGCATGTCCGCGAACACCTCGCCGAGGTTCGTGGACCGTTCCTGCTGGAGCATCCGCTTGGTCGCGGCGAGCGCGCTCGGTGCGCCCAGCGCGAGCATGTCGGTGTAGCGGCGGACCTCGGCGTCGACGCCGTCGAGCGGCACCGCGGAGTTGAGCAGGCCGATCTCGACCGCGCGGGCGGCGTCGAAGGTCTCGCCGGTGAGGAACAGCTCGTGCGCGGCGCGGGGGAGCAGGCGCGGCAGCACCGTCACCGAGATGACCGCCGGCACCACGCCGATGCGGACCTCGCTGAACGCGAACGTCGCCTCGCGCGCCGCGACCGCGATGTCGCAGGCAGCGACGATGCCGACACCACCCGCGCGAGCAGGGCCGTTCAGCGCGGCGACGACCGGCTTGGGGCTGGTCCAGAGCTGGTCGAGGATCGCGGGGAACTCGTTGACGCCCTGGTCGCCGGCACTCGCACCGGCGGCCTCCTTGAGGTCCATGCCCGAGCAGAACACCGGGCCCGTGTGGGTCAGCACGACCACGCGCACCCCGTCGTCGGCGGCGGTCGCGGTCAGGTGCTCGCGGAGCTCCCGGCGCAGCTGCGCGGACAGGGCGTTGCGGTTGTGGGGGGAGTCCAGCGTGATCGTCGCGATGCCACGCCGCACCTCGTAGTGGACCAGCTCGTCTGCCATGGCGCTGACCTTAGCTGCCGAGTTTCGCCGCGGTGGAACGGCTGCGCGCGGCCCAGTACGAGTGGGCGAACCGCGTCAGTGCGCAGGTCTCCGTGGAGGACCTGCGCACTGACGCTCGACACGATGACCGAGCTGGTCGCTGCTACGTCCTGATGCCCGGCAGGGGGTGGGGCACCGGGGCGGTCAGCCGATCGTCGTGGTCGTCAGGACGGGGCTGGGGTCCGGGTAGCCCTTCGCGGCGGCGTTGACCGGGAACCCGAGCACCGACACGACGGCGGTGAAGGTGAGGCCGGGGGCGTCGTAGCTGCTGCCACCGAGCTTCGTGGTGATCGTGCCGGAGGCGCCGGCCTGCAGGGTGATCGTGACCACCGGCAGCTCGAACGCGGCACCGCCCTTGAGCGGACCGGGCACGGAGAGCACGACGTCGTTGCCGGACAGGGCGATCGCCGGCGTGCCACCCAGCCCGGACCCGCCGGACAGCGACGCGGACCGGAACTTCGAGCCGGCCGGCACCGGCAGCCGCAGCGCGAGCCCCTTGATCTCCCGCACCTGCCGCCCGGCCGCCTCGGACGGCACCTGGTTGGGCGCCGGGTCGACGGTGACCTTGACGACCCCGTTCGGTGCGACGGTGGCCGGTGCGGACGCGCTCACGCCCTGGTCGAGCGTGAAGTCCGACGTCTGCCCGACGGCGGTCGCCCTGAGCTTGAAGGTGATGGTCTGCGGAGCTGCTGACGCGTTCGCGGTGAACACCAGCATCGGTACCAGTAGCAGTGAAGCGACTCCGGCCAGCCTCATGGTCTCTCCCCGTTGAGTGGACGAGGGGCACTCCCAGCACGCGACGTGGTTCTCTGCCTACTCATGAGTAAGTTTCACGTCAACACCTCGCGCCGCACATCCCCCGAACGGCGCTGCGGACCCGATCTCGCGGCGGCGTCCGGAAGTGTCACCCGGAACGGCGAAGGGCGGTCTGCCGCAGCAGACCGCCCTTCGGTTCGTCTTCGCCCTAAGCGGAGCGGGCCACCGGCTGACGGGCCAGGGCCTCGTCGTACCGGTCCAGCACCAGCTGCGCCACCTCGACGTCGTCCCCCAACGGCCGCGCCACCAGCACGTCGGGTCCGGCCAGCGCCGCCACCTTGTCCGGCAGCAGGCCCGGTGCCAGGAACCACGACGCGACGGCGATGCGGCGGGCGCCGCGGGCCTTCAGCCGTTCCACGGCCTCGGGCACGGTCGGCGTGGCGATCGACGCGAACGCCGCCTCCACGCCGGCCCAGCCCGACTCCCGCGCCCACCGCCGGGCGACCCGTGCCACGGCCTCGTTGGCCGGTGCGTGCGAGGAGCCGGCGCCGGCCACGACCACGCCCAGGGACCGGTCGCCGAACGACACGCCGGCCTCCGACAACCGCCGCAGTGCCGCCGACTCCAGCCGCGGGTCCGGTCCGAGCACGTCCGCCACCTCGGCGGGCACGCGCGACTCGGCCACCGCGGCCGGCACGTCCACCCGTGCGTGGAACGCCTTGCCCAGCAACAGGGGGACGACGACGGAGGGCTCGCGCAGCACGTCGTGCAGCCGCGGGGCGCACAGGTCCAGGAACGCCCCGCGCACGTCGAGCTCCGGGCGCAGCGAGCGCACCACGTCCAGCAGCGCGTGGATCGACGCTGCCGAACGCGGGTCGCGGCTGCCGTGCGCCACGGCGATCAGCGGGGTCACAGCGCCCCCGTCAGGCCGCGGGCGCGCAGCACCGCGCGTTCCATCGGGCGGAACAGCAGCAGCTCGATGCCGATGCCCACCAGCAGGATCAGGAAGATCGCCGCGATCACCATGTTGATGTCGTTCAGCGACGACCCGTTGTGCAGGTACTGGCCGAGACCGGTGCCCAGCTGCGGTGACGTGGCGATGATCTCCGCGGCCATCAGCGAGCGCCACGAGAACGCCCAGCCCTGCTTCAGGCCCGCCAGGTAACCGGGCAGAGCGGCGGGCAGCAGGATGTGCCGGGCCGAGGCCAGCCTGCCCGCTCCCAGCGCGCGGCCGACCCGCGGCAGCAGCGGCGGGATCTGGTCGATGCCCGCCACCAGGCCGTTCGCGATCGACGGCACCGAACCCATCAGCACGACGAAGTAGATCGTCGACGGCGTCACGCCGAACCACAGGATCGCGGCCGGCACCCAGGCCACCGACGGCAGCGACTGCAGGCCGGTCAGCAACGACCCGATCGCCGCGCGCACCACCTTGACCTTGGCCACCAGCAGACCCAGCGGGGTCGCGATCAGCACCGCCGCGATGAACCCGAACACCGCGCGGTGCAACGAGGTCCACAGGATGCCGAAGGCCTCGCCGGAGCCGATCGAGCGCACCAGCTCGTTCCACACGTTGACCGGGGCCGGCAGCTGGAACTCCGGCAGGACCGCCGACGCCCACAGCGCCTGCCACACGCCGATGAGCAGGGCGAAGGCGATGATCGGCGGCACGCCGGTCTTCAGGAAGCGGCGCCACACCGGCGGTTTCTGCGTCTCGACGGGGACGTCGAGCGCGTCGAGGCCGGCGCCGACCTTGTCGAGCGTGTCAGGAGGCGTGGCCACTGATGACCTCTCGCAGGTGGGTGTTGATCTCGTCGAGCAGCTCGTCGCGCGAGTCCGCCACGTCCCACTCGCGCACCACGCGACCGGGGCGGGAGGACAGCAGCACGACCCGCTGGCCCAGCCGGACCGCCTCGCGCACGTCGTGCGTGACGAAGATGATCGCGGTGTTCGTGGTCTCCCACACCCGGATCAGCTCGGCCTGCAGCACGTCGCGGGTGATCGCGTCGAGCGCGGCGAACGGCTCGTCCATCAGCAGCAGGGCCGGGGAACCGTCCGCGGCCACGGTGGTGGACGCCAGCGCGCGGGCCAGCGCCACGCGCTGCCGCATGCCGCCGGACAGCTCGTGCGGGCGCTTGTCCGCGACGTCGCCCAGCCGCACCAGCTCCAGCAGCTCCAGCGCCCGCCGCTTGCGCGCCAGGCGGCCGACACCGGCGAACCGCAACGCCAGCTCGACGTTGCGGGCGGCGGTGAGCCACGGCATGAGCGCGGGCTCCTGGAACATGACGGCCGGGCGCGACGTGTTGAGCCGCAGCTCCCCCGCCGTCGCGCCGTCGAGGCCGGCCACGATGTTCAGCAGCGTGCTCTTGCCGCAGCCCGATGCGCCGAGGAGGCACACGAACTCACCGGGCTTGACCTTGAGGTCCACCCCGTCGAGCGCTACCACGGCCGAGCTGCCGTGGCCGAAAACCTTGCGGACCCCGGCCAGTTCGACGGCGGTGTCCACGGTGGACTGGAAAGTGGTCTCGAGCGTGGCGGTCATGTTCGGGTGCCTTCCCCTCGGCTTCGAAGACTACTTCTGGTCCAGTCCGGCTGCTTGCACCTGCGGCTTGCCCTGCGCCTGGAGCACCTTGTTCAGCAGCGTGAAGTCGGCGTACCCGGCGACGTTCGCGGCCTCCTTGGCCACGCCCGCGGTCACGGCGTCCTTCGCGAGCTGCGGGAAGTGCTTGGCCTGCGCGTCGGTGGTGAGCTCGATGTTGTCCCACGCGGCGTCGAGGATCTTGTCGCCGAGCTTCTTGGACGTGAGCTTCTCCAGGGCCGCGTTGGCGGTCTTCTTGGCCTCGTCCCTGTTCGCCTTCGCCCAGTCGATCGCGGCGACGTGGCCCTTCAGCACGGCCTCGACCGTCTCCGGGTGCTCCTGCAGGAACTTCGTCCGCACGATGACCACGGTGGTCGGGAACGCCCCGCCCTCCCACAGGGTCTTCTCGTCCAGCAGCACCTTGCCGCCGCCCTCGGCGACGATGCGCGCCGACCACGGCTGCGGCGCCCACGCGGCCTGGATGTCGCCCTTCTTGAACAGGTCGAGCGAGGCCGCGTTCTCCACGTTCTGCACGGTGACCTGGCCGGTGAGGTTCTTCTCCGCCAGGTACTTCTTCAGCGACACGTCCTGGGTGTTCGCGAGCTGCGGCGTGGCGACGACCTTGCCCTTGAGGTCCTCGATCGAGTTGACCTCGGGCTTCACGACGAGCTGCGCGCCACCGGACGTCGCGCCGGCGATCAGGCGAACGGCCTCGCCCTTCGACTTCGAGTAGGCGTTGATCGCCGGACCGGAGCCGATGTAGGCGATGTCGAGTGACTCGCCGAGCAGGGCGTTGACCTCGTCGGGGCCCGCGTTGAACGTCTGCGTCGTCAGCTTCGTGCCGCCCAGCTCCTTGGCGTACAGGCCCTTTTCGACGCCGATCAGCGCGGCGGCGTGGGTGATGTTCGGGAAGTACCCGAGGCGGACCTCGGCGGCGGCGCCCTTGGACTCGGCGGCGGGGGTGTCACTCGTCCCGGCGCGGCTGCACCCGGAGATGGCGGTCAAGGAGATCAGAGCGACGGCAAGGGCGGACTTGAGGTTCACGGCGGTGTGGCCTTTCAGGGACCGGGGGAGACGAGGGCGTGGTTGTCGGGGGTAGCGGTGCTACCCCCGGTACAGCTCTCCACGCCGTTCTCGAGCAGCGGCAGCGGAGCCCCGACCAGTCCGGCGGCGAGAGTGGAACCGTCACTCGCGTCGATCACCAGGAAGGACCCGGTGCGCCGGCTGAAGCTGTAGTCGTCCAGTGGAACGGGCTCTGCCAGGCGCAGAGCCACTCGGCCGATCTCGTTGAGCTCCAACGCGGCAGGGTGGTCCACACTGGACAGCGTCTGCTCGTCGAAGCGGTCGCGCAGGTCGGTGACCATCGCCTGCACGGTGCGCGTTCCGTGCTTGACGAGGACTCGGGCGCCGGGTCGCAGGGGCTTCTCCGCGAGCCAGCAGAGGGTGGCGTCCAGCTCGTCGGTGACCGTGGGCTCGTTGCCCGCCACCGAGATCAGGTCGCCGCGGGAGATGTCGATGTCGTCGGCCAGCAGCAGCGTGACGGACTGGCCGGCCGCCGCTTCGGCCAGTTCGCCATCTGCCGTGTCGATCTTCGTGACGGTCGAGCGCCTGCCGGAGGGCAGCACGACGACCTCGTCGCCCGGCGTGACCGTGCCCGCCGCGACCAGGCCCGCGTACCCGCGGTAGTCGAGGTGCTCGGCCGTGCGCGGGCGGATCACGTACTGCACCGGGAACCGGAACGGGGCGTCGTGCGGGTCGGGCTCGACCGGAACGGTCTCCAGGTGCTCCAGCAGGGTCGGGCCGGAGTACCAGGGCGTGTTCGCGGACTTCTCCACGACGTTGTCCCCGGCCAGCGCCGACACCGGGATCTCGACGACCGAGTCCTCGGTGTAACCCAGGGCCGTGGCGTGCGCGGTGAACTCCTTGGCGATGCGCGCGAACGTCACCTCGTCGTAGCCCACGAGGTCGATCTTGTTGACCGCCAGCACGAGCCGCGGCACGCCCAGCAGCGCGAGAACCGCCGCGTGGCGCCGGGTCTGCTCGATGACGCCCTTGCGCGCGTCGACCAGCAGCACCGCGAGCTGTGCGGTGGACGCGCCGGTGACGGTGTTGCGGGTGTACTGGACGTGCCCCGGTGTGTCGGCGAGGACGAACGACCGCTTCGGCGTCGCGAAGTACCGGTACGCCACGTCGATCGTGATGCCCTGCTCGCGCTCCGACCGCAGGCCGTCGACCAGCAACGACAGGTCTGGCGTCGCGAGACCGCGGTCGGCGCTCGCGCGGTGCACGGCGTCGAGCGTGTCCGCGAGCACGGACTTGGTGTCGTAGAGCAGCCTGCCCACGAGCGTGGACTTGCCGTCGTCCACGCTGCCCGCGGTGGCCAGCCTCAACAGGTCGCTCATCTAGAAGTACCCCTCCCGCTTGCGGTCTTCCATGGCGGCCTCGGACAGCCGGTCGTCGGCACGGGTCGCGCCGCGCTCGGTCAGCCGGGACGCGGCGACCTCGGCGATCACCGCGTGGATGTCGGCGGCGTCGGACTCGACGGCACCGGTGCAGGAGCCGTCGCCGACCGTGCGGTAGCGGACCACCTTGCGCTGCAACGTCTCACCCTCGCGCGCGGTGCCCCACGGGCCCTCGGCGAGCCACATGCCGTCGCGCAGGAACACCTCGCGTTCGTGCGAGTAGTAGATGTCCGGCAGCTCGATGCCCTCGCGCTCGATGTAGTTCCACACGTCGAGCTCGGTCCAGTTGGACAGCGGGAACACCCGGACGTGCTCACCGGCGCGGTGCCGGCCGTTGTAGAGGTTCCACAGCTCGGGGCGCTGGCGCTTCGGGTCCCACTGGCCGAACGCCGTGCGCAGGCTGAAGATCCGCTCCTTGGCGCGGGCGCGTTCCTCGTCCCGGCGGCCGCCGCCGAAGACCGCGTCGAACCTGTGCTGCGTGATGGAGTCCAGCAGCGGCACGGTCTGCAACGGGTTGCGCGTGCCGTCCGGGCGCTCCTCCAGGCGGCCGTCGTCGATCCAGTCCTGGACCTTCGCGATCTCCAGGCGCAGCCCGTGCCGTGCGACGACGCGGTCGCGGAACTCGATGACCTCGTCGAAGTTGTGCCCGGTGTCGACGTGCAGCAGCGGGAACGGCACCGGTGCCGGGTAGAACGCCTTGATCGCGAGGTGCAGCAGCAGTGTCGAGTCCTTGCCGCCGGAGAAGAGGATCACCGGCCGGTCGAACTCGCCTGCGACCTCGCGGAAGATGTGGACCGCCTCGGACTCGAGGCGTCCCAACGTGTCCAGAGCCAGTGTCATCCGTGCAACCCGCATTCCGTCTTCGACTGACCGGCCCACCGGCCGCTGCGGGCGTCCTGGCCCGGCAGCGGCTTCGACGTGCACGGCAGGCACCCGATGGAGGGGTACCCCTCCTGCACCAACAGGTTCTCCAGAACACCCTTCTCGTGGAGGTAGGCGTTGAACTCGTCGTCCGACCACGGCGCGATCGGGTTGACCTTGACCAGGCCGTTGCGCTCGTCCCACTGCACGATCGGCGTGCCGGCCCGCGTCGGTGCGTCCACCCGGCGCACCCCGGTCACCCAGGCGTCGTACTTCGCGAGCTCCCGCCGCAGCGGCACGACCTTGCGCAGGTGGCAGCACCGGGCCGGGTCGGTCTGGTGCAGCAGGCCGAACTCGCGTTCCTGGTCCTCCACCGACTGTTCGGCGGCGGCGTTCACGATCCGCACCTCCGGGTAGACGACACCGACGGCGTCGCGCACGCCGATCGTCTCCGGGAAGTGGTAGCCGGTCTCCAGGAACAGCACGTCGAAGTTCGGCTTCACCTGCGCGGCGAGGTCGATCAGCACGGCGTCCTGCATGTTGGAGGCGACGACGTAGCTGTCGCCGAACGTCCGCGCGGTCCACTCCAGCGCCTCGATCGCGGTGGCGTTGGCCAGCTCCTCCTGCGCGGCCTCGGCGACGATCTTGAGGTCTTCCTTCAGATCGCTCACTTCTTCACCTCCTGCGGCAGGTTGAGCCCGACGAAACTGACCTTGAAGACACGGCGGCACCCGGTGCACAGCCAGGCGTAGGCGGGTTCCTCCTGCGGGCGGAGGTCCTCATCGCCGCAGTAGGGGCAGTAGAACGGCGTCGCGCGCTCGCTCATCGCAGCGACCCCTCCTCGGCGCGGGCGACCCACTGGGCGAACCGCTCGTCGGTCTCCCGCTGCGCCACGAAGTTCCGCACCACGCGCTCGACGTACTCGGGCAGCTCGGCCGCGGTGACCTTGTGGCCGCGCAGCTTGCGGCCGAACCCTGCGTCGAGGCCGAGGCCGCCGCCCAGGTGCACCTGGAAGCCCTCGACCTGGTTGCCCTCGTCGTCGGTGACGATCTGGCCCTTGAGCCCGATGTCCGCGGTCTGGATGCGGGCGCACGAGTTGGGGCAGCCGTTGATGTGCACGGTGATCGGCGCGGTGACGCCGTCGACGATGTCCTTGAGGTTCGCTTCGAGCTGCGTGACGAGGTCGAGCGCACGGGCCTTGGTCTCGACGATCGCGAGCTTGCAGAACTCGATGCCGGTGCAGGCCATGATCCCCCGCCGCCACGGCGACGGGTCGACCTGCAGGCCGAGCTTCGCGAGGTCGCTCTTGAGCGCCGGCACCGCGGTCTCGGCGACGTCCAGCACGATGATCTTCTGCTGCGGCGTGAACCGGACGCGGCCGGAGCCCGCCCGTTCCGCGATCTTCGCGACCTCGACCAGGACCGAGCCGGAGACGCGGCCCGCGACCGGTGCGGCGCCGACGAAGAACAGGCCGTCCTTCTGCTTGTGCACGCCGATGTGGTCGAGCTGCTGGTCGAGGACCTCCGGCGCGGGGCCGTCGATCATCTTGCGCTTGAGGTACTCGTCCTCCACGACCTGGCGGAACTTCTCCGGACCCCAGTCGGCGACGAGGAACTTGATCCGTGCGCGGTGCCGCAGCCGGCGGTAGCCGTAGTCGCGGAAGACGGAGATGACCGCCTCCCAGACGTCCGGGACCTCGTCGAGCGGCACCCAGGCGCCGAGCCGCTTGCCCAGCATGGGGTTCGTGGACAGGCCGCCGCCGACCCAGAGGTCGAAGCCGGGCCCGTGCTCGGGGTGGTGCACGCCGACGAACGCGACGTCGTGGATCTCGTGCGCGACGTCCTGCAGACCGGAGATGGCGGTCTTGAACTTGCGCGGCAGGTTCGAGAAGCGCGGGTCGCCGATGTAGCGCTCGAGGATCGTGTCGATCGCCGGCTGGCCGTTGACCACCTCGTCCTGCGAGATGCCCGCGACCGGCGACCCGAGGATGACGCGCGGGCTGTCGCCGCACGCCTCCACCGTGGTGAGGCCGACGGCTTCGAGCTGCTGCCAGATCGTGGGGACGTCCTCGATCCGGATCCAGTGGTACTGGATGTTCTGCCGGTCGGTGATGTCCGCGGTGTCGCGGGCGTAGGTCTGCGAGATCTCACCGAGCACCCTGAGCTGCTGCGTGGTGAGCGCGCCACCGTCGCTGCGCACGCGCATCATGAAGAACTCGTCGTCCAGCTCCTCCGGTTCGAGGGTGGCCGTGCGGCCGCCGTCGATGCCGGGCTTGCGCTGGGTGTAGAGGCCGTACCAGCGGAACCGGCCACGCAGGTCGGCCGGGTCGATCGAGTCGAAACCGCCGTGGGCGTAGATGTTCTCGATGCGGGCGCGGACGTTGAGCGGGTTGTCGTCCTTCTTGCTCCGCTCGTTGGGGTTCAGCGGCTCTCGGTAGCCGAGTGCCCACTGCCCCTCGCCGCGACGCTGCTTGGCGCGCGGTGACGTCTGCGGCGAGACCATCGCCATCCTCCGGGGTTTCGAGGCGCTCGGTGCGCGTGCGAGCCCGGAGGTGCTTGTGGTGGGGGCGTCGTCAGCGCGCCGGGCGCCGACGGGAACAAATCAGCGCGCGGTCAGGCCGAACGACGGCACATCGCGCTGGAGACACGACGGAAGTCGACGTGGCGGCGGGCCACGAGGCGGACTCCAGTCGAATGCATGACCTCAGTGTGCATGCCGCCCAGAGCGTGGTCCACCGCCAACCGGATGCTGGGATTGACGAGCGGAGGTTGACATCCTAGGCTGGTTTCACTCCGTAATACTTCTGTCACCGACAGATACTTCCCCTGGTCGAACACCGCCATTCGGGCCGCGTAGGGGACACTGGGGGTCATGCCCTCCGCTTTGCCCGAAGGCGAGCCCGTGCCCGCCGACGGTTCGCTCCCGCCCTCCGCCCTCGCCGGTGTCGGCTCCCGCCCGTTCGGGGTCTACGTGCACGTGCCGTTCTGCGCGACCCGCTGCGGCTACTGCGACTTCAACACCTACACCCCCGGCGAGCTCGGCACGTCCGCCTCGCCCCAGTCGTGGCTGGAGGGCCTGCGCCGCGAGCTCGACCTGGCGGCCTCCGTGCTGGGGACGCCAGTGCCCGCCGAGACCGTGTTCGTCGGCGGTGGCACGCCGTCGTTGCTCGGTGCCTCCGGCCTGGCCGACGTGCTGGACGCGGTGCGCCGGTCGTTCGGCCTGGCTCCCGGTGCCGAGGTCACGACCGAGTCGAACCCGGAGTCGACGTCGCCGTCGTTCTTCGAGGGCATCCGCGCCGCCGGCTACACGCGGGTGTCGCTGGGCATGCAGTCCGCCGCCCGCCACGTGCTGCGGGTGCTCGACCGCAAGCACACCCCCGGCCGTCCGGTCGACGCCGCACGGGAAGCGCGCGCCGCGGGCTTCGACCACGTCAACCTCGACCTGATCTACGGCACACCGGGTGAGCAGCCGGCGGACCTGGCGGCGTCGCTGGACGCCGTGCTCGACGCGGGCGTCGACCACGTCTCCGCCTACGCGCTGATCGTCGAGGACGGCACCGGCCTCGCGCGCCGCATCCGCCGCGGCGACCTGCCGATGCCGGACGACGACGTGCTCGCCTCGTCCTACGAGCTGGTCGACGCGAAGCTGAGCGGCGCCGGGTTCTCCTGGTACGAGGTGTCGAACTGGGCCACCTCGGTGGAGGCGCGGTGCCGGCACAACGTCCTGTACTGGAAGGGCGCCGACTGGTGGGGCTTCGGGCCCGGCGCGCACAGCCACGTCGGCGGCGTCCGCTTCTGGAACGTGAAGCACCCGGCGCGGTACTCGTCGTTGCTGGCCGAGGGGAAGTCCCCGGCGGCGGGCCGGGAGCTGCTCACCGCCGAGGACCGCCGCGTCGAACGCGTGCTGCTGGAGCTGCGGCTCGCCGAGGGCCTGCCGGTCGACGTGCTGGACGCGGCCGGTCGCGAGGAGGCGGAGCAGGCGGTCGCCGACGGCTTGCTGGAGCCGTTCGACGACCGCTGCGTGCTCACCGACCGCGGGCGGCTGCTCGCCGACGCCGTCGTCCGCAGGCTGCTCCCGTAGCTAGCGGGCCACTGGCGGGGGATCAGCCGCCGATCGCCGCCTGTACCGCTGACAGGACGGCAGAGGCGTGCCGGGGTGTGCAGATGAGCAGGTCCGGCAGGTAGGGCTTGGGCCGGTTGTACTCCAGCGGTGAGCCGTCGATGCGGGAGGCGTGCAGGCCCGCCGCGAGCGCGACGCCGACGGGTGCGGCGGAGTCCCACTCCCACTGACCACCGGCGTGCAGGTAGACGTCGGCCTCGCCGCGGACCACCGCCATCGCCTTCGCGCCCGCCGACCCCATCGGCACGAGCTCGGCGCCGAGGGTGTCGGCGACGGGGGCCGCGAACTCGGGGGGTCTGCTGGCGCTCACCACGATCCGCAGCGGGCCGCTGGTCTGGGCGGCCGTGGTGCCGCCGGTCGTGTAGACGGCGTCCAGCGCGGGTTGGGCGACGGCGGCGTCGGTGATGCCGCGGCCGCGCTGCCACAGCGCCACGTGCACGGCCCAGTCCGCGTGGTCGGCCTGCCCGTACTCGCGGGTGCCGTCGAGCGGGTCGACGATCCACACGCGGTCGGCGGACAGACGGGCGGTGTCGTCGTCGCCCTCCTCGGAGAGCACGGCGTCGGCCGGACGGGCCTCGGCGAGGGCCTTGACGAGCAGCTCGTGCGACTGCTCGTCACCGGCCTTGCCGAGCTCCTTGCCGCGCAACGGTCCCCGGCGCAGCTCCTGCAGCAGTTGCCCGGATCTCTCGGCCAGCTCGGCGGCGAGCTCGACATCCGAAGTCATGGCACCTCCTCCTCGGTCAGCGGTTGCGCACGACGAACCCGATCGTCGCCGCGGCCGCCACCATGAACGCGATCAGGCTCAGCGCGATCGGCAGGCCGACCTCGCCGGCCAGGAACCCGATCGTGGGCGGCGCGAGCAGGATGCCCCCGTAGCCGAGCGTCGAAGCGACAGCCACCCCGTTCGGCCCACCGAGCTGACCGGCGCGGGCCATCGCCACCGGGAAGATGTTCGCGAGACCGAGGCCGGTCGCGGCCAGGCCGGCGAACGCCAGCGGCAGGCCGGGGGACAGCGCGGCGACCAGTGTCCCGGCGCACGCGAGCGCACCGCCGATGACGACGACCCTGGTCTGCCCCAGGCGTTCCAGCAGGCGGACACCGGACAGGCGGCCGACGGTCATGGTGCCCTGGACGACGGCGTAGCCCGCGGCGGCCAGGCCCTGGCTCGCGCCGAGGTCGTCGCTCAGGTGCAGCGGGACCCAGCTGTCGAGCGCACCCTGGCTGTAGGCCGCGCACAGGCCGATGAGGCCGAACAGCAGCACACCGGAGGTGAACTTCGGCAGCCGCAGGCCGGTGGCGCCGTCGTCGGCGTGCGAGCTGGGCAGCGGGTGCGCCAGCAGGACCCGGCCGAACCACGCCGTGATCAGCAGGCCGACTGGGGCGAGGAGCAGCATGTGTGCGGTGGGTGTCAGGTGCGAGGCCAGCAGGCCGCCGAGTCCCGCGCCGGCGAGGCTGCCGAGGCTGTTCGCCGCGTGCAGGCTGGGCATGACCGGGCGCTGCACCGCCTCGACGAGGTCGATGGCGACGCTGTTGACCGCCACGTCGATGCCGCCGTACGCGACGCCGAACAGCAGCAGCGACAGGCCGAGCGTCAGCGCCGAGTGCGTGAACGTCGGCAGCACGACGCTGACCGACAGCAGCGCGGCCGTGGCGATGGTGACCTGCCTGCTGCCGAAGCGCTGGCAGAGGCTGCCCGCCACGCTCATGGTGGCGACCGCCGAGCCGGTCATCGCGAAGAGCGCGAGGCCGAGGGCACCGGGTGTGGCCGCTGTCTGGTCCTTGATCGCGGGGATGCGCACCGCCCAGCCGGCGAAGAGGAAGCCGCCGAGCGCGAAGAACATGGTCACCGCGATGCGCAGCTGCACGAGTGCAGCCGGTGCCGGGTTCGTGGTCGTGGATAATTTGTTCATCGGTGGCACAAAATGAGTGTAGGGGCATGACGGAGACGAGGCCAAGGCTGAAGCGGGGGCACGCCGTCCTGGGGCGGGTGCTCTCGCTGGTGCACCTCGGGCAGGTCGCGACACGCGCTGACCTGACCGCTGAGCTGGGCGTTTCCCGCGCGACGACGGGTGCGGTGACCGCCGAGCTGGAGGCGCTGGGACTGATCCACAACGACACCCGTCCGGGGGCACCCGCTACGTCGCGTGGCCGGCCGTCGCACCGGATCGTGCTCGACCCGGACGGCCCGGTCGTGCTGGCGGCGCAGGTGCACGTGGACGGGTTCCGGGTGGCCGTCGTGGGCCTCGGCGGGGTGGTCGTGGCGACCGCGGCCGAGCGCTCGCCGGTCGGCGCCGATCCCGCGGACGTGCTGTCCGCCGTGGTGGGCGCGGGTGCCGAGCTGGTCGGGGGGACCGGCCGGCGGTGCGTGGGCGCCGGTCTGGCCGTGCCGTCCGCGGTGAGCCGCCCCGGCGGGACGGCGTTGAACCCGCTGCACCTGGCGTGGCCGGTCGGCGCGCCGGTGCTGGCCGTCTTCACCGAGCAGGTGCGACGGGCAGGGCTCGCGGTGCCGGCGTTCGTCGCGAACGACGTCAACCTCGCCGCGCTGGCCGAGCACCGGCACGGCGCCGGCCGGGGTGCCACGCACCTGCTGATGACCGCCACCGGGCACCGCGGTGTCGGTGGCGCGTTCGTGGTCGGCGGACAGCTCTACACGGGCAGTTCCGGGCTGTCGATGGAGGTCGGTCATGTCACGGTCAACCCCTCTGGTCGGTGGTGCCACTGCGGCAACCGGGGCTGTCTCGACGTGGAGACCGACCCGATCGGGCTGCTGGAGGCGGCCGGGCGCGAGGTGCGACCGGACGTCGCGCCCCTCGTCCAGGCCGAGGAACTGGTGCGGGACGGGCATCCCGCGGTGCGGGGCGTGGTCGAACGGCTCGCGGTCGGCCTCGCCGGGCTGGTGAACGTGCTGAACCCGGACCGGATCGTGCTCGGCGGGCTGCACGCGGCCCTGCTCGAACGCGATCCGCGGCGGCTGGCCGCGCTGGTCGCCGACCGCGGGCTGTGGGAGCGCAGCGTGCCGCTCGTGCCGGCGGAGCTGGCGCACAACAGCCTGGTCGGGGCCGCGGAGCTGGCGTGGCAGCCGGTGCTCGACGACCCGCTGGGGGTCCTGGGTTAGCACGGCACCCCCAGCGCGCTCGTCACGGACCGGGCCACCGCCGCGGCCTGCGCGCGGATCTCCGGGAACGCCGTCGTCTCCCAGAGGTTCCCGCGCCGCAGCGCACCGAGCGTCCACAGTGGAGCGCCACCGCGCACCCGGCCGTCCGGCAGCGTGTCGAAGCCGAGCCCGAGCGGTCCGGGGGTCGCGTGGCCGTCCGCGAGCAGGCCGGCGACGAGCGGGTCGGGGCAGCGCCGCACGTCGTGGCGCACGCCGGTGCAGTTGACGACGGTGCCCGCCGTGAGCTCGGTCCCGTCGCCCAGCCGCAGGACGACCCCGCCGGGGACCATCCGCACACCGGTGACCCCGGTGCGGTGGGTGCGCAGCTCTCCCGCGCGGCGCAGGCGGACCAGCGTCCGCGCGGTCGTGCCGGGCATGCGGTGCCGGTGGACCTCCCACGACCGCAGGTCCTCCGCGAGGAACCGGGAGCGGTCCGGCAACGGCAGCAGGTCCCACAGCCGCGCGGTGACCGGGCGGAGGCTGTCCAGCGCGGGCCGCCAGTCGCCGTGGCGCCGCAACGACTCCCGCACGTGCGCCGACACCACCCGGCGGACGTCGTCGAGACCGGTGCAGCCGGCGAGCTCCGGTGGCCGCATCGGTTGTGCCGGGCGGTGGCGGCGCGGCAGCAGGCCGGTGCGCGACACGGCGTGCACCACGCGACCGGGCCGGCCGAGCGTCATCGCGAGGTCGACGGCGGTCAGGCCGGTGCCGACCAGCACGACGTCGCGGTCGTCGCGGATGCGCTCCAGCGCGCCGGGAGCCCAGGGGTCCGGCACGAACGCGGCCGAGTCCGGGGTGCCGGTGGGCACCCAGTCGTCGCGGGTGCCGACCGCGCCCAGCGCGAGAACGGCGGCGTCGGCGGTGCGGAAGTCGCCCGCTGCCAACGAGATCCGCACGGCACCGGCGTCGTGGCCGATCCTCGTCGCGCGGTCGCGCACCACCCGCAGCCGGCCGGGGTGGCGGGCCGACACGCCGTCCAGGTGAGCGGCGAGGTAGGCACCGAACACCCGGCGCGGCACGAAGTCCGCCGCCGCCACCCCGGCCCACCGCGCGAAGTCACCGGGGTCGTCCTCCCGCGCGCTCATCTTCCCCGCGGGGACGTTGAGCAGGTGCCGGGGGTCGTCGGTGCGGTAGGCGACCCCGCGCCCGCGTTCCTCGGCCGGGTCGACCAGGCACACGGCGGCACCGCGCTCCAGCAGCCGGGCCGCTGTCGTCACCCCGGCCGCGCCCGCCCCGATCACCGCGATCACGCCGCGCCCACCCCGGCGGGCTGGGCGCACGACAGCGAGCGCACCAGGCTGAGCACCCCGAACCGGGAGCGCCCCTGCGCGGAGGCGGGCCGCACCACGCCGCTGACGAGCAGGCCGCGCACGAGCCGCGCGCAGGTGCTCGGCGGCAGACCGGTGGCGGTCACGGCGTCGGTGACCGACCAGGCGCTGTCGAGCAGCGACAGGCGTTCGAGCAGCACGCGTTCGGCGCCGTCCAGCGCGTCCAGACGTGCCGTGATGCGGTCGCGCAGGCCGTCGAAGAAGCCGAACGGGTCGTCGTTCACCTGGTCGCACAGGGCGTCCGGCTCGTAGACCGCGAGCCACTGCGCGACCGAGGCCAGCACCGCGGGGATGCCGTCGGTGCCGCGGGCGAGCCCGGCCACCGCGTGCAGGTTGGCGTCGGTGAGCCGGAAACCGGGACGGGACTGGCGCGCGTACCGGATGAGCAGCTCGACCGACGGCACCCGCGCGACCTCGGCCGGGTCGGTGTGGCGGTGCGGGACCGCCAGCGGACCCAGCGGGACCACGCGTTCGCCGGGCAGGCGCAGCGGGTCCGCCGCGGTGATCAGGACGCGCACCCGCGGGCAGTCCTGCAGCAGCGCCAGCGCCAGCTCCGGCCGGTGCGCGGTCCAGGAGTCCAGCACGACCAGCGCCGGTTGGTCGGCGATGATCTCGGCCAGCTCACCGGCACCGTGCCCGCGCAGGGCGTCGAGACCGGACCGCAGCACCGCGCCGAGCTGCGCGGGGGCGCGCACCGACGTCGGGTGCAGCGGGTCGGGCGAGGACCACAGCACCGCCAGTCCGTCCATGTCGTGCAGCGCCACCGCCACCTCCAGCGCGAGGCGGGTCTTGCCCACGCCGCCGAGGCCGGTGATCGTGACGAGCCGGTCGCCGCCCGAGCGCAGCGAACCGGCCAGCGCGGCCAGTTCCGCGCGCCGTCCGACGAGCGCGTCGATGGGCGAGGGAGGGGGCATCTCGCTCGTCGCGAACACGAAGCGCAGGTCCTCCGTGGTCACGCGCCGACCCGAGGCCTCCTCGATTTCCGTGTGTTCCCGACTGGTCAGTCCCAGCGCATTGGCCATGAGCCGCACGGTCTCCCTGCGGGGTTGCTGGGAGCTGCCGAGCTCGATGTCCCTAATCGTGCGCACGCTGACGCCCGACAGTTTCGCCAATTGGCGTTGCGTGAGGCGCCTATCTGTTCGGTATTTCCGGAACAGCAAGCCGAGTTGCCGTTGCGTTAAGGAATCCATGCAGACCAGACCCCCGAGTCGTCGGTTGTCGACAGAATGCCGGTCCGGTGTACCGCATCGATTCCGTTTTGGCTCCCCTCACGCTGTGCAACTCGTGGCTGGTATGTACGGGTGAATATTCCACTTCCGTGTTTAAAAGGAACTAATGAAGCTGAATCCAGCACAGGCGGTGCGCTGGGTCGGCATTCTGGGTGAAGTGGAATGATCACCGCTGACATGGGGGGCGGGTGTGGAATTTCGTGTGCTCGGCGCGTTCGAGGCGTGGTCGGGCGGGTCGAGGATCCCGTTGGGCGGTGCACGTGCCGAATGCGTTCTCGCGGTGTTGCTGCTGGAGCGCAACCGTGCGGTCATGGTCGAGCGGCTCGTCGAGGCCGCCTGGGGTGACCAGCCGCCGATGACCGCGGCGACCCAGGTCCGCAAGATCGTCGCGGACCTGCGCAGGCGGCTGCCGGGCGGTGCGGGGCTGATCGTCACCGACGGCGCCGGCTACCGGGCGGTGGTGCAGGACACCCAGACCGATCTCGGGCTGTTCGACCTGCGGGTGCGGCAGGCCCGCGAGGCAGAGGACGCCGCCGGGGTGATCGAGCACCTGACCGCCGCGCTGTCGCTGTGGCGCGGTCCGGCGCTCGCGGGCATCGACAGCCCGGTCGTCCGCGCGGCCGTGGCGGTGCTCGACGAACGCCGGATCGCCGCCGCCGACCAGCTGATGGAGACCAGGCTGGAGCTGGGCGCGGCGCGGGAGCTCGTCGCCGACCTGCGCGCGCTGCTGGACGAGCACCCGCTGCGCGAGACCACCCGCGGCCAGCTGATGCTCGCGCTGTACCGGTCGGGCCGGCAGGCGGACGCCCTGCGGGTCTACGAGGAGGGGCGCCGGCTGCTCGCGGACGAGCTGGGCATCGACCCCGGTCCGGAGCTGATGCAGCTGCACGAACGCATCCTGCGCAACGAGCCGGAGCTCGACACCGCCGTGCACGCGCCGCAGGAGACGGCGGTGCCGCAAGCGTTGCCGTACGACATGACCGACTTCGTGGGCCGGGTGGACGAACAGCGGCGGATCAGCGAGTTCGTCGGCGGCCGGGCCGGCCGGGGGCTGATGATCGTCGCGGTCGACGGGATGGCCGGTGTCGGCAAGACCTCGCTGCTCGTGCACATGGCGCACCGGCTCGCGGACGGCTTCCCGGACGGGCAGTTCTACGTCGACCTGCTCGGGTACGCCGTCGACCGCAAGCCCATGGACCCGGTCGAGGCGCTCGGGACGGTGCTGCGGCAGGCCGGTGTGCCGCGCGACCAGCTGCCCGACGACCTGTCCGCGCGGGCCGTGCTGTGGCGGATGCGCACGGCGGGCCGGCGGATCATGGTGCTGCTGGACAACGTCGTGGACAGCGCGCAGGTCAGGGCGTTGCTGCCGGGGTCGTCCGACGGTCTCGTGATGATCACCAGCCGGTCCCGGCTCACCGGTCTCGACGGCACGCTGTCGTTGTCGCTCGCACCGCCACCCGAGGAGGAGGGGCTGGAGCTGGTCCTCGGCATCCTCGGCGACGACCGGGTCGCCCGCGAACCCGAGGCGGCCCGCGACCTCGTCACCGCCTGCGACCGGCTGCCGCTCGCGATCCGGATCGCCTGCACCCGGCTGCACAACCGGGAGCGCTGGACGATCCGCTACCTCGTCGACCGGCTGCGGGACGAGGAGCGCAAGATGAGCGAGCTCGCGGTCGGCGACCGCAGCGTCGCGGCCGCGATCGGCCTGTCCTACGACGCGCTCGAACCCGGCCACCAGCGGGTGTTCCGGCTGCTCGGCCTGGTGCCCGCGACCGAGGTCGACGTCCACGCCGTCGCGGCGCTCGCCGACATGGCGCTGGGCAGGGCCGAGAGCGTCCTGGAGGACCTGCTGGACGTGCGGCTGGTCGTGCAGCTCGCGCAGGGCCGGTACGGCCTGCACGACCTGGTGCACAGCCTGGCCCGCTCGCTGGTGGGCCGGGTGGAACCGCCGGGGCTGCGCACGATGGCGGTGCACCGGCTGCTCGACTACCAGCTCTGCGCCGCCGGCGCCGCGGCCGACCTGCTGGTGCACCGCCGGGCCCGGCCCCGGCCGCGCTACCTGTACCCGCCCGCGCAGCTGCCCCGGTTGCGCACCAGGAACGACGCGGTGACGTGGTTCGACGCCGAGTGCGGCGGGCTGCTGGCCGCCGTGCGCGGTGCCGCGGCCGACGAGCTGCACGAGCACGTGTGCCACCTTTCCGAGGCGCTGCACCCGTACCTGCGGCTGCGCGGGCGCATGACGGACATGCTGTGGGTGCACGAACAGGCGCTGGAGTCCGCCCGCGCCACCGGTGACCGGACGCTGGAGGGACGGGTCCTGCACCGGCTCGCCACCCCGCACTGGCACTTCGGCCGGCTCGGTCAGGCCCACGAGTGCGCGGACCAGGCGCTCGCCATCGCCGTGGAGGACGGCGACGTGGTGCTGCGCCGGGCAGCAGAGGCCGCGATCGGCAAGCTGCTCAACGAGTTCGGCCGCTTCACCGAGGCGTTGCCCTACCACCGGGCCGCCGCGGAGGACGGGCACCGGCTCGACGTGTCCTGCGAGGTGGCCGTGCTGGTGGACTACGCCTCCGCGCAGGCCGCCGTGCACGACTTCACCGCCGCCCGGCTCACCCTGGACTCCGCGCTGCGCCTGGCGAAGGACAGCGCCTCGCCCGGCGACGAGGGCATCGTGCTCGCCCGCTACGCCGACGTGTGCCGGCGCGAGGGCAGCCTCGACGAGGCGGGGGAGCTCGGGTCGTACGCCTCGGCGTTGTTGCGGTCCCAGGGGAACCAGGCCCAGGCGGCGTGGGCGGCGAACCTGCTCGGGCGCGTGCACTACGACCGCGGCGAGCTGGACGTGGCGCTGGAACGGCACGACCGGGCCCGCAGGCTCGCCGAGGACACCGGGTTCCGGGTGGAGATCGCCCGTGCCCTCGACGGTGCCGCGCGGGTGCTGGCCGACCGGTCCGACACCGGTGGTGCGGCGGAGCGCTGGCGGATCGCGTTGCGGCACTTCGAGGAGATGGGGGTGCCGGAGGCGGCGGTGGTGCGGCAGGGGCTGGCCGCCGTCAGCTGACCGGCCCCGCCGCGGGTCACACCGCCTCGATCAGCCCGACCGCCGCCGTGCCGCCGCTGCCCTCCTCGACCAGCACGAACCCGCCGGTGGCACGGCTGTCGCGGTACCGGTCCGCCACCAGCGGGTCGGCGAACCGCAGCCGGATCGTGCCGATGTCGTTGAGCCCCAGCGACTCCGCGGGCTCGGAGCCGAACGTGCTCACGTTCAGCCGGCTCTCCACCGCCTCGACGACGGCCCGCGACTCGCTGGTGGTGTGCCGCACGACGTACCGCGCGCCCGGTTCCAGCGGGGTGCCGGTCATCCAGCACACGGTCGCCGCCACCGCGGAGGTGACGGTGCCGGGCGTACCGGTGCTGATCATCGCGCCGCGGCCGGCGTCGAGGTCGTCGGCGATGCTGACCACGACGGACTGGCCGGTCGTGGCGCAGGACAGCGGCCCGTCGTAGGTGTCGATCGCGGTGATCGTGGTCTGCCAGCCGCCGGGCTGCACCACCACCGGGTCGCCGACGTGCAGCGTGCCGGAGGCGACCCGCCCGCCGTAGCCGCGGAAGTCGCGGTGCTCCGGCGTGCGCGGCCGGATCACCAGCTGCACCGCGAACCGGCCACCGGGTGAGGGTGCCGGCGGCAGCACCAGGTCCTCCAGGTGCGCGAGCAGCGGAACGCCGCCGTACCAGGGGGTCTCGTCCGACGGGGTCACCACGTTGTCGCCGCGCAGCGCCGAGATCGGGATCGCGGTCCACGAGCTGTCGCAGACCCGCGCGAACTCGGCGACCACCTCGTCGAACACGTCCTCGCGGTAGCCGGCCAGGTCCATCTTGTTCACCGCCAGCACCACGTGCCGGATGCCGAGCAGGCCCGCGATGGCGGTGTGCCGCCGGGACTGCTCGGTCAGGCCGGTCCGCGCGTCCACCAGCACGACGGCGACGTCGGCGGTCGACGCCCCGGTCACCATGTTGCGGGTGTACTGGACGTGCCCCGGTGTGTCGGCGAGGACGAACGACCGCTTCGGCGTCGCGAAGTACCGGTACGCCACGTCGATCGTGATGCCCTGTTCCCGTTCCGCGCGCAGGCCGTCCACCAGCAGCGCGAGGTCGGTCTCCGCGTACCCGCGGCGCCGGCTCGCCGACGTCACGGCCTGGAGCTGGTCGGCGAGCACGGCCTTGGAGTCGTGCAGCAGCCGGCCGATCAGCGTGCTCTTGCCGTCGTCGACGCTGCCCGCCGTCGCTACCCGCAGCAGTCCCGGCATCAGAAGTACCCCTCCCGTTTGCGGTCTTCCATGGCGGCCTCGGAGGCGCGGTCGTCCGCGCGGGTGGCGCCGCGTTCGGTCAGCGTGCTCGCCGCGACCTCGTCGACCACCTCGTCCACAGTGGACGCGTCGGAGCGCACGGCGCCGGTGCACGTGGTGTCGCCGACGGTCCGGTAGCGCACGGTCTCGACGCACACCTCCTCGTTCTCGAATGGAGGTGTGAACGGGGTGACGGCGATGAGCATGCCGTCGCGCCGCACGACCTCCCGCCGGTGCGCGTAGTAGATGGACGGCACCTCGATGCCCTCGCGGCGGATGTAGCCCCACACGTCGAGCTCGGTCCAGTTCGACAGCGGGAACACCCGGACGTGCTCACCGGCGCGGTGCCGGCCGTTGTAGAGGTCCCACAGCTCGGGCCGCTGGTTGCGCGGGTCCCACCGGCCGAACTCGTCGCGCACCGAGAACACCCGTTCCTTCGCGCGGGCCTTCTCCTCGTCGCGCCGCGCCCCGCCGAGCACCGCGGTGAACCGGTGCCCGGCGATGGCGTCGAGCAGCGTGACGGTCTGCAGCGGGTTGCGCAGCTGGCCGGGCTGCTCGGTGACCCGGCCGCGGTCGATCGAGTCCTGCACGGAGGCCACGACCAGCTCGACGCCGAGCTCGGCCACCCTGCGGTCGCGGAACTCGACCACCTCGGGGAAGTTGTGGCCGGTGTCGACGTGCATGACGGGGAACGGGATCTTCCCCGGCCAGCAGGCCTTCTCGGCCAGCCGGAGCATGACGATGGAGTCCTTGCCGCCGCTGAACAGCAGCACCGGCCGGTCGAACGTCGCCACCACCTCCCGCAGGATGTGGATCGACTCGTCCTCCAGGTCGGCGAGCGCGGCCTCCCGGTCGCCCAGCCGGTGGTCCACCGCGGTCAGCGTCATCGCAGCATTCCCTTCTCGCACAGCAGGGCCACCACCGCGTCGGCGCTGTCGTCCACGGTGTTGCCGCGGGTGTCCAGCCGCAGCTCCGGTGCGGGCGGTGGCTCGTAGACGTCGTCGACCCCGGTCAGGCCGCGGATCGCGCCGGCGCGCTGCTGGGCGTACAGGCCCTTCACGTCCCGTTCGGAGCACTCCTCCACGGGCGTCGCGACGTGCACCTCGACGAACGGCGTGCCGCTCGCCTGATGGCGCCTGCGGACCTGGTCGCGGGCCGCGCGGAACGGGGAGATCACCGCGGCGAACACGAGCACGCCGTTGCGCGCCAGCAGGTCCGCGACGAACCCGATGCGGTCGATGTTGGCCTCGCGGTCGGCGCGGGAGAAGCCGAGGCCCGCGGACAGCGTCTGCCGCACCTCGTCCCCGTCGAGCAGCTCGACCCGGCCGGTCGGCAACCGGTCGGCCACCGCCCTGCTGAGCGTGCTCTTGCCCGCGCTGGGCAGGCCGGTGAACCAGACGGTGCCGCCGCCGTTGACGGCGAGCGGCGACGTGTAGCCGGCAACGTGCGTCACCTGTTCCTCCCGGAGGTGTCGGGACCGGTGAAGTGGCGGTCCGTGAAGGCGTTGGTGAACTTCCCGGCCGGGTCGTAGCGGTGCAGCAAGGCCCGGAAGTCCGGCATGCGCTCGTACTCGGCGGTCGCCACGGACGTCTTCGCCCAGTGCGGCCGTGGCGAGAACGGCGCGAGCTGCCGTTCCACGAGCTCCACGACCGGCAGCACGACCGACATGTCGGAGGTCCACGTGAAGTGGATGCTCACCGTCTCGCGGCCGTAGCAGGTGCTCAGCCAGAAGTCGTCGCGCGCCGCCGTGCGGACCTCGCAGATCTGCAGCGCCGGCCGGATCCGCTCGCGCACCTCGCCGAGCGCGCGCAGGGCGGCGACGGCGTCGGTCGCCGGGATCATGTACTCGGACTGCAGCTCGTCACCGGAGCTGCTCGGCGGCTGGTCGGAGCGGAAGTGCGGCAGCCGTTCGAACCACGGCCCCGGCACGCCGCCCTGGGTGGTGCAGCTGACCGGGTCCACGCCGTCGACCGGGTGCCGCGGCCCGTCGGCGGGCACGGCGGTGAACCACGACGGCAGCGTCGCCGGCTCGTCCACGCGTTCCTGCACCCACACCTGCGTGAGCACCGGTTCTCGCCAGTCGGTGAACAGGCACACGCTGTACGCGCACGACATGAGCTCGGCGAAGTGGTCGTCGAGCACCTCCAGCGGCAGGCCCTCGTACACGCGTTGCCGCACCTGGTAGGTCGGCACGAGGTCCAGCGTCAGGTGCGTGACCACGCCCAGCGACCCCAGCCCGACGACGACGCCGGCGAAGTCGGGGTCGTCGCGGCCGATGCCGACGACGTCGCCGTCGGCGGTCACCAGCTCGAGCTCGCGGACCGCCGCGGACAGCACCTGGTTGCGCACGCCCGAGCCGTGCGTGGCCGTCGCGACCGCCCCGCCGACGCTGATGTGCGGCAACGACGCCATCGCCGGCAACGCGAAGCCCGCCGCGTCCAGCCGGGGTGCCAGCTCGGCGTAGCTCAGCCCGGCCGCCACCCGCGCCGTGGCACGGGTGGCGTCGACGTCGACGACGGGCGGCAGGTCGGCCACCGACACCAGCACACCGGGGCAGTCGGCCAGGTCGTTGAACGAGTGGCGGGTGCCCAGCGCCCGCACGCGCCCGGCGTGCGCGACGGTCTTGCGCACCTGCTCGACGGTGGCCGGCCGCACGAACTCGGTCGCGGTGTAGTGGACATTACCGGCCCAGTTGCTGGTCACGGCCCCGCCTCCGCGTCTGCCGGGTCGCCCGCGGTGAGCTTCAGCACGACGCCCTCGTGGTCGCTCAGCTCCAGCGGTCGCAGCGTGACGACGCCCTCGCGGTCGGTCCGGGTGGACAGCTCGACCCGCCCGGCGGCGGCACCGGGCACGTCGAACGCCACCGGGTGGCCGGCGAAGTTCAACGCCACCAGCAGGTCGCCCCGCCGGTAGGCGAACACGTCCGCCGGGCTGTCCAGCGACACGTAGCCGCCGCGCAGCAGGTCCTCGCTGCCGCGCCGGTAGGCGATCAGCCGCCGGTACAGGTTGAGCAGCGACCCGGGGTCGTCCTCCTGTGCCTCGACGTTGACCACGTGCTGGTCGGCGGCCAGCGGCAGCCACGGCGTACCGGTGGTGAACCCGCCGGTGGCGTCCCACTGCATCGGCGTGCGCTGCCCGTCCCGCCCGTCCACGTCCTGCTCCAGGGCGGGCGGGGCGTCGGCCATGCCGATCTCCTCGCCGTAGTAGACGCAGGCGACACCGCGCAGGGTCAACATCATCATCGCGGCGACCGGGGCGTGCTCGGCCCCGTACCGGCTCACGGTCCGCGAGATGTCGTGGGTGGACAACGCGTAGGTGGGCACCGCGTCGGTCCGGGTGTGGGCGATCAGCCCGTCGACGCACGCGCGGAACGCCCTGGCGTCCCACGGCTGCTCCCAGAACGCGATGTGGAACGCCGTCTGCATCCCGTCGCCGCCGAAGTAGGTGGCGAGCCGGGCGTCGTCGCTGATCGGCACCTCGCCCAGCGCGAACCGGTCGCCGTACCCGTCGAGCACGACCCGCATGTCGCGCAGCACGTCGTGCACCTCGGGCAGGTCGAGGTTGCGCTGCCGCACCGAGGGGTGCGTGAAGTGCCGGCGCGCGTGGGCGACCTCCGGCGGGTTGTCGCGCAGCTGCGGGTCCTTCATCAGCCGGTGCGCGACGTCGATGCGGAACCCGTCCACCCCGCGGTCGAGCCAGAACTGCCACACCTTGCGGATCGCCGCGTGCACGTCCGGGTTGCGCCAGTTCAGGTCGGGCTGACCGGGCGTGAAGCTGTGCAGGTAGTACTGCCCGGTCGGCTCGTCGAGCCGCCACGCCGTGCCGCAGCGCTCGAACGCGCTGAGCCAGTTGTTCGGCGGGCCGCCGTCCGGTGCGGGGTCGGCCCAGATGTACCAGTCCCGCCGGGGGTTCGTGCGGTCCGACCGCGACTCCAGGAACCACGGGTGCCGGTCGGACGTGTGGTTCATGACGATGTCGACGACGACCCGGATGCCGCGCTCGTGCGCCGCCGCCACCATCGCGTCGAAGTCGTCCAGCGTCCCGTGGACGGGGTCGACCGACTCGTAGTCGCTGATGTCGTAGCCGAAGTCGGCCTGCGGTGACGGGTAGAACGGCGAGAGCCAGATCGCGTCGGCACCGAGCCGCGCCACGTGGTCCAGCCGGGCGGTGATGCCGGGCAGGTCGCCGATGCCGTCACCGTTCGAGTCGGCGAAGCTGCGCGGGTAGATCTGGTAGAGGACGGCGTCGCGCCACCACTGGCCGCTCATATGTCCACCTTCGTCATGCCTGCCGCGAAGTACCGGTCACCCCGCACGGCACCGGGCGGTGCGACCTCGTCGAGCAGGGCCAGCTCGTCCGCCGACAGCTCCACGTCGAGCGCGCCGGTGTTCTCCTTGAGCCGCACGGAGTTCTTCGTGCCGGGGATGGGGACGACGCCCTGGCGCAGCACCCACGCGATCGCGAGCTGCGCGACCGAGACGCCCTTGGCCCAGGCCAGCTCGGCGACCCGCGCGACGACCTCGTTGTTGTGCGCCAGGTTCTCCGGCTGGAACCGGGGGAGCTGCCGGCGGAAGTCGTCCGGCCGCAGGTCCTCGAACCGGCTGAACCGGCCGGTGAGCATGCCCCGTCCCAGCGGCGAGTAGGCGACGAACCCGATGCCCAGCTCCCGCAGCACGCCGAACAGCTCGGCCTCGGGGTCGCGGCTCACGAGCGAGTACTCGGTCTGCACCGCGGTCACCGGGTGCACGGCGTGCACCCGCCGGACCGTCGCCGGCGCGGCCTCGCAGATGCCCAGGTGCCGGACCTTGCCCTCCCGCACCAGCTCCGCCATGGCACCCCAGGTGTCCTCCAGCGGGACGCCCTTGTCGATGCGGTGCTGGTAGTAGAGGTCGATGTGGTCGACCCCGAGGCGCCGCAACGACCCCTCGCAGGAGGTGCGCACGTACTCCGGGTGGCCATTCACGCCGACGTTGTCGCCCGCGCCGTTCTTGAGGTTGCCGAACTTGGTCGCGATGACGACGTCGTCGCGGCGGCCGCGCACCGCCCGGCCGACCAGCTCCTCGTTGGTGTACGGGCCGTACATGTCCGCGGTGTCCAGGAACGTGACGCCGAGGTCGAGCGCCTCCAGCAACGTGCGCAGCGACTCGGTGTCGTCCCAGGTGTCGTAGAACTGCGACATGCCCATGCAGCCGAGGCCGAGGTCGGACACGACCGGCCCGTTCGCTCCGAGCGCGCGCATCACACCACCTCCACGGTCACGGCGGACCTGATGAGCCCGGCCCAGTCGGTCAGGTGCCGGTCGGGCAGGTAGCACTCGCTCACCCGCCGCCGGGCGCCCTCACCGAGCCGGCGCGCCAGCACCGGGTCGGTGAGCAGCCGCCGGATCAGCGCCGCCGTCGTGACCAGGTCGTGCGGGTCGTCGACGAGCAGGCCGGACTCGCCGTGCACGATCTGCTCGCGCAGCCCGCCGACCGCGCTCGCGACCAGCGGCTTGCCCTTCCACATCGCCTCGGTCGCGGTGAGGCCGAAGCCCTCGGCGATGCTCTTCTGCACCACCGCGGTCGCGTGCCGCTGCAACGCGTTGACCACCAGCGCGTTCTCCCGCAGGTCGGTCATCGGCAGGCAGAGCAGCTGGACGCGCCGGCGGTGCTCGACCGGCAGGGCCTTCCACTGCTCCACGCACTCGTCCCAGAACCGGTGGGCGTCCGGGTCGTCGGCGACACCGACGACGTCCGCGCCCGCCAGCGTGAGGCAGGAGTTCTCGACATCGGCGTCGAGGAACGCCCGCAGCACCCCGGCCATGTCCTTCAGCTCGTCCCACCGCGACACCTGCACCACCATCGGCACGTCGGCCGTTGGCGCGACCTCGCGGACGATGGTCGCCTTGTGCCGCACGGTGACCTGCTCGCCCACGGGCGGACGGATGGTCACCGGGTCCGCGGTGCCCGCGACGATCTCGGTGCGCCGCAGGATCGCAAGCGTTTGCTCGTCCGTGAGCTCCAGGTTCTTGGGGGCGCACGGGTCGATCGACGGCGGGATGATGTGCGGCCGCGGCGCCCAGTCCGGGCAGGCGTTCCGGGTGAGGAACACCGTGGCGTCGGCGTTCTCCACGAACCTGCGCAGGAACGCCCAGCCCTCCTCGGTGTGCTCGTTCGGTTCGTCCGTGCCGATGTGCCTGCGCCACACCGCCGTCGCACCGAGCCTGCGGGCGACGTCGACCAGACCGGCCGGCTGCGCCTCGTGCACGACCACCAGGTCGCCCGGCCGGATCCGGGCCGCGAGCGCGCCGCCTTCCCGCTCGGTCGTCGCGCGGTAGTGCTGCAGCTGCTCCGGTCCCAGCGGCTCGGAGTCGCCGGGCGCGCCGTACAGCCTGGTGCACAACCGCTTCGCGATGGCGAAGAACTCGGCGTCACCGTCGATGACCAGCCAGCGCGTGTCGATCCCGAGTGCGCGGGCCAGCGGCATCAGCGCGTGCAGCAGCTCGGCCACGCCGCCGCCCGCGGCCGTCGAGTTGACGTTCCACACGGTCCGGCCGTGCAGCGCCCTCGACGCCTCCTCCGCGGTGTCCCGCAGCGCTTCCATCCGTTCGTCGCCGAACACCTCCCGGTACGGGGTCAGCGGTGCGGCTCCTATCGCGACCTCATGCACGGGCCACCTCCTCGGGTGCGGCCTTCTTCTGCTGCTCGAAGCCCTCGGTGATCCACACGCCGGACCAGAACTCCGGGTCGGAGGGCAGGACCAGCTCGATCAGCGTCGGCCCTGTCTCCTCGGCGGCCACCTGCAACGCCTGCGCGAACGTCTCCAGCCGGGTGGCGCTGCGGTCGCGGTCGAGCCACTCGCCCAGGTCCACCCGCCAGCTGCGCACGCCCCACGCCTCGGCGATGTCGACGTACCGCATGCCCGCGGCGTTGTCGAGGTACTGGCCGTGGCCCGCGTCGAGCCAGCCCGACGGCCGCGACTGCTTGCGCAACGACACCGCGCCACCGTTGTTGCACACGATGAACGTGACCGGCGCGGACTCCTGCACGGCGGCCGCGAGGCCCTGCACCGAGTTCGTGAAGCCCTGGTCGCCCAGGGTGCAGAACACCTTCGCCGCCGGCTCGCCCAGCGCGAGGCCGGTCGCGATCGTGATGCCGCAGCCGACGAACCCGCCGTGCCCGCCGAACACCCGCAGCCCGTGCGGGAACTGGTCGTAGTCCTCGGCGAGCATGCCGCCGAACATCTGGCTGTCGTCGACCAGCACGGCCCGGCGCCGCGACCGCGCAGCGGCAGCGCCGATCGCCCGTGCCACCCCGGTGCGGATCACGGCGGCCTCCGCCGGCGGCGTCTCCCCCGCGGGAGCGGGCTCGTCGGAGAGCCCGGTGTACCAGCTGCCGTCGAGGTCGGGTGCCTCGTCGGTCAGCTCGCGCAGCGCGGCCACGACGTCACCGGCCACCAGCACGTCACCGGCTTCGAGGTAGCCGTTCTTCTCCACGGCCGCGGGCTTCGTGTTCACCGCGATCTTCGGGCAGTCCGGCAGCGGGCCGACCACCCGCGGGTACATGTTGCGGTCCTCCAGCGTGATCAGCAGGTCGGTCGTGTCGAGCACCGCGCGGTGCATCGGCGACTTCGGGTCGTACCAGCCGATGAACTCCGGCACGTCCGCGGTGTGCAGCCGTTCGAACAGCATCGGGCCGCGGCGGTACTTCACCTGCAGCACCGGTGCTCCGGTGCGGGCGCAGAACGCGGCCAGCGCGGCCTGCACGCCCCGGTGGGTCAGCGCGTAGTCGTCGATCAGCACCGCGGGCCTGCGGGCGACCGCGAGCAGCTCGGCCGCCCGGTTCAGCGCGCCCTCGTCGAACGCGGGCTGCTCGGCGACCGGGATGAGCGGCAGCGCCGTCAGCGGCAGCCACTCCGCCTCGGCCACGTCCTGCGGCAGCGCGAACAGCACCGGCCCGTGCGGGGCCTGGCGGACGTCGTCGATGGCCTGCAACAGCTTCGTGCCGAACTCCTCGACGTAGCCGCGCGGGTCGTCCTTCGGCACGGCACCGAGCTCGAACCACGACTTGGCGAAGTCGCCGGAGGCCGCGATCAGGTCCGGTTCGCCGTGCGGCGGCAGGAACGGCTGCGACCCGGTCGACGGCATGCCGACCACGGCCAGCGTGCCCATCTCGTTGCGGCGCAGGTCCGCCAGCGCACCCAGCGCGTTGGTGAGGCCACGCGCGCCGTGCAGGACCGCCGCACCGGTGCCCGCCTGCAGTCGGCTCGCGCCACCGGCCTGGAACAGCGACTCGCGGTCGCCGCGGCCGTTGACGAGCAGCCCGACCCGCGCCAGCGCGTCGCACAGCGCCAGCTCGGACGTGCCGGCGTAGGCGAACGCGACCCTGGTGCCGCAGCGGTGCAACGCGAGCGCGACGGCCTCGGCGCCGGTGAGCTTGACGTCGTCGTAGTCCGGGATCGCCGCCAGCACCATGTGCTCGATGGCGGACGCGGACCCGCGCAGCACGGCGGCGACGGCCTCGACGAACGCGTCGGTGCCGTGCTCCTGCACCAGGCCGAGGGTGAGGCCGTTGTACGTGCCGGTCGGGCGGCTCAGCAGCGTCCGCACGACGTCGGACACCGTGCCGCCGGAGTTGCAGGCGGTGCGGACCTCGTTGGGGTACAGGCCGAACCCGCTCAGCGCCTCGTAGTCGGGGTGACCGGAGACGACGCTGACGTCGAGCACCAGCGCGCTGTCCTGGTCGAGCTGGTCGAACGGGACGCCGTTGTCCTGGGCGAGCGTGACGTGCAGTTTGTAGAGCCCCGGCAGGTCCGGCACGCGGGTGCGGACGGGCACGCGGGTGACGGCCTCCGGCGGCAGCGACTGGGGGAGCGCCGACCGGATCGGCTGGGTGGGCACCTCGCTGCCGTCGGCGGCGGTCCAGCGGTGCACCACGCGCACCGGGAACGGCGGTGCCGGCGTCAGCACGCCCGCACCGGTGTTGCGCACCAGGCAGTCCAGCGTCAGCAGGCCACCCGCCTCCGCGTCGTCGACGACCGGGCCGTCCAGCGTGATCGAGGCGTGGCACTCGTCCTCGGCCAGCGGGTCGCCGACCGCCCACAGCCGCCGCGGCCGCACGCCGAGCCGGTCGAACATCTGCCACTGGCCCTGCTCGTGCACGCGGGTCTGGTTGGCGCCGAAGCCCTGCCGCGCGCCCTCTACGAGCGCGGCCGGTGCGAGCGCCAGCGCGTAGACCTCGCGGGCGGGCAGGTTCACCACGCCGAGGACCGACCAGTTCGCCCGGTCGACCACCGCGACCGCCGCCGTCTCGACCGAGGTCGCGGCGTGCCGGTGCGGGCTCAGGCCGACGAACAGGTGGTGGCCCGCGGCGACCAGGCCGCGCGGCCAGCCGGGCAGGGCGAGCCTGCGCTGCTGGGTGCGGTCGGTGTCGTCGATCTCGACCAGGTCACCGGTCGCGGAGTCGCAGACCAGCCACGTGCCGTCGGCGTAGTACGGGTTGTGCGGTGCCTTCAGCCCCTCCAGGACCGGTTCGCCGGTCTCCAGGTCGACCACGCGGCCGCTCGCGGGCTTGCCGTTCTCGTCCCAGCCGCGGCGGCGCAGGAACTCGCCGAACCCGCACACGACGGTGCGGTCGCCGTAGCGGGCGAGGCTGTTGAGGTGCCAGCTGTCCGCCTCGCCGGGGGCCTGCCAGCGCCACGCCACCTCACCGTCGGGGCCGACGCACTGCACCTCGTTCTGCATGGTCGCGGCGACCAGCACGTTGCCGTCGACGACGAGGATGTCGTGCGGCGTGGAGACGTTGTCGAGCCGGTGGTAGCGGCGCACCCCCGTCTCGTCGTAGACCACGAGCTCGGCGGGGCTCCCGTCGGCGCTCCACAGGCAGCGGTACAGCAGGCCCTCGCCGGCGCACAGGCCCGAGCTGGAGATCCGGTCGATCTCCTCCACGGCCTCGCCGATCGCGAACAGGCCACCGCCGATCGTGTGGTGCGCGTCGAAGCAGGACGCCAGCAGCCGGTGCCCGTCGGGCAACAGCCCGTCGAGCCCGATCAGCTCCGCGGTGCTCTTCCTGTCGGTCGTGAGACTCATCAGGACTCCTGCCTGTCTCGCGTGGTGGAAAGAACGGTGTCGGCGATCGCCTCCGGGTCGTCCCCGGTGTCGACGACGACGTCGAAGCCGCCGTAGGCCAGCACTGCCTCGCGCTCGGGGTCGGTGCCCGGCAGCGCGACCGCGCGGCGTTCGCCCTGGTGCTTCTGGATCTCCTCGACGGCCGCGGCGATGCGGTCGTGGTCGCGGCCCGCGACCGCCACGTGCGCGGCGGAGGCGGTGAGCCGTTCCGCGACGCCGATCGCGACGTCGTCCGGCAGACCCGTGACGAGCACGACCTGACCGGCCAGCCGCCCGTCGCGGGGGACCAGCTGCGGTTTCATCCGGATCAGCGGCCAGTACTCGTCGGCGGTGCTCTGCTCCTCGGTGAGCGTGACGTAGCCACCGGCCGCGTCGGCGGCGCGGATGACGGTCATCGTCTGTCCGAAGTGGTCGGCGCACAGCCGTGCCTTCGCCGCGTCCGGGCCGGAGCAGACGACACCGATGCCGGGCAGCACGACGACGTGCGGTGCGTCGGTGCGTTTGGTGGTGGGGAAGGAGATGTACCGCTCGAAGACCGCGTTGTACCACTCCTGGTGGCGTTTGATGCCGTCCTCGATGGACTCATCGGGTGCCGGCACGAGCGGTCGGTGGCCGGCGGTGACCACGTGGTCGGGGCAGCCGGGACCCACCTGGCTCAGCTCCGGCCCGCGGGCCGACGAGGCGAACGCGACCGCCTGCTCGCTGCGGTCCACGTGCAGGATCTCGCCGCCCAACGCCTTGCGCAGCACGGGAAGCACCTCGACGAGCACGTCCTCGGGGTGCTCGTGGCGCGGCACGACCTGGCCGCCGAGGTCGGCCGGCCGGCTGATCGCGCGGCGCAGCGCGGCGGTGGACCGGGCGACGGCCTCCAGCGAGTTGCGGTAGCACTGCTCGCTCGTGCCGGCCCAGGTGAAGATGCCGTGGTTGGCGAGCAGGACGAACCGCGCCCGCGGGCTCGACCGGATCTTGCGGCCCAGCTCGCGGGCCACGTCCACGTCGAACTGCCGGTAGTCGAACCAGATGGCCTCCTCGCCGAACTCCTCCTCGGCGTACTTGCGACCGTCCGGGAACGACGTGAGCGCGATGACCGCATCCGGGTGGCAGTGGTCGACGTGCTCGGCCGGGATGAACGCGTGCGTGAGCGTCTCGATGCCGGGCCGCTTCTGGCCGGGCCGCAGCCCGCTCGCGACCAGGAGGTCGACCATCTCGCGCTCGTCCATCGGACCGCCGTCGAGCACCGGCAGCAGGTCGTCCAGCCGCAGCACCGGGAAGTCCTCGTGCGTGGTCACCGCGCCGTCGCAGCCCCACGAGCTCATCCACAGCACCGCGGTGGGCTCGCCGAACTGGTCGGGCGCGACGCCCTTGACCGAGAAGTTGCCGCCGCCCTCCCTGGTGAGCGCCGGATCGGCGCCGACCAGGTGCGAGCGGTAGACCACCTCGTCCGGCCCGACGAGCGCGTCCGCGACGGCGGCGTCCCAGCGGTCCCGCGGCTCCGTGAACAGGTCGGCCGGCACGAACGGCAGCTCGCGCTCCGGCGTGCGCAGGGCGCCACCGCCGAACGAGACCTCACGGAAGTCGCGCACCACCGCGGCGGCACCGGCCGCGCGTACGGCGGCCTCGCGGTGCGGCGGTGCCAGCGCGACGCACGTGGCGCCCGCGGCGACCGCCGAGGTGATGCCGCTGTCGGCGTCCTCGAACACGACGCACCGCTCGACCGGCACGCCGAGCCGGTGCGCGGCGAGCGCGTAGCAGGCCGGGTCCGGCTTGCCGTGCTCCACGTCGGCGGAGGTGACCGTGACGTCGAACTCCAGCCCGAGCTGCCTCAGCACCGCCGCCGCCTTGTACGGCTCGGCACCGGTGACCAGCGCGACCGGCGTCCTGGTCGCGCGCAGCGACCCGAGCAGCGGCAGGACACCGGGGATCGTGGAGTAGTGCAGGGTCTCGTTGTTGACCCGCATCAGCTCGTAGACCTCGGGGTGGCGGTCCGCCGGGATCATCGGGAAGAGCTCGCGCAACGTGTGCAGCGCGCTGCGCCCGTACACGTGCCGGTCCAGGTCCGCCGCGCTGATCGAGAACCCGTGCGAGCGCGCCAGGTCCTGCCAGAAGTCGGCGACCGACGCCTCGGTGTCGACCAGCACCCCGTCCATGTCGAAGAGCACCGCCTCGAACACGGCTCAGCCCCCGTACTCGCCGGCGAAGGCCTGCTCGGCCTCCAGCGCGGCGGGGTGGGCGAGGACCTGGGTGAGCACGCCCAGCGGCGCGGTGACCGCGTCCGCGCCGTCGGCGAACGCCTGGGTGAACTGCCCGGCGTTCTTCACCGACGCCGCGACGATGCGGGTGCTCCCGCGCCGCAGCGCGGCGAGCCGGTGGACGAGGTCGTTGCCGATGCGCGGGTCGCGCCACGCGCGGTCGACGTAGGGGATCACGCTCGCCGCGCCGATCGCCTCGGCGATGATCATGGCGTTGGGCGACTGGGCCGCGGTCAGCGAGACCGGCACGCCCTCGCGCACGAGCCGTTGAGCGAGGACGGCACCGCCGGGGGTCGCCGGCACCTTGAGCACGATGCGCTCCGGTGCGAGCTTCCACGCCTGCAGCGCCTCGTCGAGCAGGTCGCCGTGCGCGCCCGTCGGCTGGTAGTACACCTCGGGGAAGTCGGTCGCGGCCAGCAGCTCGGCCGCGTGCGTGAGCGGGTCGGAGGTGACCTGGCGCAGCAGCGTCGGGTTCGTCGTGACGCCGGTGACGAAGCCGAGCGCTGCCGCGGCGGACACGTCGTTCAGATCAGCGGAGTCCAGCAGGACAGTCATGTGGATCGAAGCCCCCGTGTCGTCGGCAGGTGACTTCGAAGCTACGAACGGGCAGGCCCCTCTCCGGCGGTTCACGGCGGACCTGCCGCCCAACTGCCGCTCCCGCTGCCGTCCTACTTCGACCCGATGTCCAATACATTGGATATCGGCGCCCGAGCCGGCCTGAGGCCTGGTTGAGCCCGGTCACAGCAGCTTCACGGACGTGGCACCCCGCAGGAAACCGGCTGGGTAAACTCGGGAGCAGTGGGACACGGGAGGTGAACAGCGGTGAACTCCGATGAGCGTCGGTTCGAGGTGCTGCGCGCCATCGTCGCCGACTACGTGTCCAACCAGGAGCCCGTCGGGTCGAAGGCCCTGGTCGAGCGGCACAACCTGGGTGTGTCGAGCGCGACCGTGCGCAACGACATGGCCGCGCTGGAGGACGAGGGCCTGATCGCCCAGCCGCACACCAGCGCGGGCCGCGTGCCGACGGACAAGGGCTACCGCCTCTTCGTCGACCGGCTGAGCGAGATCAAGCCGCTCTCGCAGGCCGAGCGGCGGGCCATCCGCAGCTTCCTCGACGGGGCGCTCGACCTCGACGACGTGATGCGCCGCAGCGTGCGGTTGCTCGCCCAGCTGACCAGGCAGGTCGCGGTGATCCAGGTGCCGACCCTGTCGCGTGCGGCCGTGCGGCACCTGGAGGTGCTGCCCATCACACCGGCGCGGCTCATGCTGGTGCTGATCACCGACACCGGCCGCGTCGACCAGCGGATCGTCGAGCTGGGCGACGTCGTCTCCGAACAGGACGTGGCCGACCTGCGCGCGTCGCTGAACCAGGCGATGGCGGGCAAGAAGCTGTCCGACGCGAGCGCCAAGGTCGCCGAGCTGCCCGACGAGATCCGCCAGGACCTGCGCGACCCGATGCTGCGCCTCGCGACGGTGCTGATCGAGACGCTCGTCGAGCACCCGGAGGAACGGCTCGTGCTCGGCGGCACCGCGAACCTCACCCGCAACGTCGCGGACTTCCCCGGCTCGCTGCGCCAGGTGCTGGAGGCGCTGGAGGAGCAGGTCGTGGTGCTGAAGCTCCTGGCCGCCTCGCGCGACCCCGGCCGTGTCATGGTGTACATCGGGGAGGAGAACGAGGCCGCCGAGATGCGCAGCACCTCAGTGGTGTCCATCGGGTACGGCAGCCGCGACAACCCGCTGGGCGGCTTGGGCGTCGTGGGACCGACGCGCATGGACTACCCGGGAACCATGGCGGCCGTCCGCGCGGTCGCCAACTACGTCGGTGAGATCCTGACCGGTCGTTGAACCAGGACTTGTGCTGAAAGATGAACACGAAAGCGAACAAGGTGGCCAGGGATTACTACGGCATCCTCGGTGTGGCGCAGAACGCGACACAGGATGAGATCAAGCGCGCCTACCGCAAGCTCGCAAGGCAGCTGCACCCGGACGTCAATCCCAACGAGGAGGCCCGCTTCAAGGAGGTGACGGCCGCCTACGAGGTGTTGTCGAACCCCGAGAAGCGCCGCGTCGTCGACCTCGGCGGCGACCCGCTCGACTCCGGTGGCGGACGCGGCGGCGGTGACCCGTTCGCGGGCTTCGGCCTCGGCGACATCATGGACGCGTTCTTCGGCGCCTCGGGCGGCGGTGGTGGTGGCCGCGGTCCGCGCAGCCGCGTGCAGCCGGGCTCGGACGCGCTGATCCGCCTCGACATGACGCTGGAGGAGTGCGCCTCCGGCGCCAGCCGCGAGCTGACCGTCGACACCGCGATCCTCTGCGACCGCTGCCACGGCGCCGGCACCGCCGGCGACTCCAAGCCGATCCGCTGCGACACCTGCAACGGCCGCGGCGAGGTCCAGTCCGTGCAGCGTTCGTTCCTCGGCCAGGTCGTCACGTCCCGCCCGTGCCCGGTCTGCCGCGGCTACGGTGAGGTCATCCCCGACCCGTGCCAGCAGTGCGCCGGCGACGGCCGCACCCGCTCGCGCCGCACCATCTCGGTCAACATCCCCGCGGGTGTCGCCGAGGGCATGCGCGTGCGCCTCGCGGGCCAGGGCGAGGTCGGCCCCGGCGGTGGCCCCGCGGGCGACCTGTACGTCGAGGTCGAGGAGCACCCGCACGAGATCTTCGAACGCGACGGCGCCGACCTGCACTGCGTCGTGCAGATCCCGATGACGACCGCCGCGCTCGGCGCCACGCTGCCGCTGAAGACGCTCGACGGCGAGGAGGAGCTGCAGATCGACCCCGGCACGCAGCCCAACACGCAGCTGGTGCTCACCGGCCGCGGCATGCCGAAGCTGCGCTCCACCGGCCGCGTCGACGGCCGCGGCGACCTGCACGTGCACCTCGACGTCGTCGTGCCGACCAAGCTCGACGCGGCCCAGTCCACGCTGCTGCGCGAACTGGCCGAGCTGCGCGGCGAGAGCGAACCGTCCCTGTCGCACAACGGCAAGGGCGGCGGCGGTCTGTTCTCCCGCCTGCGCTCCTCCCGCGGCAACCGGTGACCCTGCCGGTCTTCCTCGTCCCCGCGCTGCCCTCGGGTGAGTCGTTCGTGCTGGACGGCCCCGAGGGCCGGCACGCGGCGACGGTCAAACGGCTGCGCGCCGACGAGGAGCTCGTGCTGTCCGACGGCTCCGGCACCCAGGTCCGCTGCGTCGTCGTGGCGGTCCTGGACAAGGACGCCCTGTCGCTGCGCGTCGTCGAACGCTGGACCGAACCCGAACCGGCCCCCCGCGTCGTCCTCGCCCAGGCGCTCGTGAAGGGCGACCGCGGCGAGCTCGCCGTCGAACTGGCCACCGAGGCCGGCGTCGACGGCGTGCTGCCCTGGCGCGCCGCCCGGTGCGTCGCCAAGTGGGAGGACGGCCCGCGCGGCGCCAAAGCACTGGGCCGCTGGCGGTCCACGGTCCGCGAAGCGGCCAAGCAGGCCCGCCGCGCCCGCGTGCCGTTCGTCGACGAACCGGTCAGCACCGCGCAGCTGGCACAGCGCGTGTCGTCCTCGGCGCTGACGCTCGTGTTGCACGAGAGCGCCACCGACCGGCTCGCCGATGTCGCACTGCCCACCGCAGGGGACGTCCTGCTCGTCGTGGGTCCCGAAGGCGGGATCACCCTCGACGAACTCGACGCGTTGCGATCTTCGGGTGCACGAGTGGTCCGATTGGGCCCAACCGTTCTGCGTGCATCTACCGCCGCAGCCGTTGCTCTTGGTGCCATCGGGGTGCTCACCCCCCGCTGGTGACCCCGATCACTCCCGGGATGAACACCCGATGGATTGGCTTGACGAGAGTTGTAGCGAATCCCAGGCCCTCGGGGTTACCCTTGTCCACAGAGGGGATGATTGGTCTATCCGGAAACGGAGTAGACGATTAGGCCCTTCTGCCCAAAAGACTCGCCGGACACCTCCCCCCTCGGTCCGGCGTCGGCGCCTCGCGGCGAAGCGACCCCCAGGCTTCGGACCGCGGGGCGCCTCCTTATTTCTCCCGCCTCGCGCGCTCGGCGCTGCGCGCCTTCGCCGCTCGGCGAAAGAAGGGTGTTTTTGGGGGCCGAGCCCCCAAACCCCAGCCGGGCGGCTTCGCCCCCGGACCCCCGGACCAGGTGCCTGCTGCCCTCATCTGCTGCCCCTCCTCTGCCGTCCCTCCTCACCCTCACCTGCTCTTTTTGGGCCTTCCCACCTGCCCTTTCCGGCTCGTTTCCCTCTTCGCTGGCGGCAGCCTTACCGTCCTGGCGATTGGCGTAGGTTCGGGTGTGTGCAGCGGATTGCTTACGGTGACCACCCCAGTCAGTTCGGTGAGCTTTACGTTCCTGCAGGGACTGCGGAGGGTGCTGTTGTCGTCATCCACGGTGGTTTTTGGCATCAGCGGTACGGGCTCGAGTTGGGGCGGCCACTTGCCGATGTGCTCGTGCGGCGCGGATTCACCGTGTGGAACGTCGAATATCGGCGCGTCGGCGGTGGCGGTGGGTGGCCGGTAACCGGACAGGACGTGCTGGCCGCCATTGATGCCGTCGACATCGGGCCCGTCGTGACATTGGGGCACAGCGCCGGGGGACACCTCGCCGTGTGGGCCGCCAAGCACAGCGACCGGGTCGTCGGCGCGGTCGCACAGGCCGCGGTCCTCGACTTCACCCGGCACATCACCGCACGGGCGCTGGAGCTGTGCACCGAGGAGCAGTTCGCCGAGGCGTCACCGGCTGCGCTGGTGCCGATCGGCAAACCGGTGGTGTGCGTGCACGGCGACCGCGACGAGGACGTGCCCGTGGAGCAGAGCACCGGGTTCTGCGCCGTGGAGCCGCAGGCGGAGCTCGTCGTCGTCGAGGGCGCCGGGCACATGGACGTGATCACCCCCGGCACGGCGTCCTGGCAGCGGTGCGAGGAGGCGGTCGTCCGGCTGGCGCGCGGCTGCTAGAAAGGGCCGGTGCCGAAGGTTGTCGACCACGAGGAACGCCGCCGCGAGCTGGCCGAGGCCGTCTGGCGCATCGTGCGGCGCGACGGGATCGACCACGCCTCCGTGCGGGCCGTAGCGGCCGAGTCCGGGTGGTCCAGCGGGTCGCTGCGCCACTACTTCCCGACGCAGGACTCGCTGCTGGGCTTCGCGATGGAGCTCGCCTACCGGCGGTTCCTCGCCCGGTTCGAGCAGATCGACCCCGCGCTCGGCAACCGCGAGCGCGTGGCGGCGATCGCCCACGAGATGCTCGCGCTGGACGAGGACCGGCGGGTCGAGGCGGCGGTGCTGCTGTCGTTCCTGCCGCGCGCACTGGTGGAACCGTCGCTGCGCGAGCTGGAGCGCTACGGCACGCGCGAGCTGTACAACGAGGTCGCGCGCGTGTTCGCCGCCGCGGCGGAAGCAGGCGAGCTGCGCGCCGGCGTGGTGCCGTTGAAGGCGGCCCGGAGGTTCATCGCGCTGGTCGACGGGCTCAACGTCCACCACCAGCTCGGGCCCGACGAGCTCACCGCCGAGGAGATGACCGAGGCGGTCGACGACCAGCTGGCCGCCCTGTTCCGCTGAACCCCGCTAGCGTGTGAGCGCATGGCCTGTTTGTTCTGCAGCATCGTCCAAGGCGAGATCCCGGCGACCGTCGTGCACGAGACCGCGACGACGCTGGCGTTCCGCGACATCCACCCCAAGGCACCCGTGCACGTGCTGCTGATCCCGCGCGAGCACGTCCCGCACGCCGTGGCACTCGACCGCGACCAGCTCGGCGACCTCTTCGCCGCCGCGAAGGAGGTCGCCGAGGCCGAGGGCGTCGCGGAGAGCGGCTACCGGCTGCAGTTCAACACCGGGACCGACGGCGGGCAGGAGGTCTTCCACGCCCACCTGCACCTGCTCGGCGGCAAACGCCTCTGACGAGGGGCCTTCCACCCGGGTGGCCTCGCCCCACGACCTCAGACCGTGTGCTTGCTCGAGCTCGACGACCTTCGTGCCGAGGTCGTCGAGTTCGCGATATATCGGATATCGGTGTGGTCAGCTCGCCCGTGTACTGCGGTTCCCGTCGAGTTCCCGCGTCACCCGAGTGCGTGCGAGGCGGGGGCGAAGTAGCGCGACCGGTCACCCGGCACGTCGTCGGCACCGCACACCATCAACGTGCACCCGCCGCCACCCTGCTCGAACCCCCGTCCCCGCAGGAAGGCCGCCACCTCGGCGTCACCGGTGTCCACGCGGACCCGGCCCGCACCGGCGGCCACGTCCACGAGCATCGCGCACGCGACCTCGGCCGACGGCGCGATCAGCGGCCCCACGGTCTCCCCGGCCGGGTTCGGCCGCGTCGCGACGACGCCGTCCGCCGACATCAGCACCCGGTACGGCGACGCCGGGTCGAGCAGCCGCTCCCACAGCAACGGCCGCGTGAACCCGCTCACCTCCTCGTCCAGTGCGGCGAGCACGGGCAGGTCCGCGGGCGTCGCCGGCCGCGTCCTCCCGCTCGCGGGACCGGCGAGCTCGCCCTGGAGCTCGACCGTTGCCCCGACGGGGTGAAAGCCGAGCCGCGCGTACAGCGGCTCACCCATGGCCGTCGCGAACAGCACCGAAGGACTGATGTCCAATACATTGGTCATGAGCTGAGTGCCGATGCCCCTGCGTCCCGCCCACGAACCCACCAGCACACCGCTGATGGCCTGCATCTGCGGGTACGGCGTCGTCACCGCGGTGCCGAGCAACCCGGTCTCGTCGAACGCACCCCACGCCGGCCCCAGCGCGAGCATCAGCTCCCACTGCTCGGGCGTCCAGGCCCAACCCCGGTCCGTGATGAGCTTCATGCAGTCGGGTACGTCGGCGACGGTCAGCCTGCGGATCTCCACAACCGGTGAGCACACACGGTGAGCAATCCGGTAGCCACTCATTTTCGGCCGGACTAGCATCGTGGCCATCAGATCCGAGCGACAGGAAGCAGGCCGGGGCCTCGTGGCCGAAGAAACACAGCAGAGCAACAAGGAAGGTCAGTCCCGGTTCGCCGTGCCCGACGGTGCGGTGCTCAGCCTGCTGGGGTCGCGCGACGAGAACCTCCGCCTCGCCGAGGAACTGCTCGACGCCGACGTCCACGTGCGCGGGAACGAGATCACCCTCTCCGGCGCCCCCGCCGACGTCGCCTTCGCGGAACGCGTGTTCACCGAGCTCGTCACCCTCGCGAGCCGCGGTCAGGCCGTCGACACCAACACCGTCCGCCGCACCGTCGCCATGCTGAGCGCGAACACGGACGAGTCGCCCGCCGAGGTCCTGAGCCTCGACATCATCAGCCGCCGCGGCCGCACCATCCGGCCGAAGACGCTGAACCAGAAGCACTACGTCGACGCCATCGACAAGAACACGATCGTGTTCGGCATCGGCCCCGCGGGCACCGGCAAGACCTACCTCGCCATGGCCAAGGCCGTCCAGGCCCTGCAGGCCAAGCAGGTCAACCGCATCATCCTGACCCGCCCGGCCGTCGAGGCCGGCGAACGCCTCGGCTACCTGCCCGGCACCCTGTACGAGAAGATCGACCCGTACCTGCGCCCGCTCTACGACGCGCTGCACGACATGGTCGACCCGGAGTCGATCCCGCGCCTCACGCAGGCGGGCACGATCGAGGTCGCCCCCCTCGCCTACATGCGCGGCCGCGCCCAGCCGATCTTCACCCCGGTGCTGACCCCGGAGGGCTTCCGGCCGATCGGGTCGCTCCAGGTCGGTGACCTGGTCATCGGCTCGAACGGTGAGCCGACGCCGGTGCTGGGCGTCTACCCGCAGGGGGAGAAGGACGTCTACCGGGTCACGGCCCAGGACGGTTCGTCCACCCTCGCGTGCGGTGAGCACCTGTGGACGGTCCGCACGGCGTCCGACCGCCGCCGCGACAAGCCGTGGCGGGTGCTCCAGACGAAGGAGATGATCGGCAATCTCCGTGCCGCGCACGCACGCCGGTATGAGCTGCCGATGCTCAGTGCGCCGGTGTGCCTGCCGGAACGCGAAGTGCCGATGGACGCGTACGCGCTCGGCCTGCTCATCGGCGACGGGTGCCTCACGGGCGCGACGACGCCGGCGTTCTCGACGGCCGACCCGGCTCTCGCCCTCGCCCTCCAGGTGGCATTGGAACCCGAGGTCGCGGTGGTCCGGAAGAACCGGGTCGACTACACGCTCAAGCGCGTCCGGCAGCCCGGCGACGTGGTCACCATCGCGAACCCGGTGACGAAGGTCATGCGCGAGCTCGGGCTGAACGGCACGCGCTCGCACACCAAGTTCGTACCGGAGGTCTACCTCCACAACAGCGCGGACGTGCGGCTGGCCGTTCTGCAGGGCTTGCTCGACTCCGACGGCGGTCCGGTCACCCAGGCCGAACGGACCTGCCGCATCCAGTACGTGACCACCTCGCCCCGCCTGCGGGACGACGTGGTCGGTCTGGTGCGTTCACTGGGCGGTGTCGCCTACTGGCGGTGCCGTCCCGCAGCCGGCCGCAAGCCCGGCATGGCCAAGGGCCGTGAGGTCGGGTACCGCCACGACGCCTACGTCCTGGACATCCGGCTGCCCGCGGGCGTCGAGCCGTTCCGGCTCGAGCGCAAGCGGGAGAAGTACCACGCCGCCGGTGGCGGTGGGCGTCCGATGCGCTTCATCGACAGCATCGAGCCCGCCGGTCGCACCGAGACGGTCTGCATCCAGGTCGCGGCGCAGGACTCCCTGTACGTGACCGAGGACCACCTGCTCACCCACAACACGCTCAACGACGCGTTCATCATCCTCGACGAGGCGCAGAACACGACGCCCGAGCAGATGAAGATGTTCCTCACCCGCCTGGGCTTCGGCTCCAAGGTCGTCGTGACCGGTGACATCACCCAGGTCGACCTCCCCGGCGGCCAGCGCAGTGGTCTGAGGGTCGTCCAGGAGATCCTCGACGGCGTCGACGACGTGCACTTCTCCGTGCTGACCAGCCAGGACGTGGTGCGCCACCGCCTGGTCGGCGACATCGTCGACGCGTACGAGAAGTGGCAGGTCGACCAGGACGCGCTGGACCAGAACGGGCGGCACCAGGGACCCGGTGCACGGCGGGGGAACCAGCGGCGGGGACGATAGGCGCCGTGAGCATCGAGATCGCCAACGAGTCGGGCGTCGGGGTCGACGAGGGTTCCATCGTCTCCGCCGCCCGCTTCGCGCTGGACCGCATGGGCGTGAGCCCGCTGGCCGAGCTGTCCGTCCTGCTCGTCGAGCTGGACGTCATGGCCGACCTGCACGAGCGCTGGATGGACCTGCCCGGTCCCACGGACGTCATGGCCTTCCCCATGGACGAGCTGGACTCGGCCCGCAGGCCCGACGCGGCGGGGCTCGGTCCCGCGCTGCTCGGGGACATCGTGCTGTGCCCGGCGTTCGCCAAGGACCAGGCCAAGAAGGCGGGCCACGGCCTGCTGGACGAGCTGCACCTGCTGACCGTGCACGGCGTGCTGCACCTGCTCGGCTACGACCACGCCGAGCCGGCCGAGGAACGTGAGATGTTCACGTTGCAGAACCGCATCCTCGCGGACTTCCGCGCGGCGCGGGACGAGGCCGAGCGGGCCGCGCACCAGCGCAGTGCGGATGACAAGGTGCTCGGCGCCGTCGGTCTCGACGAGCAGAAGCCGCTGCAGCACCCCGAAGAAGACTGATCGCGCCAAGAGAGACTGAGAATGAGCGAGAGCCCTGCCGGTCTCCTGCTGCTGGCCGTCGTCCTCGTGCTCGCCGCGGGCCTGTTCGCGTGCGCTGACGCCGCGCTGGGCACCGTGTCGAGTGCGCGGGTGGAAGCACTGCAACGGCAGGGCCGGTGGGGGACCGGCCAGCTGTTGCAGGTGCTCAACGACCGGCCGCGGCACGTCAACCTGTTGCTGCTGCTGCGGCTGTTCTGCGAGCTGTCCGCGACGGTGCTGGTCACGGGCGTGTTCCTGCAGTACGTCGAGGAGGACTGGCTCGCGGCGCTGTACTCGTGCCTGAGCATGCTGGTCGTGTCGTACGTGCTGGTGGGTGTCGGGCCGCGCACGATCGGCCGTCAGCACCCGTACGGCGTGAGCTTGGCCGCGGCGGGCACGGTCCGCCAGCTCGGCCGGGTGCTGGGGCCGTTGTCGAAGCTGCTGATCCTGATCGGCAACGCGATCACGCCGGGCAAGGGGTTCCGCGAGGGCCCGTTCTCCTCCGAGGTGGAGCTGCGCGAGCTCGTCGACATGGCGCAGGAGCGCGGTGTGGTCGACGAGGGCGAGCGGGAGATGATCCACTCGGTGTTCGAGCTGGGTGACACGATCGCCCGCGAGATCATGGTGCCGCGCACCGAGATCGTGTGGATCGAGCAGGCCAAGTCGCTGCGGCAGGCGCTCGCGCTGTCGTTGCGCACCGGCTACACCCGCGTGCCGGTGATCGGGGAGAGCGTCGACGACATCCTGGGCGTGGTGAACCTCAAGGACCTGATGCGGGCGACGCTCGCGGAGGACGAGAACCCCGAGCACGTCGCCGAGCTGATGCGGCCGGTGAGCTTCATCCCGGACACGAAGCCGATCGCGGACCTGCTGCGGGAGATGCAGCTGTCGCGGCGGCACATGGCGATCGTGGTCGACGAGTACGGCGGCACGGCGGGGCTGCTGACGATCGAGGACATCCTCGAGGAGATCGTCGGCGAGATCACCGACGAGTCCGACACCGACGACCGCCCGCCGGTGGAGCACCTGCCCGACGGGACGGTGCGGGTGAGCGCGCGGCTGCCGGTCGACGACCTGGACGCGTTGTTCGGCACCGAGCTCGACGACCACGAGGTGGAGACCGTCGGCGGCCTGCTCGCGCAGCGCCTGGGCCGGGTGCCGCTGCCCGGCACGGAGGCGGAGATCGCCGGTCTGCGCATGCGGGCGGAGGGCGGCAAGGACGAACGCGGCCGCATCAGGGTCACCACGGTGCTGGTGCGCCCGCTGCCCAACCAGGAGGAGAAGGATGACTGACGCCGGTGTCGACGGCCTGGGTGCCGAGGACGCGAAGCTCGTCACGCTCGCGCGGTCGGTGCGTGCGCGCAACGGTGCGGCGGAGGGTGCCGCGGTCCGCGACCTGGACGGGCGCACCTACAACGCGTCCACGGTGTCGTTGCCGTCGTTGCGGCTCACCGCTCTGCAGGCGGCCGTCGCGGCTGCGGTGTCGAGCGGTGCGGAGGGCTTGGAGGCGGCGGTCGTGGTGACCGACGCGGGCGGTCTGGACGAGGCGTCCGTGGCGGCGGTGCGGGATCTCGCGGCAACTGCGCCGGTTTTTCGTGCAACTTCGGCCGGAGAGGTCGCGGACGTGGTGCGCTGACCCCGTGGGCGGGGGAGCCCGCCTGGTACGAGGGGGAAGTGCGGATGAGACGTTTGACCGCTTTGTTCAGCGTGCTCGCGATCGCCGCGGGCACGCTGTTCCTGTCCGGGCCGGTGGCGCACGCGGCCTGGAGCGACTGGACCGGGCACGGCGGGCAGGTGTACGGCACGCCCGCCGTCACGACGTGGGGTCCCGGCCGGCTCGACGTGTTCGCCGTGGGCACCGACTACGCGTTGCGGCACCGGGTGTACGAGAACGGCCGTTGGCACGACTGGGAGTCGCTCGGCGGCTACCTCACGACCTCGCCGTCCGCGGTGGCGTGGGGTCCCGGCCGCATCGACGTGGTGGCCGGTGACGCCGCGGGCGGGGTGCAGCGGCTGGTCTACGACGGCGTGTGGCGCCCGTGGGAGACGCTCGACACCGGCACGTACCGCTACGGCGCGGCGATCTCGTCGCGCGGTCCCGGCCGGCTCGACCTGTTCACCGTCGGCCGCGGCGGCGCCGGGGACACCGGTCTGCACGTGAAGAGCTTCGCCGACGGCACCTGGTCGGGCTGGACCGCGCTGGGCGGCGACCTGGCCTCGACGCCAGCGGCGGTGTCGTGGGACGCGAACCGGGTCGACGTGTTCGCCAAGGGCGCCGACAGCTCGCTGCACCACACGTGGGCCGACAACGGCGTGTGGGGGTCGTGGGAGTCGCTGGGCGGGGGCATCGACCAGGCACCGGGTGTCGCGTCGTGGGCGCCCGGCCGGCTCGACGTGTTCGCCCGCGGCACGGACAACTCGCTCTACCACAAGGCGTTCGACACGGTCTGGCACGCGTGGGAGTGGCACGGCGGGGTGCTGTCGTCCGGTGCCGCCGCGGTGTCGTGGGGCCCGAACCGCATCGACGCCTTCGTGACCGGCAACGACAGCGCGGTGCACCAGAAGGCCTGGTCCTGACGGTCGTGTGCGGCGTGGAATAGCAGATCCCGGGACCGGCGACAACCCCGTTGCCGGTCCCAGGGACAATGGCGGGATGGATGGTTACCGCTCCGGGTTCGCGTGCTTCGTCGGCCGCCCGAACGCAGGGAAGTCGACGCTGACGAACGCGCTGGTGGGCACGAAGGTCGCCATCACGTCGAGCAAGCCGCAGACGACCCGGCACACGATCCGCGGCATCGTGCACCGCGAGGACGGCCAGCTGGTGCTGGTGGACACGCCGGGGCTGCACCGGCCGCGCACGTTGCTGGGTCAGCGCCTGAACGACCTGGTGCGCGAGACGTGGTCGGAGGTCGACGTGGTCGGCTTCTGCGTGCCGGCCGACCAGAAGGTCGGGCCGGGCGACAAGTTCATCGCCGCCGAGCTGGAGAAGGTCGCGAAGCGCACGCCGGTGGTCGGCATCGTCACCAAGACCGACCTGGTGTCGCAGCAGCAGGTGGTGGAGCAGCTGCTCGCGTTGCAGAAGGTCATGGAGTTCGCCGAGATCATCCCGGTGTCGGCGGTCGACGGCTTCCAGGTCGACAAGCTCGGTGACCTGCTGCTGGGCAAGCTGCCGGAGGGCCCGCCGCTGTACCCGGACGGCGACCTGACCGACGAGCCGGAGCAGACGCTGGTCGGCGAGCTGATCCGCGAGGCCGCGCTGGAGGGCGTGCGCGACGAGCTGCCGCACTCCATCGCCGTGGTGGTCGAGGAGATGCTGCCGCGCGAGGGCCGCGACGACCTGATCGACATCCACGCGTTCGTGTTCGTGGAGCGGCCGTCGCAGAAGGCGATCATCCTGGGGCACCGGGGTGAGCGGCTCAAGCAGGTCGGCACGGCCGCGCGCAAGCAGATCGAGGCGCTGCTGGGCACCCGCGTGTACCTGGACCTGCACATCAAGATCGCCAAGGACTGGCAGCGCGACCCGAAGCAGTTGCGCCGCCTGGGCTTCTGATGGCGAACCTGTACCGCGACACCGGGATCGTGCTGCGCGTGCAGAAGCTCGGTGAAGCGGACCGGATCATCACCTTCCTGACCCAGCGGCACGGCAAGCTGCGCGCCGTGGCCAAGGGCGTGCGCCGCACGACGTCGAAGTTCGGCGCGCGGCTGGAGCCGTTCTGCCACGTCGACGCGCAGTTCCACCCCGGCCGTTCGCTCGACATCGTCACGCAGGTGCAGACGCTCGACGCGTTCGGCGTGGGCATCGTGGACGACTACCAGCGCTACACGGCCGCGTGCGCGGTGCTGGAGACCGCCGACCGGCTCACCGCCGAAGAGGGCGAACCGGCCGTGCGGCTGTACCTGCTGGTCGCGGGCGCGCTGCGGGCGTTGGCGGCGGCTGAGCGCGATCCGTCGCTGGTCCTGGACGCGTTCCTGATGCGGGCGATGTCGTTCGCCGGGTGGGCGCCCGCGGTCAACGAGTGCGCGAAGTGCGGTGACCCCGGTCCGCACCGCGCGTTCAGCGTCCAGGCCGGTGGGTCGGTGTGCCCGAACTGCCGCCCGCCGGGGTCCGCGTCGCCGTCGAGCGACACGCTGTCGTTGCTGTCCGCGTTGCTGCACGGGCAGTGGGACGTGGTCGACGGGATTCCGCACCTGGCCCGCCGTGACGCGAGTGGGCTGGTCGCGGCGCACCTGCAGTGGCACCTGGAGCGGCAGCTGCGGTCGTTGCCGTTGGTCGAGCGCAAGGCCCGTGCCGACGAAGGCTAATGTGGCGCCTACCGACAACGGTTTTCGCCCGAGAGGATGCCTGGTCCAATGCTGCGTCGACGTCGTGCCGAGGCTGAGAAGCGCGTGCCGCGCCCGCCGGAGCCGCACCCGTCCGGCGCTGTGCCCCCGGCGATCCCGGCCGAGTTCGTGCCCAAGCACATCGCGATCGTCATGGACGGCAACGGCCGCTGGGCCAACCAGCGCGGCCTGTCCAGGGTCGAGGGCCACAAGCGCGGTGAGCAGGTCGTCGTCGAGGTCGCCAAGGGCGCGATCGAGATGGGTGTGAAGTGGCTGTCGTTGTACGCCTTCTCCACGGAGAACTGGCGCCGCAGCCCGGAAGAGGTCCGCTTCCTGATGGGCTTCTCCCGCGACGTGATCCACCACCGCACCGACGAGCTCGACGAGCTGGGCGTGCGGGTGCGCTGGGCGGGACGCCGGCCGCGGTTGTGGCGCAGCGTCATCAAGGAGCTGGAGGTCGCGGAGGAGCGCACCCGCGACAACGACCGGCTGAACCTCGCGATGTGCATCAACTACGGCGGCCGCGCCGAGATCGGTGACGCCGCCCGCGAGATCGCGCGGCTGGTCGCCGCCGGGCAGCTCAACCCGGAGAAGGTCGACGAGAAGACCCTCGCCCGCTACCTGTACCAGCCCGAGATGCCGGACGTGGACCTGTTCATCCGGCCGTCCGGCGAGCAGCGCACCTCGAACTTCATGCTCTGGCAGTCCGCGTACGCCGAGCTGGTGTTCCAGGACATCCTCTGGCCCGACTTCGACCGCCGCGACCTGTGGCGCGCCTGCGAGAAGTTCGCCGAGCGCGACCGGCGCTTCGGTGGTGCGGTCGACAAGCCCGACTCGGAGGTCTCGTGAACGCGACAGGTGACGCCCTGGAGTCCGCCCGCAAGGCGCTGGAGCTGTTCCACGACGTCGCGGTCGACGACGACGGCGCGCTCAGCTTCCGTCACGGCGACGTGCCGTGCGCGGTGCAGGGCATGGAGCTGGCCGACGGCCTGACCGTTCTCTCGCTGACGTGCGTCGTCGCGTGGGACCTGCCGGCCGACGCCGCCGTCTGGGTGGCGGAACGCGCTGGTCAGGGTCTCTTCGGCACGCTCGGTGTGATCGCGTCCCAGCGCGGTGTCGACGTGATGCTGCGGTACGCGTTCCCGGCGGACGGGCTCAAGCCCGAGCCGCTGAGCACGCTGCTCATGCTCGTCGTCTCGACCGCGTCGCAGGTGCGCGGCGAGCTGCTGTCCCGCTTCTCCTAGCTTTTCAGAAAGGAACCCCTTCCATGGGTGGCGTGATCATTTACGAGCCGGAAGAGGACTCCGAGGTCAACGAGTTCCCGTGGACGGTGACGTTCGAGCCGTCCGGCGGGGAGGAGTGGGACTCCTTCATCTGCGGGCCCTACGAGCGCGACCACGCGGTGGCGCTGGCCGAGGCCGTGGCGCTCGACGACACCGAGGGCGGCGTGCTGGCCGTCGTCGCACCGATGCTGCCGGCGCTGAGCGCGGCCGACGTCATCGCGACGATCGAGGACCTGCGTGAAGCCGCGGCCGAGGAGGACGAGGCCGAGGACGACACCGTCAACGGCACCGCGGTCGACTTCGACGACGAGGAGCTCGTCGAGGAGGAGGCCGAGTTCGCGGAGCCGCCCTCGCCCGAGGAGGTCCGCGCGGGCATGGAGCGCACCTACCGCAGGCTGCTGGACGCGGAATGACGATCACCGGCGAGATCCGCTCGCCGAAGCGCCGCTCCGGCCCGCCTCGGCTGAAGATCACGTCGTTGGAGGTGCTGTGCGGGGTGCTCGTCCTCGCACTGCTCTTCCAGTCCCGGCTCGTCGACCTGCTCGACGTGCCGAAGCTGCGCACCGCCTCGACGGTGTTCGTCGCCATCTGCGTGCAGGCCATGCCGTTCCTGGTGCTGGGCGTGCTGATCTCGGGCGCGATCGCGGCGTTCGTCCCGGCCTCGGTGCTGCGCAGGGCGCTGCCGTCGAAGACGGCGCTGGCGGTCCCGGTCGCGGGTGTCGCGGGCGTGGCGCTGCCGGGCTGCGAGTGCGCGTCGGTGCCGGTGGCGCGGCGGCTCATGCAGCAGGGCGTGGCACCCGCGGTGGCGCTGACGTTCCTGCTCGCGGCCCCCGCCGTGAACCCGATCGTGCTGGTCTCGACGGCGGTGGCGTTCAACGACACCCCGATGATGGTCGTCGCGCGGTTCGCCGGCTCGCTGCTCACGGCGATGGTCATGGGCTGGCTGTGGGTCCGCTTCGGCAAGGCCGAGTGGATCGCGGAGCGGGCGCTGGCCCGTATGAAGGACAACACCGGCGCCAACAGGTGGACCGTTTTCGCCGAGAGCGCGCGGCACGACCTGGTCGACGCCGGCGGGTTCCTCGTGCTCGGCGGCCTGTTCGCGGCGGCGTTCAAGACGTTCGTGCCGGTGGCCTGGATGGAGACCATCGGCGGCCAGATCGTGCTGGGCGTGCTGGTCATGGCAGTCCTGGCGGTCGTGCTGGCGCTGTGCTCGGAGGCCGACGCGTTCGTGGCCGTCGCGTTCTCCGCGCTGCCGCTGCTGCCGCGCCTGGTGTTCCTGGTCGTCGGCCCCGCCGTCGACGTGAAGCTGATCGCCCTGCAGGCGGGTGCGTTCGGCAGGTCCTTCGCCTTCCGCTTCGCACCCGCTACCTTCGTGGTGGCGATCTTGTGCGCGGTCCTGACCGGGGTGGTGCTGCTGTGAGGCGGGAAACCCAGAACATCCTGCTGGTCCTGCTCGGCGGTGCGCTGCTGAAGATCAGCTTCTCGGGCCTGTACCTGCGCTACGTGAAGCCGGGCCTGCTGCCCCTGCTGATCGCGGGCGGCGTGATCATGATCGGCCTGGCGCTGTTCGCGATCGTCCGCGACATCCGCGCGGCCAGGCCGGTCGAGGCCGCGGACCACGACCACGCCGAACACGGTCACGAGCACTCGTCGCGTTCGACGTGGCTGTTGCTGCTGCCGGTGCTCGCCGTGTTCCTGATCTCGCCTCCCGCGCTGGGCGGTGACGTCGTGGGCTCTGCCGCCGACACCAACCAGACGCAGCGCGCCCGCAACCTGCTCGGCGAGCTGCCCTCCGGTGACGTCATCCCGCTGTCGATGACCGAGTTCATCACCCGCACGGCGTGGGACGAGTCCGGCACGCTCGACGGCCGCAAGGTCAAGCTCACCGGCTTCCTGACCCGCGCGGAGGGCTCGACGTACGTGGCCCGCATCGCGATCTCGTGCTGCGCCGCCGACGCCCGCCCGCTCAAGGTGAAGCTGCTCGGCGACGTGCCGGCGCTGCCCGACGAGCAGTGGGTCGAGGTGACCGGCCGGGTGGTGCCGAAGTCGGCGTCGGAGCAGACGTCGTGGGTGCCGAGCTTCACCGTGGAGTCGTCCGACCCGATCGCCGAGCCAGCCGAGCCCTACGAGTCCTGACCGTCCGTTCCCGCGTGCACGCGGGGACCCTTCGTACCCCACAACGGTACGAAAGCTCCCCGCGTGCACTAAGCCGGTGGGCGAGTCGGCCGAGCCCTACGAGAGCTGAGCGGCCGTTCCCGAGTGCACGCGGGGACCTTTCGTACCCCACAACGGTACGAAAGGTCCCCGCGTGCACTGGGCCGGTGGGCTACTTGAGGCCCTTGGCGGTGCACTCCGCGCACGTTCCGAAGATCTCGACGGTGTGCGAGACCTCCGAGAAGCCGTTCTCCGCCGCCACCCGGTCCGCCCACTTCTCGACCGCGGGGCCCTCGACCTCGACGGTGCGGCCGCAGTGGCGGCACACCAGGTGATGGTGGTGGTGGGCGGAGCAGCGGCGGTAGATGGCCTCGCCGGTGTCCGTGCGCAGCACGTCGACCTGGCCCGCGTCGGCCAGCGACTGCAGGGTGCGGTAGACCGTGGTCAGGCCGATGCCCTCGCCGCGACGGCGGAGCTCCTCGTGCAGTTCCTGGGCGCTGCGGAAGTCGTCGAGCTGGTCGAGCAGGTTCGAGACGGCCGTGCGCTGCTTGGTGGACCTGAGTCCGGTCACAACTTCTCCTCGACGTGCGTCACAGCGTCTACCACTATGTGCGCCAGGTGTTCGTCCACGAGCCGATAGACGACCTCGCGGCCATGCCGTTCGCCGTGCACTACGCCCGCTGACTTGAGCACGCGCAGGTGCTGGCTGATGAGCGGCTGCGCGACGCCCAGCGCCTCGACCAGCTCGTGCACGCAACGGTCGTGTTCCTGCAGTTGGAGCACGATGGCGATGCGCACGGGAGCGGCGAGTGCGCGGAGCAGGTCGCCGGCCGCGGCCAGGGTCTGCGCGGAGCGCGGTGGCAGCGGTGCGGGGGCCGCGCGTTCGGGGGAGTGCTCGCCGTGCAGCTGGACGGTCATGGCGGCACACCTCACCTGGTAGGGATTTTCAGAACCAATTCTAGTGCGATGAGGACGAGTACCAGCAGGACCACCACGCGCAACGTGCGGTGAGCTGGGGAAAGAACCTTCCAGGTGGCGGCCAGGAGGGCGACGGCACCGACGATCAGGACGCCCAGCAGCACCGCGCCGACCGTGCCGCCGACCAGGACGCCCGTGACGAACAGGGCGAGCACGGCGAGGAACGCCACCGCCGGGCGCACGCGGGCGAGCGGGCCGTCGCCGGGCAGGAGAGGGCGCTTGGAGTTCACCGTGCCATCCTTGCACCGTGCTGCTCGTGTGCCGGTTCCGCGTGTCCGACCCAGAGGCGTTCACCGCGCGGGTGAGACGCGCCCTCGAGCTCCTGACCGCCCAGCCGGGATGTCTCAGGGGCACATTGGCGCGGTCCACCGACGAGGACGACCGCTGGGTGCTCACGGTGGAGTTCGAGTCCGTGGTCGCCTACCGGCGGGCGATGTCGCCGTTCCCGGTGCGCGAGCACGTGGTGCCGTTGCTGTCCGAGGCGCTGACCGACGAGCCCGCGATGTACGAGCCGACGCTGACCAGCACCGGCGGCGCGGTCGAGGAGCACACGAGCCTGCTCGCCGAGGACGCGTTCACGGTGCGGCTGGGCGAGGCGGCGGGCCCGGCTACGCCTCGGCGATAGCCCGCATCTCCTCGACCCACTCGTCGTGCGAGTCGTGGGGGAGCAGCTCCAGCGCCCTGCGCGCCGCCGCCGCGGCCTCCTCGGTGCGGCCCAGCGCGTGCAGCGTCTTGGCCTTGCCGCTCTCCGCGTACGCCTCCGGCGTCTTCTCGAACGCCTCCAGCGCCTCGTCGAAGCGGCCGTTCTCGAAGTAGTACCAGCCCAGGTTGTTGTGCAGCGGACCCAGCCAGCGGCCCAGCTCCGGGTTGCCCCCGACCAGCTCCAGGCCCTGCTTCGTCCACTTCTCCGGGTCGTCGACCAGCGACGCCATGTGCGCGGCGTCCACGGCCAGCGACAGGTCACCGCGGGTCTTGGCGAGGATGAACGCCGCCACGAACAGCGGTTGCGCCGCCTGCGGGTCACCGGCGGAGCGGTGCAGCCGGCCGCGTTCGAGCAGCACCCGCACACGGCCGGTGGAGTCGGGTGCGATCAGCGCCTCCGCTTCGTCCACGAGCGCGTGACCTGCGGCGAAGTTCTCCCGCAAACCCTCGGCGCGGGCGAGCTGGGTCAGCACCTCCGCCCGCTCGTCGTCGGTGCGCACGTTCTCCAGGAACGCGCGGAACCGCGCCTCGGTGCCGTCGAGGTCGGCGAAGTCCCACAGCTCCCGCAGCCGGTCTTCCATTCGTGCAGGGTAAGGCTCCGGTCGCCCGTTCGGGGCGCGACGTGACGGGCTAGGCTGTGGCCCCCGATTCTCATTCCCCCGTTGGAGTTCGAAGTTGGCCGCCGATCGCATCGAGACCGTTGTCAGCCTCTGCAAGCGCAGGGGGTTCGTCTACCCGTGCGGGGAGATCTACGGCGGTACCCGCTCGGCGTGGGACTACGGCCCCCTGGGCGTGGAGCTCAAGGACAACATCAAGCGCCAGTGGTGGAACTTCATGGTCCGCGGCCGCGAGGACGTCGTCGGCCTGGACTCGTCGGTCATCCTGCCGCGTGACGTGTGGGTCGCCTCCGGTCACGTCGAGGCGTTCGTCGACCCGCTGATCGAGTGCGAGTCGTGCCACAAGCGGTTCCGCGCGGACACCCTGTCCGAGGAGTACGCCGAGCGCACCGGCAAGGAGGTCGCCGAGGGCGACGTCTCCGACGTGCCGTGCCCCAACTGCGGCGTGCGCGGCAAGTACACCGAGCCGAAGATGTTCAACGGCCTGCTCAAGACGCACCTCGGTCCGGTCGAGACCGAGGAGGGCCTGCACTACCTGCGCCCGGAGACCGCGCAGGGCATCTTCACGAACTTCCTGAACGTGCAGACGACCTCGCGCAAGAAGCCGCCGTTCGGCATCGGCCAGATCGGCAAGTCGTTCCGCAACGAGATCACGCCGGGCAACTTCATCTTCCGCACCCGCGAGTTCGAGCAGATGGAGATGGAGTTCTTCGTCGAGCCCGGCACGGACGAGGAGTGGCACCAGTACTGGATCGACGAGCGCACCCGCTGGTACACGGAACTGGGTGTGTCGAAGGAGAACCTGCGCCACTACGAGCACCCGAAGGAGAAGCTGTCGCACTACTCGAAGCGGACCGTCGACATCGAGTACCGCTTCCAGTTCGGCGGCCAGGAGTGGGGCGAGCTCGAGGGCATCGCCAACCGCACCGACTTCGACCTCACCACGCACTCCAACGCCTCGGGTGTCGACCTGTCGTACTTCGACCAGGCCACGAACTCGCGCTACAAGCCGTTCGTCATCGAGCCCGCGGCGGGTGTCGGCCGGCCGATGATGGCGTTCCTGCTGGAGGCCTACACCGAGGACGAGGCCCCGAACGCCAAGGGCGGTGTCGACAAGCGCGTCGTGCTGAAGCTCGACCGCAGGCTCGCACCGGTGAAGGTCGCCGTGCTGCCGTTGTCGCGCAACGCCGACCTCTCGCCGAAGGCCCGTGACCTCGCGACGGACCTGCGCCGCAACTGGAACGTCGACTTCGACGACGCGGGCGCCATCGGCCGCCGCTACCGCCGCCAGGACGAGATCGGCACGCCGTTCTGCGTGACGGTCGACTTCGACACGCTCACCGACCTCGCCGTGACGGTGAGGGAGCGGGACACGATGTCGCAGGAGCGGGTGGCGATGGACCAGCTGGAGTCGTACCTGGCCGCGCGCCTGGTCGGCTGCTGAGCCGCACACGGGTTCCGCGGAGCGGGTCGGGCGTCGAGCCCGGCCCGCTTTCGCGTTGTCCGGGGGTGTTGTGCGCTCGGGCGGGCGACCGGGAACGGTGGGCCGGGTGGGTCGGGGCGGCGGTGGGCGCCGCTGACGCGGGTGGTTGACGTGCACGCCGTGCACGGTGGGATCGTGCTCGCCCACCTGGTGGTGCGCGGGTGCACCGGGAAGCGGCCCTGGCCGGAACCGGAACGGCTCAGCCGTTGACGCCGAGCTTCGCGAGCAGCGCGGTGGTCACGGCGTCGATGGCCTGGCGCGCGGTGGTCCAGGACCCGGTCGGGCTCGTGGTGAGGACGGCGACGGCGTAGCGGTCGTCGAGCACGCCGGCGCTGTGCAGGTAGACGTCGCTGGGCAGGTAGTACATCCAGCCCTGCTTGGCGTACGCGCCGGTGCCGCCGAGCAGGCCGAACGCCTGGTCGAAGCCGTCGGCCGCGGTGGCGGGCGCCGCGGACAGAGCCGTGACGACCGCGTCGCGCACCGGCGAGCTGAGGACGTACCGGTAGAGCCGCACCATGTCGTCGGCCGTGATGACGACCTCGCCCCACTGCGACGGGTCGTCCGGCGCGTGCGTGCCGGTGAGTCCGGCGGCCGCGGCGACGCGACCGATGGCGCCCACGCCGTCGAACCTGGTCCAGAGCACGTCCATCGCGCTGTCGTCGCTCGCGCTCAACGCGCGATGTATCAGTTCGCGGTCCGCGTCGGTCACGGGCTGCTGGAGCGCGTCCACCGCCAGCAGCAGCTTCGACAACGACGCCGAGTAGAACTGCTGCTCGCCCTGCTGCTCGACGAGCTGACCCGTCTTCAGGTCGAGCACCGCGACGCCGACGTCAGACGCACCGCCCGCAGCTACCGCCGCCGATATGTCAGCTGCTGATATATCGGATATCGCCGACGAACCCGTATCCGATATATCGCCGGTAGCTCCGGAGTCCGGGCTGATGTCCAGTACATCAGGTCCACGGAAAACTGATATATCGGATATCGGTTGGCCGTGGGCGAAGCAGGGCGCGGCGTCCGGGACCACGTAGACGGCCGCCGCGATGAGGACGATCAGCAGCCGGCGCACACCTCCAAGGTGTGCCTCACAGCAGGCGGGTGTCGAGCTTTTCCTCCTGTGCGGTTGCTGAAGAAACGTCCCTGGTCACGACGTACGCGCCGCTGCCGGGACGTTCCGCCACGGCCTCGACGAGCTCGGTGCCGCGGTAGAGCAGCCCGGCGCCGTCGTCGGTGCAGTAGGTCGTCGGCAGCACGCCCGCGGCCACCGCCTCGTGGACCTTGGGCCGGCGCTGCTCCTCGGAGTCGTAGTGCACGCCGTTGCCGTAGGGCAGCAGGCCGAGGCCGTTGGTGACGATGCGCAGGTCCGGTCCGAACGAGTCGGTCGCGCCGCCGGTGTGCCAGCAGATCGAGCCCGCGGAGACACCGCTGAGCACGACACCGGCCTCCCACGCCTTGCGGAACACCGGTCCGAGGCCGTGCACCTCCCACACCGCGAGCAGGTTCGCCACCGAACCGCCGCCCACCCACACGACGTCCTGCGCCAGCACGAACGACTCCAGGTCGTCGGTCGGCGGCATCGTGAACAGGTTGAGCACCGACACCTCGACGCCGGCGACGGCACCGGCCTCGACCACGTTGGCGTTCATCGCCCGCTGGTCGCCGCCCGCTGTCCCGACGTGGCAGAACCGCGGCTTGCGCCCCTGCACCCCGGACAGCTCCAGGGCGAAGTGGATCAGCTTGTTGAACTCGAGGTTGGTCCGGCGGCCGGAGCGGTAGCCCCCGGACGTCGCGAGGATGGTCGGCTGCTCAGCAGGCATGACGAAGATCCTCGCAGGGGCGTCAACGCGGGACCCCCGCCGTCTGGGAGCATGCTGGGTGTGCGGACGACCACCCTGAGACCACTCGCCAGGATTCGCCGGATCGTGTTGCGCCTCGTCTTCGGTGCGCTGGTCGTCGGGCTGCTGGTCGTGGGCGGCACGGCGGTCCGCGTGTGGCAGGTCGCGCGGGTGGACGACTGGACGAAGGCCGACATGGCGATCGTCCTGGGCGCCGCGCAGTACAACGGCGTGCCCTCCGACGTGCTCGAAGCCCGCCTGGGACACGCACTCGGGCTCTACCAGGAGGGCGTCGTCCGGTACATCGCCACCACCGGCGGCCGCCAGCCCGGCGACAACTTCACCGAGGGCCAGGTCGGCAAGCTGTGGCTGGTCGAGCGCGGGGTTCCCGAGGACCGGGTGCTGCAGGTAGGCGAGGGCGCGGACACGCTCGGCTCGCTGCGCGCCGTCGCGTCGGTCGCCAAGGAGCGCGACCTCAAGACCGCCGTGATCGTCAGCGACCCGTGGCACTCGCTGCGCGCCCGCACGATGGCCGAGGACGCCGGCCTGCGCGCGTGGACGTCGCCGACCAGGGTCGGCCCGAACGTGCAGACCCGCCAAGCGCAGCTGTTCTACATCAAGCGCGAGACCGGGGCGTTGCTGTACTACCGGCTGATGAAGGCGCACGCAGGCGTGTTCGACGAGCTCAAGCTCCCTAAGATCGGGTGATGGGATACACCGGCCACGACGCGGAGCGCCTGCTCGCGGAAGGACCCAAGAGCGCCGCGCTGCCGGGGGCCCGCACAGAAAAGCGCACCCCGTTCTCCCGCGACCGCGCCCGCGTCCTGCACTCCGCGGCGCTGCGCAGGCTCGCCGGCAAGACCCAGGTCGTCGGCCCTGGTGAGGGCTCCGAGGTCACCGGTGTGCCGCGGACCCGCCTGACGCACTCGCTGGAGGTCGCCCAGATCGGCCGCGGCATCGGCGAGGAGCTCGGCTGCGACCCGGACATCGTCGACACGGCCGGTCTCGCGCACGACATCGGCCACCCGCCGTTCGGGCACAACGGCGAGAGGGCGCTGAACGAGCTCGCGGGCCCGTGCGGTGGTTTTGAGGGGAACGCGCAGACGTTCCGCATCCTCGCCCGCCTCGAACCCAAGTCGCGGCACGGCCTCAACCTCACGCGCGCGGTGCTCGACGCGGCGACGAAGTACCCGTGGCCGCGCATGCCGGGCGTGGTGAAGTTCGGCGCGTACGACGACGACCTCGACGTGTTCGAGTGGATGCGCGCGGGCGCACCGGACCGGGCGAGGTGCATCGAGGCGCAGGTGATGGACTGGTCCGACGACGTCGCGTACTCGGTGCACGACGTCGAGGACGGCGTGCTGGCCCACCGCATCAGCCTCGCCGCGCTCGCCCGCCCCGACGAACGGGCCGCGATCGCCTCGCTGGCCGCGAAGACGTTCTCCGACGAGTCGGTCGCCACGCTGGAGGCCACCGCGCAGCAGCTCGTCGAGCTGCCCGTGATCGCGTACTTCACCGAACACGAGTACGACGGCTCGCTCGGCGCGCAGGTCGCGTTGAAGAACCTCACCAGCGAGCTGGTCGGCCGGTTCGCGAGCGCCGCCGTCACCGCGACCCGCGCCGTGCACGGCGACGGCCCGCTGACCAGGTACGGGGCCGCGCTGGAGGTCCCCGGCCAGGTCGCGGCCGAGGTGGCGCTGCTCAAGGCGATGGCCGTCCGCTACGTCATGAGCGACCCGGCCCGCCTGGCCATGCAGGCCGCGCAACGCGAGCTGATCACCGAGCTCGTCACCCGCCTGCTGCGGCGCCCGGAACTGCTCGACCCCGCGTTCCGCCCGGTGTTCGCCGCCGCCACCACCGACGCGGCCCGGCTGCGCGTCGTGGTCGACCAGGTCGCCCTGCTGACCGACGCGCAGGCCGTGGCCTGGCACCGCGCATCGGCGTAGCTTCGGGGGAACGGGAGACGGGTACCCACCGGGTCCGCGCACCTTGGAGGAGGGTCTTCGTGACCGATCAGGCCGACTTCGCACTGAACCTGCACCGCGTCGCCGTCCCTGATCCCGCCGAGACCGCCTGCTGGTCGCCGTTCTCCGTGGCCAGCGCGCTCGCGCTGGCCCGCGCGGCCGCCGCAGGGCCGACCCGCACCGAGCTCGACGCGCTGCTCGGGGACTTCTCCGACGCCGACTCGCTCGACGTGCCGGAGCTGTCCGTCGCGAACACCCTGTGGGCCGACGACGACCTGACGGTCGACCCGGCCTTCCCGCTGGCGGACTCGGTGCGCCGCACCGCGTTCTCCGACCCGCAGACCGTGCGCAAGCTCGTCAACACCGACGTCGCCGAGACCACCCGCGGCCTGATCCCCGAGCTGCTCGCCGCACCACCGCCCGCGGACGCCGCCGCGATCATCGTCAACGCCCTGTACCTCAAGACCGGCTGGCTGAACGCGTTCCCCGAGGCCGACACCGAGCAGCGCCCGTTCCACGCACCCGGCGGCGACGTCGACGTGCCGACCATGCGGGTCACCGAGAAGTTCCGCTACGCCCACCAGGGCGGCTGGCAGTCGATCGCGCTGCCCGCCGACTCCGGGATCGAGACCGTGGTCCTGCTGCCGGACACCTCGCTCGACCAGCCGCTCGACCCGTCCGTGCTCACCGCGGGCAGCCACGTGCGCCTCGAGCTCTCACTGCCCAAAGTGGACGTCCGGGCGCGGTTCAACCTCAAGGGAACGCTGCGGCGGCTCGGCGTCGAGCGCATGTTCACGCGCGAGGCCGACTTCTCCGGGCTCTCCCCGGACGAGCGGATGTTCGTCGACGACGTGGTGCACGAGGCGGTGCTGCGCCTGGACGAGGAAGGCCTCGAAGGCGCCGCGGCGACCGCGGTCACGTTCCGCACGGTGTCCTTCGAGATCCCGTCCGACCCGGTCGTGGTGACCGTCGACCGGCCGTTCCTGCTCGCCGTCCGCAACGCGCGGTCCGGCGCCGTCTACTTCCTCGCGCAGGTCGCCCGTCCCTGACCAGCCACCCGTGGGCACCATTCGCCCTGTAGGGCGAGCGTTTCGCGCGGCGAGATCATGATCTTGCCCTTACCGTTCTGGCATGACCCAGCACGGTGCCGGTGAGCAGTACGTCGTGCTCGCGGCCGCGGGCGCCACGCGGATCACCTGCTTCAGCGGCGTCACCATCCCGGTCCTGCTGCGCACCGAGTGCTACTCGAAGGCGCTGACGGCCGCGCTCGGGCTCGCACCCACGCCGGAGCTGCTGCGCGACGGCGTGCTGCCGCACTGCGTCTTCTTCATCCACGAGTACGCGCTGCGCACCGTCGTCGGCGGCAACCGGCTGATGGAGGACCAGGTCCTGCACCTGCTGTTCCACGCCCCGTCGATCAGGGTCGTGCCGGCCAGTGCGGGCGGGGCAGCGGCCATCGGGACCGACGTGGCGCTCATCCAGTACGCCCACGAACCTCCGCTCGTCTACCTGGCGAACTGGGTCACGGCCAGCGACACCGCGACCGTCGAACGGTGCGTGTGCGCCTTCCGCCGGTTGCACGACGTGGCGCTCGACAACGAACGCTCCCGCGACCTCCTCATGGAGTACGTGGCCGTCTACGACCGCTAGTTCGGGGTGTTGCGCCGCAGGAAGAGCCGCATCCCGTCCTCGCCGGGCAGCGCGCACAGCAGCAGGCGGACGTTCTGGTGCCGCACCGGGACCGCGCACGAGTCGCCCGCCAGCAGCGTTCCCGCCAGCAGGCCGGCCGACTCGTGGTCGATGTCCAGCACGAAGTCGTTGCTCATGAACTGGACCCTATGAGCTGCCAGGTCCACGACCCAGTCACCCAAAGGTGTCACATTCCGCGGAGCTGCCCCGTCCACCGGCCAGGACGAGGACCAAGGGGGTTCGCCGGTGGGGACGCCTGCCGGACCCCGGCACACTGGGAGACGTGGAGAAGATCACGCTCACCGGTGCGCAGGAGACCATGCTCGCCACGCTGTACGGCAGGGCCCTGGACAGCGAGCGGGCGGCCTCCGTGCTGCACGACGTGGAGGCCCGCCGCGCGGTCGACCGGATCGACTACGACTTCACCAGGACCGGCATGACCACCACCAGCGCCGTCGGCGTCGCCATCAGGGCGAAGGTGCTCGACGACTGGACCGCCGACTTCCTCCGGCGCACCCCGTCGTGCACCGTCCTGCACCTCGCGTGCGGCCTCGACACGCGCGTGCACCGGCTGGACCGGCCCGACACCGTGCGGTGGGTGGACGTCGACCTGCCGGACGTGGTGGCGTTGCGGCACAAGCTGCTGCCGGTGCCGACCGGCGAGTACCGGCTCGTCGCCGGGTCGGTCACCGACGACGGGTGGCTCGACGCCGTGTCGCCGGCCCGCCCGGTCGTCGTCGTGTTCGAGGGCCTGTCGATGTACCTCACCCGTGCCGAGGGGCACGCGCTGGTCCGGCGCGTCACCGAGCGGTTCGAGACCGGCGAGCTGCTGTTCGACGTCTACGGCACGTGGGGGATCAAGCTCCAGCGGCTCGTCCCGGCCGTGCGCAACGCCGGGGCGACGTTGCACTGGGGCGTCGACGACCCGCGCGAGGTCGAGGCGCTGCACCCCGGACTGACCACGGTGGACGCGCTGCGCAGCGTGGACCTGCCGCACCTGGGCGCGTTGCCCAGGTCCGGCAGGGTCCAGCTGAAGCTCGTCAGCGCGATCCCGAAGCTCCGCGACGTCGGGAAGGTGCTGCGGATGCGGTGGTGATCACCCGTGCGGCCACATCGTCAGCCTTCGACGACGAAGTCGAACTTGGCGGTGTACCGGTTGCCCACCAGCGGCCCGAGCGCGACCTCGCACTCGCGGTCGAGGTAGGCGTCGCGCCGGTTCAGCCAGGCCACGTTCATCCCGTACGCCCGCAGGTTGTCCGGGAAGAACAGCTGCGTGGTGAGGATCGGGCCGCCGCGGGCCTGCACCTTCACGTGGATGTGCGGGGTCCGGCCGGGGTAGTCCTTCGGGATGATCGTCTCCAGCACGTAGGCGCCGGAGGCGTTCGTGAACTGGTGGCCGCGCATCTTGAAGGTCGTGTTGTCGTACACGCCGCGGTCGTCGGCCTGCCAGAAGTCCAGCAGGGCGTTCTGGATCGGCGCGCACTTCATCGTGTACACGAACCCGGTGAGGCTCAGCACGATCCCGGTGACACCGGGCGTGCGCAGGTTCGTGCGCTGCGGGGAGTTGCGCTTGAAGTAGGGGCCTTCGATGTTCGACGGGGTGTCGTCGTCATCGACGCAGGTCGGGGTCAGGGGAAGAGGGGCGCTGCGCGCCGTCGTGGTGCCGGCGGCGGTCAGTGCGACCACGGCGGCCGCGCTGGTGGCGGTCGCCAGGAACGCCCGGCGGGTGGGGATCTCGTCGTGTTCGGGCATGTTCGGACTCCGGTGGTTGCAACCCGCGGCAGGGGGGCTTGGGCTGGCCAACTCGTCCGAACGTAAGCGGCGAAACGATCCAGGGACCAGTTGTGGTCCAGACCAAAAAACGCGGTCAGAACACCACGTGGGCGAGCTTGTCCGGGTTCGCCATGTCGTAGACCGCGTGCACCTTGCCGTCGTGCACGGCCATGGTGATCACGCGCCGGGACGCCTCGCCCGTCGTGGCCATGACCACCCCCAGCTCGCCGTTGACGAGCGTGGGCCGCAGCTCCGGCATGCCGTCCCGGTCGAAGCCGTACTTGCGCATGAGGCCGAAGAAGAAGCGGGCGATCTTCTCCGCGCCGGTGACCGTGTGGACCGCGGTGCGCGCCTTGCCGCCGCCGTCGCCGACCATGACCGCCTGCGGGTGCAGCAGGCCCAAGACGGCGTCGATGTCACCGCTCGACATGGCGTGCAGGAACTTCTCCAGCACCTCCTGCTGCTCGGCGAGCGCCGAGCGGGGCGGCGGTTCGGCACCGGCCACGGCCTTGCGCGCACGGGAGGCGTGCTGGCGAGCGGAGGCCTCCGAGACGCCGAGCACGTCGGCGATCTCGCTGAACGGCAGGGAGAACGCGTCGTGCAGCACGAACGCCACGCGCTGGTCGGGCGTGAGCCGGTCGAGCACCACGAGCGCGGCCATGCGCACGCCGTCCGCCTGCACGACCGACGCCAGCGGGTCGTCCGCCTCACCGGTCGTGAGCAGCGGCTCGGGCAGCCACGAGCCCACGTACGTCTCCCGGCGCACGGCCGCCGACCGCAGCCGGTCCAGGCAGATGCGGCTCACGACGGTGGTGAGCCACGCGCGGGCGTCGTCCAGACCCACGGCCTTGGCGAACTTCGGCCACGCCTCCTGCACCGCGTCCTCGGCGTCGGCGACGCTGCCGGTCAGCCGGTAGGCCACGCCGATCAGGTGCGTGCGGTGCAGTGCGAAGACGTCGGCCGCGGTCACGGGGTGCAGTCTGCCACTGCCGGATTTCGGCAGGCCGTAGACTCGGGGTGTGGCAGGACGCATCAGGGAAAGCGACATCGCGTTGGTGCGTGAACGCAGCCGCATCGACGAGGTCGTGGGCGACCAGGTGTCGCTCAAGCGGGCCGGCGGGGGAGCGTTGAAGGGCCTGTGCCCCTTCCACGACGAGAAGACGCCGTCGTTCAACGTGCGCCCGTCGCACGGCACGTTCCACTGCTTCGGCTGCGGCGAGGGCGGCGACGTGATCGCCTTCGTGATGAAGGTCGAGCACCTGTCGTTCGTGGAGGCCGTCGAGCGGCTCGCCGACCGGGCGGGCATCCAGCTCACCTACGAGGGCGGCGGCAACACGATCCAGCGCGACCGGGGCACGCGCAGCCGGCTCATCGAGGCGCACAAGGCGGCCGCCGAGTGGTACGCGGAGCAGCTCGCGACGCCCGAGGCCCAGCCGGCGCGCGAGTTCCTCGCCGAGCGCGGGTTCGACGAGGCAGCGGCGCGCCAGTTCGGCTGCGGCTACGCCCCCGGCGGCTGGGACAAGCTCACCAAACACCTGCTGGGCCGCGGCTTCGAGCTGGCGGAGCTGATCAAGTCGCAGCTGGTCAAGGAGGGTCGCCAGGGCCCGATCGACCGGTTCCACCGGCGGCTGCTGTGGCCGATCAGGGACATCGGCGGCGAGGTCGTCGGCTTCGGCGCGCGGCGGATCTTCGACGACGACCCGATCCAGGCGAAGTACCTCAACACCAGCGAGTCGATGATCTACAAGAAGTCGCAGGTGCTGTTCGGCCTCGACCAGGCCAAGCGGGAGATCGCCAAGCGCAAGCAGGCCGTGATCGTCGAGGGCTACACCGACGTGATGGCCATGCACCTGGCCGGCGTCCCGACCGCGGTCGCCTCGTGCGGCACGGCGTTCGGCACCGACCACATGAACGTGCTGCGCAGGCTGCTGATCGACGACGACGTGAACGGCGAGGTCATCTTCACCTTCGACGGCGACGAGGCCGGCCAGAAGGCGGCGCTGAAGGCGTTCGAGGGCGAGCAGCAGTTCTCCGCGCAGACCTACATCGCGGTGGCGCCCGACGGCATGGACCCGTGCGAGCTGCGGCAGGCCAAGGGCGACGTGGCCGTGCGCGACCTGGTGGCCCGCCGCACGCCGTTGATCGAGTTCGCCATCAAGGCCCAGCTGCGCTCCTACGACCTCGACTCGGTAGACGGCCGCGTGGAGGCGCTGAAGAAGATGGTGCCGTTCGTCGCGCAGATCAAGGACCGCGCCAAGCGCGACGGCTACGCCACGCGCCTGGCCTGGTGGGTGGGCTGGGACGACGAGGCCATGGTCGTGCGCCGGGTGCGCCAGGTCGCGGGCGGCAAGGCCCCGGCCGTGGCGCCGCGCGCGGACCCGAACCAGATGGCGCTGTCCGTCGACGTCGACGGCCCCGCGCGCCCGAACCCGCGCGATCCCCGCCTGGTGCCCGAACGCGAGGTGCTGAAGGTGGCGCTGCGGCTGCCCGAGTACGCGGGCCCGCTGTACGACTCGCTGCCCGACGAGGCGTTCACCGACCCGGCCTACGTGGCTCTGCACCGCGCGATCCGCGCGGCCGGCGGCGCCTCGTCCGGTCTGGCGGGCACGGCGTACCTGGACGCGATCTCGCAGAACTGCTCGCACGCGTCGGTGCGGTCGGTGCTGACGGAGCTGGCCGTGGAACCGCTGGCGGTCAAGCAGGACGACGAGTTCCGCTACGTGTCGATGGTCATCGCGCGCCTGCAGGAGGTGCAGGTGAGCAAGCAGATCGAGGACGTGAAGTCGCGGCTGCGACGCCTGTCCCCGATCAAGGACGCCGACGAGTACCGGGCGCTGTGGGGCGACCTCGTGGCGCTGGAGGAGTACCGCAAGGCACTGCTGCAGCAGAGCGCCGGGGTGCTGTAGATGGGCTTGTGGAAGCGGTTGTTCGGCTCCGGAGCGCCGGACGGGTTCGACGGGACGTTGGAGCCCGAGGAGACCGTGGTGGCGTGGGCCGCCGTCACCGGTGGCGGGCACCTCGTCGTGACGTCGCTGGGGCTGTGGGTGCCGGGACCGCGGCGGATCGGCTGGCACCTGGTCAGCAAGGTGAAGTGGGAGAGCTCGCTGCGGGTCGTGGAGGCCCGCGAAGCCGACGTCGTCGAGTCCGTGGTGCTGCTGGAAGACCTTGCGCCGCAACGGTTCGCGCTGGAGGAACCCGGCCGGGTGATGCGCGCGATCTCGCAGCGGGTCGAGGGGTCGATCCGGCACCGGGAACGCGTGGACCCGCCCGGGGTGTGGGTCCTGCAGCGGAAGGTCCCGGGACGGGACGGGTCGGTGTGGCAGGCCCGCGGTGACGCCGGGGTGGACGAGGCGGCGGTGCGGGCGGCGGTGACGGCGTTCGTCCAGAAGCAGCCGCGTTAGCGCTGCTCACGCGGGGCTGGCGCGCTAGCAGTACGCGTGTACTGTAAGCGGCATGTGGGATCCGGCGCAGTACCTGGCCTTCGCCGATCACCGGGCGCGGCCGTTCTACGAGCTCCTGGCGCGCGTGCGGGCGGAGTCGCCGCGGCGCGTGGTCGACGTGGGCTGCGGCCCCGGCAACCTGACGGTGTCGCTGCGCGAGCGGTGGCCGGGCGCCGTGGTCGAGGCGTTCGACTCGTCGCCGGAGATGGTCGAGGCCGCGCGGCGGGCCGGTGTGGACGCGCGGGTGGACGACGTCACGACCTGGGAGCCGCCGCCCGACACCGACGTCGTGGTGTCCAACGCGGTGCTCCAGTGGATTGCGTCACACCCCGTGATCGCGCAGAGGTGGGCGGCCGTGCTGCCCGAGGGGGCGTGGCTCGCGTTCCAGGTGCCCGGCAACTACGCCGACGCCTCGCACCGGTTGATCCGGGAGGTTGCGGGCGAGCGGCTGGCGCACGTCTTCCGGGCCGAGCAGCCGGTGCTGCAGCCGGTCGAGTACGCCGAGCTGCTGGCCGGCTGCTCCTCCGTGGACGCCTGGGAAACCACGTACGTGCAGCGGCTCTCCGGCGCGGACCCCGTGCTGGAGTGGGTCTCCGGCACGGCGTTGCGGCCGGTGCGGGCCGCGCTGTCCTCTTCGGACTACGACGCGTACGTCGCGGAGCTGGCACCGCAGCTGCGCGAGGCCTACCCGCGGCGAGCCGACGGCACGACGTGGTTCCCGTTCAGGCGGATCTTCGTGATTGCTCAGGTGTGACGACCGTCTCAGGTCACCGGCTGCCCGTTGGACCAGGTGGTGGTCTTCTCCTTGGTCCAGGGCGCCTTCTCCTTGGCGACGTGCGCGGCCTCGACCGACTTCTCCTTGGCGATGTGAGCCGCCTCGAACGCCTTGTCCTTGGCCGTACCAGCGGCTTTGCGCACGGTCGGGCTTTCGGTGAGCCGGTGCCAGGCGCGCACGATCTGGTCGTAGCGCTCCCGCCCGGCCTTCGCTCCGAGCACGTAGCCGACGGCCGCTCCGATCAGCATGGCCTTCATCATCCGGTTCCCTCCCGTAACAGGCCTGGTCAAGTGGTGTTCCTGGGCTAAACGGGGGGTGCCTGCAGAACCCGTTTCCAGCCTCATGTAGAGTTACCCACTGTCAGGAGGAACCAAGCCTGACGGAGACAACAGAACATTCCCCCATAGCTCAATTGGCAGAGCATGCGACTGTTAATCGCAGGGTTACTGGTTCGAGTCCAGTTGGGGGAGCTTCTCAAGACCCTGGTCATCCGACTGGGGTCTTTTGGTTTCGAGACCCATGCGTGACCTTGGGGCCATGCGCTTCGCGAACCTCCGCCGCATCACCTCGCTGGACCCGGTGGCCGACCACCAGGAGGTCCTGCGCATCTCCGCCGGCCTGGAGTTCCCGTGGGACTACCAGAAGGCGCTGGAGTTCGCGCTGTTCCGCACCTACTGCGTCCCCACGATCTCCGGTCTGCTGGAACGCACCGGCGAGTTCGAACGCCGCCCGCAGAAGCGCTACGACGACACCGCCGTGCTGATGGCCGAGCTCGTCGAACACGGCTACGACTCCCCGCGCGGCCGCGAGGCCCTGCGGGTCGTCAACCGCCAGCACGGCCGTTACGACATCTCCAACGACGACATGCGGTACGTGCTCGCCACGTTCATCTACGACCCGATCGACTGGCTTGCCCAGTACGGCTGGCGTCCTCTCTCACGCAACGAACAACTGGCCGCGTTCCACTTCTACCGCGCGGTCGGCGCGCGCATGGGCATCCGCGACATCCCCGCGGACTTCGCCGAGTACCGCGCGTTCAAGAAGGCCTACGAGGACCGGCACTTCGTCTACGCGCCCTCGAACCGCCGCATCGGCCAGTACACCCTGGACCTGTTCTGCTCGTGGTACCCGGCAGCGGTCCGCCCGGCGGTCGCACGGGCCGTGGTCGCGCTGCTCGACCCGTCGATGATCCGCGCGTTCGGCTTCACCGCGGCCCCGGCGTGGCTCAGCGCCCTCGGCCGCTTCGCCCTGCGCACCCGTGCCGCCGTGGTGCGCCACATGCCCGTGCGCCGCACGTTGAAGCTCACGAACGCCCGCAACCGCACCTACCCCGGCTACCCGAGGGGTTACCGGCCCTCGGACCTCGGCGCGAGCTCCAGCACCGCCCGCTGACCGTTCAGCACGAACCCCATCGCCCTCAGGAACTCGACGCCGGGCTCGAAGTCGCTGAGCCCGGCCTGCACCCGCGTGACCGCCGGGAACCGCTCGCGCAGCGCCCTGACCATCTCGCTGCCGATGCCCCACCGCCGCAGGTCGCCCGGCACCAGGAAGAACCCGATGCTCGCGTGCCCCGGCTCCGGGTGATCGACCACCAGGTCCACGAACCCGATCATGCCCTCGGCCTCGGCGACCAGCAGGTGCTTCTGCTCGAACGCGGCCCCCTCCGGCAACGCGTAGAACAACCCCTGCACGTCGCCGGGCCCGGACGGGTGCCCCGTGGTGGCCTGGAACCAGTCGTCGCAGGCGGCGAACAGCCGCAGCACCTCGGCCTCGTCCGCCGGCGTGAAGTCGCGGAGGGTCAAACGCACGCGTGCAGCCTATGTGGCGCTCGCCACGGGGGCGCGCAAGGCCTGATCGGCGTGATCGGTATCCTCCTTCACGCAGTGCGCAGCCGTGCGGACGGCCGCTGCGCGGGGGAAGTAGCTCAGTTGGTCAGAGCAGCGGACTCATAATCCGTCAGGTCGTGGGTTCGAGCCCCACCTTCCCCACCGGTTCGTCTGGCGCGGGTCCGCTGGCGCGGTCGGGTGCTGGTCAGCGCCGGATGGCGTGGAAGGTGGATGACTCCGTGGATGTCCTGGAACCGCGGGAGGAGCAGGTCGACGAGCTGGTGGCCGAGTTCGGTGACTGGGCTGCCGGGCGGGGGCTCGAGGTCGACCTCTTCGTCGTCGAGGCGGCGCTGGACGCACGGGTTCCGCACGTCGAGGTGCTCCTGCTCGAATGGTTCCCGCGGAAGGCCACGCTGGAGCGGCCGCACTGGTCGGGTGTGCTGACCACGCTGCACCACTGGGCCGACTTCCTGACCGCGACCCGCGGTGACGAGGCGTGGAACGGGGGCGAGCTGCACGCGGCGATCGACCGGAGCGCTCCGGAGTTCCTGGCCAGGATGGCGGACGAGCGCAACTACGGGCCGGCGAAGTTCTGGGCGACCCGGATGATCGAGCACGGCGTCGACCCCGAGGACGAGGACGACGTCCGCGACTTCCTGCTGGCGGTTCAGGCCGGTGCGGTCGAGTACGACGAGGACGTGCTGGCCGAGATCATGCGCAGGCACGCGGACGGCGGTGGAGCCGACCTGCTCCTCCCCGAGTTCGGCGGGGGTGCGCCGGGGCCGTTGCCGCCGGTGCCCGTTCCGCCCGATGGCGAGCTCGCGGCACTGGCGGAGGCCACCGGGGTGGTGACCCGGTTGCGGACGTTGGTGACGTGGGTGGGTGCCGGTCGTGCGGTGACGACCACGAAGCACCTGCTCGTGGCGGACGCCCGTGAGCTGGCAGTGCTGCTGGGACTGGACGAGCCGGGTGCGGAACGGGCGCGCGGCAGCGAGGACCTGCCGGAGGTGTCGCTGCTGGTGGCCTGGGCCAGGGCCGTTCGCCTGGTCCGGGTGGTCAAGAGCAGGCTCGTGGCGGTCAAGAGTGCGGCCGGCCTCCTGGACCGGCCGGTGGAGCTGTGGTGGCGGGCGTTCGAGGCGTACGGCGGGCTGGGGCCCGAGGCGTGCGCGCCCGCGAGCCGGCACGAGGCACCCTCTCCGCTCGGGCTGGCGCTGCGGGAGGTGCTGCTGGACCTGTGGCTGGGCCTCTACCCGGCAGGCGGGGCACCGGTACCGGTGGAGCTGCTGGCGGAGAGCGCTCACCACGCGGTGTCCGCGTGGTTCGAGGTCGGCGGGTTGCCGACCGGTGCCCGGGAGGTGATGTGGCGGCGGGATTTCGCCGCTGTGCTCGGGGCCCTGGCGGTGCTGGGGGTGGTCGAGCTGGCGGTGTCCGCGGACGCGGAGGAGCACGCCGAGATCATCGAGCTGTCCGGCAACGATGATCCCGACCTCACCCTCGCCCGGCTGACACCCCTCGGCCGGTGGGCTGTGCAGCGGGCGTTGCGCGCGGAGGGGTTCGACGCGCCGTCCGTGGAGGAGTTCGCGCAGTTCCCGCTGGAGGAGGTGTGCGAGGCGGTGGAGCCCTGCGCACCGGAGGTCGCCGAACCGGTCCTGGCTGCCTGGGTCGCGGCCAGGGACGCCGGGGAGGCGGCGGCCGAGCTCGCGGCGTTCTGCGTGGACGGGCCGTCCGCCGAGGTGCGGCTGCTGGCGTGGGCCGCGCTGGAGCACGCCGGTGCACCGGGTGCGGAGCAGGCCCGCCGGCTGCGCTCCGCAGGAGCGGTGCCGACCGAGTGGCCGGCCGTGGTGAGCTGACCTCCCGCCCGCAGCGCGGTGGGAGTCCACTGAGGACGGACCGTCCGCCTGACCAGGCCCGTCACCCGGCTCCATGCGGGCTCCAGGGCTTGTGACTACCGTGGTCCCGGTGCGAGTGGCGACCTGGAACGTGAACTCCGTCAAGCAACGCGTGCCGAGGCTCTTGCCGTGGCTGGACCAGCGGCAGCCGGACGTGGTGTGCCTGCAGGAGACCAAGCTGGCCGACGACGCCTTCACCGCCCTGCTCGGCGCGGAGCTGGAGCAGCGCGGGTACCGGGTCGCGGTGTTCGGCGAGACGCAGTGGAACGGGGTTGCGATCCTGTCGCGCGTCGGGCTGGAGGACGTGGAGGTCGGTGTCGCCGGTGCGCCGGGGTTCCCGCACCAGGAGGCACGGGCCGTGGCCGCCACGTGTGGTGGTGTGCGGGTGCATTCGCTGTACGTGCCGAACGGGCGTGAGCCGGAGTCGGACCACTACAAGTACAAGCTGGAGTGGCTCGCCGCACTCAGGGACGTGCTCGCAGCCGGGCCGGCGGACGCGCTGGTCTGCGGTGACATCAACATCGCCCCCGCGGACGCCGACGTGTTCGACCCCGACGCCTTCGCCGGGCACACGCACGTGACGGAGCCGGAACGGGCGGCGCTGCGGGCGATCGAGGCGCTCGGGTTCCACGACGTCGTGCGCGAGCGGTGGCCGGACGAGCGGATCTTCAGCTACTGGGACTACCGGGCCGGCATGTTCCACCGCGACCTGGGCATGCGGATCGACCTGGTCCTGGCGAGCGACGGGGTGGCGCCGCGGGCGAAGGCCGCGTGGATCGACCGGCACGCGCGCAAGGGCACCGGGCCGAGCGACCACGCGCCGGTCGTCGTCGACCTCGACGAGGCGCCGGACGGTGACATCGGGCCCGTCGTGCCGCCGCCGTCGGCTCCGGGCGCGAAGAAGAAGGTCAAGCTGCCCCAGGCGAAGTGAGCGGCAGGGCCACGGTGAACGCGGCCCCGCCCTCGGGTGCGGGGCCCGCCGTGATCGTGCCGCCCATCCGGGTGACCAGGCCGTGCACCAGCGCCAGGCCCACACCGGTGCCGACCGGGCGGGTCTGCTGGTAGCGGGCGTGCAGCACGCCGCGGTCGAACGCCACGGGGTAGTCCTCCGGTGCCAGGCCGGGGCCGCCGTCGCGCACCTCCAGCACCGACGACACCGCGAGCACGACCGGGCGGCCCGCGGGCGTCACGCGCAGGGCGTTCTCCAGCAGGCCGTCGATCACCTGGCGCAGCCGCCGGGGGTCCGCGCGCACCACCGGGGAGGCCGTGACGTCGACCGAGAACCGCACGCCGGCCGCGTGGCAGCGGGCGTGCCACACCTCGGCGGCCGAGCGGACCACGGGGACCAGCTCGACGGCGGCGAGGTCGAGGCGGAAGTCGTCGGCGCCCAGGCGGGCCAGGTCGAGCAGGTCGGACACGAGCCGGTCCAGCCGGCGGGCCTCGGACAGGACCACCGCGCCGACCGGGGCCACCTGCTCGCCGGTGACCACGCCGTCGGCCAGCGACTCGGCGAACCCGGTGACGGCGGTCAGCGGCGTGCGCAGCTCGTGCGACACCGACAGCAGGAAGTCGCGCTGCCGGGACTCGCTGCGCTGCAACGCGTCCGCGAGGTCGTTCACCGACCTCGACACCTCGGCCAGCTCGTACGGGCCGGACACCGGCACGCGCAGGTCCCGCCGGCCACCGCTCATCGCGTGCGCGACCCCGGCGACCCGGCGCAACGGCCGCGCCAGCACCGTGCCCAGCGCCAACCCGGCCACGCAGGCCACGACCAACCCGATGGCGAGCGCGAACAGGACGTTGCGGACCAGCGCACGCGCGTTGCCGCCCGTCTCGGTCTCCTGCACCAGCGCGAACCCGCCGCCACCGGACGGCCGCGCCTCGACCAGCAGCCGCCCGCTCGTCTTCGACACCGGTTTCCCGGTGAGGACCTCCTCGGCGTACACGGCGCGTGCGGCCCGCACGGCAGCCTTGTCCTGGCCGGACACCTCACCGGCCGCGGACACCGTGACGATCGCGATGCCCTGCCCCTCCAGCACCTGCTCGACCCGCCTGTTCGACACCTGGCCCGCGACGACGTCGGCCTGGTTCGCCAGGATCTCGCGGCTCACCTCGCGGGAGGTGCTCAGCACCAGGCGCGTGGACACGAACCCGGCGACGAGGACCGCGACGAACGCGACCCCCAGGCACAGCAACGCGATCCGGGTGGCGAGGTTCACGACGCGTCCGCCGAGTAGCCGACGCCGCGCACCGTCCGGATAGGACTGGAGACGCCGAACTTCGCGCGCAGCTGGGCGATGTGCACGTCGACCGTGCGCGTCCCGGCCGCGGACGAGTACCCCCACACCGCGCTCAGCAGCTGCTCGCGGGAGAACACCCGGCGCGGGTGCCGCATCAGGTGGGCGAGCAGGCCGAACTCCGTCGAGGTCAGGGAGACCTCGGCGGAGCCGGCCCACGCGCGGCGTTCCCCGACGTCCAGCCGCACGTCACCCACCCGCAGCGCCTCGGTGGCGGTCGCGGCGGGCGTGGCCCTGCGCAGCACCGTGCGGACCCGCAGCGCGAGCTCGCGCGGGCTGAACGGCTTGGTGACGTAGTCGTCCGCGCCGAGCTCCAGCCCGAGCAGCCGGTCGACCTCGTCGTCGCGCGCGGTCACGAACAGCACCGGTGTCCAGTCGCCCGCCGCCCGCAGCGCGCGGCAGACCTCGATGCCGCTCATCCCCGGCAGGCCCACGTCCAGCACGACCGCGACCGGCGCGAGTGAGCGGACCGCGGCCAGTGCCGCGTCCCCCGCTGCCTCCAGGTGCACGCCGAACCCGTCGCGCCGCAGGTAGAGGGCGACGAGCTCGGCGATCGCCGGTTCGTCCTCCACGACGAGCACCAGGCCACGTTCCACTGCTCACCCCGGTTGGTCGATCTCGGACTCGATGCTGTTCAGCGTCGATTCCACAGCATCGAGGTCGAGGGCCGGCTCCTCACCCCGGCACGCCGTCAGCGAGACCAGCAACGCGAGCGCGGCCACCCACCTCACTTGGCACCGCAGTGCTCGGACTTGAACCTCGCCACCCGCTCACCGGCCTGGCCGAGCCGCACGAGCTGGGCCGCGCGCAGCTTCACCCGCGCGTCCAGCACGTCCGCACGCGCCGTGTTGCCGGCCTTGCGCGCGTCGGCCGCCTTCTGCTCCAGCCACTTGGTCGAGCCGAGCGTCTCGGGCGTGCCGTTGATCCTGTCGGTCAGCGCCTTGACCTTGGCCTCGACCCGCGGCACGCGCTGCTCGCAGATCTTGCGCACCTTCTCCGGGCTGATCGTGACCGGTTCCTGGGCCGACGCGGTGCCCGCGCCGAGCAGCAGCAGTCCGGCCACGACCACGCCGATTCGTGAAATGTCCATGACGCAGAACGATGGCGGCCCGCCGTCAGAGGCAGGTCCGGCGGATGTTCGGGTTCTGCAAAGACCCGGAGGGGTTAGGCCGGGTGGGTGAAGGCGACGGTCTCGCCGAACGCGGCGGGACGGCGCCGGCTGTCCTGCGGCACGTCGAGCAACGCCCAGATGACGTGCCGTCCGCCCCCGGCCGGCGTCTCGCCCATGGTGAAGTTGCAGACGGCGATGGACGCGACGTTGCGCCGCATGGTGTTCCACTGCCTGAGGTCCAGCCGTGCGGTCGTGCGCACCGCCACGGACAACTTGTCACCACGCATGCGCAGCAACAACGAGACCGGCTGCTCGTCCTCGACGTGCGACACGAGCTCCACGGCCAGCTGCGGCGCCACGTCCAGCAACGCCTGCACGCCCCACCGTTCGCACGCGCGCTCGGTGATGCGCTCTGCCACATGCGGCGCACACCGGCACGTGGGCAGCACGGCGTCCACTCGGTCCTCGTGCTGCAAACGGGTCACGTTCGCGAGTGCGGCCTCTGTGGTGGCGTGCAGCGGGATGTGCCGCGGCAGACCGCGCGCCCCCAGCGTCGACCGCAACCGGTGGTCGCCCACGACGAGGCTCAGCGAGATGCCCGGCCAGCGCGCCGCCGACAGCCACACCACGTCGAACACCACGAGCAGCGCGGGCGACTCGGCCACGAGGCCGTCGAGCTCGACGACGACGCCGACCAGCTCCCTGGTGGCGCAGTCGAGCAGCACGTCCTGCACGCGCAGGTACGTGGACCAGTCCAGGCGGCCGGTGAAACGCACCACCAGCACGCCGTTCTGCTCCCGGAGGCCGACGTCGAGACCGTGCGCGGCGGTGTCAGCGGTCATGGTCCTTCCCTCCCCGGAACGCGGGCTCCCACCTCCCACACTGGCTGTCACGACCCGGTCGCCCTAGGGGGTAACTACCCGTGTTCCGGCGTTGGTACCTCCGGGGGACCGCGTTGCAGCGGCCGATCGCACCGACCTAGGGTGCGGTGTGGGCAGCGCACTTTCCCCGAGTCGCAAAGGCAACCTGCCTGCCGACACCACTGCTTTTGTGGGCAGGAAACAGGATGTCGCCGAGGTCAGGAGACTCCTGGCGGAGTCGCGCCTGGTCACCCTGACGGGGGTCGGCGGGGTGGGCAAGACCCGGCTCGCGCTGCGGGCGGCGGCCGAGCTGCGCCGGGCGTTCCCCGACGGCGTGTGGTTCGTGGAGCTGGGCGGGCTGAACGACCCGGACCTGGTCGTGCACACCGTGCTGGAGTCGTTGGGGGTGCACGACGACACGGTCCGCCGGCACCGGACCGTCCTGGTGGAACACCTGCGCGACCGGCAGGTGCTGGTGGTGCTGGACAACTGCGAGCACGTCGTCGGCGCGATCGCCGACCTGGTGGACGGGCTGCTGCGCGGTGTGCCCGGCCTGCGCGTGCTCGCGACCAGCCGGGAACGCCTCGGCGTGGACGGTGAGCACCTGTGGCAGGTCGCGCCGCTGCCGCGGGACCCGGCGCTGGACCTGTTCGCCGAACGCGCGGCCGCCGTCGAGCCGGGGTTCGCGATCACGGCGGCCAACCACGCCGCGGTGAGCCAGATCTGCGCGCTGCTGGGTGGAATCCCACTGGCCATCGAACTGGCCGCGGTGCGGTTGCGGGTGCTGACGCTCGACCACCTGCTGTCCAGGTTGGACGACACGTTCCGGGTGCTGGGCGACGGACGGCGCGGGGGCGACCCGCGGCACCAGACGCTGCAGGCAGCGGTGGACTGGAGCTTCCACCTGTGCACCCGCGCCGAACAGGTGCTGTGGGCGCGCGCGTCGGTGTTCTCCGGCACGTTCGACCTGGAGGCCGCGGAACGGGTGTGCTCCGGTGAGAGCGTGGACACCCACGAGGTCATGCGGTCGCTGGCCGGTCTGGTCGACAAGTCCGTGGTGGTGGCCGAGCAGCACCCGTCCGGCACCCGGTTCCGGTTGCTGGAGCCGTTGCGCCAGTACGGCTTGGACAAGCTGCGCTCCGCCGGGTGCGAGCAGGTGCTGCGCGAACGGCACCGCGACCACTACATCGAGTGGGCCCGGCGGCGCGAGGAGGAGTGGTTCGGCCCGGCCCAGCCGCGGATCTTCGCGCTGACCCACCTGGAGAACGCGAACCTCCGGTCCGCGCTGGACTTCTGCTTCTCCGCCGCCGGTGACCACTGCGTCCACCTCGCCGGCACGCTGTGGTTCTACTGGGCGGGCTGCGGGATGCTCGGCGAGGGCCGGCACTGGCTCGACCGCGCGCTCCAGACGTCCGCGACCGGCCCGGTGCGGGCCAAGGCCCTGTGGGTCAACGGCTACGTGGCCACGTTGCAGGGCGACATCGCCACCTCGGTGCGCATGCTCGACGAGTGCCGCGACTACGCGCGCACGGCCGGTGACGAGTCGGCGCTCGCCTACGCCACCCACCGACTGGCCTGCACCCACCTCGTCGGCGACGACCTGGACCTGGCCGACGAGCTGTTCGAGGAGGCCAGGAGGCGCTACCGCAGCCTCGGCGCGGTCAACAGCCACACCATGCTCGCGGGCATCGAGCTCGCGATCTCCGCTACCTTCCGCCGCGACTTCGCCACCGCGGAACGGCTCTGCGTCGAGGCGAAGGCCGTGGGCGAGGAGCACGGCGAGCTGTGGGCGCAGGCGTACGCCATCTACGTGCTCGCGTTGTGCGCGTGGGCCAGCGGCGACCTCGCGCGGGCGGACGCGCTGGGCCGCGACTGCCTGCGGATCAAGCGCACGTTCCACGACCTGCTCGGCATCGTGCTCGGCATGGAGGTGCTGGCCTGGATCGCCGCCTCGCAGGGCAACGCCCGGCGCGCGGCGACGCTGCTCGGTGCGACCAGCGAGATCTGGCGGTCGGTCGGCTACCCGATGTTCGGCTCCCGCTACTTCGGCACGCCGCACGGGGAGTGCGAGTCGGCGGTCGTCACGGCGCTGGGCGAGGCGGAGTTCCGGGTGGCGTTCCGGCACGGCATGGACCTGGAGCTGGAGGACGCGCTCGCGTTCGCCATCGGTGAGGAGCCGGCGGAACCGGAGCCGGTCGAGCCGCCCACCCCGTTGACCCGCCGCGAGCAGCAGGTGGCCGACCTGATCGCCGGCGGCATGTCGAACAAGGAGATCGCGGCCCGGCTGGTGATCGCGCGGCGGACCGCGGAGGGCCACGTCGAACGCATCCTGCAGAAGCTCGGGTTCACGTCACGGGCGCAGATCGCGACGTGGGTGACCGAACGCCGCACCTGAGCAGCACGGGGGCGCGTTAGTCGACGCAGGGGACGCCGTCGTTCGGTGGGGGTGGTGGGGGAGCGGTCGCCAGCTCGGTGACCTTCGCCCGCACCTTCTCCTGGTCGACGCGGTTCACGTCCTGCCCGCCGACGTGCGCGCCGCCCTCGACCGGCAGCGTGTCGAACCGGACCTCGGACGGCAGCTTCCCGGCCAGCTCGGCCAGGTCTAGGTCCGCGTCGAGCACCACGTCCTGCTTGGCCGTGTCGATCATCGCCGGGACCGCCGCCGGGTCCTTCAGCCGCCGTGCCACGGCCGACAGGAACGCCTGCTGGCGCCGGGTGCGGGCGAGGTCGCCGCCGGGCAGCCCGTGGCGCTGCCGCACGAACGACAGCGCCTGGCCCGCGTCGAGGTGCTGCGGGCCCGCCGGGAAGTCGGCGCCCGACAACGGGTCCGCCGTCGCGTTCCGCAGGCACACGTCCACGCCGCCGAGGCCCTCCGCGATGTGGAAGAAACCGATCAGCGAGATCTCCACGAGGTGGTCGATCGGCTGGTCGAGGAACGCCGACACGGTCTGCACCTGGGCCCGCCGACCGGCTTCGCGGCCCGCGCGTTCCAGCCGGCGCTTGTCCGCCATGCCCGCGGCGCGCAGCCGGTCCTCCTCGGCGATCTTCGCGCGCCCGTAGGCCTCCTTGACCTTGCCCTCACCGCCGGAGGCCAGCGGGACGAGGTTGTCGCGCGGCACGGACATCGCCACGGCCGGACCGGACGCCGGCAGGTGCAGCAGGATCAGCGTGTTCGCGTTGTACCCGCCCCGGTCGCTCTCGCCGGCCTGCAGCCGCCGCAGCACGTCGTCGGGCAGCGGTTCGCCGTGCAGGTCGAGCCGGGTGGTCAGGCCCATGATCAAGACGTTGCGCCCGGACACCGACCGCGGCGCGTCGGCGGCGATGGCGTGGGAGCGCTCCACCCCGGTCGAGATCGTGGTCACCGTCGACCACGCGACGCCCGCCACGACGAGCACCGCGGCGCACACCAGCACCCACGCCGTACGCAGGATCACGTGGCAGGCACGCCGGAAGCGGCCGGCAGAACTCATGAGATCCCCCATCCCCTCGACTATTCTACGTGCTCATGGGGGTGCAGCTGCCGGGTTTGGCGGCGCTCACGATGCTCACGGTGTTCGCCCAGGTGGGTCTCTGGGTGGACGGGGACAACCTCGGGTGGCCCTTCGGCGTCTGGCTGGTGGGGGGCGCCGTGGTCGCCTCGGCGCTCGTGCGCCGGGTGGGGTTGTGGACGGTGGCACCGGCGCCACCGGTCGTCTTCGTCGTCCTCGCCGCGGGCAACGCGGCGTGGCAGCGGCTGGCGACGGGGCAGTCGTTCTGGGGAAGCAGCGAGGAGGTCGCCGCGGCAGCGGTCCCGTGGTTCGTCAACGGGTTCCCGTGGCTCGCGGCATCGGTCGGCGCGGCCGTGGTGGTCGCGGTCGTCCGCACGGTTTCTGGGGGGAATCGGACATGCAGGTCTTCGTCGACGGCAACGGCGGCAGACGGGTAGTGGCGAAGCTGGTCAGCGTGACGCTCGCGGGCGGGCTGGTGGTGTTCGCCGCGGTGGTCGGCGGCACGCTGCTGGCGGTGTGGTGAGGCGCACGCCCCGGTTGCACTGGCTGTCGATCCTGCTCGGGCTCCTGGTGCTGCTGTGCGTGGTGTCGTTCCACGCCCACGCCGCGCTGAGACCCGAGCCGGTGCCCGCACCGCACGCGGTGCACGAGCTGCCCGATCGCACGATCGCGCTGGCGTTCCACGGCGGCCCTGATCCGAAGTGGACACCGCACCTGCTCGACGCGTTGCGGGAGGCCGACGTGAAAGCGACCTTCTTCGTGCTGGGCACGCAGGTCACCCGCAACCCGGAGGTGACGGCCAGGATCGCGGCAGAGGGGCACCGGATCGGCATCGACGGCTTCCGCACCGAGGGCGACTGGGTGAACCCGCTCGACCTCGCGTTCGCGCAGGCCGCGCTCGCCGACGTGCTGGGTGTCCACACGCGACTGGTCGGCGCGCCGGTCGAGGTCGACAGCGGTGACCGCGAGCACCAGGACATCGGCACGCTGGTGCGGATGTCGCTGGCGCAGGGCCGGGGCGTGGTCCGGCTGCACGACGACGGCAGCATCGGCGCGGACATCGCCCGGCAGCTGGCGCGCACCCCCGGCCTGCGGTTCGCGCAGCTCGGGGACGGCGTGACCGCGGCAGGCCCGGCCGAACGCTTCACCGGCGCCGTCACCGGGTGGGCGCAGCGCAACGGGGGTGCGGTCGTCGCGGTGATGGGCACGGCGATCGCCGTGGCGGCACTGCTCGGCATCCTGCGCACGCTGATGCAGCTCGGCCTCGCGCACACCGACCGCCGCCTGCGCCGGGAGAGCGAGCACGCGCCGCCGCCGTGGACAGCGCCACCGGTGTCGGTGATCATCCCGGCGTACAACGAGGCCGTGAACATCGCGGCCACCGTCCGGTCGATCGCCGCGAACGACCACCTCGCCGACGTGGAGGTGGTCGTCGTCGACGACGGCTCGACCGACGGCACCGCCGACCGCGCCGAGGAGCTGGGCCTGCCCGGCGTCACCGTCCTGCGCCAGGACAACCAGGGCAAGCCGGCCGCGCTGAACGCGGGTGTCCGCGCCGCCCGCCACGACGTGCTGGTGCTGCTCGACGGCGACACGGTCTTCGAACCGGACACGATCGGCCAGCTCGTGCAGCCGTTCGCCGACAGCGGGGTCGGCGCGGTGGCGGGCAACGCGAAGGTCGGCAACCGGCAGGGCCTGCTCGGTCGCTGGCAGCACCTGGAGTACTGCGCGGGGTCCAACCTGGACCGGCAGATCCTGCACGCGCTGCGGTGCATCCCGACCGTGCCCGGTGCGGTGGGGGCGTTCCGGCGGTCGGCGCTCACCGACGTCGGCGGCGTGCCGGAGCACACGCTGGCCGAGGACACCGACCTGACGATGGCGGTCACACGGGCGGGCTGGCGGGTGGCGTACCGGCCGCAGGCCAAGGCGTGGACCGAGGCGCCGGTGACCGTGCACGGGCTGTTCCGGCAGCGGTACCGGTGGTCCTACGGCACGTTCCAGGCGATGTGGAAGCACCGCGGCGCGTTGCTGGAGAACGGGCCGATGGGCCGGTTCGGGTTGCTCTACCTGCTGGCGTTCCACCTGCTGCTGCCGCTGCTCGCACCGGTGATGGACCTCTACGTGCTGTACGGGTTCATCGTCGCGGACGCGCCGCTGGCGTTCATCGTGTGGACCGTGTTCCTCCTGCTGCAGACCGCGAGTGCGGGATACGCGCTGCGGCTGGACGGTGAGTCGGTGAAACCGTTGTGGGCGTACCCGTTGCAGCAGGTGGTGTACCGGCAGTTGATGTACGCGGTGGTGATCCAGTCGTTGGTCACGGCCCTGCACGGAACTCAGCTCAGGTGGATGTCGGTCCGGCGCACGGGTCGGCTCGCGGACGCACCCGGCGGTAGCGTGGCCCGCACTTGAGACCGGAGGGGACCAGGGTGGGCCGCACGCCTCTCGACACGCCCGCACGGCAGCAGGAGGTGTTCGCCGCCGTGCTCCACGTGTTCGCCGACGTCGGCTACGCCCGGTTCAACATGGACCTCGTCGCGAGCCGCGCCAGGGCGAGCAAGGCGAGCCTGTACCAGCGCTGGCCGTCGAAGGCGCGGCTGATCGTCGACGCGCTGAGGGCGAACATGCCGGTGCTCGCCCAGCCGGACGAGGGCTCGTTCGTGGAGGACGTGCGGGCGATCATGCGGTCGTGGGGCGAGCCGAGGCCGTTCGACCTGACGGGGATCTTCCTCGGGCTGCTGGAGGGCAGTCGGCAGGACGCCGACCTGGTGCGCCTGCGCGAGGAGCACGTCGACCGCGTCTACACCGAGCAGCTGCAGGTGGCCGTCGTGCGGGCGAAGGACCGCGGTGAGCTGCCGCGCGACCTCGACGCCGACGTGCTCATGACGGCGCTGGTCTCGACGTTCGTGCTGCGGTCGGAGGAGGCCGACGTGGTCGGCGGGATCGTCGACGGCCTGCTGCGACCGCTGATCGGCAGGTCCTTCGCCACCGAACCACTCGTCAAGGAGTAGCCGCTGCGCTACGTTCGGTCGTGGATCCAAAAGAACAGATTTGTTCTGTTGAAGGGAACACCCGTGACCGAAGCTGCCGTCTGCCCCGTCCACCACGAACGCGACCACCCCCTCCAGTCGCCGACCGGCTTCGCCGACGCCGTCTCCGGCGGCCCGGTCAGGATGCTGTGGCCCAACGGCGTCGAGGCGTGGGTCGTCTCCAGCTACTCCGGTGTCCGCAAGGTGCTCTCCGACCCGCGCTTCAGCACCCGCAAGGGCGGTCAGCCGGAGATGCGCACCGACGAGGGCGAACCCGTCCTCGACGCCGACCAGCCGGGCAACATCAACGGCATCGACGGCGACGCGCACCTGCGCCTGCGCCGTCCCCTCTCGCGCGGGTTCATGGTCAAGCGGATGAACCAGCTGCGGCCGCGCATCCAGGAGATCGTCGACGAGCACCTGGACGCGATGGAGGCCAAGGGCGCACCGGCCGACCTGGTCACCTCGCTGTGCCTGCCGCTGCCGTCGCTGGTGATCGCCGAGCTGCTGGGCGTGCCGCCGGAGCACCAGGAGCTGTTCCAGGCCACCGCCGGCGACCTGTTCGGCAAGAACGGCTCCAAGGACGAGTACATCGCGCACGCGACCAAGCTCTCCCAGGTGCTCGCGCCGATCGTCGCCGCGAAGAAGGCTGCGGGCACGAACGACGACCTGATCGGCCTGATGGCCAACGACACCGACTTCAGCATGGAAGAGCTGATCTTCCTCTGCATCGGGCTGCTCGCGGCCGGGCACGAGACCACGTCGAACTTCCTCGGCCTGTTCACGCTGCACCTGTTCGAGCGCCCCGACCAGCTGGCGGTCCTGCAGCGCGACCCGAGCCGCGCCGACGTGGTCGTCGAGGAGCTCATGCGCTACACCGTCGGCTCCCTCGGCGGTCCCGGCCTCACCCGGCGGGCGACCGAGGACGTCGAGGTCGACGGCGTGCTGATCAAGGCCGGTGAGTGGGTGAGCGTGTCGCTGATGGCGAACCTCGACGAGGAGCTCTGCCCGCGCGCCGACGAGCTCGACCTCGAACGCGACGCCGTGTCGCACCTCGGGTTCGGCTTCGGCCCGCACCAGTGCCTGGGCGCGAACCTCGCCCGCGCGGAGCTGCAGATCGGCCTGCGGTCGTTGTTCGAGCGGTTCCCGAACCTGCGCCCGGCCGTGCCGGTCACGGAGCTGACCTACCGCAACGACATGATCACCTACGGCGCGGCAGAGATCCCGGTGGTGTGGTGAGCGCGGTCGTCCGGATCGACCAGACCAGGTGCATCGGGGCGGGCCAGTGCGTGCTCGCCGCACCGGACGTGTTCGACCAGCGCGACGACGACGGCATCGGCGTCGTGCTGGTGCCCGAGCCGGCGGCCGGTCTGCTGCCGGGGGTGCGTGACGCGGTGGAGAGGTGCCCCGCCCAGGTGGTGACCCTGCAAGAGTGACCTGATCGGCCGTTCCGGTGAGCCGTCGTCACCGGGAATGGATTCAGCCGCCGACCGCTGACACCTCGTTGGCCCCTTCCCGGTCATGCCGTCCGTCCAGAATCGTGAGCGCGGCCGCCACAACGTCGTGGCGGTCGCGCTCACGCCGGTCCAGGGAGCCGAAAGACCCTTCCCGACCAGGCCGGACAGCGAGATGGTGGCGGCGGCGCGGTGAGTACCGGCGGTGTGCGACGGGTACCTGGCGACAGGTGGCCGGCGCACGTCAGGAGGGCCAGCGATGTTCAACGGCGACGCAGTTCCCGTGCGCGTGGACAAGACCGACGCACGGCACGTGGAGGCACTGACCGGTGCGCTGCGGGCACTCGACCACGAGCACGGCGGCGGTGCCTGCCGCGACGCCTGCGTGGCGTTGCTGAACTGGGCGAACCCGCTGCTCGACACCGGGCCGTCCAGCCGGGTGCTGCACCGGTTGCAGGTGGCCATCGCCGACCTGCACAACCTGGCCGGCTGGGCGTCGTTCGACATGGGCCTGCTGGAGTCCGCGCACGTGCACTTCGGCCGTGCGATGGACCTCGCGCGCGCGTCCGGCAACAGCGCGTTGGAGGCCAACATCCTCTACCGCATGGGACGCGTGCACCTGCACTACGACCTCGCCGAGGACGCCTTGGCGTCGTTCCAGCGCGGACTGCCCATCGCACAGGCCAGCGGTTCCACCTTGGCCGTGTCCATTCTGCACGCCAACGAGGCGTGGGCGTTCGCGAAGATGGGCGCCGAAAAGCACGCCTTGCGCCAGTTCGCGCGCGCAGAAGAAGAGTTCGACCGTGCGTCCAACGAAGACGCACCGCCGTGGGCTCGTTTCTTCGACCAGGCCGACCTGGTGTCCATCGGCGGGATGGTGCACACGGAACTGGCGCGCACGTGCGACGTGAAGTACGGGCGGACCGCGATCCCGTTGCTGACGCGCGCGATCGCCTCCGGCGGTGAGGACGCGGCGCGCAGCCAGTCGTTCCGCCTGGCCGCGCTGTCGATGAACTACCTGCTGCAGAACGAACCCGAGCCGGCGCGCGCCGCCGGCGTCCGGGCGATCGAGGTGTCCTGGCCGATCCGGTCGGTGCGCACGCGGGACCGGATGCGGCCGTTGCGGCAGGAGGTCGAACGGCTGCGGGGCAACGAGGCCGCCGACGAGCTGTCCGCGCGGCTGGGGACGTTCATGTCGGCGTCGCGCGGCGCCGCCTGAGCGGAAGGCGTCGCCGGGCCCGAGGAGAGGTTCGGGCTTCGGGCCCGGCGACGGCAAGGCAGGAGCGGCACCCGGCTGGGGGCCACAGGAACCGCTCCCGGTCACGGGATCAGCGGCCGACGACAACGCGCCGGAGGCACCGGAGGTTGACCGCTTCCTGGGCGAGAAGCATCACGTCACCCGCTGACATTTCGCTGACACCCCGGGTTACCGGCTGGTTAGGATCTGCGCCATGCCGCGGTGGGAGTTCAAGGTTCTCGGATCGTTGCAGGTCCTCGACTCGGGCCGACCGGTGGAACTGCGCTCGGCCAAACAGCGCGTTCTGCTCGCCGCGTTGCTGATGAAGCCCAACGCGCCCGTGTCGTTCTACGAGCTGATGGAACACCTGTGGGGCGAGGAGCCTTCCGGTTCGGCGCGCGCGACGTTGCAGACGTACGTCATGCGCTTGAGGCAGTCGTTGGACGACTTCACGGACCGCAAGCTCGTGCGCACGTGGCCGACCGGCTACTCGATCCACGTCGGGGACGACCAGCTCGACCTGCTGACGTTCCAGCGGTTGCGCGCTGAGGCACGCCGGGCACCGGACCTGGAGACCGAGGCGCGGCTGCTCGGTGAGGCGGCGGCGCTGTGGCGGGGACCGGCGCTCGACCAGCTGTCGTCGCTGCGCGTGGAGCAGACCGACGTGCAGCGGCTCAACGAGCAGCGCTGGGAGGTGCTGGAGCGGCGCAACGACGCCGAGCTCCAGCTGGGACGGCACGACCAGCTCGTCGACGAGCTGCGGTCGCTGGTCGCGCACCACCCGCTGCGGGAACGCTTCTGGTACCAGCTCATGCTCGCCCTGCACCGCACCGGCCAGCAGGCGCAGGCGCTCGACGTGTACCGCAGGGCCGGCGAGGTGCTGGCGGAGGAGCTGGGCATCGACCCGAACGCCGAGCTGCGCGCGCTGCACATGGAGGTGCTGGCGGGGTCTTCCGCACCGGTGGCCGTCCAGGCGGGACCGTCGTGGCTGCCGCCCGCGGTCGGCGACTTCTCCGGCCGCGCGGACGAGGTGGCGCGGCTGACGACCGGGTTGCGCGGCGGTGGCACGTGGACGGTCACCGGGTCCGGCGGCGTCGGCAAGACCTCGCTGGCGGTGCACTGCGCACACCTGGTGCGCGACGCGTTCCCGGACGGCCAGCTGTACCTGAACCTGCGCGGCGGTGAGCAGAAGCCGGTGGAGCCCGCGGCGGCGCTGGACCGGTTGCTGCGCGGCCTCGGCGTGTCCGGCGGCGCGATCCCGTCCACTGTGGACGACCGGGTCGACCTGTACCGCGACCTGCTGTCGGACCGGCGGGTCCTGGTCGTGCTGGACAACGCGGTCAACGAGGCCCAGGTGCGGCCGTTGTTGCCGGGCACGACGTCCGGTGCGGCGCTGGTGACGTCACGGGCCGCGCTCGCGGGCTTGGAGGCCGCGCACGTCGTCCCGCTGGACGTGCTGCCGCCCGCGGACGCGCTGGGCCTGCTGCGGTCCGCGCTGGGGGACGTCAGGGTCGCCGCGGAACCCGGTGCCGCGCAAGCGATCGTGACCTACTGCGGGCGGCTGCCGCTGGCGTTGCGGGTCGCCGCGGCCCGGCTGGTCGCCCGCCCGCACTGGCAGCTCGCGAAGCTCGCGGGCCGCCTGTCCGACGAACGCCGCCGCTTCGACGAGCTCTCGCTGGGCGACCTCGACGTGCGCGCGTCGCTGGCCCTGTCCTACGACGGTCTCGACGAGACGCACCGCCGCGCGTTCCGGCTGCTGTCGCTGGTCGACACACCGGACTTCCCGGCCTGGGTGGCGGCGCCGTTGCTGGGCCTGGACCTCGACGACGCGGAGGACCACGTCGAGGCCCTCGTCGACGCCCGCCTCGTCGACTACGCGGGCCGTGACGCCCTCGGCCAGGTCCGCTACCGCCTGCACGACCTGCTGCGCGCGTTCGGCCGGGAAGCCGCCGACGAGGACCCGGCCACCGCGCTGAAGCCGTTGGTCGAACGCTGGCTCGACCTCGTCACGCGTGCCGACGCCGACCTTCCGCACCAGGGCGTCCGCCTGGCCCCGCGGGCGCTGGAGCCGTTCGACCTGGGCGACGCCGCCGAGTGGTTCGACGCGGAGTGGCTGAACATCGGGGCGGTCCTGACCCAGGCCGCCGCGCTGGGCCTCGGCGACCTGGCGGCACAGCTCGCGATCCGCTCGTCGGCGTTCTGCGACCTGCGGGCCCGCTTCGACGACTGGGAGCAGATCAACGACATCGGCCTCGCGTGCGGTTCGGCCGCGCTGAAGCCGGTGCTGCACCAGCAGCGCGGAATCCTGCGCGCCCGGCTGCACGACTACGCCGGCGCGTCGGCGGAGTTCCGGTCGGCGCAGGAGGGCTTCGCGGCGGCCGGGGACGTGTGGGGCGAGGCGTACGGCTGGTACGGCATGGGGTGGATGCACGAGTGGAGCGGCCGCTCGCGGGAGGCCCGCGCCGCGCACCGGGAGGCGATGACCCGGTTCGTGGCCGCCGGCAACCCGCACGGCGAGGTCGAGGTGCTGTGCTCGCTGGGCGCCATCGAACGCCGGGCCGGTGGTCTGACCGCGGCGCAGGACTACCTGGAACGGGCGCGGCGCGTGGCCGGGCAGCTGGGGGACGAGCAGAGCGAGCTGATGGCGACGCTGGAACTGGGGCGGCTGCACCAGTTCACCGGCGAGCTCGACCTGTCGGCGGCGTTCCTGCGGTCGTCGCTGGCCGCGGCGCAGAAGCTCGGCGACCCGGACATGGCGGCGAACATCCGGTTGTTCCTGGCCGACACCCTGGTGCGCTCCGGTGCCGTCGCACCCGCGCAGGAGCAGCTGACGGCGGCGTGGGAGTTCTTCGAGGAGCACGACGACCGGCAGGGGCGCATCTGGGTGTGGCGCCTGCGGTCCGGCCTCGCGGCTTCCGCCGACGAGGCGCTGCGACTGGCCGGGCTGGCGCTGAAGGCGGCGCGCGAGATGGACTCGCCGCCGGAGCTGGGGCGGTCCCTGCGGGTGATGGGCGACGCGCTGGAGCGGTGCGGGCGCGGCGACGAGGCCCGCGAGCACTGGCGGCAGGCGGAGGAGACGCTGACCGCGGCCGGGTTCCAGGCAGAGGTGGACGAACTGCGGCTCACGACGTCCTGATCCTGGCTCGACGTCGTCGTGGTGCGGCGCGGTGGTGCCAGGCGACGGGGCACGGATGTCGCCTGGCAGCTCCCAACGGCTACCGCGCGCGGATCAGCTGACCGTGATCGCGCCCGCCGGGCAGAGGCCGGCCGCTTCCTGCGCGGTGGCCTCGTGCGCGGCGTCGAGGTGCTCCTGCAGGAGCACCACCGTGCCGTCCTCTTCGTTCTGGTCGAAGAGGTCCGGGTCGGTCAGGACGCACATCCCCGAACCGCAGCACTTCGACTGGTCGACGGAAATCTTCATGCTCACCACGCTACTGGCAACGAGTGGACCCCGTAGATGCCCATGTCGGTCCGCAGCGGCACCTCCTCGGGCGCGACGTCGAGCCGCAGGTCCGGGAACGCCGCGAACAGCCGGCTGAAGCCGATCCGCATCTCGATGCGGGCGAGCTGCTGGCCCAGGCACTGGTGGATGCCGTGGCCGAACGCGACGTGGCCGGAGGCCGGGCGGCGCAGGTCGAGCTCGTCGGGGTTGCCGCCGAACTTCTCCGGGTCCCGGTTCGCGGCCGGCACGTGCATCACCACGGTGTCACCGGCCTTGATGAGGTGGCCGTCGATCTCCACGTCCTCCAGCGCCGTGCGCGACGGTCCGAAGTGGATGATCGACAGGTACCGCATCAGCTCCTCGACGGCGTTGTCGACCACGTCCGGCTCGTCGCGCAGGATCTTGAGCTGGTCCGGGTGCTGCAGGAGCGTGAACGTGCCGATGCCCAGCATGTTCGCCGTGGTCTCGTGGCCGGCGAGCAGCAGGAGCAGCGCCATGTTCGACGCCTCCTCGTCGGTCGGCTCACCCGTGGCGATCAGGTCGCTGATCATGTCGTCGCCGGGGTTCGCCTTCTTGCGCTCGATCAGCTCGCGCATGAACTCCTGGATGCGCGCGAACGCCGCCATGGACTCCTTGACGGGGGTCTCCAGCGACAGCATCTTCGCGGTGTCCTCCTGGAAGCGGTGCCGTTCGTCGTAGGCGACGCCCAGCAGCGCGCAGATCACCAGCGAGGGCACCGGCAGCGCGAACTCCTTGACCAGGTCGGCCTTCCCGCCCAGTGAGCGCATGTGCGCGATCTGGTCGTCGACGATCTGGCCGATCCACTCGGACAGCTGGTTCATCCGCCGCACGGTGAACTGGCCCTGGAGCATCTTGCGCAGCCGGGTGTGGTCGGGCGGGTCCTGGCTGAGGAACAAGCCCGGCTGGACCTTGCGGTTCTCCGGTGGAGCCTCCCCCTGGAACCGCAGGTCCAGCAGGTGGTGCTCTTCGGGGCGGTTGGTGAACTTGGGACTGCCCAGCACCTCCCGCACCTGGTGGTGACCGGTGACCAGCCAGCCGAGGTGGCCGTCGGCGAACTTCAGCCTGCTGATGCGGGCCTTCTCGCGGATGGCGGTGATCTCGGCGGGCGGGTCGAACGGGTTCTGGCGGGTGGTCGGCAGTTGTTCGGAGATCAGTTCGGTCATCTCGCACACCTCCCAGTGCTCAGTAGAGGACCTGTTCCGAAGCTACAGAACTTTCACGACTCCGTGAAGGTGAATTGAGGATCACGGTGCGCCACCGGTCGAAATCTGTCCGCATCTGCCGGTCGTGGGTCGCGACGGCCACGGCGGCCCTCGTCCGCAGCAGCGCCTCGGTCAGCTCGTCGACCAGTGCGATCGACAGGTGGTTCGTCGGCTCGTCCAGCAGCAGCACGTGCGGACCGGCGCTCAGCGCCACCGCCAGCGCCAGCCTCCTGCGCTGACCGGTGGACAGGAGCCGGACCGGCCGCGCGACGTCCCCCGCCGTCAGCAGCCCGAGCTCCGCCACCCGCGGGCAGACCTGCGCCGCGGTGGCGTCCTCGTCCTCGAACGACGACTCCTGCGCGAGCAGCGCGACCCTGCCGACGTGGTGCACCGTGCCGCGAGCAGGCGCGAGCCGACCGGCGAGGACGCTGAGCAACGTGGTCTTGCCAGCCCCGTTCGGGCCGGCGACGAGCAGCTTCTCGCCCGCGCTGAGCGAGATCGGCTCGTCCAGCACCAGCCGTCCCGGCACCTCGAGCGGCGTCGCGTGCAGCAGGTCGCCGCTCGCCGTCAGCTCCGGTGGCGTGAAGCGCAGCGGGGGCGGGGGAGCGGCCACGCGCTGGTCGTCGAGCTCCTCCAGCCTGCGGGCGACGGTGCGCATCTTGTTCGCCGCACGGGTGCCGCGCTTGTGCTTGAACGCGCCCTTCGGCGGCCGCCAGGCGTCCTGCAACCGGCTCTGCGCGCGTTCGACCCTGTCGGCCAGCTCGTCGTGCTCGGCGGCCTCCTGGGCGAACCGCTGCTCCCAGCGCTGCCGTTCGGCGCGCTTGGCCTCCTTGAACGCCCGGTAGCCGCCGCCGTGCAGGCGCACCTCGCCGTCCGGCGTCGGGTCCAGGTCGAGCAGCTGGGTGCAGACGTCGTCGAGCAGCGCGCGGTCGTGGCTGACCAGCACGGTCACGCCGGGGTGCTGCCGCAGGCGCTCGGTGAGGAACCCCAGTGCCCCCGCGTCCAGGTGGTTCGTCGGCTCGTCGAGCAGCAGGACGTCGGCGCGCTCGGCCAGCAGGCACGCGAGCCGCACCCGGTAGCGCTGCCCCACCGACAGGGTCGCGAGCGGCGTGGCCCTGTCGTGGTCCGCGTCGAGCGCCTTGAGCGCGATGCCGGCCCGGCGCTCGGCGTCCCACGCCTCGACGTCCTCCGCGTGCGCCAGCGCCCGCTCGTAGCGCGGCTCGTCGAACGGCTCCGCCGCACTGTCCAGTTCGGACAGTGCGAGCCGGCTCACGCGCAGCGCCTCGTCCAGCAGGTCCCCCACCGTCTCCCGTTCCTGGAACGGCATCTCCTGTCGCACCAGGCTCAACGAACCGTGCCGGGTGACGGTTCCCTGGTCGGGTGCGAGGTCGCCGGCGAGCAGGCGGAGCAACGTGGTCTTGCCACGGCCGTTCTCACCGATGATGCCGAGGCGCTGCCCGGCGGAGACCTTCAGCGAGACACCGTCGACGACGGGACCGCTCTCATAGCCCTTGGTGAGGTCTTGGGTCGTCAGATGAACATGCGAACGCATGCCGGATCCTCTTCTGGGTACGCGAAATCAGGACGTGTGGCTGGGCGACACGTCCTGGCTCAGAGGTAGAAGACCCCGTACCCGAATCCCATGGGACCCACGCTACCTACGGTCGCAACGCCTTTTCGACGGCCCGGCGCAGGTCCTGGCGGCTCTCCTCGGTGCCCGGCTCCGGTCCCGACGTGCTGCCGCCACCGACGAGCCGGTAGAAGAGCAGGCCTTCGAGGAACGCCATGATGTGCCCGCCGGACGCCTCCGGGTCCTCGTGACCCAGCGCCCGCGCGAGCTCCGTCGCCCGTTCCCGCGGGGAGTGCGCGAGGATCGAGCGCAGCTCCGGGTGGTGCGTGGCCTCCAGCATCGCCGCGTACCGCGCGAGCGTCCGGTTCCGCTCCACCAGCCAGGTGTCGACCGTCCTGGCGAGACCGCCGGCCAGGTCGTCCCGGTCGAGGACGACCTCCTCCTGCTCCTTCAGTGCGAGCCGTTCGACGAACCCCTCCACCAACGCCTTGCGGGTGCGGAAGTAGGCGCTCGTCGACCCCTCCGGCAGCCCGGCCTGCCGGTCGACCGCGCGGTGCGTGAGGCCCCGCATGCCGGAGGTCGCCACCAGGTCGATCGCGGCGTCGGTGATCAGGTCCCTGCGCATGTGCTCCCCGTCATCTCTACAGCTGTAGTCTACAGGTGTAGTGTCCTCTACACCTGTAGAGGAGAGTGGCCGTGAAGGCGATCGTGGTCGGTGGCGGTATCGGGGGACTGGCGGCAGCGGTGTCGTTGCGGCGCGTGGGCTGGGAGGTCGAGGTCCGCGAGCGCGCCGCCGCGTTCGGCGAGATCGGCGCCGGGGTGGGGGTGATGCCGAACGCGCTGCGGGCGCTGTCGTGGATGGGGTTGGAGGACGAGGTCCGGCGGCTGGGGACGCCGCGGGTGTCGGGCGGCGTGCGCGCGTCGGACGGTCGTTGGCTGGTGCACCTGCTCGACGTCGGCCAGGAGAAGATCATCGCGATGCACCGCGCCGACCTGCACGGCGTGCTGCTGCGCGCGTTGCCGCCGGAGGTCCTCTTCACCGACTCCGAGGTCACCGGCGTCGAGGACCTCGACGCGGACCTCGTGGTGGCGGCGGACGGCATCAACAGCCGCCTGCGCGCGCAACTGTTCCCCGACGTGCCGGGACCGGTGTACGCGGGCGCCACGGCGTGGCGGGGAGTGGCACCGGGTCCCTTCGAGCTGCCGATCACGCAGACGCTCGGTCCCGGCGGCGAGGCGGGCGTGCTGCCGCTGGGCGACGGCCGGGTCTGCTGGTACCTCGCACGGGTGGCGCCGGCCGCGGCCGACCTCGACCCGGTGGAGCTGTTCGGCGGCTGGCACGACCCGATCCCGGACCTGGTGGCGTCGACCCCGGCCGTGGTCCGGCACGACGTCCACCACCTGCCGCCGCTGCGGACGTTCGTGTCGGGCCGGGTGGCGCTGCTCGGGGACGCGGCCCACGCGATGGTCCCGTACCTGGGGCAGGGCGCGTGCATGGCGCTGGAGGACGCCGTGACGCTGGCGGCCTGCGGCGGTGACCTGGCCCGGTACGACGCCGTGCGACGGCCGCGCACGCAGGCGGTGTGGCGGGGGTCGCGGACGGCCGGGCGGTTCGGGATCGAGCTGCGGTCACCGGTCGCGGTGTCTTTGCGCAATCTCGTGTTCCGCGCGGTTCCGGCGGCGGTGGCGGTGCGCGGCATGGCCCGCTTTTCGTCATGGGAGGTGCCCGCGATGCCCACGCCCGTGGGTTCACTCGACCGGGTCGAACCGGGCGGTGACGTGGATCACTGATAAATGTTCGGTTGCGGCGAGATAACGGTCGAAGACCATTCTTTGTCGCAGGCATCGTCACCCGGTTGCGGTATCAAGTACTCGCTGAGCGTGTCGGATGCGGTCCAATGATCCAACCGGTGTAGCGCGAGAGGCGGTTTTCGCCACACGAAAGCGGCGATACGGTGCCTCGCCATGACCCCCGTCCCGACTGATGTGATGCCCCGTTCCCTCACGGCGTTCCCCCCGGCGCCGGGCGAGACCGCCGGCGAGCTCGACATCGCCGAGGTGGAGGACTTCGTCCGCCTGCACCACGCCGAACACCCCGACCTGGGTCCGGTCGAAGCCCGGCTCGCCGAGGTGCACGCCGAGATCGCGGCGACCGGCACCTACCGCCACACCGCCGCCGAGCTGACCTTCGGCGCACGGGTGGCCTGGCGCAACAGCTCCCGCTGCATCGGCCGCCTCTACTGGCGGAGCTTGAAGGTGCGCGACCTGCGGGAGCTGTCCGCCCCCGCCGACGTGGCCGCGGAGTGCGTCGAACACCTCCGCGTCGCCACGAACGAGGGGAAGATCCGGCCGGTCATCTCGATCTTCTCCCCGGCCGAGCCCGGCATGCCCGCCCCGCAGGTCCTCAACGAGCAGATCATCCGCTACGCCGCCTACCGCGGGCCCGACGGCGGGGTGCTCGGCGACGCCCGCAACCTCGCGCTCACCGAGCTCGCCGTCGAGCACGGGTGGCAGCCGCCCGCCACGCGCGGGCCGTTCGACGTGCTGCCGCTGCTGGTCTCCTGCGAGGGCCACGAGCCCGCGCTGGTCGAGATCCCCGCCGACGCGGTGCTCGAGGTGCCGCTGTCGCACCCCGACCTGCCGTGGCTCGCCAAGCTCGGCGTGAAGTGGCACGCGGTCCCGGCGATCAGCAACATGCGCCTGCGCATCGGTGGCATCGACTACCCGTGCGCCCCCTTCAACGGCTGGTACATGGGCACCGAGATCGGCGCCCGCAACCTGGCCGACCACGACCGGTACGACCTGCTGCCCTACCTCGCCAAGCGGATGGGCCTGGACATGTCGTCGGAGGCGACGTTGTGGCGCGACCGGGCCCTCGTGGAGCTCAACCGCGCCGTCCTGCACTCGTTCGCCCAGGCCGGTGTCACGATCACCGACCACCACACCGAGTCGAAGAGGTTCCTGACGCACCTGGAGAAGGAGGAGGCCGCCGGACGTTCCTGCCCCGCGGACTGGTCCTGGATCGTGCCGCCCGTGTCGGGCGGGCTGACGCCGGTCTACCACCGCTACTACGACACCGGTGAACTGCTGCCGAACTTCTTCCCCTCGGCGGCCCCCGGGAAGTGCCCTGTCGCACACTGACCACGTGCAGCTCGCCAGAAGCCTGACCCTCACCGACGCCGTCTTCGTCGGGCTCGGCTCGATGATCGGCGCCGGTGTCTTCGCGGTGTTCGCCCCGGCCGCGGCGGCCGCCGGGTCCGCACTGCTCGTCAGCCTGGTGATCGCGGGCGTGATCGCCTGCTGCAACGCGTTGTCGAGCGCCTGGCTCGCGGCGCGGTACCCGCGCTCCGGCGGCACGTACGTCTACGGCCGGGAACGCCTCGGGCGGGTGTGGGGCGACCTGGCCGGGTGGGCGTTCGTGCTCGGCAAGACGGCGTCGTGCGCGGCCATGGCGCTGACCGTCGGCACCTACGCCGGCGCACCGAAAACCGTTGCCGTGGCGGCGATCGTGGCGCTGACGGCGCTCAACCTGACCGGTGTGCAGAAGTCCGCGCTGGTCACCAGGGCCATTGTGGTCGCGGTGCTGCTGGTGCTCGTCGCGACGACCGTGACCGCGCGTGAAGCCGTGCAGCCGGCGGAGTTCCTGTCCGCGGGAATCCTTCCCGCCGCCGCGCTGCTGTTCTTCGCGTTCGCCGGCTACGCGCGCATCGCGACCCTCGGAGAGGAGGTCAAGGAACCGGAGCGAACCATTCCCCGTGCCGTGGTCATCTCGTTGGCGATCACGCTCGTCGTGTACGCGGCCGTCGCGGTCACCGCATTGAGTGCGCTGGGCAGCGACCTGGCCACGAGGACGCTCGCCGACGTGTCACCCGCGCTGGCGCCGGTGATCCGGGTCGCCGCCTGCCTGGCCGCGCTCGGCTCGCTGCTGTCGTTGCAGCTGGGCGTCAGCCGGACCGCTCTGGCGATGGCGCGCGACCGCAGGCTGCCGGGTCTGCTCGCGGACCTGCGCGCCGCCGAGGTTGCCACCGGCCTGGTCGCGATCGTGTTGGTGCTCACCGTCGACGTCACTCGGGCGATCGTGTTCAGCTCGTTCTGCGTGCTGCTCTACTACGCGATCGCCAACGCCAGCGCGTGGACGCTCGGTAAGCGGTTCGTGCCCGCCGTTGGGCTCGTCGGGTGCCTCACCCTCGCCGGTGCGGTGCTCTGGCAACTGTGATGTGGCCCAGGTCACCTTTGATCGCGTAACGTGCGTACGGTGAAAGTGGGAACGCCCGCAGAGTCGCGGCCCGCCGAGCGTCGCGTCGCCTGCGTACCGGAAACGGTGTCGTCGCTGGTCGATGCCGGTCTGACCGTGCACGTCCAAGAAGGTGCGGGGCGCCACGCGCACGCTCCCGACGCCGCCTACCGGGCGGCCGGGGCGACCGTGACGTCCGAGGACCCGACCGCCGAGTCCGACGTCGTCGTGTCCGTCCAACCGCTGACCCCGGAGCAGGCGTCCCGGCTGAAACCGGGCGCCGTCACCATCAGCTTCCTGCAACCCGCCACCGACCAGGACCTGATCCGCGTGTACGCCGAGCGACGGGTCACGTCCTTCAGCTTCGACCTCCTGCCCCGCGTCACCCGAGCCCAGAGCGCGGACGCGTTGTCCTCGCAGGCCCTGGTCTCCGGCTACCGCGCGGTCCTGGTCGCCGCCGAACGACTACCGCGCTTCCTGCCGATGTTCACCACCGCGGCGGGCACCGTCCCCCCGGCCAAGGTCCTCGTGCTGGGCGCCGGGGTGGCGGGCCTGCAGGCCATCGCGACCGCACGCCGCCTCGGCGCCGTCGTCGAGGCCTACGACGTGCGCAAGGCCGCGGGCGAGGAGGTCCGCAGCCTCGGCGCGAAGTTCCTGGAGCTCGACCTGGAGACCCAGTCCGGCGTCTACGCCTCCGTGCAGTCCGAGGAGTTCCTGGAACGCCAACGGGAACTGATCGGCGCGCACGTCGCCGCCTCGGACGTCGTCATCACCACGGCCGCGATCCCCGGCCGCAAGGCGCCGGTGCTCGTGACCACCGACATGCTCAAGGCGATGCCGCCCGGTTCCGTGCTCGTCGACCTGGCAGCGGAGTCCGGTGGCAACTGCACCGACACCGTTGCCGGGGAGGAGAACTGGGTCGGCGAGGTGCTGGTGCACGGCGTGCGGAACCTGCCGTCCTCCATGCCCGTGCACGCGAGCCGCCTGTACTCGCGCAACGTCCTCAACCTGCTCAAGCTGATGGTCGTGGACGGCGTCGTCCTGCCGGACCTCGACGACGAGGTGCTCGCCGGCTGCTGCGTGACCCACGACGGCCGGATCCGCAAGGAGTTGCCGTGATCGACCTGCTGACGATCTTCGTGCTGGCCGTGTTCGTGGGCTTCGAGGTGGTCTCGAAGGTCTCCACGATCCTGCACACGCCGCTGATGTCCGGCGCCAACGCCATCCACGGCGTGATCCTGGTGGGCGCGATCCTCATCACCGGGTCCGCGGAGAGCACGCTGGAGCTCGTCCTGGGGCTGCTGGCGGTGTTCCTGGCGACGGTGAACGTGGTGGGCGGGTTCGTGGTGACCGACCGGATGCTGGAGATGTTCAAACGATGACCGTCCAGCTGATGTACCTCGTCGCCGCGCTCTGCTTCATCCTGGCGCTGAAGGGCCTGAGCTCGCCGAAGTACGCGCGCTACGGCAACTTCATCGGCGCGTTCGGCATGCTGGTCGCCGTCGTCACCGCCTACGTCCACGGCGTCGTCCACAACGGACTGTGGATTCTGCTCGCCGTCGCACTCGGTGTGGTGGTGGGCATACCGGCCGCGCGGTCGGTGAAGATGACCGCCATCCCGCAGATGGTGGCGCTGTTCAACGGTGTCGGTGGCGCCGCCGCGGCACTCGTGGCGCTGGCCGAGTTCTTCGCGGTGCCCGACCCTGGGTTCCTGTTCAGCCTCGCGACCGTGCTCACGGTGCTGATCGGCTCGGTCAGCTTCTCCGGCTCGGTGGTGACGTTCCTGAAGCTGCAGGAGCTGATGACGACCCGCCCGGTGCTGCTGCCGGCCGGTCAGCAGCTCGCGATCGCGGCCGCGGTGTCGTCGATCGCCCTGTGCGCCTTGGTGGTCAGCTCCGAGTCCGGGCTGCTGCTGTGGCTCCTGGCGGTCGTCGGGCTCGCGCTCGGTGCGTTGTTCGTGCTGCCGGTCGGTGGCGCGGACGTGCCGATCGCGATCTCGCTGCTCAACGCGTTCACCGGCCTCGCGGTCGCGGCGTCGGGCTACGTGCTGGCGAACACGCTGCTGATCGTCGCGGGCACGCTCGTCGGCGCGTCCGGCACGATCCTCACCCGGCTGATGGCGCAGGCGATGGGGCGGTCGCTCACGAACATCCTGTTCGGGGCGTTCAAGACCGCAACCGTTGCGGCGCAGGGAGAAGAGCAGCGGCCGGTCAAGTCGGGCACGGTCGAGGACGTCGCGATCCTGTTGGGGTACGCGAACAACGTGGTGGTGGTGCCCGGTTACGGGCTCGCGGTCGCCCAGGCGCAGCACGCCGTGCGTGAGCTCGTGGCACAGCTCGAACAGCGCGGGGTGTCGGTGGCGTACGGCATCCACCCCGTCGCCGGGCGCATGCCGGGGCACATGAACGTGCTGCTGGCCGAGGCCGACGTGCCGTACGAGCAGCTCAAGGAGCTCGACGACGTCAACCCCGGCATCACGTCGGTGGACGTGGCCGTGGTGGTCGGCGCGAACGACGTGGTGAACCCGGGAGCGCGCGACGAGCCGTCCAGCCCGATCTACGGCATGCCGATCTTCGACGTGGACCGCGCGAAGTCCGTGGTGTTCATGAAGCGGTCGATGCGGCCGGGGTTCGCGGGTGTGGACAACGAGCTGCTGTACAACCCGAAGACGACGCTGCTGTTCGGTGACGCGAAGGACTCGCTCACGAAGCTGCTGGCGGCGGTGAAGCAGTTGTGAGGAGCTCGGTCACCTCGTCGGCGGTCAGTGCGGGCAGCAGTCCGATCACCCCGTCGGCGCCCAGTGAACGCCAGCGGTCGGCCTCCTCCGCCGTGTGCACCTCGTCGACGCCGAACCGCACGCCGAGGCCGTGCACGGTGGTCACGAGGTCGCGCATCGGCTGGAGCAGCGGCGAGCCGGGGCCCGGTGCCGGTGCGCGGGTGATCACCGAGCGGACCGGCACCTCGGCGAGCACGGCCAGTTCGTCGTGGCCGCCGCGGAAGCCGTCGAGCGCGACGACGATGCCGCTGTCGTGCAGCACCAGCGCGTTGTCGTCGCCGGCCAGCACGGAGGAGATGTCGAGCGCGATCCGCAGCCGTTCCGGGGGCAGGCCGGTCTCGTCGAGGGCGCGTTTGACGTCGGCGACCAGGTCCTCGTCACGGGACTGCAGGGCACCCAGTGCGACGTGCAGCGTGGGAGCGCGCTCACCGAGCTTCGCCACCCAGGCCGCGGCCTGCCCGCACGCTTCGCGCAGCAGCCACCGGCCCAGCGGCAGGGACAGGCCGGTCGAGTCGGCGAGCGCCATGGTGTCGTTGTGGCTCAGGTCGTCCCAGTGCAGGCGGGCGACGGCGCCGAGCAGCTCCCGGGTCTCCAGGTCGTGCACCGGCGCGTAGACGATCTTCAGCTCACCGTGCTCCCAGGCGCCGGGCATCGACGCCGCCAGCGCGTACCGGCCCCGCCTGCGCGCGTCGTCGTGCGGGTCGTGCAACGCCCACTGCCGTTTGCCGCGCGCTTTCGCCTGGCGCAGCGCGGCGTTCGCGCACCGCATCAGCTCACCCGCGGTCGCGAACGCGGGCGGCCGGTCCACCACGCCGATGCTGGCCGACAGCGCGATGCCGTGGTCGTCCACGAAGGTCGGTTCCGCGAGTGCGTCCTGGATCTCCTCGACGGTCGTGGTGACGGTGTCGGAGACCGTCAGCAACGCGAACTCGTCGCCGCCGATCCGGGCCAGCACGGCGTGCTTCTCGCCGGCGAGCTTGCCGAGCCGGTTCGCGACGATCTTGAGCAGCTTGTCGCCGGTGTCGTGGCCGAGACCGTTGTTGACGACCGAGAACGCGTCCAGGCCGAGGTGGTAGAGCGTGACCTGGTCGGTGTCGAGGCGGCGTTCGACCTGCGTCACGAAGTGCTGTCGGTTCGACAGGCCGGTGAGCGAGTCGTGCAGCAGCTGGTGGTCGAGGCTGCGCTGCAACAGGTGCAGCTCGCTGATGTCCTCGACCATCGTGACGTGGTGCGTCGGCTCGCCGTCCGCGTCGCGCAGCACCGACACCGCGAGGTGCACCCACACCGGTTCGCTGTCCACGCGGATCAGCTTGCGCTGGTCGCGGAAGCGGTCGACGTGCCCGTCGCGCACCTGCCGGTACGACGCGCTCAACGCGGCCAGGTCGTCCGGGTGGTAGAAGTCGGTCAGGTCGCGCCCGTGCAGGTCCGCGCCCGACTCCAGTCCGATGATCTCGGCCAGCGCGTCGTTCGCCTCGACGCAGCGGCCGTTGAAGTCCGTGATCACGATGCCCAGCGCGGCGGAGTCGAACACCTCCTGGAACCGCGCCTGGCTGACCTTGAGCGTGCGCTCGACCCGCTGTTTGGCCCGCACGATCGCGACCTTGATCTGCTCCTGCTGGTCGAACGCGTCCATCCGCATGGCCTGCGCGTACGCCGAGCTGAGCTGGGCGAGCACTGGCAGGCCGAAGGTGGGGGAGAGCAGCTCGATCGTGACGCGCAACGACTCCGGGCCGGTTGCGTGCAGTGACACCAGCCGTTTCGCAACCGCTTCGGGGGAGTCGGCCAGCGTGTGCAGCGCGTCGAGCAGGGTCTGCTCGATCTCGGCGTGGGACAGCGGGATGTACGCGGTCGACGTCAGCGCGTGCATCCAACGGCGGGCGAGCTGCGGAAGTTCCATCCTGTGCACAGAGCGTACGGATTCGCCGCCGCCGGGCCAACATCGACGAGCAGGGGAGCCGGCCCGGCCGGCCCCTCCCGGCCAGGCCCGCCGGTCCGGAACCGCTGGTTCAGACCTTGCGCCCGACCGCCGCGTAGATGCCCGCCTTGTCCGGGTCCTCGGTGTTCGTGCCCTCCGGGCGCCACAGCGGCAGCGGCACGATGCCCGGCTCGACCAGTTCGAAGCCGTCGAAGAACGCCTCGACCTCACTGCGGGTGCGCGGGTGCATCGGGTTCTGGCTCTTCTTCATGACCTCGACGATCCCGGCCATCTCCGCGGGCTGGAGGTCTTGCGTGAACTGGGAGAACGCGAGGTAGCTGCCCTCGGGCACGGCGTCGCGGTAGGTGGCCACGACCGCCCTCGGGTCCGCTTCCGGTGGCACGAAGTGGAAGACGCCTACGGCCAGCACGCCGACGGGCCGCGTGAAGTCGATCACGCCGCTCTCCCGCGCGGCCTTGAGCACCGCGACGGGGCTGGTCAGGTCCTCCTGCACGATCGCGGCGCGCGGGTCGCCCTCCAGGATGAGCTGGCTGTGCGCGACCGCGACCTCCTCGAAGTCCACGTACAGGACACGCGAGTCCTGGTCGGCCTTCTGCGCGATCTCGTGCACGTTGCCGACCGTCGGGATGCCGCTGCCCAGGTCGAGGAACTGCCGGATGCCGTTGTCCATCATGAACAACACGGCCCTGCGCAGGAACGCCCTGTTCAGCCGCGCGATCGTGCGCGCGTTCGGCTGCGCCTTCAGGAACTTCTCCGCGAGCGCCCGGTCGGCGGCGAAGTTGTGCCCCCCGCCGAGCAGGTAGTCGTACAGGCGCGCGGCACTCGGCTTCCCGGTGTCGACGTTCTGCGGGACCCAGCTCACCCGTTCAGACATGCGCCCAGGCTACTGAGGCACCACCGGCGAGCGGGAGGGGTAGCGCCCCGAGGCGCCCTTTCGGCCTAGCGGAAACCGGTGCCACTACTGGAACGCGTTGATGAGCAGCGACGCGACGGCGACACCCAGCGCGGTGCCGAGTCCGCGCGCGACGTTGACCATCCCGCTGCCCACACCGGCCTGGTGGTCCGGCAACGCGCCCATCACCCGTCGCGTGCACGACGGCGCGATGATGCCCAGCCCGATGCCCGCCGCGAGCAGCTGCACCACCGGCGGCACCGGCATGAGCACCGCCACGGCGGCGATCAACGCCCCGGTCCTGGCACCCGGCCGGTGGATGAGCGTCGCGGCGACCGCGAACCCCAGCGGCAGCGCGGCGATCGTGAGCCCTATGTGCGCCAACGGTTGTTTCATCGTGAACGGCAGCAACGTCATCGGCGCGAACAACGCCGCGTAGGTCAGCCCGACGCCGAGCAGCCCCGGCAGCACCGCGAGACCGGGCCTGCCGCGCTCTTCCCGCGTGCTCCTGGTGCGGGGCAACAGGTAGTGGCCCGCGATCATGGCGACGACGCCGATGGGCACGTTGATCGCGAACACCGCCTGCCACCCGTGGTGCTCGACGAGGTACCCGCCCAGCAACGGCCCCGCCGCGAGCCCGGCCGCCTGCGCCGCGGCCTGGATGCCGAGCGCCTTGCGCCGCAGCTCCGGCGGCACGTTCGTCGTGACCAGCGCGACGCTGTTGGCCTGCAACATCGCCGCGCCCGCCGCCTGCGCGATCCTGGCACCGACGAGCAGCTCGAAGTTCGGCGCGTACGCGCACGCCACCGACGCGGCCGTGAAGAGCGCGAACCCGTAGATGTAGACGATCTTGCGCCCGGCCCGGTCGGCGATCCTGCCCATTGGGACGAGCAACGCCACCAGCGTGACCAGGTAGCTGATCGAGACGATCTCCGGGTCGTGCCCGAAGTGCTCTGCCATCGCGGGGAACGCGAGCGTGACGATCGAGGCGTCCAACTGCCCCATGAACGCCCCGAAGCACACGGTCGCGATGACCAGCCAACGCGCTTTCGGCCACTGCGCGATCCACGCCGGCCTGGGGGACTCCGTGACGAACCAGTTCATCGTGGTCAGATTATATCTGACACAGAGCTATATCCCCGCGTTCAGTAAGATTTCCGCATGTCAGACGAAGCCCGCACGCTCACCGACGTCGTCACCCGCCTGCGCCGGGCGCTGCGGACGAGCATCCGTGCGGACTGGCCGTGGGAGTCCCTGCCGATGGCGCAGGTAGAGCTGCTGCAAACCCTCGCGGAACGCCCCCCGATGAAGGTCGGCGACCTCGCCGCGTCGCTGCGGCTGGCCCCCAACACGGTCTCCGGCCTGGTGTCCCAGCTGATCGACTCGGGCCTGGTCGTCCGCGGCGCCGACCCCAGGGACAGGCGGGTAGCACGGCTATCCGTCTCACCCCGTGGACACGAACAGCTGCTCGTCTGGCAGCGTGAGCACGAGAAGCGCATCGGCGCCGCACTGGGCAAGCTGGAGTCCTCGGAACGGGAGGACGTCGTGCGCGCGCTGAAGGCCCTGGACCACCTGGTGGAGCACCTTGCCGAACCGTCCTGACCCCCGGTTCGTGGCCCTGGTGTCGCTCGGCGGCGGACTCGGCGGCGTGGCGCGCTACGGGATGTCGGCGTTCGTGCCCGGCGCACTGGGGCTGTTCGTGATCAACGTGCTGGGGTCGTTCCTGATCGGCGTGCTCATGGGCACCGCGCCGCGGCCGTTGGTCCGCGCGTTCTTCGGCGTCGGGTTCCTGGGCGGGTTCACGACGTTCTCGTCGTACGCGCTGGCGGGACGGCCTTTGTTCCTTCTGCTGACGCCGATTTGTGCTGTGGCTGCGGCTTTCGTCGGGGTGCGGGTGACGCGGTGACGGTGCTCGCCGTGTTCGTGGGAGCGGCTTTGGGTGCGCCGGCCCGGTACCTGGTCGACTGGGCGGTGAAGGAGCGGGCCGGGTCGGCGTTCCCGTACGGCACGTTGGTCGTGAACGTGCTGGGGTGCTTCCTGATCGGGTTCTTCGTGGGGACGGCGTGGATGCCGCTCCTCGGGGTGGGGTTCTGCGGTGGGCTGACGACGTACTCGACGTTCAGCTACGAGACGGTGTCGTTGCTGGAGCAGGAGAAGTACCGGGCGGCGCTGGTGAACGTCGCGGTCAGCGTCGTGCTGGGGGTGGGGGCCGCGACTCTGGGGCTGGCGCTGGCACGCTGAACGTTCCCGGCCTCCTCCGCGCCCACGATGCCGTCGGCGGCACCGCGACCGTTTCGCGCAGGAGGCCGGGCGGAGCTCAGTCCTTCAAGCGGGACAACACGTCCGGCAACGACCCGGAGTGCACGACGCCCAACCGCTGCGTCGCACGCGTCAACGCCACGTACAGGTCGGAGGCCCCGCGCGGCGACTCCTCCAGGATGCCCGAGGGGTCGACCACGACCACCGAGTCGAACTCCAGCCCCTTGGCGTCGGTCACCCCCAGCACCACGACCTGCGCGTCCTCCAGCTCGCCCGTCGACGAGTTCGCGACCTCCGACACCACGGCCGCACCCACCGACGGCAGCAGTGCCGCGGGAACGATCACCGCCACCTTGCCGTCGCCCACGGCCGCGACCTCGGACGAGATCAGCGCCGGGACCTCGGAGGCGTACGACGACACCGACGCGACCCACGGCGGCACACCGGTGTCGCGCACCGAAGCGGGCGGCACGAGAGAAGGGTCCACCGACGCGAGCACGTCCGCGGCCACCTCCATGATCTCGGCCGGGGTGCGGTAGTTGACGGTGAGCTCGGTGAGGCGCCAGCGGTTCTGCACGTACGGGGACAGCACGGAGTCCCACGACAGCGCGCCGCCGACGTCGCCGGTCTGGGCGATGTCGCCGACCACCGTCATGGACTTGCTGGGGCAGCGGCGCATCAGCGTGCGCCACGCCATCGCGGACAGCTCCTGGGCCTCGTCCACGATGATGTGGCCGAAGGTCCAGGTGCGGTCGGCCGCGGCGCGTTCGGCCGCGGTCTCGTAGCGGTCCACGCCGTGGCGTTCGGCCAGCCGGTAAGCGTCCATCAGGTCCGTGGCCATCAGGATGTCCGGGTCGGCGTCGTCCTCCAGGTCGAGGATGTCGAGGACGCCCTGGGCGTACTCGATGGCCTGGCGGCGCTGGCGTTCGGCGCGGGCCTTGGCCTCCGTGTCGTCCTCGCCGAGCAGTTCCGCGGCCTCGTCGAGCAACGGGACGTCGGCCGGGGTCCAGTCGTCCGAGGTCCGCTGCAGCAGGTCGCGTTCCTCGCGGGTGAACTTCGACATCGCGCGGTTGCGGCGCTTCGGGTTCGCGTACAGCTCGGACAGCAGCGAGAACGGCGTCAGCACCGGCCACAGCGCCGAGATCGCGGCCTGGACCTCCTCGGACTCGCGCAGCTCGCGGCGGATGTCGTCCACGTCCGCCTTGTCCAGCAGGTGCCCGCCGAGCTTGGCCGCCACCATGCCGCCGAGCGTCGAGATGATCTCGCGTGCGAACGTGCGGCGGGCCTCGTTGTGCGGGCGGCGGGTGCGGCGGGCGCGGCCGCGGGCGTCGGAGATGGCGCGGCGGTCCAGGCGCAGCACGTCGTTGTCGAAGCGGATGTCGAAGAACGGCGGGGCCTCCTGGCGGTCGCGGATCGCGGCGGCGATCACGTCGGCCATCTGGACGCGGCCCTTCAGCGTCGCGACCTCCGGCGACTCCCTGCCCACCGCCGTGAGGCCGGGGAACAGCTCGCCGACGGTCGAGAGCAGCACGCCGGTCTCGCCCAGCGAGGGCAGGACCTGGCTGATGTAGCGCAGGAACGTGGTGTTCGGCCCGACCACGAGCACGCCGCGCTTGGCCAGCTGGCGGCGGTGCGTGTAGAGCAGGTAGGCGGCGCGGTGCAGGGCCACCGCGGTCTTGCCGGTGCCGGGACCGCCCTGCACGACGACGACGCCGTTCAGCTCGGACCGGATGATGACGTCCTGCTCGGCCTGGATCGTCGCGACGATGTCGCTCATCTGGCCGGTGCGGGAGGCGTTCAACGCGGCCAGCAGGGTCGCCTCGCCGGTCAGACCCTCGTTGCGGGACGGCTCGACCGAGTTGATGTCGAGGACCTCGTCGTCGAGGCCGATGACCTTGCGGGAGCGCGTGCGCAGGTGCCGGCGGCGGCGCACGCCGTCGGGGGAGGCGGCGGTCGCGAGGTAGAACGGGCGGGCCGCGGGGGCGCGCCAGTCCATCAGCAGCGGCTCGTATTCCTTGTCCTCGTCGAAGAGACCGATTCGGCCGATGTAGAACCGGTCACCGTTGTGGAAATCGAGCCGGCCGAACGCGAGGCCGTTCTCGACCGCGCTGTACTGCGCCAGCTGATCCGTGTACATCGCGACGGAGGTGTCGCGCTCGGACCGCATCTGGTGCGTGCCGCCGGTTTGTCGCAACGATTGTGCGAGTCGTTTCGACGTCTGTTCGCGGAGGTCGTCGAGCCGGCCGTACAACATGGCCACGTATTCCTGCTCCGGCTCCATTTCGGCCGACCGGAGGTCATCGGAGGGGCTTGACAACGTGCCTCATTTCTCGATACCCTGCGACGTCAGGTTTTATCCTGAATCGCATTCTCCTGCCCGCACTCCGTCGTCTGAGCGCAGACTGGCTAATCTACACGCATGTCCGCGTGGTGCAGGTAGGCCTTCCGCAGCAGTGTGGTCAGTGCGACCCGCTCGGGCTCGGTCAACGACGCCAGCAGCTCCTCCTCGTGCGCCCGCGCCGCCTCCAGCCGTTGCCGCAACGCCTCGCGCCCGGCCGCGGTGATCGACACGGTGAACCGCCGCCGGTCCCGCACGTCACGCCTGCGCTGGGCGAACCCGCGGCCCTCCAGGTCGTCGAGCACCGACACCAGGTCACTCGGGTCCATCCGCACCTGCTCGCTGATCCGCTTCTGCGCGACCGCCTCCTGCTCGGCCAGGCAGGCCAGCACCGTCACCTGGGGCCCGCGCAGCTCCCCCCGGCCCAGCCGCCGCGCCTCGCGCACCAGCTGCAGCATCAGGTAGCTGGGCAGACGCAGGAGCTGATCGATGCTCATCACTTCAGCATAGGAAAGATCCGTCACACGATCGTGGATTGCGCAGCGTGGTCGACACCCCCGGACGAGGGCCGCACGGGTGAGCATCGGGGTGACGTTTCTCCACGGAGCACCGCGGGACGGCAAGGTGGGGGTATGACGCGCGCGGAGATCGTCCGGCTCGCCCGCTGCGTGGTGCGCCGGCCCCGGTGGCAGCTCGCACTCGCGGTGCTGCTGTCGGCGTGGCTGCTCGCCTGGGTCCTGGGCCAGCTCGCCGCCCACCCGCCGACACCGCTCGGCCTGCTCTCCTGGACCGGCCTGCCCCTGCACGTCGCGACCGCCTGGGCGCAGGACCGCGCCGACGTCCTCGCCTGGCTCGCCACCCTGGGCGGTCTGAGCTGGGCGGCGACCACCGAACAGGGGCAGCTGCCCGCCCTGGCCGGCTGGTTCGCGGTGCTCGTCGCCGGTGAGGCGGCCGGGTACGAGCACGCCGTGCAACGGGCGATGCTCAGCATGCTCGTGTTCCTGGCCGTCCTCGCCGTCGTGTCGCTCACCGGGCGGCGCGCGTTCGTCGTCGACCGGGTCGCCGTCATGCCCAGGGACGTGCTGAGGGCCGCGACCACCGCCGCCGTGCTGACCGCCGTGGTGCCGCTCATCGCGCCCGGTGTGGCGCTCACCCGCCTCGTTCAGCCCTACGTGACGAAACCGCCGCGGCCGCTGAGGTCGGTTGAGGCGCCGCTGCTGCGGGAAACCGGGTGAGGTGAGCGACTACCTCCCTCCGCCCGCCCCGCCGCGCAGCGCGCTGACGCTGCGGCTGTGGCTCGCCGGCTTCGGGCTGGTCTTCAACTCGGTCGCCGGGTGGCTGGCCCTGCGCGCCGACCTCGTCTGGCTCGCCGTCGTGCTGTGGCTGCTCGCCGTCGTGTGCCTCGTCGACCTCGCCTGGGTGGCCCGCCGCAAACGGCGCGGAGATCCCGGCTGAGAACTGCCGGGAACCCGTGCTTGGGCTTCGGCCGTCCGATGGATGAAGATGTCGTTGTGCATGAAGATCCGGCCAGGGGCAGGTTGGCCAGGGTGATGCGTCGGCAGCCGGTGCAACAACGCGGTGCGGCCACCGTCTCCGCGATCCTGGACGCTTGTGCGAGCCTGCTGAACGAATACGACTACGACGACATCACCACGGCGCGCATCGTCGACGTGGCCGGAGTGCCCATCGGTTCTTTCTACCAATACTTCCCGGACAAGCGGTCCGTGGTGCACGCGCTCGCCTTGCGCGGTATGGAGGCATATCTGAGCGAGGTCGAGGAACTGTTCTCCAGCGACCTCATCGCGGACACCTGGCGCGAGGCCATGACCCAGGTCGTCGCCGTCTACATGCGGATGCTGGCGGAGCTGCCGGGCTTCGGCCGGGTGCGGTTCAGCGACATGCTGGACAGCCACCGGCTCGACTCCAGCGTCGACCAGTACGAGCTGATGGCCGAACGGCTCGCCGAGATGTTCGTCAACCGCTTCGGAGCGCACGGCGACGCACCGGTCATGCTGACCTTCCGCATCGCCGTGCAGACCGCGGACGCGTTGTTCAAGCTGGCCGAACGGGTCGACCCCGACGACCGCGCGTACGTGGTCGGCACGGCGAACGAGCTGCTCACGGGCATGCTCGGCGGCGTGCTGGAACCTCAGAGGCCGTAAGCCTCCAGCATCCGCAGCCACACCTCGCTGATCGTCGGGTAGGCGGGCACCGCGTGCCACAGCCGGTCGACGGTCACCTCGCCGACGATCGCGATGGTGGCGGCGTGCAGCAGCTCGGCCACGTCCTGGCCGACGAACGTGACACCGACCAGGGTGCGGGTGCGCTCGTCGACGACCACCCGCGCCTTGCCGCTGTAGCCGTCGGCGTGCAGCGACGACCCGGCGACCGCGATGTCGAGGTCCACGACCTTGACATCGCGTCCGGCCGCCCGTGCCTCCTCCGCGGTGTGCCCGACGAAGGCCACCTCGGGGTCGGTGAACACGACCTGCGGCACCGCCACGTGGTCGGCGCTGGCCTGGCCCGCCGACCACGGCTCCGGCTCGGAGCCGCGCGACCGCTCCAGGATCGCCGACCCGACCGCCCGGCCCTGGTACTTGCCCTGGTGGGTGAGCAGCGCACGCCCGGTGACGTCACCGGCCGCGTACAGCCACCGCCCGTCCACGCCGGACACGAGACCGGTGTCGTCGATGCTCATCGGCTTGCCGTCCTTCGTCGCCGGCACCCGCCCGGTCGCGACGAGGATCTCCGCGCCCCGCACGACCCGGCCGTCCCGCAACGTCAGCGCGCCCGGCTCGACGGCCGCGGCGCGCGCGTTCAGCAGCACCTCGACCCCGTCGGCCCGCAGGCCCTCGGCGACCAGCGGCCCGACGAAGTCCTCCATGCGCGGCAACGGGCGGTCGCCCGACACCACGAGCGTCACCTTCGACCCGAGCCGCGCCCACGCCTGCGCCATCTCGACACCGACCACGCCGCCGCCGAGCACCACGAGCGACTCCGGCACCGCGCGCGCCGACGTGGCCTCGCGGGACGTCCACACCGGAGTGTCGTCAATGCCGTCCAGCGGCGGCATCTTCGGCACGCTGCCGGTGCACACCACCACGGCCAGCCGCGCCCGGTGCACCTCGCCGCCGACGGTGACCTCGCGTTCGCCGGTCACCTCGCCGTCACCGCGCAGGACGGTGATGCCGACCGACTCGGCCCACTGCACCTGACCCGCGTCGTCCCAGTCGGACGTGAACGAGGTGCGCCGCTCCAGCACCGCCAGCGGGTCGAGGCTGCCGCCGACCACGCCCTTGACCCGCTGGGCGGCCGCGAGCGCGTGACCGGAGCGCAGCAACGCCTTGGACGGCATGCACGCCCAGTACGAGCACTCGCCGCCGACCAGCTCCTTCTCGACCATGGCGGTGGACAGGCCACCGGCGGCCGTCCGCCAGGCCACGTTCTCACCCACGGGGCCACCACCGATGACGATGACGTCGAAATCCATGGCGCCACACTAGAACGGTTCTAAGTGAGCCACAGGAGGCAGAACGTGTGCCCGACCGGGTCGGTGTAGACGCGGTAGTTGTCGGGGTTGTCGCGCGCGAGCAGCTTGGCCCCGAGCGCGAGCACCTGGGACTCGGCGAGCTCCACGTCCTCGACCAGCACGTCGAGGTGGAACTGCTGCGAGCCGTGCGGGTCGGGGAACACCGGCGGCACGTACTCGGGCGCGCGCTGGAACGCGATCCGCGTGCCGCTCGCGACGACCACCACCCAGTCGGGGTCCTCGCTGCCGGCGAGGCGTTCGCCGCCGAGGAGCTTCTCGTAGAACGACGCCAGCTCGGAGGGGTCGGGGCAGTCGACCACCACGGAACGAAGTTGTCCGATCATGCCCTCCACCCTCTACCGGGAGGTGGGCAGCCGCAACGCCTGCTTGGCGATCGGGTCGAGCGCGGCGTCGCCGGCCCCGCCGGACCACACCACGAACGCCAGCTGGACGTGGCTGCCCTTCACGCCGCTCGCGAACGTCGCGTTCGCCAGCGGGTTGCCGTCCGGCGCGTTCACGCCACCGGAACCGGGGGCCGCCACGATCGCGTGGAACGCCTTGGCGCTGGGGGCGTCCATCACGTCGAGGTCCGCGACCAGCACGGACGCCTTGCGGCCGTTGACGGTCGTCTCGTAGGTGGCGCGCTGGACCCGGCCGCACTCGTTCGCCACCAGCCAGGCCTTGACGTCGCCGAACGCCTGCGCAGCGCAGTCCTCGTCCTGCTGGGCGTCTCGGGGGACGAACGTCGTGCCGTCCACGACCACCGTCGTCGGGCCGGGCGGCGGCGTCTCCGTGGCAACGACCTGCGGGTCACCGCCGGGCAGCGCCACGACCAGCCACACGAGCAGGACCAGCACGAGCAGACCGGCGCCCGCGAGGTAGGGCCAGCGCAGCTTGACCGGCCCGCGCCTGCCCACCGGCGGTCGCACGCCGATCTTCGGGATCAGCATGGTGCTGGCGGAGGCCAGGTCGGGGGAGACGGCGTCGGAGAAGCCCTCGCCCAGCAGCGACGCGGTGTCCGGCGGCGTGCCGGTGGTCTGCAGGACGGCGAGCAGCTTGGCCGCGTGCTCGGCCGAGCACGGCACCGCCGACGTGGCCAGCTCGCGTGCCGCGGTGAGCAATGTGGACGGTTTGGGGTGCAGCACCCGCACACCGCGGTTGAGGTCCGCGGAGGGTTGCACGACCTGGCTCACGAACGGGCCGACCGCGACGACCGTGCTCACCGGCAGCGGTTCGGCGCGCATGGCCTGCAACCGCTGGGCCACCGCCGTCGCCGCCGCCACGGCCTCGGTCGCCGGGTTCGGCATGCCGTCCTGGCTGACCAGCGGCCAGCCGTCGATCGTCCACGTCCCGCCGAGCGGGGCCTCCAGCTTCACGGCGGGGTCGGGCAGGTCCACGCCCACGATCACCAGCACGCCCTTGGGCAGCACCACGACCGCGTCCAGCGGCACCGGGCAGTCGGGGGGCTGCACGCCGGTCAACGCGACCCCGCCGAGCACCTCCGTGCCCGCGCCGCACGCGGTGAGGGCAGCGCGGACGTCCGCCCCGATGGCCGAGGGTTCAGCGCCCAGACGGATCAACCGCACGAGTCCCCACCTTTCCGCACGGGGGCACACCGTAGCGCTCCGGGGTCGTTCACCTGCGGCCAGTCGAGACGTTGCGTGACACCCGTCACCGGAAAGTGGATCACTCGTTGGATGGATTACCTGCCTATGTTCACGGAGGGTCCAGTTGCAGACGTGCTGCACTGCTCGCCGTGGTGCCCGTGGCCGCCGCCTCCCCTGTCGCGGTGGCCACGACAGGTCGTCGGCAACTCCTGGGCCGTCCGGTGGCGGGGCGTTCGACCCTGGCCCGGTGACGGTCAAGCCGCAGCACGGTCCCGCCCTGCTCGACCTGGGCACGTCCACCACGATCGTCACCGCGGTAAACGCGCTGGAGATCACGATCACGCATCGCTCGACAGTGGAGATCGGGACTTAAGACCTGTATCTGACCCGGTCGGGTGATGATCGAGCTGGTTCTTATGGCGGACATGCCTCAAGTCGAGGCAGAATGCAGCGAACGGGTTCCACGGTGATCACCTCACTCGGCAAAGGCGTAGGGGAAGACGTCCCTCGTCGAGTAGCGGAGGTCAGCAGTGAGCACCCGTGGCAGCACCAGTGGCGTGGTCTACGTCCACTCGTCGCCGTCTGCGGTCTGTCCGCACGTCGAGTGGGCGATCTCGGGCACCCTTGGCGAACGAGTGGACCTCAGGTGGGCAGCGCAACCCGCGGCACCAGGACAGTTGCGCGCTGAATGTGCGTGGGCCGGTGACGCCGGTACCGGCGCGAAACTCGTTGCTGCGCTGCGCGCGTGGCCGATGCTCCGTTTCGAGGTGACCGAGGAACCGTCCCCAGGTCAGGACGGAGAGCGCTTCTGCTTCGCGCCCGTGCTGGGGTTGTGGCACGCGCGCACTTCGGCGAACGGCGACATCGTCGTGAACGAGGACCAGCTGCGTGCGCTGGCCGCACGCTCCCGCGGCGGTGAGTCCTTCGCGCACGGTGTCGACGAGCTCCTCGGCGCGGCGTGGGACGACGCGCTGGAACCGTTCCGCCGTGCCGGCGACGGCGCGCCGGTCACGTGGCTGCACCGCGTCGGGTGAGCGCCCGGCCAGTCCTGAGTGGACCCCGCTACCGGTTGGGCAGCGGGGTTCGCTCGTGGTGGGTGGGGTCCCAGGCGAGCATCAGCCTGCCGTAGGTCGGCGAGGTCTCCAGAAGCTGCTCGTGCGTGCCCAGAAGAGGCGCGCCACCGTCCATGACCAGCACCCGGTCCGCCCGCAACGCCGAGCTCAGCCGGTGTGCGATCACCACGAGGACGCCCTTCCTGGCCGCGAACGCGCGCTCCACCCGCGCCTCCGCCGCCGGGTCCAGGTGCGAGGTCGCCTCGTCGAGGATCACCACCGCCGCCGGCGTCGCGTGGACCCGTGCCAGCGCGAGCAGCTGCGCCTCTCCGGCGGACAGCCCTTCGCCCGCGTGGCCCAGCCGTGCGTCCAGACCGCCCAGCCGGTCAAGAAGTGGTTTGGCCCCAACGCTTTTCACCGCCGCGAGGAGCTCGGCGTCGGTGGCCTGCGGCGCCAGCAGGGCGAGGTTCTCGCGCACGGTCCCGGTGAACAGGTAGGTCTCCTGCGGGATCAGCGCGATCGCCTGGTGCCGGACCGACGGCACCACCCGGTCCACCGGCCGCCCGCCGAACAGCACCTCGCCCCGGTCCGGTGGCATCAGACCGGTGAGCAGACCGGCCACAGTGGACTTGCCGATGCCCGACGGCCCGACGACGGCCAGGTGGTCGCCCGGTCCGATGCACAGGTTCAGGTCCTTCACCACCGGCACGGCGTCCGGGCTCCAGCCGAACGTGACGTCCCTGAGGGTGAACTCGCAGCTGACGGGCACCTCCACGCCGTCGTCGCCGGTCTGCCGCGGCGCCGCCTCCTGAAGTCGTTTGAGTGCGACCATCAGCCGCATCACGACGGTGCTCGTGGTGCGGGCCAGGCCGTGCAGCGCCGGGTTGACGCTGTTGGTCAGGTAGACGACCGCCGCCAGCACCGCGCCGGTGGTGAGCTGACCGGACGCCACCAGCGGCGGTGCGAACGCGACGAGCAGCACGACCGGTGCGAAGCCGCCGAGAGCGATCACGGTGGCCCGCAGGGCGTTCGCCCAGGCCACCGCGACCGTCGCCGCCGCCTGCTCGTCGGCCTGCGCCCGGACGTCCGCGAACGCCTCCTGCTCGGCCCGGCACGCGGCGACGTCGCGCAGCCCGGTGAGCACCCCGCCGGTCGCCTCCGCGGTGCGTTCCTCGGCCATGACCGCGTTGCGCTGCCGTTTCGCCAGTGACGGCAGCAGGAACCCGAACAGCACCAGCGCAGCGACGATCGGCAGGACGACGAGCCAGACCAGCGCGGCCGCGGTCGTGGCGAGCCCGACGAGCGCGGCGACCGTGGTGACCAGCAGCGCGCGGGCCTGCACGAGCACGCCGGCGGTGGCGTCGCGGACCACCTCGACGTGACGGGTGATCATCGCGACGGCGCTGGCGTCCGGGGTGCGGCGGTGCGTCCGGTTGTTCAGCACGCCCTTGACGACCTGCGTGACCAGGGCGTCGCGCATGGGCTCGACGACGTCGCCGAGCCGGGCGAACACCTGGCGCTGACCGAGCGCGCCGGCGACGGCGAGCGCGGCGAACGCGAGCAGCCACAGCAGCCCGGCCACCGGGCGGCCCGCGGCGAACCCGCTGTCCACGGCGGTGCCGACGAGCTTGCCGCCGAAGAACGCCGGGATGCCCTCCAGTGCGGACCAGGCGAGCAGGACGAGCACGCCGCGGCGGTGCCCGGCCAGCGTGGAGAGGTAGAAGCGCATCACTCGCCCCCGGTGAACACGGCGCGGTACTCCTGGTCGTCCCACAGCTCCTGGTGGGTGCCGGTCGCGCGCACCCGGCCGTTCTCCAGCCACACCACCAGGTCCGCGCGGGCCGCCGTCGCCGGCCGGTGCGTGACGACGACGCGGGTGCGGCCGGGCAGCGCGGTGGTGAGCGCGTCGTCCACCCTGGCCTCGGTGACGGTGTCCAGGCTGGCGGTCGCGTCGTCCAGCACGAGCACCTCGGGATCGCGCACGATCGCACGCGCCAGGCCTATCCGCTGCGCCTCACCGCCGGACAGCGGGGCGTCGGCGACCGGCGTCTCATACCCGTGAGGCAGCCGCACCAGCACGTCGTGCACCTGGGCGGCGACGGCGGCGGCGCGGACCCGCGCCTCGTCCGCGTCCGTTCCGTAGGCGATCGAACGACCGATCGTGGTGCCCAGCAAGGCGGGTCGCTCGAAGGCGTACCCGACGCCACCGGACCGCGCGACCTCACCGGAGTCCACTGGGGATAGTCCGCCGAGCACGGCGGCCAGCGCGGACTTGCCCGCGCCGGAGCTGCCCACGACCGCGCAGAACGCGCCGGCCGGGACGACGAGGTCGACGTCGTGGAGTGCGCCGTCGACGCTGACACCGCGCAGTTCGAGTGCCCCGCCGAGGGGGGCGCGGGCGAAGGGGCGGTGCGGTGGCGGGGTGTCGAGCACCTCGGCGATCCGGCCGGCGGAGGCGCGGGTGCGTTCCAGCACGGTGAGCTGGGTGATCTGGCCGACGATCCCCATGCCCAGCGCGGCGTAGCCGAGGGCGGCGAGCACGTCACCTGCGCTCAGCCTGCCCTGCAGCACCCCGAACCCGGCGGCCGCGAGCACCGCGACCTCCACGGCGGGCAGCAGGAGCCCGGCTCGCCACATCATCCTGGCCTGGGTGCGCCACATCCCGGCGCCCGCCGCGGCGAGCCGGGGGAGCGGCTGCAGCACGCGGCGCGTCTCGCGGTCGGCGAGACCGGCGGCGGAGATCGTGCGCAGGCCGGACACGGAGTCGAGCAGCCGGGCCGAGACCTCGCCGGAGACCTCCTGGTAGGTCAGCACGTCGTCGGCGGTGAGGCGCAGGTGGGTGCGGATCAGCAGGCCCGCCAGCGGGGCGCTGACCAGGAACACCGCGGCGAGCCGCCAGTCCAGCAGCGCCAGCGCGACGACCGAGCCCACCGACGACACGACGCTGACGAGCAGGCCGATGACCGTGACGGCGACACCGCCCGCGTTGCCGCAGTCGCCCGTGACGCGGCTGACGGCGTCGCCGTGGGCGAACGGCGCGGGGTGACCGATCGTGAGCAGCTGCCGGGACAGCCGGTGGCGCAACCACGCGGTGCCGCGGGCGGTGATGCTCGCCGCGAGCACGATCCCGATCGCGTCGCCGACGATTTCGACCGCGGCCAGCACCAGCAGGAACAGGATCGTCGCGAGCACGAACCGCCCGCCCAGCGCCATGTCGACGGCACCGGCCAGCGCGGCCGGCAGCAGCAGACCGGCGGCGGTGGTGACCGCGGCGTTGAGGAGCAGCAGCCACGGCCGGTAGTCGCGCTTGACGGTGGAGAACAGCAGAACGTCACCGGGTTTGGTCATCGCTGTTCCTCCCGAGGGCGTCAGGGCGCATCATGAGCGAGGGCCCGACAGCTGGCCGGCTGCCGGGCCCTGCAGGTGGCGGATGAGCGGCATACTTCGCCTATGCCGCTCATCGGCCGGGGTAGCTCAGTTGTGGAACAGCTCAGCAGGCCAGCAGGCTGACGGTGCTGTGCGAGCAGGGGAGCAGCAGCGAGGCGTTGGACGCGGTGGTCGAACCGCCGCCACCGCCGCCGGAGCCGCCGCCCGCCAGCACGTTGGCCGGCGCCTCGGGGGTCTCGAGGTCCTGCATGTCGAGGATGAAGCCCATGACGGTCTCCTTGCTAAGAGGGATCTTGCTGGATCACTGCTACCGGTCCGCGAGGACCGGGGTCTGGGTCCTCCCCAGGAAGGGGAGGGGAGCGCGGCCGTCCACAGTGGACGCGATGGCGAGCAGGACGCCCACACCGCCGGTGGTGAGGTCCATCGACATCCGGCGCAGCTGCACACCGGGGAACGCGAGCCCGCCGCCGAAGCGCACGGCGTGCCAGCCCAGTGCCCGCAGGTGCTGCCGGATCGAGCGCTCGTACCGCTCGTCCGGGCGGTGGCGCGTCGCGTGGGCGAGGGTGGCCAGCTGACCGGCCCTGCCCAGCGTCAACGCCGGTTGGATGACGAACTCGCTGGTGCAGGCGTCGAGCAGGCCGGGGAGCTGCTCGACGCACGGGCGTTCCGGTGCGATGGCGGCGAGCTCGGTGAGCACGAGCGCGATGCCCGCACCGCCGATGCCGACGTAGGGCAGCGACCGGAAGTTGCCGTCCCGCACCTGCAGCGAACCGTCGAGCGCGACCATCGTCTCCGCCAGGTCGCGTTCGAGCGCCTGCTCGGCGAGGTCGAGCCAGCGGTGTTCGCCGGTGCGGTCGAACATCCGCAGGAAGAACAGCGCCGGACCGGACCAGCCGTGCAGCAGTCCCGCCCGCGCCTTGCCACCGGGACCCGGTGCGTCGGCGAGCTGCCGCGCGAGCCGTTCGGCCAGCACCTCGGCCTGCTCCGCGAAACCGTGGTCGTGCCGGGAGTCGGCGAAGTGCAGCAGGTTGAGCCCGATGCCGGACAGGCCGGCGCTCAGCCCGTGGTCCTGCGTGGTCGCGACGAGCGGCGCGTAGCTCTCGACCAGCTCGGCCGCGAGGTCGTGGTGGCCGAAGTTCTCCAGCACGTGGGCGATGCCGTGCGCGCCGACGTAGAACCCGGGCTGCTTGGGCGGTTCCCTGCGGACCGACGCGATCAGCCAGTCCTCGTGCTCGGGGTACCGGCCCTCGCCGCTCACGTCGAGCGCGTGCAGCACACCCGCCGCGCCGTAGGCGAACCCGGCTCCGCCGACCTCGAACTGCTCGATGTCGCCGGGGAACAGCCGGTCCTTCCGCTGCGGGGTGGCGCTGTGCAGGATCGCGGTCGCGATCTCCTTGCGCACCAGCGTCCAGTCCGGTTCCTCGTCGTCGAACGCGGTGAACGCCGGATCCGCCGGCGGGTCGACCCGCGGCCGGAGGACGTCGACGATGCCCCGGCAGTACTCGTCGTCGAGCCCGAAGCGGTCCCGCACCACCCGCACGTGCTGGTCGAGCTTCGCGGGCGAGAGCTCCAGGACCGCGTTGAGCGGCAGGAAGATCCACAGCTTGAGCGCGGCCAGCGGGTAGGCGTCGATGTCGAAGCCGTCACGGTCGGCCGGTGCCTGGAAGCCGGGGGCCCCGAGCGTCGGCCGGTGCAGGTCCTCGATCGTCGACGACAGCTCGAAGTCGATCAGCGAGACCTCGTCGTCCTCGTCGACCAGGACGTTCATGGTGTGCAGGTCGCCGAAGACGACGCCGCGTTCGTGCACCCGCGCCACCAGGTCCTCGACCTTGCGCACGAGGGAGAGCGCGCGGTCCCGGTAGGCGGTGACCTTCTCGTCGCCGGCTTCCTTGTGCGTCAACGGGTAGTTCATCCCCAGCCACTGGCCGAGCGACCGGCCTGGCATGAACTCCATGGCGACGAACAGGTGCTCCCACTCGGTGAAGCGGTCGTACACCGCGGGAACGCCCCGCACGCCGGCGAGCCGGGTGAGCACCTCGTACTCGCGCTCCAGCCGTGCCACCGCGTCGCGCCCCTCGCGGTCGAGCCCGGCGTGCGGCCGCGCCTCCTTGAGGACGACCTCCCTGCCGTCGCTCTTGCGGGTCGCGAGGTACACGCCGCCACCGTTGGAGAAGTGCAGCGAGCTCTTGATCCGGTAGGGGAACTTCTCCGGGTCACCGGCGTTGCGCTCCGCGAGGTGCGGCGCCAGGAACTCCGGCAGCTCCACCCACTCCGGCAGGCTGAACACCGGCTTGCGCTGGTCGGCCACGAGCTCGCCGCCCGGCCCCTCGATCGCGAGCACCTGCTGCCCGTCGACCTCGAGCCACTGCTCGGAGAACCCGCCGTAGCGCACGTACAGCGGCCCCTTGCCGTAGCGCAGGTCGCTGAGGATGTACGCGCCGTGCTGCCCGTCGAGCACCGCGGCGAGCTCGGTCAGGACCTGCTGCAGCTGCTCCGTGCTCGTCGGGTAGATCGTGATGAGCTTGCCGCTGCCCTCACGGGGCGCGTACTTCGAGTTGCGCGCCAGCACGATCGAGACGGTCTGCAGGTACTTGAACGGGATCCGCCGCTCGACGCAGTAGTCGAAGGTCGCCTTGAGCACCGCGGTCGCGTTGTCCAGGCCGGCCGAGACGTGGATCTTCCACCCCTGCTTCGGCAGCTGCACCCCGTGCGGGTGCAGGTGCCGCCAGACGTTGCGCTCGGCCTGCACCCAGCCGTCCGGAAGAGCGGGCAGCTGGTGCGCGAAGTCATCGCCCGGGAGGCCGCTTTCGGTGCTGCTCTGCAGATCGTAGAACCGCCGATCCGCGAAGCAGAACGCCTCGTATCTGAGATCCACCGAATTACCTCCCTCACTGTTTCGCAATTCCGTTGACGCCGCATATTCCCGCACATTTTCGAAGCTATGGCCAATCCGCCATTAGGGGCATATGGGTAACCCGTTCGTGTCCGAAAGACCGGGGGTTACCGGCGCGTATGTTGCTCAGAGTAAAGAGGTTTGGAGCCAGATCACCCGGTTGAGAGGTTTCTGATCGATGAGTCAGCATCGCTTGCCGGGCACCTCGCTAAACGGCACCAGCGCGTTCTTTTAATTGCGAAGCGCTGACCTGCGGTATTCCACACGGTTCGCGACGTATAGTTAGGGGTGGGCAACGGTCGGACACGGCCCGTGTCCCTTGGGCTGTCCGGGTGAAGCCGAAAATCGCGACATATGCGCGTTTGATGCGGCCGAATGGCGGTAGGGTTACCCCCGAAGGAACTCATTCGGAGTATGGGATTGGTCATCAACTTTTTATGTGCCAATCATTGTCTTGCCACATGCAACCGTTGATCACGGCACAATCTCAACTTTCGAGTGAATCTTTCTTTCTGGTGTAACGGATCACCGCACGCGTGCGACCCGTGATCACCCCCGGTGCGCGGGGTCTAGGCTTCCTCGGGTGGGGAGCGCAGCGAGTCGCTGGCTGGTGCCGGCCGTCGTGGTGATCACCGGTGCGGCCGTCGCGGCCGGGATGGTGGGCAGGGCCGTGTACCTGCGCCCCGCGGAGGCCTCGGGAGAACCCGCCGTCGCCTCCTCCGCAGGGCAGCTGCCCGGATCGCCGGAGGTGCGGCTCAGCGCGGACTCGTTCACCCACCCCGACCGCCAGCAGGTGCAGTCGGTGCTGCAGCGGTACTTCGACGCCATCAACGCCCGCGACTTCCGGGCCTGGTCGGCCGCGGTGTCCTCCCGCCGCGCGTCTCAGGCGGTCGAGGAGACGTGGCGGGCCGCCTACGAGACCACCCGCGACGGTGGTGTGGTCGTGCAGCGCATCGAGTCCGACGTGGTCGGGCGGCGGGTGCGGGCGCTCATCTCGTTCGTGTCCACGCAGGACGTCGCCAAGGCCCCCGTCGCGTTGCCGGAGGGGTGCATCCGGTGGCGGGTCGTGTACGTGGTGGTGCGGGAGGGCGGGGAATGGCGGGTGGACGAGGCCCCGGAGAACCGGACGCCGCAGATGGAGCGGTGCTAGCGGCTCGTCGCCGACCTCCACCGTTCGAGGGTTCCCGCTGACTCGGCTGCCCGACGGCTCCCGGCAGCACGTCCGCGAGTGCCACCGGCTCGCGCTTGCCCACCCACCGGCCGCCACCGGCCGAAGCCGAGAAACGGCAGCGCCCCGGTCGCCGAAGCGGACCGGGGCGCTGCGCACAGCGGGAACTAGACCGAGGTGAAGGCCAGTGCCACGTTGTGACCGCCGAAGCCGAACGAGTCGTTCACGGCAGCGTCGAGCTTGATCTTGCGGGGCTCACCGGCCACCACGTCCAGCGTGACCGCGGGGTCCAGGTTCTCCAGGTTCAGCGTCTGGGGAACGATGCCGTCGCGGATCGACAGGACGGTGATGATCGCCTCCACCGCGCCCGCCGCGCCCAGCAGGTGCCCGAGGGCGCCCTTCGGGGCGGTGAGGACCGGGTGGTCGCCGATGGCCTTGCGGACGGCCACGGTCTCCGCCACGTCGCCCACCGGGGTGGAGGTGGCGTGGCAGTTCACGTGACCGACGTCGGACGGGTCGATGCCGCCGGACCGCAGGGATGCGGCGATGGCACGCGACTGACCGACGCCCTCGGGGTCGGGGGCGGTGATGTGGTAGCCGTCGGCGGAGGTGCCGATGCCCGCCAGGCGGCCGTAGATCTTGGCGCCGCGGGCCTCGGCGAACTCGCGCCGTTCCAGGACCATGACGCCCGCGCCCTCGCCGAGGACGAAGCCGTCGCGGGCCGTGTCGAACGGGCGCGAGGCCTTCTCCGGCTCGTCGTTGCGGGTGCTCATGGTGCGGGCCTGGGAGAAGCCGGCCACCGGGATGGCGGTGATGCAGGCTTCCGCGCCGCCCGCCACGACCACGTCGGCTTCGCCGGCCTTGATCATGCGGTAGGCCCAGGCGATGGCTTCCGCCCCGGACGCGCAGGCCGAGACCGGTGCGTGCACGCCCGCCTGCGCCTTGAGCTCCAGGCCCACGTGCGCGGCCGGGCCGTTCGGCATCAGCATCGGGACGGTCAGCGGCGACACCTTGCGCAGGCCGTGCTGCTCCAGGAGGTCGTCCTGGGTCAGGAGGGTGATCGCGCCGCCGATGCCCGTGCCGATGATGACGGCGAGGCGCTCGCGGTCGACGGTGTCGTCGTCGTGGCCCGCGTCGGCCCACGCCTGGCGCGAGGCGACGATGGCCACCTGCTCCGAACGGTCCAGGCGCCGCGCCTCGACGCGGGGCAGGACCTCGGTGGGGTCGACGACGAGCTGCGACGCGATCTTCACCGGCAGGTCGTACTTCTCGACCCAGTCGTGGGTCATGGGGCTGACCCCGGACCTGCCTGCCAGCAACGCGTCCCAGGTGGACGTCACGTCACCACCGAGCGGGGTGGTGGCACCCAGCCCGGTGATGACGACGTCGATGTTCGAACTCATGCGTTCTTGGTGATGTAATCCACCGCATCACCAACGGTCTTGAGGTTCGCCAGCTCGTCGTCCGGGATCTTCACACCGAACTTGTCCTCGGCCTGGACGGCGATCTCGACCATCGACAGCGAGTCGATGTCGAGGTCGTCCACGAAGGACTTGTCAGCGGTGACGTCGTCGGCGGCCACACCGGCGACCTCTTCGACGATCTCGGCAAGACCGGTCAGGACGTTGTCGCTCACTGAAGTTCCCTTTCGATTGACACACTCTGGAAAATCACGGGCACCGGACCACCTGTCCCGCGTAGGACAGTCCTGCGCCGAACCCGACCATCAGCACCACGTCTCCGCTGGAGATCTCGCCCGCCGACCGCATGTGGTCCAGTGCCATGGGGATCGAGGCCGAGGAGGTGTTACCGGATTCGACGATGTCTCGAGCGACCTTCAGGTCCTCGCGCGCACCATTCTTGCGCAGGCGCTTGGCGATCGCTTCGATGATCCTGAGGTTCGCCTGGTGCGGGACGAACACGTCCACGTCGGACAGTTCGACACCCGCCAGTTCGGCTGCGCGGATCGCCACCGGGGCGACCTGCGTCGTCGCCCACCGGAAGACCGCCTGGCCCTCCTGGTGGATGAACGAGTCGCGGTCGTCGATCCTGATGACCTCGGACATGGAACCGTCCGAGCCCCAGGCGACGGGGCCGATCTCGTTCGCGTCACCGGCGCCGACCACGACGGCACCCGCGCCGTCCGCGAAGATGATCGCGGTCGAGCGGTCGTCCTGGTGGGTCCAGTCGGTGAGCTTCTCCGCGCCGATGACGAGGATGTTGCGCACGGTGCCGGCGCGGACGATGTCCGCCGCGGTCGCGACGGCGTAGCAGAAGCCCGCGCACGCGGCGTTGAGGTCGAACGCGGCCGCGGCCTGGATGCCGATCCTCGTGGCGACCTGGGCGGCGGCGTTCGGGATGGTCGACGGCATGGTGCACGTCGCCACGATCACGCCGCCGATGTCCTCCGGCGTCAGGCCCGCGTCCTCGATCGCCTTGGTGCCCGCGATGACGGACATGTCGACGACGCCCTCGTCCTTCGCCGCGACCCGGCGGTTGGCGATGCCGACGCGCTCGCGGATCCACTCGTCGGAGGTGTCCATGCGCTGGGCGAGGTCGTGGTTGCTCACCACGGTCTCCGGCTGGTAGCTGCCGAGACCGAGGATGCGGCTGCCCGCGGCAGCCTGCGGGGCCTCGAAGGTCGTCACTGAGTCTCTCCCGCGGTGACGAAGAGCTCAGCGACCTTCTCCAGCTGGTCGGGCGTCTTCAGGGCGAGGGTGGCGGTGCCCTTCATCGCACGCTTGGCCAGACCCGTGAGCGCGCCGGCCGGCGGCAGCTCGACGGAACCGGTGACGCCCTTCTCGACGAGGGTGGCCTGGCAGACGTCCCAGCGCACCGGGCTGGTGACCTGGGACACCAGGCGGCGCAGCACCTCGGCGCCCTCGGTGACGACGGCGCCGTCCTTGTTGGACAGCAGCGGCAGCGACGGGTCCTGCGTGACGACTCCGGCGGCACGGGCGCGCACGGCCTCTTCGGCGGGCGCCATGTACCGGGTGTGGAACGCGCCCGCGACGGCCAGCTTGCGGACCTTCGACGTGCTCGGCGGGTTCTCCGCGAGCTCGTCCAGCGCGGTCCGCGGACCGGCGGCGACGATCTGGCCCGCGCCGTTGCGGTTGGCGGGCACGAGACCGAGCTCCTCCAGGCGGGCGAGAACCTCCGGCTCATCGCCGCCGAGCACCGCGGCCATGCCGGTCGGCTCCAGCGCGCACGCCTCGGCCATCGCACGACCGCGCACGGCGGCCAAGGCGACGGCGTCATCGGCGCTGATCACGCCGGCCATCGACGCGGCGGCCAGCTCGCCGACCGAGTGGCCCGCGACGACGACGTCGGCGGGCAGTTCGAGGCGGCGGCGCAGCTCACCGAACGCGAGCAGCGCGAGCGCCACGACCAGCGGCTGGGTGATGGCGGTGTCGACGATCTCCTCGGCCTCCGCGGTGGTGCCGAGCCGCACCAGGTCGAGACCGGTGAGGTCCGACCACGTCCGCACCTGCTTCTCCGCCCCCTCCAGTTCGAGCCAGGGGGTGAGCATGCCGGGCGTCTGGGACCCTTGGCCGGGCGCGAGGAGTGCGATCACGTCGATTACTAAAGCCGGTCGCCCCGCCGGCGCCCCATGCCGGAAAGGACGAAGTACGGCGATCGTATTTGTAGAGACCCTACAAAAGTGTCCTCGCGATGCGCCGGGCGTGACGTCACCGCAGCTCAGCGGGGTACCAGGTCGTTTGGCCCTCACTCCACCGGATGTGTGCGAACTCCGTCACAGGAGGCGGACTACCACAGCCCCCGGGAGCGGGCAAGTCGCCCTACAGACAAAGCGACGCGAAGCACAAGTGCGTCTCGAGCGTCATGTGCATTTCTTCCCGTCATTTCCTGAACGCGCCGAAGGCGATATCTGACCGTGTTCGGGTGCACGAACAACCGTTTCGCGCACGTCTCCAGCACGCCGCCGACCTCCAGGAACGCGTCCACGGTCTCCAGCAGCGCACCGCCGGCGTCCTCCAGCGGCCGCGCCACCCGGTCGACCAGCTGCCACTCCGCCTCGGGGTCGCCCGCCAGCGCGCGTTCGGGCAGCAGGTCGAGCGACCGCACCGGCCTGGGCGCCGCGGGCCAGCCGACTACCGCGCGCAACCCGCTCAGCGCGTCGCTGGCGCTGCGGTGCGCCTCGGACAGCGACGACACGGTCGGTCCCGCCACCACCGGGCCCTCGCCGAAGCCCTCGGCGATGCGGCCCAGCACGTCCTCGCCGGTGTCGGTCGGCCCGCCGAGCACGACCACCAGCCGCGAGCCCTGCACGCTGAGCAGCACCGGGCGGCTCGCCCGCGCCGCCTTGCTGCGCACCGAGTAGACGATCGTCGGCGGGTCCTCCCCGCCGGGGTTGCCGACCAGCACGGTCGCCTCTGCCGCCGGGTCCCAGCCCAGCGCGGCGGCCCGCGACAGCAGCGACTCCTCCGGATCACCGCGCACGATGCCGTCCACGACCAGTGCCTCCAGCCGGGCGTCCCACGCACCGCGCGCCTCGGCCGCCGTCGCGTACGAGGTGGCGGCGGAGAACGCGATCTCCCGGCCGTACCGCAGCACGCCCTCCATCAGCAGCGCGCGCTCGGTCTCGTCTGCGGCCATCGCCGGCATCTGCTCCTCGAACAGCTCCAGCGCTATCCGGACCAGCTCGACGGTCTGGCGCAGGCTCACCCAGCGGGAGATGTCCTTGGGGGCGCTGCGGAACGCGTCCGCGGTCAGCCGGATCGCCTGCTGCCGGTCGTGCAGCCACTCGACGAACCCGGCCACGCCGTTCTGGATCAGCAGCAGCACGCTCGCCCGCTGGTCCGCCGGCATCCGCGCGAACCACGGCAGGCGCCGCTCCATCTCGGCGACGCTCGCGGTGGCGAGGTTGCCGGACGCGCGCTCGATCTTGCGCATCGTGCGCGGCGACAGGACCGGAGGGTGCACCTCCTCCTTCGTGTTCTCGGAAGTCGGGCTGCTGGTCATGTCCGCAGCCTATGCCGTGGCGGCGGACATCACCGGAACAGGTGACACAAACCCGTGGCGGCGCCTGAGCGGCCATACCTTCGGGCACCAGATGGTCTTCAGTTCGTCCGGCGCGGAGGTTTCGTCTTGCACAGGTACCCGGCACTCGCCCTCGGGGTCGTCGCGGTCATGGCCGTGGGCACGGCCGCGTCCGCCGACCCGCCCGACCCACTGGCCGAGCTCGTCGCCCAACCGGTGAAGTGGGCGCCGTGCACGGGAAAGCTGACCGAGCTGGAGTGCGCGACGCTCGTCGCGCCGCTCGACTACACCAAGCCGGGCGGCGACCGGATCAACCTGACGGTCAGCCGCAAGAGGGCCACGGCACCGGAGCGCCGCCGCGGTGTCCTGTTCACCAATCCGGGTGGACCTGGCGGGTCCGGGCTCGGCCTGCCGCAGTTCCTGGCCAAGTCCGACCTCGTGCAGGTCTACGACCTGATCGGCATCGACCCGCGCGGCGTCGGCGGCTCGACCGCGCTGAACTGCCGCACCGCGCCCGCGATCGCCGAGCCCGAGTCCCGGCCCGCGGACTCCGAGTTCGGCAAGTGGGCGGCCGAGGCGCGCGAGGCCGAGGAGGCCTGCCAGCGCTCCGCCGGCGGGATCAGGCAGTTCGTCAGCACCCCGAACACCGCGCGGGACATGGACCTCGTGCGCGCGGTGCTCGGCGAGCCGAAGATCAACTACCTGGGCTACTCCTACGGCACGTACCTGGGCGCGGTGTACGGGACGCTGTTCCCGGACCGGCTCGACCGCAGCGTCCTCGACAGCGCCGTGCATCCGGAGTGGATCTGGCACGAGCAGTTCCGCCAGCAGGCCGTGGCCTACCGGCGCGACGCCGAGGCGTGGGCGGCGTGGGTGGCGGAGCGCAACGAGAAGTTCGCGCTCGGCAAGTCCCCGGCCGAGGTGCTGGCCGCGGTGGAGTCGGTCGCCGCCAAGCTGCACGCCACGCCGGTCGAGGGCCACACGCGGTCGTCGTTCGACGGCGCCATGGGCGTCGGGTCCCGCTACCGTCCTCTGTGGACCGACCTGGCCGACATCGTGGCGAAGCTGAGGTCGGGCGACCAGCCCGCGAACGCCCAGGGCGCCCAGGCCGCCCAGCTGCTGGCCAGGACCGGGCTGCAGGAGCTGCGCTCCGGTGTGTTCGACACGGTGACCTGCGAGTCCGACTGGCCGACGGACCTGGACACCTACTACGAGGACATGCGCACGTTCCGCGAGCGCTACCCGTACGGCTACGGCATCATCCGCGCGGCACCGATGACCTGCACGTTCCGCTCGTTCACCCCGCCGGAGCCGCCGGTGCGGCTCGCGCGTGCGGGTTACCCGGTCGGCATCGTCGTGCAGGCGGAGGGCGACACGCAGACGCAGTACGCCGGCGGCCCGGCGATGGCGAGGCGGCTCGGGCACAACCTGATCACCGTCCTCGACGAGGGCAAGCACGGCCTCTACAACGGCGGCAACACCTGTGTCGACCGGAAGGTCAACCGGTACCTGATCGACGGCGCCCTGCCCGGCAGCAGCTCCGAGTGCCTGGGTGACCCGCGCCCGAACGTGCCGAAGGACGGCTCGGGAACCACGGCGGAGGCACCCGTGCTGTCGGCCGAGCACATCCAGCAGTACCTGGACGGCCGGGGCCTGAGCGCCCTCCCGTAGGAGACCCGGAAATGTGGAAGCGCCCGACACGGAGCGTGTCGGGCGCTTCCCTCTCCCCGGTCCCCACCGGTAGTTCCACTCTGGACTGTATTACGACAAAAATCCACGTCAGCCACCCTTTCGTGTCACAGTGTCGCTGTTGCTGAGTGGTCTGATCCGCGAAACGATCACCTGGTCGGAGCTTCACTCACCGCAACTTCGTTCTAGGAGGGCCCGTGGGCTCGCAAATCACCGAGGGCCTGGGCCAGGCGTGGGCGATGGTGGCCACGTTCGTGCCGAAGCTGCTCGGCTTCCTGCTCGTCCTGGTCATCGGCTGGTTCATCGCCAAGGCGCTCTCGAAGGGCGTGAGCTTCCTGCTGAAGCGCGTCGGCTTCGACAAGCTCGTGCAGCGCTCCGGCCTGACCGGTGCGCTGAAGCAGTCGTCCATGGACGCGACCGGCCTGATCGCCAAGATCGTGTACTACTTCGTGCTGCTGATCGCGCTGCAGCTGGCGTTCGGCGTCTTCGGCGCCTCGAACCCGGTCAGCACGCTGCTGAACGAGGTCATCGCGTACCTGCCGCGCATCGTCGTCGCGCTGGTGCTGGTGATCGTCGCGTCGGCGATCGGCACCGCCCTGCGCGGCCTCGTCACCGGTGCGCTGGGCCAGCGCTCGTACACCCGGCTGCTGGGCAACATCACCTACGGCTTCGTGATCGCGCTGGGCGTCATCGCCGCGCTCAACCAGCTCGGCATCGCCGTCTCGGTGACCATGCCGGTGCTCGTCGCCGTGCTCGCCACCGTGGCCGGTGTGGTCATCATCGGTGTCGGCGGCGGTCTGGTCCGCCCGATGCAGGCGCGCTGGGAGGGCTGGCTGAACCGCGTGCAGGAGGAGGCGCAGACCCGGTCGCCGATGCCGCGCGCGTCGCAGGAGGTGCCGGCGAACGTCAGCGGCCGGATGGGTGACGCCCCCACCCCGCCGTCGGGCACGCCGATGTCCGACCGGTAGTTCCCACCTGCTGGAAAGGGGCCTCGCGCAAACATCACGCGCGGGGCCCCTTCCTCGTGTTCTGACCGTTCTCCAGCTGTCGTCCAGCGCGCGGCCCGACGCTCGTCCCCACCCGAACTACCCGCTGCCGCGGTGGAGGACCCATGAAAGCTCTTGTGCTGTCCGGAGGTGCGGGGACGCGGATGCGCCCGGCCGGGTACCCGCTGCCGAGGCAACTGGTGCCCATCGCGAACAAACCGGTGCTGGAGTACGTGCTGGAGAACCTGCGCGACATCGGCATCACCGAGATCGGTGTCGTCGTCGGCGAGAACGGCAGCGAGATCATCGAGATGTTCGGCGACGGCGCCGTGCTGGGGGTCTCGCTCACCTACCTCGACCAGGACTTCGCGCTGGGCGTCGCGCACTGCGTGAAGATCGCCCGGCCGTTCCTCGGCGACGACGACTTCGTGCTGTACCTGGGGGACTACGTCCTCACCGACGGCATCGGGCAGATCGCCGACGAGTTCGCGCGGCTGCGGCCGTCCGCCCAGGTGCTCGTGGACAAGGTGGAGGACCCGCGCCTGTACGGCGTGGCGGAGGTCGACGAGAACTCGCGCGTGACGCGGCTGATCGAGCACCCGCGGGAGCCGCGCAGCGACCTCGCGATGATCGGCGTCTACTTCTTCACGCCCGCGATCCACGTCGCGATCGACTCGATCGAGCCGTCGTGGCGCGGCCAGTTCGAGATCACCGACGCCCTGCAGTGGCTCGTCACGCACGAGCGCGACGTGCGGGCGCGGATCTACTCCGGGTTCTGGAAGGACACCGGCAAGGTCGAGGACGTGCTGGAGTGCAACCGCGAGCTGCTGATGGGGCTGCGCGGCGACGTCCAGGGCATCGTCGACGACGAGTCGCGGCTGATCGGTGACGTCGTGGTGGAGGAGGGCGCGCGCGTGGTGCGGTCGTGCATCGTCGGGCCCGCGATCATCGGTCCCGGCACGCTGGTCGAGGAGTCGATCATCGGCCCGTACGTGTCGATCGGCGCGGACTGCCGGATCACCGAGTCCGGCGTGGCTGACTCGATCGTGCTCAGCGAGGCGTCGGTGCACAACGTGTCCGGCATCGAGACGTCGCTGATCGGGCGCCGCGCACGGGTCGGTTCGGCGGGCCGCCACCGGCTGGTCGTCGGTGACGGCGCACACGTGGACGTGGCCGCCGCCTGACCAGCCCACCCCTGCCTCTCCCGGCATCTGCAAGTACCACCAACTCAACGTCAACCAGCACTTTTCTACTGCCAACAGCGCCGCCGGCCACCCGTGGACACAGGGCTGGTTCGTTAGACGACGAACAGGTTGGTGGTAGTCGGCGGCGATTTGATCATGTGTTGGTGGTACTTGCAGATGCTCTCGTCAAGGGGGTCAGCACAGCCAGTCGCGAAGGCGGTCGGCCTCCTGGCCGACCGCCTTCTGCCGGCTCTTCGGCATCCGGTCGAGGTAGTCGACGGTGACGCCGCGGTCCTTGCCGATCGACCAGGTGGCGACGACGTAGCCGTCGACGAGGACGGTGGGCTTGCCGCCGATGACGACGCCGAGCCGGTCGTCGGCGATGACCCTGCGGCGGTCGGCGTGGGCGAGCAGGATGTTGTCGAACTCGGGCAGGAACCGCACCGGCAGCTCGGTGTCCGCGCCGGGGCGTGGGGCGTCGGGCAGGTCGAAGAGCTCCTTGCCCGCTTCGGTGCGGAACGTCACGAGCTGTGGCCGCAGCTGGTCGAAGACCTCGCCGAGCCGGGTGGTTCCCGACCACTGCTGGGCGTCCATGACGGTCGCCGGACCGAACGCCCGCAGGTAGCGCAGGACCAGCTCGGTGCGCGGCACGGCCCGCTGCGGCTGCCCGAGCCAGTTCTCGACGGTCGTGCAGACCGCCCTCCCGCTGGTGTGCCAGAGGCCGCGGGGCGGGACCTGGACGAGGGCGAGCTTGTTGCGCAGGACGTTGCCCAGGACGGTGTGCTCGCGGTCGGGCCAGCGCGCCTGCAGCAGCTTGCCGGCGTCGGCGGTGCCCATGGCGGTGTCGTCGAGGATCTTACGGCCGGCCTCGGCGATCTCGTCGAAGTCGAGGCCCCGCAGCCGTTTCGCGAACGGGCCGCTCTGCAGCTCGCGGTCGAGCTTGAGCTGGGTGAGCGGGCGCAGTCCGAGCGCGTCCCGTGCGCTGACCAGGTGGATCGTGCCGCGCATGAGCAGCATGCGGACGGCCTGGCGACCGGTGAGCAGGTCTTCGAGCTCGGCGGGCCGGAAATCCTCGACCCTGCTCCACAGGCCGACGTAGGGCGACTTCGGTTCCTGCGCCTGGACGCCGAAGAGGTGCTCGATCGTGGCGAGCGCGCTCGTCTCGGCGCGCTCGCGCAGCAGCTGGCGTTCGATCAGTGCCCTGTTGAGCGCGTCCTGGCTCAAAGTCCCCATCGGGACAGGTTATGCCGGACGAAGGCGAATCCGGTGCCGTTCTCGCGTTCCCCGTCGTGGACGACGAGCAGGTTCAGCTTGCCGAGCACGACGTCGGCGCCGTCGGAGTGCTCGACGTCCTCGACCCGGAAGTCCTTGAGCGGCTTCATGTCGGCTTTGCGGTACACGACGAACCGGGAGTCGCCCTGGCTGGAGGCGAGCAGCACGTCACCGGCGATCGCGAGCCCCTCGGCGTCGGCTTCGAGCCACCTGCCGCCGAAGCCGGGGTCCGGGCCGTCGGCCACGCACTCCTCGGTCACCGGGTCGTACTTCTGCGGCGCGCCGAACGCGCGGACCCTGTCGACGAGCTGCGGCGTGCCGAAACCGTTGGCGCGCAACGGGATGCGCCAGATCCCGACGTCCTCCTGGGCTGCGTAGAGGGTGCCGGTGGCCTCGTCGACGACCATGCCCTCGACCTGCGGGCCCTCACCGGGCTCGCCGCAGACCGTCCAGCGCGTGCCGTCGGGCAGGGTGAAGGTGTCCGGCAGCTCCAGGGTGGACACCTTGCGGGTGTCGTACCGCGCGCCCTTGACGACGTGCAGCAGCGCGATGCTCGTCTCGTTGCGGCGGCTGGTGACGACGACGTCCGTGCCGTGCACCCGGCCCGCCGCGAGGCCGTAGGCGGTGTGCTGCTCCTCGACCTCGGCCTCGGTCTTCGCGAACACCGGCCTGGTCGCCGGGTCCGTGACGTCCCTCGCACCGCGTTCGTCCACTTGGAACACCCGGATGCGGTCGCGGCCCCGGTCGCTCACGAACGCGAGGTTCCCGAGCACGTCGACGTTGTTGTACCGGCCGGGCTTGGCCCCCGGCGCCGGCGGCAGCGGTGCCGGGCTCACGCCGATCGTGCGGCCGTTCAGGTCGAACGCCGCCAGGCCGCCTTCCTTGAGCGTGCCCAGCACCACACTGCGTTCCGGGTCGCGCGGGTTCACCCAGATGGCCGGGTCGTCCGCGTCGGCGGGCTCCTCGAACGTCCGGGTGACCACCGTCGGTGTGATGACGGGCGTCGCGGCCGGAGTGAGGAACAAAGGCACGAGCGCCAGTGCTAAGGAGGATGACATGGTGGCAAGGTAGGAAACACCGGTATACGGCGACTGAACCACGGGGGAACAAGCCGTGTGGTACGAGATGGGACTGACGATCTTCGGGCAGAAGATCGCGTACACCGAGCTGGTCGGGCAGGTGCTGGCACTCGCCGTCGTCTTCCTGGCGCAGCGCCGTTCACTCCTGACCTGGCCGGTTCAGCTCGTCTCGGTGGCGCTGCTGTTCACGGTCTACCTGTCCTCGCACCTGGGCGGGCTGGCCACGCGGCAGGTCGTCGTCGGGCTGATCGCGCTCTACGGCTGGTACGCGTGGGTGCGCCGGCGTGACCCGGTGTTCGGCGTCGTGGTGCGCAAGGGCTCCTGGCTCGAACGCGGTGTCGTCGCCGGCGTCTTCGTCGTGGGCACGGTCGCATTCGCGCTGCTCCTGGACGCGCTGGACGCCTCGTGGGCGCCGTGGCCGGACGCCGCGATCTTCGTCGGCACCGTGCTCGCGTTCGCGCTGCAGGGGCTGGGGCTGGTGGAGTTCTGGCTGGTGTGGCTGGTGGTCGACGCGGTCGGCGTGCCGCTGCAGATCCAGTCGGGCCTGTACTTCAGCGCGTTCGTCTACGTGATCTTCGCGGGCCTGGTGGTCCACGGTTTCATCGACTGGAACCGCACCGCCCGCCGGTTGACACAGGCGGCAAAGTCTCCCCTATGAGGGGACTGATCGCGTTACTCGCCGCACTGTCGTTGCTGGTCACCGTCCCGGTCACCGCCGCGGCGGCTCCTGAGCCGCGCACCGGGTTCGAGCTCACCGGCAGGTGGACCACCGAGTCAGAGGAACAGGCCTACCTGCGCTCGCTGGGCCTGCCGCTCACCCGGATCGGCACCACCCTGCAGGGCCGTCCCGTGCAGCTCGTGCGGGTCGGCCCCGCCTCGGCCCGCACCGTGGTGCTGTTCATCTGCTCCCAGCACGGCGACGAGCCGGCGGGCCGCGAGGCGTGCCTCATCCGCATGCGCTCCCTGCCGCGCACCGGCCCGGTGACCTACCTGTTCGTCCCGAACGCCAACCCCGACGGCCGCGCCCTCGACACGCGGGGCAACTCCTCCGGCATCGACGTCAACCGCGACCACCTGCTGCTGCGCACCGCCGAGGCCCGCGCGATGGCCGCCGTGATCCGCGACTTCCAGCCCGACGTCATCCACGACCTGCACGAGTTCGGCCCGACCGCGCCGTACTACGTGAAGGACGTCCTCTGGCTGTGGCCGCGCAACCTCAACGTCGCCCCCGGCGTGCACGACCTGTCCGAGACGCTGTCCCGCTCGTACGTCCGCCCGTCGGTCGAGGCAGCCGGCCGCACCTCCGGTGTCTACGGCATCTACGTCGACCCGGTGACCGGTGAGCCGATCCGCCAGGTCGCGGGCGACGGCCAGGAACGCATCCTGCGCAACACCGGCGGCCTCAAGCACGGCATGGGCCTGCTCGTCGAGACGAACGCCGACGGCACCCCGGCGTTCCGCGTCGACTCGCACCTGAAGGCCCTCGACGGCACCCGGTCGTTCGTCCGCGAGAACCGCTCGGCCATCGAGTCCGCCAACGCCGCCTCGCGTGCCGTGCGGTCCGGGCCGGTGTACTTCGGCGGCGCCGACAACCAGGCCCCGGACCCCTCGGACGTGCTGGCCACCCCGCCGTGCGGCTACGTCGTGACCGGCGCCCAGTACTCGGAGTACCGCGACGAGCTCGAGCTGCACGGCATCAAGTCGCAGTACCTGCGCGGCGGCGACCGCATCGTGCCGCTGAAGCAGGAGGCCCGCGCGCTCATCCCGTTGCTCCTCGACGCCCGCGCCGACCAGCCCCTGTTCGCCGCCCAGCCCGTCGCCCAGTGCCAGTAGCTCGCTGACCAGCGGTTACTCACCCTGTTGCAAAAGACGTTTGCGGACGTCCGCAAACGTCTTTTGCAACAGGGGACGTGCCGGTGAACTGATATATCGGTCGCGAGCTACTGCTGCGTCGTGGTCGGATGCCCGTCGTGCGAGTCGAGCAGTACAGCTACTTCGCCCTCACGAGCGACACCGTGCCTGCCGCCGAGATCACCCGGCGGCTGGGCCTGGAACCGGATGAGGTGTTCGTCCGCGACAGCGAACAACCCGAGCACGACCTCCCGCGGCGCCACGTGTGGAAGCTCGTCCACCGAGGCCCCGAACGCCTCGACGAGCAGGTCCAACTCCTCGTCGACCGCCTGCTCCCGGTCCGTGACGAGCTCGTCGAGCTCACCGCGGTATCCGATATATCAGCGAGCTTCGTCTTGGTGCGGCACGACGGCGACGGCGGGCCGTTGCGCGAGCTCACCACCGACCTGACGGCGAGCGCGGAGCAGAACCTCGCCGAGCACGCCTGCCACCTCCACCGCCACCTGCCGGGCGCGACCGTGACGCGGACCGGCGACCTCCTCGTCGCCGACAGCGGCCTGACCGACGACACGTTCAACATCGTCGCCACCGCCCGCTTCACCCCGGCCACCGCCGCCACCCGCGTCGCGGAGACGGTGGCGGCGCTGAAGGCGACCGGCCGCCCGTTCTCCTGGTGGGTCGGCCCCGCCACCACGCCACCCGATCTCGCCACCCTGCTCACCCAGGCCGGTCTGACCGCGGCCGAGACCGAGGCGGCGATGTGGGCGGAACTGCCGGACGACCTCCCCGAACCCCACGCCGACGGCCTCGACCTCCGCCGCGTCACCACCGAGGCCGAGCTCGCCGACTACGCCACCGTCCTGGCCGCCAACTGGACCCCGCCCGCCGCCACGGTCCGCGAGTTCTACGCCGCCACCGCCGCGCACGCGTTGCGCAGCCAGGCCCGCTACCTCGTCGGCTACGTCGGCGGCCGGGCGGTCTGCACCGCGGAGGTGTTCCTGCACGCGGGCGTCGCCGGCGTCTACAACATCGCCACCCTCGCCACGGACCGCCGCCGCGGCTATGGCGGCGCGATCACGCTGGCCGCCTTGCACACCGCACGCGCCGAGGGGTACCGCATCGCCGTCTTGCAGGCGTCGGAGGAAGGCGAGCCGGTCTACCGCCGACTCGGGTTCACGGTCGCGGGCCGGTTCACCGAGTACGCCGTCGACGGAGGCGGGGACGCCGGCCGCTGAGCGGCCCGTGGATCTCCAGCCGCACCCGTTCGCGGTGATCGTGTGGGCGGGGACGGCTCCGGTCGCCACGGTCGCGCTGAAACGGCCGGAGGGCCGTTCCACGCGAAGTGGAACGGCCCTCCGGAGGACGAAGACCTACGCGAGACCCGCGTCCGACGTGGACGGCCCCGCCGCCTGCACATCGTCGATCTTGTACTTGCGCGCCGCCTCGACGACCTTCGACCGCTCCACCTCACCGCGCTTGGCCAGCGCCGCCAGCGTCGCGACGACGACCGACTCCGCGTCCACCAGGAAGTGGCGGCGGGCGGCCGGGCGGGTGTCGGAGAAGCCGAAGCCGTCCGTGCCCAGCGTCGTCATGTCGGTCGGCACGTACGGGCGGATCAGGTCCGGGATCGCCGACGCCCAGTCGGACACGGCGACCACGGGGCCCTGCACGTCCTTCAGCACCTGCGTCACGTACGGCACGCGCGGCTCGGCGTCCGGGTGCAGCAGGTTGTGGCGGTCGGTCTCCACGGCCTCGCGGCGCAGCTCCGAGTACGACGTGGCGGACCACACGTCCGCGGAGACGCCCCAGTCGTCGGACAGCATCTGCTGGGCCTTGAGCGCCCACGGCAGGCCCACGCCGGAGCCGAGGATCTGCGCGCGCGGACCGGGCGTCGCCGGGCCGTCCTGGTACTTGTAGAGGCCCCGCAGCAGGCCCTCCACGTCCAGGCCCTCCGGCTCGGCCGGCTGCACGTACGGCTCGTTGTAGACCGTCATGTAGTAGAAGATGTTCTCGGCGTTCTCGCCGTACATCCTGCGCAGACCGTCCTTGACGATGTGCGCCACCTCGAACGACCACGCCGGGTCGTACGCGATCACGGCCGGGTTCGTGTGCGCCAGCAGCAGCGAGTGGCCGTCGGCGTGCTGCAGGCCCTCACCGGTCAGCGTCGTGCGGCCCGCGGTGGCACCGAGCACGAAACCGCGCGCCATCTGGTCCGCCGCCGCCCACAGACCGTCACCGGTGCGCTGGAAGCCGAACATCGAGTAGAAGATGTAGATCGGGATCATCGGCTCGCCCTGCGTGGCGTAGGACGTGCCGACCGCCGTGAACGACGCCGTGGAACCCGCCTCGTTGATGCCCTCGTGCAGGATCTGGCCCTGCTCGGACTCCTTGTAGGCGAGCATCAGGTTGGCGTCCACCGAGGTGTACGCCTGGCCGTTCGGGTTGTAGATCTTCTGCGTCGGGAACATGGAGTCCATGCCGAACGTTCGTGCCTCGTCCGGGATGATCGGCACGATGCGCGGGCCGATCTCCGGGTCCTTCGCGAGGTCGCGGACGAGCCGGACGAACGCCATCGTCGTGGCGACCTCCTGCTTGCCGGAACCGCGGCGCACGCCCTCGTAGACCTTGTCGCCCGGCAGCACCAGCGCCTTGGACTTCGTGCGGCGCTCCGGCACGAACCCGCCCAGCTGACGGCGGCGCTCCTGCATGTACTGGATCTCCGGCGAGTCCTGCCCGGGGTGGTAGTACGGCGGCAGGTACGGGTCGGCCTCGAGCTGCTCGTCCGTGATCGGGATGCGCAGGCTGTCGCGGAAGCCCTTCAGGTCCTGCAGGGTCATCTTCTTCATCTGGTGCGTCGCGTTGCGGGCCGCGAAGTGCGGGCCGAGCGAGTAGCCCTTGATGGTCTTGGCGAGGATCACGGTCGGCTGACCGACGGTCTCGGTCGCCGCCTTGTACGCCGCGTAGACCTTGCGGTAGTCGTGGCCGCCGCGCTTGAGGTTCCACACCTCGTCGTCGCTCATGGCGTCGACGAGGGCCTTCGTGCGCGGGTCGCGGCCGAAGAAGTGCTCCTTGACGTACGCGCCGTCGTTCGCCTTGTAGGTCTGGTAGTCACCGTCGGGCGTGTTGTTCATCAGGTTCACGAGCGCGCCGTCGCGGTCCGCGTGCAGCAGCGCGTCCCACTCGCGGCCCCACACGACCTTGATGACGTTCCAACCGGCACCGCGGAAGAACGACTCCAGCTCCTGGATGATCTTGCCGTTGCCGCGCACCGGGCCGTCGAGGCGCTGCAGGTTGCAGTTGACCACGAACGTCAGGTTGTCGAGCTGCTCGTTCGCCGCCAGCTGCAGCAGGCCGCGCGACTCCGGCTCGTCCATCTCACCGTCGCCGAGGAACGCCCACACGTGCTGGTCGGAGGTGTCCTTGAAGCCGCGGTCGTGCAGGTAGCGGTTGAACCGCGCCTGGTAGATCGCGTTCATCGGGCCGATGCCCATCGAGACCGTGGGGAACTCCCAGAAGTCCGGCATCAGCCGCGGGTGCGGGTACGACGGCAGGCCGCCACCGGGACCGGCGTGCGAGTACTCCTGGCGGAAGCCGTCGAGCTGGTGCTCGGACAGGCGCCCCTCCAGGTACGCGCGGGCGTAGACGCCGGGGGAGGCGTGACCCTGGATGAAGATCTGGTCGCCGCCACCGGGGTGGTTCTTGCCGCGGAAGAAGTGGTTGAAGCCGACCTCGTAGAGCGACGCGCTGGACGCGTACGTCGAGATGTGGCCACCGACACCCACGCCGGGTCGCTGCGCGCGGTGCACGGTCATCGCGGCGTTCCAGCGGATCCACGCGCGGTAACGGCGCTCCACCTCCTCGTCACCGGGGAACCACGGCTCCCGCTCGGTGGGGATGGTGTTGACGTAGTCGGTGCTGATCAGCGAGGGCATGCCGACCTGGTTCTCGCCCGCGCGCTCCAGCAGCCGCAGCATCAGGTACCGAGCGCGTTGCTGTCCGCCACCCTTGAGGACCTCGTCGAACGACTCGAGCCACTCGGCCGTCTCTTCGGGGTCGATGTCCGGCAGGTGCGCTGCCAGGCCGTCGCGAATGACACGTACCCGCTCGGGGCCTGTGTTCTGCGGGCTCAAGGTGTCTCCTCGGCTTCGTTGGCGGTACACGCGCTGGCCCGGAAAACCGTGCCACGCGCTCCTATCGTTGTCCTTGCGCGACGACTTCGTCACCGCTACTGATCGGTAGTTCTGGATCGTGTCGCTCACGCGCGCGCGATAAGAGGTATGTAGAGCATGCCTGGTGCCAGTCTAAGCACCTTCACAGGGGTCCCCCACACGGCGTGTCACGTGGTCAACAGTTGCGCCGGGGGTAGCCGACAGTGTTCGCTGTCCCGTGTAGTGGACCATCCGGCGACAGTCTTCACGGGCTGTCGCCCTTGCGTAGTTGGAGGAGTGAAAACCGTGGTCGCCGCGGAAGACGCCGGCAAGATCGGCGTCGCCGAGAAGCTCGGGATCGAATCGGGCATGGTCGTCCAGGAGATCGGCTGGGACGAGGACGTCGACGACGCCCTCCGCGCAGCGGTCGAAGAGCAGATCGGGGCCGACATCCTCGACGAGGAGGCCGACGAGACGGTGAACGTCGTCTTGCTCTGGTTCCGGGAGGACGATGGCGACCTGGTGGACTCCTTGCTCGAAGCCACCAACCTCCTGGCAGAGGACGGCATCATCTGGGTGCTGACCCCGAAGACGGGCCGTACCGGCCACGTCGAGCCGAGTGACATCGCCGACGCCTCCGGGACTGCGGGCCTCTCGCAGACCTCGAACATCAGCGTGGCCGACGACTGGGCCGGCACGAGGCTGGTGTGGCCGAAGTCCGCCAAGGCCAAGCGCTGACTCGAGCACGGCCCGCATAGGCTGTGACCCACGGGCGGTTGTCACCCGTCCGTGGTTCAGTCGTGTGTCAACCGGAGAGGTCTTCCTTCATGGCGGTCGAGGTCGGTTCACAAGCCCCGGACTTCACGCTCAACGACTACAACAAGCAGCCGGTGACGCTGTCGTCGTTCCGCGGCTCGAAGAACGTGCTCCTGGTCTTCTACCCGTTCGCCTTCAGCGGCACCTGCCATGGCGAGCTGTGCCAGGTGCGCGACGAGATCGCGGCCTACGAGGACGAGAACGTCCAGGTGCTCGGCGTGTCGGTCGACAGCGTGTTCGCCCTGAAGGCCTGGGCGACGCAGGAGGGCTACTCCTTCCCGCTGCTGTCGGACTTCTGGCCGCACGGCGCCGTCGCGCAGGCCTACGGCGTGTTCAACGACGCGGTCGGCATGGCGGTGCGGGGCACGTTCCTGGTCGACACCGGGGGTGTGGTGCGCTTCGCCGAGGTCAACGGCCCCGGTGAGGCCCGCGATCAGGAAGGCTGGAAGAAGGCCGTAGCCTCCTTGAAGGCATGATGTACCTGTCCGGCGCCGTGGTGGCGGCGGGCGGCACGGGCGTGTAGCTCAGCGGAAGAGCACTCGGTTTACACCCGAGCGGTCGCAGGTTCGAACCCTGTCGCGCCCATTTCACACGGGGCGAGGTGCGTTGGCGCACCTCGCCCCGTTCTTCTGCCGGTGGCGCAACTTCGATCGTGATGGCATCTGGAACCGGCCAGGTCGGTGCCGTACTTTTACGGCCTGTCGGGGACGTTTGGGCCCACCACCTCCGAAGGACGACGACTCGTGAAGCGCAGGGGCAAGACGCCGCGGCCCGACCTCGGCACCGTCACGCAGGAGCAGGTGAAGCTGCTCGCGCTGGTCGAGCAGGGCGGGGTGCACCGCGGCGCTACCAGCTGGTACCTGGAGCACCGGCCCGCGAAGCAGTGGGACGCCGAGGCGCTGGAGGTCCTGCGGCTGCGCGGCTGGATCAGCTGGGTGAAGCCCGACCGCGCGATCGACCACGGCATGGCCGCGCCGGTCGACATCACGCCGGAGGGGCGGGTGGCGTTGCGGCACCACCTGCCCGACTGGGTGCTGGGGCGCAGGGCGATCGCCGCCTCGCCGCCGCGGCTGCCCGCGGTGGAGACGATCGGCGTGTTCGACGCACTGCGGTGACCGCGGGTCCGGGGAAGACGGAGAGGCCATGACGAACCTGTTGACCGGCGGCGAGCTGCGGGCTCGTGAGCACCACCGCATCGAGGACGAAGCGCGCGCGTCCGGGCCCGTGCACCCGGTGACGCTGCCGAACGGCGTGCGCCTGCAGGTCGTCACCGTCGGGCTGGAGCTCACCCGCAGGCTGCTGACCGACCGGCGGCTGTCGAAGGACAGCGACGCCTTGCAGCGGGAGATGAAACGCCAGCTCGCCGCGCTCGGCAGCACCCAGACCGAGTTCGCGGGGCTGTTCGGGCCGAGCATGCTCAACAGCGACAACCCGAAGCACGCCCGGTTGCGCGGGCTCGCGGCCAAGGCGTTCACCTGGCCGGCGGTGCAGCGGCTCGCCCCGCGCGTGGAACAGGTCACCGCGGAGCTCGTCGGCGCGCTGCCGGTGGGGGAGGAGGTCGACGTCGTCGCTGCGGTCGCCGTGCCGGTGCCGTTGCACATCATCGGCGAGGTGCTCGGTGTGCCCGAGGGTGACCGTGCGCGCGTGCGGACGTTGATCGAGACGATGATGTCGATGGAGCCGGAGGTGTCGCAGCCGGCCAGCGACGCGCTGGGCGGTTACTTCCACGCTCTGCTGAGCGGCGGCGGCCTGGACGAAAGCTCGCTGTTCGGTGCGTTGGTGGCAGCCGACGACGACGGCGACCGGTTGACCCACGACGAGCTCATGGCGATGGCGTTCCTCCTCGTAGTAGCGGGCCACGAGACGACGGCGGGTCTCATCACCAACGTCATCCACGACGCGGTCGACCACGGCCTGTGGGAGCGGGTCGCGGCCGAACCCGAGTTGGTGCCGGTGCTCGTCGAGGAGACGCTGCGGCAGAACTCGCCGGTCCGCAGCGCCACGCACCGGATCACCACCGAGCCGGTCGAGATCGGCGGTGTGGTGGTGCCGGAGGGCACGCTGCTGCTCATCAACCTCGGCGCAGCCGGACGCTGCCCGGTCGCGCACGAGGACGCCGCGCGGTACCGGGTCGACCGGGCGGCGACGGGGCACGCGTCGTTCGGTCACGGCCCGCACTTCTGCCTGGGGTCGGGGCTGGCGCGGCTGGAGACCGAGACCGTGCTGCGGCAGCTCACCGCACGGTTCCCGCGCGCCCGGTTCGCCGGCGACGGGCCGCCGGCCGTGACGCACAACGACATCATGGTCAGCGTCCGTGAGCTTCCCGTCGTGTTCGGCGGTCCACACGGGACGGACACCGGTCCGGCCGAGTGGAGCAGCGCAACGGGTTCTCTGTCGTAACGGGCGTGCGAGAGCCGCGACAGCGTTCAGCGGGGGATTAGGGGACCAACCCCCAATGCGGCTGACCAGGGCTATCCCCGAGTCCAACCGGGACGTAGCTTCCCCTCATGTCACTGCGCACGTTCGCCGTCGTGGTCGGTCTTGCGTTCCTCCTGGGTGGGAGCGCGATCTTGTTCGTGGCGCTGGCCGTCGAGTCGCCGAGCGGTGCGCTCGTGCAGTGCGGCAACGGCCTGGGCATCGGCTTCGACGAGTCGGCCGCCGCCGCGATGGGATCGGCCTATGTGGACATCTGCGGTGACCTGCGCCTGCGTCGGCTGTACTGGGCGCTGCCCGTCATCGGCGTGGGCGCCCTGCTGCTGATCGGCTCTTTGGTCGCTTCCCGCGACGCTACTCGCCGGTAAGGTCGCGGCATGACGTGGATGGTCTACGGAGCCAACGGGTACACCGGCCGGCTCATCGCCGAGCTCGCCGTCAAGCGCGGCGAACGACCGGTCCTCGCGGGCCGCTCCGCCGAGAAGGTCGAGCCGATCGCCGCCGCCCTCGGCCTGGAGCACCGCGCGTTCGACCTCTCGCAGGCCCGCGCGCACCTGGAGGACGTCGACGCCGTCGTGCACTGCGCCGGCCCGTTCGCCCACACCGCGACCGCCATGGTCGACGCGTGCCTCAAGACCGGCACGCACTACCTCGACATCACCGGTGAGATCGACGTCTTCGAGTCCATCGCCCTACGCGACGCCGACGCGCGCAAGGCCGGCATCGTGCTGCTCCCCGGCGCGGGTTTCGACGTCGTCCCCACCGACTGCGTGGCCGCGATCCTGAAGAACGCCCTGCCGACCGCGACCCACCTCGACCTCGCGTTCGTCGTCGGCGGGGGAGCGAGCGCGGGCACCACGAAGACCTCCGTCGAGGCCGCCGCGGTCGGTGGCCGCATCCGCGAGGACGGTGCGTTGAAGAGCGTCCGCATCGGACACCGCAGGCGCACCGCCTACTTCCGTTCCGGCCCGCGCGAGGTCGGCAGCATCCCGTGGGGCGACGTGAGCACCGCCCACCGCTCGACCGGCATCCCGAACATCACGACGTTCACCCTCGTGCCCGGCGCGCTGGGACAGCTGCAGAAGGTGTTCGCCCCGGTCCTGCAGGCGCCGTTCGTGCAGAACGCCGCCAAGACCGTCGCCGCCAAGGTCAAGGGACCCGACGAACGCAAGCGCGCCACCACCCGCGCCGAGGTGTTCGGCGAGGCCTGGGACGCCTCCACCAAGGTCGACTGCGCCCTCACCACCCCGAACGCCTACAGCCTCACCGCCGACTCCGTGCTGCGCGCCATCGGCAAGGTCGCCGGCGTCGCCCCCGGCGCCCACACCCCGTCGAGCGCGTTCGGCGCCGACTTCATCCGCGAGCTCGACGGCGTCGTCGTCGGTGAGGTCCGCTTCAGCTAGCTCCCCCGGTCTGGCCAGCTCGAAGCTCACCGATATATCAGCTGCACGCAAAATACGTTTGCGCACGTCCGCAAAAGACTCATTGCAAAGGGGTCAGCGAACAACAGCGCCCAACCGGTACATCGGCGTGAGATGCCGATATATCAGTTGGGCGCTGTCGTCGTGGAGCTGAGGGTCAGCGGGGCGCGAGCAGGCTCGTGATCTCCTGCGAGGCCGACACGGTGAGCAGGTGCTGGAGGTTCTCCGGCAGCTCTTCGCCGCGCTTCTGCTTGGCCTGCGCGTACAGGCGGCCGGCGCGGTAGGAGGAGCGGACCAGCGGTCCGGCCATCACACCGAGGAAGCCGATCTCCTCGGCCGTCTCCTTGTGCTGGACGAACTCCTCGGGCTTCACCCAGCGCTCCACCGGGTGGTGCCGCGGCGACGGGCGCAGGTACTGGGTGATGGTGATGATGTCGCAGCCCGCGTCGTGCAGGTCGGCGAGCGCCTCGGTGACCTCCTCCGGCGTCTCGCCCATGCCGAGGATCAGGTTCGACTTCGTGACCAGGCCGAACTCGCGGGCCTTCGTGATCACCTCGAGGGAGCGCTCGTAGCGGAACGCGGGACGGATGCGCTTGAAGATCCGCGGCACCGTCTCCAGGTTGTGCGCGAGCACCTCGGGACGGGACTCGAAGACCTCGGTCAGCTGCTCCGGGACCGCGTTGAAGTCCGGGATCAGCAGCTCGACGCCCGTGCCGGGGTTCATCTCGTGGATCTGGCGGACGGTCTCGGCGTACAGCCACGCGCCGCCGTCGGCCAGGTCGTCGCGCGCGACGCCGGTGACCGTGGAGTAGCGCAGGCCCATCGCCTGGACCGACTCGGCGACGCGGCGGGGCTCGTCGCGGTCGAGGTCGGCGGGCTTGCCGGTGTCGATCTGGCAGAAGTCGCAGCGCCGCGTGCACTGCTCGCCGCCGATCAGGAACGTGGCCTCGCGGTCTTCCCAGCACTCGTAGATGTTGGGACAGCCGGCCTCTTCGCAGACCGTGTGGAGGCCTTCGCGTTTGACCAGACCCTTGAGCTCCCGGTATTCGGGGCCCATCTTCGCGCGCGTCTTGATCCAAGACGGCTTCTTCTCGATCGGCGTCTGGCTGTTGCGGACCTCGAGCCGCAGCAGCTTCCGACCCTCTGGTACCACAGTCACCACCTCACCCTACGCTGCGCCCCCGCGTGTCCGGCGTCACGCACGTCCGACGGTGGGACGCCGTGCCGGACGCCGGGTGGAGCAGCCTCGTTGTTCACGATCTGTTGTTCATGCGAGTCGTGTCGACCATGAACAACGCGCCGCGCCGAGACTGTTCCTCGCCCGGAGGTGACGACCGGGTAGCCGGTGTCCTCCGACTCCCCCCAAGCGGGGGCACCGGCCCGGCCCTTCCCGCCTACGGCAGGTCGGGGGTGATTCCGGTCAGCTTGACGGTGAGGTCCCAGAGGCGGCTCGCGGCGAGGTCGTCGCGAGCCGCCGGGGTCATCCCGGCGATCGCGGGGTGGCCGCGCAGGCCGTTGAAACCGCCTGGCCCGTAGTAGAGGCCGCCGTGCGCGTCCGGTGAGGTCGCCGCGTAGAGCTGCGGCAGCGCGCCCATCTCCACCGACTGCGAGAACAGGTGGCTGAGGCGGCCGCCGAGGCGCATCACCGACGACCGGTGCGCGCTGGCCATGTTGTTGGTCAGCTCGGTGGCCGTCATGCCGGGGTGCGCGCCGATCGACGCCACGTCCGGGCAGCGGCGGTCCAGCTCGCGTGCGAACAGGATGTTGGCGAGCTTCGACTGGGAGTACGCGGCGGCGGCGTGGTACGAGCGGTGTTCCCAGTTCGGGTCGTCGAAGTTCATGCGGCCGTACTTGTGCATGATCGACGCCACGGTCACCACCCGCGCGCCTGGCCGTTGCCGCAGCACGGGGAGCAGCAGGAACGTCAGGGCCGCGTGGCCGAGGTGGTTGGTGCCGAACTGGCGCTCGAAGCCGTCGGCCGTCCGGCCGAGCGGGACGGCCATGATGCCGGCGTTGTTGACCAGGACGTCGAGCGTGCCGACCCGGTCGGCCGCGGCGCGGACGGAGGCCAGGTCGGCGAGGTCGAGCGGGAGGACCTCGGCGGACCCCCTGACCTGGCGCCGGGCCGCCTCACCGCGTTCGGTGGAGCGGCAGCCCATCAACACGTGGGCGCCTTTGTCCGCCAGCACCTGGGCGGTGCGCAGGCCGAGACCTGAGTTCGCACCGGTCACCAGCACGGTGCGGCCGGTCTGGTCGGGGATGTCCGCGTCGGTCCAACGACTCATGGGGTCATTCCTACCGCCCGGTAACTGCCGAGCGGAAGGTGGGCGTCGAGTACCGCTCGCAACACCGGCTCGTCGGCCGCGAGCTCCGCGGTCACCCGGTCCTCGTCGACGGGGCCGTCGAGCGCGGCGGCCTCCATGCGCGCGGTCAGCTTGTTGTGCCAGCGGTGGTCGAGCGCCAGCAGCAGTTCGTCGAGCGAGGAGAACACGTCCGGATCCACGATGAGCGGCGCGGACGGGTCGCGACGGGCGTCGTGCAGCACGGCGTCGAGCGCGTCGCGGCGTCGGTAGTGATCGGCCCAGGCCATGGTTCGTACCCCCGGTTTCTCGCATACCTTCGGTATGACACGACCATACCACCGGTACGTACCGCCGGTATGTGAGCTACGTTTCGTCCGTGCGAAACCGACGGGCCGAGTACTCGGAGTCGACCAGGCAGGCGCTGGTCGACAGCGCGGTCGACCTGTTCACCAAACGCGGCTACGCCGGCACGTCACTCGACGAGGTCGTCAAACGCGCACGTGTGACGAAAGGCGCGCTTTACCACCACTTCAGCGGCAAGCAGGCGTTGTTCGAGGCGGCGTTCGCGCAGGTCGAGACGAAGTCGATCGAGCCGCTGGCGGCTCTGGTGACCGGCGAGGGCGAACCGTGGGACATCGCGGTCGCCGGGTTGCGCGCCTACGTCCGCAAGTGCCTCGACCCCGAATACCAGCGGATCATCGTGCACGAAGCGCCGGTGGTGATGGGCTGGGAACGCTGGCGCGAGGCGGAGGAGCACTTCAGCTTCGGCCTGCTGCGCACCGCCGTGCAGCTGCTCGTGGACGCCGGTGAGATCGAGGAGGCGCCGGTGGAGATCATGGCGCGGCTGCTGTTCGGGGCGCTGTCCGCGGGCGCGAGCACCATCGCCAGCTCGTCCGACCCGAAGCGCACGGGCCGCGAGGTCGAAAGCGCGATCCTGCGGGTACTGGAGGGACTGCGCAAGAAGTAGTCGAGTTCCGCCCTAGCGGCCCGGCGCAACGTCGATCACCACGCGGACAACGAGGTGGTCAGCATCATGATCGAACCGGTCAACACGCGCCTGGGACTCGACGGCAAGCTAGCGCTGGTGACGGCGGGGACCCACGGGCTCGGTCTCGCCATCGCGAGCAAGCTCTGCGACAACGGCGCCCACGTCATCCTCACGACCTCTGCCGACGACGTCGACCTGGAGCGCGCGAAGCTCGTGCTCGCGGGCAAGCCCGGCTCGGTGACGGTCACCCAGCTGGACATCACCGACGAGCACTCGGTGCGCCTGCTCCTCGACCGGGTCAAGGAGGAGCGAGGTCAGCTCGACGTGTTCGTGCACCACGCCGTCTCGCCCGACCTCACGCCGTTGCTCAACGTCGTGGAGCCGCTGGCCAAGGCCTTCGTCGACGGCGGGCGGGTGGTCGTCGCCGGCTACACCGTGACACCGGTGCACGGCGTGATCCGCACACTCGCCCTGGAGATGGCCTGGTACCGGGTGGCCGTCAACGCCGTCGTCACCACCGTCGTCGACAACGGCCCCATGAACATCGACCCCGACCTGGTCGACCGGCTCGCCATCAAGAGCCCGTCCGGGCGGGTGACCCTGCCGGAGGACATCGCGAACGCGGTCGCATTGCTGTGCACCGACGAGGCCTCCTGGATTCAGGGTCAAGTCATCACCGTTGACGGCGGACTCGAACTGCTGGAGCGGTGGGGCGAAACGCGCTGATCTTCGCGAGGCGCATGCTCCACCGGTCCGCTCGGGTGCGACTCGAGCGGACCGGTTCGCGTTTCGGAAACCGAGCGAGGAGTGAGCGCCCGGTGACCCGCGGTCATCTGGCGATCGGCAATATTAATTGCTCATAGCGCATTCGGAGTAACGCTGGCCGCAATGGGTCCCGATGCTTGTCCTGCATGGTCACCGAGTGTAAAACTCGAAATGGTGACCTGGGGGCAACTAGGGGGTCGGATGATCAGAGTGCTGCTCGCCGAGGACGTGCAAATGGTCCGGGGCGCTTTGGTCGCTTTGTTGAATCTCGAACCGGATATTGAGGTCGTCGCGTCCGTCGCGACCGGTGACGAAATCATCGCGGCGGTGGAGAAGAACAAACCGGACGTCGCGGTGCTCGACATCGACCTCCCCGGCATGGACGGCCTTTCCGCCGCCACCGTCATCCACGACACCGCCCCCGACACCCGGACGCTGATTCTCACGAGCCTCGGCCGGCCGGGAACGCTGCGCCGCGCGTTGAACGCCCGCGTCAACGGTTTCATCCTCAAGGACGCTCCCGTCAGCGAGCTCGCGGACGCCATCCGCGGCGTCTCCGTAGGCCGCAGGGTGATCGACTCGCAGCTCGCCCTCTCGGCGTGGGACACCGACGAGTGCCCGCTCACGCCGCGAGAGCTCGAGGTGCTGCGGCTCGCCTCCGACGGCGCCGACGCCATGGAGATAGCCACGACGCTGTTCCTGTCCGTCGGCACCGTGCGCAACTACCTGACGGCCGCGACGGCCAAGCTCGACGCCCGCAACCGGGTCGACGCCGTCCGCATCGCCCGCAAGTCCGGCTGGTTCTGACCGGACCCGCTCTGACAGCTCACCCTTTGCAATGACTCTTTGGACGACGTCCGCAAAAGACCAGTTGCAAGGGGTAGCTGTCCGAGGCGAGCTACTGAGGCGAGCTGCCAGCGGTGAGCTGCCCGGCGTTGAGCTGCCTTTGCAACGAGTCTTTGGACGACGTCCGCAAACGAGTCGTTGCAAAGGGGCAGGTCGGAGGGGTGTGAGGAGCGCGGCTGGAGAGCTGGGCGCAACTGATATATCGGTGTAGCTACACCTGAGGGTGTGCGTTGGCGCGGGCCGGGACGCACGGGATCGCGGCGTGCACGTGGAACGAGCCGTCGCCGGTGTGGCGGGCGGTGAAGGTGCCGCCGGCGGCCTGGACGCGCTCGGCCTGGTTGCGGACGCCGTTGCAGTCGAGCGAGGTGGAGCGGACGGCGGCGCCGTCGTTGACGACGTCGAGCAGGACCGTGCCGCCGCGCTGGTGGACGCCGATGGTGCAGGTGCTGGCGTCGCTGTGGCGCAGGACGTTCGTCACGGCCTCGCAGAGCACCGCGGACAGCACGGTCTCGATGGCCTCGGGCAGCGGGTCGTGGTCGAGCTCGACGCGGACGTCGATGTCGGAGGCCGCGAGCATCGCCTTGGCGGAGTTCGAGATGTCCGCGAGCGAGAGCGGGCGGTAGGCGCGGGCCAGGGAACGGACGTCGGCCAGGGCGTGGTGGGTGATGGTGAGGATCTCGCTGATGTGCTGCTTGGCGTGGTCGGGGCTGTCGGCGACGATGCGGTGCGCGAGCTCGCTCTTCAGCTTGATCGCGCTGAGGCTGTAGCCGAGCAGGTCGTGCAGGTCGCGGGCCACGCGGAGGCGTTCGGCGGCCACGGCGGCGACGGTGGTGTCGACCGCGTCCAGGGGCAGCGGGTCCGGGGGTGCCGCGACGGGGGCGGCGGGGACCGGGCGGTGCGTCGCGAAACCCGTGGCCAGGCCTGCCAGCAGCAACGCGGTCGCGGCGGTGGCCATCATGGCCTCGCCGTGCGCTGCCTGGGCGAGACCGGTGGCGATCACGGTCAGGATGAACAGCGACCAGCCGAAGAACGGGCGCAGCACGACCAGGGCGTTGCCCGCCACCAGGCCCGCCACGCCCGCCCAGGAATGCCCGAACGCGACGTGCGGCAGCACCAGCAGCAGGGCCTGCGCGGCCAGCACCAAGTGCCTGCGGAGTACCGACAGCTGCCCGAAATAGGTCAGTTGCAGTACGACGAGCAGTGAGAAATCAATGGCCGAGACCACCAATTCGGGGGTGTCGCCGGCGAGCAGCAGAGCGCGGGTCAGGTCCGTCAGGCAGACACCGGCGAACAGGGCGACGATGACCGCGCGGTATCTCGGTATCGCAGGCGATGCAATCAACGTGCCCCCCAAGAGCAAACCGCCCAAGAGCAGACGCAGCACTCTCGTGATCACGACGTGCGCTCAGGCCCGAATACTAGACAGACCAGAGCAGTCAGGTCTGACTTACTGTATCGGTGCAGATCGTTGTTTCGCATTGACTCGCAGCTCAATTTCACGCGAAAGGACCAGTATTTTCGGCAACAGTCACCGCATGTGTTCGCGTGCTTACCGGACGGATCTGTTTGGGTTCGTTTGAGCATATGAATTTTTCACGTCGGCCGCAGTAGTTCGCCATCCGAGAGTCGTGGCGGGATACGTGGCGTGCGATAGCCCCGCTCAGGTGAACTTGGTGGCACGACCAAGTCGACCGCCGCTGTCAGGGGAGGATCCAATGGAGATCAAGGTTCTGGGACCGCTGGAGGCACGGGAGAACGGCGTCTCGATCGCGCCGAGCGCGGTGAAGCCCCGTCAGGTGCTCTCGCTGCTGGGCCTGCAGGCCGGGCACGTCGTCACGGTCCCGACGTTGATCGAAGAGCTCTGGGGGATGACACCGCCGCGCAGCGCGCTCACCACGCTGCAGACCTACGTGCTGCAGGTGCGGCGGCGCATCGAGGCGGCCATGCCGGGCGAGGGTCCCGGTGTCGCGAAGAACGTCCTGGTCACCCGGTACGGCGGCTACATGCTGGACGTGCCGCCGGAGGCCGTGGACGTCCGCAGCTACGAGCGGCTCGCCACCGCGGGTCAGCGCGCGTTCGAGATCGGTGACCTGGAGTCCGCCTCCCGGCTGCTGCGCAACGCCGCCGACGTGTGGCGCGGCCCGGTGCTCGTGGACGTGCAGATCGGCGTGCGGCTGGGCATGGAGGTCACCCGCCTGCAGGAGAGCCGCCTGGGCGTGCTGGAGACGCGCATCGAGGCCGACCTGCAGCTGGGCAAGCACCAGTCGCTGCTGAGCGAGCTGTCCGTGCTCACCGCGCAGCACCCCATGCACGAGAACCTGTGCGCGCAGTACATGCTCGCGCTCTACCGGGCCGGCCGGCAGTGGAAGTCGCTGGAGGCCTACCAGGCGCTGCGGGACACGCTCATCGAGGAGCTCGGGCTTGAGCCGTCCGAAAGGCTGCGTCAGTTGCAGCGGGCGATCCTGAGCTCCGAACCGTCGCTCGACAAGCCCCTGTCCCCTCGCCAGCTGGAGCGTCAGCTCGCGGGCTGAACCCCCGTCGGGAGCACATCGTGGAGACCACCGGTGCAGGTGCGTTGATCAAAGCGCTTGAGGACGTGGGCTGCGAGGTGATCTTCGGGATGCCCGGTGGGGCGATCCTGCCCGCGTACGACCCGCTGTTCGACTCGAAGATCCGGCACGTGCTGGTGCGGCACGAGCAGGGCGCCGGGCACGCCGCGCAGGGGTACGCGCAGGCCACCGGGCGGGTCGGGGTGTGCATGGCGACGTCGGGTCCGGGGGCGACGAACCTGGTCACGCCGATCGCGGACGCCTACATGGACTCCGTGCCGATCGTGGCGATCACCGGCCAGGTCAGCCGGTCGGTGATCGGCACGGACGCCTTCCAGGAGGCGGACATCCGCAGCATCACGCTGCCGATCACCAAGCACAGCTTCCAGGTGCACGACCCGGCCGACATCCCGCGGGTGGTGGCCGAGGCGTTCCGGCTCGCCGCCACCGGACGGCCGGGACCGGTGCTGGTGGACCTGCCCAAGGACGTGCTGGCCGCCACCACCACCTACACCCCGCCCAAGCCCGTCGCGCAGTCCCGCCCGGCGCTCTCGCCGGTGCAGGTCCGCACCGCCGCCCAGCTCATGGGCACGTCGAAGCGCCCGGTGTTCTACGTGGGCGGGGGAGTGGTCCGCTCCGGTGCCGCGGCGGAGCTGCTCAAGCTCGCGAACTCCACCGGCATCCCGGTCGTCACCACGCTGATGGCGCGCGGCGCGTTCCCCGACTCGCACCGCCAGCACCTGGGGATGCCGGGCATGCACGGCACGGTGCCCGCCGTCGCCGCCCTCCAGCGGGCCGACCTGCTGATCGCGCTGGGGACCCGGTTCGACGACCGGGTCACCGGGTCGCTGCCGCACTTCGCCCCGCACGCCGCGGTGGTGCACGCCGACATCGACCCGGCCGAGATCTCCAAGAACCGCAAGGCCGACGTCGGCATCGTCGGCGACTGCCGCGACGTGCTCGCCGCCCTCAACGCGGTCGTCTCCCACGTCCCCGACCTCACCGAGTGGTGGGCCTACCTCGACGGCCTGCGCACCACCTACCCGCTCGGCTACGACCACCCCGAGGACGGCGCGCTCGCACCGCAGTACGTCATCGAACGGCTCAGCACGCTCGCCGGCCCCGAAGCGATCTACACCTCGGGCGTCGGCCAGCACCAGATGTGGGCCGCCCAGTACGTGCGCTACGAACGCCCCGGCTCGTTCATCAACTCCGGTGGCGCGGGCACGATGGGGTTCGCCGTGCCCGCCGCCATGGGAGCGCAGACCGGCGCGCCCGACCGCACGGTGTGGGCGATCGACGGCGACGGCTGCTTCCAGATGACCAACCAGGAGCTCGCCACCTGCGCCGCCGAGGGCATCCCGATCAAGGTCGCGATCATCAACAACGGCAACCTCGGCATGGTCCGGCAGTGGCAGACCCTGTTCTACGAGGGCCGGTACTCCAACACCCGGCTCGGCACGCACGACCGGCACCCCGACTTCGTCAAGCTGGCGGAGGCGCTGGGCTGCGTCGGGCTCCGCTGCACCACGCAGTCCGAAGTGGACGACGTCATCCTGGAGGCCATGTCCGTGCGGGACCGGCCGGTCGTCATCGACTTCGTGGTGGGGCAGGACGCCCAGGTCTGGCCGATGGTGCCCGCCGGCACCGGCAACGACGAGGTCATGGCCGCACGAGGAATCCGCCCCCTGTTCGACGAGGAAGAGTGATGACCAGACATTCGCTGTCCCTGCTGCTGCGCAACGACCCCGGTGCGCTCGCCCGGATCGTGGTGCTGTTCTCCAGCCGCGGCGTCGAGGTCGAGTCGCTGAGCCTCGGCCCCGCCGAGCGCGGTGAGCTGTCGCGCCTCGACGTCGTGGTCGACCTGCAACCCGGCCGCACGCCGGCCCAGCTCATCAAGCAGCTCGGCCGGATCGTCGACGTCAAGAGCGTCGTCGACCGCACCCACGCCGAGGCGCTCGAACTGGGCGCCTGAACAACGGAGAATGGCCGCCCCGAACCTGCGGGGCGGCCATTCTCCGTTCCTGCGCCGGGGTGCCTCAGGCCGCCTTGGGGACGTGGCGGTCGACGACGCCGGCGTACTTCTCCAGCGTCTCGCCGGGGGACGGACCGTCGAGGGCCTTGTGGATGCTCTCGGCGATCTCGCCGTGGCGGTGCAGGTCGGCGTGCGTCAGCGTGACCTTCGTCGTGGCCGGGCCGACGACCTCGAAGTCCACCTTGATGAACGACGCCTTGTCGTCCTCGAAGATCGGCTGCCAGTAGGGGCCGACCCGCCACGTCATGACGAGGCGCTTCGGCGGGTCCCACTCGGTGATGGTGCCCCAGGCGATCTCCTCGCCGTCAGCGCCGCGCTCGAAGTAGCGGCCGCCGACGAACGGCTCGATCGTGATGGCCTGCCGGTCCTTGACGAAGACGTGCGACTCCGGCCACCACTCGATCGGCCGTCCGGCGAAGATCGCGAACGCCTGCTCGATCGTCGCCTCGACCGTCACCGACTTGGCGACATCGGGAGTTGAGGCCATGTGGCCCTCCTCGCGGGGTTGGGTTGCGGGTGATGTCGCTGTTCACCGTGACCGGTTTGTCTCAACCGCCGATCGAACCGAGGTCGAACCAGGACGGCTCGACCGGATGTCCAGTGCCGCCACCCATATTCGCGGTAGCGAAACCCGGCAGACCGAGGAGTTGTCGTGTCCCCAGCCAGTGTTGCCGCCTCCGTTGCGGTCTACATCGAGGTCCAGACGTTCTACGCCCGGCAGATGCGGCTGCTCGACGCGTTGGACGTGGAGGGCTACGCCCAGACGTTCACCGAGGACGGCGTCACCGACCACGCCCACCGCGGCGAGAAGGTCGAGGGCCGTGCCGCCCTGATCGCCGGCGCCAGCGCCGCGCTGCCCCGCTACAAGGGGGTCGCCGTGCGGCACTGGAACGACCACTACCTGGTCGAGGAGGTCGACGAGAACACGCTGAACGTCAGCTACGCCTCGCTCGTCACCCGCACCACGCTGGACGGCCAGGTGTCGTTCGAGCCCACGTTCTCCATCGAGGACGTGCTCGTGCGCATCGACGGACAGCTCTACACCAGGTCCCGCACGATCCACCGCGACCTGCCCGTCCAGGCCGCGTGACCTGCACACCCAGGAGGTGACGAGGTGACTGCTCAACAAACCGGGCTGGCCGCCGCCGCGGAGAAGGTCAAGCTGATCGCCGCGGAGCACGCGGTGCAGGCCGACACCACCCGCGAGCTGGCCCCCGAGGTCGTGGAGGCACTGCGCGACGCCGGGTTCGCGCGGCACTTCGTCGCAGCCGGGCGCGGCGGCTCGCAGGGCACGTTCGCGGAGCTGACCGAGGCCGTCATCACCGTGGGGCAGGGCTGCTCGGCCGCCGCGTGGTGCGCGTCGCTGTCGGCGTACTCGTCCCGGTTCGCCGGGCTGCTGCCCGAAGAGGGCCACGACGAGATCTGGGCGTCCGGCCCGGACACGTTCGTCGTCACCGGCCAGCCGCCCATGGGCAAGGGCACGGTCGTGGACGGCGGCCACCGGCTCAGCGGCCGGTGGACCTACGTCAGCGGCGTGGACTTCGCCGACTGGGCGCTGCTGTGCGGCATGGTCGGTGACGAGGGCCGCTTCTTCGCGGTGCCGCGCGGCGACCTCACGGTCCTCAGGACGTGGGACAGCGTCGGGATGAAGGCGACCAGCAGCCATTCCGTCGTGGTGGACGACGTCTTCGTGCCGTCCCACCTGTCGCTGAACCGCGCCGACCTGCTCACCGGCACCAGCTGGTCGCCGGTGCCGAGCCACAACGTCCCGTTCCAGGCGGTCGGCGGCCTCACGTTCGTCGCACCGGCCGTCGGAGCGGCGATGGGAGCGCTCGACGCGTGCGTCTCGGTGCTGTCGGGGAAGAAGCAGTCCGTCACGTCCGCGGTCGACCTGGTCCGCGCGTCCGGTCAGGTCGAGTCGGCGAAGCTGCTCGTGGAGCAGAACGCCAGGGTGCTCGACGACCGCGAGTTCACCCCGGCCGCGATGGCGCGCAACGAGCGCAACGTCGCCTACGTGGCCGAGGTCCTGGTCGACGCGACCGGTGGCCTGGTGCGGGCCGCCGGCACCGGTGGCCTCGCGGAAGGTGGTGCGCTGCAACGGTTCTGGCGCGACGTCGTGAGCTGCTCCAGCCACGTCGCGCTGCGGTACGAGACCGCGTCCGTGCGCACCTACCCGGCGTCGCTCTTCGGCTGACGCCGGGAGAACCGGCCCCGGCGCCACTGCGCGGCGCCGGGGCCGCAGGCGTGCCGTCGTTCCGCTCCGCCGCGACCTGACCGGGACTCAAGCGGAGGGGATCACCCTGGTAGCTCGACCGGCAGTCGTCGTTTGGAGGCAGGAGGTGGGACCTCGTTCAACAAGACCGGCTCTCCAGCCACGACGAGTCCTGACCCACCCCCTGCCGTGCGCAGCGGAACATCAGTCATCTGAGGAGAAATCGTGACCTCCACCAACACCAACCCCGACCTGGAGTCGCCACCGGCGGCTGCCGCTGCGCAGGCGGCTGCGGTCGTCGACGCGCCGGCGGCCGACCCGCGCCGCTGGATCGCGTTCATCATCATGACCGTCGCGACGTTCATGGACATGCTGGACGGCAGCATCGTCAACGTCGCACTCCCCGCGATCCAGCACGGCATGGGCGCGAGCTTCGTGCAGCTGCAGTGGATCACCGCGGGCTACGTCTTCGCGTTCGCCCTCACACTGATCACCGGCGGTCGCCTCGGTGACATCTACGGCCGCCGCCGGATGTTCCAGCTCGGCGTCCTCGGCTTCGTCCTCACGTCGTTCCTGTGCGGCATCTCGATCAATCCGGAGATGCTCGTGGCCTCCCGCCTCGCGCAGGGCCTCGCGGCCGGCCTGATGGTGCCGCAGGTCATGTCGATCATCCACGTCACCTTCCCCGACAAGGAGAAGGGCGCGGTCTTCGCCATCCAGGGCACCATCGGTGGTCTCGCGGCCACGATCGCGCCGCTCGTCGGTGGCCTCCTGGTCGCCTGGAACGTCTTCGGCTGGGACTGGCGGACGATCTTCCTGGTCAACGTCCCGATCGGCATCCTCGGCTACGTGCTGGGCTGGAAGTACATCAACGAGTCGAAGGCCCCGAGCCGCATCCGCCTCGACCTCGTCGGCGTCGTCCTCGCGACCGTCAGCCTCACGGCCCTGCTGTTCCCGCTCACCTTCGGCCGCGAGCTGCACTGGCCGGCCTGGGGCTTCGTGCTGATGGCCGCCTCCGTCGTCGGCTTCATCGGCTTCGTCGCCTACGAGAAGGCCAAGCAGCGCAAGGACGGCATGCCGCTCGTGCCGCTGAACCTGTTCAAGTCCCGCAGCTTCTCCGCGGCCCTCGCGCTGATGCTGGGCATGTTCAGCTTCACCGGCATGTTCATGCTGGCGCTCTACCTGTACCTGCAGGAGGGTCTCGGCTTCTCGCCGCTGCGGACCGGTGTCACGCTGCTGGCGTTCTGCATCGGTGCGTTCATCACCGCGTCGGCCTCGGTCATCGCGCTGGTGCCGAAGTTCGGCCGCGCCGTCCTGCAGGTCGGTGCCGTCGTGATCGCCGTCGGTGTCGCGGTGCTGCTGTTCTCGGTCAGCCCCGACGTCACGAGCTGGGGCCTGGTTCCCGGGCTGCTGCTCATCGGCCTCGGCTTCGGCATGACGGCCACCCCGATCGCGCTGTTCGCACTGCAGGAGGTGCCGCACGAGGACGCGGGCGCGGCCTCCGGCCTGATCAACACCAAGCAGCAGCTCGGTTTCGCGGTCGGCATCTCGGTCGTGACGCTGGCGTTCTTCTCGCCGCTGGCCTCCCACGGCGCGACGAACACCGAGGCGCTGGCGCCGCAGTTCCGCCAGGAGATCGTGGCGGCCGGTGTCGCGGACGCCCGCGCCACCGAACTGACCGCGGCCTTCCAGACCTGTGCCACCTCGACGTTCTCCGGTACGCCGGACGCGGCGGCGTGTGGTGCGGTCCAGGCGGACCCGCAGGCCAAGGCGATCGCCGACAGGTTCTCGCACCAGGCAGCCGGTCAGTCCTTCACGGACGCGTTCCGCACCACGCTGTACGTCGGCTTCGGCTTCGCGGCCCTCGCGCTGCTGCTCGCCTCCTTCCTGCCGCGCTGGCTGAAGCAGGAGGAGTGGGGCGCTCCCGCCGAGGACGGTGCCGCCGAAGGCGCTGAGGAACCCGCCAAGGCGTAGTTCCACCCGCTGTCGCAATGGGCCCCGGACCACCCGTCCGGGGCCCTCTGCTGTGAGCACGCGGGGGCCCCGCGTGCCTCCTGGGGGAACGCGGGGCCCCCGCGTGCACGAGAACAGGCCCCCACACGGGTGGTGGGGGCCTGTGGGGTGACGGGGTGTGACGGGGGGTCAGATGCGGAACGCGGCGCCCTCGACGTCGACGGGGCCCTGCCACGGGGTGCCGTCGTTCATGTTGATGTAGGTGTGTGCCTTGGTGCTGAACTTCTTCTTGTTCGCGCTGATCTTGCCCAGGTGGCTCGCGTTGATCGAGCCGACCGGGTTGCCGTTCTCGTCGCGGTGCGCGTGGTGGGTGATCCAGAAGCTGAACTGGCCGTCCTTCGCCGCCGTCCAGACGCCCCGGCCCTCGAGGTGGTCGGGGTAGCCGGGCTTGGTCTCGCAGTGCAGCTGGTAGTCGGCGGTGAAGTCGCAGAACAGCGGCGTCAGCAGCGGCGGCTGTTCGATGTGGATGGTGACGGTGAGGTCCCAGCGGCCGACGAGCGCGTTCTCGTAGCTGGGCTTCGCGGTGGCACCGGCGGCGGCGACGACGGGTACTGCCAGCGCACAGGCGGCCACGGCGGCCATGGCCTTCTTGCGGACGTTCATGGGGGACGCCTCCGATGAGGTGGGGCAGCGGACGCGCTGAGTGTTGTTCGCGCAGCTCAAGCACCCCTGTAGCGCCAGTTGTGACCCGAGGCGGCTTCGAGGCGGGTTGCGGAGGATGGCACAAAGCGAGAGGAGCTGGGGCATGTCTGCATCGGTGACCGACGCGTTCCGCTGCCGGGCGGCCAGGACGCCCGACGCGGTCGCGCTGTCCGCGGGACACGACGTCGTGACGTACGCGGAGCTGGACAGGTGGTCCGACGCGCTCGCCGGCGAGCTCGTCGAGGCCGGTGTGCGGTCCGGCGACCGGGTGGCGGTGTGCCTGGAACGGTCGGCGCAGCTCGTCGTGGCACTGCTCGGCGTGCTCAAGGCCGGCGCCGCGTACGTGCCGATCGACCCCGAGGACCCCGAGGCGCGGGTGTCGATGATGCTCGCCGACGCGCAGGTGTCCGTCGTGGTGGGCCGGTTCTCCGCCGGGTTCACCACGCTGAAGGTGCCGCCGCGCGGGTCGAGGTCCACTGTGGACGCACTCCCGGTCGTGGCACCGGAGGACGTGGCGTACCTGATGTTCACCTCCGGCTCGACGGGCCGGCCCAAGGCGGCGATGGTGGAGCACCGCAACATCGCGAACCTCGTCACCGCGCCGAACTACCTGGAGATCACCGCACAGGACCGGTTCCTCCAGCTCGCCACGGTGGCGTTCGACGCCGCCACGTTCGAGATCTGGGCCGCCCTGCTCAACGGCGCCCGGCTCGTGCTCGCCCCACCCGGTGTGGTGCAGGCGGAGGAGCTCGGCGACCTGCTGCGCACCAACGAGATCACCGTCCTGTTCCTCACCGCGGCGCTCTTCCACCGGCAGATCGACGTGGACGTCGACGCGTTCAAGGGCCTGCACACGGTCATGTCCGGCGGTGACGTCCTGTCCGTGCCGCACATCCGGCGGCTGCGGGAGGCGCTGCCGACCGTGCAGATCATCAACTGCTACGGCCCGACCGAGACCACCACGTTCGTCACCTGCCACCGCGTCGGCGCGGACGAGGACCTCGGCGGCACCCTCCCGATCGGCAGGCAGCTGCAGAACACCGACGTCGTCATCGTCGGCGACGACGGGACACCGGTGCCCGACGGCACCGCGGGCGAGCTGTGGGCGGGCGGCGCCCAGGTGGGCCGCGGCTACTGGCAGCGCCCGGACCTCACCGAGGAGCGGTTCGTGCGCGGCAGCTGGAACGGCGTGCGCTACTACCGCACCGGTGACCAGGCCCGGCGGCGCCCGGACGGCGTCGTCGAGTTCCTCGGCCGGATGGACGACCAGTTCAAGCTGCGCGGGTTCCGCATCGAACCGGGCGAGGTCGAGAACGCGCTCACCGAGCACCCGCAGGTGCGCGCCGCGGCGGTGGGCGTGCGCACCCACCCCAGCGGTGACCGCAGGCTGGTGGCGTGGGTGGTGCCCTCCGGCGAGGGGATCGACAAGCGCTCGCTGCGTGCCCACATGCGTGCGAGCGCACCGGAGCACATGGTGCCGGCCGGGTTCGTCGTGGTGGACGAGCTGCCGATCACGAGCAACGGCAAGACCGACCGCAAGGCGCTGCCGGAACCGGACTGGAGCTCGAAGGCGCTCTACGTCTGAGCGGCTCAGGACATGCGGAAAGGGGCGGGCTCGCAGGGAGAGCCCGCCCCTTTCGACGCGTCCGCTAGAGCCAGGACGGGACTTCCAGGATCTCCAGCACCGCGGCGGTCCAGACGTAGCCGGCGCCGGAGGACTGCAGGACGACCAGGTCGCCCGGCTTCGGGTCGCGCTCGGCCAGCACGTGGTCGAGGCCGATCGCGATGTCCGCGGTGCCGACCATGCTGTACTGCTTGGCCCAGTCGTAGGTCGTGGAAGCGCGGTCGACCCCCAGGAGACCGCAGATCCCGTGCGTGACGATGGTCTCCGCGAGCTGCTGGTGCAGGAAGAACCGCGCGTCCGCGAGCTCGATCTCCGCTTCGTACAACGCCATCTTGAGCGAGTGCCGCACCCCGCCGCCGATCCGCGCGATCATGTCGTCGAGGTCGACGTCGGCGTTGCGCAGGAAGTCCTCGACACCGCTGTTGAGCTGCAGGGTCCGGCCGTCGAGGAACGGTCCGGTGGTCCACGGCTGGAACCCGCGCGACATCTGCTCCAGGGTGGAGTCGGCGTGGGAGTGGATCGAACGGACCCGCGCGAAACCGGAGCGGTTGGACAGCACCAGCGCCCCCGCGCCGTCGCCGTTGACGTTCTGCTCCTCCGACGCCCACCGGTCGAAGTACGGCAGGTGGAACGCGTCGCCCGCCGTCACGAGCGCGGCCGAGGTGTCGCGGTGCGACGACAGGTACGACGCCGCGAGGTCCACCGCGGCCATGAAACCGTTGCAGCCCTGCTTGACCTCGAACGCGGGCCCGGTGCCGCCGACGGTGTTGGCCTGCACGTAGCTCGCCGGCGTCCAGAGGTCGAGCCCCTGGTGCGACAGGGAGGCGTGCACGGTCAGGCCGAAGTCCAGCGGGCTCAGACCGGAGCGCTCCACGGCTTCCAGACCGGCTTTCGCCGCCATGACGGGACCGGTCTCACCCGGAGCGGCGACGCGCAGCTCCCGGTAGCCGTTCATGGCCTTCTTCTCTTCCGTGTACCGGCCGGCCGCGATGGCGTCGTCCACCGTCTCGACCTGCTCGGGCAGGTATGTGCCCACGCCGGCGATGTACAGGTCATTCCACCGCATGTCGAACTCCTAGGCTGCCTGGTCCAGCTGCTTGGCGACGGCGCGCGCCGTCGGGTCCTCGTAGAAGCTGCGCAACGGGACGCGGACGCCGTACCGCTCGTGGAGCTGCTTGACCAGCTTCGACGCGAGCAGTGAATGGCCCCCCAGGTCGAAGAAGTGGTCCTGCGGCTCGATCCCCGGCACTCCGAGCACCTCCCCGAACAGGTCGCAGAGCTCTGTCTCCCGATCTGTCACGGCGTCCTCCCTGTCAGCCCTTGAGTAATGAGAACTTTGCGTTGCCCGGGTTGAGATGGGCTTGGGCCGCAACGGAAAACACCGCGTTCGAGCCGTTCTGGAGTTTGCGCCGAGGGAAGTCGTCCACGGTTGCGCGCGTCCGTCGCAAGCAACCCGGGTTGGGAGCCACACAGATGCAGACGTTCACTCCGAAACGGTCGACCGCCCTCGTGCGCGCAGCAGCGGTCACAGCCGTGGTGCTGCTCGCGTTAACGGGCCTGACCACGGCCGCGAACGCGACGGGCTGCACACCGGTCGGCAGCTGGACCGGTCACGTGACCCGCACGGACGGGGACCACCCGACCAAGCTGGTGTTCAAGGCCAACGGCAGCGTGTTCCTCACCAACGAGCAGAACACCACCACCAAGGGCTCGTGGTGGTGGACCGGCGCCACCACGTTCCACTACAAGTTCCGCGGGGAGAAGGTCTACGACGAGAACGGCGCCTACTTCGCCTACGTCGACTTCGACCAGGACGCCGTCCAAAGCGGACCGAACGGCTTCACCAGCTCCGGCCCGTCGACGTTCTTCCTCGCCGACGGCACGAACCTGGGCACGTCGGCCATCACGTTCACGATGGCGCGGGTCTGACGCGCGGCCGGAGCCGGGGCAGGTCCGCCGCCCCGGCTCCGGCACGGGGTCACACCAGGAACGAGGCGTGCTCCTCCACCCACTGGCGGAACGTGCGGGCCGGCTTTCCGGTGATCCGCTCGGCGGTCGCGCCGGTGTCCGCAGGGACACCGACCGCGGCCTCCCACTGGTTCAGCAGCGAGGTCAGCACGGGCGGCGGCACGAAGGCGCTCATCTGCGCCTCACCCTCCTCGCGGGTCAGGCCGTTGACCACGAGCTCGCGGCCGAGCACCTCACCGACGATCTCCAGCTCCCGCCGGAACGTGAGCGACTCCGGCCCGGTGAGGTCGACGACCTCGTCCTCCAGCTTCTTCTCCGTCAACGCGACCACGGCCACGTCGGCGATGTCGTCCTCGTGCACCGGGGCGACCTGCGCCTCGGGGAAGACCTGGTCGATCGTGTCGCCGGCCTGCAGCGCGTAGCTCCAGCCGAACGCGTTGCTCATGAAGGCACCCGGCCGCAGGATCGTGTAGGTCAGGCCCGACGCGACGACGGCCTCCTCCACGACCTTGTGGTGGTGTGCCAGCGGGTCCTCGTCGGCGCCCGGGAGGCCGACGGTGTTCGACGACAGCAGCACGACGCGCTCGACGCCCGCCTTCTCGGCCTCGTCGAGGAACTGCGTGATGCCGTCCGGCTCCGCGTAGAGCAGCACCTTGGAGACACCGGCGAGGGCCGCGACGAACGTCTCCTGGTCGGTGAGGTCGAGGGTGACGGTCTCCACGCCCTCGGGGACGTCGAGCTCCGCGGGGTTTCGGCCGGACGCGCGGAGGCTGTGACCCGCCGCGTAGAGCCGCTGGAGCACGCGGCGGCCCACGTTGCCGCGCGCTCCGGTGACGAGGATGGTCATGGTTGATCTCCAGAATGGGGATGGTTCGCCTGGATGGCCGATCACGCTCAGCGTCCACTCGGTCACTCGAACCGCGCTGGACCGGGGTTCAGGCCACCACTCCTAACGTGCGGAAACATCCCATGAGCGTGAGGAGCGCACGGTGGTCACCTTTCCCGTTCCCGGATCCAGCTACCGCGGTCCGGCGCCGGAGTTCGCGCGGTTCCGCGCGACGAGCCCGGTCGTGCGCCTGCCCGCCGCCGGTGGCGGCCACTGCTGGGTCGCCACCACGCAGGACGCGGTCCGCGCCGTTCTCGACGACGTGCGGTTCTCCCGCGCGGCGTCCTACGAACCGGGCGCGCCGGTGTTCCCCGGTCTCTTCCAGGCACCGCCAGGCATGATCATCTCCCTCGACCCGCCCGTGCACACCCGGCTGCGCGACCTGGTGTCGCAGGCGTTCTCGGTGGACCGGGTCGAGTCCATGCGACCGAGAATCCAGCAGCTGGTGGGAGAGTTGCTGGACCGCGCCGACGACGAGGCCAGGCAGGGACCGGTCGACCTGCTGGGGACGTTCACGTTCCCGCTGGCCATCACCGCGATCAGCGAGCTGCTCGGTGTGCCCGCCGCCGAACGCGACACGTTCGCGCGGCTGATCCGGGAGTTCGCCGCCGTGGACGCACCGGAGGTCGCGGCCGCGGCGGGGGAGCAGCTCGGCGAGTACATGGCGGCGCTGGTGTTCGGCAAGCTGCGCGCCCCCGGCGACGACGTGCTGTCGGCGCTGACGCAGGTCCGGATCGGCGACGACGGCCTGGCGGTCGACGAGCTGATCGGCCTCGGCTACACGCTGCTCGGCGCGGGCGGCGACTCCACGGCGTGCCACCTCGCCAGTTCGGTGCTGACCCTGCTCGGCCACCACCGCGACGGGTGGGTGCGGCTGGGCGGGCACCCGGAGGAGGTGCCGGCCGCGGTCGAGGAGCTGCTGCGCTGGATCGCGTTGTCCACCAACGACACCACCGGCCTGCCGCGGATCGCCGCGGAGGACGTCGCGTTGTTCGGGGTCACGATCCCCAAGGGCGACGCGGTGTTCGTGTCGACGAGCTCGGCCAACCGCGACGAGACCCTGTTCGCCGACCCGGACGTGCTCGACCTCACCCGCACCGGCAACGCGCACGTCGCGTTCGGGCACGGCATCCACCGCTGCCTCGGCGCCCCGCTGGCCCGCATCGAGCTGACCGCCGCGCTGGAGGAGCTGACCCGGCGCTTCCCGGCCGCCCGGCTCGCGGTGCCGGAGGAGGAGCTGCGGTGGCAGCGCGCCGACATGAACCACCGGCTCGTCGAGCTGCCCGTGGACCTGCACGGCAAGGGTTTCTGACACACGAAGAACGGCCCCCGGAAAGCTTTCCGGGGGCCGTTCTCGTTGTGCGGCTACTTCTTGCGGGGTACGGCGAGTGCCGCCAGCGCTCCGCAGAAGGTGAAGACGCCCGCACCGAGCAACGCGAGCCCGTACCCGGACCCGAGCGAGTGCCGCAACGGTTCACCGGCGGCCAGCAACGAGTCCGCACGGGCCGACGACATCGTCGCGAGCACGACCAGGCCGATCGCGCTGCCCATCTGCCGGATCGTGTTCAGCAGCCCGGACGCGAGGCCCGCCTGCTCGCGCGGGACACCGGACGTGGCGGCGTTCGTGGTCGCGTTCAGCACCGCGCCCATGCCGAGGCCCAGCACCGTCGTCGGCACGAGGATCGTGCCGAGGAACGTCGACGTCTCGTCCGCTGTGGACACCCACAGCAGGCCGGCGGTCGCCGAGAGCAGCCCCGCGAGCAGCACCGGCCGCGGTCCGATCCTCGGGACGATCCGCGCCACGCCGAACCCGCCCAGCGCGATGCCGATCGACAGCGGCAGGTAGCCGAGGCCGGTCGCGAGCGCGCTCAGCCCCATCACCTGCTGCAGCACCAGGGTGAGGAAGTAGAAGGTGCTGAACAGGGCCGCGATCGCGAAGAACGCCACGACGTTCGTCGCGGTCACCGAGCGGTTGCGGAAGATGCCGAGCGGCATCAGCGGGTGGGCCGACACCGTCTGCTGGCGCAGGAACAACGCGAACAGGACCACGGAGAGCGCGAGCGACCCGGCGACCTGCCAGGAGCCCCAGCCCAGCTCGTGCGACTGCGCGATGCCGTAGACCAGTGCCATCAGGCCGATCGTCACGGTGATCGCACCCGGTACGTCGAGGCTCTTGCGACCCCCGTTGCTGGGTGTCTCCGGCACGGCGCCGCGGATCATCGACACCAGTGCGATGCCGAGCGGCACGTTGATCAGCAGCACCCACCGCCAGCCCAGCGACTCGGTGACGATGCCGCCGAGCAGCACGCCGACCGCGCCACCCGTGCCGGACACCGCGCTCCACCAGCCGAACGCCTTCGCGCGGGCGGTGGGGTCGGTGAACGTGGTGCCCAGGACCGTGAGCGAGGCCGGTGCCATCACGGCCGCGCCCAGGCCCTGGAAGCCGCGGGCCGCGATCAGGGTGCCGGGCGAGGTCGCCATGCCGCCGACGGCGCTCGCGACCGTGAACAGCGCGGCACCGAGCAGGAACACCCGGCGCTGCCCGAACAGGTCGGCGAGCCGCCCGCCCAGCAGCAGGAAGCCGCACACCGCGATGGTGTACGCGCTGTTCACCCACTGCAGGTCGTGCCGCTCGAACCCGAGGTCCTCGTAGATCGAGGGCAGCGCGACGTTCATGACCGACGCGTCCAGCACGTTCATGAACTGCGCCAGGCAGCACACCGCCAGAACGAGCCCGAGCTTGGCACCGGGCCTGTTCAGCGTCGCCGTCATGCGCGCACCAGCCGGAAGAACGTCCGCAGCTCCTCGACCAGGACGACCGGGTTCTCCAGCGCGGGGAAGTGACCGCCGGACGGCATCTCCCGCCAGTAGCGCAGGTCGGTGAACCGGTGCTCGGCCCACGCCCTGGGCATCCGCGCGTCGGCGGGGAACACCGAGAACCCGGTCGGCACGGACACCTGCGTCAGCGGCGACTTGTTGTAGCTCTCCCAGTACAGCCGGCCCGAGGACGCGGCGGTGGCGGTGAACCAGCACACCGACACCATGTCGAGGATCCGGTCGCGGGGGATGATCTTCTCCGCGTCACCGTCGTGGTCGCTCCAGGACCAGTACTTCTCGCCGGCCCAGCCGAGCTGGCCGACGGGGGAGTCGGTGAGCCCGTAGGCCAGCGACTGCGGCTTGGTGTTCATCACCGCCGCGTACGCGGACTCCTTCGCGGCGAACTCCTTGAGCGCACCCAGGCCCTCGTAGTCCCGTTGCGTCAGCTGGACCTCCGCCTCGGGGGCGGACGCGAACGGCATGACGAGGTGGATCGCCTCGACGTGGTCGGGCGCGATGTGGCCGAGGATGCCCGTGATGAACGAGCCCCAGTCGTTGCCGTGCGCGTAGAACCTGTCGTAGCCGACGCGCCCCATCAGCGTGACGAGGGAGGCGGCGATCTTCTCCAGCGTCCAGCCGGTGCCGGTCGGCTTGTCGCTGAAACCGTAGCCGGGCAACGAGGGCGCGACGACGTGGAACGCGTCGGCCGGGTCCGGCGGGTTGGTGAGCGGCTCGATGACGTCGAGGAACTCGGCGACCGAACCGGGCCAGCCGTGTGTGAGCAGCAACGGCTTCGCGTCCGGGTGCGGGGAGCGGGCGTGCAGGAAGTGGATCCCGACACCGTCGACCTCGGTCTTGAACTGGGGGACGGCGTTCAACCGGGCCTCGGTGGCGCGCCAGTCGTAGACGTTCGCCCAGTACTCGGCCAGTTCCTTGGCGTAGGCCAGCGGCATGCCCTGCGACCAGTCGTCCACGGTCTCCGCGTCCGGCCACCTGGTCGCCGCCAGTCGCCGGGTGAGGTCCGCCAGTTCGGAGTCGGGAACCTCGACCCGGAACGGCACGAGTGCAGTGTCCATGGCGCGAAGGTAGGGACGAAACCTCGAACCCCGGTCGACATCCGGGTTTCGAGCCGCCTTCGAGGTGCGCGGAGCAGGGTTCGGCGCGAGGCCAGGCCGAAATTTCCCGGAGGTGTCCCGTGCTGCCCCTTGAACTGGACGAGGAGTTCCCGTTCAGCGGTTCCTCCTACCGCGGCCCGGACCCGAAGTACGACGAGCTGCGCGCCACGTGCCCCGTTGCCAAGGTGCGCACCAACACCGGCACGCCGACCTGGGTGGTCACCGGCTACTCCGACGTCCGCGCCGGGCTCGCCGACCCCAGGCTGAGCCGCGCGTTGACGTGCGCCGAGGGTGCTCCCCAGGTCGGCGGCGCCATGACCACCACCCCCGAGATGATCATCTCGCTGGACGGGTCCGAGCACTCCCGGCTGCGCAAGCTCGTGATGGGCGCGTTCACCGTCCGCAAGGTCGAGGCGATGCGCGCGGGCGTGCAGAAGGTGTGCGACGAGCTGCTGGACGCCGTCGAGCTCGACGGCGGGCCGGTCAACCTCGTCGAGAAGCTCTGCGTCCCGTTGCCGCTCACCGTCATCGGTGACCTGCTCGGCGTGCCCACCGAGGACCTGAAGATCTTCGAGACCGACGCGCGGGCGTTCGCGACGTTCGACGAGAACGACCCGGAGGCGCCGATGCGGGCGTTCGGGCGGCTCGCCGGGTACGTCATGGGCCTGATCGCGCAGAAGCGCGAGAAGCCCGGCCAGGACATGCTGTCCGACCTGATCTCCGCGCGGGACGACGACGACAAGCTCAGCGAGCAGGAGCTGGTGACGTTCGCGTTCACGCTGATCGGCGCCGGCTTCGACACGGCAGCCAACCAGATCTCCAACTCGGTGCTGGCGCTGCTGCACGACCACCCGGACACCTGGCGGCGCCTGGTCGCCGACCCGTCGCTGATCCCGGCGGCCGTCGAGGAGCTGCTGCGGCACGTCAACCTCTTCGCCACCGACACCACCGGGTTCCACCGCATCGCGGCGGAGGACCTGGAGCTCGGCGGGCAGAGGATCGCGAAGGGCGACGCGGTGTTCTTCGTGCTGTCGTCGGCGAACCGGGACGCCGCGGTCTTCGAGAACCCCGACGTGCTCGACATCGACCGCGCCACCAACCCGCACATCGCGTTCGGGCACGGCGTGCACTACTGCCTCGGCAAGCAGCTGGGGCGCATGGAGATGGCGATCGCCATCGAGGGCCTGACCCGCCGCTTCCCGGACCTGCGGCTCGCCGTGCCGTACGAGGACCTGAAGTGGCACCAGGGCGAGATCAACCACTCACTCGTCACCTTCCCCGTCACGTGGGGGCTGGAGAACCAAGGAGAGTCATGAGCATCCCCGAGAAGCAGTGGGAGGTCAGGCTCGCCAAGCACGTCGAGGACGACCTGACCCCCGAGCACTTCGACCTCGTCGAGGTGGCCGTCCCCGAGATCGGCGACGGTGAGGTGCTGGTGCGCGTCGGCTACGTGTCGGTGGCGGCCGCCTTCAAGGAGTTCATGCGGGCCGACTGCCAGATCCCCGGCGTGCCGCCGTGGAAGGTCGGCGAGCCCGCCGGCGCCGGTGGCGTGGGCACCGTGGTGAAGTCGAACAGCCCCGACCTCGCGGTCGGCGACCTGGTGCAGTCGTTCGGGCCGTGGCAGGAGTACTGGTCCGGGCCCGCGCAGCAGTTCATCAAGCAGAACCCGCACCACGTGCCGTCACCGGTGTACTTCCTGTCGCAGGGCCCCACCGCCTACTACGGCATGGCGACCATCGCGCAGGCCGGTGAGGGCGACGTCGTGTTCGTCACCGGCGCCGCCGGCGGTGTCGGGTCGCTCGCCGGGCAGATCGCGAAAGCCCGCGGTGCCAGGGTGATCGGCTCGGCCGGCTCGCAGGCCAAGGTCGACTGGCTGGTGAACGAGCTGGGCTTCGACGCCGCGTTCAACTACAAGGACGGCCCGGTGGCCGACCGGCTGCGCGAGCTGGCACCGGACGGCATCAGCGTGTTCTTCGACAACGTCGGCGGCGAGCAGTTCGAGGCGGCGGTCCAGGCCGCCCGCCCGCACGCCCGGTTCGCGCTGTGCGGTGCGCTGGCCAACCAGGCCGGTGGCTCGGCCGAGCACCCGCGGCTCGACCTGATGACGGCCATCACGAAGCACCTGGAGATCCGCCCGTTCGCCTGCTACCACCTGCCGGAGCAGATCCAGGACTGGGTGGTCCACTTCGGACAGTGGTTGCAGGAGGGGAAGTTCGTCTTCCCGCACACGATCGTCGAGGGCGGGGTCAAGGCGGCGCCGCAGGCGTTGCTGTCGCTGCTCTCCGGCGCCTACACCGGGAACGTGACGGTCAGGTTCTCCTGATCGCGGTGATCCTGACGTGCGCCGTACGGATGGTGCTGCCATCCGCACGGCGCACTGTCGTGATCCCGGTGCTGACGAACGCGTCACCGCTCAGCACGGCGTCCTGGGCGATCTCGACGGTGCCGGGCGGCTCGGCCATCTCCTCGGTGATCCGGTAGGAGAACGTGCCGGGCCCGGTCGCCGTCCAGGTGCCGGACCCCGTGCCACCGCCCAGGAGCGCGGCCGTGCCGTCGTCCGCGAAACCGAGCTCGCTGAAGGACTCGCCACCCGGCCGGCCGACCCGTGCGCGCCATCGTCCCGTGATGTCCATGCCCCACAGGGTTTCCGTCACTGCTGGACCTGGACTCAAGGAACACCGAGCAGGGTTGGCGGCGACTGCTCTTACAGGAGAGAAAGAAGCTGGAGGCGTCATGTCGGACGCACCATTTGCCGGACAGCAGGTCGTCGTGACGGGTGGGGGAACCGGCATCGGCCGCGCGGCGGCGCTGGCGTTCGCCGACCTCGGCGCCGCGAACGTGATCATCACCGGCCGCCGCGAGAACCGGCTCACCGAGGTCGTCGCGCTGCACCCGGCCATCACCGCCGTGGTCGCCGACGTGACCACCGAGGAGGGCGCGCAGAAGGTCGTCGACGCCGTGAAGCTCGGTGGCGGCAAGGTCGACGTGCTCGTGCACAACGCCGGGATCTTCCGGTTCACCCCGGTCGCCGGTTTCGACCTCGGCACTGCCCGCGACGTGCTGGAGACCAACCTGGTCGGCCCGCTGGTGCTGACCGCCAAGCTGCTGCCGCAGCTGACCTCGCCCGGCGGCAGCATCGTGTTCGTCTCGAGCAACGCGGGCCACATCGCCGTGCCCGGCGGCGGCGTGTACGGCGCCAGCAAGGCCGCCGTGGACAGCCTGGTGCGCAGCTGGGCGCTCGAGCTCGCCCCGCAGGGCATCCGCGTCAACGCGGTCGCGCCCGCCGCCGTGCGCACCGAGGTCTACGCGGCCAACGGCCTGAGCCCCGAGGAGGTCGAGGGCTACTTCGGCTTCCAGGCCTCGCAGACCCCGCTGGGGCGCACCGGTGAGGTCGACGACGTCGTCCCGTGGATCACCCGCTTCGCCGAGCCGGCGAGCTCGTGGGTGACCGGTCAGATCATCACGCTCGATGGCGGCGCTGACCTGGCGTGAGCCAACCCGAACCAGGAGGAACCGAAAGATGACCAGCAGCGCCACCGAGCCCGGTGTGGACACGTTCCCGTACAAGCGCCAGTGCCCGTTCACCCCGCCCGCGCAGTACGCGCAGATGGCGGAGGAGGACGTCGTCGAGGTCACGCTGACCGGGTCCGGCCTGCGGATCTGGACGATCAGCGGCTACCACACGATCAAGCAGCTCCTGACCGACCCGCGGATCAGCGCCTCCCGCAAGCACGACAACTTCCCGTTCTACTTCATCGCGCCGCCGGAGTTCCGCACCGAGACGTCGTTCATCGGCTACGACAACCCCGAGCACACCAAGACCCGGCGCAAGGCGGCGGTGACGTTCACCAACCGCCAGGTGAAGCGGCTGCGCGGGCGCATCCAGGAGATCGTCGACGAGTACATCGACAAGATCCTCACGATGACGCCGCCCATCGACTTCCACCGCGAGTTCTCGCTCGCCGTGCCGATGACGGTCATCTGCGAGCTGCTCGGCATCCCGCAGGACGAGCACGACTTCTTCATCGAGCACGGCACCTGCCTGCTGGGCGGGCACTCGACACCCGAGCAGCGCCAGGCGGCGATCGTCGAGGTGAACGCCTACGTCGACAAGCTGATCACGTTGAAGGAGCAGGAGCCCGGCGAGGACCTGCTGTCCAGGGCGATGGCCGAGTACGCGGCCTCCGGCGAGGAGTACACGCGCCGCGACCTGTTCAACATGATCCGCCTGCTGATGAACGGCGGCCACGAGACCACGGCCTCGATGCTGTCGCTGGGCACCGCGGCGCTGCTGGAGCACCCGGAGGAGCTGCAGAAGCTGCTCGACGACCCCGAGGGCATGATCGAGCCGGCCGTCGAGGAGCTGGTGCGCATCGCGACCATCGGTGACACCGCCATCCCGCGCGTCGCGCTGGAGGACATCGAGATCGCCGGCAAGACCATCAAGGCCGGCGACGGCATCCTGTGCCTGGGCCTCAACGGCAACCGCGACCCGGAGGTCTTCCCGGAGCCGGAGAAGCTGATCCTGGAGCGCGGCACCCGCAAGCACCTCGGGTTCGGCCACGGCCTGCACCACTGCATCGGCGCCGACCTCGCGCGGCTGGAGATGCAGCTGGTGTGGACGACGCTGTTCCAGCGCATCCCGTCGCTGCGCCTGGCGAAGCCGTTCCTGGAGATCCCCCGCAAGGAGGGCGCCGTGATCTACGGCCTCTGGGAGCTGCCGGTCACGTGGGACCTGCCCGCGGAGGACTGACCGCACGCGAAAGGGGCCCCGCTCACGAAGAGCGGGGCCCCTTTCGCGTTGCTCAGTCCTTCGGGATGTCCGGGCGCCGCACGTGCCCCGGGATCCGGGTGTGCTTGCTCCGCGGGAGCACGCCGTCGACGAGGTAGTCGTCGACCAGGGCGTCGAGGACCTCGTTGCCCGCCAGCGCGTACACCTCGTGGTCACCGGAGTCCTCGATGACGACCAGCGGGTGGTCCAGCAGCGCGGCGAGCTCGACGCCGCCCTCGACGCGGTCCATCGGGTCGCCGTCGGCCTGCACCACCAGGCCCTTGGGGTAACCGGGCTGCGCGAGCTCCGTCGGCGGTTCGAGGCTCTCGAACGTCCGGAACGCACCGACCCACGGCTGCGCCCGCAGGACCCCGTAGCCGTACGGGTGCGTGGCCCGGTGCTTGCGGACGTCGGCGTAGTAGACCTCCAGGTCCTGCGGCCAGTACGTCTCCAGCGTGATGGCCTCCAGCACCCCGACCCGCAGGTCGCCCTCGGAGTCCTGCGGCCGCCACGTGCCCTGCCCGACGATCAGCGTCTTCGCCTTGTCGAGGTTGCCGTCGCCGAGCGCGGTGTTCAGGTCGCCGATGAGGTAGCCCAGCGAGTCCCACTGCGCCCGGTCCGTGGCCCTGGTGCCGACCGCGCCGTCGAGCAGCGTCCTGAGGTGCACCTGGCCCTGCTCGTCGAGCGCCGCCACGACCTTCTCGACCTCGGCGATGACGTCCGCGGCGTTCGTGCCGAGGTGGAAGTGCCCGTCGCGCTCCGCTGTCCACTCCGCCCACAGCTCGACGTTGCGGTAGACCGCCTCCGCCTGCGTGACGAACTGCTGGCGCCAGGTCCACTGCGGGTTGATGCACGAGTCGAGCACCGTGCGGTCGAGGTGCTCGGGGAACATCGTCCCGTACACCGCACCGACGTACGTGCCGTACGCGTAACCGACGAACGAGATCTTCTCCTCGCCCAGCACGACCCGGACCAGGTCCATGTCGCGGGCGGTGTTGCGGGTCGTGATGTGCGGCCGCAGCTCCCCGCCCGCCTTCTGGCAGCCGAGCTCGCGCAGCCGCATGTCCTCGGCCAGCTGCTCGAACAGCGAGTCCGGCGGCCGACTGTCGAACGGCGCCTTGGGGATCGTGACCTCGCTGTAGAGCTTGGTCGACTCGCCGTACCCGCGCGGGTCGAACCCGATGAGGTCGTAGGCGGACCTGAGGCGCGCCCCGAAGTGCTTGATCAGCCCCAGTCCGTCACCACCGTCGCCGCCGGGACCGCCGTTGACCGCGAGCAGCACGCCACGCCGCCGCGCCGGGTCGGTGGCCTTCAGCCGGGCGAGCGCGATGGTCAGCCTGGGGCCGTCCGGGTCGGAGTAGTCGCGTGGCACGACGACCGTCGCGCGTTCAAGGCCGTCCTCGAACGGCGGTGACCAGTTCACCTGCTGGTCGTAGAACTCCCTGAGGGGCACGGTGGAACCTCCGCGTGTGGGTGTGCGCCGACACCCCAGCGTCGCAACAGGTCCTTGAACGCCAGCGGAGCAGGAGCGTTCAAGGTGACCTCCACCGGGCGCACAGCGCGACCGCCCAAGGTGGAGCACGTCCGGCGAGCCGCAGATCCGTGGGAGAACTGCCATGCCAAAGATCACTTACGTAGCGCACGACGGCGTCGAGACCGTCGTCGACGTTGCCCAGGAAGACACCGTGATGCGCGGCGCGGTTCTCAACGGTGTCAAGGGGATCGTCGCCCAGTGCGGCGGCGGCGCCTCCTGCGGCACGTGCCACGTGTACGTCGACCCGGAGAACACCAAGCCGTTGGCGCCGATGCACCAGGTCGAGGACGAGCTCCTCTACTTCACGGCCTGCGAGCGCAGGGAGAACAGCCGGTTGAGCTGCCAGCTCCCGGTGACCGAGGAGCAGGACGGGCTCGTCGTGCACATGCCCGAGAAACAACTCTGAGGCCGAGCAGCAACCCCGAGGGAGAGAAGAGCATGAGCAAGCGACGGGTCGCCCTGGTCACGGGCGCCACCAGTGGGATCGGCCTCGAGGTCGCGCGCAGCCTCGGTCAGCAGGGGCACGCGGTGTTCGTCGTGGCCCGCACCGCCGAGAACGTCACCACCACGGTGAAGCAGCTCAGGGAAGAGGGCTGCGAGGCCGACGGCGCCGCAGCCGACGTGACGTCCACAGAGGACATCCGCGGCGCGGTGCGGAAGGCCGTCGACACGTTCGGCCCGGTCGAGATCCTCGTCAACAACGCGGGCCGCGGCGGCGGTGGAATCACCGCCGAGCTCGACGAGGACCTGTGGCTGGACGTCATCGACACCAACCTCAACGGCGTCTTCCGCTTCACCAAGGAGGTGCTGAGCACCGGCAAGATGGTGGAGCAGAGCTGGGGCCGGATCATCAACATCGCCTCCACCGGCGGCAAGCAGGGCGTCGTGTTCGCCGCGCCCTACTCGGCCTCCAAGCACGGCGTCGTCGGCTTCACCAAGGCCGTCGGCATCGAGCTCGCCAAGTCCGGCATCACCGTCAACGCGGTGTGCCCTGGCTACGTCGAGACGCCGATGGCCGGCCGGGTCCGCCAGGGCTACGCCAACCACTGGGGTGTCAGCGAGGACGAGGTCCTCGAGAAGTTCAACGCCAAGATCCCGCTGGGTCGGTACAGCACGCCGGAAGAGGTCGCCGGTCTCGTGACGTACCTGACGACGGACACCGCGTCCTCGATCACCGCGCAGGCGCTCAACGTCTGCGGCGGGCTGGGCAACTACTGACATGCGCGGCGAGTCGGTAGTCGTCGTCGGGGCCGGGCAGGCGGGCTGCCAGGTCGCGGTGTCCCTGCGCGAGCAGGGGCACCGCGGCCCCATCACCCTCATCGGTGACGAAGCCCAGAAGCCCTACCAGCGGCCCCCTCTCACGAAGACCTACCTGGCGGGGGAGACCGACCTCGCCGGGCTGGTGCTGCGGCAGGACTCCTACTACGAGGACCACGGCATCCAGCTCGTCACCGGCGAGCGGGTGCTGGGCGTCGACCGGTCCGCACGGGTCGCGGTGCTGGGCTGTGCGCGCACCATCGGCTACGACCACCTGGTGTTCGCCACGGGGGCGCGACCGCGGCCGTTGTCCATCCCCGGCGCCGAGCACGTGCTGAACCTGCGCTCGGTCGCCGACGCGGACGTGCTCCGGCAGCGGCTCGACGGGCAGGTCGGGCTCGACGTCGTCGTCATCGGCGGCGGGTTCATCGGCCTCGAGCTCGCCGCCGTGGTGCGCAAGCTGCGCCACGAGGTGACCGTCGTCGAGACGCAGCCGCAGGTGATGCAGCGCGCCGTCACACCGGAGACCGCGCGGCAGCTCGTCAACCGGCACCGGTCGGAGGGCGTGCAGGTCCTGACCGGCCGGGGCGTCGCCGCCGTCCGGGAGGGCCTCGTCGAGCTGACCGACGGCACGGTGCTGGTGGCCGACCTGGTCGTCGCCGGCATCGGCGTCCTGCCCAACACCGAGGTCGCGCAGCGCTCCGGGCTCGCCACCGACAACGGCATCGTGGTCGACGCGCACCTGCGCACCGTCGACCAGCGCGTGCACGCCGTCGGTGACTGCGCCCGGTTCGCCAGCACGCTCACCGGCGGGCTCACCCGCCTGGAGTCCGTGCAGAACGCCACCGACCAGGCCACCTGCGTGGCCGGGGCGATCCTGGGCAGCGCCGAGCCCTACACCGCGCTGCCGTGGTTCTGGAGCGACCAGTACGACGTGAAGCTGCAGATCGCGGGCCTCACCGAGGGCCACGACCGCGCGGTCACCGTCGGCGACCCCGCGGAGGGCCGGTTCTCGGTGTTCTGCTTCCGCGGCGACAAGCTGGTCGGTGTCGAGGCCTACAACAAGCCGATCGACTTCATCATGGCCCGCAGGGTCCTCGAGGGCGGCAACACCCTCACCCCCGAGATCGTCGCGCGGCCCGGGTTCGACCTGCGCGGCAGCCTGCAGCGGGCGGCGTGAGCCGTGCCGTCCGCGGACCCGTCACAGCCAGCCGGCGTCGTCGGCGATGCGGATGGCGTCCACCCGGTTGCGGGCGTTGAGCTTGGTCATGGTCGTCGTCAGGTAGTTGCGCACCGTGCCGACCGACAACGACAGCGCGGTCGCGATGTCCGGCGCGTCGGCACCGTTGGCCGCGAGCCGCAGCACCTCCAGCTCGCGGTCGGTGAGCGGGCACTCGCCGCGGTCCCACGCGGCCAGTGCCAGCTGGCTGTCCACGACCCGTTCCCCCGCGGCGACGCGGCGGATCGCGTCGGCGAGCTCACCGGGCGGCGCGTCCTTCAGCAGGAAACCGTCCACCCTGGCCGCCAACGCCCGCCGCAACGTCCCCGGCCGGCCGAGCGAGGTCAGCATCAACGTCCTGACCTGTGGCATCGACTCGCGGATCGTCGCCGCGGCACTCAGCCCGTCGAGGATCGGCAGGTCGATGTCGATCACGCAGACGTCCGGGCCGTGCTGCCGCACCGCCGGCACGATCTTGTCGCCGGAGCTCACCTCGGCCACGACCTCGATGTCCGGTTCGAGGTTGAGCAGCGCGATGAGAGCACCGCGCACCATGTGCATGTCCTCCGCGAGCAGAACCCTGATCATCGCGCCCCTCCGCGCGACACCATATCCCCCGGCGTTCATGTCGCGCTCCACGCCACATCAAGGCCACCCGGCAAGGGTGAGGACAGCTGCCTTGCGAAGGGATGCGCCATGGAACGCAGCGTCAACGTGACAGTCGTGTACTACTCCTCGACGGGAACGATCCACCGGCTGGCCACGGAGATGGTCGAGACGGCGGAGAAGCACGGCGCTGAGGTGCGGCTGGTGCGCGCGGCGGAGCTGGCGCCCGCCACGGTCGTCGAGTCGCGGCCCGCCTGGAAGGCGCACCTGCTCGACACCGCCGACGTGCCGATCGCGGCCGTCGACGACGTGCTGTGGGCCGACGCCGTCATCCTCGGCACGCCCACCCGCTTCGGCAACGTCTCGGCGCAGCTCAAGCAGTTCATCGACACCCTCGGGCCCGCGTGGTTCAGCGGCCTGCTCGCGAACAAGGTCTACAGCGCGTTCACCTCGGGCGGCAGCACCCACGGCGGCATGGAGACCACGCTGGTGTCGATCTACAACATGGTCTGCCACTTCGGCGGGATCATCGTGCCGCCCGGTGGCGACTTCAACCCCTACGGCACGTCCCACGTGCTGGGTGCGGACAACCGGCCGGTCTGCGACGTGACGTTGCGGGCGGCCGGGGTGCAGGCAGAACGCGTCGTGCGGGTCGCCCGCGCGCTGAAGGAGGTCTGACCGCGGTGCGAGTGAAGGACATCTTCGTCAGTGGCAGCGGGGTGCGCCTGCCCGCGACGCTGTCGGTCGCGGACGCGATCGCGTCGGGGGAGTGCGAGCCGAAGCTCGTCGCGCGCACGGACGTCGAGTCGGTGGCCGTGTCCCCGACCGAGTCGGCGGCCGAGATGGCGGTCGCCGCCGCCCAGGTCGCGCTGGAACGGGGCCGGTCGGGACCGGCCGACATCGACCTCATCCTGCACGCCACCACCTACCACCAGGGCCAGGACCTGTGGCCGGTCGGCTCCTACATCCAGCGCGAGACGGTCAGGAACTCCTGTCTGGCGCTGGAGATCCGGCAGATGTCCAACGGCGGCATGGCCGCGCTGGACCTCGCGGTGTCCTACCTGGCGGCACGACCGGGCCGCGACGCCCTGCTGACCACGTCGGACCGCTTCTGCCTGCCCGGCATCGACCGGTGGCGCACCGACCCGGGCACCCCGTACGGCGACGGCGCTTCCGCGATCGTGCTGACCAGCAGGGGCGGGTTCGCGCAGGTGCTCTCGCTGGCCATCAACGCCGACTCCGACCTCGAACCGCTGCACCGCGGCGACGTGCCGTTCGGGCTGGCGCCGTTCTCGCACCGCATCCCGGTGGACTTCGAGGAGGCCAAGCACACGTTCAGCCGCGAGTTCGGCCTGTCCTACGGCATCAACAAGGCCAACGCCGGTCAGGCCAGGGTCGTGGAGGAGGCGCTCGCCGACGCCGACATGAAGCTCGGCGACGCCGACTGGGTGATCCTGCCGCACTTCGGCCGCCGCCGGCTCGACGTGAACTACCTGCGCCCCTACGACCTCGAACCGGAGCGCACCACGTGGGAGTGGAGCCGCACGGTCGGGCACCTCGGCGCCGGTGACCAGTTCGCGAGCCTCGACCACCTGGTGCGGAGCGGCAAGGCGACGTCCGGTCAGCGGATCGTCATGTTCGGCGTGGGCGCCGGCTACAGCTGGGGCTGCGCGGTCCTGGAGATGCTGTGACCGGCAGCCGGACCCCGGTGAGCTTCCAGTAGACGCGCTGTCCTCGGCGGGTGACCTGCACGCAGGTCACCCGCCGATCGCATGTCCGCTCGTTCCGGTGCGGCCGCGGTGGCCGAGGTGATCAGGTGCCGAACGACGGGAGACCGAGCGGCGGGCCGCCTCAGCTGACCGGCAGCGGGATCTCCGCGCGCAACCGGAACTTCTGGTCGGGCAGCAGGCCCGCGTGCAGGTCACCGCCGAGCGCGCGGACGCGGGTGGTGAGGTTGCCGATGCCGCTGCCGTCCCGCGACCTGCACGCCGTCTCCGGGATGCCGTCGTTGACGATGTCCATCCGCACCAGCTCCGGCGAGCTCGACAGCACGATCTCGCAGTGCTCGGCCTTGCTGTGCCGCAGCAGGTTCGTCACGCCCTCGCGCAGCACGGTCGCGAGCGTCACCTTCACGTCCTTGGGCAGCTTGTCGCACGCGTCGATCCGCACGGTGACCGCGATGTCGGCCGCGGTCAGCAGCGCCTGCGCCGACTGGGTCTCCTCGTCGAACGACAGCTCGCGGTAGCTCAGCGCCACCGACCGCACGTCCGCGAGCGCCTGCCGGGAGATCTCCAGCACCTCGGAGAGCTCCTGCCGGGCCCGGCCGGGGTCGAGGGTGACCAGCCGGTGCGTGAGCTCGCTCTTCAGCGTGATCGCGGAGAGGCTGTAGCCGAGCAGGTCGTGCAGGTCGCGTGCGAACCGCAGCCGTTCCTGGGCGACCGCCGCCGTGGCCAGCTCCTCGCGCGCCTCGTGCAGCTCGGTCACCATCGACCGCAGCCGGGTCAACGCGTAGAGCACCAGTCCGTGGTTCGTCGCGGCGATGATGCCGTACGCCACCCAGGCACCGGTGAACCCGGTCGCGGTGTAGACGAAGTACTGGCCGCCGACGACCGCGAGGAACGCCGCCCAGCCGTACGGGCGGGGGAGCAGCAGCGCGGCCGACCCCGCGAGGAAGCCCGGCACGCTCATCAGCGCGTTCCCGTACAGCAGCACCGGCACGTACACGCAGACGGCCAGGCCGGCGAGCACGGCGACGGTGCTCGCGAGGTTCAGCCGCTTGTGCGGACGGCCCACGACCGCCACGACCAGCCCGACCACGCCCGCGGTGCCGAGCACCTCGGCCGCCATGCCCGGCAGCCCGATGCGCGGCAGGTCGAACGCCACCTGCGCGAGCGACATCAGGCCGTAGCCGACCACCACCGCCGTGAACAGCACCTGCGCGAACCGGGTCGCCATCGGCGTTCCGGCGAACCTGCGGGTCCGCGACGGTTCCTCCGGCCGCGGCTCGGCCGGCACCTCGGCGTGCAACCGGTGGGTGCCGGCGTCCACCTCGGCGCGCAGCGACCCGCCGATCGCCGTGGCGCGGGTGGCGAGGTTCGCCAGGCCGCTGCCGCGGTCGGTGCCCACCTCGGCGGGGGCGCCGTCGTTGACGATGTCGATCGACACCACCGGCCCCGTCCCGGAGACGGTGATGGTGCAGCGGGTGGCCTCGCTGTGCCGCAGCAGGTTCGTCACGCCCTCGCGCAGCACCGTGGCGAGCACGGTCCGGGAGCGCGGGGACAGCTCGGCGAGGTCGGTCTCGATGGTCGTCGCGACGCCCGCCGCGGTGAGCACGGACCGCGCCGACTCGATCTCGTCGGCCAGCGACAGCTCGCGGTAGCTCGACGCCACCGCACGAACGTCCGCCAGCGCCTCGCGGGCGATGCCCAGCACCTCGGCCAGCTCGCGCAACGCCCGTTCGGTCTGCTCGCCGATCAGCCTGCGCGCCAGCTCCACCTTCAGCGTGATCGCCGACAGGCTGAACCCGAGCAGGTCGTGCAGGTCCCGCGCGAACCGCAGCCGCTCCTGCGACACGGCGAGCTCCGCGAGCTCGGACCGGACCGTCTCCAGCTGCTTGACCAGCGACGGGAGCCGTGACAAGCCGTACACGACGAGGCCCGCGACCAGCGGTGACAGCACGTAGTAGGCCAGCGAGGAGGGGCTGTCGACGTAGGCGGCCTGGATCGCGCCGTTGCTGAGCGCGACCACGCCGAAGACGACCCAGCGCACCCGGCCGGGCAGCACCAGCAGCGCACTGCCCGCGAAGAACCCCGGCATGCCGGCCCAGGCGGAGTGCAGCAGCGGCATCGGCGCGTACACCAGCGCCGCCATCGCCCCGAGCGCCAGGTAGGCCTTGCCGGAACGCAGGTTCGCGCTCGGCCGGGAGAACACCCGCAGCTGCAGGAACCCGATGGCGAGCAGGCAGGCGAGCGCACCCGCGGTCCACGCCGGCTCCACACCGGTCTGCAGGACGGAGATGAACGCGTTGCCCAGGTAGTTGGCGAAGACCACGCTGATGACGACGTACGCCAGACGACGGGACACCGATGAGCGTTCCAGTCGTTGCGTCACAGCGGCTCCCACACGAGGTTCGGGACGCGGCCATGATACGGGCGGGACCTGTGCGGGTCCCGGGTTCCGGCTCGCCGATCGGAGCAACATGACCCGTTCAGCCCTCTGTCGCGACCACGAGCCCCGCACCGGCCAGGTAGGCGACGACGTCGGCGACCAGCTCCGCGTCGACCTGCAGCGCCTCCGCGACCTCCACGACGGTGCTGTCGGCGGCGAGCAGGGCCTTCGTGATCTCGGTGGCCGGCGCGCTGTGCAGGATCACCTGGTAGGGCTGACCGGGGCACGCCAGGGCCTGGTCGCCGTTCAGCCGTTCGATCTCGGTGCCCGGCCGCACGCCCACGACCGCGCGCTCACCGAGGTGCGGGAGCGTGAACACCGCGTCACCGGTCACCGCCACGACGGACAGGATCGGGCCGGCACCGTCGTTCAGCCCGAGCGACGGCACGACGCAGCCGCCCAGCTGGTCCAGCGTGCTCTTGAGCTTGCGCCAGATCAGGCACGGCCCCGAACCGGTCTTCCAGCGCACGAAGTTGTCGTGCAGCGCCGAGATGTTCTCCAGCGCGACCGGTCCGAGGCTCATCCGGTGCAGCGCCTCGCGCACCAGCGGACTGGTGTCCGCGAGCTCGATGGCGCCCCACCGGCCGTGCACGGTCAGCGTCTCGCTCCCCTCGTCCACGAAGGCGTCCTCCAGCAGCGACCACAGCGGGCGCCCGGACGGGACGTGCGACTGCGTGGTCACCACGGCGCCTCCGCTCTGCAAGGTGCTCACATGAACAAGGGAATCGGGTTGAGCTCGTCGTAACTCCTGGGCCGGGCCAGTCGTCCCAGTTGTACAGGTACGTCGTAGAGCCGCCCTTGAGCGAACCTCGACCAGAAGTGCCGCAGTCCCGGCACGACCACCCGCACCACCGGGAGTCCCACGTCGGGACGGGTCTGGTCGAGCACGAGCAGCTCCATGCCCTTCGCCTCCAGCACGTCCTGGATCGCCCGGATGTCGTCGAGCAGGTCCGGCCGGTGGACGTAGGTGTGGAACCGCGGTGCGCGGGCCGGTACGTCCGGGTCCGGTGCCAGGTAGGGCTGCTCGGCCAGGCGCGCGGTCTCGAACCAGCGCCGCATGTCGACGTCGAACCGGCACATGTCGACCGGGTCGCACACCATCGGCATGCACTGGTTGAGCTCGGTGAGCGCCCGGCGCGCGGCCAGCCGCGGGTCCAGGTGCGCGCCGCAGCCGAACATGATGTCCTCGCGCGGCCCGCTCGTGCGGCGGGACACCGCGACCATGGTGGGCACGCCGAGGTCGGAGGTGACGTCGAGCAGCCACACCTCACGGCCCAGGCCCGCGTGCACCGCGCGCAGCTCGTCGATCCACGGGTCGCCGAACGCGTCCAGGTCCATGCCCGGCACCGGCGTGCGGTTGTACCACCAGATCGACACGGCGTCGCGTTCCACGAGTTCCAGCAGGCCTTGCAGCACCGCGTCCTCCACGCTGCTGCCCGCGGCGCAGCCGTTGGAGTTGGACGTGACACTCGGCGGACAGGGGGCGCCGAAGTAGAGCAGGCCGGTGGGCAGGAACCTGTGGCGCTGACCGGTGAGCGACCACAGCGGCGTCCAGTCCATCACCTCGTCCTCGTCGAACGGGGCGGTGACGTGCTGGAACGACGAGTGGTCCGCGTTCCACTCCTGCCGGGTCGCGTACTGGCGGGGGTGGTAGAGCTGCACCGCGTCGGGGTGCAGCGCGGCGGTGCCGAGCGAGCGGTAGCTGCCGCGGACCGCGGCCTCCTCGCCGAAGTACGCGCCGCTGCGGCGTTCCACTGCCTCGCACAGCGCGCCGACCTCGGCGTCGAGCGGCGTCACGCCCTTGCCGCCGCTGTCCGCGCGCAACGCCGACCGCAGGCCCTCAAGGCCCTCGCCGGCCGCGGCGATGTTCGTGCCGGACTGGTAGGAGTTGAAGAACGCGGGCCCCGTCTCGTTGCGCCGGATCTCCTTGATGATCCCGGTGACCGGGCCGACCAGGTGCCGGTAGGTGTCGAGCACCTCCTGCGGCGACGACGACCGGTGGCCGCCACCGTCGCAGGAGCGCTTCACGCGGCTGAACAGCTCGACCGGCTCGAACGTCCTGCGCGCGACGATCCCGGGGTCACCGCAGCCCTGGCACTGCGGGCGGGCCCGAACCTCGTGCTGGGTGACCTTCATGGTCAGGCTGTCGTAGCTCCAGATGGACCGCTGCTCGGGTGGCCGCAGGCCGGCGAGCCACTTGGTGGCCTCGACCGCGGCGGTCTCCAGCGCCATGTGCACGAGCGACGGCAGCCCGATGGCCGGGCGCGGCGCGGGACCGGTCTGCCCGCAGCGGGCCCGGATGTGGGCCTCCGCCTTGCGGTTGGCCGACAGCCGCACGGCCAGGCAGCGCCAGCACGGCCCGTCGCCGGGGGTGAAGAACGGGCCCACGCACACCTGCGCGCCGACCGGTTTGACCAGCAGCCACGGGATGCCCGCGGCGCGGTGGGCCGCGTCGATCTCGCGCAGCTCCGGTGCCAGGTAGTCCGCGCAGACGACGACGGTCAGGTCACCACCGCCCGGGGTGATCGCGAGTCCGTTGCGCTGCAACGCCCGTTCGAGCGGCTCGTGGTCGATGTCGCCGACCGCGACCACGGAGACGAGCGACGTCGTCGTCGCCGCCACCGCGTCACACGGGTCGAGGCCCGCCGCGTCCCAGTAGGCGAGCGCGGCCTCGGTGCCGGCCGAACCGTCCTGGCCGCCCCGCCTGCTGATCAGGCCGGCGGCGGTGAGGCGCTCGAGCATGCGCGCCACCTTGTCGGCGGTCAGTTCGGCGGGGACGTCGCGCAGCAGGCCCGCGAGGTCGCGGGTGCCGTCGAGGAGGTGGGCGAGCGTTTCGACGTGGGTCCCCGCAACAGCGGTCACCCCTGACTCGCCGATCAGGTACACCGCCTCACCGCGCACGATCTGCGGCTGGAGGTGTCGTTTGAAACCGATCTTCTCGTCGCCCGGTTCGGCCAGCTCGTGTCTCATGCCGCGAGGACCTCGTCGTAGGCCGTGTACTGGCTGCCGACGACGCAGGTGCCGCTGCTGCAGCAGCTCCAGATGATGATGTCCATCGAGGCCTCACGGTCGAACTGGTAGATCTTCATGTCGTCGGAGTCGTCGGTGGCGGGACTGACGGAAGCCAGGTGCTCCACGGTGGCGGTGGCGGACATCTGCATCTCCGATGTTTGCGAGTCGGCTGATGTGGGTAATCATGCGGACCTGCGGTAATGGGTCGGTAGTTACCGGCTAATGCGCAGCGGTATGAAGTTTTCATACCCGTCACGGGTCGAACTCATCTGAGATCGGGGACCTCCGCACTAACGCCCGCGCGTTGGGCCGAGCAGACTAACGGTGTGCTCGGAACCGAAGGAGGGGTCGCGATGCAGATCAAGGTCCTGGGGCCCGTCGAGGCCAAGGTGAACGGTCGCTCGGTGACGCCCACCGCGGCCAAGCCGCGGCAGGTCCTGGCGCTGCTCGCGCTGCACTCCGGGCAGGTCGTGTCCGTCCCGACCCTCATCGAGGAGCTCTGGGGCGACCGGCCGCCGCGCAGTGCGCGCACCACCCTGCAGACCTACGTCCTGCAGCTGCGCAAGCTCATCGGCGACGCACTCTCCGCCGACGGTGCGAACGCCGCGAAGGAGGTGCTGGTCACCCGGTACGGCGGCTACCTGCTCGACGTGCCGGAGGAGGCCGTCGACGTGCACGAGTTCGAACGCCTGGCCCGCGCCGGCCAGCAGGCGAGCGAGGTCGAGGACTTCGCCTCCGCGTCCCGGCTGCTGCGCCAGGCGCTGGAGATGTGGCGCGGCCCGGCCGTCGTCGACGTGCGCCCCGGCATGCCGCTGAGCATCGAGGTCGTGCGGCTGGAGGAGGCCCGGCTGGGCGTGCTCGAGGCGCGCATCGACGCCGAGCTGCGGCTGGGCAGGCACAAGTCGCTGCTGAGCGAGCTGTCCGTGCTGACCGTGCAGAACCCGATGAACGAGAACCTGTGCGCGCAGTACATGATCTCGCTGTTCCGGGCCGGCCGGCAGTGGCAGGCGCTGGACGCGTTCAAGGCGCTGCGCAACACCCTGATCGAGGAGCTCGGCGTCGAGCCCTCGTCCCGGCTGCAGGGGCTGCAGCACGCCATCCTCACGTCCGACCCGCGGCTGGACAGCGCGGAAACCCGCCAGTTGCAACGACTTCTGGCCTGAGTGTCGTTCCAACGGCCCCCGTCACCCTGTGACGGGGGCCGTTTTTCGTTGTGCGGCAACAACTTCTTCGAGGACATCTCCAGCGGTGCACAGCCGCGCGCTGGCAACCTCACTGGTGGGCGCGCGGAAACCGCCCGCTGGAGGAAAGGAAGCTAGCCGTGAGCGCACTGAGCATCGAGGGCCTCAAGGAGATCCTCAACGAGGCCGCGGGCGACGACGACTCGTTCAAGCAGGGCCAGGACATTCTCGACATCCCGTTCCTCGAGCTGGGCTTCGACTCGCTCGCCCTGCTGGAGACGGTCGCGCTGATCAAGCGCAAGCACGGGGTCGCCATCGCCGACGACGAGATGGCGTACCTGGAGACACCGCGTCAGCTGCTGGACAAGGTCAACGGGCAGATCGCGGCCTGACGCCGGCGACTCGGATACGGAGACGGACATGACGCACACCACCACGCACACGGTCATGATCGGGGCTCCCGCCAAGGTGGTGTACGACCTGGTCGCGGACGTGACGACCTGGCCGTACATCTTCGGACCCACGGTGCACGCCGAGGTGTTCGAACGGGACGGCTCGACCGAGCGGTTGCGGTTGCACGCTTTCGCCAACGGTGACGTGCGCACGTGGACGTCCCGCCGTGAGCTGGACCCGGCGAACCTGCGCATCGAGTTCCAGCAGGAGCGCTCTGCCGCACCGGTGAAGACGATGGGTGGGGAGTGGCGGATCGTCCCGATCGCCGACTCGGCGACCCGGGTCGATCTGCTCCACCACTTCACCGCGGCGCAGCCCGAGGCGGTCGACCTCATCCTGACCGCCGTCAACAACAACAGCGACGCCGAGCTCGCCGCCCTCAAGCGGGCGGCCGAGTACGGCGACGACTACGACAAGCTGGTGCTGTCGTTCTCCGACAGCATCACGATCCACGCGAGCCGCAAGGACGTCTACGAGTTCCTGTACCGGTCGGACCTGTGGCCGCAGCGCCTGCCGCACGTCGCCCGGCTGGACCTCACGGAGGCCGTCACCGGTGTGCAGTCCATGGAGATGGACACGCGCAGCCCGGACGGGTCGATCCACACCACGCACTCGGTGCGGGTCTGCACCCCGTACGACGGCATCGTCTACAAGCAGACGCACACGCCGCCGATCATGGCGGCGCACGTCGGCCGGTGGACGTTCCGCGACATCGGCGACGGTGTCGAGGCCGGGATCGAGGCGACCTCGCACCACACGGTCGTCATCCGGTCCGAGGTAGTTCCCGAGGTGCTGGGAGCGGACGGGACGATCGAGCGCGCCCGAGAGCTGATCCGCCACGCGCTGGGCACCAACAGCCTCACGACCCTCCGGCACGCGAAGGAATTCGCCGAGAACGGATGACAGGGGTGACGTGATGAGGTTGGCTGGCGCGGACTTGCTCACCGCCGCTGCACGCGCTGCGAGCCGCAACGGGCTCTACGTGGTCTCCACGTACCTGGAGAAGGCCGCGGTCGAGCACCAGCGCAGGGGTTGCCCTTCCGACGTGGGGCACTGCGCGTACGAGATCGAGGCCTCCCGAGTGCTGTTGTCGGGGTTCTAGATGGAGCTCTACGACATCTCGCTGCGCCGCGCCGGCCGGTCCACCTCGGACGGGCTGGTCGCGGTGCGGCGCCTCGACGCGCTCGGCGTCGCGTTCGTCGACGGAGGAAGACCCACCCGGTCGTTCTACCGCCGGGCGGCCGTCGAGCTCCGGTTGCGGATCGCCACCCTCATCGCGTCGGGCGGTGCGGAGGACCTCGACGCACTGCTGGCCGCGGAAACACCCGCGGTGGCGGTGGTTGTCCAAGGGCACGGCATTTCGGTGGTCCGGGACGCCGTGCGTCAGCTCGTGCGCGCCGAACGACGAGTGGTCGTGGAGGCGCGGGACTTCTTCGACGGCTGGCTGACCGACCCCGAACACGCGTTGGAGGTCGTGCTGTCGGCCGCGGAGGCTGGGGCGGAAACCGTGTTGCTGCACGACACAGCGGGCAAGCTGTGGCCGGACCAGATCGGCGAGATCATCTCCTCGGTCGCGGAAACCGGTGTGCCCCTTGGATTTGGTTGTCACGACGACGGCGCGGCGGCCGCGAAGCAGCTGTTCGCGGCCGATGCGGGGGCCGGCCTCGTACAGGGGTCCTACGCCGTCGTTCGAGGTGGCCTCGATCGGGCCGTTTCACCATCGGTTCATTCGGCAGAAACAGGTGTCGCTCCCGTGCCCTGTCCGAGATTGGAGCAGACCGTGTCCGCACAGAAGGCGATTGGAGGTGTCCGATGAGTCGTCGCGCCGTCATCACCGGGGTGGGCGTGGTCGCACCTGGTGGCATCGGAACGAAGGCGTATTGGAAACTGCTGTCCGAAGGGCGTACGGCGACTCGCAACATCACGCACTTCGACGCGTCTCCGTACCGCTCCCGCATGGCGGGGGAAGCAGATTTCGACCCAGTGCGCGAAGGCTTGACGCCGCAGGAGATCCGCCGGCTCGACCGGGCCGCGCAGTTCGCGGTCGTCGCGGGTCGTGAGGCGATGTCCGACTCCGGCATCGAGTTCGACCAGCTCGACCCCGGCCGCATCGGTGTCTCGCTCGGCACCGCAGTCGGCTGCACGACCTCGCTGGAGCGCGAGTTCATCGTCGGCTCCGACCGGGGCAAGTACTGGGAGGTCGACCAGTCCTACGCGGTCCCGCACCTCTACGACTACTTCACGCCGTCCTCGATGGCGACGGAGCTGGCGTGGACGGTCGGTGCCGAGGGGCCGGTGTCCGTGGTCTCCACGGGCTGCACCTCCGGTCTCGACTCGGTGGGCTACGCGGCCGAGCTGATCATGGAGGGCTCCGCGGACGTCGTCGTCACCGGCGGCACCGAGGCCCCGCTCTCCCCGATCACCGTGGTGTGCTTCGACGTGATCCGCGCGTCCAGCACCCGCAACGACGACCCGACAACGGCGTGCCGGCCGTTCGACAAGACCCGCGACGGCCTGGTGCTGGGCGAGGGTTGCGCGATCATCGTGCTGGAGGAGCTGGAGCACGCCCGTGCCCGCGGCGCCCACATCTACGGTGAGGTCGCCGGCTTCGCCTCGCGGTGCAACGCCTACCACATGACGGGCCTGCACCCCGAGGGCATCGAGATGTCCGACGCCATCAACATCGCGCTGAAGCAGGCACGGTCGGACGCCACGGACGTCGGCTACATCAACGCGCACGGGTCGGGCACCAAGCAGAACGACCTGCACGAGACAGCGGCGTTCAAGCGCTCTCTCGGTGCGCACGCCTACAAGACCCCGGTCTCCGGCTTCAAGTCGATGATCGGGCACTCGCTGGGTGCGATCGGGTCCCTGGAGATCGTCGGCTCGCTGCTGGCGTTCGAGCAGGACCTCATCCCGCCGACGGCGAACCTCCACGAGCAGGACCCGGAGTGCGACCTCGACTACACGCCACTGGTGGCGCGTGAGAAGAAGGTCGACACGCTCCTGACCGTGGGCAGTGGTTTCGGTGGGTTCCAGAGCGCCATGGTGCTCAAGAAGGTGGAAGGGGCAGGCCGGTGACTCGGGCGGTGGTGACGGGAATCGGCATCGCGTCGCCGAACGGATTGGGGCCGACCGCGTACTGGCGGGCGACCCTGCACGGTGAGGCGGCGATCAAGCCGATCACCCGGTTCGACAGCGCGAACTACTGGGCGAAGATCGCCGGCGAGGTGCCCGGCTTCGAGGCAGGGCGGCACCTGCAGGGTCGCCTGCTGCCGCAGACGGACCACATGACGCGGCTGACACTGGTCGGCACGGACTGGGCGTTGCGTGGTGCGGGTGTGCAGCCGAACGACATCCCCGACACCGACATCGCGGTGATCACCGCGGCGACGGCGGGCGGGTACGAGTTCGGGCAGCGCGAACTGCAGAAGCTGTGGCACCAGGGCCCGGAGTACGTCTCGGCGTACCAGTCGTTCGCGTGGTTCTACGCGGTCAACACGGGGCAGATCTCCATCCGGCACGGCACGCGCGGTCCCGGCGCGGTCGTGGTGTCCGAGCAGGCCGGTGGCATCGACTCCATCGGTCACGCCCGCCGGCAGCTGCGCAAGGGCGTGCAGCTCGCGCTGACCGGCGGCATGGACTCCTCGCTGTGCCCGTGGGCGTGGGTCGCCCACCAGGCGTCGGGTTGCCTGTCGCGCAACAACAACCCGAAGCGCGCCTACCTGCCGTTCGACCGCGACGCCTCCGGGTACGTCGCCGGTGAGGGCGGTGCGATCATGGTCGTCGAGACGCCGGAGTCGGCGGCGGGACGGCCGGGGACGCGCATCTACGGCGAGATCGTCGGGTACGCCTCGACGTTCGACTCGAAGATGCCGTCGCGGGAGCCGGGGCTGAAGCGCGCCGCCGAGCTGGCGCTGCGCGACGCCGGCATGGACGCCTCGGAGATCGACGTGGTGTTCGCCGACGCGGCGGGCATCCCGGAGCTCGACAAGGCGGAGGCCGACGCGATCAAGGCCATCTTCGGGCCGTACGGCGTGCCGGTGACGGCGCCGAAGACCATGACCGGCCGCCTCTTCGCCGGTGGCGGGTCCCTGGACGTGGCCTCGGCGATCCTCTCCATCTACTGGAGCGCGATCCCGCCGACCGTCAACGTCGAGAACCCGGTGCCGGAGTACGAGATCGACCTCGTGATGAACGAGGCGCGGCACGGCAAGGTGAAGGCCGCTCTGGTGCTCGGGCGCGGCAAGGGCGGCTTCAACTCCGCCATGGTGGTCCGCGAGTACAGGTGATGTCACCCGCACAGGGGTCGTGAGGTCTTCCTCGCGGCCCCTGTCGCTTTTCTGGAGGCTTTCTGTGGACGTAGCACTGATGTTTCCCGGGCAGGGGTCGCAGTACCCGCGGATGGCGGCGTCGCTGTACGGCACCGAACCGGTGTTCACCGCGGCCGTCGACGAGGTGGTCGAGCTGTTCGGCGAGGTCGGGTCGGTGGCCTGCGCGGACTGGCTCGCCGGCGACGACATCGACCACGTGTCCCGCGCGCAGCCGCTGCTGTACGCGGTCGACTACGCGCTGGGGCGCCTGGTCCTGTCGTGGGGCGTGCGACCGGTCGCGCTGATCGGGCACTCCGCCGGCGAGGTCGTCGCGGCGACCCTGGCCGGGGTGTTCACGCTGCCCGATGCCGTGTCGCTGGTGCGCGACCGGGTCGTGTCGGCGGTGTCGATCCCGTCCGGCGGGATGCTCGCCGTCGCCGCCTCCGAGGCCGACCTGCTGCCGTACCTGGAGGGCGACGTTGCCATCGCCGCGGTGAACTCGGCGCGGCAGACGATGCTGGCCGGGCCCGACGAACCGCTCGCGCGGGTGCGGGCGAGGCTGGAGGCCGATGAGTACGTCGTCGTCACCGTGCCGGCCACGACCCCGTTCCACAGCCCGGCGATGCAGCCCGCCGTCGACGAGGCGCTGGCCGCGTGGACCGTGTCCCCGCGCGCGCCGCGGCTGCCGCTCTACTCCGGGTACACGGGCAAGCTGATGACCGAGGCCGACGCGTCGTCCGCGCGGTTCTGGACGCGGCAGCTGACCGACGCCGTGTACTTCGGGCCGGCGCTGAACGAGCTCGTGGCGATGCACGACGTGCTGCTGGTGGAGGCCGGTCCCGGGCAGACGCTGACGTCGTTCGCGCGGCGCACGAAGGCCGTCCGGTCGGGCGCCTCGGCCGTGCTGCCGCTGCTGGACGCCGCGGACTCCGTCGAGACCGCCCGCGCCCGCCTCGCGTGACAACGGTTCCCAAGACGTAAAGGGCCGCCCTCTCCCGGAGTGACTCCTGGGGGAAGGGCGGCCCTTTGGCGGCGTTCAGTCGATCCCGCGGACGATGTGGTCTTCGTTCTCCGGTGGCCATATTTCGTTGTTTTCCATACCTTTCACGGTAGGTATGGTGATTCAGCTCTCACTTGAGAGCTAGTCGTCGAGAAGGGCGACGGCCCTCGTCCAGCCCGCGCCGGCACCCTTGATCTTCACCGGGAACGCGACGACGGTGAAACCGAAGTCCGGCAACGCGTCCAGGTTCGCGAGGCGTTCGATCTGGCAGTACTCGCGGTCGCGGCCGGCGAAGTGCGCGGGCCACAGCACGCCCTCGTCCCCGGTCGCCAGGTAGCGCTTCACGATGTCGGGGAACGGCGCGTCGAGGCTGAACGCGTCGGTGGCGATCACCTTGACCCCGAGGTCCAGCAACAGGTTCGTGGCAGGGCCGTCGAGCCCGGTGTAGTCGGTGAAGTAGGTCTGGGTGCCCGCGTGCTCGGCAGCACCGGTGTCGAGGATGACGACGTCCATCGGCTTGGGCGTGTAGCCGATGCGGGCGAACTCCTTCTCCAGCACCTCGGGGCCGATGACGCCGGTGCCGTGGCCGCGCACGTCGAGCTTCACGCCGGGGTTGTGGAACCACTCCAGCGGCATCTCGTCGATGTGGCGCGGGACGCCGGTGCCGTAGGTGGTCTTCGAGCCGTAGTGGCTGGGAGCGTCGACGTGGGTGCCGGTGTGGGAGGTGAGGCTGATCCGGTCCAGCGTCAGGAACTCCGAGTCCCGCAGCACGGAGACGTCGAACTCGATGCCGAGCCGCGCCTTCAGCTGCTCGGCCATGTGTTCGGCACCCTGGGCGGCCGTGAGCACCTCGTGCGTCACCGGGTCCGCTTCGTACGCGGATGCGTCAATGGGGGAAGACAGATCGATGATGCGCATGCCGACGAGCCTGGCGGGCGTTCCTTGAGCACGTCTCAAGACGCGGTGTGCATGGTCTTCGCAGGTGTCCGGTCCGATTGGGGAGTGCCTCGCGATGATCACCTTCGTCAACCGCTTCAAGCTCACCGGCGAGCCCGAGGAGTTCGAGAAGGCCTTCGACTCCACGGCCGAGTTCCTGCGCGCCCAGCCCGGTCTGGTCAAGTACACGCTGTCGCGCCAGCTCGACGAGCCGACCTCCTACATCAACATCGCCCTCTGGGAGAGCGCGGACGCCCTGCGCGCGGCGCTCGCGCACCCGGACTTCGGCAACCACGCCAAGGCGATGCGCGGCCTGGCCGAGTCGCAGGGCGCCATCTTCGGCCCGCGGCTGTCCTTCGACGCGCCCGTCGCCGAAGCGGCCTGATGAACCCGTTGCAGGGCCTGCGGGTCGTCGAGTTCGGCGGCATCGGGCCCGGTCCGCACGGCGCGATGCTGCTCGCGGACCTCGGCGCGGAGGTCGTGCGCGTCGAGCGCCCGTCCGGCGGCCTGTCCGTGGTGCCGGACGCCTCCCGCGACTTCCTGTTGCGCGGCAGGCGTTCGGTGACCGCGGACCTGAAGTCGGCCTCGGGCAGGTCCGAGGTGCTGTCGCTGATCGCCTCGGCCGACGTGGTGGTCGAGGGCTTCCGGCCCGGTGTGCTGGAACGGCTCGGGCTCGGCCCGTCCGACTGCCTCGCGGTCAACCCCGGTCTGGTCTACGCGCGGATGACCGGCTGGGGCCAGGACGGCCCGCTGGCCCAGCGCGCAGGGCACGACATCAACTACCTGTCGGTGACCGGGGTGCTGCACGCCATCGGCAAACCACCGCTGAACCTCGTCGGTGACTTCGGCGGCGGCTCGCTGTACCTGGTGCTGGGCGTGCTGGCGGCGCTGTGGGAACGCCAGCGCACCGGCCGCGGCCAGGTCGTCGACGCGGCGATCGTCGACGGGGTGGCCTCGCTCGCGCAGATGATCTGGTCGATGAAGGCGCAGTCGGTGTGGACCGACGCCCCCGACGCGAACCTGCTGGACGGCGGCTGCCCGTTCTACTCGCTCTACGAGTGCGCGGACGGCGGTTCGGTGGCGGTGGGGTCGCTGGAGCCGCAGTTCTACGCGCTGCTGCTGGCCGGGCTCGGGCTGTCGGGCGAGGACCTGCCCGCGCAGCTCGACCGGGACGGGTGGCCGTTGCTGCGCAAGGCGTTCGCGGAGGTGTTCCTGAGCCGGACCCGCGACGAGTGGGCCGACGTGTTCGCCGGCACCGACGCCTGCGTGACACCGGTGCTGTCGCTGGAGGAGGCGGCGTCGCACCCGCACCTGGTGGCGCGCGGGGTGTTCACCCCGGACGGTGCCGCCGTTCCTGCGCCGCGCTTCTCCGCCGACTAGGTTCGGGATGTGGAACTTCGCATCTTCACCGAGCCCCAGCAGGGGGCGAGCTACGACGACCTGCTCCGGGTGGCGCGGACCGCGGAGGACGCCGGCTACGGCGCCTTCTTCCGCTCCGACCACTACCTGAAGATGGGCTCGGCCGACGGCCTGCCCGGTCCCACGGACCCGTGGATCACGTTCGCGGGCCTGGCCAGGGACACGTCGACGATCCGCCTGGGCACGCTGATGACCGCCGCGACGTTCCGCTACCCCGGCCCGCTCGCCATCAGCGTCGCCCAGGTCGACCAGATGTCCGGCGGCCGCGTGGAGTTCGGCATCGGCGCCGGCTGGTACGAGGCAGAGCACACCGCCTACGGCATCCCGTTCCCGGCGCTGGGGGAGCGCTTCGAGCGGTACGAGGAGCAGCTCGCCATCATCACCGGCCTCTGGGAGACACCGCTCGGCGGCACGTTCTCGTTCGAGGGCAGGCACTACTCGCTGACCGACTCGCCCGCGCTGCCCAAGCCCGCTCAGGAGCAGATCCCGGTGCTGGTCGGCGGCACGGGCGCCCGCCGCACCCCGGCGCTGGCCGCGTCGTACGCCACCGAGTTCAACCTGCCGTTCACCGGCATGGACAAGGCGGTCGAGCAGTTCGCCCGCGTCGACGCCGCCTGCGCCGAGATCGACCGCGACCCGGCGGAGATCATCCGTTCGGTCGCGCTCGTCGCGTGCGTCGGCCGCACCGACGCCGAGGTCGCCCGCCGGGCCGCCGCCATCGACCGCGAGCTTGACGAGCTGAAGACCGACGGCCTCGCCGGCAGCCCGGCGGAGGTCGTCGACCGCATCGGCCGCTGGCGCGAGCAGACCGGGATCCAGCGCGTCTACCTGCAGGTGCTGGACCTGGCCGACCTCGACCACATCACCGAGATCGCCGCCGACGTAGCTCCACAGCTCACCTGATATCCCATATATCGCGTACGGGACATCAGCTCAGAGCTGCGCGCACTGCTGCCGGCATCGGCAGCACGTAGCTCGCGAACCGCCACCGGTATCCGATATATCGCAGCTGCAGGCCGGGGTCGTCGAGGTAGCGCTGCTCCAGGCCGCCCTGACCGAGCACGAGCGTGAGCCCGCGCCCGAGCATCGACGGCGAGTCGAGCTCGAACCGGTCGCGCAGCACGTCGGCGGCCGCGTGGTCACCGAGCTCCAGAGCAGCCCGGCGCACGGCTTCGACCGGCACCATCAGGTTCTGCTCGTCAGCTCGGACGCCGTCGCGATGTGCGATGTCCAATACATCGAGTGCTCTCTGATGAGCTCCGCCGTCGAGGCCCAGGTAGTACTGCTCCCAGTCACCGACGCGCACCTCGCCGCTCCAGGCCCGCACGGGCGCGGCCACCGCCGCCGCGCCCGTGCTCGCCCACAGTCCCGATGATGCGAATGCCGTGACACCGGCAGCCGTGAACAACTGGCGTCGGGAAAGCTTCACGACGCACCCTCCTCCGCAAACCCGCGGCCCGCGCGGGGCTACGGAATGCTAGCGAAGGTGATACCCGGAGCGACGGGTCCAGAGCGGGCCAAAGTGCGGTCCGTCAGGGGGAGCGTGCCGTCGAGCGCGGCCAGCACAGCGTCACGGGCGAGCGGCAGGACCTCGGCGACGGTGACGTCGCGGCCGAGCTCGTGCGACAGCGACGCGACCCCCGCGTCCTTGATGCCGCACGGGATGATGTCGCCGAACGCGTCGAGGCTCGCGTTGCAGTTGATCTCGAAGCCGTGCATGGTCACGCCGCGCTGCACGCGGATGCCGATCGCGGCGACCTTGCGCTCCGGGCCGCGGTCGTCGGCGGGCAGCCACACGCCGCTGCGGCCCTCGACCCGGCCGGTGTGCACGCCCAGCCGGTCGCACACCTCGATCAGGCCCTGCTCGACGCGCCGCACGTAGTCGACGACGTCCATCGGCTCGGCCAGCCGGACGATCGGGTAGCCCACGAGCTGGCCGGGGCCGTGCCAGGTGATCTTGCCGCCGCGGTCGACGTCGACGACCGGGGTGTCGCCGCCGACGGGCCGTTCCTCGTCGAGCGTGCGCCGACCGCACGTGTAGACCGGCGGGTGTTCGAGCAGCAGGAGCGTGTCAGGGCCGGTACCGCCGGCACGCGCCTCCGCGATCTCCTTCTGCAGGTCCCACGCCGCCATGTAGTCGATGAGGCCCAGCTCACGGACGACGACGGGGTCTGGCGAGGTGCGGCACGAGTTCACGTACCGACGTTACCAACCCCAGCGCGAGGCCGACCAGGATGCCGACCCCCGTCACACCCAGCACCGCGCCGATGACGTCGGTCACCCAGTGCATCTCCAGCACGATCCGCGCGAAGCCCGCCACCAGCACCGCGAGCACCGCCCACAGCACACCCCGGCGGAACAGCACCACCAGCGTGAACGCCACCGACGCCACCGCCACCGTGTGCCCGCTCGGGTAGCTGGGCAGGTGGTACTCCAGCGGCCGGACGCGGTCGAACAGCCACCGCGTCAGCACCGTCGCCGAGCAGAGCGCGTGCAGCGCGAGCGCCTTCCACAGCCGGGTGTCGCGCCGCCGCCACGCCAGCACGGCGAGCACCGCCGCGAACGCCCACCCGATCGTCGGCCCCAGCACCAGGCTCACCGCGAACGCCACCGCCCGCAGCCACTCCGGCCGCGGCAGGGCGTCGTGCACCCACACGTCGAGCCCGGTGACCTCGGGCAGTCCGAGCAACACCCAGGAGATCACCAGCACGGCGCCCAGTGCGCGCGTCATGCGACCGCCGCGTTCAACGCCGCCGGCAGCGCCGGGTGCAGGAACGTGAACCCGCGGCTCTCCAGCACCTTCGGCGTCAGCCCCGGTCCGGTGAGCAGCAGCTCCTCCGCCATCTCGCCACCGAGCAGCGCCTTCAGCGCGAACGCGGGCACCGACCACGGCGCAGGCCGGCCCAGCGCCGCCGCCACGGCCCTGGTGAACTCGGCGTTCGTCACCGGCGCCGGCCCGGCCACGTTGACCGGCCCGCGGACGTCGTCGTGCTCGACCACGAACCGGTAGGCGGAGACGACGTCGTCCAGCGACACCCACGGGAAGTACTGCTCACCCGACCCGAGCTTGCCGCCGAGGAAGAGCTGGAACACCGGCTTCAACCGCCCGAACACCCCACCGGTGGGGGAGATGACGACGGCCGTGCGCATCAGCACGACCCGCACGCCGGCCTCCTGCGCCACCGCCGTCGCCGCCTCCCACTGCTGGGTCAGCCGCGACATGAACGTGTGCCCGGCCGGGGCGTCCTCGTCGGCGAGCCGCGACCCGGTGTCGCCGTAGAAGTGCGCACCCGACGAGCTCACCAGCACCGGCACCCCGTGCTCGACGACCGCCGCCGACAGCACCTCCGCCGGCACGATCCGGCTGTCGTGCAGCACCTGCTTGCGCGCGTCGTCCCACCGCTTGTCGCCGATGCCCGCGCCGCAGAGGTTGACGACGGCGTCGACGCCGTCGAACGTGCCGTCGTCGACGCGGCCGGCGTACGGGTCCCAGCCGCGCTCGTCCGGCGCGGCGGCCCTGCGGCGCACCAGCCGCAGCACCTCGTGACCGGCGGCGCGCATCGACGCCACCAGGCTCGTTCCGATCAGGCCCGACGATCCCGCGATGACAACTCGCATGCCTGAATCGTTCCGCAGACGACCAGCCGCTGCACAGTGGCGGCAAATGTGCTGAAGGCCACCCCGGACGAACCAGGATGGCCTTCAGCTACGAGCGATGTGCGATATATCAGAGGCCGAGGTCGGCCTCGAACGAGCCTTCCTCCAGGCGGTTCTTCACCGTCGTGAGGAAGCGGCCCGCGTCCGCACCGTCGACCAGGCGGTGGTCGTAGGTGAGCGCGAGGTACATCATCGAGCGGATCGCGATGGTGTCGTTGCCGTCCTCGTCGGTCAGGACGACCGGGCGCTTCTTCACGACGCCGACGCCCAGGATGCCGACCTGCGGCTGCTGGATGATCGGGGTGTCGAAGAGCGCGCCGTTGCTGCCCAGGTTGGTCAGCGAGAACGTGCCACCGGTCAGCTCGTCCGGCGTGAGCTTGTTCGACCGCGCCCGCGCGGCCAGGTCACCGATCTTGTGGGCGATGCCCGACAGGTTCAGGTCACCGGCGTTGTGGATCACGGCGTTGAGCAGGCCGCGCTCCGTGTCGATCGCCAGACCGAGGTGCTCGGCACCGTGGTAGGTGACCTCCTTGCGCTCCTCGTCGATCGACGCGTTGAGCACCGGGTGGGCCTTGAGCGCCTCGATGGCGGCCTTGGCGAAGAACGGCAGGAACGTGAGCTTCGCGCCCTCCCGCGCCTCGAACGCCTTCTTCGCCTGGTTGCGCAGGCGGGCGATCTTGGTGACGTCGACCTCGAACACCTGGGTGAGCTGGGCCGACATCTGCAGCGACTCGCGGGTGCGCTGCGCGACGATCTGACGCAGGCGCGGGAGCTTCTGCACGGTGCCGCGCTTGCCCGAGTCGTCGGCCGCGGCCGGGGTGGCGGTGCGGCCGGCGGGAGCGGCGGCGGCCGGAGCAGCGGCGGCGGGCGCGGGAGCCGGGGCCTTCTTGGCCTCGACCGCGGCCAGCACGTCCTGCTTGCGGATGCGGCCACCGACACCGGTGCCCTTCAGCGAGCCCAGGTCGATGCCGTTCTCCGACGCGAGCTTGCGCACCAGCGGCGTGACGTACGGCGTGCCGTTGGCGTCGTCGCCGGAGGTGGCCGGAGCCGACTGCTGCGGGGCGGCCTGCGGGGCCGGTGCCTGCTGCTTCGGTGCCTCTTCCTGCTTCGGCGCCTCCTGCTGCTGGGCGGGAGCGGGTGCCTCCTCCTGCTTCGGCGCGGGGGCTTCCTGCTCCGGCTCCGGCTTCGACTCCGGTGCGGGCGCCGACTGGGCCGGGCTGCCGGAGCCGATGACGGCGAGCTTGCCGCCGACCTCGACGGTCTCGTCCTCACCGGCGGTGATCTCCAGCAGCGTGCCGGCGACCGGAGAGGGGATCTCGGTGTCGACCTTGTCGGTCGAGACCTCGAGCAGCGGCTCGTCGACGTCGACGCTGTCGCCGACCTGCTTCAGCCAGCGGGTGACGGTGCCCTCGGTCACGGACTCGCCGAGCGCGGGCATCGTGACGTCGGTGCCCTCGGCCGAACCACCGGACTGCGCCGGGGCCGCGGGCGCCTCCTGGGCCTCCTCGGAGGGCTGCTGCCCGGAAGGCTGCGTCTGCTGCGGCTCCTCCTGCTCGGGAGCGGACTCCTGCTCGGGAGCCGGGGCCGAGTCGGACGAACCGCCGTCACCGTCGCCGATGACCGCGAGCTCGCCGCCGACCTCGACGGTGTCGTCCTCCTGGGCGACGATCTTCTGCAGGACGCCCGCCGCGGGGGAGGGGATCTCGGTGTCGACCTTGTCGGTGGACACCTCGAGCAACGGCTCGTCCACCTCCACCCGGTCGCCTTCCTGCTTCAACCACCGGGTGACCGTGCCCTCGGTGACACTCTCACCGAGTGCGGGCATCTGGACGGAGAAGGCCATTGTTCGCTGACTCCTCGTGCTCTCGTGTGGCTGACTTGGATGGGAAGCGGTCAGCCGTGCACGTGCAGCGGCTTGCCGGCCAGGGCGAGGAACGCCTCGCCGAGGGCTTCAGTCTGGGTCGGGTGGGCGTGGACCAGCGGGGCCACGTCGTCCGGGTAAGCCTCCCAGCTGTAGATCAGCTGGGCCTCACCGATGAGTTCGCCGACGCGCTCGCCGACCATGGTGATGCCGACGACCGGGCCGTCGGGCGCCTTGACGAGCTTCACGCCGCCGGCGGTCTTGAGGATCTGGCTCTTGCCGTTGCCCGCGAGGTCGTACACGAACGTCTCGGCGGAGCCGTACTTCTCCTTCGCGGCGGCCTCGGTGAGACCGACGGAGGCGACCTCGGGCTTGCAGTAGGTGACGCGCGGGATCCCCGCCTCGTCGATCACCTTCGGGTTCTGGCCCGCGATCTCCTCGGCCACGAAGATGCCCTGCTGGAAACCGCGGTGCGCGAGCTGCAGGCCCGGCACGATGTCGCCGACGGCGTAGACGCCCGGCAGGTTCGTGCGCAGCCGCTCGTCGGTGACGACGAACCCGCGGTCGATCGTGATGCCGGCCTCCTCGTAGCCGTGACCCGCGCTGTTCGGGCCGCGGCCGACCGCGACGAGCAGCAGGTCGGCGTCGAGGACGTCGCCGTTCTCCAGCGTGACGGACACGCCCGAGTCGGACTGGGTGGCGCCGGTGAACTTCACGCCGGTCTTGAACTTGATCCCGCGCTTGCGGAACGCGCGCTCCAGCTGCTTGGAGGCGTACTCGTCCTCGGCGGGCACCAGCCGGGGCAGCGCCTCGACGATGGTGACCTCGGCGCCGAACGACCGCCACACGCTCGCGAACTCCACGCCGATGACGCCGCCGCCCAGGACGACGACCTTCTCCGGGATGAAGTCCAGGGTGAGCGCCTGGTCGCTGGTGATCACGCGGCCGCCGATCTCCAGACCGGGCAGGCTGCGCGCGTACGAACCGGTCGCGAGCACCACGTTCTTGCCGGTGTAGCGCTGACCGTCCACCACGACGGTGTTCGGGCCGACGAACGTGCCGGCGCCCTCGACGAAGGTGACCTTGTTGGCCTTCGCGAGTCCCTGCAGGCCCTTGTAGAGCCGCGAGACCACGCCGTCCTTGTACGAGTTCACGCCGGCGATGTCGATGCCCTCGAGCGAGCTCTTCACACCGAACTGGTCGCCTTCGCGGGCGTTGTCCGCGACCTCGGCCGCGTGCAGCAGCGCCTTGGTCGGGATGCAGCCGCGGTGCAGGCACGTGCCACCCAGCTTGTCCTTCTCGACCAGGACGACGGACAGGCCGAGCTCGGCCGCGCGGAACGCGCAGGCGTAGCCACCCGAACCACCGCCGAGGATGACGAGATCGGCGTTGGTGGCCGACTCCAGTTCCGGCGAAGTCACTTCGGATCTCCTCGGGATTACTTACTACGCGCGGGTGCGCGCGAGGTACGCGGCCATCTTGTCACTAGTTGCCGGAGCGTGGTGATCCGGCATGGGCCACCCGGCTGGCTTTCTGATCATTCACCTACTCATGACACCCCTTCCTGGCACCATGGTGGAGGGAGTCGCAGGAGGTGCCCGATGGGGCTGTTCGACCGTTTCCGCAGGAAACCACGTCCTGGAGTGCTGCGCACCGCGTCCAACCAGGACACGAGCCACCTCGAGGAGTGGACGAGGAGCCGTCAGGGGGTGGAGGCCTACGTCGAGCCGAAGACCACGGTGACCGAAACCACTGTGGTCCTGGTCGCGCACGACGGCGAGTGGACCCGCCGCCGCGTCGCGAGCACCGACGCCGCCCGCTCGTTCGCCCGCAAGCACGGCATGCCGATCTACGACGCGGGCATCGTCGGCTACCCCAAGCGCATGCGCGACTACACCGCGCGCCAGAAGAAGCTGGGCAACGGCTAGCACGCCTCGCTCGCCGTCGCCCGCGCCGTGCAGCGGCCTGCCGCCTCGACCTCGACCAGCCGGTGCAGGTGCTCGGCGAACGCGGGGTGGCCGGTGAGCCCGTCGGTGACCTCGGCCCAGAACTCGTCGAGCAGCCGTTCCCGGTCCTCATCGGACATCGGGGCGAGCCCGTGCGGCACGGCCCTGCGCGCGACGTCCCCGATGGGGTGGGAGCCCGGTTTCACCGCACCGTCGGCTCATGCCGCACCGGGAAGTTCACGCTCGCCGCGATGAAGCACATCGAGTGCGCCTTCTCGTGCAACGCCTGCGCGGTGGCCCGCATCTCCGGGTCGGCCACGGTCACGACCGGCTTCAGCAGGACCTCGGTGAAGCGGCCCGACCCGTCCGGGTGCTCGGCCATGGTGCCGCCTGCCTGGTCGCGGTAGTCCGTCACGACCACCCCGTTGAGCGACGCGAGGTGCAGGAACCACAGCATGTGGCACTGCGACAGCGACGCGAGGAGCAGCTCCTCGGGGTTGTAGCGCGCCGGGTCGCCGCGGAACGCCGGGTCCGACGACCCGGGGATCGTCTCCTTGCCCGGTGCCCGCACCTCGTGCGCGCGTTCGTAGGCCTTGTAGCCGGCGGTGCCGCTGCCGGTGTTGCCCGTCCAGACGACCTCGACCTCGTAGCGATGCGTCCCCATGCGGAAATACTCCTCTCCTCGGGCGGTGTGCCCAAACCCGGCGAGAGGCGTGTCCCCACACGCGGTCCCGCGACCGTCCACGCTGGACGATCGCGGGACCCGGTCACCTCAGCCGTTGGCCGCGATGTCGGCGAGCACCGCCGCGATCGTGCGGACCGGGACGCCCGTGCCGCCCTTGGAGGTGTAGCCGTAGGGGCCGCCGGTGTGGAACGCCGGGCCGGCGATGTCGATGTGCGCCCACTGCACGCCCTCGGCCACGAACTCGCGCAGGAACAGGCCCGCGGCGAGCATGCCGCCCCACCGGTGACCGGTGACGTTCGCGAGGTCCGCGAGGCGCGAGTCGAGGTCGGCGCGCAGCTCCTCCGGCAGCGGCATGGCCCACGCCGACTCGCCGACGGCGGTGCCGATGCGGGCGACGCGGTCGCGGAACTCCTCCGAGCCCATGACACCGGACGTGCGCTTGCCCAGCGCCACGACCTGCGCGCCGGTCAGCGTCGCGGTCTCGATCAGGTAGTCGGGGCCGTCCTCGCAGGCGCGCACGATCGCGTCGGACAGGATCAGCCGGCCCTCGGCGTCGGTGTTGAGCACCTCGACGGTCTTGCCGCCGTACATGGTGAGCACGTCACCGGGGCGGTAGGCGTCGCCGGAGGGCATGTTCTCCGCCATCGGGATCGAGGCGATGATCTCCAGCGGGTACTTGAGCTTCGCGGCGAGCACCATCGAGGCGACGATCGCGGCGGCACCGGACATGTCCGAGGTCATCTCGTCCATGCCCGCGGCCGGCTTGATCGAGATGCCGCCGGTGTCGAACGTGATGCCCTTGCCGACCAGGGCGACCTTCTTGGTGGCCTTGGCACCCTTGTAGGAGATGCGCACGAGGCGCGGCTGGCGGGTCGAGCCGCCGCCGACGCCCAGGATGCCGCCGAAGCCCTGCTTCTTCAGCGCCTTCTCGTCCAGCACCTCGACGTCGAGACCGGCGGCGGTCGCGAGCTTCGCGGCGCGGTCGGCGAACGAACCGGGGTAGAGGTCGTTCGGCGGGGTGTTGATGAAGTCGCGTGCGATGGCGACCGACTCGGCGATCGCGACGGCGGCCTTCAGCGCGGCCTTGTTCTCCTTGGAACCGGCGGCGTGCAGGTCGACCTTCACGACCGCGGCCTCGCCCTTGTCCGACTTGTACTCGGTGAACGAGTACGCGCCGAGCAGGGTGCCCTCGGCGGCGGCACCGACGTGCAGCGCGCCCAGGGTGTTCACGGCGCGCTTCTTGCCGGCGAGCGCGCGGGCGGCGACACCGGACGCGCGGCGCACCTGCTCCTCGCCCGCGGTCTTGCCCAGGCCGACGGCCAGGACGAGCGGGGCGGAGATCTTGCCGAACGTCGGCACCTTGACGAGCTCGTCGGCCTTGCCCGTCGCGCGCAGGGTGCCGAGCACCTCGAGCAGCGCGCCGTCGAACGCGGCGTCGACCGCTTCGGCACCGGGCGCGAGCTCCAGACCGTCCGCACCCTGCAGGGTGCCCACGACGACTGCGTCCGCGGCGGTGGTGCTCAGGTCACCTTCGGTGAGGGCCAGCTTCGGGGCTGTCACGTGCTGCTCCATGGGGTTGTGCGTGGTATGTGTGCTCGGAATCGTGACCTATGCTAAAGGTCGGAGTGCGCCGCCAATGCCGAGCCCCGCCTCGTTCGGCGGCAATCCGTGACGTTGACAGTTGCTAAGAGTGTCCGAACCGGGCGTGTTCGCCCGATCCGTGCGTCATTCGACCGGGTGGTTACGGCCTGATGCCCCATCTGCGAATGTGTACCCCGTGACCCACACGCCTCGCGAGATCGCAGCGGCGATCGCGCTCGGTCTGCCCGCGGTGCTCGGTGCGGGGGTCTTCGCCGGATTCGCTCCCGCCGCAGGTCTTGCGGGCTGGTGGCTGCTCCCGGCGCTGGCCATCTCCGCGGCAGCCGCCCTGTGCTCGGCCTTCTCGACAGCGGACCAGTCCCGTGCCTACCCCGACGTCGGCGGCGGTTACGGATACGTACGTGCTCAGCTCGGTGTGTGGCCCGCACGGATGACAGCGAGCGCGCACCTGCTCGGCCGGTGCGCGATGGCGGCGGCGGTGGCGGTGATGTTCGGCGCGTACGTGGTGCCGGACCAGCCGCTGGCCGGTGCGCTCGTCCTCGTGGCGGCCACGGCGCTGCTGGGCGCGGCCGGGTTCCGCTGGGACGTCGGCGTCAGCACGGCGGCCGCGGTGGTCGTGCTCGGCGTGCTGGTGCTCGTGGCCGTGGCGAGCTTCGCCATCCCGCCGGTGCCGTCGGCGGGGGAGACGGGCAGCGCCAACGAGCTCGTCGGTGCCGCCGGCCTGATGTTCGTGGCGTTCACCGGCTTCGAGCGCGTCACCGCCCCGCACCGCGGTGAGCGGCCGCACCCGCCGGGTGTGCTGCGGATCGCCATCCCCGTCCTGGTCGGACTGCCGTTCGCGGTGTACCTGGCCGTGGGCGCCGGTGTGCTGCGTCAGCTCGGCAGCGCGCGCCTCGCCCTGTCGCCCGCGCCGCTGCGGGACGCGCTCGTCGCGGCGGACGCGGCGGCGCTGGTGCCGCTCGTGCAGATCGCCGCCGCGGTGGCCGGGGTGACCGCGTTGCACTTCGTGCTCGCGTCGGCGCACCGGACGCTGACCGGGCTGGTGGAGGACGGCGACCTGCCGGGCCGCCTCAAGCCCGCGGTGCTGTCGGTCGTGGTCGTGGCCGCGTGCGCGCTCGCGGTGGTCGTCATGCCGTTGTCGATCGCGCTGGGCGTGGCGGCGTGCGCGACGCTCTTCTACTACGCGTTCACGAACGCGTCGGCGCGCGTGTTGCTGCAGAACGACCGCACGTGGCCCATGCGCACCGCCTGCCTCGGGCTCGGGCTCTCCGTGCTGCTCGCCATGAGCACGCCGGTGCCCGCGCTGCTCATCTCGTTCGCGGGAGTGGGCGCCGGCACGGGGCTGATCGGCGCTACAGCGTCGCTGAGAGGAAGACGAGCAGCGTCACGGCGACACACGCCACCAGCCCGTACACCCGGCCGTTCGTAGAGGGCTTGTCCTTGCTGATGCCGTAGTACCCGGCGAGGAAGAAGACGGCCAGGAACACGGCGCCCACGACACCGCCGGCCCCGCCGAGCACGTAGCCGTCGAGCAGCGTCAGCCCGGTGCCCAGCACGAGCAGCGCGGCCTGCAGCACGGTGCGGACGTCAGCACCCTTCGAAGATCGTTCCTGCTCGGTCATGGTCGGGGACTCTAACCGGTGTGACTTAGTAGGACGTCCGAGTTTTGGGAAGACGATTTTCCGTATCCCGACCTGCGTATTACCGTGCTCACATGACGAGCGCGTTGCCTTTCACCCGGACCTCCCACCCGCAGCCGGCGACCCCGGAACGCGTAGCGGAGGTGCTTGCCAAGCCGGGCTTCGGGCAGCACTTCACCGACCACATGGTGACGATCCGCTGGAACCGCGAGCAGGGCTGGCACGACGCAGAGGTCGGCCCGTACTCCACCCTCGCACTGGACCCCGCGGCAATGGTGCTGCACTACGGCCAGGCGATCTTCGAAGGGCTCAAGGCCTACCGGCAGCCCGACGGTTCGATCGCGTCCTTCCGCCCTGAGGCGAACGCCGAGCGCTTCCGCGCGTCGGCCCGCCGCATGGCCATGCCCGAGCTCCCCGACGAGCTGTTCCTCGAGTCGGTGCGGCAGATCCTCGCCGTCGACGGCCACTGGGTGCCCTCGGCGCCCGAGGAGTCGCTCTACCTGCGGCCCTTCATGATCTCGACGGAGAAGGGACTCGGCGTGCGACCCTCGTCCGAGTACCTCTACGTGCTGATCGCCTCCCCCGCCGGCTCCTACTTCGCGAGCGGCGTCCGCCCGGTGAGCGTGTGGCTCTCGACCGAGTACGTCCGCGCGGCCCCCGGTGGCACCGGCGCGGCCAAGTTCGCCGGCAACTACGCCGCGTCCCTCGTGGCGCAGGCGCAGGCCGCGGAGAAGGGGTGCGACCAGGTCGTCTGGCTCGACGCGGTGGAACGCCGCTGGGTCGAGGAGATGGGCGGCATGAACCTGTTCTTCGTCTACGGCGACAAGGTCGTCACCCCCGAGCTGACCGGCACGCTGCTGCCCGGCATCACCCGGAGCTCGCTGCTGCGGCTGGCGTCCGACCTCGGCCTGACCGTCGAGGAACGGCGCATCTCGACCGACGAGTGGGAGAAGGCGAACGCCTCCGGTGAGCTCACCGAGGTCTTCGCGTGCGGCACGGCCGCCGTCATCACCCCCGTCGGCCACGTCAAGCACGCCGGTGGCGAGTTCTCCATCGCCGACGGCGGCACCGGCTCGGTGACCATGAAGCTGCGCGAGCGCCTGACCGGCCTGCAGCACGGCCACGTCGCCGACACCCACGGCTGGATGACGGTGCTCGGCTAGGTCCCCGTCCTGGTCAGGTCCCCTACCCGGAGACGACCAGCACGACGAGCAGTGCGAGTTCGGCGGCAGCACCGAGCACATCACCGGTGATGCCGCCGAACCGCCGCACGGTGTGCCGCACGAGCAACCACACCAGCAGGGCCGCGACGACGACGGCGACGACAGCGCGCACCCCGAGCGGAACCGCCGCGACGGCGAGCACCACCCACGTGCCGGCGACGACCGCCGGGTGCTGCGTGCCCGCGACGAGCGCGCCGAGCCCCTCCGGCCGAGCCGCGGGCACGCCGCGCAGGCAGCAGATCCCGAACGCGGCCCGGCTCACCGCGAACGCCAGCAGCACCGTTCCCCAGTGGGACTGGGGCAGCGCCGCTGCCTGAGCTCCGAGCACCACGATCAACGTGACGACGCCGAACGGCCCGGCGCCGCCGTCCTTCATGACCTTCAGCGCCCGCTCGGGCGGCCCGTAGCAACCGAGGCCGTCGGCGACGTCGGCGAGCCCGTCGACGTGCATGCCGCGCGACACCAGAGCTACGACGCCGACGACCAGGAACCCAGCCACCAGCGCTGATATATCGGATATCGCGAGCAGCTCCAGCACACCAGCCGCGAACGCGCCGAGCAGCAGGCCAACGACCGGTGCCCAGCTGATGGCCCGCCGAGCCGCGACGCCGTCGACGGCGTCGACGCGGATCGGCAGGACCGTCAGCCAGGAGAGGGCGAGCTTCACTCAGCCGGTTCTTCGCGGCTCGGTTCCCGGCGGCTCAGCTCTGCGTCGTCGTCATCGTCGACACCGTCGAGCTGCTTCTCCAGCACGTGCTGGTCCTCGCGGGCCGTGACACCGGCGCTCTCGAACGTCGCCATCTCCGCGAGCACCTTCACCGCGGCGCTGAGCAACGGCAGCGCCGCCACCGCACCGGAGCCCTCGCCCAGTCGCATGCCGAACTCCAGCAGCGGCTTCAGGTTCAGGTGCCCCAGCGCGATCGCGTGCGCGGGCTCGGCCGACTCGTGCCCGGCGACCCACCACTCGCGCGCACCCGGCGCCAGCTCCTCGGCCACCACCGCGGCCGCACCGACGACGACGCCGTCGAGCACCACCGGGGTCTTGCGCACCGCCGCCTGGGCCAGGAACCCGGCCATCGCCGCGATGTCCGCGCCACCGGCCGTGGCCAGCAACGCCACCGGGTCGCTGATCACCAGCCGCGCCCGGCGCAGCGCGTCGCGGATCGCCGCCGTCTTGCGCATCCACGCCTGGTCGTCGATGCCGGTGCCGCGGCCGACGACCGCGACCGGCTCCGACCCGGTCAGCGACGCGATCAGCACCGCCGCCGGCGTCGTGTTGCCGATGCCCATGTCGCCCGCGACGAGCACATCGGCGCCCGAGTCGACCTCCTCGTCGGCGACGGCGCGACCGGCCGCGATGGCCGCCTCGCACTGCTCGCGGGTGAGCGCGTCCTCGCGGTCGATCGACCCGGACGAGCGCCGCACCTTGTGCGCGCTGACCGCGGCGGGGGTGTCGGAGTCGACGGCCATGTCGACCACGCGCACGGTGGCTCCCGCGACCTGCGCGAGCACGTTCACCGCGGCGCCGCCGGTCAGGAAGTTGGCGACCATCTGCCCGGTCACCTCGCTCGGGTACGCCGACACGCCCTGCGCGGTGATGCCGTGGTCGCCCGCGAACACCACGACCCGCGGCCGCACGAACGGCTTGGGCGGCACGACGCCCTGGCACGCCGCGACCCACATGCCGAGGTCCTCCAGGCGGCCGAGCGAGCCGACCGGCTTGGTCAGCACCGCGTGCCTGGCCCGCGCCTCGCGCAGAGCGGTCTCGTCCGGCGCCTCCACCGGCGGGAACTCGGTGCTCACCTGGTCACTCCTCATCGCAGTCTCAGCGGGATGCCGGCGACGAGCAGCAGCACCTCGTCGCACACCCCGGCGACGCGCGCGTTGAGCGCACCGAGGTGGTCGCGGAAGAGCCTGCCAGAGCGCGTCGACGGAACGACGCCGAGGCCGACCTCCGCGCTCACCAGCACGAGCCGCGCCCGGCAGGTGGCGATGGAGCCGACGAGCTCGTCGACGGCGCGTTCGACCGCGCCGATGCCGTGGCCCTCCCACGCGCCGGCGTCGTCGAGCGCGCCCACCAGCCACGTCGACAGGTCGTCGACCAGGATCGGCGGGTCGTCGTACGACGTCGCGGTGAGCAACGCCGACAGGTCACCGGACGCGGGCGCCTCCACGGTGTGCCAGGTGGACGGGCGGCGGGCGACGTGCTTGGCGATGCGCGCGTCCCAGTCCGGGTCGTCGGGGTAGCGGCGCGCCGTTGCGACATATGTCACGGTCGCGTCCGTGAGCAGGCCTTCCGCGTGCGCGGACTTGCCCGAACGGGCGCCGCCGAGCACGAGCGTTCTGGTGGTCAAGGGTTAGCCTTCGTCCATGGAGTTCCGCTGGCGCTACCAGGATGCACAGGGCCGGGACGTGGCCGGCCCGGACGTGGTGTTCGCCGACCAGGCGGAGGCGGAGGAGTGGTTCAGCGCCGGGTGGCGTGACCTGCTCGACGCCGGGGTCGAGCAGGTCACGCTCCTGCGCGCGGAGTCCGAGGTGTACGGCCCGATGAGCCTGCACCCCGCGGGCTGAGGATCAGCCGGCTGCGGTGAGCCTCGGGTCGTCCGTGACGACGCCTTCGAGCACGCCGTCGATCTTCTTCAGCACCTCGTCGTCGAGCTCGACGTCGACCGCCTTGACGTTCTCGACGACCTGCTCCGGCCGCGAGGCGCCGATGATCGCGGACGCGACGTTCGGGTTCTTGAGCACCCACGCCACCGCGAGCTGCGCCATCGTGACGCCCACCTCGTCGGCGATCGGCTTGAGCTGCTGCACCGCGGTCAGCACGTCGTCGCGCACCCAGCGGGCGATCATCTGCGACCCGCGCTCGTCGGCCAGCCGCGAGCCCGCCAGCGCCTCGGCACCCGGCAGGTACTTGCCGGTCAGGACGCCCTGCGCGATCGGGGAGAACACGATCTGGCTGATGCCCTCGCGCTCGCACACCGGCACGACCTGCGGTTCGATGACGCGCCACAGCATCGAGTACTGCGGCTGGTGCGACACGAACGGCACCTTGAGCTCACGGGCCAGCGCGGCACCGCGGGTGATCTGCTCGGCGGTCCACTCGGAGACACCGACGTAGAGGACCTTGCCCTGGCGGACGAGGTCGGCGAACGCCAGCATCGTCTCCTCCAGCGGCACCGAGTGGTCGTACCGGTGGGCCTGGTAGAGGTCGACGTAGTCGGTCTGCAGGCGCTTCAGGGAGGCGTTGGCCGACTCCATGACGTGCTTGCGGCCCAGGCCGCGGTCGTTGGGACCGCCGGGGCCGGTCGGCCAGTAGACCTTCGTGAGCAGCTCCAGGGACTCGCGCCGTTCGCCCTTGAGCGCCCGGCCGAGCACCGACTCCGCCGCGGTGTTCGCGTAGACGTCGGCGGTGTCGAAGGTCGTGATGCCGGACTCCAGCGCGGCCTTCACGCAGGCGTGCGCTTGGTCCTCCTCGATCTGCGAACCGTGCGTGAGCCAGTTGCCGTAGGTGATCTCGCTGACGCTCAGGCCGCTGCGGCCAAGACGACGGAACTTCATACATCGGAGCTTAGTCCGAGTTCCTTCGGCTTGCTAATGAACTTCGGGAGCGTCCCAGACCAGCGTGTACCGCCAGAACAACCGCGTGCGCACGCGCGCACCGGGCGTGCTCTCCCGCGCCGCCGCGCGGATCTCGGCCAACGTCGGAGCGGTCCACACGACCGGCATCTCCGAGTCGTGCGCACCGGTGCGCTGACCGGTGGCCCACTTCGCGATCCCGACGAGCGCGTTCGCGGGCAGCGCGACGGCCTCCACCACCAGCTCGGCCTTCGTGGCGAGCGAGTACAGCCCCACGACGACCAGCCGCCCGCCCGGCGCGGTCAGCCCGGCCAGCCGCGCGAGCCCCTCGCGCAACGGCAGGTGGTGCAGGCTCGCCTCGGCCGTGACGACGTCGAACCGCCCCAGGTCGTGCGTGAGGACGTCGCCGTGGACCCACCGCACGCGCGTGCTCGTCGCACTGGCGCGCTCGACCATGCGCTCGTTCGCGTCGATCGCCGTGACGCTCCGCGCGTCGACCGACCGGGCGAGGTCACCGAGCCCGCAGCCCACGTCCAGCGCCGACCCGGCCCCGGACGGCAACTGCCGGAGCAGCCAGCGGCGGTACCACGCGTTGTGGTCCCACCGCAGCCGCTCCGGCAGTGACAGCCGGGCCACCTACTTGACGGCGTCGCCGGGGCCCACGCGCGGCTTGGGGATGCGCAGCTTGCGCAGCTGGCTCGCGCGGATGAACGCGTACCAGCCGATCGAGATGCCCTTGATCGGCTCGGTCGGGAACTTCGCCCGCACCCGCTTCGTGACGATCCGGCCGAGGACGAAGCCCTCGATGATCATCGCGATCAGCATGAACGTCGTCGCCAGCGTCGCGTACCGCTGCACCGCCAGCGACGGCGTCAGCAGCGCCACGAACACCAGGATCGCGAGCGGCATGAACAGGCCCATGAGGTTGCGGCGCGAGTCGACCAGGTCGCGGATGTAGGCCTTGACCGGCCCGCGGTCGCGCACCGGCAGGTACTTCTCGTCGCCCGCCATCATCCGCGCACGGCGGTCGGCGGCCGCGGCACGGCGCTCTTCCTTGCTCACCTTGTTGCCGCGCATGCGCTTGAACGCCTCGCGCTGAGTGCGGGGCGGCGGCGGGACGGGACCGCTGCGCCTGGCCTGCGCTTCCCGGCGCTTCGGCGTCGCACGGCCCTTGCCCGCGGTCCGGTTCCGGTCGAGCGGCTCGGCGAGCTCGGCCTCCGTCGCGGGTGCTTCGGTGGCGGTGGCGGTGTCGTCGGAGTTGCGGCGCAGGAACCTCACGGCACCAGGGTAGGGCAGTGGTTCTTCTGTACCTTTCGCGAGGTGCGCGTACTCATCGCCCCGGACTGCTTCGGCGGCACCCTGACCGCCCGCGAGGCCGCCGACGCCATCGCCACCGGCTGGCACGAGGCCAAGCCGGACGACGTCGTCGTGCGGCGCCCGCTCGCCGACGGCGGCCCCGGCTTCGTCGAGGTCCTGCACGCCGCACTCGACGGCGATGTCCAACACACCACCGTCACCGGCCCACTCGGCACGCCGGTCGAAGCACGCTGGCTGCGGCACACCCACGACGGCAAGCGCACCGCGTACGTCGAGTCGGCGGAGGCGTGCGGCCTGCACCTCGTGCCGGCCGAGCTGCGCGCCGCGTCCTGCGAGACCGCCACGACCCGCGGCGTCGGCGAGCTCATCGCGGCAGCTGCGGCTGACAACGATGTCATCGTCGTCGGCCTCGGCGGCTCCGGCACGACCGACGGCGGCGCGGGCATGCTCGCCGCGTTGGCCGACGCCGCCGTCGAGCTGACCGATATATCGCTGGTGGCCGCGTCGGACGTGGAGAACCCGCTGCTCGGCCCGCACGGCGCCGCCCGCACGTTCGGCCCGCAGAAGGGCGCGTCCCCGGAAGCCGTGGAACGCCTCGAAGCCAAGCTCGCCGCCATGGACGTCCTGAAGCCCGTATCCGATATATCAGGCGCCGGAGCTGCCGGAGGTCTCGGCGCCGCCCTGCTCACCCTCGGCGCGACCGTGCGGTCCGGCGCCGGCCTCGTCCGCGAGCTCACCGCCCTCGACGCCGCATTCGACACCGCCGACCTCGTCGTCACCGGCGAGGGCAGCTTCGACTGGCAGTCCCTGCGCGGCAAGCTCATCACCGCCGTCGCCGCCGGAGCAGCCGACCGCGCCGTCCCCTGCATCGCCATCGCCGGCCAGGTCAGCGTCGGCCGCCGCGAGATGGCCGCCGCCGGCGTCCAGGACGCCTACTCCGTCTCCGAGCACGTCGGCTCCGTGCAAAAATCGATTGCGGACGCCCGCAAAAGTCTCGTTGCAACGGCACGGCACGTGGCCCGGCAGTGGTCGCACTGACCCGCCGACTGATATATCGGTCGGCGTCGTCGCTGGTGGCTGGAGGGTGGCCCACGTGACGTTCGACAAGGGGCCGTGTTGTGGGACCATGGAGAGCGGAACAAAGCGGGGAACGCCCGTGTTGTTGAAGGGCGAACCGCCCGCAAAGGACCTCTTAGGAGAGCCATGACGACCGCTCAGGATGCCGCTTCGACCTCCGAGGCGCCGACCCACGGCGTGACGCTGACCGATGCGGCCGCCGTCAAGGCCAAGGCGCTGCTCGACCAGGAGGGCCGCGACGACATGCACCTGCGCATCGCCGTCCAGCCCGGTGGTTGTGCCGGCCTGAAGTACCAGCTGTTCTTCGACGAGCGCACGCTCGACGGCGACGCGATGGTGGACTTCAACGGCATGAAGGTCGCCGTTGACCGCATGAGCGCCCCGTACGTCGAAGGCGCCGTCATCGACTTCGTGGACACGATCGAGAAGCAGGGCTTCACGATCGACAACCCGAACGCCGGCGGGTCCTGCGCCTGCGGCGACTCGTTCCACTAAGGCGATCAACGCGCGAGGCCGCGTTCCCGCACGACGGGAACGCGGCCTCGCGCTGTGTGGACCTGCTGTCCGGGCTCCGAGCGATCAGACGCCGTACTCGGCCAGGCCCTCGACCTGGCTCGTGCTGCGGTCGTCGATCAGCCAGGCCGCGGCCGCCCGCGGTGCGGGCAGGGGGTGCTCGGGGTGGGTCAGAGCGAAGGGGAGCTGCGCGCAGTCGTCGATCAGCTCGGTCATCGTGGTCGCCTCGGGGATCGTCACCGCTCGACCGTATGTCGGTGCTGTGACCTGCGAAAGCCCTACCAAACAGTAGTCTTCGCGGCTGCACTCGTCCGGGTCAGCCGCGCGTCGAGCAACAAGAAAGTGAGGGCCGACTGGTGCCGGTAGCCGTGTGCGGCAGCATCGCGACCGACCATCTCATGCACTTCCCCGGCCGGTTCGCGGACCAGCTGGTCGCGGAGCGCCTCGACCGGGTGTCGCTGAGCTTCCTGGTCGACGACCTCGTCGTCCGCCGCGGCGGCATCGGCGCGAACATCGCGTTCGGTCTCGGTGTGCTGGGGATGCGGCCGGTGCTCGTGGGCGCCGTCGGCAAGGACTTCGACGACTACCGCTCGTGGCTGGAACGGCACGGCGTCGACACCTCCGGCGTGTACGTCTCCGAGGTCGCGCACACCGCGCGGTTCGTCTGCACCACGGACGACGACATGTGCCAGATCGCCTCCTTCTACGCCGGCGCGATGGCCGAGGCCCGCAACATCGAGCTGGCCCCGATCGCGAACAGGGTCGCCGACCTCGAGCTCGTCGTGATCAGCCCGGACGACCCCGCCGCCATGCTCCGCCACGCCGAGGAGTGCCGTCAGCGCGGCTACCGCTTCGCCGTCGACCCGTCGCAGCAGCTGGCCCGCATGGACGGCGAGCAGGCGCGCACGTTCGTCGAGGGCGCCGAGTACCTGTTCAGCAACGACTACGAGTGGGAGCTGCTGCTCCAGAAGACCGGCTGGACCGAGGCCGACGTGCTGTCCAGGGTCGGCCGCCGGGTCACCACCCTCGGCGCCAAGGGCGTGGAGATCGTCGACCGCGACGGCTCCTCGCTGCACGTGCCCGCCGTCCCCGAGGTCGCGAAGACCGACCCGACCGGTGTCGGCGACGGCTTCCGCGCCGGGTTCCTCGCCGGCACCTCCGCGGGCCTGGGCCTGGAACGCGCAGCTCAGCTCGGCTCCCTGATCGCCGTCGAGGTCCTCGAGACCGTCGGCACGCAGGAGTGGAAGCTCGAGCGCGAGCCCGCCCTCGCCCGCATCCGCGGCGCGTTCGGCGGCGAAGCGGCTGAGGAGATCGCCCCGGTCCTGCCATGATCGGACAATGGGGACGTACCTGTTAGGCGACTCCGGTGAGTCGCTCGACCCGCAGTTCGACGCGCTGAGCTCCCTGCTCGACGCGGGCACCTTCGCCCGCGTCGAGCGGCTCGGCATCACAGACGGCTGGCGCTGCCTCGAGATCGGTGGCGGTGGCGGATCGGTGGCGAACTGGCTCGCCGACGTCGTCGCCCCGTCCGGGCACGTGACGGTCACCGACCTCGACGTCTCGCGGCTGCGGGAGCGTGACAACGTCACCGTCCTCGAACACGACGTGGTGTCCAACATATTGCCGGGCAACGCGTTCGACCTGGTCCACGCCCGCGGCGTGCTCTTCCACCTCCCGGCCCGCGACCTCGTCCTGCGCAAGCTGCGCGACGCGCTGCGCCCCGGCGGCTGGCTCGTGCTCGACGAGTTCGACTGCCTCCCGCTGGAGGTCCTCGCCGCCGCCGCCCCCGACGACGCCAAGCTCATCATGCGGGTGAAGAACGCCCTGCTCACGCTGCTCGACCAGGCCGGTGCCGAGCTCGCCTGGGGCGCCCGCGTCGAACGCGCGCTGCAGGACGTCGGAATGCACGACGTCAGCGGCTCCCGCGAGGTGCAGGAGTGGCAGGGCGGCTCGTCGGGCTGCCGGCTGCTCGCCGCCAGCGCACGCCAGGCCCGCGCGAAACTCCCGCTGTCCGACGACGAGCTCGACCGCTACCTGGAGCTCATGGCGGCACCGGAGACCGTCGTCAGCTCCTACGCGATGTGCAGCGCACAGGGCCGCCGGTAACCACCGCCGAACGAAAGGGCCCCTCCGCGGAGGGGCCCTTTCGCGTCCTGGCTAGAGCTTGACCGGGTAGTGCGGCTCCGGCACCACCGGCGTGATGCGGTTCTCGACGAAGATGCCGTGCCAGATCATGAACACCAGCAGCGCCCAGATGCGGCGGCTGTGGTCGAGCACGCCCGACCGGTGCTCCTCGATCAGCCGCAGCACCGCCTGCTTGTCGATGTACTGGTCGGTCTGCGACGCGCGCACGTGCTCGACCGCCCAGTCGTGCATCTCGTCCTTGAGCCAGTGCCGGATCGGCACCGGGAAGCCGAGCTTGCGGCGGTTCAGCACGTGCGCGGGCACGATGTCGCGGATCGCCTTGCGCAACGCGAACTTCGTGGTGTCCTTCGTGATCTTCAGCTCGCTCGGGATCTGCGAGGCGATCTTGAAGACCTCCGGGTCCAGGAACGGGACGCGCAGCTCCAGCGAGTTCGCCATGGTCATCTTGTCGGCCTTGACCAGGATGTCGCCGCGCAGCCAGGTGAACAGGTCGACGTGCTGCATGCGCGTGACCGGGTCCCAGTGCCGCGACTCGCGGTACGGCTGGGCCGTCACGTCCCTGTGCGAGGTGTTCGGGTCGTACGTGCGCAGGACCTCCCGCAGCTGCGGGTCGAGGAAGATGCGCGCGTTGCCGTAGTAGCGCTCCTCCAGCGTCAGCGCGCCCCGGCGCAGCAGGTCCTTGCCGCGCACGCCCTGCGGGATCTTCGTCGACACCTTGCCCATCGCCTTGCGCAGCGCCCCCGGCACCTTCTCGAACGCCGACAGCGACAACGGCTCGCGGTAGATCGTGTACCCGCCGAACAGCTCGTCCGCGCCCTCACCGGACAGCACGACCTTGACGTGCCGGCGCGCCTCCCGCGCGATGAACCACAGCGGCACCAGCGCCGGGTCCGCCACCGGGTCGTCGAGGTACCAGGTGATCAGCGGCAGGGAGTCCATCATCTCCTGCGGGCTGACCGTGCGCACGACGTGCTTCACGCCGATCAGCGCCGCCGACTCCGCCGCCACGTCGACCTCGGAGAAGCCCTGGCGCTCGAACCCCGTGGTGAACGTGATCAGGTCCGGGTTGTGCTCCTTGGCCAGCGCCGCGACCACGGTGGAGTCGATGCCGCCGGACAGGAACGAGCCGACCGTCACGTCCGCGCGCATGTGCTTGGCGACCGAGTCGCGCAGCGCGGCGGTGATCTCGTCGTACAGCGCGTCGGCCTCCGCCTCGCTGCGGACGGTGCGCACCCGGAACTCGGCCGGGAAGTACCGCTCGAACCGCGGCGCCTCACCGGGGACCAGCGTGAACGAGTGACCGGACTCGACCCGGTGGATCGAGTCGTGCAGCGAGTCGGGCTCCGGCACGTACTGCAGCGTCAGGTACTGCTGCAGGCCCTTCACGTTGAGCTGCGGGTTGATGGCCAGCGTGCGGGAGATCTCCAGCAGGATCTTCTTCTCGCTGGAGAACGCGACGCCCAGCGCCCCCTGCGCCCAGTACAGCGGCTTGATGCCGAACGGGTCGCGGCCGCCGAACAGCACCCTGCGCTCGGCGTCCCAGATGATGAAGGCGAACATGCCGCGCAGCTTCGAGATCGCCGCAGGGCCGAAGTAGTGGTAGGCGGCGACGATCGTCTCGGTGTCGCCGTCGGTGTGGAAGACCGCGCCGTGCTTCTCGGTGAGCTCGGCGCGCAGCTCCAGGTAGTTGTAGACCTCGCCGTTGAAGTTGATCGTGTACCGGTTCGGCGACTCCGGCGGTCCCCAGGTCAGCGGCTGGTGGGAGTGCTCGATGTCGATGATCGCCAGGCGGTTGAACCCGAAGACGACCTCGTCCACCCGCCGCGTGCCGCTCTCGTCCGGGCCGCGGTGCCGCATGCAGCGCAGTGCGGACTCCACCGCCGGGCGGGCGCTCTCGGCCTCGTTCTCGCTAGGGCATACAAGTCCTGCCAGGCCGCACAAGGCTCTCGCACCTCTCAGAAATACGAAGGGGGAAGTCCCCAGTATGCCGAAAGGGCTCTGTGTGACCGAAACTGCACCGCAGCGGCGGTGCCCCCGAGGGGTGAGCCCTCCCGCGCTGGGCTACGCTCCCGCTTGATCCGTTGGCATGGAACGAGGAGGCGGGCGAGCAGTGGGCCTGAAGGAGGGCACCAGGGCATCCCGGCTGGCGAAAACCGCTGGCCTGGTGGGCCTGGTCGGTATCGGGGCCACCGGTTGCTCCACGGACGAGGTGCTGCGCTTCGGCTGGCCGGTGGCCGTCACGCCGCAGGCCGAGAAGATGCGCGAGCTCTGGACCTGGTCCGTGATCGCCGCGCTCGTCGTCGGCGTCATCGTGTGGGGTCTGATCCTGTGGTCGGTGGCGTTCCACCGCAAGAAGTCGGAGGAGCTGCCGCGTCAGACGGCGTACAACCTCCCGCTGGAGATCGTGCTCATCGTCGTGCCGACGGTGATCGTGGCGGTGCTGTTCTACTTCACGGCCGTCACGCAGAACTACGTGACGGACAAGTCGGGCAAGCCGGACGTGAACGTCGACGTCATCGCGTTCCAGTGGAACTGGGAGTTCCAGTACCCGGACCACAAGACCGAGGCGGGCAACGTCGTCAGCACGGTCGGCACCTCGGGTGAGGTCCCGATCCTGGTGCTCCCGGCCGGCAAGCGCGTCCAGTTCACCCTGGAGTCGACGGACGTCATCCACTCGTTCTTCGTGCCGGAGTTCCACTTCAAGCGGGACGTCTTCCCGGACCCGAAGAAGAACAACCAGGACAACGTCTTCCAGATCGACGAGATCAAGCGTCCCGGTGCGTTCGTCGGCCGGTGCGCCGAGCTGTGCGGCTCCTACCACGCGGTGATGAACTTCGAGGTCCGCGCCCTGGAGCAGGCGGACTTCGACAAGTACATCGGGTTCCGCAAGGAGACGAACGAGAAGACGGGCAAGCCGTACACCACGGCCGAGGCGCTCGCCAAGGTGGGCTGCAAGGACTGGTGCTCGCCGCTGGCCACCACGACCACCCCGTTCAACACCGACCGGACCGCCCGTGAGGCGTCCGGCGCGGGTCAGAAGTAGGGACGCCCCGCGATGAAGATCGAAGCTCGCGTATTCGACCTGGTGATGGCCTTCTCGTTCCTGATGGCCGTCGTCTACGGCTACTGGACGCACCAGGCGACCGGCGCGGTCGAGCCCGCCGGCACGGTGGCGCTCGCGCTCACCGGTGGTCTGGCGCTCATCGTCGGCACCTACTTCCGGTTCGTCGCCCGCCGCATCGAGGTCCGTCCCGAGGACAACCCCGAGGCCGAGGTCTCCGACGGTGCCGGTGAGCTGGGCTTCTTCAGCCCCGGCTCGTACTGGCCGATCGGCCTCGCCGCCGCGGCGGCGACCGCGGGTGTCGCGGTGGCGTTCTGGCACGTGTGGCTGCTCGTGATCGCGATCATCCTCGTGCTGATCACCGTCGGCGGCCTGGTGTTCGAGTACCACACCGGACCCAACCACGACTGATATCCGATATATCGGATATTTGCTCTACCGAGGCCCCCTCTGTTCGCGGAGGGGGCCTCGGTCGTGCACGGCGTCCCGCATCTCGCACGAAGGCCCTCCCGTCGCTGTGCTCGCGCCAGCGGGGGAGGGCCTTCGACATGGTCCCTGCGACGGCCTCAGCGGGCCGTGAGCGGTCTAAGCGGCGACCGGGGTCTTCTGGTACGCGTCGACGTACTCCTGGCCGCTCAGGTCGAGGATGCGGTAGATGATCTCGTCGGTGACGCTGCGCAGCACCGGCAGCGACTCCTGCATGCCGTCGTAGCGGCTGAAGTCGAGCGGCTCGCCGAACCGCACGGTCACCGGGACGACCTTCGGGAACCGGCTGCCGACCGGCTGGACCTTGTCCGTGCCGATGATGCCGACCGGCACGACCGGCGCACCCGACTCCAGCGCCATGCGCGCGACACCGGTGCGACCGCGGTGCAGCATGCCGTCGAGCGAGCGGGTGCCCTCGGGGTAGATGGCGAACGCGTCCCCGCGCGCCAGGACCTCCGCCGCCGTGTCGAGCGCGGCACGGGCGTCACGGCCCTTGCCGCGGTGCACCGGCACGTGGCCCAGCGACGAGAAGAACCAGCGGGACATCGCGCCCTTGACCCCGGTGCCGGTGAAGTACTCCGCCTTCGCCAGGAACGACACGCGCCGCGGCACCACCATGGGGATCACGACGCTGTCGATGAAGCTGAGGTGGTTCGCCGCCAGGATGACGGGGCCGTCGGTCGGGACGTTCTCCAGACCGTCGACCACCGGGCGGTAGACCATGCGGGCTGCGCGCGCGACGACGTGCTTCATCACCGGGTAGAGGACCATGGCTCCAGCATTCCAGGTGGCGGTTGCCGCCGGGTTACCACGTGGCGCGCATCTCCGGGCCGTCACTCGCACGGACTACGCCACTGCGGCAGCCGCACCGGCCCGGTCACGCGCCGAACGCGCCGCGTGACCGAACCGGGTGGTCTCAGCCCTTCAGGGACGTCGAGAGCTCCACCCAACGGCCCAGCAGCGTGCTCGCCGCACCCGAGTCGACCGCCTCGGCGGCACGGCCCAGCGAAGCCGCCAGGTCGGCGTGCAGGTCGCCCGAGAACCCGCCGTGCGCCGCGATGGCGCCCGCCGCGTTCACGAGCACCGCGTCGCGTACGGAACCCGTCTTGCCGGCCACCAGGTCGCGGACCACCTGGGCGTTGACCGACGCGTCGCCGCCCTTCAGGTCCTCCTCGCGCGCGGGCTGCACACCCAGCACCGCAGGGTCGATCCGCTCCTCGCGCACCTCGCCGTCCTGCGCGAGCCACGCCGACGTCGTCGTGGTGGTCGTGATCTCGTCGAGGCCGTCGTCACCGCGCACGACCAGCGCCGTGTTGCGGCGGCGTGCGAACACCCCCGCGATCAGCGGAGCCGCGACCGCCCGCGCGCAACCGATCAGGCCGACCTGCGGCTGCGCCGGGTTCGTGAGCGGCCCGAGCAGGTTGAACGACGTCGGGATGCCGATCTCCCGCCGCACCGGGCCCGCGTGCCGGAAGCCGGGGTGGAACACCGGCGCGAAGCAGAACCCGATGCCCAGCTCCGCCACGGTCGCCCGCACGCCCTCCGGCGGCAGGTCGATCGCGACGCCCAGTGCCTCCAGCACGTCCGCCGTGCCGCACTGCGACGACGCCGCCCGGTTGCCGTGCTTGACCACCGGGACGCCCGCCGCGGCCGTGACGATCGCGGCCATCGTCGAGATGTTCACCGAACCGGAATGATCGCCGCCGGTGCCCACGATGTCGGTCGCGCGCACGCCCACGTCGAAGCGGCGGGCGTGGCTGAGCATCATCGTCGCCAGGCCGTCGACCTCCTCCGGCGTCTCGCCCTTCGCGCGCAACGCGACGACGAACGCCGAGATCTGCGCCGGCGTCGCCTCGCCCGACATGACCCGGTCCATGCCCCAGGCCGTGTCGTCGGCGGTCAGGTCGACACCGTCGAGCAGGCGGTTGAGCAGCGACGGCCAGGTGCGCTCGCCCATCGCGGGCTCAGCCCCTGACGACGGGAACAGCCGAGCCCCGCAGCACCTCTGCCACGGTCTCGGCGGCGGCCAGCGGGTCCAGCGGGTGCACCAGCACCGCGTCGGCCTGCGACCAGGTCGCGAGCCACCGGTCGTCCTTGCGGCGCACGGCCACGACGATCGGCGGGCAGTTCGTGATCTCGTCCTTGAGCTGGCGGGACAGGCCCATGCCACCGGTCGGCTGCGCCTCGCCGTCGAGGATCAGCAGGTCGACGGTGCCGTTGTCCACCTCGTACAGCACGTCGGCGATCGCGCCGGCCTCGACGTAGTCCACGCGGGGCAGGTCCGGCGCCGGGCGGCGGCCGACGGCAGTGATGATCGTCTCACGCACCTCGGGTCGGTGGCTGAACACCAGGATCTTCGTGGTCTGCGTGCTCATCTCTCGATCCTCCACTGCTACTGCTGACTGGGTCGTGAAGAAAGTGACCAAGGTCGCGGCGATGCTATCGGGCCGGTTGCAGGGCGTCCCACCCCAGGGCGTCACCGCCGAGCCGCTGCGCCAGCGACGCCATCCGCGACCGCTCCTGCGCGCAGTGCAGCGCGTCCAGCTTCTGCACCCGGCTGATATGCGATATATCACCGGCGACGAGCACCCAGCCGTCCGGCTCCAGCAGCTTCCGCGCGCGTTCTACCTGGTCAGGCGGGATGCGGACGTGGTGCCGCAACACCGCGAGCTCGTCGGCCCGCCACCGCGGCGACCGCGCCAGAGCGGCCGAATCGGCCTCCACGACGTCGAACGCCTCGACGACCACGACGAGGTCCGGATCGTTCAAGGACAGCACCGGTTCGTCCCGCCGGTGCAGCAGTTCCCGCAATCGGCCCAGCAAGCCCATCCCTTTGACCTCCTCCTGGGTCACGCGCCGTGTGACCCAGCCGACCCATGATCCGCCCAGGACCCGATGGGCGGGCGGAAATAGCGCAGGCAATAATGCTGCTCGTGACCACGGCAGCGCCTTCAATCGGCCAGCGCGTGCACTCGCTGAACCGCCCGAACATGGTCAGCGTCGGCACGATCGTCTGGCTGTCCAGCGAGCTCATGTTCTTCGCTGGCCTCTTCGCCATGTTCTTCACGGTGAAGGCCCAGAACGAGGGACCTTGGCCCCCGCCTCCGACCCACCTGAACGTCCCCTACGCGTCGGTCTTCACGATCATCCTGGTCGCGTCGTCCTTCACCTGTCAGTGGGGCGTGTTCGCAGCGGAGCGCGGTGACGTCTTCGGTCTGCGTCGCTGGTACATCGTGACGCTGATCATGGGCGCGATCTTCGTGGGCGGCCAGGCGGGTGAGTACGTCGAGCTGGTCGAGCACGGCACGACGATCCCGTCGTCGGCCTACGGCACCGTCTTCTACCTGACGACCGGCTTCCACGGCCTGCACGTCATCGGCGGTCTGATCGCGTTCGTCTACCTGTTGATCCGGACGAAGCTCAGCAAGTTCACGCCGGCTCAGGCCACCTCCGCCATCGTCGTGTCGTACTACTGGCACTTCGTCGACGTCGTGTGGATCGGCCTGTTCGCCATCATCTACATCGTGCCCTGACCCAGTCGGCACACAGCCAAGCCACGAGCTCCCGAACTGACAGCAAGGGTTGCCGCACACCATGACCACCACTACGAAACGCCCCCGCGGCGCCCGCACGAAGCTGCGCCGCCGGGTCGCCGGCCTGCTCGCACTGGGGTTCGGCCTGCTGAGCGCCGGCCTGCTGTTCACCGCGTTCGCGCCCACCGCGCAGACCGCGCAGGCACAGCAGCAGGACGCCCTGGTCCGCCAGGGCGAGCAGATCTACCTGAACACCTGCCAGAGCTGCCACGGCAGGTCCCTGGAGGGTGTCGAGAGCCGCGGGCCGAGCCTCGTCGGCGTCGGTGACGCCGCGGTCTACTTCCAGACTTCCTCCGGCCGCATGCCCATGGCGCGGCAGGAGGCGCAGGCCATCCGCAAGCCCGCGAAGCTCTCCCCTGAGGAGATCAACGCGCTGATGGCCTACATCGACGCCAACGGCGGCGCGGGCCCGAAGAAGCCCTCCGAGTCCGGCGAGGCCCTGCGCGGCGACAACCCGGCGCGCGGTGGCGAGCTCTTCCGCCTCAACTGCGCCAGCTGCCACAACTTCACGGGGCGTGGTGGCGCGCTGTCGTCCGGCAAGTTCGCGCCGGCGCTCGACGGCGTCACCGAGGACCAGATCTACACGGCGATGCTGAGCGGCCCGCAGAACATGCCGAAGTTCGGCGAGCGCCAGCTCACGCCGGAAGAGAAGAAAGACATCATCGCGTACGTCAAGTCGGTCACCGACGGGAACAACAACTCCGGCGGTAACGCCCTGGGTGGGTTCGGACCCGTCTCCGAGGGCTTGATCGCGTTCATCGTGGGCATCGCCGCGCTCATCGGCGTGACCCTCTGGATCGGAGCCAAGGCATGAGCGGCGACAAGCCGACCGAGCTGCCCAGCGAGGCAGAGCTCGCGGAGATGAGCCGGGACGACCTCGTCAAGCTCGGCACCAGGATGGACGGCGTCGAGCTCGTCCACTACGAGGAGAAGTGGCCGGTCGAGGGCACGCGCGCCGAGCGCCGCGCCCAGCGCCAGGTGGCCATCTGGTTCCTGATCTCGGCGCTGTCCGGCCTCGCCTTCCTCGGCGTGTTCCTCTTCTGGCCGTGGGAGTACGAGTCCCCGTCCAACGCCGAGGGCCACCTCCTGCACAACCTGTACAACCCGCTGATCGGCCTGTTCCTCGGCCTGTCCGTGCTGGGCCTGGGCGTCGGCGCGCTGCTCTACACCAAGAAGTTCCTCCCCGACGAGCTCGCGGTGCAGCAGCGCCACGACGGCCCGTCGACCGCGGTCGACCGCGCCACCCTGGTGGCCGAGCTGTCCGACGCGGGCCAGCGCAGCGGCATCGGCCGCCGCAGCCTGATCAAGCGCACCGCCGGTCTCGGCGCGGGCGTGCTGGGCCTGGGCGTGGCCGTCGTCCCGCTGGGCGCGCTGGTCAAGAACCCGCACTCCGACAGCGAGACCAAGAACTCGCTCTGGCACACCGGCTGGAAGGCGGAGAAGGGCGAGAAGGTCTACCTCCGCCGCCACACCGGCAACTTCCACGAGGTCTCCCTGGTGCGTCCCGAGGACGTCGAGCCGGGCGGCTTCGAGACGGTCTTCCCGTTCCGCGAGTCCGAGCGGAACGACGAGCACGCACTGGTCGCCGCCCTCAAGCGGGCCGACGCTCCGGTCATGCTCATCCGCATGCGGCCGAACCAGGCGATCACGAAGCGCGCGGGCCAGGAGGACTTCAACTACGGCGACCTGTACGCGTACTCGAAGATCTGCACGCACCTGGGTTGCCCGACCTCGCTGTTCGAGCAGCAGACCGGTCTGCTGCTCTGCCCGTGCCACCAGTCGCAGTTCGACGTGTTCGAGTACGCCAAGCCGCGGTTCGGGCCGGCGACCCGTCCTCTCCCACAGCTTCCGATCACTGTGGACGAAGAGGGATACTTGGTTGCCCGCAGTGACTTCATCGAGGCTGTGGGTCCGGCGTTCTGGGAGCGTAAGTCATGAGTGCCATCACCACGCCGACGAAGCCGGCCAACGCGGCCGCGCGCGTCGCAGGGGCGGCGGCCAACGCTGCCGATGAGCGGTTCCACGCGGCCTCCGGGTTGCGCAAGCAGCTGAACAAGGTGTTCCCGACGCACTGGTCGTTCCTGCTCGGTGAGATCGCCCTGTACAGCTTCATCGTGTTGTTGTTGTCGGGTACGTACCTGGCG
>NZ_JBVJRC010000011.1:0-347333 GCF_055608005.1 Lentzea sp. NPDC036955 | reverse complement strand
GCGACCGCGAGGTCGCGTGGAATGATCGCGTCGCGCGGGAACTCCGTCTCGTTCGCCGAATCGACGTACAGGGTCGGCACGTCGTCCGGGACGGCCGTCGGAGATGACGTCACCCAGGGGCGTCGCTCCAGGGTGAGGTCCAGGCCGTGTTCCGGCGGGAGAGTTGCATCCACAGTGGACGGCGGTAGGTTTCCAGTGTGCTGCAGGACAAGTGTTTCGACCTGGGCCGACCGTGACCGAGTCTGTTCCGACGGGCTTTGCGTGGCCCACATGGTCACCATCCGCACCGCCCGCCGCGGGTCCGTCGGCCCGAAGTAGTGCAGCGCCACGTGCTCACCGGTCGGTGACACGTCCATCTTGAACATGCGGTCGGGAATCTTCGCCGGACCGAACCGGGGTAGCTCGCGCGCGGCGATCTGGGTCGGATGCGGCTGTGGTTCGGCCAGGATTGCTGCCAGTGCACGGTCGAGGTCGGACTCGGATCGGACCTCGAACGGCTCACGAGCGCGGTTGGCGCCGCTGTAGAAGTACCAGTCCAGCGTGTACGTCACCGTGCATCCCTTCCCCGGAACGTGTGCGAACCTACCGGATCGTGCACCGTCAGCGTCTGACCGGCGCCCAGCACGAGCGGCAGCACCTCCCGGCACCCCAACATGCCCTCGCACACCTCCTTGTTCACGACCACTTCGGCACGGCTGATGCCGGACTGCCGCATGCGCCAGGCGACCTTGGTTTCGACGTGCTTGGTGACCTCGGCGTTCTGACCCGGCCACAGCACACCCACCTTCGTCAGGTGATCATTGATGCGGGTGTGCTCGCCGTCGGGCTCCCGGCCGCTCTGCACGAGGTCCTCGTTGCCGTCATCGTCGCGGTACATCCCGCTGGTCTTGAACGCGGGGAGCGCCGATCGTGCGCGCCGCGCCCAGGTATCCGACTGCCGGTCATCTCCGCCGCCTCCGCCGCTTGCCCCGCCGGGCGTCGGCGCTGAGGCTGCCGGCGGCCCGATTGCGAACTGCCGGCGAACCTTCTCGAGACCCTGCAAGCACGATGCCAGGACGGTCAGCAGGTCCATCGCGCCGGCCCGCACAGCGCCGAACTGCCCGGTGACCATCTCAGCGTCAGCCTGCTCGGTGGTTCCGGCCATGACGCCGGTGAGCACCGTCGCGCACTCCTCGGCCATCTCCACGACCTGCTGGAGCATCTGCTGAACCTGCTTGGCCTTGTCCGCGGCAGCGTTGAGTGTGGCCTCAACATCGCTGAACGTCGTCGGCGGCACACCGGTCCCTTCCCGCGGACCCGCGCCGATCCTCGCACAAGGCACGCGTGCGGCCGACCCACGGTTCAGCCACACGGGTGACGGCTCGTACCGCGTTCACCCGGCGTGCGTCTGATCTCCGTGAGCGAGACCCACTCAGGGCGTCGCCGCGGCGGCGTGGCCCGCGGCGCCGTGATAACGACCGGTTGCACCGGCGAAGATGGTCTCGCACGGCCACCCTCGTGGTGACCGCGGCTCGGGTCGGGCTCGTCTCCTCCGGCGAGCCACTGCTGGGATGCGGAAGTGCTCGCTCAGCGGGCGCGGTGGGCGGTGACGGCGGCCAGGGCCTCACGCAGATCGGCGCTCATCGCGTCCGGCAGTCGCCGGTACGGCAGATCGAAGCTGAGCAATGCCACCCGCGCGGTCATGAGCCGGCTCGGGAAGGAAGGCGTGCGTGCAGCGCAGCGCAGACGAGGGCGGCCTTCTCTTCGGTGAACGCCGTGAAGTGCGCGGCGATGACGGCCGGTTCCGGCAGGACCGCGCCGACCTGGGCGCGGCAGGCTCTCGCGAGTGCGTCGTAGACGTCGATCGCGTACTGCTGCAGCAACTGCGCCCGGCGCCGGCCGGATGACCGCGGGACAGGCTGGTCGGCGGCTGCGGAGGCAGCACGAGCGTCGTCGGCCTTCCGTGACCCGCGACCCGTCAACGGGTGTCAGTGGGTGGACGGCACTCGATGTCAGTAGCGACTGGTGTCGCTTGACGCCCCACGTGGGGGATCTACGCGGTGGGGGTGTTGCTCGACTGGAGCTGCACGATCAGCTCGTCGAGCACGTCGACCGACGGAATGTCGGCCCCGGTCCGGGCGAGCATGTGCGCGGTGCGTAGAAGGTCGCGTCGCCGCTGGCGCGGTCGGGAAGCCTCGGTCATGCGGGCGTGGCCGTTCTCGTCGCGCCTGATGGTGATGGCGCCGATTCGGTGGCGCACGACGGGCCGGAAGGTCTCCAGGGTGAACTGGTGGTAGATCGCCGGGGTGCCGGCGGTCTGGCTGGCGCCAGCGAGCTCGTCGCGGTCGAAGCGCTGGAACGCGAGGCGGGAACGGCCGTCGGTGCGTTCGTCGATGAGCAGGAAGGCGACCTGGTCCTCGTCGTCGACGAGGACTCCGCCGTCGCCGGCGTTGGTGAGCAGCCGGGCGAGGGCGGTGTAGCAGGCGGTCATCTCGGGGGTCGCGTGGCGCTCGGCGCGCAATTCGCTGAGGGCGAGCCATCCGAGGCACGTCATCGCGAGCAGGCTGAGCGGCACGGTGACGAGGTCGATGACCGTAGGGTGGGTAAGGAACACGGCGACCGAGCAGATCGTCATGCCCACCACGGGTGCGAACGGCAAGATGCGGCGCATCCAGCGCGGCGGGGGCGATGGCGGGCGTCGGCGCATTCGGTCCTCCCCAGGACGGGCTATGTGCTGAGCATCGACCTGGCCGACCGCGGTGTTACTGACCGAACCCGTCGCTGACCTGCGCCTAAGCGTGTGCGGCCCGTTGGTGCAGCGCCGCACACGCTTAGGCGGGGAGCGTCGGTGTCACCGCGTGATCTGTTGCTGCTCGGGCATGCCGGGAAGCTGCGAGGGCCAGTTGTCACGGTTGAGCGGGTGCTCGGACTCGTGCCAGGTGAAGGTGAACCCGGCGGCGGCGAGCCGTTCGCACGTCTCCAGTGCCATGACGCCGATATCGATGTCCATGATCAGCGGCAGTTCCCGGCCCCCGGTGCAGGACCGAGCCCCCAGCCGACCACGGCGCGGATGACTTCGACCGCGGCTTCGTCCGGTGCCCATAGCCAGGTCGAGCGCGGACTCGAGGAGATCTGCAGGGTGATGCCCGCGCCGGGCGGCGCGGCCGGATAGGCGGCGCGGCCGGGTTCGGCGTGCTGGTGAGTTTCGATCACCTCAGCGATATTGGCCGGTGCGGGTGCGCGGTGAAGATCCCGAGCGGGCGACGTCGCCAGGTGCCTACGCTGATCGTCATGACCGAAACGAACGAGCCCCTGCAGCCGATTTCCTGTGGGGCGCTCTACGGGGTGGAGGGAAGGCTGGCGAACCTGGCGGCCGCAGTGCCCCAGGTGAAGATTGACATCGACTCGCGGCGGCAGACGTCTCCGACGGGCCAGGAACTCGATCCTGTGCCGGCGGCCAAGGCGGAGAGGTTCCGCGAGCTTGCAGTGAGTGTTGAACTCTCTGGATGTCCACATCCCCACCACGGTGCTGCACGCTGACCTCGATGAGGCGCGGCGGCAGGGGAGCAGGCCGCGGCCGCACGGACCGCGCGCGGAGGTCGTAACCGAGGGGAAGTTCCCCGGGAGGGGGAGTCGTCGGCGGCGAGAGCATCACGGCCGCTTCAGCAGGTGTGGGTTGGTGCCGATGTTGCTTGGCGTGAATGCATTCTGGTTTGTAGCGACGTGCCCGGCCTTCATGCGGGGGTGTGCACGGTGATGTGGTTGTTTCGCCGGCGGACGCCTGCTGAGCTCGCGGCCAGGCAGGCCAAGGCCGCGGCCCGGCACGCGCAGGAGGTGGCCGAGCGGGAAGCGGCTCGTCTGCACGAGCGCCGTCTGGAGCTCGCGATCGGTATCGGGGCGGTCGTGCTGATCGCCCACGCCGACACGTGGCAGGAGATTGCGGCGCGTGCTCGTACCTACACATTGTGGCCGGGCGAGACCGCCGTGGTGGAGCCGCAGGACGACGGCATGGTGAAGGTCCGGCTCGGCGGCAAGCACATCATGGCGCTGCTGTGGAGTGCGTGGTGGGACATCACCGATGGCCGCACGGCAGCGGACCGCGCCATCGGACGACGGATCTACACCGAGCTCGCGCGCACGGTCGACGCCGTCGGAGGCCTCACCAGCCCCGGTGCGGCGATCCCGCCGATCGTGCTGGACGCCCGGATGGCCGACACCACGTCCTGACAGGCGGGGCGCGGGCGATGCGATCTGGCGCTCGCCGAGTGAACGGAGGCCCGGCTGCGGCTGGTCTAGTGGTGGCGAGCGTGCCACGAGGTGGTGCGCGTCCAGTACCGGACACGCGCGCTGGATCAGGTGTCGTGGGATCCGGCGGAACGCAGCACCTCGGTGAGGAACCGGTGCGCTGCGGCGATGACGAGGCGTTTGGCGTGCTGCGGGAGATCTCTCAGCACACCAACACCAAACTGCACGACGTCGCGACGGTCATCGTCGCCGTCGGGAGCGGCACCGCGGTGGCGCCCGAGGATGAGGAGATCGTGCGGGCGGCGCTGGCCGATGTTCACTGCATCGCGCTCGGTGGCTCGTTCGCCACGCCGCCGGCCAGTGCCTTCAGCCTCCCGGACTACTCCGGCGGGGGTCAGCCGTTCGACCTCGAGGGCCAGGCGCTGGATGACGGTGGCGCAGTCCTGGCCGGTTGCCTCGGCGACCATGTCGATCAGGATGCTCTCGATTAGCAAGTTCACGCCGCCTGGCGGCTGCGCTACTCGGAGACCGAAGCGAGCGCGTCGTGCAGGATCCGCCGGTCCTCGGCCGGCAGCAGGGTACGGAAATTCAGACGAAGCGTCTCCGGCTGGTTGACCTGCGCGATCAGCTCCATCGCCAGGCCGGGCTGGTTGGTGATCGTCAAGGCCCGCAGCCAGCCCTCGGTCATCGCCCGTCCCGACAGAGGAGGAAGCAAGGAGTGCTCGGCGCCGTGCTCGGCTCCCGAGTTGCCCTCTCCGGGCCGGTTCCGTCGCCACCACCGCAGGGGATCACCTTAGGAGCTGGCCATGATAAGAGTCCCGGCGCGCCTGGGGGTGCGGGCCGGAACCTGTACTCCGAGCATCGCGCGGCCGGGCCCACGGCGTTACTCGCACCGGCCGCGCAGCGGAAGGCGCTGTGGCCGTTCTCCCAGAACGCGGACCTTGGCGATGTGCTTGTGCCAGTCAGGTGCAGGCGGTTACCCAGGCGCTCGTGTCACTCGATCGTGGCCTCATGCCCGCTGCCATGCTGGCGCCATGAACACCTCGTCGCCCACCGCTCAGTTGTCCCCGCTGCTCGGGAACGTGTCGGGCCTTCAGCGCACCGCCGACACCGTGCTGCAACTGCACGACGAACACGCCCGGCTACTCGAACGCGTCGCTGCTGCCGAGGACGAGTTCATCCGCCGTATCGCCGCCGCGCACCGCGCCGGCGAGCTCGACTGGCGTGGGCTGGCCGCGGCCTACGACCAGGTCCGCGAGTGGAGCAAGACCAACGGGCTGGATTCCTTCGTCCAACGGTGGACGGCCCACGTCCACTACGACCGCAACTCCCTCGCCCGCTACGCCAAGGCGGTCCCCAACGGCGAGGACGGCAAAAGCTGGAACGGAGACACCGGCTGGAAGGGCATCGACGAGTCGAAGATCCTGCCCCCCAAAGGGATGGCGGTGGGGTTCGTGCTGTTCGGCAACGGCGGCGTACCGGTGTTCATCGGCTTCACCGAGCAGTTCCGCTCGCGCGTGAAGTCGTTGCACCGCGGCGGACTGGTGTGGCAATCCTGGGTGGCCCGTCTATGTGACGGGCGCCAGGACGCCATCGAGGTCCGCCGCCAGCTGATCAAGGAGTACGGGGAGCCCAACGTAGCCGCCCAACCCGTGCGCGCCGAGGTCACGCACGAGCGGTGAGGCCCGATCATGCGGAAGGTCCCGGCGCGCCTGGGGTCATCGTGCCAACATGATCACGGTGACTCCGGCCGCACCGCGCCGCGCCCGGTGTGGTCTTCAGCGGGGGCGGGGCGTCAACCAGGCCGAGGGCGAACAGGACGTCCGGGTGGATCTGCACGTCGGTGAGGTCCTGCTCGGGATCGTCGTTGCTGTCGGGGTGGCGGCCACGAGCACGGCCAGGCGCTGACTGGTCAGGTATGCCGCGTCGAACGGTTTGGCCGGGTTCTGCCGGCGCAGGTAGGGGTGGTCGAGAAACGGTCCGAAAATTCTGTTGCGCACCAGTTCCAGCACGACGACGGCGGTCTTGGGGTCCAGGGGCGCGTCGGCGCGGTACTCGTGCTCGAACTTGGCTCGGATCAGCGCGGACAGGATATCGGGCCGTAGTAGTAGGGAGAGCCGGTCGTTGGTGACCAGCACGCGCAGCGCGGTGGGCGCGTGGTGGCCGGTGAGCAGCGTGAGCGCGGCGTAGAGTCGGGGCCGGCTCCAGTCCAGCAGGCTTGAACTCCTAACTCAATGAGATGTTGCGGAGTCGGCGCCAGCAGATGATGCCGCAGGCCAGGCTGAGGAAGGCTTCGTGGATGTCATCGCGAATCTCCCAGCGGATCCGCAGGCGGCGGAACCAGTGCAGCAGGGCGAAGGTCTGCTCGACCACCCATCGGTAGACGCCCAGGCCTGAGCCGTGCTCGCTGCCGCGGCGGGCGATCACCGGTCTGATGCCCTTGGATCGAACCAGGTCGCGGTACTTGTCGTGGTCGTAGCCGCGGTCGGCGTACACCGCGTCAGGACGGAACCGCGGGCGACCGCGTTTGCCGCGCACCGGCGGGATTTTGTCGATCAACGGCATCAGTTGGGTGACGTCGTTGCGGTTCCCACCGGTCAGGGACACGGCCAGCGGGATGCCGTGTCCTTCGGTGATCAGATGGTGCTTTGAGCCCGTTCTGGCGCGGTCGACCGGGCTCGGCCCGGTTTTGGGCCGCCCTTGAGGGCGCGGACGTGCGAGCCGTTGATCACCGCCCGCGACCAGTCCAGCGCGTGTGCGGCGTTGAGCTCGGCGAGCAGGTTCTCGTGCAGCCGCTGCCAGACGCCGGCCTGGTGCCAGTCCCGCAGCCGCCGCCAGGCGGTCATCCCCGAGCCGAAGCCGAGTTCCTGGGGCAGGAACTCCCACGGAATGCCGGTGTAGAGCACGAACAGGATGCCGCACAGCACCTCGCGGTCGTCCAGCCGCTTGCGTCCCGGATGGTCGGCGCGGCGTGGCACTACCGGCAGCAGCGGCTCGATCCGCGCCCACAACTCGTCAGACACGATCCACGGAAGCTGCTCACCCTTCCTCACACCAAGGTCAACACACCGATGATCAACAGTATTCCAAGATCATTCTGTTAGGAGTTCTTAGTGCCTGTTTCTGATCCCGATTTGTCCCACGGCACAACGGGTTGCACCTTGAGCTAACTGTCTGCGCAGGCCACAGGTGTCCAACGGTGCGCATCGAGCAGAAAGAGGCTCAGCGCGCTGGCAGTGAGGCCCGTCTGGCGTGGTCGCGTCGCTGAGGCACGCCGTTCTACCGTGCTTGCGTGGGGCGCCGAGGCATAGATGGTCAGCGCTCGCCGAGGATGCGCGCGGCGCGGGCTTCGACCATCGAGGAGGCGTCGAGCGGTGCGAGCAGCGAGCTGGGCATGGTGCCCGGCCGGGCGGGCACATGGTCGTCGACGAGCTGCAGACGGATCAGGCCCAGCTCAGCCGCACGGCGAGACAACAGAACGATCTCGTCGTCGGAGCGCTCAGTGACGTTGACGTTCACGCGGGCCTGGTCAGGGCTGGCCCCGCGGTCCCGCAGCCCTTGCAGAAGGTTCCCCAGCGTCGCATCGAGGTACTCCTCGAATGGCTGGCCGGGTTGGCGGGCGAGGAAGTTGGTCATCCCACTGCTATCGGTGCTTCTGTTCGGTCCCTTGAGTATGTGGCACGCTGCAAGCCTGGGTGACGGGCCGTTCCAACCTCGATCGGAACGTCCCTTTAGGGCTCAGATCGGGGTTCGCAAACAGGCACTTAGGACACGCTCCAGGCGCAGGCCATTGAAGGTGGCGATCAATCCGAGCAGCAGGTAGTCGTCACCGACGTGGGCCGTGAGTTGTCCGGGTTCTGTGGAGTACACGTACGCGTCGGTGATCACGAGGTCGTCGAGCGGGAGCTCCGGCAGCCGCGAGAGCCGCACCAGCATGACCAAGGGACCGTGCGGGCGTCAGCGTCGCGGGTGAGGTCGTAGAGGCTGGTGCCGAGCACGACGCGCAGCTGCCCGTCGGTCAGGCCCAGGGCGGTGATGCGTTCGCGGATTAGCGGGAACTTCAACGTCGCGCGCACGGCCACGCGCGCCGAGCGCACGGTCATCGCAGCTCACCGTTCTCTTGTGCAGTGCCCCGTCGCGCCGACCTGGCTGCCGACATCTGTCTCGGCAACCAGGCCGGTTTACGGCGATCGATGTCGTTACGCGTCAGCGAATTGGTGCGGGGCCGCGGCCAGCTCGGCGGTCTGCGTATCTGCACGCCAGCGCAGCAGGCCGGCCTTCTCAAGGTCGAAGAGCGAGTTCACGGCGGCCTCTACCGACATTGCCTGCTGGGTGGCGAGCGAGGCCATGCACGTCGTGAAAGTGCCGCCGTCAGGCTTGTCGAACATGAAGCCCATGTACCCGATGAGGTCGCGGGAGTCGGCGGGGACTCGCGGGTCTTCGGCGATGCTGCGGTAGACCAGCCACGGCGCACTCTTCCAGACGATCTGCGTCTCTTCCGTCCCCTCGTCGGGCTCGGTGGTGAAAGTGAAGCTGGTCCAGTCAACGACGATGCCGATGCGGGCGTGCTCGGCCAGGACATCGAGGTCGCGACGATCCAGTGCCGTGCCCTGGCGCAGCACAGAAACGCCGAAGCGGTACATCAGGCCGTCGAGTCCGGCCCGCACAGCGCTGACCGGCATGTCGGCCTCGCCGGCGAGCCGCTGCAACGTGGTATCCACCTGCGGACGACCCTCATATGCCCGCAGACTGCGCCGCAGCGCCATCGCGGGCCCGGCGGTCCGGGTGCGCCAGCCGATGCGCTCCTCCCGGTCGATCCAGTCCGCGGGCAGGGGCAGCGCGTCCATGGGGTCGGGGATCTCGAGGGGCGCCCGCCACTGCTCTGTGCCGTCCTCGGTGCGGGTGTGCTCGACGACGCCGAGATCGGCGAGCAGGTGGGCCAGGTCTGCGACCGTGGTCGGCACCGGCCGGGCCAGCGCGGTGACCGCCGCGGTGAACGCGGCCTGGGCATGGCGGCGCAGCAGCGCGGTCTCCTCGTCGTCGTCATTGTCTTGCCAGGTCAAGACGGTGTTGACACCGTTGGGGAACTGGTTGCTCACCGGGTGGGTGGTCACCAGGTGGGCAAGATCCCCGTCCTGGCTTAGCACGCTGGCCGTGTCGATGACGACCTCGAGGTTCATCGCTTCTCGCGGCATCAGTCGCGGCCAGGCCGAGTTGCTCCACGCGGTACGCATGTAGCTGTGGCCGGATCCATCGATGTCCCGCGCGGCCTGCAGGTACCGCAGACCGGTGGCAGCCATGTGGGCGCGGATCTTCTTCTTGCGGGCACGGTCGTCGACCATGAGAGCCTCCAACGGAACCCCACGCGTTCCGCGAAGGAACATGCGGCGCGGCTGGCCCGCGCCTGCGGGTTGTGGTGTGCGAGTCCGGGACCCTTGTCCTCGCCACCCCGGTGGCGTGGGCACACGGGGTTCGGAAGCAGGCAGGCACATTTGCCGGCACCATGATACGACAGCGCCGAATCTGTTTCCTGCACCGTCAGGACCGCGTGCGTCCGCTGGGATGTCGTCGTCGCCGACCGTCACACCGACCCGCCACCGCAGGGATGTGGCGCGCAGCGGGCGTCTGCAGCGCGTCCACGGGAGGCCGCCCGGCATTCGAACGTGCCCGGAAGAAGGCCAGAGTCGCCCGGCACCGCGGGTGTGCCGCCCACTGGGCCATGGTCTTGGTATCTCCGTCGATGATAATCAGCGGTGAACGACGGCCTGGGCGGCGCACCGGTGGCGCTGCCAGCGCTCGACTTGATCGTGTGGCGGTGCATAAGGCCGCGGGGGCGGACCGCAACACGGCGGTGGCGCGGCTGACGCTGTCGAGCGGGCTGCGCAAGCACCGCGCCCTCAGCGGCGTCGTGCGACAGACCGGTCTCGACCTCAACGTGGCGCACGGCGCGCTGGCGGCGCCCAACGAAGTCCACGTGCTCATGACGGCACTCGAGTAGCACTGCCAGCGGCGCATCTTGGTCTACCAGGGCAGAACCGTCCGGATCTCGCAGTAGCAGCCGGCAGGACCCGGCGCGCGGTCGTCGTTCGCGGTCGCGCCGGACAGGACCTTCCGGCTGCCGCTACGCGCGGTGGGTATCCTCATCGTCATCGCTCGTTCCCCCAGACGCGGGGGGTGCGCCCTCAGCAGAGGGCGAGGATCGCAACGCCTGCGCCGCAGCACCTTCGCGGGTGCCATCCTCCATGCCCAGGAACGAGAGGAACCACTCCCATGGCCAAGCCACCTCCACGCGAAGCCGAACCGACGATCGCAGGCATCGACGGTCTGCTCAAGCAGTTCCGAGTCCGCTACCCCAAAGCACTGCCGGCCGCCGAGAGCATGCGCGAAAGAGCCAGCAACGCCGGGATCGAGTGGCCGCAGTGGTGCTGGCTGCCGATGGCGGCCTTCCACACCCTCGCGATCTCCTACGGCGGGAACCCGGCCACCGAGGTCGGTCGCAGTGCCGCGCTGGCGCTGTGGGAGATGGGACGGGGGGTCTACGTCCCGGACACCGCGGTGGCCGAAGTTGCCTACGACTCGCTGCGGCAGGCCGCGACCGCGGGTGCTGTGGACTGGCATCGCGTGCCGCTGCCGCCGCTGGAAAGCTGGGCGGGCCAACTGCCCGAGTGGTGCTGCTATCTCGCGCTGCCACCGGCGCTCCCGGATCTCGACGTCCCCGTCGACATGTTCCGGCCGCACGGCGTCTACGTGCACCTCGAAAGCGACGCCAACACCGGCCGCCCCGAACTACGCCTGCTGCTAAACACCGACTGCACCTGGGACGGCCTCGTTCCGATCCCGGTCTACCTCGACCGGCCAACCCTCGGCGCAGCCATCTCCGACATGAGCGCGGTCAGCGACGCTGCGGCCGCCGGCGCCTACGGCGTTGACCTGCGGGCGGTCGGCGGCCCGAGCACAGTCGCGAGCATGCGCGGTCTCGCGGTGTGGATGGTGCTGCCTTTCGTGCTCGCGCTGATCGATCCCGACGCCCGCCATGCCGACTCCGCGCGGCCAGGCGACGCCCCAGTCCCCGCCCAGCCCGGCCACAACGGCCGCTGGCGTCCTGCCAAGAGCACCCGGACGTGGCACATCACCTACCGCACGCCTGGCCGCCACCTGCGTTCGATCTGAGCCGTGACCGACCCGCCATCAGCGGTCCGCCCACCATCGCGCGCGTGCCCTCGCGGACGCTGCCACCAGGTTTGCGGTCACGCCGCGGCCGTTGATCGCGGTCAGCGTGATGGACGTGGCTGATGTGATCAGGGCCTGCCGCTGGACGGGCACCAGTCCAGAGGCAGCTTCACACGCTGGTGCAGGTACTTCACCGCCATCCGACAGCCGACCGGCACCGCCCGGTGGCGGTGCAAGCGCGCGGCCTGGTGCTCGTACTTCCGGCGCTGGGCCCGCGCACGCTGCCCGCAGCTCGGCTCATGCTGGTTGACGGACGTCCCACTTACCCGCTGAGGAAGCCGGCAGGGCTTGAGGCCGCTGGCGCGATCAACGACCGGACGAGTGTTCAGATCAACGGTCGGATCAACCGGTGATGGTTGATCCGACCGTTGATCGGTGGTTGATCACACTGCGGCCAACACTGCTCATCGGCACTGTTCCTGCTGTTCAGAGACATTCAGATCGGGGGCGCAGGGACAGCGCAGCTGCCTCGATCACGTCTGGGAAGTGGTGCGCAGCGTCTCCAGCACGGCCAGTCGGATCATCCCCAGTGCGGGTCCGTCACGCTCGAGCAGCCGGCTCGCTGCCGGCCGCAGTGCCGGCGTGGTGGCGAACGCGACGTTCCTTCTGATCTACCTGATCATGTGCAGAAACGAGCGGCCGCCGCAGGCGTGGCAGACGGTGGCGCATGCGACGTTGAACCCGCCGGGGCGGCTGAACGCCACGGCGTTCGCGGCCAGGCCGTCGCGGCCGCTGCAGCCGATGCAGGTGTCGTTGATTCAGGGCGGGAGTGCCGGATGGCGTGCTTGGGCTGCGTGCGGAAGCGGTGGCCACGGTGGCAAGGCCGCGAGTTTCGAGGTCGGGTTCGTCGACGAGCAGGACGAGGAGCGGCCGGATGTCGCTCGGAGATCGGGGCAGTCCACGCTTCAGGTGACGTCGCGTTCGGCCTGCGCGGCCGACGTAGTGCCTGATTCTCGGCGATAGGTTGCAATCTCGACGAGATTGAGTAATCTCACCGACATGTCTGGAGATAGTGAGAGCCCACGTGTCCTGCGGTTGACCTTCGAGCTGCAGGTCCCTGCGGGGCTCCGCCGCAACATCCGAGGGCCGCGCATCGACGCGGCGATCACGACCTTCATCGGCGTAGTCCAGGGCGTGGCCGCGAACGCGTTCCCGTGGGCGAGCTCTATGACGGTGCGCGGGGAGTGGAGCTACGTCTGGCGCGACCGCGCCGAGAAGGTCGACCTGGCCACCACCGAGCTGAACGCAGGCCCGTTCAGCTCGAAGGGTGACGAGAGCAACCCCGACCTCACCGAGCCCGCGTAGTACGAGCCGCTACTTCGGAAAGTTCGATGTTGACCACCACCATGTCGACCGCACCGTCCTGGTCGTGCTCGTCGAGTGGTTCTCCCAACCCGCCCTCGAGAACGGCATCCTGCAAACCCCGACATGGAGCAGTGAAATGACCTCTTGGACTCACGTCCTTGCCGTCATCGTGGGCGCAGCCCGGCCCGACGGCGACATCTACGCGCACTTCGGCTCCCTGCTGGGGTTCAGCGACCACCTCGCGGTCGCCCGGGACCTCGGCTTGGTGCAGGCCGCGCCCGAGTCGGTCGCCGACGACGCACCGGAGATCGTTCTGACCGACGCCGGACGGGCGTTCGTCGAGCAGTTCAAGCTGGCCGAGCTCCCGGAGGGCCGCGCGAACTACTGGAGCCTGCACCACGCCTCGCTGACCGAGCCAGCCGCCGCCGAGCTGACCCGTCGTTGGAACGCCCTCCACGTTCAGCACCCATTCATCCAGGACGCAGCACCATGACCGCGACCGAGCACGTCCTGTCCGGACTGCTGCGGCATGCCGCACGCAGGGGCCGCGACGACGGCCACTTCGAGCTGCAAACGGTCGTTCCCGGTGTACCGCCCCGCACCGCCGACGTGGGCACGCTCGCCGACCTGATGTCCGTCGCCGAAGGAGCAGACGATGACCACTGACCCGGCTACGAACGGGGATACGACGTCCGGGTCCACCGGGGCTTGGCGGATGCGACCCGCGATGCGGCTGCGCCGGGCCGCCGAGGCGGTACGGTCCACCGGGGCCTTCCGCCTGGCCGGCGAGGAGGTGTCGGTAGCGGCGGTGGCCGACTGGCTGGCGTGGGCCGCAGACGTGCACGGCGCCTGGGAACGCGACCGTCAGGCCGCCCCGGACGTCTCCGCGACCGCGGCGCTGGCCTTCGCCGAGACGTTGCCGCTGGTGATCACCCATGAGGCCATCGTCTCGTCCCGGCAACTGCGGGGCGCCCGGCGCAACGGAACCCACCTGGCGTGCACCTGCGGCGACAGCTTCGGCGTGGTCAGCAACGAGGCACCCTCGCGCGGCGGGCGCGCCGAAGCTCAAACCCGCCACCTTCGCCACGTCGAGAACACCCGCAACAGAGGGGATGACTGATGACGCCGTTGTCGTCGGTGTCCGCTGCGGCCACAGGTGCCCGGAAGACGACATTGCTCTGCACGCCTACCGGCTTCGGTGAGCTGACGCGTTGTCAGGCAGTCCTGATCTGAGCATCTGGTAGCCATCCAGGTGGCCGTCGTGCAGGAGGCAGGCTGCGCCCAGGCGGGTCCGGCGGACCTCGTCTGGGCTCGCGGGGAAGGCAATGCCGAGATAGGCCAGGCCTGAGTTGATCGGCCAGGTAGGGTCATGGACGCCGCCGTGGTCGTCGACGCACCAGGCGTGGGCTGTGGCCAGGCCGTTCTGATACAGCGCGAAGCCTTCGACGTAGGTCAGGCCGTAGGTGGCGGCGTAATGCCTCGCGTTGGCGTAGCACTGACGTTCGGCACCGTGGTCTGCGCCTGCTCGCAGTGAGGTTGGAACACCTGATTGTCCGCGGTCGAGAACGAGTTCTTCGACGCAGCAATAGTTCCAGTCTGCCGGGTGGCGCGGGTGGTGGATCTCGACCATCTGGTTGAGCCAGGCGATCAACCGGGGAAGGTAAGACGTCACGCACGGTTCGGCGGGATCAGACGACACAGCACCATGATGACCCGCGTGATCAGTTGGACAAACTCGGTCGTCTGCTCCGAGGTCTGGGCTCTGGTCACGGTCGCACGGGCCCGCTCCAGCACCCACCGGTCGAAGTTGATCGTCCGCCGGACCCGACGCCGGGATTGCGGACAGTCCGGTCTGCTAATCCAGGCCTGGAGCACTAGGGGAGGCTGTGATTCCGTCCACACTTCCATACGGCACGAGGTCAGGTTCGAGCATCGGCGAATCCTCTCGGAGTCGTCGCTCCTGAGCGCGCCCGCGGAGGGGGCGCGAACCGGACGATCAAGGCGTTCACATGAGTGGGCACGTGCGCGTCCTGAGACCCACGCACTGCGAGTGACCAGGGCCTTCGGAACCGGGTGAACCTTGCCAGCGACGGAGAGAATCTTGAACCGGGTGTTCCCCGCCGACCACTCCTCAGTGATGATGTGTCGGCCAGATCAGACGTAATCCCGCCCAGGAGGAACGGCCAAACGATCTACAGCCCGCGCTCCAACAGCCCACACGTCGTGACGAACTCGTGCTCTCCTTCGTGGCGTAGGACACACGTCTCAAGATCAGAAGCAGTCGCCGAAGGACCCCCGACATGACTCGTCGTGAAGCGGGTGTCTGGCAGCGAACAAGACGGCGGGTCCCTGACTTGCACTCAGGAACCCGCCGGAAGCAACCGCCCACCGATGCGTGTCGAGAGGGATCGCTATGGACACAGTACGGCTTCGTGCCGTCAACGTAAGGGGTAACTTCCGCCCAGGCGTGGTCACTGCCAGTGCGTGCAGTCGCCAGAGACCTGCCCAGCGTAACAAGATCACGCTGCGGAACCCGCAACCACACCCTGCCGGACCGACACCGTTTGTCGTTACCCGGCAAGGCATTCACGACCTATACCCCAGATGAGAACAGGGGACGTGACCGGTGTGGGCGAGGAGGTGACGTCGATGGCGGGCGGTCGTCGTAGCAAGGCCGAGCATCCGGTGCCGATCACGTGGGCGGCCGCGGTGGTGGTTGTCGTGACACTCGGGCTCGCCTTCGCGTTCGAGCTGCTGCTGATCGTGGTCGCCGGCGTGGACTACAGGGTCGCGACGGCAATCACGCTGGTGTTGACCGTGGTGGTGGTGTCGGTGCTGCTGCCGGGCCGCGGCCGCGGTGTGTGGCGCCGACTCAGCGCCGCCCTTCAGGCCTTCCTGAGCACCCCGCACTGATCGCGCCGGGACATCGACGGCTTCCTGCTACTGCGGGGAGCCGTCACCGTTTCGCCGACGCCGAGTCGATCGAATCGCCTACAGCGTCGCGTCATGCGGCGTGAGATCGGGTCGTAGCCCTTTCCACACCGCGTGACGCAGTTGCCGGCTGGAGCTCCAAGTCCGGAACGCCACCTCGGTTACCAGCGCTGGCCGGACCCACCGAGCGGACTGGGCGTGTTCGCGGGGGACCGGCCCGGTGAACGGGCTGGTCTGTGTGGTGAGCGCGTCGAGCTAGCAGCGAAGGTCGCGCTGGAAGAACGCGCAGCGCCCCTGCAGACCTATTCGGTAAGGCGCTATCCGCGACACGCCATCGCCCGGACACGTGAGTTGCCCGCATAAACCACTGTTTGCTGCCCTCGTTCGTCGGCGGCCGGGCCTATCACCAGGCGCACCACAGGGGCGTCCGCTTGGTCGGTGCGACCGCGCACTTCGCGACCACCGGCGTTGATGAGGGGCCGATCCTCGTCCAGAGATCGGTGCAGGTCGCGCACGGCGTGAGCAGCCCCGGTGCCCTGGCCGAGATCGGCCGCGATGCGGAGATGCTGGCGCTGGCCGAGGCGGTTCGGCTGCTGTGCGCGGGGCGTGTCGTACCGCACGGCGACCACCCGGTGATCTTCTGATGGTGATGGGCAATGCGGCTGTGGCCCGCTCTGATCCCTGGCTACGGCGGTCACTCAGGCGCACGCCAGCGCTCGTCGTGGGGCTGGTGCTGATGGGGGTGTGCCTGGTCCTCGCTCAAGCGGCCGAGGTTCTCGGGATGCCCGCTCCCCAGTTGCTGACCGCGACGGTGGCAGGCGCGGCGGTGGCGATGCTGAACAAGACCGAGGTGGCGGCTCCCGCCCAGGGATCTCGTGCGGCTCACGCGTTGATCGGCATGCTGATGGGCAGTTACCTGCGGCCCGACGTGCTGCAAGACGCCTCCGGCATCGTGCTCGCGTCGCTGGCCGCCACGATTGCCACGATCGTGGTGTGCGTCGTCGTGGCGTTGCTGCTGGCGCGCGTGTCGACGGTCGCGTCCTTGGATGCCCTGCTCGGGCTGGCCCCTGGCGGCTCGGCTTCGATCATCGCGAGCGCGAGCGAGCTCGGCGCCGACGCGTGGCAGGTCGCGTGCGCGCAGTACCTGCGCGTCGCGCTGGTGGCGGTCACGGCCCCACTGTTGGTCGTCGCGGTGGATACGGAGACCGGCCGGCCTTCCGCCGTGCTGCAGTCGATGGTCGCCTGGCCTGACGTGGCTCAGGTCGTAGAACAACCCAGGGGAGTGGCTCCGCTCCTCGTACTCACCGCGGTGTGCATCCTCGGATCACAACTCGGGGCCAAGCTGCGGTTGCCTGCACCTGCGCTGCTGGGCTCGGCGATCCTGACCGTGCTGGTCACCTTCACCGGCACAGCAACGGGTTTCGGGCCGGACGGCCTGCTCCGGGACATCGTGCTGGTAATGGCGGGCCTGGACGTCGGGCTGCACTTCAGCCGGGCAAAGCTTCGCAGCACGATCTCCGTGCTCCCACACTTGATCATCGCGATCGTCTCGGTGTGCGCTGCGTGCGCGGGTATCGCCTGGGTTTTCGGCACCGTCACCGGCGTCGGGTTCACACACGCCTATCTGGCGACCACACCGGGTGGTATCACCGCCGTGCTCGCCACGACCGCGTCGACGGGGACCGACATGACGGTGGTCTCCACGGCTCAGTGCGTGCGGTTGCTGGTTGTCGCGTTGCTGGTGCCGTTGCTGATCCGAGGACTGACGCAGTGGCGGCCTCGAGGTGCCGGCGTGTGCCGCAGAAGCGGGGCCGGAGTCGAGTAGCGGAGCGGTGTTGCGGATCTCGAGGCTCAGTGCGCCGAGGTCGGCGCTTACGTGCGCGTTACTGGACGACGGCAAGGAGCGAATCGTCGAGCTGGCTCGTGTCCGAGAACAGCTCGCCGAGTCCGGGAAGCGATCGGCACGCGACGAAATCCTCGTGCCGCGTCCAGTGATCAGCTGTCATCCGGCCCTCGTCGATGAGGGTCTGCCATTCCGCAGCCTCGGTGTCGAGCAGGCCTGCAAGGTCCTCAGCCGAAAGTGCCTGTGCCTCGTGCAACGTCAGTGACATGTCGGTCCTCTCGTCATCGCGGAACTCGCCCGCGCCTACGCTCTCATTTGCGAACGCAACTGTAGTCGAGTCGAGAGGTCATGCGGGCGATCGGACACGAGAAACCCCAACGCCCATTTCCGCTGGTGCCTGCGGATGTCAGGGGACCAGCCTGCTGGTTCGCGTTCTGGCGCTCAATCGGTGACTGCGCGACCAGCGCGTGACAGCGTGCATGGGCAACAGCCGGCGCAGTGACGACCGGACGCTGTGCGCCCAGCAGGGCTCTGTCCAGCGAAGCTGGACGATCCCCCTGGCCGCACAGCGTGCTGATGGTGTCCCCCCGCCCTGCCTCACGCGCGTCCTGGTCTGGCTGAGGTCAGGATCGGCGAACCGGGGGAAGCACGATGGCCATCAACGACGAGACGTCGGTCGAACGAGGTATGCACCGTGGCGGCTGCAACCGTGGTCAGGCGCGGCTTCGTGCTTGGTTGCGCAGCGCAGACATGGTCGGTGCGGTGTGACGGAGACCGTGAGTGGCTTGGCAGGCGCGGCCGCGATCTCGGTTCGGCGGCTCGCCGCCGCTGATCGGGTGCAAGTGCGGCGGATGCTCGGGCGGTGCTCGGCGATGACGCTGCAGCAGCGCTTTGGCACCGCGGCTCCGGCGCTGCACGGGTTCGCCAGCTCCGTCGTAGGTCGTGACGATGTGATCGGGCTGGGTGCGTGGCTGGGTGAGGAACTGGTCGGGGTGGGGTCGATTCACCTCAGCGAGGACGCATGCGAGTTCGCGATCCTGATCGAGGATGCGTGGCAACGCCGAGGTGTGGGGACGGACCTGATCCGCGCGATGAGCGACCTGGCCGTCGCGGCGGGATGGCATCACGTCACCGTCGAGTTGCTCGTCACCAACACCGCGGCGCGAGCGCTGCTTCTGAGCAGCTGCACACACGTGTGGCTCTCGGCGCCGGACGCCGGACTGGTGTCTGGACTGGTGTTGCTGCGGGGGCGCGGCTCGCCACACGACGCCACCTGAACTGCGCTGGAATCCCAGTGCGGTTTCGAGGACCAGCCAGGCTCGGTGCCACATCCCACGCGGGATCATGCCAGGAAGAAGGCCCGCATCCGGGGGCGGACATGCGGGCCATCGTCCGGTACGTCGCAGCCGCCTCGCGTGCCGTTACAACCGTCTTAGCGCTGTTCCCGTCGCATCTGGCTGCCGCAGCGCGCCGGCGCAAGCCCGGATTGACTTATAGTGACGAAGGTGAGGAGATCGTCCACTAGGCGCGGGCTGGCACCCCGTGAGCTGCCAAGCCGACACAGTCTACTTGGGCGACGACGCTGCAACACCTGCGGGAAAGCCTGCTTCGACAGCGCGCGTGAAGCCAAGAACTTCATCCGATCCAGGAATGCGCAACCGTCTGTCTCTACGGATCAGGTCTTTCACGGGAAATACCGCTGTGAGGGCGGCGAATGGCATGTGACCACCAAGAAGGGTGTGACACTGCCGGAGTTGGCCGTGGTCGCTGACGGCCGGGACCACTTGGTGGTCCTGAACGATGTTCTCCGAGCCATCGCAGATCAAGGTCCAGGTCTGGCGTTTCCCGACCATCAGTCAGTGGCCAAAAGTCTCGGCCTTACCAAGGCAAGCACGAAACAGCTGATCAACTGGCTGCGCGAGCACGGGTGGCTGCGCGACAACCCGCCCAATCAACACTTCCTAACCGCGATCCCGAAGCGGGAAAACGACGTTCGGATCTGATCTTCCATGATTTGACGGCGCCGCCGACTCGAATGCTTCGAGGTCCAGCCCATGTGTCCCTCGCTGGCCACAAAGTGACGTCCTGGCCGGTTTTCCAGTGGAGCGGGACTACCGTCCCTGAGTGTTGGCGCGTGTCTCGGTTCTGCGGATTCACCGAATCGGGACGCACATCATGATCACTTATCGGGACCGGCCGAAGGCTGTTCTGGTCCCGTTCTCCTGGTACAGCCAGGTTTCGGCGATCCTGAGGACAGTTGACGCGGTGATGGGGCGGCGGGTCGCGCACGTCCCACCACCTCGTCACCGTGAGGCGCCTGCTCAGGTTGTCGCGTCCTGGGTCAGCGCATCACCACTGGGGTGCCGGCGGGCACGTCTGCCAGGGCCCGGCGCAGGGAGGCCGGTGCGGGTACGCATCCGGTGTCGTCAAGCGCTCCGAGCGCCGAAGTGACGGGCAGGCCCGGTACGCTGATCGCGACGGAAAATCCTGTGCACAGCCGCGCTGGGTCGACGGCGATGGGCAGCAGCGGCCGCAACAGCCACGGCACACCATCGACGTTCGCGCCGATCGCGACGAAGCTGCGGGCCCCGGACCGTCCAGCCGTCGGATGGCCGGAGACCGGGCGGCCGAGCACGGATCGCTCGGGCTCGGCGCGGCCCAGCTCGGCGAGCACCGTCACTTCGCCCGTGGTCGCGTTGAGTTCGATGCGGGCCCCGGCGTCGGCGAGTTGCATGGTGGGGTTGAGGTAGATCCATCCTGCGGCCGCCGCTCCGCTGCTGTGTGGCCGCGCGGGCAACAGGGCAAGAGCCCAGCCGGGTCGGCGGTCGACGACCGGCACCCACGTCGGCGACAGCATCTGCCGCGGGGGCAGCACCGCCACGGCCGGCCCACCCGGCTCTGCGTAGACCGCGACACCGGTGGTGGGGTGCAGCACCAGCGAGCCCGGCTCGGCGCCGGGTGACGGATCGCGCAACACCTGCGGCAACTGCGCCCCCACCACTGCGGCGGGCAGTGCGGCAAGTGCCCGGCCTCCGATCACCTGAGGTGGCACTGCGTTCGGATCTTCCTGTGCCACACGGGGGATCCGCTCCGAAATCGGTGGCGCCGGCGTGAACGACGTCGTCTCTGGTGCCGGTGCTTCAGCGTGCGCGGCCGCTGCTCGGCCCGCGTCGGGCTGACGCAGCAGGATAGCCACCAAGGCGATCAGGATCCCGGCCAGCAGCAGCTTCACCGTCGCGTCCCCGCGCCGCAGGCCCGCCAGCCTCATGCGGAACGCGTGCAGCACCAGCCTCGCCGTCGTCAGCTGCGGAATGGGCTGCGTCTTCTCCATCTCGGTCTCCGGGCCCGCGCCAACACGCGCGCGAGCCGGAGCGACGACGTCGTCGTCACCGGAGATCACCGTGACGGCGCCGGCGACCTGTGCCGTCACGGCGTCTTCTCCGCGATCGCTGTCGCGATCGCTTTGGCGATCGCGCACGTGTCGATCTGGGTGAAGCGCCCGTTGGTGATGGCGACGCCGGCGGACCCGTTGGCCAGGGGCATCAGCGCCGTGCAGGATGCCTCCTTGCTGGCGTTGTTCGTGCCTGCCTTGAGCAGGCCCGTCTTCGAGCCGAACCGCGTGGACTGCGAGCCCTTGTGGTCAGACTGCGCAGTCGACATCAGGCCTGGCTTCGCCCAGGCGATGAGGACGATGAAGTTGCGTCCCTGCTTGGGTGTGCCACCCTGTTCGGCGGTCACGACCGTCTTGTCCCCGTTGTCGTAGCGGCACGCGGTGGAGAAGGCATCGTCCTTGTCCGGGGCGCGCAGCTTGGGCTTGGTGTTCTCGGCCGGGCGAACCTCGGGCGGCATCGCCTCCCACCCGACCGCACACGGGTCAAACGCCGCGTTCACCGACTTGGCGTCCACCCGTGGATCCAGGTCCCCCAGTTCGATCGTCTTGCGATCCTGCGTCGCGGCCGTCGCATGTGCCGCGGGCACTGTGGACAGAAACGCGACCGTGACCGCGGCGGTCGCCAGCACCGCCCGTCCTGTGTTCTTGATGGTCATGATCTCCCCCGAGATAGGACAAAGGCTTATGGGAAAAGGGCTTTGATGAACTCGATCACGACGGGGTCGCGCATGGCGTCCAGCTTGGACCGGTCGATCGGCGCGTCGAAGGGCTGACCGCGGGGTGGTCGCATGCTCTGCCGGATCCGCAGTGCACCGGGTTGGCCGACGTCGCCGAGCACCGCGACGCTGAGCTCCTCCTTGTCCCGGCCTTTGCTGTCGGCGTCCTCTGCCTCACCGACCCGCATGACCGGTTTGCCGGCCAGCGTCAGCTCGGAGACCATCGCTGCGGTGTCCTTGCGGGAGCGCAGGATTTGCAGGTCGCGGGCGATCGTGTCGACGGGGGAGAGGTAGAGGTGGACCTCGATGACGGGGGCGAACTTGCCCTCCGGCGTCTTTGCGGTGTCGTCGGAGCTGATCGTGCAGGACTGGCGCTCGTCGATCACCCGGAAATGCCCGGCGCCGAGGTAGCGGTCCCACACCGTGGGCGGAACCGCCGAGCACAGCATTTGCGCCGTGACCAGCGGGTCCTGCTTCGCCTGTGCGAGCAGTTCCTGCCCGCTTTTGGCCTTGGTGTCCTGCCACTCGACGCACTGCTCGGGGCTTTCGCTGCGCGAGCACGAGCCGCCGCCCGTCGATGTGGTCGCGCCGGGCTGGTCGGTCTGCGGTGTCGGGGTGCCGGACACGATGCTGGTGCAGCCGCCGAGCAGTGCGGCCAGGGAGGAGAGCGCGAGTGCGAGTGCGCGTCGGCGGTTCATCGCTGTGCCACCTTCGCCACGATCTTCTTCGCGACCTCTTCTGCGGTGTCGCACGTCGCGGTCTGCACCCGGATCTGCTGGGTGAGGTCGTCGTCGTCGACGCGGTTGTCCTGGTCGACCTTGATCTGGTCGTCCCAGACGATGTAGGTGGTGCAGCCGAGGTTTCCCTTGTACAGCACGGCTTTGCGGCCGTCGACGGTGATCTGACGCGCCGTGCCGTCATTGGCCTTGACCAGCTTCGACGGGTCGGTGTTCATCGTCCACGCCACGGTGACCTCAGGTCGGCCGGCGCCCTTGTCCCGCGGCTGCGGTGGCATCGCTTTGCGGGACCGCGCCGTGCACGACGCCGGTCCGCCGGTCTCGAGTATTCCCTCCTCGAACATGTCCAGCGTGGCGGCCGCGGCCGTGCACGGGTCCAATTTGACCAGCGTCAAGTCGGGTTTCGTGCGGCCGGAACCGTGCTTGGGCATGTCCTGCCAGATCGGCGCCAGTGCGGTGACGTATTCGCGCAACACCGCACACGCCGGCTTGTCGGGTTTCTCGTCGGACCTGACCGACGTGCTCACACGCATCTGCACAGCGTGGTTGTCGTCGAGCGGCTTGGAGACGGTGCAGGTCCTCTCCTCCTCGGAGAGGAATACGTCCAGCCCGCCGAGCTTCTCCGGCGCATCGTTGCGACGCGCCGAGGCGTCGTAGAGCGCGCCGACCTCCAGGTAGAAGGTCCAGGTGGCTTCGAACTCACCCTTGTGGGTGCGCAGGTCGCACTCGTTCAAGCCGGAGCTGGACGGCAGGATCTCGTCGGGCTGGTCCCCGGTCGCCTTCTGCGCGGCCTCCGGGTCGTGCAGCCCACACGCGTCGATCGCCCTGTTCTTGCCGTCGGCGAGTGCCTTGGCCCTGTACATCTCCGGCACGCCTGGATCGACTTGGTACTCGGCCTGCGGTGCGCCGTTGTCCTTGGCCTGTGGCTGTTCACCACCCGAGCCGGTGCAGGCTGTGGCCAGCAGAACTGCACCGACTGCAGCCCCCAGCGTGAAACGCTGTCGTAGAGCCATGTCCGTGATTCCCCCGAATCTAGACAGAAGTACAAGAAGGCTCCTGACCAGCACGAATCGGCACCATGAGCCGACGACGGCTGACCAACGAGCAGAGTCAGACGCGTCAGCCGCGCAGCGGCGATACCGAGTGGTGCACGCCGACGCCCTCATCAGCCGCGGCCTCGACGCCTGGTCCGAGCCAGGTCAGCACCACGGCCAGCACGATGAGCACGCCGGCGACGAACACCGTCGTCCCGGGGATCAACCCGGTGGCAGACTCGTCTGGGGCCGTGATCTGGTGCAGCCGTGAACCAGCTTGTGGCACGGCGTCGTCGTTCCGTTGCTGACTGAGCAGCAGCATCTCCACGTCCCCCAACGTGGTCGGTCAGGCCACCACCGCGACGAAAAGATCTCCTCGCCCCACTGGTGTTCCCGCGCGCGGATCCGGCTCGTGAACAAGCCGGAGACGGCCGTGCTGGTCAGCGAGCGCTCCGGCACACCGGAGCTCCACACGACCAAACACGTGCCGGCCAGACACTCGCGCACCGTGCGACCCATCGGTTCCCACACCGCGCCCGCGCTCGCAGCGTCTGACACGCCCAGCAGCCCTGCACTGAGCGTGACCAAGACCATGCCCGATCACAGCAGGTGAGGTCAACGACTAACGCGCAACCAAGCAAAAATCGCCTCACACAACTACTGCGTGTAATGACCGGATACCGCGTTCGCGGAGTTGCCGCCAACTGTTGGCCCAGCTCCCTGGCACAGCGCACCCTGACGGGGCATCGGCGCCTGTCCTGATCTGTCGTGAACGGACGCTCGCGACTCGAGCGGGTCGCCACTATCGCCAGGGGGACAAGTCACATGACCACCATGCAACAGCTTCGAGATGCGCTGACCGCAGCCGAGGTCGACGCCCGGGGTCGCCTCATCGATCTGATCGAGAACACCGACGAGCTCACCGCGACACTGCAGCAGTGGTTGCGCATCCCACTCGACCACCAACTGCACCAGCACGAGCTGCGCCCCCCGACCGGATACGAGCGATCAGCACTGCGTTTGCACGAGGGCACTCATCAGATTCTCGCTCGCGCCGGCGTGCTGTGCGCCGCAATTCCCGCATCAACGCGACTCGTCGTCGCGCATGTCAACGCGATCGTTGCCCGGCAACGACTTCCGCAGGCAGCACGAGAAGCACTCGACCAGCACGAACTGCCGCTCGGTGCGCTGCTGCGGCGCTACTCGGTACGCCGCCACACCCACGTCGCTGACCCCGTAGACGACCTCGACGCGACTGGCGGCCGCCAACTGCTCAAAGTGTCCGCCACGCTGACGCTTCCAGGCCGGGGACGTGTCGCCATCGTCGAGGAGATCATCTACCTGGCGGTCCTGCGACCAAGCCAACCCTGTGCGGCACCGGTGATTCCTGGTCCGACTACCGGCGCCGGCACCCGTGGAGGTCGCGCTCATCATCTGCTAGCGACGCCGTCGCATGCCGAGGACTCGCTACGAGCATCTGGGGTTCGCGTCTGACCAGCGGTGACGGGCCCCCGATGGACGCCGGTCGGCGCGGAAACCGGGTTTCCGGTACTACGTGGTGACGGCTGCTGCGGCTGCGTGCCATTCCACTGAGTGACACGGCGAAAGCCTTGCTGCCTCACCACAAGGTTCTGAGGTGCGTCGGCGGCGCGGCACTCCGAAAACGGCGGGTCATCCTCCAGGTTCAGCGGGGGAGCGTTGCCGAAAACCCAGGAACGGGTGCTGTCGGCCTGAACTCCAGGCGGATCCGTGGTGCACTCGGTGAGCACCTCACCTCTGACGCGGCGACGTTTGATGCATAATGACCGTTATGCGTGATAAGTCCTATCCGGAGTGCTGAGGTTGCCGAATTTCCCACGTGTGTCGTCAGCGCCCAGCAGTCCCGTCCGGCGTGCGCCGCGACACACTCTCAGGCCGACAGGCACGCTCGGCGAACCGTAAGAGACACCTCTCGAGCGAGCGTCGAGCGAACCGATCAGTATCGACGGGGATCCGTCACCGTGGCACACGGTCTCGCGTGGCTCGGGTCCGGGACCCTCTCGCACTGCTTCTCAGGGCGCGACTGAGCTGTGCGGTTCCTTCCTGCCGCAGTTGCTCAACGATCACGCATCTATTCAACCCTGTCATCTGTTGGGCTTGCTGACCTGCGCAGACTTGGTCGTTTGGGTGGTTTCGTCGGCATGTCTGAACTTTGTAAGTGCGCGAACCAGGCATGCTAGGGCATGCAGGATGGCCGGACGGTCTCGCGGTTTGGTGTTGCGCAGAGCGAGCCAGGTGATCATGCAGGTGGTTGTGGTCATGATCAGGACGATGAGGACGACAGCAATGACGATCGCGGTGACCTGGAGTTCGCTGCCGAAATGCGTCGGCGTGCTGATGGCGGGCATGGCGTCCATCTAGCCAGGTGGAAATCCGGGTTCCCGCCAGGAACCTCGCGGGGTTGTAAGTTGTGGTGATGGTGCGTGGATCACCGAGCCGTGCTGATTCGGCCCTGCTTGCCGCAGCTGCGGCTGCGGGCTTCTCGGTGTCGCTGTCGCAGCTGGAGCGATGGCGATCGTGTGGGCTGGTGCCGCGCAACGTGAGGCGTTCTCTGGGGCGTGGACGTGGGACAACGTCGAAGGCCCCAGCCGATGCGCTGCCCAGGTTGATCGCGGTGGCAAGGATCGCGCGGCGAGGCCGATTTCTGGTACCGGACAAGGTCTACGCGCGTGTGGTTCACGGGATGCCGGTATCGGACGAGGTTCTGCGGGCCACGATCGTCAGACACCTCAACCGCGTGATCAGAACGATGGCATTGAACTCCGCTGGTGACATGGGTTGGCAGGCCCGCCAAGATCGGGCGCGGCGGCACGGCGGGACGGGACGCCCGCTGAGGTGGGATGAGCTGTTCAGTACCAACGATCTCAATGATCAGCTCGTCGAACCTCCGAGATGGCGAGACGCAGTCGCGACGCTCGCCCAGGCGATGAGCGGGGACACGGATGCTGTGAGCAACGAGGATCTGGCGCGGGCGGCAGCCGTGGTGGCTGGTTCCGCGACGGCGCCCGAGATCGAGGCGGCGGTGGCGCACGTCCGCGTGCAGGAGCGTGAGGGCGAGGAGCTCGTGCCGGTGTTGGTGCCGTTGCTCGCGCTGCACAGGTTGATTGACCTGGCGTGGGAGATCGAGGGAGCGCTGCTGAAGCGGGCGATCGCGGCCGTGACTGTGGTGCAAGCCTGCCACGCCATGCTGGTCCTGCAGGGATTGCTCGAACTCGTGCGCCGCGAGGCGGGACCGACGAGCCTCGACAAGCTGGTGCCGGCGCGGTTCCAGCGGGTGCCGCCGGAGGTCGAGCAGTTGCAGGCGCATCCCGCCTGGCGGTGGTTCACGCTCCCGTCGATGGTCGGTGGAAGGCTCGCGGGGGTGGCGGCGAACACGATCGCGTCGGTGACGTTGGCGGGTGAGCCACTGATGCTGCAGGTAGTGGAGAACTATCGGGACCGGGCGGTCGAGGTAATGGGTCTGCTGGCGGACGGCTAGCGCGTCTGCGTCGAGCGGGGCGCGGGGTCTGCGAGTGCGTCCCACCATGCCAGCAGACAGCTGCGGGTGAGGTGCGCGAAGGAGTGCAGCGTCATCGGCAGGTCGGTGTTCTTCCAGTCGATCGGGCCGGAGCGGAACCTGAGCGGGCCCGTGTCGTCGATACCGCCAGGGTGCTCGGCTCGCGCGGCGATGGGTGGGCGTAGCAGTGGTGCGGGGAAGAGGACGCCGCTGTGGAGGCGGGCGCTGCGATGGTGATAGATCTTCTTGAATCGTTTGAGGATGTCGTCGTGGTCATCCCAGTCGAGTCGCACGAAGTCGAAATCGGGACGGTGCATTGGCGCTGCGGGCGGGAAGGCCTGGAGCAGGCCAGTCAGTTTGCGTGAGACACCGACGCGGCGACGCATGAGCTTCGCTCCGCGGGTCAGCGCGTCCTCGCCGAACTCGGTAAGAAGGCGGGCGAGTTCCGGTTCGGCCTGGCGCAGCAGTTGGACGGGATCCCCGTGGTCGGCGTTGAGGCGTTCAGCGGCGAGTTCGAGTGCGGTGATGCAGTGCAGCCAGGCAAGCTCGGGATCGTGATCGGCGATCCAGAGTGCGTCGGAGAACGCGACCGCGGCTCGCATGAGGTCCACCGCGTGCAGGGCGTGAAGGGCGCCGAAGGTGTGCAACCGCGGTGCGATGGCGTCGAGCGGGACGGCTTGGACCGAGTTCAGTTGCACCATCGGCTGGCCTCGCGGCGCCGGCAACGGCATGGGAGCGTCGTGTTCGAACTGGTCAGTGTGGTGGCCGACCGGGTCGGCGAGGCTGTAGCGGCGAACGGTTCCGCCGGAGCGGCATCGGATGCCGAGCAGCAGGCTGACCAGTGCCGCGACCTCCTGATCTACGCGCAGGCCGAGCCAGTAGTTCTTGGCCTGACTCACTGGTTCGTGGTCCGGTCGTAGAGCTGCTTCGGAGTCCTCGTACTCCCACCAGCGGAGCACCAGCCGGGCGGTGGGTGCCGTGCCCGGCGTGATCGCGCCGGCCGCGGGGTGAAGAGCGACCGCGCCGAGGTCGAGTCGTTCAGCAAACGTGGTGGTATCGGTGTAGAGCAGCGCTTCCTTGCCGGAAATCGTTGAGCCGCCGGCGCGTGCCGCACGCAGTACGCGCCACAGGTGCGGTCCTGGCTCTCCCCTGCTGCCGGGGCCGTCGCCTGCTTGGGGCGCTGCGCTGTTCTTCTCGGGATCGGTCATGGGTTCATCGTCGTTGACGCGGACATGATAGGGGCCTGTTCGTCGGCACGACACGCCCGTTCCTGGTACGCGAAGGCGTTTGACCTGCGTTTTCGCAATGTGAGGTGGTAGACGGAACGCGACGGCTCTGGTGCGTTCGCTTCGGTGCGGCCGGGCAGCGACGCTGGGTGCGGCAATCCGGGTCGCCGAAGACCGCGAGTTCGGCGCGGCTGTGTGTGTCTCTACGCCGGTGGACAGGGTTCGCCTTCTCTGAGCCTGTCTGTGTATCCCTGGGTCTCAGGGTCCTAGGCCTGGGTCTCGGGTGATCGAGACGTCCTTGATCAGCCCAGACGTGGGGGCGACGCGACCGCATGGTTGAGGCAGTTGCCTTTGGCGCCTCTACGTTGAGCGCCGTCGACGACTCACCTGACATGATCGGCAGGCCGCTCGCCACCGGCGTCGACTAGGAGGTGCACCAGCGCGCACGGCAGTGCCCTCACCATCAAACGCATCGCTACTCCCCCTCAGGTGGTGGACCGCGCGGAGCGCGCGGACCACTCCCCCGCTTACCTGAGTCCGATGTGGACTGTTGTTGTTCGCCTGCGGGCGTGGTGTCAGTGTCGGCTGATGTCAGCGGTGAGCGACAGCCACGTGGTGATCATCTGCTCCACCTGCGCGGCGGTGTACCCGCGCGGGTTCTTCGGATCGTTTAGCACCGGGCCGAGCTGGGCGCTGCTGAGCACGTTCTTCGGTCCCAGCAGTGCGGCGAGCTCGCGGTACAGGGCGTCGTTGGCGTCGCCGATGTCCACACCGAACTGAGGCAGTTGCCGACGCAGTTGTGCGGTGGTTGCCGCGCCGCGGCCGTACTGGTGGATGACCGCGCGCATCCCGGCCAGTAGCGGAGGCAGTGGTGCCTGGTCGCTGGACGGCGTCGGTGCCGTGTCGGCGGCGGTGATCCCGGGCAGCGGCGGGAGCGTGACGATCCCGTGGCGGCCGCGTTCCATCGACCTCATGTGGCATTCCTCGCCGGTGAGGCCGAACATCCGGTAGCTGTCGACAGGGACTCCGGGCGCGATGATGTAGCCGCGGCCGGCGTCCTTGGGGTCATCACCGGAGCTGACCTCGAACAGTTCGGGGCGCACACCGTCGCGTCGCAGGGCGGCGTCGATGCTCTGCAGTGCGTCCTTGGGGTCCATGGCCAGGTAGATCGCGGCCTGGATCAGCTTCGTGATCGTGGTGTCGTTACCGAAGAACTGCTTGACCTCCCGCTGGTTGCACAGGATGACGGTGACCGCGGCCTTGCGGCCCTCGACGATGATGGCCAGCACGAGTTCGAGCAGGGCCTTGTTGGCCGCGACCCGGCTGAACTCGTCGATGACCACGGTCAGCTGGGGACCGTCCCCGCCGATGATCCATTCCTTGTCCGACGGCGACCGGCGGCCCTCGCTGATCTCGCGGGTGATCCACTGCATCCGGCCGCGCATCTCGGTGACCGCTGCGGTGAGCATCTGGTGTGCCTCCTGCAGAGTGGTCGCGGTCCGGCGTCCGACGATCGGCCGCCAGGCGACGAACGGGTCGTTGGTCGAGAGGTCGATCGGGAACAGCACCTGGTCCCGGCACGCGGTCAGCGCGTCGCACACCGCCCAGAGCGCGCCGGTCTTGCCCGACCCGATCGACCCGATGATCATCAAGTGGGTCTTGGCCAGCATCAGGAACACCGGGTCACCGGTGACCTGCGCGGCCACCGGCAGCGGCCGGGTGACCGTCAGGCTGCGCGGCGCGTGGTACGGCGCGGCAACGGGGTGGCGCAGCACGTCACGCCAGACGATGCGGAACGTGCCGACTGAGGCGTTGTCCCGGTTGCGCCGCAACGTGATCGACCCGGTCGGGGTCTGCAACGCTCCTTCCAGCCTGCTGACCAGGTTCTGCGGAATCTGCGGCAGTGCCGGGGACTGGATCTGAACGTCCCAGCCCCAGAGGTAGCCGCGGGCCTTGGCCCCGACGACGGTGAGCTTGAGGTGCTCCAGCGCCTCCCGCACGCTGCCGGCGACCTGCCGGTTGGTCATCGCGTCGCGCAACGGGTGCATGCCCAGGTCAGCCTGTGCGCGTCGCTGGTCGCTGTCCCAGCCGATGACGACGAAGGTCAGCAGCAGCCCGAGCAGGATCAGCATCAGGGTGCTCTGGTGCTGCTCGCTGACGGCCAGCCGGTAGCCGCCGTACCCGGCTCCGGGTACGGCGAGAGCGGTGGCGAGCCGACGGTAGAAGCGGCTCCTTTTCAGGTCCTGCAGTTCGTAGTAGGCCCGCTCCAGTGACTTCGCGTCGCTGGAGCGCACCCACTGGTCGACGATCTCGAAGTCGCGTTCCCTGGTACACCAGGCACGGACCGCACGGTGGGAGCGGCCTATCCCCCGCCGGGCGGCGGGCACCACGTTCACTGTGGTCCACGCTGCGCGTGCCCGCACGATCCGGCCTGCGTGCGCGCTGAGGCCACGGTGCTGCCTGAGCATGGGAGCCGGCATCGGGCGTCGAGCCAGAGCCGTCGACGGCACCGCGAGGTCCGCCGGGTACGCATCCGGCATGTCAGTGTCCCCTCGCGCGCCACCGGTGTCCGGCGGGCACGGGGCGTCTGCCCCGTGCCCGGCGTGCGGTGCGACCGGGTGCGGCTGGCCCATGGCCTCCGTCTCCTCGTCAGTGTCCGCTCCCGAAGCTGCGGATGATTGCTGTCCTGGGACGTGCAGGGCGCGGTTGCGACGGAACTGGTGCACGCCGGTGTCCGGAATCTGCGCTGGTCCCTGTCCGTTCTCGCTCACATCGCCCCCTTCTGTCCTCATGCGACGCTCGACGCCTCGCCGGCCGGCACCGCTTCGGTTTCCACCGGCGTGGCAGTGGTGTCGCCAGCGGGTTGCTGTGCGACCAGCTTGCGGGCCGCGTTCATCGCCGCTTGTGCGTTGCCCCACCGGCCACCGAGGACGCGGTGAATCTCGCGTCCCGCCATCTGCGTGCCCGACTCCCGTTCCTGGAGGGCGAGCTTCAACGCGTGCTGCTCCCGCTGCTGCTTGGCCCTCTGCCTGTTGCCGCGCCGCGAGGTCGAGCTGACGGCGGGCCGGAACGTCTCCCCGACCTCGGCGTTCTGGGAATCGCCATCCTGAGCGGGCTCCGCAGGGACGGTTCCTTGCCGCCGCAGCCAGGTGAATCGCCGGCGGCGGGCTGTGGGAGATGAGGCTTCGCCGCCGGCGCCGGTGCCGGGGTGGTCGTCGATGCGTACGAGCTCGGTGAAGTCCATGCCGAGCACGGTGCCCACCGCGCGGGTGAATCCCGTGAGCTCGTTGTGCAGCGCGGTGTTCTGCGCGCGCAGGGCGGGCAGCTCCCGCAGGGCGGTTTGTGCCTGCTGGACGACGTGACTGCGGTGACGTGCACCGTGGCGGTAGCCGCGGTGCCACGCGGACCGCCAGCGTGCCCGGTGTGCCGCCGCGGCTCCCGCGAGCGCGGTCTCGGCGTCGCCGATGTTGTCGCGTACCGCGACCCGGTACGCCGTCCACGTCGAGGCGGGGAACAGCACCCACCGGTCGAGCGGGAAACGTGGCCGCACCGGCCGGGCCACCAGTGCACCCGCCTCGTAGGCGCGATGCCGCGAGCCCCACCACTCGCGCACTTCCCACGAGATCGGGCCGAGCAGGCTCATTGCGGCCATGACCAGCCCGTAGTGGGTGTAGTTGCTCCAGGCGGAGAACAAGATGACGCCCCACATGGCCAGCCGGGCTCGCACCGCCCTGTCTCGGTACTTCGCGGCTTGCCGGGCGATCGAGCCCATCAGCAGGCCGATGCATTCCAACGCGGCCGCGCCGGTCGCGGCGAACACCGGCGCCAGCACCACACCGACCTGGGCGACGAGCAGTCCGCGCAGAAACCCGAACTGGCCGATCCACGCGGTCGCGACCGCGAACACCACCAGCAGCACGATCGTGTTGTCCATCGCCCCGAGCAGAAGCCCGGACCGCCAGACCGCACGCGACGTTCGCCGCCGCATCCGCTCCTGGTCGATCTTGGCCCGCTGCCGTTCCCGCTCGGCGTCGAGCAAGACGTTGCGCTCGTGCCCGCGGCGCAAGGCCGCCAGCTCCTCGTCGGCCTGCCGCGCGCGCTCGGCAGCAGCGGCCTGCTGCTGCAGTTCCTGCACCCGCAACCGCTCCGGTGCGAGCCGCAGACTCTGCTCGGCGTCGAGACGTTCCTGCTCCCGCGCGGCCGCGCGGGTCAACGCGACCGCCTGTGCCTTGGCGACCGGCCGGGGAACCCGACCTTGCTCTGCCACGGGTGACTTCTCCTTGTCCTGCAGCTCAGTGGTCACCGGTCCACCACGGGGCGCTCAGAATCGGCGGGCCGAACAGGCACGCCGTCGCGATCAGCAAGGTGTGCCTGACGGTGCCCGCCGTGTTCGGCCCCAGGGGGACGGACGACGACAGCGGCCCCGGCCACCAGCAGCTCGGCGGTGAACGCAGCAAGGCTGAGCGTGAACAGCCTTGCGCTGAGCGGCGAGCCCACCAGTCGCCGCCGGAGGTGCGTCCCCCGGCGGCTCATGCCGGCACCCGCTCGGCGCGCACGTGCGCCCGGTACGCGGCATCCCGCCGCGCCCAGCTCGTCATGTCCTCCGCGCCGGCCACCAGCCAGCGCTCGTCCAGCTGGATCGCCAGGTCCGAGATCACCCCGGCGAGCACCTCGGCAAGGCGCTGCGCGGTGAACACGATCGCGCCTGCCAGCCACCGCACGGCGGTGAGCACCGCCCACAACGCCAGCGCGATGATCAGCGCGATCCATTGCATGCCCCGGTCGACCTGGTCCTCCCACGCAGCTCCATCGCCGGACAGATCACGTGAGGCAGTGGAACCCGAGTGGGTGTTGGTCGTTCGGCTCATCGCACACCGCCGGTGAGCACTCGGCGCCGGGTCTGCAGCCGGGTGCGGCCACGTGAGGTCAGGTCGACTCGCAGCGCGGTCGTCACGCGGCCCTGCCACGTGACATCGCACGGATCGCCGAGCACGAGCAGGTTGTGCGCGAGCAGCAGCAGCATCACGGCACCCACGTCATCGACCTGGCGGTGCCGCACCAGCGGGATCGCGGGCGTGAGCAGTACCAGTTCGGCGGCCTCCGCGGCCTCGAGCACAGCGTGCCCCGGCCACACGGCAGCAGGCGCGGCGGTGGCGGCCACGGGACTCTTGGCGATCGTGGTGATCATGCGGTCACCTGCCCAGGCGTGAACGACAGGACCACTGCGGCGGCCGCGGTGTGCACGAGGGGGCGGCGCTGATGGCGGCGGACCCGGCGCACGGCGAGCTCGTCGAGCGGGGTGATGATCAGCCCCATCGCCGCGGCGTCGAGCGCGTTGGCCAGGGCGTCAGCGAGCAGGTCCTCGTCGCACACCAGCACGACCTCGGGCGTCGGCGCGGGCACGACGCTCCTCATGCACGGCCCGTCCAGAGCTACTGCGGCGCGCAGACGCGCGTCCTCGCCGGGCAGGATCTGCCGATCAGGTGGTGCGGGTGTCAAGATGGTGTCCATCGGGTCGTGCCTCTCGCGTAGGCGTCGTGACGACTCGTGTCGAGGCCTCGCCGGTAGCCGCCGGTGGGGCCTCGTTCTATCTGAGGTCGAGCTCATTCCCTCGAAAGGGTGCGCCCGCACGGTAGTCAAGGGGACTTGACTGCGTCAAGCCCCCTTGACTCACGGGCGTCAAGAGGGCTTGATTTATGTGCGAACATGACCGCTGACACGCACGTGACAGCAGCCGGAGGAATCCGTGACAGAGGCGCTCGACGAGTTCGCGCAGCGACTATTCGCTGAACTTCGCGCCGAGGAGGACCTGGCTACACGTGTTCGCATGGCCAACACCACCGGCGACAGGCTCCGCGCGATCGAAGGCGAAGTGTCCCGCCTGCGCCGCGAGGCCCTGACAAAGATGGCCGAGACGCTCCGAGGGACCGAGATCGGCAAGCGCACCGGCCTCACGAAGCAGCGCGTCCACCAGCTGCTCAAGACTGGCCCGTGGCCCGAGCGCGCACTTCTGGGCGGTATCGGTCGCCTCACCATCGCTGTGGGAGGCAAACACGAAGCCGGCAAGAGCGACCGCGGTGCCGTCGCCAGCGAGGAAGCGAACGCGGCCTGCCAGATCCTGCACGGTCTCGCCAAGACCGTCGGCGCTGACGCCGTAACCGAGATCGTGCCGCCCCCAGGCGATGTCGACCTCAATCGTGACAACCTCATCGTTCTGACTTCGCCGCGGTTGCTGCCGTTCCTGCGTCAAGTTCTCGCCAACGATCGACATCTCGGCTTCCAGGTCGACCCCCACGGCTGGTACCTCGTTGATTACAGCCAAGACCGCGAGTTCCGGGCGCTGCACAACACTGACGCAGACAGCGACCACGCTTACATCGGTCGCCTTCCCCGCCCGGACCAACGTGGCACCTTCCTGTACCTCGCCGGCGTACACGCAATCGGGACCCTCGGCGCAGCACAGTTCCTCGCTGACCACATCGTGAACATCTACCGCCAGGTCAAAGACGAGCGCTGGTCGACCCTGATCGAAACCCGGTTCGACCCACACACACGGGAGATCACAGCTACCAAGCAGGTAACCCCCATCTACAAGCACGAGGTACCCGCAACGTGATCACCGCCACCCCACCGAGCACACCCCCACCGGCCGCAGGCGACCAATCACTCGTCACCGTGCGCACCGCAGTGATCTTCTTCATCGCACTCTTCATCGCCACCTTGCTGGGCGTACTCACCTACCTGCAGACACACAACACGGCCGCGGCCGGCATCGCCGCCATCCTCGGCTTCGGAGCAACCATCCCCATCACCAACAAGACCATCCACTGAGCACCCGGCGGTTCGCGTTGGCACCGAACGCTGCACTCCTGCGCCGACGTGCTCGGCAATCTCCAGCACCCGATGCCCGTGATGCATCACCACACACGCGACACGGGCGCATGTGTGGCGAGCGTCGTCAGGGTGTTACGTCCAGTTTCAGCGTGTAGGCCCCGATCCTCGAGGTACCGATTCTGATGGGTAGGCGGCAACATGGCGAGCGTCTACGTGAGCGCGTCACACAGCCGATTCCGGTCAGCGACCGGCACGTCGGCACCGGAGCGAAAAGTGGACAAAAGCTTGACATGTCGCCAGCGAGACGGCTGGCGCGCACCGCAAACCCACCGGTCCCCATCAACGCCGAGATCATCACGTTCTTCTCGCACGAGACGACGCCCGAGAAGTCCATGGACTCCGCCTAGGAGCTCGTCGACGCCATCCGCGCGGTGGTCGCCGGCAACGGTGAGACCGCGCCGAAACTCAACGTCGTGCGCTGGATCACCTGCAGCACCACGAGCAGCGCAACGACCGCCACGGCGGGGGCCAGGACGGAGTGGGGTGGCCCCGTGCAACAACGGACTGGACTCCACACCGTGCTCGGCTGTCACGGATGTCAGCGCGGGCTGATGAGCCAGTTGAAGAACGCGATCGCGGCCGCGGTGGCGCCGGCGCCGACGAGCAGCGCCTGGGCGATGTGCTGCCCGGCCCAGACGCTGAGCGCGACTGCGGCGCCGCCTGCCAGGACGGCGAGCAAGAGGATGAGCGCGGTGCGCGGCGTGAACAGGTGCCCGTCGCCAGAGCCGTCGGCGGGTCCGGGGGTCGTGCGGGACATCGGTCTTCCCCTGTCGGTGATCGTGACCGGGACCGCCCCGGCCGTCGATGGGGCTATAGGCCGAGAACCGCAGGTCAGCCTACAAAAAAGATCGCCGGAAAAATCTTGAAGCAATCCGTAGGCTTCCGCGACCGGCCCGACATACGAGGGTTCGTGTCGTCGTGCAGTTCGGCGGCGCGGGCCATCGTCACTTGAGGGCGCGCGGAAGAACGGGAGTGTGGGTTGTCGGAGCCGCAGGCAGGTGGAGCGCATGTCGCGCTTCCGGCTGCTGTCATCGCGGACCTACAACCCGAAGTAGAAGAATCGCTGGTCGAGGAAGCGCTGGCCTTCGCCCGGCTGTTCAAGCCGCCGTCCGGCCGTCCGGCGTTCCCGTTCGTCGACGTGCCCAGCGGTCCCGGCCCGCTTGGGATCGGCGCCGAGAACCCGGAGGAGATCCGCAAGGCCGCCGAGAACGTCGCCAGGCGCGAAGCCGACAGCGAGTTCTACAACCGGATCAGCGCCGCCGGGTTCGCCGGCAGGGAGTATGACCTGCTGATCGCCGACCTGATCGCGTACGCGTTCCCGGTCATGATGTCGTGGCTGGGCCGGGGCACGATCTTCGGCTACACCGCCCAGCGCGGGCGGCCGGTCGTCCGCGACGAGCGTGATCAGGAGCAGCTCGTGCGTGATCGCGACGGCCGCGCGGAGCTGGCCTACGAGATCATCGCCGAGGCCATCAAGTTGTTCCGCGAGAAGGGGTTGATCGGCCAGGGCTGGACGTTCGAGGGCGGCGCGGCGCTGACGACCTTCTTCGTCGGCGCCGGCGTCGCCGTCTTCCCGACCGTGTGGCGGCGCTGGCGCAAAGAGCAACAACGCGACCGCCTCGTCGACCACGTCGAGATGGTGATCGAGGTCGACTCCGCCGCCCGCAAGGTCCTCGACACCTGCATCTGCGACGACCCCGCCGACGTCGTGGTCGCGCACGGGCTCGTGCGTGCCGAGCTCGACACCATGCCGGACAAGCTCCGCCCGGCAGCGGAGCTGATCGTGTTGCACGGCTGCTCGATCGTGGAGGCCGCCCAGCGGCTCGGGACCTCCGCCGGCTCGATCGAGCAGCGCCTGCGCCGCTACCGCCGCCAACGGCTCGGCAACGCCGCCAGGAATAAGGGAGACACATGAACAGGCAACGCGCCCAGAACGACCACGGCGACCGGGACTTCCGCGAGCACGCGAAGTACCTCGCCACCGCCATCACCGCCCGCGGCAACCAGGACAGGGATCTGGCCTTCATGTTGTCGGTGATCGCGGACGCGCCTAGTGACCTACTAAGCCAGGCTGCGGCGCGCCTTCACGCTGCGATCGAGCCTGAGGACGGCGTCACCCCGGAGTTCCGCGCTGACGCCGTCCGCGGGCTGACGCAGCAACTCCAAGACCTGCAGCACCAGCAGAACAACTGGTCCGGTACGGCCGCAGCAGCGGCTCACGAACGCCTCGGCGAACTCACGACTTACGTTAAGCAGGTCGAGGAGGCGTTGGAGATCCTGCGGCTGCTCCACGCATCGTCCTTGGGAACCCCGCGAGCACGAGCAGGACGCCGACACACACCAGCCACGACCGTGAAAGCGGTGCTTGACCGGGTCGAAGCACGCGCGCGTCCCCAGCAGCCCGAGCCGGACACCGTGCAGAACTTCGACGACCTGCGCCACCAGCTTCAGGTCCTGAAGTTCTACGCCGGCGACCCCAGCCTGCGCGGACTCGCCAAGGTCATGAAGACCACCGACAACGCCCGCCCCGCCAGTGCCGGCACCCTGTCCGAGGTCTTCGCTGGCCGGCACATTCCGCAGATCGAGTTGTTCATGAGCATCGTCACCACGCTGCTCACGCAGTTCGACACCAACACCGACCTGCTCGGGCTCCCGCAGTGGCGGACACCGGCGCCTTGGCGCGAGGCATGGGCACGCGCCAAGGTCAACACACGCCCGGACCCGCAACGCACCCGCCGGGTCGGCAACGTCATCCCGCTCAAAGACCAGACAGCGACTTCGGGCTCAGCCCACACCTCTCAGTTGGACATCCCCTTGCCGCCTCCGCCTCCGCCCGAGGAGTCGGATGAAGCTGCTTGGTGATCCGAAGACCACGACCGCGTGAACCAGGCGCAGCACCACGCCCGGCGTTGATCAGAAGCCCAGCCCGCCTCGCCGAGGCCAGCCTCGTCAACGCCGAGCACGTGCGGGGTGGGCGGCAATGGCGATCACGCCAAAGCGCCGCATCGTCGCGCTCGAGCTCCTGCGTCACGACGACGGACGGCGGCGTTTATCACGCACCGCCTGGACCACCGGAGCCGTCGCCGCCGCCTAGGGCGTGGATCGCGTTCGCGATCCGGCGCCACCCTCCGCCCTCGCCCCGCCGCGGGATCAACGCCGACACGATCACCGACACGATCGCCATCGTGATCACGGTCGCCAACCACGGTGGAAGACCCGCCACAGCGATCAACGCGAACGCGAACCCGAACCCGCACACGACCGTCACGATCACCACGACCGCCAACGGCCACGTCATCATCGGCGCCGACTCCGGCTGCGCGACCTTCTTAGCCTTCCCCACGGTCGGTCCCCGTTCTCTTCGGTGAGCCCTTACTCCATGGATCTATGCGCGGACCACGACCACGATGACGGCGACAGCACGGACAGGCAGGGAAATTCGTGATCGCGAACACTTTCAGGGCGGCCGTCATCATCACGCCCAGTTCGACATAGACCCAGTACAAGAACCCCTCGCACAGAAGGCGCACGGCCATGCCGACTCGCACGTCCCACACACTCCCTCCTACCCCACCGTCAGGAGCACCGAGATGAGCGAGAACCCCACGGGGCCCGGTGAGGAGGGCAGTGCTCCGGATCCCCGCGGCACACAAGACACAGGCCAGGCACGACGCAGCAGGCCTGACGAGGCGGTGCACGGGGGTGACCAGCCCTCGGAGCAGTGCAGGGAACCGGAAGACAGCAGCGAGGCCGCAACGGTGCCCGGCGAGCCGGTGCCGGAGATGCCGGAGGGCAACGACGGTACACCGGTCGCGCTCCCGCTCGCCCACGCCGACCTGCTCGCCGCCGACGCCGAGCTGTGTGCGCGGTTCCGCGCCACCGATTGCCGCTCCCCGGAGTTCCGCGACTGGGCGCGAGAGCTCATGGTGTCCACGAAGAAGCTGTTGATCGCCTGGTGCAAGCGCGGTCTCATCTTCAAGAAGACGAAAGAGACTCCTTTTCCGAAGTACGGGAGCTTCCAGGGCTGGGATCTCACCGAGTTGGACAGCCTCGTCCGCGGGGTCCAAGCGGAGGCCTTCTGCCTGCTCCGCGACCGAGGAATCCGCAACGGGATTTGGGATCCTGCCAAGGGAGCGACGCTGCGCGGCTACTTCCTGACAGGCTGCGTACTGGTGTTCGCGGGCAGGTGGAAGTCCTGGGCTCAGCACCACGAACGCTGGTCGCATCTGGAGATGCATGACGACGTCCTCACCTACGCCGACATCGCGGTCGAGTACTCCACGGGCTACGAGTTCGACGCCCAGGCGCTGGTGGGGATGTTGCGAGGAAAGTTGTCGAACGAGCAGATCGACCTTCTGGCCGGTGTAGCGGAGGGCTACACCAACATCGAGATGGCCGAGATCTTCGGCACGACGCCGGAAGCCATCGCCGCTCGGCTGTACCGGGCAAGAACCTCCGCGAAACGCCTGATCGGCCAGCACTACCCGACTCTCGCGGCACCGGACACGACCGAGAACACGAACGACATCGAACGAGAGGAGCGGTAGCCATGTCCGCATCCAGCAGCGACCGTGACAACCTCGGCGAGATGGATTTCGACGAGCTGATGGCACGCTCCTCCGTCAACGCCGGCGCCGCCGCGTCCTACCGCGCGCGCGCACTCGAGAAGGACTACGCGGACGCCGACGCCGTCCTCGATCTGGTCGCCGAACTGGACCAGGCCGACACGATCGAGCAGGACGTTCGTCGCCAGGCGACCCCATCCACACCGACGGACGAGGGCCCACTCGGCCCGAAGACGATCGACAAAGCGGTGGAGGGAGACCGTTACGCCGTCGAGACCGTTCTCAGCAACCTCATGCCGCTGGTCGTGAGGTACTGCCGCGCGCGGCTGGGCCATTTCCCGAAAGCCGCGGACGACGTCGCGCATGAAGCCGTCCTGGCCGTGCTGACCGCCCTGCCAAAGTACCGCGATCAGGGAAGCTCGTTCCTCGCGTTCGTCTACGGCATCGCTGCACACAAGGTCGCCGACGCACATCGAGCGCTAGCTCGTGACCACGCGGAGATGCTCGACCATGCGGTGCCGGCCGACGAACTGGAGGAGTTCACCCTGCAAAAAGAGCTGAACGCCAGGCTCACCCGGCTGCTGCACGGCCTGACAGACAAGCAGCGCGAGGTCATCCTGCTGCGTGTCGCGGTCGGCCTGAGTGCCGAAGAGGTCGCTGAAGCCGTCGGGTCAACCCCTGGCGCGGTCCGGGTCACGCTGCACCGCGCCTTGAACCGACTGCACAGTCCGGAGATCCTGACAGAGACTTCGGCCGCGTCACAGAAAACCGACGAACTCGATGTCGAAGACAAAGCTCCTACAACCCGTCCACAGCGTCGTGCGGCCAAGCGCACCGCGGGTGCCCCCGCTCCGGCCGACGCACCCATCCCGGTCGCCGCTGAAAGGACGCCAGAGCAGCCCGAGGCCCAGTTGCCGGTCACCACCACCCACAGGCGCCGCGCCGCGTCGCAGCCCGCAGGATCACCGGTCCAGGAGAACTATGACCGGTCCTCAAAGTAACGAGCCGGCATTGGCCGCGGCCGGTCTGCGGCACGAACACGAACCAGGCCCGCCGCGGCAACCCTGGAACAGACCTCTGGTCAACACCGGGCGCGGTAGCGCGGCGAGCTTCGTCCAGCCGTCGTCGGACCCGGCTGGACGACTTCGTCGGCCGCGCCCGCCAGACCGGTTTCGCCGGCACGGTGATCACCGGCCCGACCCGGCTGCGCCGCGTGCTGGCCCGCCCCGGATCAAGGCAGCCGCCTGCGGCTGGCGGCGTCACGCTGCCAGCCGCTGGCCTTCCGCAACGTCGCGCTCACCCCCGACAAACACACCGCCACACTTCCAGGACGATGAGGGCGAGCGCCCGCAGCACGATGACGTCAGTCAAGTCGCTCCCCTGCGACCCCTCAACGCACACCAACCCGCCCCCTTTGGCGAGCCAGCGCAACGGCGACGGCAAGCACCCACCGATGTGCTGCGTGATGACGTCGGGACCGTCGCCGCGCGGGCCTGCGCGGTGACGGCTCCAGGAACTATGTGATCATGGCTGAAGCATGGCGTCGGTGAAGGCGAGGATGTCGTCGGACTTGCACGTGTCGGTGGCAAGACCTGAGATAGTCCACTGGATTCTGAGCCGGAGCACGTCTTTGACGTCGACAGAGATCGGTGTGACCTGCCCGTACTTCGCTGTCTGCTCCGACAGGAGCCGGCCGTCACCGAATATCTGCACGGTCGCGCTGAGGGTGGAGGAGTGCGCGAAGTCGCTGAACCCCGCCTTCAGGGTGAGCGTGCGGTAGTTCTTGGAGATGACGTACTCGGTGAACGCCTGCTCACGGGAGCACAGCTGCCTCACCAGAAGTGCCTTGTCGTAGAGCGTTCCGGCGATGATGACCTTGTCGTCGACGAGCGCGGTGGAGCCGGCACTATTGATGGAATGGAGCTCGTAGAGCCCTTTGGCCTTGAGCGGGCGGGCGACGGTGAGTGCGATGTCGCGGTCGAACGGCTCGCCTTCTCGAGGATTCTGTCCGATCACGGTGCCGTCAGGTACCGAGGTGTCGACGATCTCTGACACCGTGAGGGTGACCGTGCGAGGTAGGGCATTCCGCGCATCATCGATTCTCAGGCCGACGAGCTGCGGCGTGGTTGGCTCCCTGACGATGGTGGCGATGCTGTCGAAACTGAACCCGAGCGTCACCACCGCTGCCACCACCAGGATTGCGCGTTTACGTGATCGCCACGGCCGCGTCATGCGGCGTTCGAATCGTCGCTGCTCCCTCAACGACGTCCAGCCCCGCCATGCGCGGAGCAGCACGCTGAGTCTCGACACCGCGGTCGGTGTGCGGGCCACAGCCATGGGAGCGGTGAGACCGTCGGCCAGTGCCTGCAGGACGGCTATCACGCGTTGGGCGCTGGGGCGGGCTTGGGGGTTCTTGGCCAGAAGCCAGGCAATGATCTTCCACAAGCCGTCGGGGATACCTTCGGGCTGCGGCGGTTTGATTTCGTTGTGCTGTCGCAGCACGTCGTAGACAGAGCCGGTGAACGGCGGTACCCCACTGGCGAGCTCGTAGAGCAGCACCCCCAGGGAGTACAGATCCGACGCCGCAGTCGCGTCCTCGCCCAGGATGATCTCCGGCGCGAGATAGGTCGGCGTGCCGATGACGCCCGAGCTGCGGCGGGCACGGTTGCCGGAGATCAAGGCGGCCAGCCCGAAGTCGCTCAGGCGCGGGGTCGCCGGGGTGGCCGACTTGTCGAGCAGCACGTTCTCCGGCTTCACGTCCCGGTGCAGGGCGCCGGCGGCGTGCGCGACGTCCAGCACTTGCGCGATTCCCAGCCCGATCCGCGCGACCGCAGCCGGGTCCATCGGGCCCGACTCCGACAGCTCGGCGCGCAGATCGCCGCCGTCGACGAGGTCCATGACGATCGCGACCGTGCCGCCTTCGACCACGAGGTCGTGGACCTGGACGAGGTTGTCATGCTGCAGGCCGGTCAGCACTGACCGTTCGCTGACGAACCGGGTGACGAACTCCGGGTCGTCGGCGAGGTCGCTGCGCAAGACCTTGAATGCGAACTTGCGGCCGTGGTTGTCGGTGCCCGCGAAGACGCGACCCATCACGCCGCTGCCGATCGCCACGGTGTTCAGCCGGTAGCGGCTGCCGAGCCGTTGGGTCGCGGTGACGCCGATCTGTTCGGAGTAGCCCTTCCAGCGTTGCTGCCACTCCTCGACGTCACCACCACATGCCTCGACGAACGCGCGTGTCAGCTGCCAGTTGGGGAAGGACTTGCCGCTGGCAGCGCCGGACAGGGAAGGCGCCGAGTAGTGCGCCTTCCCTGCCATCTCGCGGTAACTGAGCCCTGCCTCGCTCCTCAGCGCGCGCAACTCCAGGGCGAACCTGGCGTGCGGTCCTGCGTCGGGGTCCAGCGGCTTCTCAGGTCGCCCGGCCACGAGATTCAGGCCGTCGACGGGCCCGGTGCCATGCCCGGTCTCGCGTGAGCGGGGCCGGGCAGCCACGGCGCGCGTACGCCGGCGATGGCCTTGACGACCTGCCCGAGCACGGCGGTCAACAGCAGCGGCACCGCGAACGCCTCGATCGGGTCCAGCCCCAACGCCAGCAGGACGCAAACCTCGGTGGCGAACACGACGTGGGCGACGACCGCCCACCATGGCGGCAACTCCCACCACTGAGGCCGCAGGCGTGCGGGAAGCGGCAAACACAACATCAGGACAGGCATCAGTGCCCGCCCTCGCGGTAGTGACAGCACGAAGGTCTCCTCGACAGAGGTCTCGATGGCCCGGATGTCACGCCGTCAGCGACGACGTCGACGAGCCCGTCTCGCGTCCAGTCCGGACCGCGCCACACGGTTCGGGGCTGAACGACAGGTTCGCTCACGCCGAGTATGCGATCGGCGCGGCGACGGGGACTAGCCGCTGAAAGCCGAAGCTGTCACTCCGATCAATCACGCCAGGCGGAATCGCGTCACCAAGATCCCCTTACAAGCTGACAGGCGGCGCCGCACCCTGTGGTGTCAACGCAGGTCAGGGATTGATGTGTTGGGTGAAGCCGCGCTCTGAGACAGTCAAGGCTTGGTTATCAATCGTACGAGCCGAGACCATGGACAGGCCTCGAGCACGCCGTCTGGATTGGCCCGGATGTCACGCATCGAGCACGGCCTCCTGGCGCCACCGGGAGGCCACTTCACTTTCCAGGCGCTGTTCGTGACGCCCGCGACGTAGGCATATGACCCGCGAGGAGGGGCAGTCAACGTCCCGTTCGCGCAACACCCAGCGACGAGCCGTACCAGCGCCGGTGCGTTCAACAACCCGGCTGCCAACGCCACTCACGCCACGACCCCCGCAACCGCGTCTCCAGCATCCGGCAATGGCCAGACGACCTCAGCCGCCATGGCGATGGGGTGGCAGGGCGGCCTCGGAGCTGCCGAACTGCTGGTGGATGTCTTCCGCGAGCTGGCGGGCCGCGGCGTGCAGGGCCGGGATGTCGCTGTCGGCGTCGAACGCGGCCTCCACCGCGAGCGGGACCCGCACCGGCCACGTCTCGTCGACGACCGCGACAGGGAAGTCGTCGTCGACAGCGACAAGGGGTTCGCCGGAGGTGGCGAGCAGGACGGCGTGGGCCAGAACGGTGCCAGTCCCGCCGAGGCGCCGGACGTGCGTCGAAGCCACGGCGACGGCTTCGACGAGCAGGCCGTCCACTTTCACGATCGGCACCGGCAGCGTGTTGCGCAGCCGCTTGTCCTCGCCGAGATCCGCGCGGCGCAGGAGCGCGGTCAGGTTGACCGCGAGGGTGGTGCTGCCGTCGTGGTGCAGTTCCACCATCGCCCGGTCGACGCGCGCGTGCGGATCGAGGACGTGGCGGTTCGACCGGAACCTCCACCTGCTCAGCCCGGTACGCGGGTGGAACAGGAACCCGCTGTCGCTGCCGGACAGAACCTGGAAGCGTTTCGCGTGGACACCCAGAAGATCGCCGGCCAACTCCAGCGCGATGCGCATCGTGCCGGCGACGCGCACCCTGTCAGGTCGTGACGCCTGGGGTGGCGGAGACGTCGACGTCCTGGTCGCTACCACCAGCCAGACCGCGTCACTCAAGTTCAACTCGGGAATGAGACCCTCGATCAAGGCGTGCAGCGCGGCTCGGTCGTCGGCCCGGCGGGCGAACCGATCCCGGTAGGCGCGTTCGAGCATCGCCTCCGACATCCAGTCCGTGTGCGGCCCGGAGCGGTAGGGCACGCCCATCTCGTTCTTCTCCCCCACCACGTGCGGCGCGTCCGGGCTGGGCGGGACGAACACCACGATCAGGCCGGGACCACCGTTGTCCTCGTCGTCGAGCGACTCGATCACCAGCTCGCCGATCACCGGCCGGACCCACCGCAACGCTTGGGTCCTCAGCCGCTGACGCTCGGTATCGCCGTTAGGGACCCCGACCAGCTCGGCGGCACGCTCGGCGTCCTCGCTGACTCCGAAGACGATCAGGCCGCCGCGGGTGTTCGCCATCGCCGCGACGTCTTTGGCGAACTCCCGTTGCTTCTTCTCCGCAGGCGGGAGCAGCGCCTGCTTCCAGTCGAGGTCCTCCGCCTCGGCCACACCCGCCTCGACCGCCCTGCGCACCATGTCGTACGTCAACACGGCCGGGCCCAGGCCCAGCTCGACATGGATCCGCGACCACCTGATCAGCATCCCCCGGATGCTACGAGCATCACCACCGACCCATGAGCCACACACCGGTTCGCTCGACCGAGAACATGACAGTCTCAACCGCCCTGCTCGTGCTATGAAACCTGGCCGACCTGGGACCGCCTCATCACGGTCACGCGCTGGGCACGCAGCACCATGGCCGGCTGGTTACGGCGTCTACGTCTCACCGGCTGGCTCATCCTGCTCGAGACCGGCTGCACCCCGACCTACCGCCCGATGGGCTCACGCGAACAGGGCAACTGGGCCGCCGTATATATGCTCTGCATCCCCGCACCCGAAGCGCTTCCGCTGACCGCCTCACCCGGCACGTGCGATCCGGCCACCACGCCGGTCACTACGATCCGAGCGAGAACCTGGACCCCAACGAAGATCTTTGATCTTTCTCGTCGAGGTAGAAGGGTTGTTCTTTCGCGTGCGAGGCAACTTGTTGACAGTGGAAAACTGGTTTTAGTCAACACTGAAGCTTCAGAGACGCTTTGCGCCAGTATGGATGAGGAGCCGACCGCCCACTTCGATGATCGAGTTCCGGCAGGCAGATTTCAGATGCTTGTCGCCGCCGCAGAGCTGCAGGGCGCCGATCCCGTCATGGCTCGACTGAGCCGCCGGAAGATCCGTCAGGTCTGCCGACCGTTCTGGCAGGCCGGCTGGACCAACACCGACTTCCTGCACGCGCTGCGGTGGGCGCCGGGAAGCTGGATCCCCCGAACCGCTCTGCCCGCCAACAAGCTGGTGGCCCCGGCCCGCTGGGCGGAAACCCGGCTGGCTACCTGGCGAACACGCAGCGGCGAGATCCTTTCCGCACAAAGCGAGCGCGACCGGGTCGCAGACGCAACTCGGGAGCGGTTCGGTCACGCCGCGGCCTTGGCGCTTCCCGATGGCGCGCCGCAGTTGACTCCCGATCACGTGCTGAGGTGGGCTCGGCAGTTCACCGCCGACGCCCGCGTCATGGTCCGGGAAGCAGTCGCTCGTCATGGGTTCGCGGAGATACAACGAGCGACTGCTCACCACCGGCCCGCAGCCCCGGCGGGAAGCGGCCCGAGCGAGGTCCAGCATCGCGTGGTAGCACAGGCTCGCACCGCTCTCGCCCCACGCGAAAAAGACGTAGTGCCTCCACCGCACCCGGTGCGGTTCCCGAACCCACGACCGTGGATGCCAACCGCTCCCGTCGCACCGTCCGGCCCGACGTCCCCTGAGCAGCGACTGCAGCTGGCGCGGGACCGTGCCTACTACGAGCAGTCCCTTCGCCGGAGGTGATCACACCATGCCTGAGATGCTCGAAGAGCCCTGGCCGAGCCGGGTGATTCCCGCAACCGCGGCCGAGATACACGCGGTAGTACGCTTTCTCATCAGGAGGGCGTACTGGCCCCAGCAACTGCAACGGTCCGCTGACCGACTTCTTGCGCCGTGGTTCGCGGCACGCTGGAGCATCGACGCACTCATTTACGCCGTGGACTTCGCTCCCGATGGGGCTCGACATGTCCCGCTCCCCAGTGCTCAGCCTCCCGACGAGATCCTGGATCGCGTCGCACGCCGCCTGCGTTTGTGGCAGGTCAACCCCGCCCAATCGGGCGGGAAGCCTGCTTCCGAACACCGCCGCCGCGCGGCATCGCGCCCGACGAATGGTGCAGCCGACCGCTTCCCGAACACCGAGGAAGTTCCGTCCCCCGCACCGCGTCCCTTCCGGCGGACGAGTGCATCCCCTACGGCGCGAACCACCAACCAGACATCGCTTCCCCTGGCTCGACTGCGAGCCCAAGCCGCCACCCAGGCCGCTGCCCTCGACGCGCTTGATGAACTCGCTTCCCAGCGCACGCGGCACCGACATGATCACGACACACCGCAATGATCGACATGCACCCTTATGTCACGTGACACAAAGACGCTGAGTTGAGAAGTGTCGGCCCAGGCATGGAGAAGAAGCCGCTCACTCGGCGATGGATCTCCTACACGTCCGCCGCGATCGGGTCGCCTCGCGGATGGACGCAACCGCTACTCGCCGCTCCATGCCCCGTGATCCCTCTGCGCTGCAGCGTCTCGCGACACTGAGCCGGCGCTACTCCCCCGCTGGACCGAGTACCTCGGTTCGCCTTGGTCGAGCGGGGGAGAGAGCATCCCGCGAAGTCTCGGCGCACTCGCGCTGTGTACCGGTAGCACCCGCTGGGCTCGGTCCGTCCCGCTCCGGCGCCGGCAGTTTCCGGGGCCGGAGCGGGGGAGCGAGCGGGGTCGCTGGGAGTCTTATACCCGCTGGTGGCAGCCGCTACCTTGCTTCAGCAACTGCTCGCTGCAGTAGCGACCTTCTCGCCTCACCGCAGCAACCGCACCGGGTTCCCAACTCGCTCAACGCAGCGCCTCGCCTGAGGCAAGCACCGCTAGATCCGTCAGCCGCAACTCCCGCAGTGTGGTACATGGCTCTCTGGATCGCCACGTGTGTGCGGGTGAGCGTCACCGGCACGGCGCTGATAGCACTAACTCGACCAGCTCGTCAGTCGCCGACGCGAAAGTCGAGGTGCTAGCGCAACCTGCGCGCCTCTTCCACGACTGTTGGTTCCGAACGCAGACCACGACAGAGCCGATGCCCGACGGCAGGGGAGCAGCCAGCTCTGGACGCACTGAACCGTTTGCTTGCGGCACCGCACGCTGAGACGCACCGGGCAGACGGATGGCGAGCAGGCGCATACCAGTCGGGTTGTTCACAGACCCGCGCACTGCTCCCTTCCCGCGGGCAAGGTGACCGGTCCTATCCGATAGGTCAGATCGTGCTACGCGGTTGGTGTGTCCTTATCGGGAAGCGTTGTTTCCGCTCAGAGTTCCGTGACCGCACCACCCCCGCGGCGGGAAGCACCTTGCTGACACAGTCGCGCCGACGCTTCCCGATGCTGCTTGGTGCTTGACTCCGAGCGCGTACTACGTGGGTGCGAGCGGTCACGCCGAGGTACAGCCTGATCTACGCAGCGCTTTCCGGGTGTGCAAGCGGAAGCACTCGGCCGAGACGCGGGGGAGCGGTATGGAAGCGGTCGCGACATTGACACCTCGCCAGCGAAATCGCTGTCCATCCCGAGTCGTGCGCTGCGTCTGACACCGCGGCCTCGGCTTGCACACAGGTGGAAGCACCGCTGACCGACCCCGCGCGTTCAGTGGAAGAACACCACTGCCTCGACTGGGCGACGACGCCGCTGACGATTCACTCCGAGTGAGCTCACCGTGGCATGAGGACAGTCACTGATCGGAGCCGCGGGCAGCCTGCAACTCGCGGCGTAGTTGCGCCGCTTTCTGGATCTCGGTGGCGAGACAGCGGCGCAATTGCGCCTCCTCCTCGGTCTCGGTGGCACGTTCCTGCAGGACGTTGCGGACGAGCTCGCTCATGGCAATCTCGGATATCAGCACCAGCAGCCACGACACCGCCGTCGTGCTGAACTCGCCGCCTGTGGCCTCGATCGCTACGTCGAGTTCGTCGATGCTGTCGCGCAGGTCTCGGTCACGCCGCAGCACTGCACGGAGCTCGTCGGACAGTAGGCCACTCAGGACGGCCGACAGGCGTTCGTAGAATGGATGCCAGTAGGGCTCGCGCACCGCGACCGGAGCATCGGTGACCGGCGCGGGCGCTGTGACGGGCTTGCTCAGCCGACGGTGTTGGGCCGCCGAGGCGGCCGCGCTGCGGCCGGTCGCGGCGCCCAGGGTCTTGTGCGGCACGTTGTGCTGCCGGCCGAGAGTCAGCCAGAACCGGTGTTCTCCAGCGATGCGGCTGCGGAGGTGGACAGTCACCCGCAACGCGGCAAGAACCTCATCCTCTCGTTCGTCGCGAACGACCCGGTACTGGTGCAAGCAGGCGTGTTCAGCCACGGCGAGGTAGTCAGTCGGGTCAGGCAGCTGGTGGTCGGGATCATCGAGTTCGTCGTAGTGCCGCTGCCAGTGCTCGACCAACCACTCGGCGAGCGAACGGGCACCCATCCGCATGATCGTGTCCAGCGTCGTTCCTGCTGAAGCGTCCCCGTGCTGGCCAGCCGGGTCGGCCTCCGGAACCGATGGTCCGCCGCTCGTCAGGAACAGGGTCTCGCCGGCGCCTGCGGCCACCCGACGCAGGGCCATCCTGTGATCGTCGAGCCAGCCGACGGAGACGCCGAGCGTGGCGGCGATGTCACGGCGCCGGATCAAGGTCTGGTCCGCGACCTTGTACAGCAGCAGTTCAACGAGGTCGAGACGCCGTCGATGCGCGGTGAGCAGCACCAGCGCCGACACCGCGTCCTCGCCGGTGAGAGCGAGCTCGTGAGCATGGGTCCGCAGATGAGCCAGCGCCAGGTAGGGCTGGTCCGGCAACACGTACCGAGAGTCATCACCCCAGCGGGTCACGAGCTCACGCCACGCGCCGTGCGGATCCGGAACGGCCGGGTCGAGTTGAGTGCGGGTCCTCGGCCGCGGCTTGGTCATCAACTTAAAGTCGGCGGCGGTGTCCTGGCGTGGCCGCACGAGCTGATGCACAGCGTCGGCATCGGGATGGTGGGCGGCGGCCAGCAGTTCGTTGCGCCAGCGCGCCTGCCAGTCCACGGACGTGTCGCTGCCGCTGTGCCGTGCCCGCAGCTGGTGTTCCCAGAGCGTGGTGGTCACGGCGCGGCGGACGAGTTCCTGCCACGACCGCACACCGGGGCAGATGTGCAGCTGGGCATCAAGGCGCCGCAGGATTTCGTGCTCCTTGACGCTGATCCGGTCCTCGAGAACGCGATCGGACACCAGGTGAAGAACTGCTTCCGCGGGTCGCGCCGCGGACAGAGCGAGCAGGAACCGCCGCCACTCCGCCCGGACCTGATCCGGGGCCCGCTCGGCAGGCTCCGGTGCGGATCGAGCGATGCGGGCGTGCGCGGCGGTGAGCAGGCCCACCACGTCGTCGTTGACCTCGTTCCAGCCGGTCAACGGGGTCTCTGCCGTGACACGACGCGCCGGTGCGCCGGTGCGCCAGCACGCCAGCACACGCAGTGACGGATCGAGGTGCAGTCCAGCGATCACACGGGCGGCACCATGCCAAAGCGGGTCGACCCCAGGCCGCGACAGATCCTGGCGGTGCGGTGTGATGCCTGCGGCGGCCCAGGTCGCCGCGACGGAGCGCACGGACAAGCCGGTCTCGGTCGCCATCGCGGCCTTGGTCCACAGGTCACCGTTGGGGGCCAGGCGGGTGAGCGCGTACACCACGGCGTTGTCGGCACCGTGCTCGGTACGCACGCGCGGACGCCCGGTACGGGGTCGGGCGGCCAGGCCGTCGAGGCGGTCGGCAGCGAACCGGGCCCGCCATGCGGCGATGGTCTGCGCCGAACGTTGAAGGCGGGCGGCGATGACGGTGTCGGGCTCGCCCGCCGCGGACGCGAGTAGCGCTTGTGCCCGAACACGTTCGTCAGTTCGCGACGCCGCCAGGTGCTCAAGGCGCGCGCGCTCCTGCCCGGTCAGGATGACCTTGTGCTGCGCTGGTCGTGCCACGCTGGAATTCTATGAGTGACATATGACGCGTAACCGCATTCCAGCGTGTACCGGCCACAGTGTCAGCCGTGGGCGGGGTGGCGGCGGTGCAGTCGCCAGGATCTCCGTGGGCTCGAGTCTCACCGCTACCGCCCGAAACGAAGCGCCCCTACACCCAAATCAGAGTGCGGGGGCGCCTTGTCGTTCAGGCGAACACACGCGGTCGGGCGTGCGGTTCCCACCCGAGCAGGCCGAACCCGACGCCGTCGCGGTAGGCCCGGATGCCTGCCAGCGGGTACGGGATGACGTTGTCCGGCAGGCTGTCGAACGGGAACCACTCGAGCCCTGAGCACTTGTCGGGCTCACGGTTGACCGGCTCGCCGACCCACCGCCGCGCCTCGAAGAACATCCCCAATCGGGGCGCCGGCCCGGACCCGGCCACGTGCACGGTGTGCACGTGGCGCAGGTCCGCCGGTTCGATCAGCACGCCGACCTCTTCCGCCGCTTCCCGCGCCGCGGCGTCGAGCACGGACTCGCCGGGGTCGAGCTTGCCCGACGGCAAGTGCCACATTCCGGCCCAGGCGCCGTGTCCTCGGCGCGTGAGCAGCAGCTCGTCGTCACGCACGAGCAACACGTGCACGTCGATGACCGTCGGTCGGTCTGGGGACAACTGGTCTTGCGTCGCGGGACTCGTCACGTCACCGGCGCCGGCGGGCTGGTGCACCATGCCGGCAGGCTACGCGGTCGCTGCTTCGTCGTTTGCCCCCTCCACCAGTTCGACGATCCGGGTCATGAGGTAGTCGGCGACCTCGACCGGTGACGAGTTGGCGGTGTCGAGGGCGAGCACGCGGTGCCCCCGTTGCGAGAGCAGTGCCGCGGCTTCCTCGTACAGCTCGGCCTCTTGTCTGCTGGTGTCCTCGCCGGTGTGGAACCGGTTGTGCGCGCCGCGAGCAGCCACGCGAGCAGCGGTCACGTCCGGTGGGGCTTGAAGGATCACGGTGAGGTCGGGGCGGCTCGCCGCACTATTGATCGCTTCCACGAACGGCAAGGGCACGCCGTCCATGCGTTGCAGCACGTAGGACGACGCGACGTACCGGTCGGAAATCACGATGAATCCGGCCCTGACCTTGGGAAGCACCTCGGTTTCGAGGTGGTGATACCGGTCAGCCGCGACGAGGCAGGCGAGGGCGTGGCCGCTGAATCGGTCGGTGTTGTGCCGTGCCATCTCGCCGAGCGGACCGTGCGAGGGCTCGGTCGTCGCGTGCACGGGGAAGCCCCGCGCGAGCAGCCGCTCGCGCACGAGCCGCGTCGTGGTCGTCTTCCCGACGCCCGACGGACCCTCAAGGGTGATGAGCCTTCCGGAAGACGGCTCGGTCACGCTGCTGCCGCCTTCCGGTCGTACTGCGCGTGGGACAGCTCGACGAGCCGGCGTCGAACGTGGTCGATGGGTGCCTCGCTCAACTGGATGTTGACCGAGAAATTGAACTCGTCGCGCTCACGCATCGACTCGTCGACGCCGTCCGCGGTGAGGTCAACGGCACTGTAGTTGAGCAGTTGCTCGGCGGTGTACTTGCCGGTCTCCATCAACCGCGTCCAGTCCGGTGTACCGGGATACGGGCGATACTCGAACGCCGAGGCCCGGAACGTGCCCGGCAGGGGGTCGGTGATCTCCCACAGGTCGTGGACCAAGCGCACCGTCTCGTCGATCTCCGCGCAGGTCTCGGTCGGAAACCCGAGGATGAAGTACCCCTTTACGTTGATGCCGCGTTCTGTCAGTCGCCGGACGACTGATCGAGCCATGTCGCCCGTGATCCGCTTGTCGATCCGGGTCAACATGCGCTCGCTGCCCGACTCGACGCCGAGGGCGACCTCACGCAGGCCGTTCGCCGCGAGCATGTCGAGCACCTCGTTGCCCTCGCGGTCGAGCACGTTGATTCGGCCCGTGGCGTCCCACTTCGCCCACTCCCCGACCCGGTCGGCGGTGAAGGCGCTCATCATGGTTTTGATCACTCGGCGGGCGCCGAGGAACAGGTCGTCGACGAACCGGAACGCGGTCACTCCGGTGGCGCGAAGTTCGGCCATCTCGTCGAGGATGTTGTGCGGGTCGCGTACGCGAATGTCAACGTCCGGGTTGGCCGACACCGCGGCACCGCAGAATGAGCAGTCGTACGGGCACCCGCGGGCACCGACCATGTTCGCCTCAAGACGGCCGGCGTCGTGGTGGGGATCTTGCGCGAGGTACTTACGGTCGACGAACGGCAACGCGTTGATGTCCGGGGCGAGGTAGCTCCTTCTGCCGCGGCCGGCCTGTGGCTCGCCCGTGGCGTTGTCGAGCCACATCACACCGGGCAACGTTGCTCGGTTGCGGTAGTCGTCGAGCAGCTTTGCGACCCTGGTCTCGCCTTCGCCGATCACCAGGGCCGCGCATCGCGACATCCGAGGATCGGCGAGGATTTCGGCCGGCATGGCTTTCGCTTGGTGTCCGCCCAGCATGACCTTGATGCCGGGATCGAGGTCGGCGACGACGCGGGCACTGAGTTCGTACGTCGGGGCCAGCAGGTTGAACCCTGCCCACCGTGGCGCCACCTGGTTGACGACCTCGGCTGTCTGCTCGACGCCGAGCCCGTACGCCTCGGCGTCGAGCACTCCGACGTTAAACCCGCGCTCGGCCGCGTAGGTCGCGATGTAGGCCATACCGAGCACGGGCAAGGTGAAGTCGTTCACGCGCGGCCGTTCGCTGTAGTCGCGCAACGGCGCGTTGACGAACAGTGCGTCGACCTCGCGTGTCGGGTCGGCACCGGCTATGAGGCTAGAGGGCAACTCCGTTAGCATGTCGAACTCCCCAAGCGAGCGTGAGCAGCGTCAACGCGGACAACTGCTCACCGGCCAACGCTTGCCATGCGCGCCCGAACTCGTGTGGTTCGTCGGGCCACGGCAGGGACGGCGTCAGGGTTTTTGCCCAGGTGCGCACGGCAAGGTCGGAGAATGGATAGAGGCTGTAGTCGTTGGTGGTGTCGGCGACTGTCGCGCCGGCCGACCACGGACCGATTCCGCGGGTGGTCTGCACCGCGTCGACCAGTTCAGCCGCGGGCAGCTCGGCCCAGTCCTGTCCTGACTTCTGGTGTGCCTCGGCACCGGCCCGGAGCTTCTTCATGAAGAACCTCAGACCGAGACCGGCGAACTCCCTGTCAGACAACGTGAGCACCGTCTCGGGAGTGGGGAAAAGCCACGCCGGACCGGCCGGCGTCTCGACCTGCTCGCCGTAGGCCGCACAGAACGCGCGGCACAGCTTGCGCGCCTGTCCTGCGCGGATCACCTGGCGGACGACCGATGTCGCCATGGCTTCCCACAGGTCGGGGTTACGAACACGGCTCACCGCCACCCCGTCGGCACGCAACGCCTCGGAGATGGGATGCGAACCGGTGAGGCTGCTCGGGTCGACGAGGTCGACGACCGGCTGCCCATTGCCCGCGCCTGCGACGAGCAGCCGGTCGACGACGTGCGTGCCGTCGACGCGAGGTGTGCAGACCACCGACCAGACCGAGTCAGCCGATCGGAACACCCGCCGCACGCGGCCGTCATCCCCGGTCAACCAACTGGGGTGGTCAAGCATCATGATCGTGTTCGGCACCGTGGTCCCTTCTCCGTCGACAGGTTCCGTGCATCCTCTCGCGGAGGTGCCCGAACGCTTGCGCACCCTGCGTGTGCCATGCAGATTGACCATCGCCAATGCGGGCAGCTGGTTCGCCGGTGTTTGAAGCTCGATCCACTCGAACGCGAATGCGAGCATGACGTCCGTGTGCTCGCACCACGACTCGACTTAGCGATCGTGCAGATACGGCCGCGCCCGCAGTGCCGCGGCAACATTCGACCTCTACCTTGCATCCGCTGATCAGCACGGAATCGCAGAGGTTGCCGTGCGCCTCCGGAGTCGGGTTCGGTTGTCCGATGTTCACCGGGCATACTTCACGCTTCTGTTCGTTGTGGAGTTCGTCAGATTTCGAGCGGTGATCGGTCGCGTCGATCGTGACCGCTGCGCATGGATGGCGGCACCCACAGCGAACTGGGGGTCGGGATCACCAGCGAAGGTGCGGAGCGCTCGTCTGGCTGCGGGAGCGCGAGCAGTCCGTCGACGACTTCGGCGAACTCCCCGTCGAGCGCCCAGACGACATCGTCGGGAGTCATGACGTCGAAGTCGTTCTCGTCGACGCGCGAGCGGTACCCTGTTGAGTCTGTCTCGCTGCGAAGTACGACAACATCCATGAACGGCGCGTCGTAGCCGCGGGTGAACATCATCTTGTCGGGCAGTTGGATCGGCCTAAACCCTCGATTTTTCAACGCGATTAATGCTTGTTCACTCTGCATTATTGTCACCACCCTCAGCGGCAACCACGGCAGCGCCGACCGCAACGTCAAGAAACGTCCGAGCGACGCGGTAGGTCGAGATCAAGGACCCTCCCAGAACGACGAGCGCGGAGCCCACGAGCACAGCAGGAACCCAGCGCGCCACATCCCCAGCGATCGAGAACATGCCGAAAAGCAGAAGTAGCGTGCCAACCACGAATGCAAGCTCTGATCGGTTGATCGACTTGTATGCATGGCGGAACGGCGCACTCGACTTCCCGAGCGTCTCGCACACGGCGTCCCGCTCTGGCTTGCCCAGCGTCGCCGCCGCCCCCAGGTACACGGCAGCCGCCGCGGCCACGCGATCAGCCTCGGCCTGCCCGACTCGCGGTTCGCTGGTCATGATCCGACCCGGTGGAACGTGGCGGGTACGGGGGATTCGAGGGGTGACCATCCCGTACCCGCCACGAACTTGTGCCGGCCACCGGCGCGTGCACGGGCGTGCCGTGGGGGAACGTGGCCGTGCGTACGGGAGGCGGGCTGCGTCGTGACGGCGCCAGTGCCGCTACAACCAGCCGGGTCTTGTTGCTGGCGGACGAGCCGCACGTACTCGATCACCACCGACACGACGCAGTACAGCGCCACAGCGCCGAGCACATGAACCAGCAGCGCAGCAGCCATGTCGTCACCTCCCGTAGCGGAGAGTGACTTTAAGTGTCAGTTTGGGTTTGAAAGGACAAAGTCGGGGACAAAGTTGCGGTGCACCGCAGCGCGGTAGCGTGAAGATGACCCAACCAAGAGCCGTGAGGCAGGTTGATCATGTCGGCTGACGAACAGATCGACGGCGTCGGCAAGCGGGTCAAGACCGACCGCAAGCTCGCCGGGATGACGCAGGCTGACCTGGCGCGTGAGGCGGGCGTCAGCTTGAGCCTGGTCAAGCAAGTTGAACAGGGCAAGGTGCCTGCGTCACCTGCCTTCATCGCCTCCGTCAGCGCTGCTTTGAGGACCCGTGCCGCGAAGTTGAAGGGGCAGCCGTACGAGGACGACACCCCGTCGAGCCGGCGCCTGCACAGGGGCATTGCCGAGCTGCGTCGTGAAATCGCGGCCTACCGCCTACCACCGGATGACGTCCCCGTCGTGTCCCTTGCCCGCCTGCGCGCGGCTGTGGCGCAAGCATCGAAGCTCCGGCACCGAGCAAGGCTCGATGCGCTCGGCGACGAGCTGCCGAACCTGCTCCGGGCGCTGCGAACCGCGATCCACCATGCCGACGGGCACGAGCGCGAGGTGTTGTTCGGCTTGCTGGCCGAGGCGTACGCCGCAGCGGGCCAGGTGGCCTACAAGCTGGGATACGACGACCTCTCGACGCTCACCACGGACCGTGTCGAGTGGGCCGCGAACCGGTCCGGCGACCCGCTTGCGTGCGCCGCGGCCGACTTCTACGTCGCCGGCGAGCTGATCGTCAACGCCGAGTGGCGAGGGGCGTTGCAGTACCTCGACAACGCACGAGCCAAGATCGCTGACGAGGTCCGCCACGGCGACGAGGCCGCACTCGCCATGCACGGCATCCTCCACCTGAAGTCCGGCCTCGCGGCCGCGAGGGCAGGCAACGCGAACGCCGCCGACGATCACCTCGCCGAGGCCCGGGACCTGGCCAAGCTGGTCACTCCCGGCAGTGATCACTACCGGCTCGCGTTCGACCGAGACTCGGTCAACATCTGGTCGGTTGGCCTGGCGGTCGAACGGCAGGACGGCACCGAAGCCGTCAAGCGAGCCGAGAGGTTCGGATCGAAGTTCAACGCGACCACCCCGCGTGAGCGCGTCGGGCATCACTGGATCGACCTCTCCCGCGCCTACCAGCTGCACGGCGATCGTGACAAGGCGTTGGCCACGCTTTACCGCGCGCGGCAAGTGACGCCGCAGATGACGCGGAAGCATCCGCAGGTACGCGAGACACTCGTCACCCTCGCCGAGCATGATCGACGGCGGTCAGACACTCTCGCCGGCATGGCGAAGTGGGCTGGTATCCGGCTCTGATCGGCCATGGCGGGTTCGCTTGACTCATCCGCCCCGTACCCGCCGTACTCGTGACCAGGCCCTGAGCATCGCCAATCGGGAGACATGCGCCCGGCGAGCTGATCCGGCCTCTCGAGCTCACACAGTCGGCGGAGGAAGGCCGTGCGGGTGGTGCTCCGCCCACGAGGTGTCAGCCGGCCCCAGCGGGGTCTTCGGCGCGCACTGACGTAATGAGCAGGGCACAGGAAGCGTCACGGGGTCGGGGGAGCGGCTGGGCAGGGCCCATACCAGCCCGAGTGACAGTCCCTGTCCTCCCCGATGGCGCGGTGGGGCCGGCACTGCAAGGATGGCCGGCGCCCGCTCCCGTATCGCCGGAGTCAGCTTTCGCGCCATTGAACCAGCCTCACTGGTCTTCAGTCGGTGATCAACTGTCCGGACGCGACGCAAGTCCTGGGCGCTCGCGCTGTGGGACACCGACTGGGTGCCGGGCCTCGGCGCATGTACGCAGACTTCTCCAGCGGCAGGCTCGTTCACGCCGCCGGAGTCGTTACCGGCCCCCGATCGCCAGCGCACGGAACCGGTGCCCGACGCGCTCGATGCCGCCTTCGGTCGGCCTGCAGGTTCAGTGGCCGAGTCGTTGCAGGCGCGATGATGGCGGAGCGGTGCGTGATGCGATTTTGAGGCCGCGCACAAGTGTGGTCGAGCCGGATTACAACATGCCGCAGAGGCGGTCGGCGGCGAACCGGGCCGTCACGCGCGGAGGGTGTGCGCCGAGCGTTGAATGCCGGCGACGATGACGGTGTCGGGCTCGCCCGCCGTAAAGGCGAGCAGAGCTTGTGCTTGAACACGTCCGGCGGTCCGCGACGCCGCCAAGTCCTCAAACCGCGCGCGTCTGCCGTTCAAGATGACCTTGCGGTGCGCTCGTCGTGCCACCCCCAGGTTCCACAGGCGACATATGATGCGTAGGCGCATCCAAATGCTGAACAAAAATCCTGCGAGACTAGGGGATAGTTTCTGACCTGCGTGAATCAGTCCGATTCGCTACACGACCCGTCGTGAGCCTCGCCTGCGGCGAACGACCCGGCAGGCTTTGCCCCACCCGCCCGAGTGTGCTCAGCACACCACGATCCTATCGCAAAACCGCAGGTCAGGACGGCACATGCGGCCGAAGCTACCGGCGTCACGCCGACGAACAGGATCGCGGTCTGGTGCGCGTCGGCGACGACGGGGCCATGGTTGAAGCTGAACAGAACAGCGCAGCGAGATGGCGACCGCTGGCAGCAGGGAACAGCCGGGTTTACGTGGCACGCGCAGTACGCCGTGTCATTGGTCAGTTTGGTTGCGGCGCGCTCGGTCTTCGTTCTGCCGCCCGCGCGGTTACGCCTGGCCTGGGCCCCCGCGACCGGCTGGATACTCTGCGGTGAGACGCTCATGCACTGGACCTGAAGTTCCAGCCAGTGCGCCATGCCAAGAACTACTAATTCGCCCCATGGCAGGACTGTTTGACCCAAAAGAAAACGCCAACCCGCCCCGGTGGGCGACTTGGCGTGAAGCCTGCGTCGTCGAACTACTGCCTAGAGCGTTTCAGCCACCAGACGATGGCTCGGACGGCGATGGCAACAAGTCGTGCGACCTGCGCCGGCGTCCCGTTCAGCACCGCGATGGACAGTACGTCCACTACCAGTGCCACGAGCTCCCACACCCGTGGTGCTCTGCGGTCGGCGCCCAAGACGGCGGACGCTTTGCCGCGTAGGAGCCAGGCTAGGCCGCTCAGCAGCGGCACCGCCGTCCACCAGTAGTGCGCGGACACCGGATCGCCCAGCAACAGTCACACGATCGACACGGCGTTCACCGCCAATGCCAGACCGTCCGCTGCGGTTGAAAGGTGTAGATGAAGTCCGCCTCCGAAGTCTTCCGGAGGCTTGGGTCTGTTCGGCGGTGGAATGTGATCCACCATGGCTGCCCTCCATCATGTGGTTCACAACGCACTGACGCGGCCCAGTCGGTACCACGCCGGGAACCGCGTCGACCGACAGACGGTCGAAACCGGCCGAAAGGGCGCATCGCCGGTTCACCTGCGGGTCTTCTCGCCTTGTGCCCACGACGCCTCCCCTCCGCTTAACCCAGCAGCAGTGTCGCACGGCCAATCGTTGTAGCGGAAGAGCGTCCGTACGGCGCATCGTTACGATGAGGCCTCTTCTTAGCCCTGGCTTCTCACACCATCCAGCAGGTCCTTCAACCCCCGTCGATCGCGATCGCACCAGGTCGGCCCAACAAGCAAGGCAGGCGCTGCGCCTGCGTGATCTCACAGCATGACGAGTTGGCAGGCTCGACGTCGGGCCATCCCGTTACTATCGTCTGCTTTCGTCACGGTGACGGCGAAGCAGGCTGGGTAGGTCAGGTCACAAGCGGCAGCAGCGCCGCCGACCCCGTGACGTACTGGAGCATGGGCTCTCGCCACCGCAGGGAAGCCGGCGTTCCGGCGTCGACGCAGGCGTCCGCATCGCAGAACAGCACGACGTTGACGCCGCCGTTGCGGGCGCCGCGGAACAGGATGCCGTCCACCGGATCGGTGGCGGCCAGGCGCAGGTACTCGGTGACGACCTGGGTCGGTACGTACTCGATGTGGATGCGGTCGTCGGGAATGACGGGCCGGACCAGGTCGGCGACGAACCCCCGCAAGAACGCCAAGTCGAAGTAGTCCGGCCCGCGGCCGGCGTCGGTGTAGACGCTGGGCAGCGGCGGGAGGTCGACCAGGTCGAGCAGGGCCAGGTCGCGGGCGGTATCGAACGCGCCGACCACGGCGTGGCGGCCGGTGCCGTGGCTGCCGATCTCCGCCAAGACGGTGTCCGAGGCATCGCTGCCGTAGAACATGGAGATCCCGACGGGACTGAACCGGTTGTTGGAGGCGATGTCGCGGGGTGGGCTGCCCAACTGCGCGGCGTTGGCCCACGTGACGAGCTTGCCGGGATCGTCAGTCAGGCGTCCGCGCCAGAACCTCCGCCCGGCGGGCACCGTTCGCCGCATCCCGTGACGGGCGATGATCTGCTCGAGGTGGTGTAGCAACTCCGGGGCGCCGATGGTGTCGGGATGCACGGCCGCAGGATCGTGTGTAGACAGGAACACGAACCGCGACCGGTACTTGACCTGATTGCACAGCGAGCTCCAGCCGTAGAGCAACCGCTGGTCCGGGCGTGTCGGCCCAAAACTGCCCAACGCCGGAGTCCACTGCTCCGCCGTGATGGCCCCGGCAATGGCTTCCAGCACGTGATCGGTCACGTCGCCGTGGCACACCTCCTGGGCCACAGTCTGCTTGTCGAGCACGTCACCGCCCACGTACACAGCGTCCTCACTGTCGTAGGGCATGCAGGAGTCCTCGACGGTGCAGTAGAGGAACCGCACCCCGCCCATCACCACACGCATGAACCGCTCGAAGTCCACCGCCACGCGGGCGTCATCCTCGTCCGCGACCGCCCCGCAAAACGTGCACCGATGCTCGCCAAGGTCCGGTCGCAGCTCCTCGCGCAAAACCGCGTCATGCACACAGCCCAGGCACACCGCGATCCCGTCGACCTCTCCAAACCCCCGAGCCTCGACGTCCTCGAAGTGACGCTTGATGCTGCTCACCGGCCCATCCAAACACGCCCGACCCCACGCGACCGGCCGAAAACCGATCGGCGCGGGCTCGCCGAGAGCCGTCGCACCGGCTAGCCCGTAGAACCGCAGTCCGCAGGTCAAGGTCGCACAGATGCCAGAACGGTCCTGTCGTGCCGGCGAACAGGGTCACAGCCCTCGTCCGCGTCGACAACGACGAACTCATGTCCGATCCGAGAAGAGCAGTGCACCGCGCCGAGCGGGCTTCGGTCCCGACGGAGCGGGGATAATTAGGACCGCACGTGTGGCGCGTACTGCGCGCGGCACGCTCCGGCAGGCGCACCGATCTCCGGCGAGGAAGCGCTGCTCTACACCGATACCACCACGCTCACTGAACGACTCGACCTCGGCGCGGTCGCTCTTCACCCCGCGGCCGGCGCGATCACGCCGGGCACGGCACCCACCGCCCGGCTGGTGCTCCGCTGGTGGGAGTACGAGGACTCCGAAGCAGCACTGCGGCCGGACTACGAACCCAATCAGACAGGCCAAGAACTACTGGCTAGGCCTGCGCGTAGATCAGGAGGGCCGCGACACTGGTCTCGGCATCCGACCATCACCGCACGAGTCGAGCGCCCGCCGGCGTCGACGACGTAGGACCGCTCAGGATTTGCGGGCGGGCCCAATCGGCTGGGGAAGAACGCCGATCTGCCGATGACGGCTGGTGCTGGCCGTCGATGTTGCGGAACAGCTATACGCTCGCCTGTCAATCGGAAGCTGATACAGGCCCGTACATTCTGTAATTTCCCCCTACGTACTGTGACCACTGCGCGCCGATCACAGCGGCTAATGTGACTTGTACGCCGAATGGCCTAGGAGGTCGCAGATGGCAATCTAGGCTGGAGAAACGGGATGTTTAGGTTGCGATGACGGACCACACGCCGTTGTATTGTCACGGTGACACATCCACTAGATTTGATGTAATCCCAGCTCAGGACCGATGCGTATACCGATGCAAGCACGCATGAATGCGGCGATGCATGCTAGCAAGGATGCTTATCTGCATGCGCAAATGAGCACAAACCCCAGTACTAGGCGCAGTGGCCCTCGCGGCGATAGGACAACCGAAGAGATGCGACCCCTCCAAACGGGATGGAGGACGGGCATCTGACAAGATGTGCGCGACGAGCTGCCACAGGAAGGGTGCATGATGGCAGAAACAGAAGAGACCGAGGAAGCCACCACCACTGCCGTAGCTATGTCCGGCAAGGGAGGCACATCTAAGAGCTTCCTCCAGTTCCAGGTCGCAGCAGAGTCCTCCCGATGTGGGTACAAGACCCTGCTGATGGATCTCGACCCAGAGCTGAACCTCTCCCGCAGAATGCAAGTACCAGACAAAGCCGATGGGGTAGGGGATGTCCTGCTGGCAGCAGGCGTCATGCAGCAAGACGGCGACTGGGACATCAGCGCCGGAGCGGCAAAGCTGCGAGAGTCGATCCGCGCCACACCCTGGCCGAACGTCCATATCGTTCCAGGTGGACGAACTTTGATGGGGCTGAGCCAGCTCAAGATCGAGGGTGACAGCCCGGAGTGGTTGCTGAGGGACATCATGGAAGAGGCCGGACTTGGTGACTACCGAGTCCGGCTCCTCGATACAGGCGGCCGACGAGGGACTCTTGTAACACAGGCGATGTACGCGTCTGATGTAGCGTATGCACCGATCAACCACATGGATGACGCTCTACGCAAGGCCCTGGAGGCCCGTGACCGCGTACAGAAGATCCAGCAGGCCCACCCTCTTCGCTGGGCAGGTGTAGTGGTAACAGGGATCGATACGCGCCTGGCTATCAACCAGGAACTTCGCGGCGACGCCTTCAAGGCTTTCGGGGCAGCTGCGGTTTTGGATCAACAGGCCGAACTTCCCTGTGGCCAAGTCCGCGTTGAGATCCCACACCGCACTGCGCTCCACGAGAGCTATGTGATGGTGGAACGAATCGGCGACAAGTCGGACAAGGAGAGCCAACGCCTTGCCAGGCTTTTCAACACCTTCCTTCACCGCGATGTCATGAACACCGTAGGAGCGGCGGCGTGAGCGGCAAGCGTGAACGCTTCAAGAACCGACCATCGATCGATCCCGACGCAGATCTAGCCCTTCCTGCGCCATCCGAGCCCAAGCCGGAACCCGAGCCCAAGCCCGAGCCCAAGCCGGAACCCAAGCCCGAGCCCAAGCCCGAGCCCAAGCCGGAACCCAAGCCCGAGCCCAAGCCCGAGCCCAAGCCCGAGCCCAAGCCGGAACCCAAGCCCGAGCCCAAGCCGGAACCCAAGCCCGAGCCCAAGCCCGAGCCCAAGCCCGAGCCCAAGCCCGAGCCCAAGCCGGAACCCAAGCCCGAGCCCAAGCCCAAGCCTAAGCCCGAGCCCAAGCCCGAGCCCAAGCCGGAACCCAAGCCCGAGCCCGAGCCGCGTACAGCCTCAGAGCTTCGTCAAGGGGAGCCCTCCGACAACGAATTCGATCCGAAGGGCGAAGGCGACGTTGACGACGAAACGATTCACCGCGTCTCGTCGTACATCACCGCAGCCGCAGTCAGGGCCGCGCGGCGATCAGGACATACCAAGGCTCGCGTAGCGATGGATGCTCTTGACGCCGCACTGGAGGCGGCAGTGCTTCCAGACCTCATCAACGCTCGACGCCGAGATGCTCGGCCAGCAACGAGCCGGTTCCCATCATCAAAGGCTCGGCGACGTGGACCTGCGCGAGCCATTGGTCTATCGGCTCGCACGCTGTGGCAGCCGGCTTTCAGCGACACAGAACTTGATGTCCTAGATCAAATCGTTGAAGAAGTCGGCGCGGCCAGCCGCTCCGAGGCTATTTCCGTGGCCGTGGAGTGGCATGTGCTGTCAGACAACACAAGCATCGACCACTCAGATCCTGAAGCCGTTCCGCTGGACAACATCTAGGCATGCGTTCCGCAGACGAGCGTCGGGCCTCGCCACATCAGCCTCTATGTTGGCGAGGCTCCGACACGTTCCCGCGTCTTGTGCGGCATCTGGCGATGTTGCGGCGGCAGGGTGAAGGTCCTCAGCCGCGAGCCGCAGCCGTCCTCTCGGCAAGCGTCTCTCAGGACAAATCCTCGGACTGGCGCTATTTTCTGGTACGTGCGGTGATCCAGAATCAGTAGATGGCCGACGACCCGAACACGTCCCCGACCGCCACGTCGAACGTGGTGGTCGGGGACGTGTTCGGGACCGCCGTGCAGACCGGTGCGATCTACGGCGATCTGACCGTCCACAGCGTGCCTGTCCGCCGCAGGCCCGCGACAATCGCTCAGCGCCTGGCCCAGCGCCCACCGTGGTTGGCGTCGGTGCTCGGCGCTCCTGCTCTGCTGGTGGACTCACAGCGGGTGATCACCTGCGCGGACGTGCCGGTGGCGGTGCCGGTCGCTTTCCCGCACGCACGTGTCGTGCGAGAAGCGGTCGTCATCGAGCAATACCAGGACGTCACGGTCCTGCGGCTGGCGGAGCCTGTGTCTCTCACCCCGCTCCGCTGTCCTCGCGCGAGAGCCTGCGGAGCACCACGTCGGACGGTGCCGCGTTCGATCACGACCTCGAAGCGGTGACGGGCCTGGGCACGGTGTCCGTCGCACACCTCACCGCCGTGCTGCCCTGGTTGCGCACCGGCTGGCGGCTCGACCTCGACGCCGGCTTGCACACGCATTGGCTGCCCAGGGCGCGTGGTTCCGAGGTGGAGTCGGAGTCCGGCGAGTGGTGCTTCACTGGCCGCGAGGCCGCGCGCGAGGCGATCTGCGGCTGGCTCGGCACGGGCAAGCCGTTGCTCGTCGTCACCGGCGGTCCCAGCTCCGGCAAGTCGGCCGTGCTCGCACACCCTTCTGGTAGCGGCCGATCGCCCAGTGCCGACGCCGGGACCGTTGCCGCCCGCGGGCGCGTTCGACGTCGTCGTGCACGCGTCCGGCCTCACCCGCGATGAGGTGTTGGCTCGGCTCGCTCACGGCCTCGACCTCGACTGCGCCACGTGCGCAGAGTTGATCGTGGCGTTGCGCTCCCGTCGGCGCGTGCCGGTAATCCTGGTCGACGCGGTCGAGGAGATGTCCACGGTTGACGCCGCCCGCGACATCGCCACCCTGCTGCGCGAGCTCACGGACAGCGGCGTGACGCGCGTGCTGGCGGCTGTCCCCACCGCGCCGACAGGCAGTGAGCGCGAACGGATTCTGACCGCGTTCGGCCGTTCGGCACCATGGGGTTGACCTCGATTCGCCGCGGTATCTTCACGAACCCGATGTCGTCGACTACGTCTGCCGCAGGCTGCCCCAGCTCTCGCGCTCAAACGCCCGCGTTGTCGCCGCGCGGGCCCAGCACAATTTCCTGATCGCCCAGCTGACCACCCGCTGGCTCGCCGAGCGCGACGAGTTCGACGTCGCCGAACTGCCTGAAACGGTCGGCCAAGCGCTGGACAAGTATCTCGACGCGTGTGGACCTGACCGGGCACTGGTGCGGCGGGTGCTGACCGCGCTGGCGTTCGCGCGAGGCGAAGGACTGTCTCTCGACGACACCTGGCTAACCATCGCGGACGCACTCCACAGTGGACACAAGCACACACTTCCCGACCTCGACATCGTCTTCCAGAGCGCGGCCAACTACCTCGTGGAACGGAACGACGGTTACTACCGCCTCTACCACCACGTGCTGGACGAACATCTCCAGGAACAGCACAGATCACTGGATGCCGCCATTATTAAGGCCCTGGCCCGTCAGGGCTGGAGCGAGGTCGACTTCTACACACTGCGGCACCTGCCAGACCACGCCGTTGCCGCCGGCATGCTGGACGATCTGCTCGACGACCTGAATTTCGTCGTCCACGCCAACCCGTCCCGGGTTCTGGCGTCCCTACGGCACACCAGAACCCGGCGCGGGCGGCTGGTGTCCTCGATCTACCGGGTCTCCCAGCACCTGCACCTGGAAGCTGATGCGAGCACCCGACGTCGCCAGCTCGCGACCGACGCGGCCCGGTTTCGCGCACGAACTGCACGACAAGCTCAACGCGCTGGCCGCAGACGGCTGGCAGGTCCGGTTCGCCACCGGCCACGGGGTCTCACCGGCCACAGTGGCGACGCTGTCCGGGCACACCCAGCAGATAATGGAGTTGGTCACCGCGGGCCAGGTCGCGTTCAGTTTCGGCAGCGATGCGGTGCGGGCGTGGCACCTCGCCGACCTGCGGCAGATGGCCAGATTCGAAGGCGACGTCATCTCTCGCCGCAATCACGTGGCGAGGTGCGCCTGTCGCTCTGATCGGTTACCTGGACGGAGCCCGTGCGGCTCTGAGACCCGGCCGAAGACCAGGAAGTCGGCAGAATCCCTTGCCCTGATGGCCAAAGCGCCGTCACCGACATCATCGTCACCGACGAGGTGCTCGTGACGGCACACCCAGCAGGGTGGGTCTGACGCTGTGGTTGTGGAACCTGCGGACGTTGGAGCCGGCCGGGAACTGCTACACCGACTTCCGCAGGGCGAACGAGGTCAAGCACATCGCCGTGACGAGAACCGGCACAAGGTTGATCGCGGCCGTCACCGGCGTAGAGGACCTTCTGGTAGAGATCCTGGACCTCAGCGCATGCAGCCGCGTGGGGCAGATCGCCGTCCGCGGATTCCTTCACGGCTTCACGATCACCGCGGTCGACGGCAGGGTGATCGGCTGCTGCGCCTCGCGGTCGACGATTGAGACGTGGGATCTGCTGGATCAGGATCCACTGGGCGAACTGCGCATAGAGGACCTTGATCCGGAGAACGGCATCGAGGTGATTACAACGGCGCGCCGTGCGGGCAGGCCGGTGTTGCTGGCTGGTCTGGCGAACGGGTCGGTGTGCGTGTGGGACATCGTGACCCATACGTTGGTCAGCGAACTCTGCACCGGGCACGACGAGGTGGTCTGCCTCGCCGCAGTGACGGTGCACGGACGGTTTCTCGCCCTGACAGCTGCATGGACGAGCGAGTACACCAGCGTGCCGGACCAGAGGGTCGGAGTGCTCGACCTGGACACGCTGGCGATTCCGGAGGTCCCGGACCGCTCAACCGGCACGGTCTGCGAGCTGGCGATCTCCGAGTCCGAGGGAGCCGCGGTGGTGCTGGCCTCGCGCGAGCACGGACCGGTGCACTGCTGGAGCCTCACCGACGGGCAGTTGCAAGGCTTCGTCCGGCCTCGTGACCGCTCCGCCTACTACGAGATCAACACGACCGAGACCCCGGCGCTCGCCGCTTTCGGAGCTGCGGAGATTTGGGACCTCGCCAAACACAGACACGTCGGCGAGCTCAAGCACCGCGGGCCGGAGTTCCGAGAGTCGCCATGGCGGAAAGCGTCGGCAAGGCCGTCGTCGCGGTGTGTGATCGCGCGTTTTTGGACGTGTCGACAGTGGCGCCGGTGAAGCGCTCGTGGAGATTGGTCGGAAAGGTCGACATCGACAGGCCTTCCGGTCACTACGTCAGCGTCGCCGCCATCGGCGCATGAGTGGGCGGCTCGTGGTGGTGGTCGGAACCACGGCGTCACCCAACGGGGAGGGAGCGACACAGACAATCGAGGCCTGGGACCCGGCCGCGCGGCGCTGCGTCGTGAGAATCAGCACTGATCACCGCCGTGGCATCAGGTCGTTGGCGCTCGCGACCGTCGGCAGGAACCTGTTCGCGGTCACCATCGGCGACGAACCCTTGGCGAGGATCTGGAATCTGAGTGTGGGGCGAGAGCACGGTCGCGGCTTGGCCGGGCATGAGCAGACCGTCAACAGCGTGATCATGGCCAGCCTCGCGGCAGGCCGACCGTCATCACCGGCGGCTACGACTGCACGATCCGACTGTGAAACCTTGAAACCCAGCAATGCGTGGAGGTCGTGCGCCTGTCGGAATCGGTCACCTGTTTGGACATTGGCGGGCGCGGCACGCTGTTCTTCGGTCAGGGATCCGACGTCGTCGCGATGGTCAAGCCCGGCCTGACCGCGTTCACGCCGATTCAGTGACCTCAGTGAGCCGCCGCCACATCGTCTCGATGTTGTGCTGGTTCGTGACCGCGCGGTCTATGCCCCTGGTCACCAGCACCATGATCCGCCCTGTACCAGCCAGGCCGACCGTCCCAGGTTGACTCGGTGTTCTTGCTCGGCGGCCGCAGTCAGGGCGGTCGGGCCCAGATGTTTGAGAGTAGTCGACCGGGCTTTAGTATAATGCGCAGGAGGTTTGGTCGAGGCCGCAAGTTGCGGCGAGGCGACGACTTCGATAATTCACCAGCTGTGCATCAACGCCCACGATTACCTGATCGCCGTCGCGCACGCGGCATTCGGATGGATCGACGCTATGCTCAACTATAGACGTTGCAGCAAAAGCACTTAGGCCTGAGTCATGGCCACCTACGGCGGCTGAGCAACCTACCCGCTATACCCGTAGGGAAACGACACTAGCGAAACCATCAAGCGGTGCGAGTACGCAGACTCCGCATTCCGGCCATCGGCACGTGCGTCAGACTCTGCTTAAGGATCACACCTTCGTCAACGACGTTGACATTGGCATTCTTGTATACCTTCAGAACGATAGCCAAGTTGTCAGTGAAGGTCTTTTTGAATTTCGCACGACCTTGCTTGGTATCAGCAACGCTCGTGCCCAGCTGTTCACGTAGCATAGCCCACGAGACCCTCGTTGGCTTCGACAAGTAGCTCAAGCGGTGCGCTAGCCAAGCGTAGATATCCAGGCACATCGGTGAACTTGACAGTGCACGCAAGGCTTCCATATCCAGCGGAACGGGGTGGTTAATGATCTCCTCGTACAGCTTCGGCGACAGGTGAATCGTCGATCCGGCCAACGGAGCTGCCTTACTAGAACTGCGGTCACCAGCAGCCCACCTCATGTCCCAAGCATCCACCACGTTCAGCCTGACGCCCCGATTCCGCTCGGAGCCGTCTTCCAGAACCTCATCTCGCTTGATCGTGATCTCAGCCTGAAAGAGCCTGTCCATTTGATCACGCAGACGGGTGATAGAACCAGTCCTACCGCCGGTCCCTTTCAGTCCCGCGCCGAGTGACCGCATGAACTCAGACAAAGAGGGGCCGATTTCCAAAACCGGCGAGCGGCGAAGAACGGCTTCCGTACACAACCAGTGCATGAGCAGTCGCGGATACACACCAAAAGGAAACCCAAGAGAAACCAGATTTCCTTCCTTGTCCTCAGCAAAGCCAGGCCGAAGAAGTAGTGACACATTGCCGTTCCTCTTGGCCCAGACATCAACCTTTTTACCCGGGTCCTTGTATGGCAAGGCAACCTGGGCAAACACGCGCGCGAGGTATCCACGTTCCTCGCCATCTGACTCGCGTGCAGCAACGAGCGCGTCGAGGAGCGCGAGCTGGTTCTCGTTCCTTGGTGGACGTGGCACGAGCCATAGCCTGGCATACGGCCCACCGCAAGCCTTGCAAGCATTCACTTGGGCGAGTTGTACACGCATATCTAGGCGACCCCGTCAGGCAGGAACCTGACGATGCCGCAGGCTAGGAGCTACAGGTCTCCTGGCAGCCGCAGGACCGATGGACCCGACAAGGTGATCTGAAGGAGGCCCTTCAGTGGTCGCCTAGATATGCGTGTGTGGAAGGGACACCTCTGGGCGTCAACCGTGCAGCACGACCTCGCCCTGCTCAGCTTCTTCGCGTCGGCACTCTCCTCATCTAGACCCGCTTCAACGACGCAGCCTGATTGACTCAGCGCAAGGGCAGGGCGGCGGCTGATCCGCAGGTCACAAGCATGGCTTAGCGCAGCCTGGTCGCCGGGTCGCAGACGGCGAAGCCCTGCACGCGGTCGCCTAGATATGCGTACTCGGAGGGAGCTTTGGTGCAGGTGCGCGCCTTCGTCAGACAAGCGCGGTGAGGCCCCTTGCCCTCCTGCTCCAGGGGAGGTGCTACCTGGGGTGTCCGAGCCTCACGCATATCTAGGCGACTCCACGCACGAGGTCCAAGTGTGGATGTAGGGCGCATCCTGCTCCGGATGTGGGTCCCCTAGATATGCGTGGGCAACCTCGGGGATGCCACGGCAAAGGTGGAGCCGAACAGATCACCCGTTGTCAAGCTCCGGAAGCTAGTTCAGGTCGCCTTGATATGCGTGGAGGAACCCTCCGACAAGGAGCAGACGTGGGCCAGCAGCAGGGCGGAGGAGTCGAACTGGACCTCCAAGAACCTGGGCTTGCCGCGCGAACATCGCCTTGGTCGCCGAGAACCTGGCTCCGACAACCAACCGTCTCGTCGGTGGCGGTCCGTGCCCGCGGGCCGGATCAAGATCCTCTGCTGCTCGCAGGACCAGGCGCACGTATCGGAGGCAAACACCGTCCCGCGGTCGATCAAGGCTTCTTCGAAACGATCACCGGTCGAGCCGCGTTTCGCACATCCGCGCGTCGACCGCGACGCCGTCATCCGCAGCGCGTCCGACAAGCCAGCCGTGTGAGATCGAGGATCAGCATCTTCGGCAGCAGCAGCGCCGCGTCAACCGCTACGCCGATCAGGGTCGAGGCGATTTGACCTGCTGGCCAAGCCGCGCCGCCGTCGTCGCGGTGAACACGCCGCGTGCAGACATAGTCGTGGTGGCCGAGCAGCTGGATCACCGGGCCGCCGGGGTGGCCGGCGTTGCAGCGGCGGCAGCCGCGCTGGGGTTCATGCCGCAGGGCTTTCCAGTCCGGACGCGAGACGCGCAGTTCGATGATCGCGCGTTCGAACCGGTCGCGGGGCTGGCTGATGACGGCGGCGAGCAGGTCGGCCTTGAGCGACTTGCCCTTGCCATAGCCGCGTCGCAGTCCGCTCACCTGTTCCCAGAGTTCGGCGAACGGCATGTCGCGCAGGGCCGCGAGCCGGGCCAGGTAGGAGACGGCGAGCTTGTTGCGGGCGGGCCGGGCGGTGATCGGCAGGCGGGAGGTCATCAGGCGCGGGCCTTGCGTGCGGCGGCCGTGCGCTCGCCGGCGGCGCGCGGGCCGCGGCGAAGTCGACCGGGACCAGGTCGAGCAGGTCGCGAGTGATGTGTTCGCTGCCGTCATCGATGGCACGATCGCGCCGCCGCGAACGAGCTGGGAGAGGCTGCCGATCATGCCGCCGGTGCGGTCATAGAGGTAGTCGGCCAGGCCGACGAGCGTGCCCAGGGCGTGCTGGTGCAGGCGCAGCGTGGACTCGAGCGTGGCGACCAAGGCGCGCCAGGCCTCGCGCTGCTCGGTGCTGCCGTAGGAGAACGGCGTGGAGCCGATCAACGTGAACCGCCCGGCGATCCGCCATCCCCGGACCCCGGCGAACAGGCCCTGGGCCTCGACCTCGATGCCGGCGTAGGCGAACGTCGCGGGCAGCCGTTCGGCGAAGTATTTGAGCTGGTCGGAGACCTCCGCGCCGGACCGGGTCGCCAGGTTGAGGTTGTGGATCTCGTCGACCAGGACGAGCTCGACGTGGGTGCGCGCGGCGGTGGTGCAGACGGCGTTGACGATGTCGGTCATGTTCGCGCGGCCGCGGAACTCCAGGCCGAAGAACCGGGCGAACTCGACCGCGAGCATCTTCGGCGTCGCGGCGGGCGGGACCGTCACATAGACGACCGGCACCCGGTTTGCGCTGGCCGGGCCGGTGTGGCGCTTGCGGACGGCGCGTTCGTGGGTGCGGCCGAGCTGGGTGAGCGCGGTGGTTTTCCCGGTGCCCGAGGCCCCGGAGAGGATCAGGCCGCGCCGGGCGGAGATCTGGCGGCGGTTGAGCTGGATCAGCAGCCGTCCGGTTGTCAGGACCTGGCGGATGATCGGCGTGTTCACCAGCGGCAGCTGCGCGTGGTAGTCGCGGCGGGCCTCGTCGAACTCGGCACGGGCGTCCGGCCCGAGCGCGAGTAAGGCGGCTGAGCTCGGCGCCTCCGGCGTCTCGGCCAGGTGCTCGACGAACCGGCGCCAGCCCTCCTTGGTGGTCAGCGGCTCGTCGACCACCAGCTCGTCGGCGTCGTCCTCCAGCAAGCCGGTCATAACCACCTCTCGGCTTCGGCATCGGCGTCGAAGACACCGGACGGGATCACCTGCGCGCCCGGCGCGGGATCGGCTTGGGATGCGCGCTCGTCGACGACGTCGACCGGCGCGGGAAGCTGGGGCCGGTGCGTGGCCGCGGCGGTGCGGGTGCGGGCGACCACGCGAGCGCTGGTCTTGCGCTGCGGACCGGTTTGCGCGCGGGTGAGCAAGTCGTCGAGAACCCGCGCGATCTCTGCCTCGGTCGCGCCCGCCGGCGCGAGCGTGCGGGCGTGCCGCCAGGTGAAGTCGGCGAACGGCGCGGCGACGAGCGGAAGGTGCGTCCAGGTGGCGGTGACCCAGCCATCCGGCGTGCGGACGAAGACCCGCGAGAGGTCGTAGGGGTCGTAGTGGATCTCCCACCGGTTGTTCTTCGCCGCGATCCCGGAGGGCTGACGTCGCCAAAGCCCCAGATCAGGACTGTCATAGGTCCGGTAGTCGATCCGGATCCCGTAGTCGTTGATCTGGCGCCACTCGACCGGCAGCAGCTCCAGGTAGTCCTCGCCGGTCAGCGTCAGCGGCAGGTAGCCGGATGCGGCGACCGCCGCGGCGTAGCGCTCGTTCGGCGTCAGCGCCCGGCCCGGCGCGTGCGGGTCGCGCAACGCATCGTGCGGCCGGTGCTGCCAGCCGACGATCAGCCACTCGTCCAGCAGCTCCTGCAGCTGCTCGATCGACCACTGCGCCTCGACGTCGCGGCCCCGCCGGGTCGGATCGGCGCCGGTGTAGGAGGCGACGTGCTGCGCGAACAGGGTCTTGATCGACCCGAGCGTGGACTCGACCACGCCCTTGTCGGTCGGTGTGCGCGGCCGCGCCGGCTGGACGGAGATGCCCAGGCGTTCGCAGGCCCGCACGAACACCTCGGAGACGAACACGCGACCGCGGTCGATGACCACGGTGTCCGGGACGATCACAGGCCGGGCGGCGGCCTCGCGCATCCGCGCGTCGATCGAGACCAGCCGTTCGTGCGGGATCCGCGAGGCCCCCAGCCGCAGTGAGGCGTCCCAGTGCGGCCGCATCGGTTCCGGGACCACCATTTTGGCCAGCAGCAGCGCCGCGTCGACCGCCTTGGTGCCGACCGGGCGCAGCACCGCCGCGCAGATCGTGCGGGTGGCGACGTCGACCGCGATCGTCAGGTCCGCCCGGCCGGGAACGCCGTCCTCGAGCAGCACCATCACGTCGATCGGCGTTGAGTCGATCTGGACCTGCTCACCGGGCCTGCTCGCCGAGGTCGGCGTGAACATCGCCTGCGGCCGGTTGGCCATCTGCCGGCGCGTGACCGCCGAGCCGAACGTGTACTTGCCCGCGGTGAGCCGTTCCAGCAGCTCGTAGAACGCTGACCGGCCAGGCACCGGCACTACGTCGGCGCCGTGGATCTCCTCCACCCGCTTCACCACGCGCCGCATCACCGCGACCTCGTGCCCGTCGACGTGCTGGTCTCGGTGGCGATCACCTCCAGTGCGGCCTCGACCAGCCGCGGATCCGCCCGGCCGGTGACCTCCCAGGTCCGGGTCGCGCGCTGGTCGACCAGCCCCCAGAGACCCTGCGCGGCGTAGCGGGCCCGGCGGGCCTGGACGGTGCGGACGCTGACGCCGAGCTCGGAGGCCTTCGCGCGATCCCGTTCCACCAGTGTGTGGACGGCCGGGTCGTAGCCGGGACGCGGAACCGCACCCGGTCCGGCGCCGGGCGGCAGGCCGGTCTCGACCTCGACGACGTGGCGTTCCCAGTCCTGCGCGGCCGCCAGGACATCGGCGGGCAGCGCGTCGAGCAGGCCGACCGGCTCGACTGCGGGCAGCGCGCTGGTGCCCAGCACCGCGAAGTCCGGAGCGCCCATCAGGTAGCCGGCCAGCACAACCTGCTCGGTGCCCTCGGTCGAGCGCAAGCGCACCGACGTGCCGCTCAAGGCGAGGACCTGGTGCTGCCCGCCCTCGAAGTGGACCTGGTCGCCGGGCGCGAGCACCGGTCGGCCGCCGGTCATGCTGGAACTCCGGCGTCGACTGTGGTCACGAGAGTGTTCGGGTGCAGCGGCCGGGACAGGCTGGCGTGAAGCTCGTGCTGCCAGAGCAGGTGGAACAGCACCGGCAGCACCGCGATCGGGTCGCCGACCAGCTCGGCCCCGGCGTGCAACGGGAACCCGGCGGCGAAAACCTCGCGCAGCTGCTCGGCCAGCTCGGCCAGCTCGGGCAGCCGGTGCCGGGAATGGCGGTAGCCGGCCAGCCAGCGCACGTTCGCCACGAGCACGTCGTCGTCGGCACCGAGAACGGCGTAGTCCCAGCCCAGCGCGTCACAACAGCGCCTCGTCAGGTCGAACGCCACCACGTCACGCGGTTTGATCCGGTTCGGCGGACGGACGTCGACCACGAGCCCGCGGCCGTCCGCGAGCCGAGCGAAGTAGTCCGGCGCGTGCGAACGAGTCCGACCGTTGTCCGCGGTCCAGAGCAGCCAGAACGGCTGGGACGCGATCCCGACGACGTCCGGATCGAAGTCGAGCTGCATCAACCGATCGCGCTCCAGCCAAGACTCGAACCCGACGTGCCGGGCCGTCGTGGCTGACCACCACAAGCCCGGAATGTGCCGCTGACCACGGTAGGAGGGAAAGTTCCGAGCCGGAGAACACGTCTCGAACGGCACGGACCACACCTCAGTCAACGGCAGCCGGTGCTCGTCGCCGTCCAGCGCGAAGCCAACCTCGACCACGTCGACTGGCGGCAAGACCCCCTCACTCGTCACCGGCGAAGTGTCCACCACCCGCCACAGCGGTGATCAACGGGTGCTCGCAACCTAAGTCCGGACGCTCGCAGCGGCTTCGCAAGGTAGGTCCGGACTTCGCAAGGTTTGTCCGGACGGGACAACAGTGTCCTGTCCGGACGAAGTTGGCGGAGCATCGGCATCCGGACCTGCGGTTCGCCAACTAGGTTCGGACGGTCGGATGACTCGTTGTCCGGACCTAGTTGGCGGAATCGGTTGTGACCGGATCAAGCATGTCCAGCTCGGTGGTGAACTTGCGGCCATCGGCGGTCGTGAAGTCGACATCGTCCGGCGTGCGGATTGCGGTCACGACTCCGGGGGTGCCGGCCGAGATGCCGAGCTCGGGTTCGTCGTAGCGGAACTCCGCCGGGTCTCCAACGCGCATGCCCTCATTCCTGTGACGTGCCGAGGAGGATGACTTCGCCGAGCTGCCTTGAGCCTTGGTTGCCTCCGTGGTTCGCGACCGGTGGAGCTCAACGAGTTCTCCGTCCCAGAGTGCATCCGCGATCGAGCATTGCTTGGGCGTCTCGAGTCGAATGCCCTCTGCAAGAAGTGCGTCAGTGAGGTGCGCGACGAGGGTGTCTTGGTCCCGCTCGATCTCTTGTGGGTCAACAGCAAGCGTGATGCAAACGGCACGTGATCCCCGGCCGATCTCTCCCGTGATCTCGGCGCCGAAGGTGCCGTCCAGCTTGGCGGACCGCAAGACCAGGCGGACGTCCGCGGCCAGCTGCTTGGCGTTGAGGTAGGCCAGCACGACGGGCCTGCTCACGGCGCGGGAAGCCATTCTCGCGATCTCGTTTGCGCTGACGCCCCGCCTGAGGTCGTGGTCGAAGGCGCGAAACAGAGCCCGTCGCTCGTTGAGGAAGTCTTCGACTGCCTGGGGGGTTGCATGGTCGGTCATCACCCTCAAGATCATACGGTCAAAACTTTGACTGGTCAAAACTTTGACTGATTGCGCTGATCGGGTGTCAGCGATCGTCTTGGCCCTGGTTTGCGCTGTCGGGCTTGACGCGGTCCTGGCGGAGCGGGTTGGTGAGCGCGCGGTTGTAGCCGCGGTGCTCGTGGGCAAGTCGTGGTCGGGTGCCAGGAGGAGTTCGTGGGCCGGATCGTGTTGGCCAGCCGACCGGTTCGACGGCGGTGTCGAGGTAGGGCGATGGCGCTGGTTCTGGTCGGACCCAGTCGCTGGCCTTGAAGGTGGCGAACTCCTTGCCGGTGAGCAGTTTCAGCGACTTGGGCGGTTGGGTCCTGGTGTTCGTGGTGAGTTCGAGCGCGGCGGTGAACAGTTCGAGTTTGCGTGACCAGTCGCGCAGGACGACTGGTGTGAGGGTGCGGTGGTGCAGCATCGCGTCGCCGCGGTGGTGGCGGCTGAACCAGAGCGCGCTGGTGCGGCGTTTGTTGTCGCTGTCCTTGGTGGGTTTGCGGAAGGTGGCTCCGCCGAAGGTCTTGAGGCTGCGGTAGTCGGTGTGGGGCAGGCTCGGTGGCTGCCAGCAGTCCTGTTCCATCCAGTGCGCGATGGGGTCTTGGAACGCGCGGGGCCGGTAGTTGGGCTGTCCGAGGCGGCGTGCGATCTCGGCGGCGAACACGCGCTGGTCGTCCGGTCCGCCGGCCGCGAGACGCCGCCAGTGCAGGGAGCCGATGAGCTCGGCGACCGCGATCGCTTCGGGGTAGGCGGCTGCGAAGAGCCGGGACGTGCTGAAGGTTTCGTCCTCGGTGCCGGGCGGGATGAGCAGATCGGCGCGGCGGTCCCAGTCGTGCCAAGCGTCGCTGTCGGCCGCGGTGTCGAGGTCGGCGAAGTTCCAGCGGTGCGCGCAGATCAGGAACCCGGTGAGCACCGCGTCGAACGTCGCGGCCGGGCCGATCCGGCGCAGCAGCCGCAGGTGCCGGTGTTGGGCGGCAACGACTTCGGGCAGTTCGGCCAGGCTCGGTTGTGGATGCTCGACTTGGTCGGGCGGGCCGATCCAGATCTCGTGCCGGGTGCAGACGTAGGTGTGGTGGCCGAGCAGGTGCAGCACCGGTCCGCCGCGGTGGCGGGCGTTGCAGCGCCAGCAGCCGAGCTGGGGCTGGTGGCGCAGCGCGAGCCAGTCAGGTTCCGGCGTGATCAGCTCGACGATGGCGCGGTCGAGCCGGTGCCGCGGCTGGTTGGAAACGGTGGCGAGCAGGTCGCCGTCGAGGCGCCGGGTCGGATTGCCGTTGCCTTTGGGACGGCTGACCTGCTGCCAGAGGTCTTGAACCGGCAGGTCGTGGAGTGCGGCGAGCCGGGCGAGGTAGGAGACGGCGATCTCCTGGTGCGCGGGCCGGATCGTGATGGGCAGGCGGGAGACCATCAGCGTGCGCCCGTCGTCGTGCCGGGGTCGTGCTGGTCGCGGCCCGGTCCAGTGGCACGAGGTCGAGCAGGTCGGTGGTGATGCGTTCGCTCTCGTCGTCAATGGCCAGGACGGCGCCGCCGCGGACGAGCATCGAGAGGCTGCCGATCGCGCCGCCGGTGCGTTCGTAGAGGTAGTCGGCGAGCTCGACGAGCGTGCCCGGATGGTGCTGGTGCAGCCGCAGCGACTGCTCCAAGGTGGCGATCAGCGCTCGCCAGGCGGTCTTCTGCTCGGGCGTGCCGTAGTCGAACGGCGTCGAGTCGATCAGCGTGAACCGACCGGCGATCTGCCGGCCGCGCGGCCCGGCGAACATGCCGCGTTCCTCGACCTCGATCCCGGCGTAGGCGAACGTGGCGGGAAGCCGTTCGGCGAAGTACTTGAGTTGGTCGGAGACCTCGGCGCGGGCGCGGGTGTCGAGGATGTTGTGGATCTCGTCGATCAGCACCAACTCGAGGTGCGTGCGGGCGGCGACCGCGCAGACGGTGTTGACGATGTCGGGCATGGTCGCCCGCGCGCTGAACTCGACGCCGTAGAACCGCGCGAACTCGACCGCCAGCATCTTCGGCGTCGCGTCGGTCGGGACGGTGACATAGACGACCGGGATCCGGTCCTCACCGGCCCGGCCGGGATGGCGTTTGCGGACGGCGCGTTCGTGCGTGCGCCCGAGCTGGCTCAGCGCCGTGGTCTTCCCGGTGCCCGAGGCGCCGGAGAGGATCATGCCGCGCCGGGCGGAGATCTGGCCGCGGTTGAGTTGGACCAGCAACCGGCCGGTGGCCAGCAGTTTCCGCAGTACCGGCGTGTGCGCGAGCGGCAAATCGCTGTGGTAGTCGCGCCGGGCCTGGACCAGCGTGGCCCGTGCCCGAGGCGAGAGCGCCGCGAGCTCGGCGGCGTCCGGGAAGACCGGTGGTGTGGGCTGGTGGGTGACGAACCGGCGCCAGCCTTCCTTCGTGGTCAGCGACTCGTCGGGCGGGAGCTGCTCGACGTCGTCGAGCCCGGTCAGCAGGCCGGTCATAGCCACCTTTCGGCTTCTGCGTCAGCGTCGAACACGCCGAACGGGATCACCTGCGCGTCCTGTGCGGACGGTGGATCGGCTTGGGATGCGTGCTCGTCAACGACGTCGACCGCAGCGGGCAGCGCGGGCCGGTGCGAGGCCGCGGCGGTGCGGGTGCGGGCAACGACCCTCGCGCCGGCCTTGTCCGGGCCGTGTTCGGCGCGGGTCAGCAGCGCGTCCAGCGCGCGGGCGATCTCGGTCTCGGTGACGTCGCGACCGGACTCGGCGACCAGGCGACGGGCGTGCTGCCAGGTGAAGTCCGCGAACGGCGCGGTGACCATCGCCCGGTGCGCCCAGGGCGCGCTCACCCAGCCCTCCGGCGTTCGGACGTGGACCTGCGAGAGGTCGTAGGGGTCGTAGTGGACCTCCCAGAGCCCGCGCTTTCCGGTCAGCCCCGAGTGCTCGCGCCGGTAGTCGCCGAGCTCGCGGCAGTCGTAGGTGCGGTAGTCGATCCGGATGCCGTAGGCGTTGATCACGCGCCATTTCACCGGCAGCAGTTCGAGGTAGTCGGTGCCGGTCAGGGTGAGCGGCAGGTCGCCCGCCATCGCGACGAGTGCGGTGTAGCGCTCGTTCGGCGTGAGCTTGCGCCGGGTCGCGTGCGGGTCCCGCAGCGCGTCGTGCGGGCGGTGCTGCCAGCCGACGATCAGCCACTCGTCGAGCAGGTCCTGGAGCTGGTCCAGCGTCCAGACGGGTTCGACATCGCGGCCGCGCTGCTGGGTGTTCGCCGCCTTGAACCCGGCGACGTGCTGCGCGAACTGCGTCTTGATCGCCGAGAACGTCGCCTCGACCACGGCCTTGTCGGTCGGGGTGTCCTTGCGCGCGGGCTGGATGGAAATCCCGAGCCGTTCGCAGGCGCGGGCGAACGTCTTGGAGATGTAGACCCTGCCGTGGTCGATCACGACCTGCTCGGGGACGATCACCGGCCGCGCGGCGGCCTCCCGCATCCGCGCGTCGATGGTGAGCAGCCGTTCGTGCGGCAGCTGAGATGCCGACATCCGCAGCGCATCGGCCCATCCCGGCCGCATCGGTTCGGGGACCAGCATCTTCGCCAGCAGCAGCGCGGCGTCGACGTCCTTGGTGCCGACCGATCGCAGCACCGCGCAGATGGTGCGGGTGGCGACGTCGACGGCGATCGTGAGGTCGGCGCGGACCGGGATGCCGGCGGCGGCCAGGACCATCACGTCGATCGGCGTGGAGTCGATCTGGACCTGCTCGCCAGGCCGTGCCGCGGCTGTCGCGGTGAACGAGCCGGACGGCCGGTTCGCCGTCTGCCGACGGGTGACCGCAGAGCCGAACGTGTGGTGCCCGACCGTCATCCGGTCCACCAGCTCGTAGAAGGCGCTGCGCCCAGGCAGCGGCACCACACCCTGGCCGTGCAGCTCCTCGACCCGCTTGCTCGCGCGACGGATCAGCCGTGATCGCGTGCCCGTCGACGCGTCGGTCTCTGCCGTGATCAGCTCGCGCAGCACCGCGACCAGCCGCGCGTCGGCCTGCCCGGTGGCCTCGAACGTGCGCGTGGCGCGATGGTCGACCGGGCCCCACAACCCCTGCTCCTCGAACCGGGCGCGCTTGCGCTCGATCGTCCGCGCGCTGATGCCCAGCTCGGCGGCTTTGGCCTGCAAGCGGTCGGCCGCCGAGGTGGTGCTTGGGTCGAAACCGGGGCGCGCAGCGGTGCCCGGTGCCGCGCCGGGCGGCAGCCCGGTCGCCATCTCCACAAGGTGATCGCGCCAGCGCTCCGCCTCGGCGACCGCCTCTGCGGGCAGCGACTCCAGCAGCCCGAATGGCTCCATCACCGGCAGGCTGACGCTGTCCAAGACCGCGAAATCGGCAGCGGCCATCAGGTGCCCGGCCAGTACCACCTGCTCGCCGCCGGCGTCCGCGCGCAGCCGGACTGCGGTGCCCGCCAGGCCCACCACGAGGTGCTCGTCGCCGTCGAACGCGACCCGGTCACCGACCCGCAGAACAGCCCCTGGCGACGTCATCAGCCCACCGCCTCGGCCGTGACCACGACCTCGGGGTGCATGGGCCGGTCCAGGTCGGTGTGCAGCTCACGCCGCCAGAGCAGGTGGAACAGCACCGGCAGCACCGCGATCGGGTCGCCGACCTCCTCGGCCCCGTCGAGCAGCCCGGCCGGAGCGGCGAAGGCCGCGCGCAGCGCGTCGGCAACGTCGTCGAGGTGATGGCGGGGGTGCCGGTAGCCGGCCAGCCAGCGCACGTTGGCCAGCAACGCCTCCGGTGGTGCCCCGACCACCTCGTAGCGCCAGCCCAGCGCCTCGGAGGCTTCGGCCATCGCGTCGAACGCGGCCTGGTCGCGGGGATTGATCCGGTCCGGTGAGCGGACGTCGAGCACCAGCGCGGACCCGTCAGCGAGGCGGGTGAAGTAGTCGGGCGCGTGCGAGCGGGCCTTGCCTTCCGCCGTGGTCCAGAACAGCCAGAACGGCTGGGAGGCGATGCCGACGACGTCCGGATCGAAGTCCAGGAGCACCAGCCGGTCGCGCTCCAGCCAGGACTCGTAGCCCACCAACGTGCCGGTCGTGGCCGTCCACCAGCGGCCGTTGTAGTGCCGCTGCCCCTTGTATGAAGGGAACCCGCGGACCGGCGTGCACGCCTCGAACGGCACTGACCAGGCCTCGGTCAGCGGAACGCGCTGCTCACCGCCCTCGTCGGCGTACGCGAGCTCGAACCGCTCAGCCAGCGCCTGCGGCGCCCCGCCAGGGAGATGATCAAGCGTCGGCACCGCGGCATTCTCTCGGGCGGCGTCGGGGCCGCCTCACCGGCCCCGACAAGTACCCCCGGACACCGACAACACCACCGACAACTAGGTCCGGACACCGACAGCTTCAGTCGGACAAGACAAACAGGCGGCGAGGGCCCTACTACCTACAGGAGTTTTTTACTACAGGAAGAACTACAGGGGGACCTCAGAAAAGAGCTATCTACCAGCAGAAACAGTTACAGGCGGTCGCCTAGATATGCGTTGAGGTCCCCTACGTATGCGTGCTAGCGGGCGTTATGGCTGGTACGCGGTCGCCTAGATATGCGCCTCGCTGGCTTGCGGTCGCCTAGATATGCGATAGACCCCGCTCTGGGCGAGCTGGCAAAACACTAGAGAGTCGCCCACGTATGCGTGCACAACTGCTCCGACCGGCGGAGCGGTCCACATGTTGTCCACATGGCATCCACAGGCCCGACGCATCGGTCTGCCACAGCAGGTTGTAGGGGCCCGTTCACTCGGCTTGATCTGGTTGGGCGCGCGGGTATGCGGGTGAACATCTTCTGCGATTTGCAGTCTGCGCTCCACTCCGACGGCGGCAGGTCGCCCTGATATGCGTGGGTAGACAAGATGCCTCAACCAAGTCGCCGCCCCTCCGGCTTCGAGTACGTCGGGGTGCCCGCTGATCTGCCAGTTCTCGCATGGTCGCTTAGATATGCGTGGACTGCCGAGGCTCCTTCGTGCCCTGCCGCTAGACAGCACCGGACCCATTCTCCTTCGTTCGGAGCTCGCAGTCGCCTAGATATGCGTGGACAAGGACCCATGCAGCCGATCAGAACCAAAGGTCGTCGTCCGTCAACATGTGATCGACTTGCCTTGCCTCGTCGGGAGGACGGATGACTACGGCTGTGTGGTCGAACACACCTCATACATGTTCCCGTGTGCTCCGCATTGAGGGCTGCCGATGCGGGTGTCGTCCACATTAGACTGTCCTGCTGGGGATCCGCCTGAAGTGCGTGCCGACGTGGCGGAAGAGCGCTGTCTGTTGTCCGCGTTAGAAGTCTGCACTCGGCGTTAGCCAGCGAGATCCTCGTAGAAGCACGGCCGATCGCCGTATTGCCCAGCAGCGTGCTACAGCCGTCTGCGCAACGAGGTGCCTGTTCGGCCGGCACGGTCGCCTAGATATGCGTGTGGCGTGGCCGAACGCTCTGCCTTGCAACAGACGCGGGACTTCATGCTTAGCGAGGTGTGACTCACCCGTGGCCGTGGACTTCAGCCGCCAACCGCAAGAACGCGACACAACGGTCATCCTCCGGCTTTCTTGCACGGCATGCGCAGCGTCGAAGGAGGCGACCACGCGGGTTCGAAGCGGCGTGGCATCGCCAACAGGCTTGACGATCGAGGCCGACAGGCAGCAACTACCCACTCGAGTCGGCGAGAGCCGCGACGAGGTACTCGTTCGCGCTACCAGGTCGCCAAGATATGCGCGCTGCGTGGGCGCTGGTTGACCTGGACTGGAGGCCGCATTAGCCGCCACACCTGCTGAAGCCTCGACCCAAAGCGCCGAGGCTTCAGGATCAAAGCGGGATCCAAGCCACGCAGCCGGCTCTGTCCGATTGATCGAGTCGCGCTAGCGAGTTGTCCGCGCCGTTGCGCATATCTAGGCGACCAGAGTGGGCACCAGGTCGACTCGGCGTCGAGCCAAGGGCCTCGCTCTCTCCAGTCCCAGTCCCGGATAGAGGAGAAGACGCCTGCGTTGCAGGCAGGGCGCTACCCTTCGGATCAAGCGTGACGGTGTGAGACGTACGGGGTGATCGCTAGAGAGACAATGACCTGGCGTTCACAACCGTTCGAGTTGTCCCCGGTCCCGGACACGGGGTGTTCACGCAACGCAGGTGATGCGTGTTTCGGTGGGGGTTCGGTAGGCGATTGTCGAATGTAGTCGCACCGGAGCCGGGATCATCGCCGTCGAGAAGGAACGCGGGATCCATCTGAACCCGCTCGGCCCGGACTCACGGCCCAAGGTCCTCCTGCCGAACGCAGGACCGCCAGGGAACTCATGGTCGCACACCACACGTGTCGTCGGCGACTCCATCAGGCTCCGCTCATCCTGGCGGATGGTCTGTGTGGCCCTTGAGCGCACTGCGCGACCTCTCGTACGACCCTGACCGCAGCCTGACCCGCCACGCAGCAGGCCGGGGCTTCACCGAAAGCGAGTGGAAGGAGCACCCTCCAGGAGTGGCCTTCAAACCGACCTGCCCGCCGCTGCGGTAGCAGCGCGGCCCGTCACATCATCGCCGTTGGCCAGCAGGCCGAGGCACGCTCGTCCCGCACGAACCGCAACCACCACAGAACAACTTCGCTCGACCCAGCACGCACCAGCGCGAGCCCCGCTCACGACGCGACCTTGACGACGTCCGGATCGAGCCTAGAACTGGCGGACAATTTGCATGCCAGCCGCCGCGCCGTTCAGTGCGGTCTCACAACAGTTTACTTCACGAGGTTGTTCGCATTTGTACACGCGGCATCTGCTCCGAGATGCGCGGCCACGGTCGCCATCGCAACGCTGAAGTTCGCGCGTCCGGAATCAATTGCACCTGTGCGAGTTGGGAAAGAGCCGAACCTCGCACGCGATCCTGTCGCGATACCGAGAGCGGTTTGACTCGGGTGCCGTAGTCCGACCCTCTGACCTCCTCCTCTGCCTCTGCGCAAGGTCCGCTTGCCACGCGTCGATCGCCATTCAAGCTCATCACGCCACCACGTATAAACAATTCTTTCCACCGCATGCCGTAGAGCTCTACGCGCTCCCGTGCCCATGACATCTAGTTCTACCGCAGCGCTACTAAGGCTTTCGCTACCGTGGTTGATCCGCGCTCCGCGGTCCAGGCGTAGAAGGTGAAGTTTGGCAAGCTGGTTGAGATAGTGAATCGTACGACTTATAGGGTAGCCAGTGTTCTTAGCAATTTCATACGTGTGACGGGCGCCCCTGGCAACTGCCCACATCACGCGCGCAGCGTGGTGACCAAGGCCCAGTCGGTACGTCCAGACATCGTGTTTATGGTGCCCACACCAGTCCATGATCGTTTTCAGGCCAGCACTACCGCCAAGCTGCCCATCACCATCACTGACCATAATGGTTTCAGTGTAAGCTGAAAATGTTCCCTTAGTCGGGACGCGCTCCTTCGACATTCCCTCATCACAGACCAAAGCAGCAGAGACATGACAAGGGGCGGCGGGTTCCCCTTGTGTCCCAGATTTGTCCACATGCGACCGGTCACGACTCTCGGCAGGATCCAACAACCGCCATGTGGAGCCCTTTTGTCCCTCTCCAACCGCTACACGTTCCAGCCAGCGTCGACCGCTGTCATCCACCGCCGTCAGGCGCAACGCCGCCCGCTGCATGGTCGATCGCCCGTGTCCACTTCGTTCGGCCCATCTGCGGATGTCGAGATCGATCGTCAAGGTTTGGGCCTCGAGTGCTACCTGCAGCGCCGCGTGGAGCGCTGCCTCGTCGGCCGGTCCCGCCCTGCCGGCCCATCTCCAGGGAATTGCTGTAGCAGCTGCCTTGATGCGCTCGACCGCGGCAATGACACGTGCGAGTCGCAAGTCATCTGCTGGATGACGCGGTGTTGAAGCTGGAAGCGTGGCGGCTGCGTTCACGGCTCGTGCCCACGCTCGGCGCAGCATCGTATGGCCTACATGCGCAGGTCGTGCCGAGCGGCCGGTCATGGAGGGAAGACGCTCGCTCCTGCAGTGCTCAACTGCGGTGACGGAGTTGTCTTCAAGCCAGGGTTCCACGTCGCTGAATCGCCATCGAGCGAACACGGCTCCAAGGAGAACTGCGTGCAGAACGGCCGAGCAGTCCTGGCCGGCGAGGGAAGCCTTAAGCAGGCTTGCGGTCGAGGCACTCAGGTCGCGCCGGCGTCCTTCGAGGAAGGGCATTCCGTGCTCATCAGTGAGCACTGGCACGGCACGTTTGCGGTCGGGTTCAGCAAGGGGGGCCAGGCGCTGTTCGGATGCGTTTGGTGAAGCCGGAGCTTGCATGTCTGTGGGGAGAAGGTGGACGAGCGCCTCGATGGCTGCTTCTGTTGCTCCACAGGTGAACCGGCTCGCGATAGTACCGAGGTTTTGCGGTGTGATGACACCGTGCACGGTTGGGTCCAGTATGGACATTCCTCCGGTACGGTGCAGAGCACCAGGGGGCCGAACACATCCTGTTCGTGGGTTCTTCAAGAGTCCGTAGTCAAGTGATGTCAGGCCGGCGGCCCGCAGGCGGTCCGCGAGGATGGCGACTAGCTGCGCGGAAACGCCGCGAGGGATCGAGATCCACACGTGGCGCCCTTCCTGGGGGCTGGAGCGGGCAACTAGGTACGGGATACCGGTGGTGTCAAGCCATGCGCGGATCCGGTTCAAGTCGGTCAGAACTGCGGCTTCGCCGTGGGGCCTTGCGTCCAGGTCGAGGGCAATCAGGCGAAAGATCATTCGGCTGTCCGCCAAGTAGATCGCGTGTGGCACATCGGGAGGAGTCGCGGGTACGGGGATCGAGTCGTCGTACCCGTGCTTGAGGCTGTAGTCGACGCGTATACGCCGACGTGGAGTGATCTTCATGGTGAAGAGTTGGTACAGGAGGCCTCGGTCAACTCCCGAGGGGCAGTCAGTCGTGGAGTTCGGCGCGGCAAACACAGTCATCGTCGGCCTGCGTCACTGGCTATCAGCCGGTACTTCGCCGTGGCTGTTCTGGTGCACGCACGATGCAGTTCGTTTGACCGCAGTGCAGGTAGCGGAATTGGGCACGACACACTGCCCTGAACTTGGACAGCGTCGTACGCACGGGTTATCGTGGGCACGAGAAAGGGCCTCTCGACGCAGTGGAGTGGCTAGCTAGAGCACCGGTTGTGACACCGGTGTGTGGTGTAGAGGAGTTTCGGGTTGCCGCCCGAGGACCTCGTGGAGAGCCGGCTGGATGGGGAAGTCCACATCGGCTCCGATGCTTCAGAGGCGGTCCGCGTGACGGGGCCGCCTCGTCGCATGTCTGAGCCAAGGGCTCGAAGCGCCGTGCGAGCTGCTTGTGAATGCACGTGGTGAGTTGCATTGGACTCCCCCCATTCGTGCCTCTGCCATCACACCTCTGCGATCGCAGAAACTTCCTCCGGCGCACGCCGACAGGCGTGTTCCAGCCGCTGGCTGAGGCAGCTTCCGACAACGTCTAACTCGGTTGCGTCCCCCGTTGACACGATCGCGGCTACCTTACCCATGACGTCAACGCACAGTCACCAAAACGCGCGAACACGCTGGCCAAGCTCGACACCGACACGCACCAGATGCCTCTTTTCGTGCACAAACACGCCAGGCCCGAGTTGGATCGATCACTCACAGTGAGATACCGGAGTCAGTTAGATAAAAATCCAGGTCGTCCCCGGTTGAGTGCAGTCGCGTACCCCGCCAGTCCTCATCCCGGTGGCGCAAACAGCGCTCGTGACGACATAAAGTGACACAGAGTAGCAACTCGCGGCGGGTCCTGTAGATCGTCACCAGGTATGTTGCAGCAGTGGCTAGGCCATACGAGTGACATGTTCGGATTCTACGGCCGTAGCTCGTGACTCAGAGTCAAGAGGATGCGATGGTGTGACAAGCACCGAGCTGATCAACCGGACTCAGTTAGACGTTGGACCGCCGCAGCTCTCAGATCCAGGGGCTGTCCAACGCAAGAACCACGAACACTCGACGCTCGCGCGGCACAAGGCCACCCGCCGGAAAGGTGGCGCGTCACGCGCTACAACAAAGCTGTCGCGGCCGAGCCGTGGCGTCGTGAGCGACATTGGGGGATGTCGGCGTGAAGGAAGAAGCACAACAGACGCACCTGCGGGGTGAGCGAGGCGGTGAAGCGCACGTACTCTTCCTGCCCGAACCCGGAAGCTGTGGCGGACGCCTGGATCCTTCGCAGACCGTGGTGCCAGAAGGTGTCGCGGCGCTGGTCGACTGGCACGTTCGTCCCCCACGCTGGGACGGTGTGGCGCGGACGGTGTGCGGGCACATCGACTATGAGCTGATCTCGGTCAATCACCCCGAGCTGTTCGACCTGCGCGAGCAAGTAGGCGCACCGGCTCTGCATGCGTTGTGGGAGGCGAAGCGCGTACTGGCCGAGGTAGGCCTGCTCCTGCAACTCGAGGTGCAGTTCGAGCAGATCCAGGGCCGGTGTGCACTCGCCCTCTACGGCGCCGGCGTCGAAGGCCGACTCACCGAGACGCTGTGGGCCGAGATCTCAGCGCTGCTCACCACCTGCTGCTCGATGGTGCGCGAGCCGCGTATTGACATCGATCCACTCGCCGGGGTCCTCACGCCCCGGCGTCCAGCGATCACCCGAGGCCGCAGGGTGATTCCCGCCGCGGTTCGCCCGGCGGCCTACGAGCTCGACGACACCACACACACCTGGTGGTCCTACGAGGTGTTCGGCACGCTGCGCGACGGATGTGCGTGTACCGCGCACACACCCGCGGCCAAGGCCGTCCACATCGGCCCGAAGACTCGGGTCGGCTGATGAGCCCCGTCGGTGCGCGGGTCGTGATCCCACCTGGACCACGTCTGCTGCCCAGCTTCGGCTCTTCTGGTCCTCGACCGCATCCGCGGCCGATCCAGAAGATTCGCGTGGTCCCGGCCCGCGCACTGGCGGCTTTCTCCTCTCTGTTCTCCCTGACAGGTCGCCGCCACGAGTCGCGTTGTGGATGCCCCCAGCTCCACCCGTCTCCCAGGCCGCGGCCGCCGCGGTCCCGCCGCGCGTCGGAAGATGGGCTTCCGGCCACGGCGGGACCGCCCTCCATCTGCCTCGCTCGCTCACGATGCAGCGCATACGCACGCGCTCCTGGGGTTCGCTCGCGGACGACCTGCGCAGCTACGCCTCGGGATGCAGCCCCCGATTCCCATTTGCGCATGCTCGCGGCCATGATGCCGCGAGCAGTTCGGCATGCACGCGTCTCGATTTCTGCGAGCTTATTGTTTTTCTCTCGTTAATCACCGTAGAACTGTTGACCGCCGTATCGCGCATGAGGCAGGGTTGCGGCGACCGGCACCATATGTGCTGATCACAGAGTTGGCAGAGGGATGCTGGCCGCACCGGCGGCATCGAGGACAAGGTCGGCAGAGGCAGCAATTCATTGTGCGAGTCCACTGCGGCGACTAACTGCTCTGCCCCTCGTGCTGTGTCGCAAATACCGGTGTGATGAATCGATCCGATATCCGGGGGAACAATCAATGTCATTCCGACCGTCCCGTGTCGCGGGGGTGATGGTCGCGGCGGCCGTGCTCGCCGGACTCATCACACCGACGACATCCGCGCAGGTAGTCGACTCCGAGCTGAACCTGGCGGCAACGCCTGGCTGGGCGTCGTCGCAGAGCAAGGTCGGCCAGGCCGACGACGGGCAGCGGCGGCAGGTACAGGTGGCCCTGCAGTTGCGCGACAAGCGCGGAGCACAGGCGCTGGCGAAGGCGGTGTCGACGCCGGGATCACCCCAGCACGGAAAGTTCCTGTCGTCCGCGCAGTTCGCCGAGCGGTTCGCCCCGACACAGGCCAGTGTGGACAAGGTCAGCAACTGGCTGCGCGGCAAGGGCTTGACCGTAGGCTCGGTCGCTCCGAACCGGCACTTCATCTCGGTCGAAGGAACCAACGGCCAGCTGGAGTCGGCGTTCTCCACGGCGCTGTCGACCTACAAGCGCAAGGCGCACGACGGTCGCGAGCAGATCCTGGTCGCGCCGGAGAAGCCGCTCGCGTTGCCGCGCGAGCTCGCGGGCGTGGTGACCGCGGTGGTGGGCATCGACGACAGCGCCAAGACCGTTGTCCCCCAGAACATCACCGGCACACGGGCGCCGCGTCCCGGTGTGCAGGCCGCGGCGGGCGCTCAGGCGGCCGGCACCGACTGCGCGCCGTACTGGGGCGCGGTCAACAACACCGGCGTGCCGCAGATGCACGGCAACGGCATGCAGAGCAACGACATCTGCGGCTACAACACCGCACAGCTGCGCGCGATCTACGGGCTGACCGCGGCCAACACCGGCGCGGGCCAGCACATCGGAATCACCGCGGCCTACAACTCGCCCACCGTGGTGGCCGACACCAACCGCGCCGGCCGCACGTACGGCTGGCCCGCGCTGGCCGAGGGCCAGTACACCGCCGTGGCGCCCTCGCGATTCGAGTACGAGGAAGAGTGCGGCGGGACCGACATCTGGGCGGCCGAGCAGACGATGGACGTGCAGGCCGTGCACTCCCTCGCACCCGGCGCGAAGATCACCTACTACGGAGCGCGCTCCTGTGCCGCGCTCTACGAGGCACTGAACCAGGCGGTCGCGGAGAACAAGGTGTCGATCGTCAGCAACAGCTGGCTGTTCGAGGGCGAGTCCGACATTCCGGCCACCGAACGGGAGCAGGTCGACGCCATCGCACTGCAGGCGGCCATCCAAGGACAAGCGCTGCTGTTCTGCTCCGGCGACCAGGGCGACAACAGCCTGCTCAACGGCCGGCCCGAGGCCAGCTGGCCCGCCGTGCACCCGTGGATCACCGGCATCGGCGGCACGTCAGTGGCGCTGGACTCGGCGAACCAGGTCAAGTTCACCGCCGGTTGGCAGACCTCGGGCTTCACGCTGTCGGGTGGCCAGTGGGTCGCGCAGCAGGATCGTGACGGCCGCTTCGCGGGCGGTGCCGGCGGCGGCGTGTCGCTGCGCTACGACATGCCCGACTACCAGAAGGGCGTCGTGCCCGACACGGTCGCGCGCGGCAAGCGGGCGGTGCCGGACATCTCCGCGATCTCCGACGCGTTCACCGGCATGGGCATGGGCTACACCAACAAGGATGGCGTGTTCGAGCTGTTGCCCGGTGGTGGCACGTCGCTCGGCACACCGGTGATCGCAGGACTGGTCGCCAACGCCCAGCAGACCCAGCAGGTCAGTCGATTCGGGTTCCTCAACGGCGCGATCTACAAGCTCAAGGGCAGCTCGGCGATCACCGACGTCACGCCGGTCAAGGCCGCGATGTGGACGCCGATCATGATCGCGTGGCGCAACGTCGATGTGCCCACGGACCCGAACAACTACCTGGTCAACCTCGACGACAGGCCGCAGACCCTGCAGTCCGCCACGGGGTGGGACACCGTGACCGGTGTCGGCACGCCCGCGGCCAACGGCCAGTTCTTGACCCAGCTGGGCAAGTGAGCCGTGAGGCGGCACCGGGGTGATCGCACGCCCGCGCTCTGGTGCCGCCTCACCTTCCGCATCCCGTGAGGCACCGACGTGACAGACCACATCCACTCTGAACTGCAGGTCGGCGTACCTGTCGAGAAGCCCTCTGGAACAGCCTCCCCGCGTTCCGCACATCTGGTCGGCCCGCCCGCGAGTGGGCGCTGGACGACGGTGTTACTGGGGATCGCGTTGCTCGTGTCCATGACGGCCGGGGTCGTGCTGGCATCCGCGGGCCCGTCAACGACACCGGCGGTGGCGCCGCGCACGCTCGCCGCGCAACCACCGATCGCGGCACCGGCGGCGGGGGAGCGGGTTGTCGCGCCCCGGCCGGTGGACGCGGCGGCGCTGGCGGCGTTGCCGCCGGCCACCACGCATGGAACGGTGCCTGACGCTCCGCTCGATTCCGCGCCGGACCTTGTTCCGTCCGGCCGCCTGGTGAAGCCGACCGCCGTGCTGCCGGTCTATCTCGCACCGGGAGAACGGGCGATCGCGGCCGCACCTGCACAGCAGTGGGCAGGGGAGACCCGGCTCCCGGTGATCGCCGAACAGCCGGGGTGGGCGCAGGTCTTGCTGCCGGTGCGGCCGCAGGGCGCGACCGGCTGGATCTATCTCCAAGACCCGCGGGTCGAACTGGAGCGCACCACCGTCCGCATCGAGGTCGACCGCGTGGCGTTCACCCTCGCGGTCTTCGACGGTGAGCAGCAGCTCGGCCGCTGGACGGTGGGCGTGGGCAAGCCCGAGGCCCCCACACCGGCGGGCCGGACGTTCCTGCTGGACAACCTCGTGCCCGACGAGCCGCGCTACAGCCCGGTCGTGCTCCCACTGGGCATCCACAGCCCAACGCACACCAGCTACGGAGGCGGCCCGGGAACGGTGGGCGTGCACGGCTGGCCGACCGGCGATGTGTTCGGGCAGCGCTCCAGCGACGGCTGCATCCGCGTGCCGCCCGACGCGCTGCAGCTCCTCAGCACACGGGTGCCGCTGGGCAGCCCTGTGCTGATCCGGTGACGCACCACCACGCCCCGCGCCTGTGGGGTGTGCCACACACGAGGGAGATTTTCGTGGTCAGCAAAGACATCGTGTCGGCTCGCGCGACACTCGCATCGGTCGCGATCGGCGCGCTCGCGCTCACCGGCTTGGGCCTGGGCACCCCGAGCACCGCGGCCGCACAGCAGACCGAGGCATCGTCCGCGTTCGGCGTCAGCGCCACCGGCGTCGACCCGGTCGGGGCGACCCCGGCCGTGAGCTCGGCGGGGGAGGTCAAGTCCGGGGCGGCAGGGGCCGTCGCCGGTAAGGCGGGCACGTTCACCGCCACCGGCCTGTCGGCCAAGGCCGGTGCGGGGCTCGCCGAGGCGTCGGCAGCCGACGTCGTGGTCGCCGGGCAGTCGATCGGCCCGGTGTCGGCCAGCTGCAGCGCGGGCGTGGCCAAGGCGTCGAGATCCGGGACGCAGAAGCTCGGCGAGAAGGGCAGCGTCACCTTCGGCGCGGTCTCCGGGAACAAGGCCACCGGTGCGGTCATCACGATCAACGGCGCGGGCGGGCCGGTGCAGACGATCACGGTCGCGCAGGTCAGCTGCGGCAAGGCGGCCGTGCCGCCCACCACCACGCCGCCCACCACCACGCCGCCGACGACCGCTCCGCCCACGACGCAATCCAGCCGGCCGCCGGCGACGTCGACCAAGCCGACCGTTGCGCCGACCGGCACGCAGCAGCCCAAGCCCGAGCGGCCGGCACCCCAGCCCGAATCGCGCCCAGGCAACGCGGTGGTCACCGGCTGACGGAACGCCGTCCGCTTCACTCGCGCGGCCCGCCACGGCCTCCCCAGGGCGGGCCGCGCACCCCACTCAAGGAGGTGAGATGTCCCTGATCACGCGCCGGAAGCGAATCGGCACCGTCGGCACCGCGACCGTGCCGCTCACCTCCACGAGCCAGGACATCCGTCCTCTGCAGCGTCCTCACCTCGCCGCGGTGGCCCACTGGTCGCACCACGCTGCGGCTCAAGGGGTCTCAGGTGCGGTTCGGCGGTGCGCATGAGCCCCGCTGAGGCCGTGGTGCCGAGGTCGACGACCCGCCGGGTTCTGCTGCTGCTCAGCGGAACCACGTTGATGGGTGCCTCGATCGGTCTGCTGGTGCGGGCACAGTCGGGCCTGCTTCCGCTCGACGTGCTGCACAGCGCCGTCGCCGCGCGCACCGGCTGGACCCTCGGCGTCGCGATCATCGTGACGCAAGCACTGTTGCTGGCCCTCTATATCCCGCTGCGCATCAAGCCCGGACCCGGCACCGTCACCGCGTTCGTCGTCCCCGGCATCGGAGCCGACATCACCCTGTTCCTGCTCCCTGCGGTCACCGGCACGGCCAGCCGGATCGCGCTGCTCGTCGCCGGCGCGGGCGGGTTCAGCCTGGGCGTCGCGCTCTACCTCGACGCCAGCCTCGGAGTGCTGCCACGCGACGGCATCATCGAAGCACTCGCCCGGCGCCGTGGCTACTCACCGGCGCTGCTGCGAGTGCTCACCGACCTGCTGAGCCTGACGGCGGGATGGCTCGCGATCGGCCCGGTCCTGGCCGTCCACACGGGACTCGTCGGGGTGGCAAGCCTCGGGCTCGCACTGGTCGTCGGACCGCTCGTCGGATTCCTGCGCGCACCGAATCCTTTGCAGTACAGGCCAATGCGCTCGCCAACAACTCGCAGCGATCCGGCTGAGCAACCCTGTCCGGACGGCGAATCTCCCAGCGAGGCACCACAGTGATCATCTTCGTGTTCGTCAGCTTCGGCCTGCTCCTGGGCGAGTACCTCGCCTGGCGCGGTGGCGAGCATCGCCGGGACATCGTTTTGGGCGCGATCGCGGGCAGCGCTGTTCTCGGCGCGGCGGCCTGGCTCGGCGGACTCGACGGCGACGTCGTTCTCGACATCGCCGAGAGTACGACGCGGCCGCTGCCGTCCGGCGTCGCCGCCGTGCTGCTCGGGGCGCTGGTGGTGTTGTACCTCGCCTTGCTCGTCTGCGGCGCGGTCATCGCCGCGACGCTCACGGTCATGGCGGTCGCGGCGGCGTTGCACCGCGCCCGGCACCACGCTGCACCGCATCCCGCGCTGCCCGCCGCCGAGATCTACGCTGGTGCCGTAGCGGCCGCGGTGCACGAGCTCACCGGCGCTCAGGTCGACGCTGTGGTCACCGACGAACACGCCAACCACCCCACAGCGTTGTGGATTGACCTCACCGCGCCGGGGATCGACGCCCAGTGGACGGTGGGCAATGGCTGGTCGGCACGCACGCCGAGCGGGCACCGCTGGTACGCGCACCGCCACGCCCCCTCACCGGGCGCGATCGCGCTGTGGCTCGTCGAGATCGGCCAACGGCCACGTCTGGGAAGCCGGGAGGCTCCCAGCTTCGACAACACCGTCGATCTCACGACCGCGCTCCTGTCCACGGTTCCCTCGCCCCGGCAGGGCGCCAAAATAGCCAGAGACCTGCGGGGAGGTCCGGGGTGAGGCCGGGGTCAATGTGCCCGGTCCTGCTGACCCTCGATCGTCCACGGAGGACACCACCATGACCACCGGATTTCTGTTCGATCTGACACTGGAAAGGCCCGGCGCCCCCAAGTTCGCCATCGCGATCAGCCCCTCCTCCCGGCCGCTGCATGCCGCGAGGTCCCGGGAGAACCCGGAGACGTGGGTATCCACGTTGTGCGGTGGCATCGCCACGATCGCGCCGACCTGGGGCGAGTTCTCACGCTGCAACGACAACATGGCGCGTCGGGATCTGTGCCCGGAATGCTCGTGGGAGGTGGCGTTGGAGCACGGCACCGCCGCCATCGAGCTCGCGCATCGACGGCCGGAGGCTGCCTTCCTGGAGGCGTTGGGACGCGCGCTTCCAGACCCGCTGCTCTACCAGCGCGTCATCGAACGGCTCCTGAATCTCGGCGCCGAGAATGAGGTCGAACACCACACCGCGGCCGCAGTCCTCGGCCACCTCACCCGGCACGCGCCCGTAGTGCTGACCTACGACGACTGCGCGGAAGGCGTCTGCGAGCACGAAGACGCCGCCGACTGCTACGACCCGAACCCGGTCGCGCTGTGCCTGGCGTGCTCGATCTTGGCGGGATCGTGGGCCGGCGAGCTGGAGGGCATGGTCTCAATCCCGGTCTCGGCATGCGGAGTGCTACCTACGATGGCCGCGCACTACGAGGTGACATCATGACCACGCGCCGCGACCCACCCGATGCCGGCACAGCGACGGGCACCCAGTCACGGTTGATCCGATGCGCCACCGAACGGGTCAAGCAGCTGCGCACCCTGGTACTGCTGCCGCTGCCGGGACGCAGCGCGTCTTACACACCGCCCGCCCGGCTGACGGCCGGGCAGCTCGTACGAACCCACGCGGTGCTCGCGACCAGCGAAAGCGAGCGCATCACCGTCGATATGCTGAACCTCATCCCACTGAGGCGCGCAGCTACCAGCGCGTCCTCGGCGTGGTGCCGCAAGATGGGCGGGCGCTGATGGTCTCCCCGCTTCCGATCCCGCTCCGGCCCGCGCACCGGGAGATCGCCATCTCCTACATCACGCGGCTCGCCGCGGTGCACGACATGTCGGCTGACGAACTGTGGCGGCAAGTCAGCCTGCCGAAGACCACGCGCAGCACAACCCGGCGCCTAGACGGGGAATTGCTCGCGACCGTCTCCAACCAGCCCCGGCAGCGCCTCGATCGCGCCATCGTCGAGCTGTTCGACGACCACACGGACTGGCTGGCGCTGCGACACGAGCCCCAACCGGGGTGCCGGCGCTGCGACGCCCGTCACGACGGCGGTCCCGTGCTGCACCTGTTCGCTCACCACACCTACGTCTGCACCCGGCACCGAATCTGGATCGGCCCGCCCGACCTGACCGGCCACCCCCAGCCGAGCCTCGACGCGGTGCCCGAGATCGTCACCGCACAACACCGGCACCTGCGGCTGCTGCACCGCATCGGGCCAGCCGCCACCTACGACGCCGTGCTGACCGGCTTCCTGGTTTGCGCGCATCGCTGGAACTTCGCACAGATCACCGCGCCCGAGCACGACTGGATCGAATGGACTCGCCGCGCTGAGGTGCTCATCCCGCCAGCCACCGAGATTGCTACCTTCAGCGCGTCGCGGTTGTTGGCCGTCGTCTACCCCGAAGCCATCACGGTCGCCGAGCTGCTCGGCCGCCTGTACTGGCGCCGCCTGGCATCAGGCGGTCCGCAAGACCAGCGGCGGTTCAGCGACGAGATCGCTCGCCGGCTTGGGCTGCGTGCCTACATCCCGACCATGACGAACGATCCGATCGCACATTGGATCGAGCAGGACTGCTGGCAACCGCCCAGCCTGCCCAACACCACCTACCGCGCCCTGCGCACCTTCGGCGGCACGGCCTTCCCCAAACCGGTCAAGGACGCGGACGCCAAGCGCACCCACGCGGCGTACTGGTTCGCGCAGAAGCAACGACGCTGCGGCAACGCCCTGCTGCATCACCGCACCCTCAACCCTGTCGTCTTTCGCGACTGGTCGACCAAGATGGAACAGTTCGTCGGCGCGCTGGCCGTCAGCGCTGACACCCGCTGGACGAGCCGACGCGGCCTGGACACCCCGGCACACCAAACCGAGTTCGTCCGGCCCGTCCCCGCGACCTCGCTCTACCTCGACAGCGCCGTCGAACCCGTTCCCTGGCCTCAACGCGACGAACCACGCCCGCCGACCGGCGCCGACCAGCGCTGCCCGGCGAATACCCTGACATGATCGCCGCGCCGGTCTCGGCCGCCACCGGCCCGTGGCAGCGCCCGCAGTGACCGGACCTGACGTTGACCACCCGCATCTCCGGCTGAGGCGCCGGGACCGCCTGGCATTGCCCCTCGTGCGCGACGACTTTCCTGCCGCTCCGGACGTGAGGATCCCCGACCAGCACGCCCTCGCCTGCTCCGATCCACCCGGTCCAGCGCACGCACCGACCCGCCCAGCCGTTGCGCTGCGCGTGCGGGGGCGTGCACCCATCAGGGAGGTGCTCGATGCGGCGGCGACGACTGACGACCGGGCAGACCTGGCCCGCCAGCGCCTCGACCTCGCCTCGGGACACCCCGCAGGTGCACGGCTGCTGGTTGGGGACCGCCGACCAACCCAAATCCACCGGCGCGGCGGCAGACATCCCCTCCGGGATACCGCGGGCCACGAACTTACTGACCGCGGGCGTGTCCGGGCACCGCCGGGCCGACGAATCGCAGCCGCGATCAGCCAGACCAGCATGCCGTCCGGGATCGGGCTGCTACGGTGCCACGTCCCCGAGGTCTCCAGCACGCGATCGGCGTCGCCGACTTCGGCCGCCCGTCACGCTCGGTGCTGAGGAACCGCGTGAACCACAACTTCCAGCGCATAGGGTAAACGTTGGTGATCGTCAGGGCGCAGCAGACCGCGGAGTTCGCCGCCGAGCCACGGCCTTGGCAGTGGATGCGGCACTCTGCGCAGCCTAGAACGAGGTCATGCACAGAAAGTGGCTGCGGAAGCCGAGTCGGTCGATGATCGCCAGGTCGTGGTCGATCTGTGCCCACGCCCCAGGTTGCTCTCGCGCGGTCCGTACCGGTCGGTGGCGCCGTGAGAGGTGAGCTCGCACAGCCAGCCAGCCTCTTTGTGACCGGGCGGCATGTCGAGCGGCGGCAGTGTCGGTGCCACCAAGCGACCGGTAAACTTTTGGACCGACGGAGTCGAACAGCCCGAGTCAGTGCGGCAGGTGGGCGACGGGGAGAACGGGCGCGCTGGTATGGGTATGCGACCTGCAGCACCGTCGGTGGGATGATTTCCGGTCATGTCCCACGGAATGTCTCGCCGCGTCGAGTTGAAGATCGGCTCGCACCGCTTCCCGCACGAGGTGGAAGTCCAGGCCCAGTGGTCCCGGACCGACAACGTGCGATGGCTGATCGACACCGAAGCCGTGCGGTGGCTGTTCGACCGGGCCGCGGCCGGCGAGATCGACTTCGTCCAAGCCCAGGAGTGGATGCGGTCGGTGACCAGCTGGGAGTCGGGCTGCTGCACCTACTGCGATTCGGCCGCAGCCAGTCACGCCGAGGCCACGCGGCGCATGGACGAATTGATCGCACGGTGGTACCGCGAACAGGAAGCCTTCACCCCGGAGTCCCACCCCTATCTGTTGAACAAGAGTCTGATTCACGCGTGGGATTGCTCGGCTGTGAGCGTGGCAAATCCGGTTAATCACCTCACCACGTTGCACGAGTACGCGATCGAGCTCGACGGCTGGGGAAGCCTCGACACGATCCTGCAACGGCGCTGGGAGAACTGGATGACGACCCGCCGGGTGACGGCGGCCGACATCGCGGCCCGGCTCGAGCGCCGCAACCCGAACGCTCGGGACCCGCGATGCAAGCGGTGTTCTCCGCTCCTTCCAGGCGCGTACCTGTCGGAATCTTCCGACGTGCAGAGCCGCTGACCACACGATCCGGCCGGGCCATGGCAACGATCGGCGAAGTCGGGGACGGACTGAACGAAGCGCTCAACAAGATCGAACAAGCGATCAGCGCGGCGCACGCGGCGGCGGATCTCGCCGAAGACGCTCATGAACTTCTTGGGGCGGCGGGGGCGGGGTCGCTTCAAGCAGACGTCGAAGACACACGCGCCATGTTCACAAAGGTTGTTGACGGCATACGCGAGCCCGAAGGATTGACGTCGGGTCTCGGCTCGGCGGCGGACGTCATCAAGAGCGTGGTCGGTCGATTGCAACTCGATGGCGCCCCACCAACTCCGCCATCACATACGCCTGCCGCGGCTCCAGTCACACCGAAGCCCGGCTCACCCGAGCACCTCCAGAAGCTCCGCGATCAGCTTCCCCCGCCCGTCGAGGTGAGCACGGGTCAGAAGACGCACGGACGATGGTTCGCGGATGGAGTCGATGTCACAGAGATCGTGAGCGGGCAAGGGGCCGACGCAGCAGACGTCGCCGGGTGCCTGAAATCCCTCCAGCTCCCGCGTCCAGGACTGCCGTTCTCCGCGTCACACGTGGAAACCAAGCTCGCCGTACACATGCGCAACAACGACATTCAGCACGCTACGGTGCTCATCAACAACGTCCCGTGCGTCGGTGACTTCGGATGCGAGGTGCTCGTCGGGGCGATCCTGCCCGCCGGCTCCACGCTCACGATCTACGGCTCGGACGGGTACAAGCAAACGATCGCAGGAGGGACGCGGGCACCGTGGCAACGCTGAAGGCCATTTTCGATCGCGAGTCAGCGCAGTCTCCCGTACTGATCAACTCGCGGGAAGAGCTGTCCGCGTTGATCGATCGCGTGATCGAGCTGCCCGGCGGCAAACCGGTGCCCGCGATCGTCGAGCTTGCGGTCATGGAAGACCCGTACCGCTTCCCTCACCTGTATGCGGGTATCGGCGCGGAGTCCGGCTTCGTGCACGAGTTGTGGAATCCGGCTCGCGCGACGCTCGGCAACCGGAACGCCACGGGGACGGAACTGTTCGATTTCGCGGCGAACACCCAAGAGATCCCAGCCGAACAGGTGGTACCGCTGGAGACGGTACGGAGGGTGCTCACCGCGTACTTCGAGCACGGCGGCAATATCCCTGCCGACTTCGCCGACCTCTACCAGCTTGCGGCCGATCAAGTTTGATCGGCCGGTTCGTCCTCCGAACCAAGGAGACGCCCTGACAGGACTGGAAGGGGCTGCGGCACCGTCGTCGGCGCGCACCGTGATCGGGAGTCGACGAGGAGGTGCCAGCGCGCGATGGCCTCGACCCGGTCGACGGCGTCCTGTCAGATCGGCGCACGCTGCTGCTGTCGCGTCCAGTTTGGCTTGCCACGGATAGGAGGTATCGATCGGGGTGTGCTCTCCACTCGTACGAGTGCTTTCCGCCGAGATCGGCCACGTACGCTAGGTCCTGGCGGAGAGCATCTGAAGCCATGGGGCGCGACACCCGCACAGGCAGCCTTGACGCAGAGATCGTCGTTGAGGAGATCTTCAAGGTTTTGCACAACATTGCCGGGTTCCAAGGCATGCGGCATATGTGGATCGCCAATCTTCGCGAGTGGCCCAGCAAGGTCGCTCCTGTCGGCGAAGATCAAGCTCACGCGGCCACGTTGAGCTTGATCAGCCGCGCGGAGTGGCCTTCAGCCGAACTCCGGGACCTCAAGCGAGAGTTGACCAAGCTCTACGAGGTTGGCTGGTGCAATCACTCGATCATGAACATGCTCGATCACGACCTCGATGGCAGGCGGGTCGCCCCCTGGAACAACGGCAGAGACAGGCGATCAACTGGCCTGGTGAAATACATCCGCTGGCGCGTGAACAATTGGAGCGCCGATCCTGTGCTCGGTGCGGCCACAGGCCCTGCCATGCCTGTGCCGCACATACCAGCAGTGAGCTTCGCTGACTGGGCGATGCGCATGCATGAAATTTATGGGCACAACCTCCGCCGCGAGATCAACGAACATCACCTGCATCGTGAGCGTCACACCCACAGCACACGTCCGAAGGCCCACGACAGAGCACGGCGCGGCTTCCCGCTTGACCGGGTGCGGCAACGCGATGGCCGAATGACAAGCGCGATGGATCTCGTTGGAGCGCTGCTGTCGCAGGACGTACGCGAACGGGGACGCCCTCACACCGTCCCCAGGGGCGGTGCGGCGATCACTGCGGAGTTCCTGCCGCCGGGCAGTGATCTTGCGCTTCTACGCGATGAGGATGTGCGAGGCGCGCTGCGTTCGTTCGCCGCAGCGACCAGGCGGACCCGTTCCCATGCCCAGGTGCTGCGAGCTGCGGTGAGACACGCCCGAAACGCAGGCGTGGCGGACCACGCCATCTCCTTCTCGGAAGTCGCGCGGCTCGGGGCGACGGTGACCGGAGCCAACGGCGAGCCCATCTCGCACAACACCCTGGTCTACCTGCTCGCACGTGCCCGCAAGTAGCTTCGTCATCCATCCGACCGAGGTCTGCGCCGCCTACCGCTGCGAGGATCGGCGGACCGCTTCGGGGTCGTGCTCCCGTACTCAGTTCCTGGCAACCGTCCGCCACGTGCTAGCCGGGCGCATGCCTTGGCTTCGCATATTCAGCAAGATCTCTCGAGTGGTTTGCCACATCGCACGAATGAGTGTCGATTGGACATCGGCCATCTCCAGCGCGATGCGCACATTCTCCGCCACGCCAGGCGCGGCGCCGAACGCGCGGGGCAATTTCTCGCGCAGAAGCTGTTTGCGGATTTGCGAGGGCGGGTGGGAGCCGAGCTGGCGAGCGTTCTCGTCACCGGTTTCCAGCAAGGCGACGGCACGGTCCATGACGTCGAGGGCGTCGAAGAAAAGGCAGATGCCGAGAAAACCCGCCGCGATGTCACGGTTTGCGTGCTCGACGCCAGCGTTGATTGCGAGGATCATTCCAATGAGGTCGGCATCGACCTCCTGCACCCAGGAATAATCAAGCGTCTCAGCGTCCGTGCCGCGCAGGACGCCTTTTGGCGTTGCCGGTGCGTCGAGGTGGCCGAGGATGATGTGGGCGTACTCGTGTCCGACCACAAAGGTCAGCAGGGCGTGCTCGAGCATCATCCCGAAGTTAGAGTTGCGCGTGCTCCCTGTGATCCCGTTAAGGTTGCCCTCGACCGTATAGCGGGCAATGATCGATATGAACTGGGTGATGATGCTCGGCTCTCGGACAACCCGGTCGGAAACATCGGGCAGGTTGAGCTGAAAAGTGAACCGACCCGTGGCATCCATTTGGGTGCTGGGGACCGCGGCGCCCACGACGTCGCTGAGCAACGAGGCGAATCTGGTCATCTGGTCCTCGAACAGCACCAGATAGCTGTAAGAGTCACCGGGTACCCGCATGCTGGTAGCGTTGAGTTGCCCGGTGTGGAGGTGGCTGATCAGCGGACGACGGGCCGCGACATCCACACCCTCGACTCTGGCGATCGCCGTCTGTTCGATCTGATCCTGGATCCTGCCCAGCGCTTGGGCCATCACCTCGTCCAGGTCTTTCCCCGACTCAGGAGCTCCTGAAGCGACCATCGCCCGTGTGCTCGGATCGTCGGCCAACTCGGCGGAGTAGATCGAACGGACGACCTCGTCGATCGCCGCGTCCCGGAGGGCTTCATCGAGTCGCGGGAGCAGCGTGTGCGTCTGTGCCCGCAGTTGGGCCAGGAACCGTTCGGCTCCGTCGAGGTGACTACTCACCCTTCTCTACCTGCACATCGGAGCCGAACGTGTCGGTCACTGCCGTGGCGACCTCGTCCACACTGCTGTTTGCGGAAAGCAACTGCGGCAACGTGGAGATCACCTTGCCGAACATGCCCTCGGCTTCCTTGACGTCGAGCGTCACGGTGCCGTCCGACGCGATGATCACGACCATGCCGTAGACCAGATCCGGCGTGCGGTAGAACGCCTTCGGTGAACCGGGTCGCAGATCGATCACCTGGCCGCCCTTGCGCTGTTCCAGGACGCGCAAGACCGTACCGACCGCTGTCGCAGCGCCCATCAGCACCAGTGTCACGGTGGCGACGGGCTCGATGCCCCGGCGTGGGAGCAACTCCACCTCGACGTCGTGCTCGGCCGCCAACCTGCGGGCAGCGGACTCTTCGGAAACGTCAACAACAACCACCTGCGACAACGCTGTCTCCCCGCTGTGGCGACGGACCAAGTCCACAGCCAGGATGCCAGAGCACGCCCAGCGTGACCGTGGAGCCATCCATACGGAGGAACCTGGTCACCGCGGCGATGCCAGGGAAAGAACAACGCGCCGCGACAGAGAGGCAGCCGGTCCTGTGTCCGAGGATGCTCGGGACCCCGGGTGCAGATGCATCTCGAGCGACGTGGTCGGCGTTGCCCACCGCGGCCAGCCATCCGCAGCGGCACAGCAGCGACCGCAGCCGCTTACCGCCGGCCAGGCACTCGCGCAAACCGGCCGACGAACAGCTCCACCTCCGCGCTGACGGCCTGGCGTACCCGCTCGGCGAGGAAGTCCTCCGGCAGCGCAACACGATGGGCGCACGGTGGTATTCCACGGTCAGTTCTGGGGCTGCAGGTCAGCCAGTGTGAGGTCGGGGCGGAGCCGGTGCACGGTCGGGCGGAGTCGGTTGGTGAAGGCGTGCACGGACCCTTCGGCTTCGACTTCGACGATCAGGGTTGGGTGGACCGGTGTGTATATGGTCTCGCTGCGGCTGCCGAACTGGCCAGTGGACACGCGGGCCGGTGGTTCACCGGTGAGGTCGAGGTGCGGTCCGGCCTGGGCTCGCAGGGCGGATGAGAGCGGGTGGGACAGGCCGATGCGGCGCAGTTCGCCGGCAGCGTCGGGGCAGGCGAGGAGCAGCTCGGCGGGAGCGCTGGGGTTGCCGGTGACGCCGATGACGACCGCGTCGACGACCACGGTGTGCCGGACCTTGATCCAGTCACCGTAGCGTCCCGGCCAGCAGGGCCGGTCGAGTCGTTTGATCAGGCAACCCTCGATGCCCACCACGGAGACCTCGGGCCGTATCCAGGCCAGGGCACGGTCGCGGTCAGTGGTGCACGGCGCGAGCTGCAGCGGCGTCCGGACTCCGGCCATGACCGCTTCCAGGCGTTCCCGGCGGTCCTGGCAGGTCGCCGTACGCAGGTCGTGGTCGCCCTCGGCGAGCAGGTCCAAGGCGACGAAGTAGATGGTGATGCCCGCGGCGGCGCGGCCGCGGGGCGTGCTGGTCAGGGCACCGAAGTCGAGCCAGCCCGCGCGCAGGGCGACAATCTCGCCGTCGAGCACAACATCGCCGAGCACACGCGCGGCGGTGATCAGCTCGGGAAACCGCGAGGCGAGGTCGGTTCCCTGCCGTGACTGCAGCACACCGTCGCCGGTGAACAGCAGGCCGCGCCAGCCGTCGTACTTGGGCTCGAAGCGCACCGGGCGCCGCTCATCGGGCCGTGGCAGGGCCTTCTGCGCACGCCGCGACCACGTCCACCGGGGCGTGCAGGACGGACATCGAACTCGCCGCTACACAGGTGAGGCTCGATGATGTGGTTGTGCGGACATGCGGCCTCCGCCCTCGGCGGGTATGAACGGGCTGTCGGTGTGCCGGATCCGACACACCACACGCTACGCCGAACGGGTGATCGGCTCAATATTATGCCTGGTAAACCCCACCATCAGTCCTTCCCAGGACTGTGGTCGAGCAGTCGCTGGGTGTCAGGACCGGCCTGGCCGGGCAGGACGCGCACGGCGTGTGCCTGCTCGAGTGCGCGGGCCAGGCGCTGGTCGTCCTCGGTCAGCTGCTGCACCATCGCCGCCGCGAGCTCCTACTGGTCGCCGAGGACGCAGAGATCGGCACGCAGCCGGCGGTTGTCCTGCCGGAGTTCGGTGTGGCTGGTCGCAGCCGCGTACGAAGCTGTGCACTGCGACCGCGCTGACCGAGTTCGTCGACCACGTCGGGGAACCGGTGGCGGAAGGTGATGTTGGCCAGCCCGAGCCAGCCAGCGACCGCGAGAACGCTGGTCTAGCGCGCGGTCGGGGTTGAACACGCAGGTGACGTAAGCACCAGGATGGACCGCTGAAGGTCGGCGATCGTGGCGCGGAAGCTGTCGCTGGGTCGCTGGTAGCGGTGGGGCCTGACGTGGACGGGTTCTTCGAGCCGGTCATCGGCGCGGTGAGCCGACTCACGTAACCGCAAGAACCAGGCTGACGATGAACCGCCTGAACGAGTGATCAACTGGGGGGATGTCGTGACTGATCCTGTTGAATCCGCGAAACCGAAGAAGGTCGGTATCGTGGTGCTGCTTGTGCTGCTGGTGCTTCTGCTCGGAGCGACCGGCGCGTCGGGCGCGCTCTACTTGAAGACCACCTCAGATCTGACCGAACAGATGGAACGCAAGGACCGTGAAATCGCGGACTTGACGAAGAGACAGCAGGACGCCTACGGCCAGATGCTCGGCGCGCAGGCGGCGAAGAGGGACGCCGAGACGGATGCAGCCCTGTGGAAGGCATGCCGGGATGCAGCGAAAGCGTTCACTCACGAGAGCTTTCCCGGCAACGACGCAAAAGCCGAGGCCGCAGCGAAGGAAGTGTTCCTCCGATGCTGGTGACTCGCCGTCGTGCTCGGCGCGCGGTGCTCCGCGAGGCAAGACAGGCGATCGCGCCGTCCTGGGTCGCCTGCGGCCAGGCTCCACGTCGCTACGGCTTCGACCCGACCACCGGAGCGCCCGTCTGGGACGCTGATGTCGCCTTGGCGTGGGTACGGTGCCGGGTGGGGAAGGACTCCCGCGGCCACCGTCAGCGGAGCAAGGCCGCCACCGACGCCGACCCAGTCCAGCACCAGCTCGAGACCCTCGACAGCACCACGACCATGAGCGGATCAACCTGACCGGGAACGGTTGTGGTTCGGTATGCCGAGCCCGAGCCCGAGCCCGAGCCCGAGCCCGGCCCGAGCCCGGCCCGGTAGCGGGTACCCGCGGGTTCTGACGACGGATCCGGAGCCCAGTAGACGTTGACTTCCGCGGCTCGTGACGATCCGGATCGTGTTTCCGGACCGTCTTGCCGGCGCGTGGGAAGCACGTCCTTCTCGATGGCACGCGGGCTTCTTCTGCCGCAACCGACATCAACCACGACGGACAGCCCGACCTATGCTTTCGCCGTGACATCGCTTCGAGACCGCGCCATCAGTGTGATCCAGGAGTACATCGCCGAGCAGGTCGGTGACGACATCAATTCGGACGTCGTTCGCGGTCAAGCCGTGGAGCTGACTGACAGGTTGATCGACGCGAGGGTGCTGCCCGCCGTTGTGGTCGATGCCACGGACTCGGCGCGCTGATGAGGAGCTTGCGGTTCGGCGGGCAGTTCCAGTTGCAGGACGCTGCCCCACACGGTCAACCGCAGCCCGGTGCCGTAGAGCCCGTCGACGAACGCGCAGTCGCGCTGATTGTTGCGTTCGCGCCATCCTTCGGCCTCTTGGCCGCAGAGGTCCATTCCCAAGCAGGCCGACGTCGACCCAGCGGGCATACCCGGCTGGATCCAGCCACTTCACGTCGCTGCACATGAAGCCGGATACGGGCGGTAGCTGCGCAGCGCCGGCGCGATGACGGCGAACTAGCCGCCGTCTGCCTGCTTGGCGCGCTGCTGCGCGGTGTCGGCGGGCAGCAGCGACTCGTGAAATTCGTTCCAGCGCTCAGGGAAGACGGCGGCGCCGATGCATGCCAGCACGCCCGCCAGGTCGAGCGGGCCGGATGTACCGCTCACCGCCGGGAAACTGGCTGGCCTGACGGTTGTTGCCGTTGCGCACACCGCCGCCGCAGTGGTCTCGGGAGCGAACGCGGGCGCGATCAAGACCCACGCGCTTCATGGGCACCCGGCTGCCCGACAGTGGACAAGGAGTGGACACGCGCGGGGCACCGCCGGAGCCTGGAAGCAGCCGCTCCTCAGGAATGCCGGGGTCCCGGGCTACCGCCGGCCAGGACCGCACCCGGTGGCAGCCCGTCCCTGAGCATCGGTAGCAGCTTGGAGTCTTTGCTCATCAACACCGCGGCCGCGCCGGTGCGCTGCCGCACCCGCCCGCAGAAACGCGGCGCGAGGGGGACGCCGAGGTACGCGTCAGCTCTCGGCCCGTACACGACCCTCGTGCCGACCCCGCACCACGCCGCCGCCCGCACCTGGCTGTCCGCCCAGACGAAACCCTCCACGTACATCCCGCCCGGAGTCCGTTCAGCCTCGCTGGCGGCGACGCTGAACGCGATCTGCTCGACGAGCCGTGAGTCCGGGCCGGCCATCCACCACCGGCCGAGATCGAGCACGAGGCCTTGTGCACAGGCGGTCAATGACTGGATGATCGCACACCATGATCATCAAGGGTTGACGGGTGTGTCTGGACCAGCCAGCCGGCGATCGAAATGGTCAAGAAGCTGTCATCACAGCCGTTCCTCATCATGCAGTTATGGGCCGCCGTCACCACCACGCGCCCTCAGTCCGATCATCGGTCTCGACGTCAGTGACGAGGGTTTTCTCGTTATGGCGCACTTGCGTAAGGCGCGCGCCGGTGAGGTTCGCTCCGGTGAGGTTCGCGCCGGTGAGATCCGCGCCGGTGAGATCCGCGTCATCGAGGAACGCGCCGCGGAGGTTCGCGTCGATGAGGTACGCGCCGCGGAAGTCCGCACCGAAGAGCAACGCGGTGCCGAGGTCACCGCCGGTGAAGTTTGCGCCGCGGAGGTTTGCGTCGCGGAGGACCACGGAACTGAGGTTCGCCCGGGGAAGGTCCGCGCCACGGAGGTCCGCGTCGTCGAGGGTCACATTCGTGAGGTTCGCTTGACGGAGGTTCGCTTCGCGGAGGTTTGCACCGCGGAGGTATGCGCCGGTCAGGCAGGTGTTGACCAGGTCGATTCGGCTGTTGTGGTCGTGGGTGGTGTTGCGACGGCCCAGGACAGTGAGTGCGGCTTGGATGTCGGGGGCGACAGCCTGGTCGGGGCAGATCGCGGTGGATTTCGGGGTGCTAGCGGGGGTGGAGGTGGGTGGTGGTGCGGTCGTGCGGATGAAGGCGGAGAGGATCTCGATAATGGTCGGTTGGTCGCGGGGGGAGTCGCGCGCCAGGCGCTCGAGGGCGTAGATGGCGCCGAGTCGGGCTTGGAGGTGATCGGTGCCGGTGCGGTCGAGTTGGTCGACGGCTTTGGTGAACCGGTCGGTGAGTTGTCCCTGCTCGGTCACGGCGGTCTGGGTGCGGGTGGCATCGAGGGCCCGGCCGGTGAAGTACACGCCGGCGGCGGAGGCCAGCGCGGCGATGACGGCGGCGATCGCCGCCCAATTCCACGATCTGCCAAGGCGTGATCGCCGCCTGCGGCGGGTGGGAGGGCGGCGCAGACCAGCAAGCCGGACGCCAGGCACGGCGGTGTTGGCGGACCGGGTACGTCGGAGGCGGGATGCGCGACGAGGGATCACAGGTCGAGGGTGGCAGCCCGTCGAATCCGCACGCGGCTCACCCTGGTGATCCGCCATCGACGACAGCGACGTGGTGGAGGCTGCGCTCGCCGAGGCGGCACGCCTCGTGTTAGGAAGTCTCGTTCACCCGCCAAATCAGCTCCGCCCCTCAGCTAACGCCCGCCAGGCCGGGATGGTCAACGGCAACCCCCGTCTACAAGAGGCCCTCCATGCTCGCGTGCGCCCAAGCCGAGTCCTCGACGAGCGTCCGGAACGGCGCCTCCGCCTCGCCGAGCGCAGCTGAGAGCCGCTCCTCCTCCACCACGACATGATGGGGGAAGGCCGGGTGCATCGCGCTTCGGCGCGGCGCACCAGGTGCTACTCAGGCATGCAGTTGATCGACTCGTTCGATGTGTCTCCCGGCCGCCAGGCGCCTGCCTGCACCCGGCCAGGTCCGCTCCCGAACAGATGCGCGGCCGTGACGCCGGGCCACGACGTCTACGTGACGGCGTGATGATCGTGCACGCCCAGGCGCGCAAGCACGGCGGAGGCGAGGAACGTGCCACCGTCGAGCGGGATCCCTCGCTTCCACAACCTCATGCCGTTTCTGTCGCCGCAACTGCACGCGATACACCCATGATCCTGCGCCATCCGAGTGAAAAAACCTCGCATCGTTTCTGCGGGAAGTGACGCCGCACCACCCGAATGGCCCAAATTTCAGTACAGCGTGATCGGCTCCGAAGGGCCGCCCCCACCTTGCAGGCATGAGATTTCAAGCGCCCTGAGCTGCGCCTATCCGACCGGAAGCGGCGCAATGGAGGGCCAGTCGAGGACCTCGGGTGAACACCGCTGGTTTCTCTCACATATGTGCGAACCGGTTAGAGTCTTCTCGATCGGATCGGCCTAGCGCGAACTGATCCTCCTCACCTGACCGGCACCCGTCACGACGGATCCGGTGACGGGTGGACCGAGCCCCTCCGGGGCTCGACCGAACCGGGGAGGAGGTGGCGTTCGATGCCCCGTGGCAGATCCGTACAGGGACCTTCCGACGAGGAATCCCGCGAGGAGAAGCTGGCGAGGACCTGCGACCGAGCGGCCTTCGTGATGGACGGGCTCACCGTGGTGAGTCCCTTCTTGAACGACAAGGGCCCAGTGATCGCGATGATCACCAGGCTCCTCGCGTGGGGTCTCCGCTTCGCTGCTGATGAGGCGCGCGGTCGGTAGTCCCTGTTCCGGCGGCCGGGGAGTCGCACACGGGTGTGGGTAGCACCCGCGGCTTCCTGGCCGTTCGGCTGTGGGCCGCAGACTGCACATTACGGCGTTCATATGTACATATCCGTGCCGCAACCGTAGCCGCTGAAATGGCGGTTGTTCAACTTCTGCGCGCAAGTTCACGAACTCGGCGCAGAGTCCTGACCTTCGCAAACGGAAGTCACCGACCACGTCGTCGATAAGACTCCCAGGTCAGCGGCTCTGCCGAACACCACCCGGACGGACCGAGCACAGGGCGTGCCAGCCGCTACAGAGCAAGCTCGATACCGGAGCTGCTCGCACAGATGGTCCAGGCACTTGGCAGTGCGATGTCGACTCCGGTCCGGTCGAGCATGCGCGACACCGCGGGGTCGGCCCCCTGCTGTTCCAGCTCTGCGATCCCGGCGACGTGGGCGTCGCCATCCATGCCGCGGGTGATCGTGACCGCGTAGGTCCGGCTCGTGATGCTCCTCGAGCGGCATGATCCCGACACTCGCCTGAGCGGTGACGACGCCGCGGCCAAGACCCACATCGACTCGGCCGCGAACTCGGACCGGGGTCAACCGCGGACCGAGACTCGGTCTCGGTGTGAAGCTTGGACCTGCCACCGGCGCATCAACCGTGAGCGCAGGTACGGGCGCGAATGTCGCGGCGTGAGGTCGTCTCGGCGCCGGTCGGGAAGGTACGTAGCAGCGCTGAAGTTAGAGGTGCAGTAGCCAGCGCCGCCGCGCGGCGTGTGTGAAGGCGAGCTCCAGGCCGAGGTTCTTCGAGTCCCGCACGCCGACGTGTGGAGAGAAGAACGCGACTTCGACGCAGTTGGTGCCGCCGCTGCCGTTGCTGCTGCCGCTCCTGGTGCTCCGGCAGTGCCAGGTCATAGAGCGTGTCGAAGGTCTTGCTGCAGCCCGCGACGTCGTCGGGATCGTCCAGATAGAGGCTGCCGCCTCTGCCGTCGGTGTAGCCGCGGTCGGGGAATTCGTCGTTGTCGAAGCTCAGCAAGGCGAACCAGCCCGCGTGACCGGGTGGATGCCGACTGACCGGGGGATCACCCGCAGGTCGAGGCGACCAGAGCGCACCATGTCGATCAGATGCCGCAGCTGCCCGATCCAGACCTCGGCCGGCGCGACCTTGCGCCGCAGCACGTCTTCGTCCAGCACGACGACGGGTTCCTGCTCGGCGTTCTGACGAGCCATCCGCGCGTGGACTCGCGTGGCGACCTCGTCGGGGGTGAGCGTCGGTTCCATCGCCTTGATCAAGCCCTCGGCGAAGCCCGCGGTCGGGCACTGCGCGGGCACGAGCAGCGGCTCCCAGATGGATTGCTTGTCCGCGTCCATCTCCGCGGCCGCGAACTCGGTCAGGTTCTCCGGCACCGCACAAGTCGCGCACTTGCTGCGAGGAACAGCCCGCAGCACCCTCGTCAACCCCGGCTGGCTCGCCGCGCACACCACGCCGGGGCCATGCTCAGAACCCTGCGGGAAGAAGGACTTCTCACCCGCGGCATCCGGGCAGTCATCGCCCTCCACATCAGCTTCGCCTGGAACCGGGTCGGTCTGACGGCACCGACGCAGGCCGAACTCGCCACCGCAGCGAAGGAGGCCATCTTCGGCCCCACACATTCAGACGGCGAGCGCGCCCGCGCAACCGCGGCCGCGTGCTCGGCGAGGACACGCCATACCACTTTGCTACCAGGTGAATCAACCTAGACGGCCATCATGCTAATCCGAGTTGTTGCGCTGCGAGTGCTCGCGAATTCCGAGGTCGTCGAGCTGATACCCGTTGGGGCGAGACAGCGTGACGCCGCCTGGGGTGAAGATGCTGTTGCGACGTTCAGGCATCCAGCGCACAATTCTGGCGCGGGTCCGCAGTGCCAAGTGGACGGCGCCCCGCAGGAGCCAGGGCGGCCGCGGCACGCCCAGGGCGTCGCGCAATGGCGGGTCGAGCAGGGTGTCGCCCGCACGGTGCACGAGGGGTGCCATCCAGGTAGGGAAGCGGTCGGCGAGCAGTTGGCGGGAGGCCGCGTACAGCTCGGCGTTCGCCGCGGTGAACCTAAAGTGCGTGCGCTCGTAGGTGTCGAACCAGCGCTCGTAGTCCGCGTAACTGTCCGGGATGCCGTTGATGTTCATGCGGCGGCCTACTTCGTGCCAGAACCGGTGTGCCGCGTCGAGCTCCCGCTGGCTGGGCGTGCGCCAGCCGTAGCGTTGCAGCCATCGCATCGGTACGAGCATGAAGGTGCCGAGCACGTAGAGGTAGTCGTCGTTGGCGATGTCCCAGCGGCGGTGCATGCGGTTCATCATGCTCAGCACGGTGCGGGCGCGGGGATGGTCGAGTCCGTGTTCGACCATCTCGTAGATCATCAGACCGGTGTCCTCGGCGCGGGACAGCGCGTGGCCGGTGATGTGGCCGGTGTGGCTGAGCAATTCTGCGATGCGCGGGATGGCGTAGACGCGGTAGAAGGCAAGTTGCCAGGTCAGCGTCACGTCGAACGGGAACTCGCGGGTGACGGTGAGGCGGTGGATCGTCTCGTAGTCCTCACTGACGTCGAGGCTGTTGATCCGGGTGAGATGGGTGCGGCGTGCCATCGAGCTCAGGACTCGCTTCGGTTGACGGGGCTGGGTGCTGCCTGGTCTGTGTGTGCCGTGCCGACGGCCCGCGTGTGATCGGTGTAGACCTGCGTGACGATCGGGCTGTCGAAGGCGTGTTCGACCCGACGCCACCAGGCGACCTCGTTGGCCAGTTCGTCCGGTCCGAAGGAGCGCGTCGCTCCCGTGGCGGTGGGGGAGTGGCCGGCTTGCCAGGCGTCGAGCCCGACCTTGATCACCGCCGCCTGTACGACGGCGTCATGTTGTTCGGTGTCCAGGCCGGCTTGACGAGCGAGGTGTTCGGCCTGGTCGTAGACGGAGGGCGGGACGTGCGGCCTGATCTGCCGGACACCGTCGCTGATCTCGACCAGGAGCCGGGTCAGGTGGTAGCGAGCGTCGGCGGGTGCCAGTTGGGCGTCGTCGATGGTGCGGGGGTCCATCGCGATGCCAGGCAGTTGCTGGACGAAGCGGTTCCACAGAGGGAAGAGATCATGGTAGGCGTGCACCCGGCGCCGGACGGCTCTGTTTTCGTTGACGCGGTCAGTGAGGGGACGCGCTTTGAGTGCGATGCGGTCACCGAACTTTCCGATGAGCACGCCCAGCGTCGACAGCGTCACGGCGACGGGCATCAATCTCAGTCCAATGCTGCCTTCGGTCCAGGGGAGCGTGTGGCTTGTGAACAGGACCAGTTCGTGCATGAGCTTGTGTCCGTAGTAGACGGTGCTCAAGCCGCATCCCAGCGCGGACAGGAACAAGCCGGTGCGCAAGAACGGCAGCGCGCGTGCCTTGCTCATCCATCGCCACGACAGGACGGTAAGGATCGCGACGGTGATGCCGAGATAAGTGCTGTAGAGAGTGAACGCGGATTGGGCGATCGGGTTGCCTGGTCCGCCGGACTCGTTGCGGCCCGTGGGCCCGTAGACGAAATCACGGGCGCCGGGTGCGAGCAGGAACAACGTGATCATCGCGATGAGGGTGATGGCGAACGGGATTGCGAGTCGTCGCCCGCGTCGACGGGCGAGCTGGTCCTCAGGTTCGATGGAGAACACGAAGAACAGCTGGGTCATGTAGCCCGAGAACAGGACCAGGGCGTGCTGGAGTGGCCAGACAAGGTTGAAGCCCGCGATCCGGTTCATGGCCGAGTTGATCGCGGTCAGCTGAAGGACGACGGCGAATCCGAGAGCCAGACATGACATGGCGATGGCACGCGCCGCCGGGGCGGCCTGTGTGGCCGAACCGCGGCCGTCGAGCACCCTCGCGCGGACACGCTGCACGAGCAACTCCAACAACACGAGCGCGCCGACGACCAGCGGCACGACAAGGAGCCCGACGAAGATCATGAACGCTCCTGCCTGCGTGCGGTCAACCCTCCGGCCATCCGGGAGAGCACGTCGGCGTCGCCCCCGCTGATCGTGGTGCATGATGCCCGTCGCGGATCGGCGTTCACCGGGAACTGCAGCCTGTCGATCAGGACCGTGGCCAGTGTCTCCGCCTCACGTTCCTGGTCGTCGGAGTAGCCGTCGATGGTCTGCACGTCGCGGGCCCGGCACAGCCCAGGGGCCATCGATCGGCGCACGACGGCGGGATCGAGATCGGGCAGCAGAATCTGCATCAACGTCAGGTGCACGTCCTGAGGCCGCTCGGACGATCGGTGGCCGAGCACCATGTGCGCGATCTCGTGCAACACGCTGGTCCGCTGGTGCAACGGCGGGGTCGTGTCGTCGTAGAACAGGTAATCGCTGTCGGCGCCGGCGAGCCACAGCCCGGAGAACTGTACCGGAACGGGCTTGTCGCCCAGCAGCGTGCGCAGCCCGACCAGGGTCAGCGGCCGGCCGCGGTGCCCGGCGAGCGCGGCGCAGAATCCGCCGAGATCGAACGGGTCAGGCACCGCTACCGCACGCAGCAGGTCGTCGGCGATACGTCCGACACGTCGGCGCACCGCGCCGTCGAACACGCCGGACGAATCGCGTGTCATCGCTGGTCAAGCCCCCCAGAGCCGCTATTGCCGCTGCGCTCTGCAGCGGCAATGCTCTCGACAATACGCAGAAGTGCCTTCTGGGTCTCGGGTTCTTTCACACTGGAGAACGCGCGGAGCGCGAAGTCGAACGTGCCGAGGTCAAACTTGCCGTTGGCCTGCATCTGGAGCATCGCCTGGAAGCGGCCCAGCTGCTCGTCGATTCTTTTCACGAGCTCCGGGTCTGCGTCGTCCTGGAGGTACTCGATCGGCACGCCGAAGTAACGCGCGAGTCTGTCCATCAGCTCGTTGTGGTCGTGGACGGGTTCACCGGCCCGTGCTGCACGCAAGGTCTCCACGTTCTCGCCGATGGCGCCAGCCACCTCCTGGTCGGTGAGAGGCTCGGTGCGCCCTGCGGGGCGCATCGTCTGGTACAGCAGATCAAGGCGGTCCACGAGGAACGTGTGCTCGCCGGGCTGCTGATCGTTCGACGGGCTGTCGCCGAGGTTCCTGCCGTTTCGGCCGAGCAGCTCATCGGGGTCCACGTCGAAGTAGGCGGCGAGGCCATCCACGATCTCCAGGCTCGGGTTACCGGTTTTGGGGCGCTCGCCACGGCGAAGCATGCCGAGGTAGGGCGCGCTGACGCTGACGTGGTGGCGGGTGACGAAGTCGGCGACCTCTTCGTAGGTGGGCTCGCCCAGCGGAACGTCGGCGTTGGGATCGGCGCGCAGCGCGTCGACGGCGGCCTTGTTCTTCGGGACGCGGTGCGCTGCCCACACTCGGTGCAGGCGTGCACCGAATGTATCTGCGGGCGGGTGGGGTGGCTTCTTGGCGGGCATGGCGGTCCCCCAGACCTTCGCGTCACCGCGTCTAACTATCCCCTGCGAACGCGGAGGAAGCGAAAGACTACAGTGCGTTAGCTTTTACGTGCGTGGCATCAATCATTTTCACACACAGTCATCCGGTTAGTCCATTGGTGTTCGACGGCGTGCGCTCTTGGCCGAAAAACGTCTAACTGCTCTACCATCTCGGATGGAATGTCGGGGGATGCCAGTTAGACGTTACGGGGGTGCGGGGTGAAACAAGGCAGGTCCGTGCGTCCGAACCTGGGGCCGGAGTTCCGCGCGTTGTGGGGCGCCGAAGCCACCTCGGTCATCGGGAACCAACTGGCCAAAGTCGCCATCGCGCTTCTCGTGCTGGACCGTACGGGCTCGGCGGCTTGGAGTGGTGCGACGTACGGGCTGATGCTGCTTGCACCGCTGGTCGCGGGACCGGTGCTGACGCCGCTCGCGGATCGTCTCCCCCGGCGGGAGGTGATGGTTGCCAGCTGTGTGGTGCAGGCAAGCCTGGTCGGTGTGATGACACTGCCCGGCGCGTCGGTGGTGGTGCTCGCCGGCGCGGCCGCGTCGGCGGCGGGTGTGCAAGCGCTCTACGCCGCCGCGCGAGCGGCCGTGGTGCTCGACGTAGTCAACACCGAGCACCACAAAGCCGGGCGTACCCGGTTGATGGTGATGCGGGAGAAGGGGCAGCTCCTCGGCCTCGTCGCGGCCGCAGCGGTGATCGACACGATCGGCCCCATCGCAGCACTGCTCCTGGACGTCTTGAGCTTCCTGGCGGCCGCAGCGCTGCTCTGGTGGGGGCTGCGGCCTCGTCCAGCCGCCCGCACGATCTCGGCCGGCGCATCGCCCCAGAACAAGACGTCGTCGGTGCGAATGTTCGCGCGGGTGCTGCGTGAGGACCGCCAGGCCCGGCTCATGGCGATCCTCATCGTTCTGATCGGCTTCGCGGCGGTACCGGATGGACTGGCGGCGCCGCTGGTCGAGCAGGCACACGGCCCTGACGGCATGGTCGCCATGGTGCTGGCGGCAGACTGCGTGGGCGTGATCATCATGGGACACTGGCTGGAACGCCAGCCTTCAGCACGTCAACGCGGTCTCGTCGTGCCGCTGGCCCTGCTGTGCCAGGCACCACTGCTCGCGTTCGTCTTCCAGCCGCCGCTATTCCTCGCGGTGGGGCTGTTGATCGTCTCCGGTGCCGGCGCCGCCTACCTTGCGGGCGCGGGTGCGGAGATCACCGAGCGGATTCCACCTGGGTTCACGGCGGGCGCCAACGGCCTGCTCAACGCAGGTCTGTCCGCGGGACAAGGTCTCGCGGTACTCGCGGGCGCCGCCGTGGCCCAGTGGTTGAAGTCCGCCTCGGCGGCAGTCGCTCTGGCGGGAGCCGTCGGGCTCGGGTTCGCAGGACTCAGCGCCCTGCTCCTGCACCGGGAGGTGCGGTCGAGCCAGGTGAAGTGAGAAGAGTTTGGCAGCTCAGAATTCGCGGTCGCCGAACTTGGGCATGGTCGTCACCTCCTGCTGGGGGCTGAACATGGGGGCAACAGGAGATGGTCAGAACTCGCGGTCACCAGGCTCGAACTCGGGCACGGTCGTCACCTCCACAGGGTGGGCCTCCCAGGGCGTGCCGCAGCGCCGACGAACCGGTGGGCAACCAGTCGCCGCTCGCACGAGGGATCACATTGTTCTCAGGCGTGCACAGTCTCTCGTGGACGCGCCCGAACCGGTACATCCGATGGGTGATAGATCTGCGACCGACGCGGTGGGGACTGTGGAAGAACCCTGTCCCGTTGATCGTGTGGATGCTCGGTGCTGAGCTCGTCATCGGAGTGTGTGCGGCGGTGACCAGTGCGTTCGCGGTGGTTCGCGTAGACGACCTGCTGCGGTTCGGCCCGCTGGCGGCTTTCGCGCTCACCCACGTCATCGCGACACGGGAGCCCGAAGAACGCCGTCGTGACGCTGCCCGTGGTGGAGAGCACGTCGATCAGACGAGTATCTGGCTGTTCACTGCGGCGATCGTGTCTCCGGCACCGCTGGTGTTGGTGCTGCTGGTCGCGTTGCGTCTGGACCGCTACCGGTACGCGCGCAAGAGCCCGCACAGGTTCGGGTTCACCTCCGCAGCCATCGCGGCCAGCGTGTTGGGCGTGTACTGGATCGCGCGCTGGAGTCCGTTGCACGCGTGGATCACCGGTCATCAAGAGTTGCCGGTGACCGCCGCCGAGCAGCTCACCGCCGCCGCGGCGATCGTGGCTGCGGTCACCGCGTACTTCCTGGCTCAGGCGGTGATCGTGGGCGTGGCCCGTGCGCTGGTGAACACCGGGCGCGTCGGCCTCACCGACCTCGTTGGCGACGCACGGACGAACTTGTTCATCGTGGTCACATTGTTCATGGCGGTGATGACAAGCGCCTTGATGACCATCAGCGAGATCCTGCCGGTGATCATGGTGGTAGCCGCCGTGCATTGCACGAAGTCGCAGCAGAACATCCAGCAGATGAGCATCGATCTCGACCAGCGCACCGCCGACGCATGGACCGACAAGCTAACCGGGGTCAAGAACCGCTACGGCTTTGAACCGGAGGTAGCTGCGGAGCTCGTGACCGACCAAGCGCTGGGCTACGACACTGCGTTGCTGTTCATCGACATCGACTGGTTCAAACGAGTGAACGAGGAGTTTGGTCACCTCGGCGGGGATGAGGTCCTCAAGGCGGTGGCGCGCCGAATCCAGGCGAGCGTCCGCAGGGGCGACGTGGTGGGCCGTTTTGGTGGCGAAGAGTTCATCGTCGCCCTGCCCAGCACCAGCAGGAAGGAAGCAGTCGCGCTGGCCGAGCGTATCCGCCACGATGTTGCCTGCCTGGCGATCGAGGTCCGCTTGCCTGCGGGTGACAAGGCGCACCTGATCAACCCGCACAGCGAGCCGGGACAGGGGCGCACCGTGTCCATCGGCGTCGCGATGTCCCCCGTGCACGGAACGACCCTGGACGTTCTCGCGCACCACGGCAGCCAGGCCGTGCTGCGGGCAAAGACTCTTGGCCGCAACCGCGTAGTCGTCGCGGACGGTGTGGAGCTCTCTCCTGCGGAGTTCTCCCCAGCGGCGGTCGTACGGCCGCCGCTGGGGGAGGCTGCGGATCGCTGAGCGTAAAGCAGCGTGGGGCCCGGCAGCATCGCTGTCGGGCCCCACGCCGTTCAGGCCTTGGCTCGGGCCACTGGCATCGCAGCCGGACCTATGGGCAGCTGGGGTCTACGGGTGGGCAGTACGTAGGTCTGCATGCGTCTAGCCAGCGGAAATCAGTGGGCAAAAGGGGCGGGCTCCGGCAGATGACGGATGTGCGCGGGACGACTCCCCAGGCAGGCTGTGCTCGTCCTCAGGGGCGGATCACGATGAGCGTTAGCGAGCGTGGCAAGCATCGCGACCAGCGTGGTCCACATGGGGGGACACCGGAGATAGGCCAGGTGCCGCGATCGGGCAATCGCGGAGCCGTCAGGCCGATCGGGGGAGGTGGGGACCTGTGCAGGCTCCGAGGGATCACTCACCTGCACAGGCATCCTCGTGGCGGGGCGCGAGCCTTCGCCACAAAGCCTCCTGATCGATCACTGCTGCGCGTGCGCCGCTGGGCAACCGGCCACGGCAGTGCATGACCCGGCCGGCACAGGGGGGCCGGCCGGTTCCAAGGGGGATGGATGACGGAGGTCGGAGACGTCGCCGCGGGCATGTTCGCGGACGGCGCGTGGAACCGGGCCGAGGAAGTCTTCGCCGAGCTGCGTGAGCTGGGGGCCGTGCACCGGACACGTCTGGCGAACGAGATGCCGGTGACGCTGATCGTGCGGCACCGCGAGGCGCAGGCGGCGTTGCTGAACCCCGCACTGAGCAAGGACGCCGACGAGTTGCGCGCGGCGATCAGCACGCGCATGGCCAGCGAGCACAGGAACGTCTCATTCAGTGGCATGTACAAGCGCAACATGCTCAACTCCGACCCGCCCGAGCACCGGCGCCTGCGCAAGGTCGTCTCCGCGGCCTTCACCCCGAAACGGGTGGAAGCGTTGCGACCCAGCGTGAGCGAGACGGCACAGTGTCTGCTGGGCACTGCACTCGCGCGTTTTCGGGACACCGGACAGCCGACGGAGCTCATGGAGGAGTTCGCGACCGCATTGCCGGTGACGGTGATGTGCGAGCTGTTGGGAGTGCCGCACAGCGACCGCGTGCAGTTCCGGACATGGACCGAGCACTTGATGCGCGACGAGCCGGAGTACGCCGAACCTGCCTCGCAGGCGATGGAGGACTACTTCACCCGGCTGATCCCGTCCAAGCGGGACGCTCCCGCGGGCGACTTGCTGTCCGCGCTGGTGTCGGCGTCGGTCGACTCCGACCAGCTCAGCGCCGAGGAGCTGCTCGGCACCTGCTTTCTGCTGATCGTCGCGGGGCACGACACCACAGCGAACTTGATCGGCAATGGGGCCTTCTGGCTGTTGCGGCATCGTCATCGATGGCAGCAGCTGGCGCGGACGCCGGCGTTGGTGCCGCGCGCGGTGGAGGAGTTGTTGCGGCTGGACAGCCCGGTGCGTGCCACCCCGCCACGGTTCGCGCGGGAGGACGTCGAGATCGACGGCACGACCATCCGCGCCGGCGAGATCGTGCTGATATGCCTGAGCTCGGCCAACCGTGACGACGACCGGTTCGCCGACGCCGCAGAGATGCAGCTCTCGCGTGAGGTGAGTAACCATCTCGCGTTTGGCCATGGCGTGCACTACTGCCTGGGTGCTGCTCTGGCGCGCATGGTCGGCCATGTCGCATTCACCGAGCTGGTGACCCGGTTCCCAAACGCTCACCTGGCGATCGATGCGCAGGATGTGCGCCGGCGGCCTGGTTCGGTCATGAGCGGGCTGCGTCAGCTCCCGGTGTGGCTGGGGTGATGCCCGCGGATGCGCGGCTGGCGGCCAAGAGGGCGGCGAGCTCTGCTCGTGTGGCCAATCCCAGCTTCTTGAGCATGCTGCGCACATGGGTCTCCACGGTTCGGGTTCCCACGTGCAATTGCTGGCCGATCTGTGGATTGGTCAACCCGTTCTCGACCAGCAGCGCCACCTCCCGTTCCCGTGGAGTCACACCCCTGCTGGCGAGTTCGTGTACCGCCGGGTCAAGGAGGCGAGAGGCCTGTTCGTCTGCGGTGAGAGCGGCGATGCCGAACTCGATCGCCTGCTCCAGCGGCAGCGCGCGGCCTCGGATATAGGCGGTGGCGCAGGCCTGCGCGCTCAGCGAGGAGCGGATGGTTTGCATGGCCGCTGTGCGCTGGGCACCGAGCGCGGGCAGCCGCTCGATCTGTGCTCCGGTGATGCTCCGGACGCTGTCCGCGGCGCCGGCGAGCTCGGCGGCGAGCTCCGGTGTGTCCTTGGCGGTTGCCCAGCTCAGGGCATCCAGCGTCCACGAGGGTCCCCAGAGGTCACCGATGTCGCGCTGAATTCGCAAGCCCTCTTGCAGCAACAGGCGGGCTTGCCTGCACTCGCCGCGCTGCAGATGCGCCAATGCCAGTGTGAAGCGTGCCCAGCCCACCGACTGCGCTGACTGGGACATCTCAGCGAGCTCCACCACCTCGGCCGACAAACGGTACGAGAGCTCAGGATCGTCGTGCATCAAGGAGGCGGCGAACGCGGCGAACATCTTGGGCATGAACGCTTTCGTCGGGTCCCCTGCCGCCTCCAGTTCGGTGGTCGCCCTCTGGCACCACTGCAGCGCTGCCGGATCCCCGGTCGCCAGCAGGTAGTGCACACCCCGAAGGAAGCTGTAGGTGGCCACAGCGAACGGATCGCCGCTCTCCTCGGCGAGCGAGAGGACCTCGTCGAACCGTTCCTCGGTCAGTTCCGCGCGTCCTTGGCAGATTCCGAGCCAGTACAACTGCGCCAGTGCGATCGCGCGCAGCCCCGGTGGAAGGTCGGTCAGGGTGCCCAGATAGCGCAGCAGCCACTCTCTGCCTTCGGAGAGGGTGCCCAGGAAGAACCAGCCCCTTCCGACGGTGAGCATGGTCGCGATTTCCAGACCGTGCAGTGCGGCGGCGGGTGACTGCGACAGTGCGAACGTCATTGCCGTACGCACTTGTGGCATGTCGAGCCTGAGCCGATCGAGCAAGACTGTTTCGTTGGGAGACAACCAGTTCTGTGCGACCTCGACGACACGGTCGCGATAGTGCAGCAAGTGCCGCAACCGTACTGCTCGGTCCTCTCCGGACTCGGCAAGCCGGTGAGCTCCGAACGCTTGAAGGGTCTCCAGGAGCCGATAGCGGATCCTTCCGGAGCTGCGGTCGATCGACAGCACGGAATGGTGGACCAGGTTCTCGATGAGATCGAACACGTCGGCGCTGTCCAGGACTTCACACAAGGTGATGGCGTCGGCGCCTGGGGCGTCGGCATCGTCGACGAGGTCAAGCATCCTCTCGGCGGGGATCACGTCGGTGCAGGCAACAGCTTCGGCGGCCTCCAGGTCGAAGTCGCCGGAGAACACCGACAGCCGCCGCCACAACAGGCGCTCGGCGTCCGAGCCGCAGTTGTCATAGCTCCACTCGACCGGTTGAAGAAAACGGCCTTGAAGCATCAGCTTCTCCCGGCGCGCGAGCATCGTGGCGGGGGAGTAGGTGCTCATCGTGCCGGCGATCAGTTCGATGTTGAGCGGCAGGCAGCCGACCGCCGCGCACAGCCGGGCGACGTCCTTCAGTTCGTCATCGAGGATCCGATGTCCTGCGGCAGCCGACCGCTCGCGGAACAAGGTAATCGCGTCGCTGCGGTACGCCTCCTCCGCGGACCATGACGGCGAGTCCGGGTCAGGACAGGCCAGCGGTTCCACGGGCACGCGGTGTTCGTCGGGCCCACCCAAGCGGTGCTGGCTGGTGATAAGGACCTTCAGCCCCGGTGCCTCGCGCAGCAGTGTCGTGACCAGCCGCCGCACCATGGTCGCGACGTGCTCGCAGTTGTCAAGCACCAGCAGCATCTGCCGGTCTCGCACGTACTCGCGCAGTCTCGCTGCGACCGGCTCGTCGGAGTGATCCCGCAGATTCAATGCGTCCGCAACCACCCAGTACAGCGCACCCATCGGGTCGGCAGCCGGCCTGCTGGGCGCGTCCGTGCTGGAATCGCCGATGAGCCCCCGCAGATCTGCCAGGCACACACCGTCGCGAAACGTGCGTGCGACGGTCGTTGCGACCCGCACGGCCAAGCGCGTCTTGCCTACACCGCCAGGGCCGGTGAGGATGACCAGGCGCTTGGTATCCAGCAGCTCACAGGCGTGCTCGATCAGCGCGGAGCGACCGACGAACGATGTCGTGTCGGCAGGTAGTCCGCGCGCCGGTGCGGTGGTCATGGATCCTCGTATCGGCGATGCCATGACTCGTTACTCCGAGCAGGTACTGACATCCGTTGCGGTGCCGTGCGATCCGCCCGCGCTACAGGACTGATCGCGATGATCACGCCTAGTCGTGGACATGGCCAGCCGCCCCCTCGTTTGGACCAAGACATCAGGTCGTTGCGTTCTGCGTCTCGGCGACGTCTGTACTTCGTACACGTTCCGTGAGCAGGATGCACTGTCTAACTGGACTATTACTCCATTCGAGTGATAATCTAACTGAAGTCAGCATCGTTGCTGGTGTATACCGAGAGCAACGGTGTAGACATGGAAGTGCCTCCATTAGGGGGGATGGCGGTAACGCAATGTAGTTGGCTCGTGATCGGCTACGCGCAGCACGGCCGAACGGGTTACTTCGGAGGGGGCGGCCACCGACGAGGTCGAACTGGTTTCGGCAACGTTGAGTGACCACACGAACTGAGCGTGAGCTGGCCTGGGCGGGGGGCTGAGGCGGTTCGCGAGCGGTCGGGGCCTCCTCCGACACTGCGTTCCCGTGATCGGGAGGCGACCCCCTGGGCGGGACCGGCGCGCTCGCGTTGCGAGGCAGCCCGGTCCCGTCCGGGGATCCGCCAGTGCGCGCGACAACGCAGGCGCGTGGCGCCGGCACGGAACTGCCGCAGACGCGGCCGCACAACACGAAGTCCGTCGTATCTGGCCCATCCGGGCGGCGGTGACCTCGACGCCGTGGCGTCGAGCAACCGGTGTCGGGGGGCACGGTGACGGATGGGCAGTCGACTTTCGATCCGCTGGTAGTCGCCGGCGTGGCCGGCGGCGTGGGCACGTCGACCTGGGCGCGCCTCTGGCTCGCCGCGCACGGCCGAGCCTCCGGCATCGACATCAAAGACCACGGCCACTACACCAACGGGCGCGTCGCCCTCTACGTCGACGGGCGTGCCGCCGCCTATACCAACGGCCGAGTCGACGTCCTGGTCAGCTCCAACACCGCGGCCTCGACCAGCCGAATCGGCTCCACGCTGCGAACGATGCACGAACTGGCCCACCGCCACGGCTACTACCAGCCGCCACCGGTGCTAGTCGTCATGCACACGGTCTCGGGTGCGGTACGCACACTCAAGGCCGACTTGATCACCGTCCAGCCGCATCTCACCGCGACCTTGCACATCCGGCACAAGCCGGAATGGCTCACCATGCCGCAGCCACCCGGTGAAGCCGCTCTGTCGCACAAGGACATCGCGGCCGCGCTCGCCGCCCTACCGCAGGCGATCAAGCAGATGTACTCCGCGCCTGCGGCACAGACCTGGGCGCAACAGCCTGCCGCCCACCCGCTCCAGATACCGCACGGAGATCGGGTGCTTCTGCCCGCGCGTCACCTCGACCTCGACGCGGCAGGCGTGCATCCAGCGATCCGGGCAGGGCCGTGGCCTCCCTCGGCGCCGGTCAACGGCGCCCACCATCACGCAATGCCCGGCGGCCGGCACGGCTGACCGCGGGCCCGTAGTGCAGTTCCGGGGGGAACGTCCACATGTCGATCATGCACGTGTTCGCGCAAGCGCTCGATGTCCTGGCCCAGCAACCCAACGACCCGCTCGACGGCCTCGATCCCGCTCCGACACCACCACCCGGACCACTCAAGCAGGGGGCGCAGACGCTGTTGTCCTGGATCAAGTGGGGCGGTCTGTTCGGCGCCGTCGCGGCGGGTGTGGCCGCCGGAATCATGATGGCGATCGGTCGCCGCAACCGGAACAACATGGCCATCGAGGGCGCGATCAGCATTCCGTGGATCATCGGCGGCATCGCGCTGATCCTCGGCTCGGCGTCCCTTGTCACGTTCTTCGTCTCGCCACAATGATCACCGAGTCAGGTTCTCGCCGCTCCCGCACCCGCTTGCTGGCGCTCGCAGCACTCCTGTTGCTGGCGGTTGTCAGCGGTGTGTGGCTGGTCGAGGACACGCCGCAGGCCGCGCAGCCGGACCCAGGCCACCCAACGTCAGCGCCGCCCATCACACAACAGTCCTCCGACAGGTGCGCGATCACGTGGTTCACCGCACCCGACCTGACCAAGGTGCCACGCTCGGCCTGCCACGGCCCCCGCGACACCGACGCCGGACGCGCCAGGGGGTTCTCTCACGACGAACGAGGCGCAGTGTTCGCCGCGATCAACCTGTCCATGCGGCTGTCGGCCGCGGCGGGCCCGGCAGTGTTCAACCCGACGTTCGCCGAACAGACCGTCGGAGACTCACGCGCCGCGGTCGCCGAGCTCGCCGGGCAGACGACGACTGCCCGTCCGGCCGAGGTCCGCCCGACCCAGTGGTGGTCGAGGATCAGCGCCGGGGATCCGGCCGGCGACCTCGTGGAGGTCGAACTGCTCGCCGCGACCCCGCAAGCCATGGCATCCGGCCAGTACGCGCAGCTGACCGTCGTACTGCATTGGCAGGGCGGCGACTGGAAGGTCAAGCTCCCGCGCCGACGCGCGCACGCGGCTTCGGGCACCGAGGGATTCGCCTCGCTGGGCGTGATCTCGGGGGCGGCGTCATGACAACCACTGTGCTCGCACAGGCCACCGACGAGTGCGGCGCGCTCGACATCGGCTGCAACCTCGGCGGCGCGGTCGGCGATTGGTTCACAGAGCAGGTCAACAACCTCGCGGCCAGTGCGGTGGAGACCCTGACCTACGCGCTGACCTGGTGGACCGACGAGGACCGTTCATCGATGTTGCAGGAGCCTGCGATCGATGAGATCCGCGGCTTGCTGCTGTTCGTCGGCATGGCCCTGCTGACCGGAGGAGTCATGTGGCAGGGCATCCAGATGATGATCAAACGCAAAGCCGATCCACTGGTCACCACCGCGATGGGGCTGTTGAAGTTCCTGGGTTGGTCCTCGCTCGGCACCACCGTCGCGCTGCTGCTCTACCAGAGCGGTGTAGTGCTGTCGACGCAGGTACTGAAGTCCAGTCTGGACGGATTTCCAGAGAAGATGGCCGGGGCGATGACCACCTACATAAGGACCAACCCGACCGGCGGACCGTGGACGATCTTCTTCATCGCGGGCCTGCTGTGGATCCTCGGCTTGATCCAGTGGGTGCTCGGTTACCTCAAGATGGGCGCCTTGGTGATCCTGCTGTCGCTGTTGCCCACGGCGGCCGCCGGACAGCTCACCGAGGCCACCAAGCCTTGGTTGCCCAAAACGATCTCGTGGTGCTTGGTGATCGTCTGCTATCAGCCCGTCGGATCGATCATCTACGCGGTGGGCTTCAAGCTCACCAGCGACGGTCAGTCCTTGGGCACGGCGTTCACCGGGGTCGCCACAGTGTCACTAGCGACGATCGCCATGCCCGCGATGTACCGGTTCTTCTCCTGGGGCGGCATGGCTCTGGTCGCGGGCGGGGGCTCCGGCAGCGGCGTCGGCGCGGCGCTGGCCGGCGGTATGTCCCAGCTCGCACAGGGCTTCGGGTCCGGGGGCAACGCGATGACCCGCTACATGGATCAGACCGGCCCGGCCAGCAGCACCGGGGGTAACAGCGGCGCACCACCCTCGATCGAGTCCGCCCACCAGGGCGATGGCTCCTCGGGACCCGCGCCGAACCCGCAAGCGCAGGGCGGCGCGCCGAGTGAGCCTGGCGTGCACAGCGCCAACCAAGGCAACGCGGGCACCGGTGCTCCGGCGGGCGGCGAGATCACGTCGACGGCCGGCAACGGCTCGGGCGGCGAAACCGCTGCGATCGAGGGAGCCAGTAGCTCCGCTGCAGCAGGGACCGCGGGTGTGGGCACTGCCGGTGCGAGCACCGCCGCGGCCGGAGTGACTCCGGCAGGCGCAGCGGTGATGGCCGCACAGGCATCGAAAGACGCCGGCGGCGGCGCAACGAGCGTGGGGCCGAACGGGATGCCCAGCAGCTCCGACACGTCAGGGGGTTCGAACTGATGACGCAGATCAGAACCTACGGAGGCTGGCGGGCACGACGCGGTTTCGGCGTCGGACGGCTGAGCGAGACCCAGACCGCCGTCATCGCGGGATGTGTCCTCGTACCGCTCGGATGCTGGGTCGCGATCGCGACGTTCCGCCTTCCGCTGCTGGTCCTCCCGATCACAGTGGCGGCCGCACTCGTCTGCGCGGTACTCACCCTGATCCCGCATCGCGGTCACGGCACCTCGCTCGGCGGTGCCCTGATCATCACCGCCCGCACCTACACCGCGCGCCGCAAAGGCTGGAACACCTGGGAAAGCGGGGTCCTCACCAAACACCCCCGACGCCACGAACTGCCCGGCGTGCTCGCGCCGATCATGCCCTTGTCCACACGAGACGGTCTGGGCCAGCCATTCGGCGTGCTCTGGGATCGCCGCACCGGCCGGTTGACCGCCAGTGTGCGTGTCGCGCCGATCGGCACGGTACTGGCCGATCAGGACCGCACCGACCTGTGGATCGGGAACTTCGCCTCCTGGCAGGCCTCGCTGGGCTTCGAGCCCACGATCGACTGGGTCGCGATCGTGGTGGAGTCCGCACCGTCCTCCGGCACCGAGCTGGCCGACTACGTGGCCGACAAGCTCGACCCCAGCGCACCGGCGATCGCACGCGCGACCATGGCCGAGATCGCCGACGCCCACCGGGGAGCCACCGCCGACATCAGCGTGCGCGTGAACTTCACCTTCTCCCCGATGCGGGCCCGGCCCCAGCCCCGTGACGACGCCGAACGCGTCGCGGAAGTCAGCCGCGCTCTGTCCGGGGTGGAAGGCGACCTGCCGTTGTGCGGGGTCGCCACGCTCGGCCGCGCCACCGCCGGGCACTGGACCCGATGGTTGCGCAGCGCCTACGACCCGGACTCCCGCGGTGAACTCGCCCGCCTTGCCGAGACCGACCATCTGCTCGCCTGGGCCGATGCCGGCCCGGTGGAGAGCGAGTCGATGCACGACCACTACTGGCACGGATCGGGCTGGTCCGTGTCGTGGGCGATGGCCGACCTGCCCAACCAACAGGTCACCTCGACGGTGCTCGCACCGCTGGTCACGCCCGGCCGCTACCACCGGCGCGTCGCGATCACCTACCAGCCCTACCCCGCCGATGCCGCCGCCGAAGTCGTCATGAAGGAGGCCTCCGGCGCGGGCTTCCGGCGCCAGCTGCGCCGCCGCCGCGGCGTCGACGAGACCGCCCGTGACCGCGCCGACGAACAGCGCGCGATCCAGGCCACCGAGGAAGAAGCGCATGGCGCCGGCGTCGGCTTGTGGGCGATGTACGTGACCACCACGGTCACCGATCCGCGAGAGCTGCCCGACGCGATCGCTGACCTCGAGTCCCGCGCGCGCAACGCGAAGCTGCGACTGCGCCGGGCCTGGGGCTGGCAGCACGTCGCGTTCGCGGCCTCACTCGGGTGCGGGGTCTATCCGACCGAGCTCGCGCGGCGCGGCAGGTGGGCGCGATGAACCACCACCGGCTGCCTCGGCCCGATCGCCGCCGTTCTCGCGTTCTGCCGTGTACACAGCCATCACTTCCAGGGGGACATCACCATGACCGCAACCAGCAGGCCACCGACACCCGTCCCGGCGCGCCGGGTGCATCTGGTCGGGTCGTTGCCTGAGCCGTTGTGCGCGGACGCCACGACCGCGTTGCGCTGGCAGCTGGACACCGTCGGCGCGGTCGGGCTGCGGGCGCTGGTCTGGGAACCGAACCCGAACTGGATCCGTGACTACGTACTCGGCCTGACCGCGGCGCGGTGCCTGCAGGTGCGGCGTTACGGCGACTACGGCGACTACACCGATCCGCGCTACTACCGGGTGCGGCGCGGGTTCGAGCTCGATCCGGACGAGCTCGTCCTGGGCCGGGAGCATGCGCTGGCCGAGGCAATGGCCGTGCGGGAGCAGTTGCGGTTCGAGTACCCGCATGACTTGCTGCCGCCCCAGCAGGTCGGTGTTCCGCACGCACTGGACCTCGCGCTGTTCACCCTGGGCAACCCTGCCGCGGTGCTGCGCTGGATGAGCGTGTTCCAGCAGGTGGTGACGCGGGAGGTCTCCGCATGCGCCTACCAGTGGGACGGTGACTTCGAGGTGCAACTGGAGTCCCCGGCGATCCTCGCGCTGCTGCACCGCGCGCCCGCGTGGGCGCGGCCCGCGCTGGCACGCAGACTCGCGCGACAGATTGTCGATCTGCTGCTCGAGGCACCGCACACGGTCCGGTGGGTGGTGCACCTGTGCTACGGCGACCTGAACCACCAGCCCTTGTTCCGACCCCGCGATCTCGCCCCGGCGGTACTGTTCGCCAACGCGCTGGCCGACTTGTGCGATCGCCTCGATGAGCCGGTGCCGCTGATCCACTTTCCGATGGTCACCGGTGACGACCCGCCGTCACTCGATGCCGAGTTCTATCGCCCTCTGCGCCGGCTGCACCGCAACGTCCGGCTGATCGCGGGTCTGATCGCCGAACGGCACCGCACCGAGTCCGAGACCGTGCTGGGCCTCGTCGAGGCTCTGCTCGACGGGCCTGTCGCCGCGATCGCCGCCGGCTGCGGCTTGGGCCGGCGCCCGGCCGACGCCGCCATCGCCAACACCGTCATCGCCCGCGACATCGCCACCGCGTGGAGGCTCGATGCGATGACCAGCGGCTAGTCGCGTCCGCCCGCGCCGTCCGGGGGGACCTGGCGCGGATCACCGCAACAGCTTGTGTCAACCGGGGGGACGACACTCATGACGGTCCGATTGTTCCGACGCCGCAGCACGAACGCGCCCGATCCGGCACGCGAGATCGCACGGTCCGTGGCCGACGCCGCGGCGCAACGCGCTGCAGCACCAACCGATCCGCTCGCCGACCTGAGGGCGATGCCGGTACCGCCGGCACGCGGCTGGCCGGTGCCGGGCGGCGGCCGCGACCACCACGTCGGCAGCGCGACCCTGTGGCAGGGCACCACCACGCAACTGGCCGGTCTGTTCCCGTTCGTCGGCGGTTCCGGCGCTCGCGTGCGCGGCGTCCCGATCGGGCACGACCTGCACACCCACGAACCGGTGGGCCTGCATCCGGGGGAGTGGCTGCGCGAGGGCCTCATCACCAACACCGGCGTGTGGGTGCAGGCACAACCGGGCGTCGGCAAGAGCGCGTTCGCCAAACGGCTCGGTCTGGGCCTGTCGGCGTTCGGGTGGCTGGCGTTCGTGCCGGCCGACATCAAAGGGGAGTACTCGCCTTTGATCCGGCGGCTCGGCGGCACCGTCATCAAGCTCGGCCGCGGCCACGACTCGATCAACCCGCTCGACCCCGGCCCACTGCGGCACCTGCTGGCCACGACGATCAGCGGCCGCGAACGCGACGCCCTGCGCGAGACCATCCGGGCCCGGCAGACCGCGCTGCTGGAAGGCTTGCTGCTGCTGGAACTGGACCGGCCGCCCACCCCGACCGAGCGCAACCTGATCAGCCGCGCGCTCGACCTCGCCACCGACGCCCGCGACGACGGCCAGCCCACCATCCCCGAGGTGCGCGAGGTCCTCGACCATCCGCCCGAGCCGATGCTCAACGCCGCACGGGTCGGCGGCGACCTCGATCGCTACTTCGCGCTGATGCGCGAGGTTTTGTCCGCGCTCGACCTGCTCGTCGACGGGCCGCTGCGCGGCCTGTTCGACCGGCGCACCACGGCGCGGCTCGACGCCGACTCACCCGCGGTCAGCCTGGACCTGTCGGTGCTGGACGAGGAGACCGACCAGATCGTCGCGGCCGCGATGCTGTGTTCCTGGGCGTGGGGCAGCGGCATGATCGAGGCCCGCCAGGCGGGCGCGGGACGGCCGATCCTGTGGATCCAGGACGAGGCATGGCGCGCCCTGCGCGCCGGGCCGGGCCTGGTCGAGCGCAGCGACCGGATGACCCGGCTCAACCGGCACAAGGGCGTCGCGAGCCTGTTCCTGTCGCACTCGATGGACGATCTGCGAGCCCTGCCCACCGCGGAGGACGTGGCGAAGGCCCGGGGCATCGCCGCGCGGTGCGGCGTTCACGTCTACGGCGGGCTGCCGGCCAGTGAACTCGGCTCGCTCGCGGTGCAGCTGTCCAACCGCGAAGCGCAGATGCTGGCCGGCTGGCAGTCCGCGGGCACCTGGGTTCCCGGACATCGCCACCCAGGCCGAGGCCTGTACCTGGTCAAGTCCGGCGAACGCGCCGGACTGCCGGTGCGGATGCGGCTGACCCCCAACGAGCTCGCTCTCTACAACACCGATTCGGCGTTCCAGACCGCCGGCAGGGCAGTGGCATGAGCAACCCGAACGGCCGCCGCCACGCCGGCGGAGCCATGCCCGTGGCCCCGTGGCTGGTCTCCGGGGCGGTCGGGTTGTTCTTCCTCGCACTGTCCGTGGTGTGGATCGCCGCACAGCTGGCCGCCGGCGACTTGTTTTCGGTGCCTGGTTTTGGCGACATGGCCACCGCTTTCAAACGCGACGGTGTAGCCGGGCTGATCGGCCCCGATGGCTCCCGGCCGCTGTTCTTCACCATCCTGATCGGACAAGCAGTTCTGCTGCTCGGCACCGCCGTGACCGTGACGGTGCTCGTCACCGCCCGGCGCCGGCCCAAGGACGGCCTGCGAGCGATGACCTCGCCGCGTGAGTTCGCCGAGATGCAGCACGAGGCGATGGCGATCCGGGCACAAGGACTGCGGCCCTCTCTCGCGCAGCAGAACCCGAAGTCTCTCGCAGCCCGCGAGATCGGCGCGTCACTGGGAGATGTCGGCGGGACGAGGGTGTTCAAATCGCCCGAGGACGTCGAGCTCGTCATCTGCGGGCCACGATCGAACAAGACCTCCGCGCGCGTGGTCCCGGAGATCCTCACCGCGCCCGGCGCAGTCATCGCCACCAGCAACAAAAGCGACGTGTGGTCGCTGACCGCAGGCCTGCGCGCCAAGGTCGGCCCCGTCTACCTGTTCGACCCTTCCGGGATCACCTTCCAGCCGCAGGCGTGGTGGATCGACCTTCTCGCCTCGGTCACCGACTACGAGTCCTCCGCGCGACTGGCCGCCTACTTCATGTCCGAGGTCGGCGGCGGTGTCGGCCGCACCGAACGCGCCGATCCGTTCTTCACCCCGGCTTCGGCGGCGCTGCTGCAGCAACTCGTGCTCGCGGCGGCGTGCGCGAAGCTGACCTTCCGCGACGTCGTGTCCTGGGTCGCGACCCGATCCGAGGAACCCGCGGCCCATCTGGAGTCAGCCGGCTACGTCGAGCAGGCGGTCGCGCTGCGCTCGACCACCGAACTGCCCTGGGAGACCCGAGGCGGCATCTACCAGGGCGTCGCCACCGCCCTGGCGTGCCTGCAATCGGAACGGGTGCTGCGCTGGATCACACCGCCGCACACGTGGAAGCAACCGCCCGCCGAGCCGGCCTCGATTCCGCGGCTGGACCTGTGGACCCTGATTCCCGACCCGGCCGCGACCCGGCATCCGACGATGTACCTGCTGTGCCGTGAGGGCGCGGGCAGCGCCCGCCCGATCGTGGCGGCCATCGTCGGCGAACTGTTCGAGGTCGCCACGCGGGCCGCCAGCGCCCGTGGCGGACGGCTGGACCCGCCCCTGACCGTGCCCTTGGACGAGGCCGCCAACATCGTGCGAGGCCTGGACCAGCTGCCGTCGTGGTACTCGTGGTTCGGGTCGATGGGGATCATGGTCACCACGATCCTGCAGTCGCGGGAGCAGGGCCGGGCGGTCTGGGGCAAGGACGGCTTCGACGCGTTGTGGTCGGCGGCGACCATCAAGACGATCGGAGCGGGCGTCGCGGATCCGGACTTCTGCGAGGACCTCTCCCGCCTCGTGGGCGACCACAAGATCGAAGAGACCTCCACCAGTCACTCGGCGGGCGGCACCTCAACCTCACGCAGCCTGCGCACGGAGCGGATCCTCACCGCCGCGGACATCGCCGCGCTCAACCGCACCACCGCACTGCTGTTCACCTCCGGGCGCCGCCCGGCGATGCTCACCCTGCGGCCCTGGTACGCCGAGGACAACCGCACCAAGCAGGAAATTTCCTACTACGCCAAGGAAGCGGCCGCGCTGATCCAGAACGCGGCGGTCGACCAGCTGGGCCCGGACAACCCGGTCGCGGCCGCGCTGCGCGCCGAGCACGCCGCCATGGCGGGTGGTCTGCGGTGAGCGCGCCGATCACGCTGGAGCAGCTGACAGCACAACTGGTCGCGGTCACGGGCGCCCACGAGGCCATGCAGCGGCGCCTCGAGGCGGTGGAACGAGACCAGTTCTTCCTCACCGAGCAGGTCCGCGTCACTGCGGACAAGTCCGAGGCCACCGGTCGCGGGCTGGACGAACTCGAAGCCGTGCTCACCGAAGTCTCGATGACCGCGGCGGAGAGCACCGATGCGATGGCCGCCGCGCTGCAGCAACGTCAAGCCAACCTCGACGCCGGGCCCGTCGACACCTCCGCGGTGCTCGCCACCCTGGGCCTTGCGACGCCCACAATGCCGGGCGGCCAGACGCCCCCGCCACCCGTCGACGACCTCCCCCAGCTCGCCGAGGTCTACGCATGGGTCGACACCCACATCGCGCCGCTGACCCGCAAGACGACCACCACCGGTGAGGGCGGCGGAATCCGCTGGTGCCGGCAATGGTGGGAGCACATCGACGCGGTGGAGCGGTTCATGGCGCTGTACCTGGCGTTCCGCGAACTGTCGGCCGAGGAGTCGGCGACCTGGCTCAGCGTTTTCCTGCGCGACCACCTCGACCCGCACCTGTCCGTCCTGACCAGCCCGATCGGCCCGTTCAACGCCTGCACCCCCCAAAGGCACAGCACCGGATCCCAGGAACTCGGCCACGCCGAGCTTCCACAGCAGTCCTCGGGGGAGCAGCCATGACCACACCACAAGAGCACACCGCGCAGGCCGCCGCTCCATCCGGGCCGATTGCCCGTGCCCGAGCCAGTCTCGCCGCGCTGGAGGTCCTCAACGACTTGCGCGACACCGGCAACGCCGCCACCGCCAGCGACCGCGCGGTCCTGCAAGGCTGGTCCGGCTGGGGATCGCTGTCCAACGCGTTCGAGCCCGATCGCGCGGGTACCTGGGCGGAGATCGGTGAGCGGATTGAGTGGTTGCTGCCGCCCGCTGACCAGATCGAGGCCCGCCAGGCGACCTACAGCGCGTTCTACACCCCACCTCACATCACCCAAGCGTGCTGGCAGCTGTTGCAGGGCTTGGGGTTCGGCGGCGGCCGGATCCTTGAGCCTGGGTGCGGTGCCGGCGTGTTCATGGAGCACACCCCAGCCGGATTGCGTGATGACGTCCGCTGGCTCGGCATCGAGCGGGATCCGACCACCGCGGCGATCGCGGCCGCGATGCACCCGGACGCGCAGATCATGACCGGCGCGATCCAACGGGCCCCGATCCCGGTCACCTCGGTCGACGCCGTGCTGGGCAACGTGCCATTCGCCGAGCACCTCGTGTACGACCCCAGCGCACCATCCGAGGTGCGCACGAACCTGCACAACTACTGCATCTGGCGCAGCCTCGCGACGATGCGCCCCGGCGGTATCGCGGTGCTGATCACCAGCCGGTACACACTCGACGGCGCGAAGGACAACGCCGCCGCACGGCAACGGCTGTTCGAGATGGCCGACCTGCTCGGCGCGATCCGGCTGCCCAGCGCCGTGTGGCAAACCACCAAGGTCACCGCGGACATCCTGGTCCTGCGGCGGCGGCGCAGCGACGAGGACGTGCGCACCCACGATCGCACGTGGCTGGACACCGAGTACGTGCCGGAACTCGACACCCAGGTCAACCGCCTGTTTCTCACCCGCCCGGATCTCGTCGTCGGCGAGATGCGTGCCCAGCGCGGCCGCTTCGGCCACACGCTGTCCGTGCAGTTCTCCCCGTCGGAGTCCATGAGCACGTGGGAACAGGGTCTTGCGCAAGCCGTCGCGTCGCTGACCGCAGACCAGCCCGATCAGCAGCACCGCGTGTGGAAGGTCGACCCGTCCGCAACGCTGATCACGACGGAGAACACGCTGCTGGACGAGCACGGTCGCAAGGAAGGGTCGTTCCACATCGTCGACGGCCGGGCCATGGTCGTGCAGGACGGCGAACTGCGGCCGATCCGCGTGCCCAGGCCACGTGACCGGCTGACCGGCCCATTCGCCAAGGCGCTCAAGGCGCGTATCGAGCGGCCCGACTGGCAGCCGAGTCCTGATGACCCCGGTATCCGCCACCGCGGTGATCTCGCCGTCCAGGAGGCGTGCCGCCTGCTGGTCTACACCGGCGACCTCGCCTGGCTTGAGCAGGCCACGGGCCCCGATGCCGACGACGCCGGCTGGATCTTCGCGCAACAAGCCACCGACCCAGACATGCGGGCAGAGCGCGACGGGCGGGCGGATCTGGCGCAGCAGATCGCGCACCTGCTCAAGGACTCCCGCGCCAAGCTCGGCGAGCACGCCGACATCCCCGATCGCCTGAAGGACTACGCGAAAGGACTCGCCCACCGTCCCGGCGAATCCACCGACACGTCCGAAGAGGACACGGACCCGGACCTGGACCACGACCCTGCGACCCACGAACCCGCAGACCACGTCTCCGTGGACCACGCGAACGACGAGTACAAGTTCGAGCACCTCAAGGGCAAGCCGCTCGTCGAGCTGACCGCGTTGGTCGCGCTGCGCGATGCGACCCTGGCCGTCCAGGAGCGGGAGCAGGAGGCACTCGACCAGGAGCGTGCGGCGCAGCGCGCCGAGCAACGCGCCGACGCCGCCGCACGCCGCCAGCGTGGCATCGCGGCCGCGAAAGCCGTGCTGCTCACGGCCCTCACCGAACCAATCGCCCGAATCGACAGCCCACTGCCCGGTGCGACCACCCGCACTTTGGCCCTGGACACGATTCGTCAGGCAAATGCCGCACTCGAGACCGCCCGCGACGACGAGCAGCGAGCGCGCGCCGAGCACGAGACCACCACACAGGCAGTCGCCGGGATCGACGCCGAGCTCGTAGGGCTGAGGCAGCACCTCAACAACTGCTACGACGACTACGTCGCGCGATTCGGCTTCGTCAACCGGGTCACGATCAGCACCGGCAAGCCGGACGAGGAGACCGGGCTCCCCACCGTCACCAAACGGCTCCCGCAGATCATGTACCGGTTCCGCACCGACCCGGACTACACGACCGTGCTGGCGCTGGAGGACTGGGACCGCGACAACCAGACCGCCACCAAGTACGCGATCTTCACCACCAGAGTCAACAAGGCCCCGGTCCGCCTCACCCAGGTCAACTCCGCGGCCGACGCGGTCGCGTTGAGCCTGGACGAGCACAACCGGCTCGACCTGCCCACGATCGCGAACCTGCTGGATCTCACCGTCGAGCAGGTACCAGCAGTCCTCGGTGACCTGGCGTACCTGGATCCGATCACGCGCGAGTGGACCGAAGCCGGCGAGTACCTCTCCGGGGATGTGCGGATCAAGCTCGACCAGGCCGTCGCCGCGGCGGAGCGAGAGCCGCAGGTGTACTCCCGCAACGTCGTCTCCCTGCAGGAGCGGCAGCCGCGTGATCTCGGACCGGGTGAGATCTACGGCCAGCTCGGAGCCTCCTGGATCCCGGAGAGCGACGTCGAGGCCTTCATCCGGGAACTGCTCAAGCCCAAGGGCCAGCTCGCGGTGCGCCGGGAGCCACTGACCTCCACCTGGTCTTTGCTGGTGGGACGCAAATACGACCGGTCGCGGCCGGAGGCCTCCTCCGAGTGGGGCACCGACAAGCGCGACGCCTACTCCCTGATCGAGACCGAGCTCAACGGTGGCGTCGCCGAAGTCACGACGACCGTCGAGGAGAACGGCAAGAAGACCACCGTCACCGACCGCGACGCGACCCTGCAGGCCAAAGCCAAGCAGCAGCTGATCGCGGCCCGGTTCAGCGAGTGGCTGTGGGAGGACCCCGACCGCGCGGACCGGCTGTGCGAGAAGTACAACCGCACCTTCAACGCGACCGTGCTGCGCAACTACGACGGTTCCCACCTGACCGTTCCTGGCATGGCCGCCGATTTCGTGCCGTACCAGTCGCAGCGCGACATGGTCTATCGAGCCATCTCCAACAAGGCGGCCCTGTGCGGGCACGACGTCGGTGGCGGCAAAACCACGATCATGGCGATGACCGCCGTGAAGCTGCGGCAGCTCGGGCTCGCGAACAAGCCGATGATCGTCGTGCTGAAGGCGACGCTGGAGGACATCGCCCGCGAGATCAAGCAGCGCGTGCCCGGGATCAAGCTGCTCGTGGCCGACGAGTACAGCATGTCGGACTGGCGCAGCCGCCAGCTGTGGGCTCGCCGCTGCGTGAGCGAGGACTGGGACGCGGTAATCATCACCCACCCGGCGTTCACCAAGATCTCCATGCACGAGCAGTTCCAGTCCCAGTACCTGGCGGACCTCGCCGCGCACTACCGTGCGTCACTGACCGCCGCAATGGGCTCCGTCGACGCCGAGGACAACGAGACCGGCGTCTCCGACCGGCGCGTGAAGCAGGTCGAGAAGCTCATCGCCAGCCTGGAAGAACGCTCCCGGGCCTTGCTGGACTACGCCGGCTCGGACAAGTCCATCTACTTCGAACAGCTCGGCGTCGACTACCTACTGGTAGACGAATTCCATTACTTCAAGAACCTCCAGGTGCCCTGCCACACCGAGGGCTTCTCGATGGCGGCGTCCAAGCGCGCGTCCGATCTGGACATGAAGCTGAACTGGCTGCGCGGCCAACGCGACCGGGTGGCGACGTTCTTCTCCGGCACCCCGGTGTCCAACACGATGCTGGAGCTCTACGTCGTCCAGCACTACCTCATGCCGGAGCGGCTTGAGGAGCTGGCGATGCACAGCCCCGACGCGTGGGCCCGCTGGTGCGTGCTGTTCGAAGACGTCCAGGAGATCTCACCGGACGGGCAGACACCGCGCATGAAGCGTCGGCCCACCCGGTTCAAGAACGTCTACGAGCTGCTGATGCTGCTCGGGGAGCGCTCGGACATCAAGTCGCAGGAACAGCTCGGCCTGGTACTGCCGCCCGTCGACCGCGTCAACGAGGTGGTTCCGCGCACGCGGGTCCAGGAAGCCGCGATGGGCTGGATCGCCCAGCGCGCCGAGGAAGTGAAGGGCAAGCGGCCCGAGCCAGGCGCGGACAACATCCTCTGGATCGCCACCGACGCCCGCAAACTCGCCATCGACCCGGAAATGGTCAAGGTCTACGACCCGCTGCCGGGCAAGTACGACAAGGCGATCGACAACATCGTCACCACCTACCGCCGCACGCAGAACCTGCAGTTCCCCGCAGACTCCAAACACGAGGCCGATGCTGTCACCGGCCAGCGCGGCGGCTTCCAGTTGGTGTTCTGCGACCTCGGTACGCCCGGCGGGAAAGACAAGCGCGACTCCAACAGCACACCGGGCCAGGTCTACTCGAAGATCCGCGAAGGCCTGGTCGCAGAAGGTGTTCCTCGCGACAGGGTGCGTTTCATCCACGAGGCACGCAACGACCAGCAGCGAGCGCAGTTGTTCTCGGACTGCCGCAGCGGCAAGGTCTCCGTGCTGCTTGCCTCGACGGAGAAGGGCGGCGTCGGCGTCAACGTCCAGGACCGGCTCGTGCGCATCCATCACATCGACGCGCCGTGGCGGCCTTCGGACATGAAACAGCGCGAAGGCCGCGGCGTCCGGCCCGGCTCGCGCATGGTCGCTTTGGCGGACCTCATCGCGCAGATGCGCAGGCGCGGAGAACCGATCCCGCCGGAATGGCCGAGAAAGGTCGAGATCACCACCTACGTCGCGGAAGAGACCTTCGACGCGTTCATGTTCGGCAAGCTCGACTACAAGGCGACGTTCCTCCGCGAGCTGTTCGGCAGCAAGCTCGATCCCAGCCTGCGTGAAGTCGAGGATATCGGCGACCTGTCGATGAACTACGCCGAGGTCAAAGCTTTGGCGTCGGGCAACACCATGCTGATGGATCTGGCCACCGCCGAGCAGACCGTCAAGACCCTCGGCGACCTCGCGGCCGCACACCACCGTGATCAACGGCGGCTGGACAACCAGATCACGAGCAACGACCGGCTCGCCGCCGTCCACGACGCAGAGGCCAGCGCTCTGGAGGCAGTGGCCGACACCGCGCAGAGCGTCCCGCAGGAACGGGCCGGGTTCTTCACCGACGACGAGCACCCCATCGCCGCTGAGCACGTCGACACCGTGCTCGCAGAACTCGCGAAGAAGGCATTCGACGCCCGCGCCGCGGCCAGGGGCAAGCGCAGCGCCGCCGAGGTCCAGCGTGGGATCGAACCGATCGGCAAGGCCGGCGCGACGTTGCGCTGGAACGGCTGCGGCCTGACTTTCGAGGTGCGGTCGATCGGCTGGCGCCAAGATGCGCTGAACGCTGTGATCCGGCCGCACGGACTGGTCTCGACGGTCCACGAGTACCGGCTTGAGCTCAAGCTGCAGTATCTGAACAAGGGGCAGCATTACCGCATCCGCCAGGCGCTGACCGACCTGCTGGCGTCGGCGCGCGCCGACGTCGACGCGCGCCGCGCCGTGAGCGCCGAACTCAGGGACCGGTCGCAAGCCGCCCGTCGTCAGCTCGGCAAGCCCTTCCTCAAGCAGTCGGAACTGGATGACGCTCGCGCCGAGCGCGACCGGCTCACCCTCGCGGTTCTGGAGGTGCGAGCGTCCGCCGACGCCGATGCCGTCGAGCGGGCGACAAAGCGTTCGGAACAGAACGAGCAGGTCTTCACTCTGGCGCGCCAGGCGCACGACGTGCACGTGCAGCGGCGGACTCTGATCAGCTACTTGCGCGAGATCGGCGAATCGGATGTCGACATCCCCGACCGGCCGCGGTTGCCTCCGGGAATTCTGGACCCGACCGCCCCTGAGATCGACGGTGACTTCGTCGTCCTGCGCGACGAGCACCTGACTGCGTCCGAGGGCGCTGTTCTGCCGGCAGACCGCGCCAGCGAGCTCCTCGAGGATACGCAGTCGCCGTCCGCCGACCGGACCGCTGAGCTCGGACTGCCCGCGGCGCCAGGGCGGACGATCACTCTGCCGGACCAGACCGTTCTCTCGGAGGTACGCGGTCCGGACCGCAACACGCGAGTGTGGTCGGGACGGCACGCGTCCGGTATGGACATCACGGTCAGCCGGCACGCCGGCAAAGACATCGCGTCGCAGGGACAGCCGTGGGACTACCAGCTCAGCCGACGTAGTGACGACGGCGCGACGCTGCTCGGGCAGCCGTGGACCTCAGGCCGCTTCACCGAGCTCGCCGACCTGATCAACAACACCCGTGAGCAGCTGGACGACTACGCCGGCAACGCAGCGGGGCAGCCTGCGCCACTCGCCGACCAGGCTGCCGATGCGGCCTCGCCTGGCACCAGCGGCGAGCCGCACCCAACGCCTTCCTCTTCGGCCACGACGCGACCTGCGGCACACCGTGGTGGCTCTCCCATACCACCGCAGACGCCTGAGGTGGCCGAGCCGGTCACCCGCGTGCCCCAGAACCGCGGCCCGGCCGTGGCACCGAGCGCAGCAACAGCAGCAGCACGCGATGACATCTGGACCCGGCAGGCGCCGGACATCGGCGACTCGGGCACGGGCAGTACGCGGAGCACGCGCGGGGAAGCTGCCGGCTCTGACCGCGAGGCAGTCCAGTTGCGGGACGAGTTGCTGCATGAGCTGACCGACGCCGGTTTCACGCACACACGCTCCGGTGAGGCCGGCTCCGTCGTACTCGACATCGAACAGCGGCTCGTGGTGACCGGCCCCGCGGATGCCTCCGCCGACGAGGCACGCACTCTGCACGAGCACATTCGCGACCTACGGCAGCAGATCAACGCGAACGCCGCCGACCATGCCATCGGCGAGATCCTCACCGAATTCAGCGGCATCGACGACCGCCTCGCGCTCGCACGCAGGATCAGGGACACCGGCCTTGCCGGCGATGCGGCAAGGTTCGGCACCGACCGGCTCCTGGAGGCCGCCGCCTGGCTCGGCGTCGCAGAAGCAGCGGCGCTCGCGCCCACGGCTACGTTGTCGTCTCCCGGCAAGGGCGAACTGCGGACCGACGCCGACCTCAGCGTCTGGGACGACTCCGCGCGCGGGACGCTGATGAAGTTCGGCGCGTTGACCGTCGCCGTACACGGCGGTCCGACGGGCCGACAGGCTCAGATCACGCCTGCCACGGGGCAGGCGGCATCGGTATGGGTTCGATTGCCCAGCTCGGCTGGCAGCACCGGCACGAGCATGCTCGACGCGATCACGACTGCGATCAGGACCGCACAGCAGTCCTCAGATCGGTTACGAGCACAGGTCGTCGGCGAACTGGCGCGCAGCATGCGGCTGACACCGCTCACGCCCGAAGCCACTGCGCTGCCCGGTTCACTCGCGTCGCCTGCCCAGACCGACGAGGTCTCCTCCCGCGACGTCGCGGCTACGGCGATGGAGTTCTCTGCGCAGAAGGCGGCCATTCCCGACTCCGATAACAGCGGCGAGGCGAACGAGCCTTCCGCGCTCGCCGCGACGGAGCCCGATGTCGCACGGCGCGGGCAGGACGTTCTCGACACCCTCAGCATCGACGAGGGCACTGATCCGTCCTGGGCCAGGATGTCGGTGCTGCTCGACGAGCTCGCGGCGAACGGCTATGCCCACACCTTCGGCACCGGGGTCGAAGGGAGCCGGGTTGACCACCGCAACCGCACCGTGGCCACCGCATTTCATCCGCAGCGTGAGGACGAGGTGCTCGAACTTGCCTCACAGGTCGGTGAGGTGCGCGAGCATTGCAACTACCTGGCGGCCGCCCAGCTGGTCGACTCCCTGCTCGGCGAGCTTGACTTCGCCGACCTGCAGGCTCGGTCGGCGCAGATCACCGCATTGGCTGCGACCGGTCTGCGCGGACGCACCCTGTCATGGACGCGAGACCGCCTGGCCGAGGTCGCCGCGCTGACGCGACTTTCGGCGCACGCGGCCTCCATCGATGCCACTTCCTGGTACACACCGGGCGGCATGGAAATTACCCATGACGAGGCGGTCTCCCGCTGGGTGGGAGTCACCAAAGAGTCATGGAAGTGGGCGGGCCTCAACGTCACGATGGTCCAGCACAGCGAAGGGCTTCGGGCCCGAATCGCGACCGCAGAAGACCCGCGGTTGAGCTACGAGGTGCGGTTGCCGGACTCGCGAAGCCCTGACAGCGACTCGATCCGCGCCACGATCGTGGACACCGTGGAGACCGCGGCCGCCGCTGCACAGCTGTGGCGTCACGCCGTCATCACGCAGATCGCCCGAACAAGCAGCGCTCTGCCTGCCAGCGCCGCGCCCGATGCGGCAGCTGGCACCCGGCTGTGGGAAGTGCTCCTCACCGCGCACGCGTGGATTCGTGACGACCGCCCCGAAATGTCGGCAGGATCGCGGTCCTCGCAGTGGTACCGCGGCGAGCAGCGGCTCACGCTCGTCGCGGCGTCCCAGGGCATGATCGACCTCTTGATCGTCGACTACGAGGAACGGCCGCCGACGCCACAGGCGCTGGTGAGCGCGGTGCGCGGTCAGTGGGCCGACGAGCGAGAACTACCCGAGCGGCTGGTCATCCCACGACACGACACGGACGTCGTGGTGCCTTCAGCGCACGACGACCAGGCCTACCGTGCGAGCTGGACACGAGCACAGGCACGCCGCACGCGGGCGAAGCACACCCGCGGCGAGCGACGCGAGTTCGAGCGCAGCCAGCAGGAGATTATCGACAGCGAGGAGATCGCCGAGGCGGCGCCCCTCACGTTCGAGCAGCCGCCGAAGTCCTACCGCGCCGCCGACGGCTGCCTGTTCATCACCTCTCCTGACACCTCGAAGTGGAGTCTGCTCGCCAACGGCTGGACTGTGCTGGAGGGCAGGGACTTCCTCCACGCCGACCGCCGCCAGCCGCCGAAGGTCACTCGGGAAGCAGTGGCCGAGCTCGCACAGGAGCTGGCCGACCTGCGAGGCGGCAACGGCACACTGATTCCCTTCACCGCCGACGGCAACGCGTGGGTGGCGGGCTGGCGGGACGGCGCCGGGCGTCGCTTCGACGAAGTGCGCGCCGAGGTCGCCAGCGCGTGGGCTGAACGACACGGAATCGTTCATGTGCCCCGGCGTGAACTGGCGCCAGCACCTGGCCCAGTCGGTGGCACGGTCGACGTCGAGGGCTTCCACCTTCGCCGCGACATCACCGAAATCGCGCCTGGAGACGAGGTTCGTCTCGACGGCCACGTCGCTGTCGTGGCGAGCGTGGGCAAGGCGTGGCTGCAGGGTAAGCGGCAGCGCGCGCAGGGCATGAACCGCGGGCACACGCCGATGACCGAGGCCTACCGCATCGAGTTCGCCGACGGCGGATTTCACCAGTTCGACTTCGCCGGCAATCCCAAAGTGGACGTCCGCTTCCTCGGGGCGGCCGATCATGAGCGCGCCGGGCTCGATCCGGGAATGGGGCGGAGGCTGTCCGCTCCGACCTCGCACGCAACGTGGGGCGCGGACAGAGAGATCGTGCAGCCCGCCGACGACGAGCGGCACGTCCCCGCAGGCACCATGGTGCTGTTCGCCGCGCCCACCGCCGAAGGCTTCGACGGTCGCCCGCGCGTGGGCCGCGTCACCGGTGAGGCGATGGTGCGGCCGAACGATCCCAAGCATCAGGCTCCGGCCCAGGTCGTGCGATTCGACGACGGCACGTTCGACGTGTTCGTCCTGGACAGCAACGACCCGAATCTGACCCTCGACCCCGACGACGAACTGGTCCGAGCAGCACGCGCTGCGTGGGGTCTACCGGCGTCCCCGGCGACGGAGCCGATCGCCACGTCGCACGAAGCGTCGGCCGAGGTCCCGGCGGCGACGCCTGGCGAGAACGAGACCGGTTCCGCTCCCGCTGAGGACGCGCTAGGCCCGGCACCACAGGCCCAGTCGCACCCCGACGACCCGGCATCCATGGCTGCCACTGCAGCCCCTCCGGCACGTGCCTCCCAGACCGGGCATGGTGGGCGGCTGCTTCAGATCGTGCGGCGGCCGGCAAACCCGACGCCGATCGCGATGTCGCCGTTCCCCACGAAAAAAGACGCTGTCGCGCACCTACAGACGCTGAATATCGGCAAGCCGACGATCAGCACGTTCTCCAAGTCCCGCGCGGTCGCGTCACCGTCCGGGGCCTTGTGGGCCTGGCGGGCGAAGCTCCAAGACGGGCCCATACGGTGGTTCGTGGTGCACGTGGCCTCCGGCATGCAGGTCGGCCGCCTGATGCGCGGCATCGACCCTGCCCTGCACCAGATCGACGAGGTCAGCCCCCGCGAGTCCGACCACGATCGCACCGAGGCGAGCTTCACCCTGCCGGACGAGGCCGTCCCGGCTTACCTTGAGGCGCTGGAGTGCTTGACCGACTTCACCGGCCGCCAGATCGACTGGACACAGAGCGCCGGCGACGTGCGGCGCGCGGTGCGCCAGTGGACCGACCTCAACGATGATGGATCGACTCCTGCCGCTGGCCTAGGCCGCAACAGTGGTGCCGCCGCGCTGCACTCGGCCGCGATCATGCACCTCGCTGCCACCTTCCCCGCCGTCACCGGCACCAAAGAGTTCGTGCACGCGGCGGATCGCCTGGCGCAACGCACAAACGACACGATCGGCGGCCGGCTGTCGGAGCCCTCGTGGAGCGAGCTGCAGACGGTGATTCGCCACCTGCGGGTGCGCTACCCGATCAACGTGACGTTCGAGCACGACGTGGCCTTGCGTGCGGCCGACGAGGAGACGATGCGGCTCCTGCGCGTCGCCATGGTGCTGGGGTTCGGCGGCAATCCCCGCGAGGCAGTCGATCTGCTTCGCGAGCGCGCGGACGCGGTTGCCGACGATGACCGCTTCAATCCCGAGCAGCCGAGAGCCGCGCTCCTGCGCCACGCTGCGAACGTGATCGCGGAGCTGCACTCACCGGAACCGTCCGAGATCGAACGGCTCTTGCGTGCGCAGGCCGGTGACCACGTCGCCTGGACAAGTTGGTCCGCGGGCGGCGTGCACCAGCCACCGGTGTGGCGGATCTCCGGCATCACGCCGAGTCGTAACCGGGTCGACATTTCGGTCGACCGAGTTCCTGGCACCGGTCAGGCGGAAGATCCTGTCCGAGCGGTGCTGGGCGTGCCGACGAGCTGGCGCGACCACCGGATGAGCCGCTACGTAGAGGTGTCCTATCCAGACTTCGAGCCCGGCTCACTGGTCCGGCCGCGCCTGGACTGGATCGCAGCAGGCGGCTGGGCGATGGTCGAGAACGCCGCTGACCTCCCGGCAACAGCAGAAGAGCTCCGCGAGCGCTCGATGCGGGCTGCACACGCCTTCGCGCCACTGGCCACCGACACGCATCCTCAGGCTGCGGCACAGGGTGCCGGCACGCTGCACGAACCACAGGCTGCCCGAGCGAGCGACGACGTACCCGAGATGGGCCCGGCCGGGCAACCGGCGCCGGTGCCCATGTCGGCTGAGCGGGCCGCAGCGCTGGAAGAACTCGCGGCGACGAGTAAACGCGCGCTCGCGGGCGAGCCGCACGCGGATCGCTTCGTCGTCGACGGCGTCATGCCCCACATCCTGCACGTGCTGGAAACAGATCGAGCCCTTGTCGGATACGCGCGGGCGGCACGCGACGGCACAGAGCCTCCGCACCTGGGTATCGGGCAAGGTCCGGACGTTGTTCGGTGGCGAGGTCTGCAGTTGCATTTCGTCGATGCGGTGGTCGAGCTGCGCTCGCCCGCCGGCACGGTGCTCGACACCCTCAGCATCGACCCGGCGTGGATCACCCAGCCAGCCTCACCCATGCTGCGGGAAAGACTGACGGAACTGGCGGACTCGGCAGGTGCCCGTGCCCGACAAGCCCGATCGGAGAACGCCGAAGCCGAGGCCAGCGCTGATGGCCCTATCGGCACTGCTGACCAGACGGTGGTGAGCGATCCTGCGCCGCCGGTGATCGTGGAGACCATTCGCACTGCTCTGCCTGATCGGCTTCGTGCCTGGGGCCAGGACAACGGGCACAACGTCGACGTGGGCAACGAGCGGGTCGGGCGCGACACGCGCTTGGTCTACAAGGTCGATGGTGTCGCGTTGACAAGCGCGCAGCTGCTGGAGTTCACGAACTCGGGCGAGCTGACCTGGCCGCCAGTGGCCGGCACAACGACGGCCAGCGCCGCGTGGACCGGTTCTGTGGGGACCGGTGCCGAGCCCAGGGTGATCGTCCACTACTCCCGTGAGTTCGGCGCGCTGGTGTACGGCGGTGGAGGCAGCCAGGCCGCCGAGGCGATCCGAGGGGAGCGTGCCGGGTGGCAGATACGCACCATCGACACTCCGGTCGGCATGGCGCTGACGTGGACGCTGCCACGCTCGACGGGAACCCTGTCTGGCGCGACGATTCACGACGATCCCGAGGACCGGATCGTCTACCGCGTCCAGGGCGTCGTGGCAGCACTGCGGCTCGCGGGTATCGCGGTCGACCTCGACCTGCGCGACCTTTCCGCCACCGAGAACAGCGATGTGGACGTGACGCGCCGACTGGCTGGCACACCTGGTTCCGTCACCGAACAGGACGACATCGTGCAAGAGGTCCTGACGCGGCGAGGGCACCGCGAAGACGCGCTGGAGGAGTTGCGTCGCACGCTGCTCATCGAACTGGAGCAGGCCAGCTACACGTGGACGCCCGCGACGCAGTCCGAGGACGTGGTGCGCCGCGACAGCACGCGCGACATCTACACCAACAGGGACCTGCCGTTCTTCGAGCTCAAGGGCGTGCTGCTGGAGCAGGTGCGCGAGGTTCGCGCGCTGCGCGCGCGGCTCGTCGAGCAGGAACAGGCACTGCTGGCTGCCGTGGCCAGTGATGATCCACAGGTTACGCAGGCTCGAGCGATGTCCGCCCAGGCCGCAACGCTGGACCTGATCGCCGAGGCAGCCGCCCCACACAGTCTCGTCGAGAACGCGCGCTTCGGCCTTGCACCGGAGCCTGAACCGCAGTGGGCGGACCCGGACACGATCGGGGAGTTGCTCGCCTACCTGGCGCGGTGCGCCCGTGACGGCATTCAGCCAGACGTTGGCGGAGATGTGGCCTTGACCTGGGGTCCGGTCGGGATCAATTTCGTCGGTAGCGGCGGGCATGTTCTGGCGGAACTGTCGGTCGCGGGACACCCCGGGATCGAACGCATCATCCTGGACGAGACCTGGCTGGGGTCGGCCGAGGGCGGCAACCAGATCCGCACGACGCTGGTGCACGCTTGCGCGGATGCCGGGCGCAGAGCAGACGTGCTGCGACACAAAGTGATCGCTTTGCTCGACGAGCAGAAGACCGTATCCGGTGGTCGGGTCGAGCCCGTCCAGCTGACAGGCGAGCAGTTGTTCGCGCCGTCGGATCTCGACCGCAACCCGCTGAAACTGCTCGCGGACGCACCTCTGGGTGAGCAGGTACTGCGCGGACATTGGGCCGATTTGATGGTGATGACCGGCCCTGAGCTTGAGCAGCGTTGGAGGTTGCTGCTGGAAGAGGCGGACGCACTGGACACCCGAGTAGTCCGTACCAGCGCCTACGGCGGCTCGCATCTCGATGAGAACGGCGCGATCGACGTCACGCACGGACATGATGCGGTGTTCTCGGTGTCGATGCTGGAAGGCGCGCTGACCCGGGTGATCGCCGGCTCAACAGGAAGCACGGCCGACGATGACAAAAACCTACTCAGGCTGATGGCGGAGGGAAAGCTGCCCACCGTCGAGGAGTGCCTTACCTCCCCGCCACTGGCCCCACCGCCCTCGTCAGATCCCGACGCGTTGGTCGCCTGGGCTGTGCACGCGGGTGAGCGGGGTAAGCCTGTCTTCGAGATGGCCGGTCAGATCGCGCACGCCCTGGAAATGAGTCTCTACCAGGCTGGGTTCATCGTGGTGGAGTCGACGACGGGCACAGTCGAGGTCGATCACGCCCGCGCGCTCATCTCGGTCCCTCACGCTCGAGTACGCGGCTCTCAGCCTCGCGAACAGCTCGCGCTCAACATCGTCGCGATGGCGGAAGCGATCGCGGAGTCCTTGCGGGCCCGGCGCGACGCGCTGCTCAGCGGTGCCACAAGCGACCCGCAGCACCTGGAGAATCGATGGCGGCACCTAGTCGAGGTGGCTACCCGCCGCGACCTGATCGCACTCGCCGACAACGACGGGCTACTGCTCGACAACACCGGTCCTGACGCCATCGTGGCACAAGGCCAGCAGTGGAGGCTCGCCGCGACACTGCCGGCACGTGACCGTGTCCTGTGGTTGTCGCGGCGCATCGCCGCGGAGCCCGTCGACGTCGCCCTGCTGACCGGTGAGCATGCGCACCCGCATGTGCGGCCCGCGCGGGCAACGCTGCCATTCGTCCTGGATCTGCCCTCGCATCTGCAGAGCACGGGTGTTCCCGGCACGCGTGATCCTGGCAACGACGCGCCCGATTCTGGGCGGCTCGACACGACGCCGCGGGTGCCGGTGACCGTGCGCGCCTGGCGCGCCCTGGCAGCCGAGTACGGGCTGCACGCGACCGTCGTGCGCGTGGGCGAGGCGGTGTTCGTCACCGTCCACGAGCCCGCGGTTGCGAATCCTCCGGTGCTGTCGTATGACCCTGGCACCGACGAGATCTTCGACGGTGCCGGACGACGACTCCACAACTCCGCAGCTGAGCATCTCGCCGCGCACCGACTTGTCCTCAACGCGTCATATTTCACCGCGGACACCACGGTGCGGGACTGGCCGCGCAGGCTGGCGCAACTGGCTCCGCACATGCTGGCGACCTCACCGCACGGCTTCGAGATCGAGGCACTAGTCCGCGAGGCGCGGGAGCAGGTCCACGACGCCGGGGCGGCCGAGAACGCGATGCGCGAGGCCGAGAACCTCGCCGGGCCGCTGACGCTCACGCCGGAACGAGAAGCCCTTGTGCTGCGCGAGATCCGTGAGCATGCCTCCGGCTATCACAAGCTCGATACCGATGTCGGCCGTTATCTGACCGCTGAGGACCACCTCAACGGCAGCTGGCAGGAATGGGAGTGGATCACCGAGTGGGTCCGCCAACACCCCGAAGTGACCCGAGGACTGCCCAACCACGCCGCGATCCAGCAACGCCGCGACACCGAAAAGGCCGAAGCAGAACGCGCAGCGGACAGTCACTACAGCAAGGCCTCGATCGCGAACGCCAATCGCGACTTCGACACCGCGCTGGACCTGCTCGATCAGGCCGAGCTCGCCGACCCAGGTCGCTACGACCTGTGGCAACGTGCGCGGCGCGCGGTCGCGAAGGCACGGGCCCGTCACATACTGCCGGAGCCCGCCGCTGCTCCCATCCTCGAGGACGCCGCTGACGAGCAGGGCCTGGCGACCACGGCACGGCCGCAGGCCGAGCTCGCCCTAACCACCCGGACACAGCAGGTCGACACCTACGCCCGGATCAACGAGGAAGCGGCGCGCTGGTTCGATGAGCAACTGCACAACTCCGTGCCAGCCAACGACTACCTCGTCAAGCCGGATCGGCTCGGATCGCCCGAGGGTGTGGAGCGGGCTCGCGGGGCCGGCCTGCTGATCGGCTTCGCGCCGGCCGGGTGGCGTGGTCTCGTGACGCATCTTCGGTCCAAGGGGTTCGACGATCAGGATCTGGTCGATGCCGGTGTCGCCCGGATCAAGAGCGGTGCCCTGCTGGACTTCTTCTACAACCGGATCATGTTCGGAATCCGGGACCCGCAGGGCCGTGTCGCGGGCTTCATCGGCCGTGCCATGCCCGGAAACGACGGGGCGAAATATCTCAACACCCCCGAAACGCAGCTGTTCACCAAGCGCACCTTGCTGTTCGGGCTCTACGAGCAACGCGACCTGGCGAGCACGGCGGTCCCGGTTGCCGTCGAGGGGCCCTTCGACGTCGCGGCGATCCTCGCGCGAACAGGTGACGACCGGCCGCTGATGCCCGTGGGCACCTGCGGAACCGCGCTGACCACGGAGCACTTTGCCGCGCTGGACACGGCCGTTCCGCTCGACCGGCGCCGTGTGCTCGCCCTCGACCCGGACAACGCTGGCCACAAAGCCGCTCTCGCGACCGCGAGGGACGCTGTGCGCGTCTATCCGGAGTTGGCAATCACGACCCTGCCCGACGGGATGGACCCGGCCGTGTTCGCGGGGCGCGCCACACCTGAGGAACAGGTCACGGCCTATCTGCGGCCACCGCACAGCCGTCCCGCGCAGGACGTGCTCGTCGACGAGATCGTCGCACGGTGGGCCGACAAGCTGACCGAGGTAGAAGGCCACCTCGGCGCAGTCCGCGAAACCGCCACCCTCATCGCCACGCTGCCCATGCGCCACATCAGCGCGAGCACACGCCGTGCGGGTGAAGTGCACCCGCTGGAAATCGGTGCGCTGGGCGACGCCGTGCTCGGCACGATGCTCGACAGCTGGCCAGATTCGGCATGGAGGGACGATCCCACCATCGTCGACCTGGTGGTCGACCTGTTCACGCTGCTGCCGGGCAACCGCGTCGACGAACCAGGGCCGGTGGCGGTGCACGGAGCGCGCGCCGCGTCGAAGCTGGGCGTCGACCCCGTGGAACTGGCGGAGCGGATCGCGGCCGCCCGCATCACCCAGACCGGCGATACCCACACACCGCACACCGGGCCTGGGAGCCCTCCGTCAGCTGCCGCAACACCGACCGGCACGCCTCTTGCCGACGGTGGGCACGCCGACACCGCGGGCGAGCAGCCCGATCCGGACGCGGAGCACTCGCCGGTCGCCACGCCCCCGGCCGAGGACAGCGTGTCCCTGCCCAGCAACCACTGGACACGTCGAATCCAGGTCAGTATCGGCCGCGGCGCCGTTGTCGTGAGCGGTACGACGGGCGCCGACCGCGAACAGCGCCTTCGCGATGTGCTCAACAACTTCCAGCACAAGTTTGTGTTCCGCCGGCGCGACGGCGGCAACGTGTGGCGCTACAAGGTTCCGCGCTCGGGAGGCACGAGCCTGGCCGATGCCGCCCAAGCCGTGGAGGACGTGCTGGCAGAGATCGCGGCGCTCGACCTGGCCGAGCTCGTCGCGAACCGCGAGGCGAAGGCGCACCAACCCGAGGCGAAGGCGCGCAAACGCGAGGTGCAGGCCAACAAGCGTGAGGAGGTGCTGGCGTTCCCGCCCACCCCGCAGCAGCAAGCGATCCGGGATGCCTTCGCCACCGGCGCGGACATCGCGGTCGAGGCACTGGCAGGAACGGGAAAAACGACGACCCTGCTGATGCTGGCCGCCATGGCCGCGGACAAGCAGATCATGTACGTCGCGTTCAACAGGGCGATCGCGAGCGAGGCCGAGGAAAAGTTCCAGAGCAACGTCACGATCAACACGATGCACGGCTTCGCGCGGGCAGCGCTGATCAACACTCCCTATGGCGCCCGGCTGTCCTCGATCGCCAAGAACGACGGGTTCCCCGGCAAGATCGCGGAAACCCTCGGCGTCACCGACCTGGATTGGCGCTCTGGCCATGACGAGGAGTGGATCGAAGCGGAGCAACTGGTCCGCCTGGCGCTGCGCGTGGTCGAACGCTACCGGCAGAGCGCGGATGTCGACTTGGGCGTGAAGCACCTGGGGCACGAATCACCGCCTGAGGGGCTGAACTCGGTTGACGAGGTGGTGCTGGCGCTTGCGCAGCGGATCTGGACGGACAAGTCCAGTGTGGACGGCGGACTGCTCAACCTGGTGCACGACGACTACCAAAAGGTCTGGGCGTTGAGCAATCCACGCCTACCCGCGGACGTCATCTTCTTCGACGAGGCTCAGGACTGCAACGAGGTCCAGGCGATGGTCGTGCAGGCTCAGTCGGCGCAAGTTGTGGTCGTCGGAGACCGTAACCAGTCCATCTACGGCTTCCGTGGCGCCAAGGACTACCTGACCCGCTGGCCCGCGGAGGTACGGCTCTCGCTCACGCAGTCGTGGCGGTTCGGCACGGCGGTGGAGAACGTCGGCAATCGGTTTCTGCAGCTGCTCAAGGCCGACCTACGGCTGGAAGGCACACCGGCAATCTCCACCGTGCTCGGACCGGTTGAGGAACCAGACGCGATCCTGTGTCGCACCAACGCGGGCGCCGTCGCGGCCGTGCTGGACGCGATGGACAACAGCAAACGAGTCGCGCTCGTCGGCGGCGGCAAAGCCATCGAGGACATCGCCAAGGCGGCGATCCTCCTCAAACGGGGGCAACGGAACTGGCACGAGGACCTGCGGCACTTCCCGGACTGGCAGGCAGTGCAGGACTACGCCGAAGAACACGAGGAGGCCCAGTCGCTGCTGACCCTCGTACGACTCATCGACAAGTACAGCCCCGACACCGTGATCGACATGGCCAAGGCGCTGGCCGACGAGAACGAGACCGCAGAGGACATCAAGCCCGACCTGATCGTGAGCACCGCGCACAAGGCCAAGGGCCGCGAGTGGGACCAGGTCCTGATCGCCGACGATTTCCGCGGCCCGGAGTGGGACGACAAGGCCGAAAAGTGGGTGATGCCAGACGACGAAGCACTGCGGCTCGGCTACGTCGCGGTCACCCGCGGCAAGAAGCGGCTCGATCTCGGGTCATTGTCGTGGATCCTCCAGCACGGCGGCCCCCAACAGTCCGAAGCGGACATCTCCCGACCGGCGCTGCAGACGATCGCGGCGGCCACCGCAGAGCAAAAGGCGCCCACGCCTGCGTCAGCCCCAGCACCCGCTGTACAGACAAGTGGCCGACCGGAAGCCGCGCAAACTCGCGGCGACGATGTGGCCCCGGAACACGATCGTGGCGCCGACGAATTACCCGCAGTCGACAACATCCCCAGCGCGCCTGAGGTGGTGCAGCTCCGCGATGGGGACGCACTGGACGAGGATCAATACGACGACGAGGTCCGCTTCGTCGAGGGCATCAGCGACATCCGCGGCATGCTGCGTGATCAGCACTGGACACTGATGGAGGACCAGCTGGCCGAGCTGGCGGGCGTCACGACCGAGCACTGGCGGCGGCTCGACGCATCGCTCGCGCTCGGCATCGCTCACGACGGTCAGGTGATGCCCTACGTGTCGATCCGATTCGGACCGTTCGACTCAGCGGACTGGTGGGAGGCCGACTTCCCGTCCGCGCAGGAGATCCGCACGCTGGTGGAGCAATGCGGCCTCTCGGGAGTGGCACGCCGGGCTCCTGCCCCCGGTCAGTGGCTGGTCGAACCGTCCGTGACAGCCGAAGAGGCCGTCTTCATGGCTCGCGTCGAGGACACCACGCTTGTGCAGCGGCACGCCGATGCTGTCGATGACACCTGGTACTTCGCCGGCACGAGTGAGCCTGTGGTGCACGCAGTGCCGATGCCGGTGCTGAATTTGCGTACACGAGAGCATGTCGTGGCGCATGTCCTGGGCGAGCGCGGCACAGACGAGAAGATCAAGGCGATGGTCACGACGGTGCTGTCCGGAAAGACCAGCTGGCAAGGCATCTATCTCGACGACGTACTGCGCACGCTTCCCGAGCTCGATGAACAGGTGTACCGGCGCGCCGTCACGGCGGCAGTGGGACGCGCGACATCGGGGCCGTTCGACGTCGAGCGAGCGCGGGCCGCACTGGAGCGGCTGGCTGGCGAAGACCCCTCCCTGCCGATCAACAGCATCGGTCACCACGCGGAGCTGACCGAACCCGACCCGGACTTTACCGAGTTCGAACGCACCGGTATCGAGCCCACTCGGACGGTCCGCGGCGTCGTGGTGGAAGTGACACCGCAACCCCGCGCCCGCATGAGGGTGACCATCGAACGCGACCTGCCTCACGAGAATGGCGCGACCCACGCGCACCACGACCTCCCGGTCGACGGCACAGTTCCGCTGACGGATCCTGCAGCCCGGTCGCGGCTGTCCCAACCTGACGAGGCCAAGATCGAGGAGCTGCCGCGCCCTGCCGCCGGTGACGAACTCGCACCTGTCCTCGGCTCGGCACCGAGCACCGTGCCGTCGGAGTCCGGCGAACAGGACGCGGACGTCCTGTTCTCGCGCGCCGAGATTCCTGACGCCGACCTGCTGGCAGCCCTGCCCAGCCGGGCGGCACTGGACCCGCGGGCCGATCGACACCTCGCTGAGTCCGACGCCACGGCATCACCCGCCCAGTTGCAACGGCTGCTCGAACTGCACGCCGAAGGTGTGATGGGCCAGCCGATCACCTGGCTACCGATGAGACGCCACCTCGACAGCGACCCCGCCGGCGTCGTCGAGCAAGAGCAGACGGTTACCACGACCTATGCCAGGCCAGGGTCCGGCGAGCAGCTCGCGCCCTGGTACGTCGCACTCGCACGGGTGATCGAGTCCCACGGGTACACCATCCGGCACTTCACGCCCGCGCGACGGCAAGACCCCCAGTACGTGATCCGTCACGACCTGCGGACAATCCTGATCAACGCAAGAATCCACACCATCACCCACGCGTTCAGCCTCACCACCGCCTGGGTGAGCATCCTCAAGCACGCCGCATCGGGCCCGCCGGACATCGCACTGAAGGCCTCCGCCCGCCTTGACCACACGCCCAGCAACGACATGGCGGTGACGCCCTCACTGGCGGACGGGCATCCCGAGCCCGCAGAAGCCGCAGACAGCTTGTTCGACGTACTCGATCCAGACGCGGACCTGCTGGCGGCCCTGCCCGCGGACACCCGGATGAACCGTCGCGCGGATGCCGCCCTGACGCTGCGCACCTCCATCACACCTGACCAGGTCAACGACCTGCTCCAGAGGTGGAATCAGGTCGAGACCGGGCAGATTGAGTTCCGGGAAATCTACGATCTCTACCGGCGGGACCCGGCGAATCCGACCAAGCCGCTGACGGTCTCGCGCGGCGAAGAGCCGATCACACGGGAATGGCTGGTGGCGCTCGCCCGGGACCTATCCACTCACGGATACACGGTGCGACACTTCGAGCCCGCGCTGGGTATCAGCGCGCCTGGGGTCCACGTGCTGCACCCGAGTCGAGTGGTGCTGATCAACAGCAGGCTTCCCGTCAACAGCCATTTCTGGGACCTACTGAGAGCACTCGCCGCCCTGCGAACGCCTGCGGCAACGACCATCACCCTACCGGGCGCTCCACTCGCCGAGCCGCGCGTGAAGCGGTCCGAAGAGCCGCTCCACGCGGCCGCCGAGACGGGCGGTCCGGCCGCATCGTTGCCCGATGAGGTCGCCGCGCCTGATCACAAGCTACTAGCCGCGCTGCCCACGGGGTCCCGGATGGATCCGGCCACTGATGCGATGCTCGCGGCACCGACCCCTGTGACCGCTACGCACATCGACCAGCTCGTGCGGATGCGTCACCAGGTCGAAGTGAGCGGGTCCGCAACTGTGTTGTGGGACCTTTTGGCTACCGATCCCGTTGAACCACACCGGAAGTACCGGCCAGAACAACCGGAATACGAGCGCGTGACGTGGGCGTGGCGAGCAGCGCTGGCGCGCGACATCGCGGCCACCGGCTACACAGTGCGGCACTTCGTACCAGCGACGACTCCATCACCGGTCACGGTGCAGGTGCTCGACGAGCTCCGGGTCGTGCTGGTCAACAGCACGTACCCAGTGATCAACTTGATGGCAGACATGGCGAAAGCGCTCACAAATCTGCGGGCCCAGCTGACGGGGCTGACCGGCGATCCGGACTCAGACCTGATGTCGCTCTTGCCGGCCGGTGCCCGGCTCGATGTGATGACGGACGTGCAACTCGGCGGTCCCACATCGGTGAGCACCGCTCAACTCGATCACCTGTTGGAGCTGCACGCTCGGGGAGTCAAAGGCGAACCAGACACCTGGGTTCCCTTGGACACTCTGCTGAAGTCGGACTTGAAGAATCCCGCCCAGCCCTACTACGGAATGCATCCTGCGCTCACTGAAGTGCAGCGCGCGTGGTACATCGCTGTAGCGCGTGAGATCGAGGCCCACGGCTACGCCGTGCGGCACTACCTCGCTGCGGACACACCACCTGCAGCGAGCGAAAGCCGTGGCCGGGCGGGTCGGGCTGCGGAACACGCTGGAACACCACGAGCCGACGTGCATCACGATCGACAACTGGTACTGGTGAGCGCTAGGGCGCGGGTCGTCGACCGCATCCCCGTCCTGGCCGGCGCGCTCGCTCAGGTGCGGGCGCGCACGGCGCCTGCAGAGCTGGCTGGTGCAGCGCCGGAACCAGCGCTCGACGCGGGAACCACCGACTCGGCTGCGAACCGGCCATCCGCGTCAACGCCGGCAGGCGCGCGAGCCGTTTCCGGAGCCGATGACGGAGCGCTGCTCGACATCGCCACGAACCCAGGTTCTGGGGAACCGGAACAAGCTGATGCTTCGGAACCGGTGTTCACCGAGAGCACCTACGACGAGATCATGCAGCGCCCCGAGATCCTTGACGCCGTCAACAGGGGTGATCTGGGGGCCGTCGCGCGAACGATCCGTCTCGGGCTCGGCATCGACTTAGCTGAAGCTGACCCGAAGCCGGGTGACGAGGCGCTCCTCGCGGTGCTGCCTGAAGGGGCGTACCTCGACCCGGACGCCGAGGCGTTGCTGGGCGACCGGTCGTCGGTGTCTGCCTCCCAGGTGGATCAGTTGCTGGCGCTGCATGCGCTCGGCGTCGATCTCGACCCGCACAGCTGGAAGCCGATGCACGACTTCCTTGCAACGGACCCGGCCGACCCCGGCCGCCGCTACACCGGCCGCGAGCCAGATCGGCAGCGCGTGGCCGCCGAGTGGGTCCGCGCGCTGACTCGGGAGATCGCCGAGCACGGCTACACCGTGCGGCTCTTCCGGACGATCACCGAGCCTCCTTACATCCAGCGCACGGTCGATGCGGATCGTCGAGTGGTGCTGGTCAACGCCAAGATCCCTCTGTCCGGTATCGCTGACCAGCTCACCGGTGCTCTCGCGGGCCTGCGCGCCCAGGTCGCCCGGGAACCCGACGCTGCACGGCAACCCGCGCCAGCACGGGCCGCCGCGAACCAGCCCGCGGACGAGGCTCGTCGCGACGGGCAGGTACCTGCCCAGCAGGGCGGTCTTGTCGCCGATGCTTCCGCTGTTGGGCCGGTGCCCCAAGGAGACCCGGTTGACGCGATCGGTGGTGCGGGGCAGGGAGCGTTGTTCAGCGATGGTCGCCCGGACGACTCGCATCTGCTGCGCGAACTGCCCGCGGGCTCCGTCATGGATCACGGTGCCGATGCCGCGCTCGCGCAGGACATCACCACTGTGACCGCCTCGAAGATCGACGAGCTGCTCAAGGCGCGCGCACGGGGTGCGCAAGGTGACCGGGGCGTCCGAAGGCTCCTGCGGCAAGAACCGGGTACCGGCCAGGTCTTCGTCGCGGGCCAGGACGGGTTCGAACGCACGACGCGTTCGTGGTTCGTCGCCCTCGTACGCGAGATCGAGACACACGGTTACACGGTGCGGCACTTCCGGCCTACCGCCCAGCACGCGAAAGCACCACTGCGGCCGCTTCATGACCAGCAGGTACTGCTCATCAACAGCCGTGCGTTGAGTCATATCAACGGCTTTGGTCTGACGGATCTCGTTTTCGAGTTGCGGGCCGGGAACGCCGAAGTGCCGACAGAGCGAGCGCAGCTTGCCGCAACCGTCTTGTCGCCCGCCGCGCAGCAAAAGCCCGCCGCGCCGACCGGAACGCGGACACCGGAGCAGACGGAGGCACAGGAGCCGACACGGGTACGCAGCGTGTTGACCGACGAGGTCAACATCGGCGCCTACCGAGAGGCCGGCGGCTTGTATCGCGTGCACCACCAGGTCCGGCGGGAGGAGAGCTGGGTGACGCTGCGCTTGGCCACTAGGCCGCAGGAGGACGCGGCGTGGGAGCTGTCCCAACGGTTCGTCGACGAGGCACAGCAGGTTGAACGACGGTTTGACGAGCTGGTTTCCAGCTACGCCGGTGTTCCCGCCGAGCAACTGTTCGGGCCGGCGCCCGCCGTCGTGCCATCGGTTGTGGACCTGCTCGGAGAGCTCCCGTTCAGCGTGGCTTCCGGCGACGTGGCTGACCCCCGCACACTGCGGAACCGTCTCTCAGTGTGGGCAAGCGAACTCCCGCCCGCGCCCGGGAATGCGCCGACTCGGTTGGCGCTCGGCGTGACTGAACGCCTGCTACGAGCCGGGCGCGCTTTCGGAACGGCCGCGACGGTGCGCAAGGTAGCGGGCAACGACCGCACGCCACTGCACACGGCAGGCCGCATGCGGCAACTGGCGGACGCGATTGACACGGCGGCAGCGCAACGTTTCGGTGATCCCGCGCCGTTGGGCCGGTACCCGCAAGACCGTGGCTTGTCCGACCAGCTGCGGTTCGTCGCCGGTCGTCTGGAGCGAACTGTTGCACAGCCGTGGCCGCTGGCTCACGCGCACGCAACCGCCGTTCTGGACGCCCTGCAGTCGGCGGGACTGCGGGACACGGTCAAGCGCGACGGTGATGACGGGCTGCGCCCCGGCGAGCGCCTTGTCAGGCGGCTGCCCGCCAACCTCGGACAGGTCGTCGACCCGCGGGCGGTGGCGATCCTGCGCGACACGTTCGACGCAGTCCACGGCCATGCGCAGCTCGCCGCCCACCCCACGGCTTCGCCGGCCAACCCTGGCCCGCTTGTGTTTACACTGTTCGCGATGGGCTGGGAGATCCGCAGGCGTGGCGGCCTCGCCGGCGACACCGGGCAAGCATTGCGCGATGTGCGCCTGACCGATGTCGGCGAGCATCTGCTCCAGTTCTCCCACGCCACCGCCCAGAGTGCCGGCTTGGACCTCCCGTTCCCGATCGAGACAGAGGCGCTCCCCGCGGTGCTGCCCGCAGCCGATGACGCAGCCTCTGCGGCTCGCAAAGCGGCACGTCAGCTGTTCGCCGATGCCGATCCCGACCTGGTCCGGGCGGCGCTGCTGGAGCTACCCGACACGTCCGCGGCGTTGCGCGCGCTGTGGAGCGCGCTGGAGGACGGGGGAGAGGACCTGCTCGGACGGGTCGTCGCAGGCGTAATCCGGGATGCGATCTACGGCGTCGCTCATGACCAGCAGATGAACCCCGATCAGCGGGCACGCGCCGAGATCTCCTACGGCCGCGGCGTCGCCGTGGCGGAAATGCTCGCCGCAGTCGCGGACGAGCTCACACATCGATCACAGCAGGCGGATCTGCTCGGTGCGATCCTGCGCGGTGTCCCGGCCGGCGACGTCGTAGAAAGCCTGAACGCGCTGAGCGATCGCATGGCCGTGCACGGCGACTTCGTCATCCCCGGCCGCGAGAAGCAGCGGATGGCCAGCGCGAGTGGCGACCAGATGTCGATGTTCGGCCTGGAACAAGACCAGGCACACGGCACCCCTACGACGGCTCCTCCTGCACCGGCTGTGGTTGCCGTCGCAGAGCCTGCAACCGGGAAGGCGTCCCCCGGCACGAAGGCCGCCGAGACCACACCGGGCCGTCCAGCGTCACCCGCACCCGCACCCGCACCCGCACCCGACCCGGACCCTGAACCCGTCGCCGCGAGCCCGGCCGACGCACCCCCAATCAGTGCTGCTCCCGACGCTGCGGCGGACGACGCTGTGCCCGCGGTGCCGGACCTCGGCAACCCTCCCTACCCGGGCATGGTTCTCAGGCTGCATGACGGGCGAGAGCTCGCGCATGTCCGCGGCGGCGCCGATGAGCACCTGGGCTCGGCCCTGGAAGGGTTCATTCGTGTGGAACCAGGACGATTTCGGCTCGTCATCGGCCGCGATGCCCCGCCGGCGACTGGGCAGAAAGCGCGCGGACCGTGGTGGTGGAAGCTGGACCGCATCGACGCCGAGGGCACCCAGCTTCCGCCGATCGTCCTGACGCACGGCGTCGGTTTTGGCGAGGCGGAGTTCGCGCTGTCCGCGGCCTCGACCGAGCTCAGCAAGATGGAACCCAAGCTCGGCCTCGACGATTCCGCGCCGAAGCCTCGCCCTAAGGGCAACCCGCTGATCAACGGTGATGTCGCGGCGGTCGTCCTGAAAATGGCCGGGTGGGAGTTCGCCAGCATGGTTCGTGCCGTCGCCTCCGGGCAGGTGTATCACCCGGAGTGGTGGGGCGCTGGCGTACAGAGCCTTTTTGCCGATGAAGCCTTGTGGTTCGAGTGGACCGCCCGCAGCGTGACGATCCACACGACTGGTGGCCCCCCGCATCGCGATGGGATTTTGACCAACGAAAACTTCGGCAGCTGGGTCGCAGCGGGGCTGTCCGATCCCCTGCGAGAGCTGATCCTCGACAGCGCCCAAGTCCTGACCTTGCTGCGAGAAGCGGAGGTCGGGTATCGGGCTCTCGGTGAGGCGGAGTTGCGGGATCAGATCGAGCACAACCTGGAGCGGATCATTCGCCAGTGCCAACGGGAGGTGGTCAGCAACGCGCTGAACGTGCTCGGCTCGACGCGGCCGGTAGCGGCGGATGCGCGAGGCGCGTCAACGTCGTTGTTCGACGTCACCGGCGATCGTGATGCTCGGATCTACGGACCGACAATCGACGCGGTCCGCGAGCTGCGCGCGCTTCTTCCCGATCCGGCGACACACGAAGTGCCATGGCGCGAACTCCGTGTCGGCGACCTCATTCTTGATATGCACACCGACGCGGAACACGCGGTGCGGCTGACCGCGCGCTCCGCGGTGAGCAGCCACGTCAGCCTCGATGGTGTGGTGCTGGGGCCGGGTCCCACCCGGAAGGCGCTCTGGAGGATCGAGCGCGATGACCAGTCACGGGTACTCCGTGTCACGCCACCAGGCTCATTGCGTTCGTTCAGCGGCATCACTGAGATCCACACGTCCACCGGTGAGTCGGCGGACCCGGTCGAGGCCGTTGAGACACCGACAGACCTGCGGCAGCCCACCGCAGCCGACGGGCAGACAGACCAGGCGAAAGCACCGGCAGGAAGCCAAGGCACCCCGTCCGAACTCGCGACCATGACTGACGTGCCTGAACAGGCAAGTACGGCGGTGAACGCTCCTGCGAACCTGCGTGCGGATATGTCCTGGAAGGAACTCGAAGCGCTGGCACAGCAGCACGGATTGTCGGTCGTCAAGGCCAGCTCGGCGTCGGTCCCGCGCTACGACCCAGTGCTGAAGGTGATCACCGTTCCGTTCACCGTCGACACCCAGACGGCCACGACCATGCTCGTCGAGCAGCTCACGGCACTGCTCTCTCCACCCGGCCAGACTCCTGAAGCAACCGGCACGCGTCTCGAACCGTCCGGAGAACAACCGCAGCGGGAGCTCCTGCCACTACCACGGTCGTTGCAGGACCCAACGGCGATTACGCCGGCCGTTGTCGTGCCCGACCAAACCAAGCCTCATCACGACAACCCGCCCCCACTCGAGCAAGCAGAGCAGGCTTCCGGCGTCGTCGTGCACGACGACGCCGAGCTGCGTACGCCCGCAGACGACGCACTCGGCGAGCACGTGGCCAGCACCGCGCCGCCTGAACACCTGGGCGCCGATGATGACTACGACGACTGGCGAGCAGCGCTCGCTGATTCAGAGGAGTTCGCCTCTACGACGGGCGATGAGCTCCCGCTCGCCCCGGTGGATCCCGGCTCAGCACCCTCGCTCGACACACTCGATCCTCCAGCAGCACCTGGTGACGTGTCGACCGGCGCACCCGATCGCACCGCCAACGCCGTGCCCGAGGCGGTGGACGATGAGCACCCGCCCGGCGATGACCCCGATGAGGAGAACACCCCTGAGGGGACAGCCGAGGACGGTGATTACCTGCCGCACGACAACGGGAAACCTGACCCCTGGGAATACTGGGTCGACAGACTCGGTGAAGAGGTCGTCGACGTCATCGGCGTCTCCGCGTCTCCTGCCTCCCCGCCGGAGGCCGCGGCCCCGCCATCGAGCAACGGTCGCGGTGCCGTGCCACCCGGCACCGACGTCGCTGCCAAGGACGAGCCGAGCGCTGAACTCGCCCCACCGCGGTCCGCCGCGGCGGACCAGCCAGCCGCGTCCGACGTCCAGCCGACTCCACAGGAAGCCGCGGATCCCCTCGCGCGCGACACTTCTCGTCCAACCACCAGCGGAGACAGCGATGACACGAAACTCGACCAGACCGTCGCGCACTGGGTTGAGCTGGTCAACGAAGCGGCACAGCTGGGGTACGCAGTACACACCGACAACGTGACCACTGTGGATCGCGAGTCGGCAACCATCCACATCTCGGCCGCGAACCCTCCCGACGTACGCGTGGCGGAGCTGACCCAGGCACTGGTGGCGCTGGAGACGCAGCCCACCGCCCCGACACAGCCGACAGCAACGCCATCGCTCAACCCGATCTATGACGACCTGCTCAGGATCTACGGCGACCCCAGTCACCGACCAGCGCTGGCGCAGCCGCGTCAGGGAACTTCGAGCGTGCCACGCGAGCCGAAAGCTCCTGGTCTGCTCCTCGACGCCGAGCTCCAGCCCCGGCAAGGCAGTGCACTGCACCAGCCGGCGGACCCCGCGCAAGACGTCCCTGGTGAGTCGCCCACGGACTCTGCCGCCAGCGTGCCACGGCCGCGACGGACGCCCAGGTTGACCGAACGCTGGACACGTCGCGCGAGTGGCTCCCGGGGGGTCTCGGGCTGGGACCCCATCACGGACCTGGTAGCGCTGTATGCAAGCCGCGGCGTCCGGTGACGTTGAACTGATCGCACGAAAGGAAGAACCCGCATGACGAAACAAGATCATGACCGACCCGAAGCGTCGGCTCACGCGCAGTACCTGCAGGCCGTCGTGACCGAACTGCACAGCCTGGACGTCGCTGTCGCCGACGTCGTGGTCGAGTCGGTACCACTTCGGCGTGGCCGGATGACCATCACCGAGCCAGCGCCCGCGGGCACCGAGGCTGATGCCGAGTGGGTGCGGCTGATGTGGACAGAGCGACAGGGCTGGTCCTGGCAGGTGTGCTTCGAGGGTGAGCAGCCCCGCGTCCCCACCTACTTCGGGCTCGCGCTCGTTCCGCCGCCGAGGCAAGTCGCCACGTGGCTGGTGGTGGCGTTGAAGCATCCGGCGGTCGAGCCGACTCGTGAAGCCGACGCTCTCGACCGCACGAGGTTGGAGGAGGACTTGCTTGCCTACACCTCGACCGCGACGTGAGCGCCGCGTGCGGCACGTCGGGGGGACGACCGCACGCCACCAGGACCACCGGATGATCGAGGGGGACGATCATGGCTCTACCAGGTTCCACACGTTCCGCACTGCTCGTCACGCTTGCCGCGTGTGCGCTCGCGGCGTGCTCGCGGGATCCTGCTGGCACGGCACTCGACACGCCGCCGCCCGTGCCCGCAGCGACGCCGGCGGCGGTTCCGCAGGAGGTGCAGAAGGTCTGCTCGGATTTCGCGGCGGCTTCATTGGCCTTCGACACCACACGGGACCAAGGTCCGGGGCTCGCACGTCGGCGTGCCGCCGAGCGGTTCGGCACGCCCGAGCTCGCATCGCGCCTCAGCGCCGAGGGCCGCAGCGCGACGTGGGCGATGGTGGCGGCCCGTCGCGGGCGTGTCGAGGTCACCACAGTGCCGGTGCGCGACGACCCGCCGACGCCGCGTGAGGGCAATGCGGGCGCCGGGGTGGTGGCCACGCGGGTCGCGGTCGGGGACGCGGGCTGGCGCCAGGAACTGTCTACTGTGGTCGTCTACTGCGCGTTAGGCCGTGCAGATTCGGGCTGGCGGGTCACCGACGTACGCCTCGCGGACTCCCGCTCCGGCGAGGAGTTTCCGTGAACACCGGCAACAAGCTCGGGTTCGCGGCGTTGCTGCTGCCCGCGGGGATGATGGTGGTGATCCTCATGACGCTGATGATCGGTGCGCAGAAGAACTCGACGACCGCGACGGCGTCCCGGGGCGGTCTGGACTGGAGCAGGATCTCGTTGAGCTGTTCGGGGGTTCCGGCGTGGGCCTGCGGGCCGTTGCAGGACGCTGCCACGAAGTACCCCAAGCTGCCCGCACCGATTCTGGCCGCGCAACTGGAGGTCGAGAGCGGCTGGCGGCTGGATGCGCACAACGACGGCTCAGGCGCGGACGGCCCCGCACAGTTCCTGCCGTCGACGTGGACGGAGTGGGGCCGCGACGGTGACGGCGATAGCCGGGCCGACCCCCGTAACGGCGCTGACGCCATCGCCTCGCAATCGGCCTACATGGACTACCTGGTCTCGTTCGTGGAGAAGAGACCGGGCCTGGTAGGCGATGTGATCAGCTTGGCGCTGGCCAGCTACAACGCAGGTCCGGGGCATGTTCTTGACAGCGGCGGAGTCCCGCCGATCACGGAGACGCAGGACTACGTCCACAAGATCCGGCAACTCGCGGTCACCAAGTACGCGCAGGTGCTGCGGGGGACCGGAGAGGCCAAGGAGGTCATCGTCGCGGCCGCCGCTCACGTGAACAAGACCATGTACTCGTGGGGTGGCGGCGGGCTCGAGAAGCCCACGCTGGGCATGCCGCCCGACACCCACGTCGTCGGCTTCGACTGCTCGTCGCTGATGCGGTACGCGTTCTACGTGGGCACATCCGGGCAGATCGAGCTGCCCCGCGTGGCCGACGCCCAGTACAACAGCACCCGCGCACAGACCGTGCGCGCCGACCAGCTACAACCCGGCGACCTGCTGTTCTGGGACTGGAACGACGATGGCGAGAAAGACCACGTCGCCCTCTACATCGGCGATCAGCAGATGATCGAGGCACCGCAGTCCGGCCAGCTAATTCGCCAGATCTCCCTGCAGGCCAAAGGAGGCCGATGGGTCGCCACCCGCGTGTTCGGTGGACCGCTGGACACGAACAGGTCTAAAATCTGACACCGCTGGGAAGCCAGCCCACCGCACGACCGCTCCTGAGCAACAAGCACCTCAGCAGGAGCACAGGATCAGCCCCCGCTTCCTGATTCAACCGGACGCCGTCCGCACAGAACAGGAAGTCGTCATGACCGGACCCGCCAGAAGCGCTGACATCGTGTCATTCGCCGGCCTCCCGGAGATTGCCCCGCTGACATCCAGTGAAGTCGACCGGCGCATCCAAGGTTTGGTCGACGATGTGTACCGCGATGCACCCGTCGCTGTGACCGTCGTGTACTACCGGGAAATCGGGGCGCGCCACGCCGAAATTTTCACCCAGCGCCTGCTCGACGCTCGTCGCACCAACCCGCAGCACCCGTTCGATGCGGCCACCGCGGTGCGCGACTTCCTCCGCAACAGACCGGAACCCCGGCTCGGCGACCAACTGTCACTTGCTCAACAAAGCTACGTCGCCGCGCTCTGTGACCATCTTGCGCTGCAAGCGAACCGGTACGACCAGTACCTCTCGACCGCGCGTAGCGTCGGACTCGACAGCGCACACCTCGAACAGGACGGCTTGCTGCCGACCACGGGACTGTCGCTGCAGGACGTCGCCGAACTCGCTGACCAGATGCGCGGCGTAGCTCGTACGCTGGCGCAAGCCACACGCGTGCTCAGCCCGGCCCTGCACGCCTACGACGAGGCCGAAGCCGAGCGCCAACGGGTTGAGCGAGCTGCCGGCAGACTCGCCGCGTTGGTCGACAAGCTCGCAGTAATCACCGCCGTACCCCAGTTGGACCGCAGCACGGCGGCGGGGCGACAGATCAGCGACACCGCGCGCATCGCCGTCCAGATCGGCCAAGTCCAGGGCGAGACTCCGTCCGCGATCACACAACTCGACGACAACCGAGCCAAGGTTCTGCGTGACCTGCTGCCCGACGTCACTCGGCACGACAATCCCCGGCCGAAAAGATCCGGTGGCTCTAGACAGATTCCCAGCAAGTTGTTCGACGCAGCCGAGCGCGTCTTTGCTCGGATGAGTCACCACAATGGCTCACAGGAGAAACTCACAAGTGCCGCCATGCGCCGTGATCTTGTCGCGATCGCGGAGCTGCACGCAGCCGATCCCTCAACCGTACTCACCTTGCCTCCCGTTCACGCGGGGCTCGTTCGCGAGATCGTTGAAGCGGTCAAATCCTCACCCAATGTCGCCCCGCCAGCCGAAAAGAGACACCTGACCTTGGTTCGCCCTCATGCTCATCCGGACCGGACCTTGCCCGCAACGAACGCTGGCCACAGACGTGGCTGACTCACCAGCAGCGCGACGCCTGCCCCGTACCGCTTGACGTTCAGGCAATCCGCAACCGCACGTCCGTCATCGGCTGGAGAAACACGTTCATGCCTGTCCTCCGAAAGATCCGGAACCCCGATTGTGAGGTGGCACCCTGTAATCATCGGCGCATAGGTTTCACGCAAGCCCAACAGATGGGAAAACTGCAAGCTCCCCATAGCAATCCGTGACGCGGGAACTGATCGACCGCCACGGTGGAAACAGTCGGGGCGCTCACAGTCATCCAGGCCATGCTTACCCTCCGACCTCAGACCTGACCTAGCTGGGAAGCCAGCCCATCGGAGTACCGCTCCTGTCCAGTGCAACACAGGGCGGGAGCACGATCAGCCCCCGCTTCCTGATTCCGCCCGGACTACGTCCGATCAGAACAGGAAGTCCTTATGACTGACCCCATTGGCGGATCCGCCGTCGTGCCGTTCGCTGGGCTACCGGCAATCCAGCCGCCAGCGCCCGAACCCTTGGCCCAGCGTGTGAGGAGCATGCGGGCGAAACTGACCAGTGACGCTCACGACTCAATGATCGATGCCCACTATCGCAACGCCGGCGAGGACCACGCCGAACTGTTCATCGGGCGCCTCGTCGACGCTCGGCTAACGTCCTCGCCTGTGCAGCCGCTCGATGTCCGCGGCGTCCTGGATGCGTATGAGCGCGCCGTGCAGCAGGGCTCGGCGCAGAACTTCGTTGATCAACTCGACCAGCAGCACTACGTGGCGGGGTTGTGTGAGTATCTGGCCATCCAGGCAACGCGGTACGACGAGGCCGTCGCGAACGCACGCGAGAACGGACACAGCGACCTACGCGCGCTCGACCTGGACGGCTCGATCTCCACCGCGGCGCTGCCGCTGCGCGACGTCTCCGCGCTCGCGGAGGACATCCGCGAGATCGCGCGCGGCCTCGCGGCCACCGAAGGGCTGGTCATCCCGGCCTTACGCGCCCACGGCGAGGCCCTAGCCGAACGGCAACGAACGCAGGAAGCAGCCGACCGGCTCAAGGTCCTGATCGACGAGTTCGCGATTCTCACCACCCTGCCTCAGTTCGACCGAAGCCAGACGGACGGGCGAGCGATCAGCGACACCTCGCGCGCCGCCGCCCGCATCGCCAGGATCCAGGCCGAGACCCCGTCCGCGATTGCCCTGCTTGACAGCGGCCGGGCCCGCTTCCTGCTGCTCCTCGTGCCCGACGCCTCGTGGCACGACCAGCCTCGCCCGAGCGGCGACGACCCCACGCACCCGCCCAGCGCCTTGCGTCGCGCAGCAGACCGGTACCTGCATCGGCTTACTCACCCCACGGCGCCGCGGGGCGAACTTTCCGAGGCGGAGAAAAACGCCCGCAACGAGATGTCCAGGGAAATCGCCAAGCTGCACGCGCGCGATCCCGAGGTTGTGCGCACGCTGCCACCGGTGCAGGCGGGACTCGTGCGCGCCATCGCGGCCGCTGTCAGCCAAGCGGCCCCACCCGCCGCCCAGCCGAGCAGGCCGAAGCTGACCGTGGTGCGTCCGCGCGTCGACGTGGACCCGACCATCTCGGGCGGTTCAAGCCGCTCTCGTAGCTGAAGAACCCGTCACCGCGCCGGCTTGTCCAGCGTCACTGGACGCTCGAGGCGACCGTCCGCGCGAGACCATCACTATCCAGGGGGAACACGTTCATGCCCGCCCGCCGAGAGGTCCCGAACTTCGATCGCAAGGCGATGATCCGCCACCGGCAGCGCGCCGGCCTCACGCAGGCCGAACTCGGCGAGCAGATTCATGCCGCCAACGACGCGGTGTCCAGGTTGGAGCGTGGAGTCACACCGATCACCGCGCGCGTTCTGCGCAGCGTCGCCGAGGTCCTGCGTGTGACTCCCGCGCAGCTGCAGCACCCGCTGACCGCACCTCCGACGCTGACGAACCTGCGTGAGCTGCGTGCGCTGACCCGCGCAGAACTCGCCCAGCGGCTGTGGATCACCCCCCAGCGGCTCGCATGGTGGGAAACCGGTGCGCTGGGAGCACAGGAGGAAACAGGGGAGTTGCTCGCCGCCAACCTCGGCATCGGCACCGGCTCGATCGCCACGTTCGAACGCACGGGTGTTCTTCCTGTGCCGATCCGCACCCGGCTCGCCCTCGCGCTGCGTGTGCAACCTGGACTCGTGCAGGCCGCCTTCGCCGCGTCCCGCCGTGCCCATCACGTGCGCCCCCTCGCGGCCACAGCGTGACGACCCGGGCAGACGGTGACAGCAAGCCCTGGTGATCCGGGTTCAGTGTGCCGCGACTTCCCGCCGGAGCCCTGCCCCGGGCCGTGACAATACGCATTCGCACCACCGCATTACGCGACAACGACGCCTGACGCGCTCGTGACCACGAGGCAAATTCGGATAATTTCCGCCGTATCTTGACCACAGCGAAGCTCCTCGGCTTTTCTTGGAGCCGCACGCGGGAAACCTTGCGCAAATTGCCAACAGTCGCGCGCCGTCCCGCTATATCAGTGACGCACTCGGGGGAAAACAATGAAGACTTCCATTTTCGGCCGAGCTGCGGCCACGCTCGCTGTCGCCGCTGCTCTCGCCGCAGGATTCGCCTCGACCGCGTCCGCCCAGGTGTACGGGCGGACCGCCATCGAGCAGCAGGGCCTCGGCTCTGGCGGCAGCTACAACGCCGCGAGCTGCGGGTTCTACTTCTCCGGCTGGGACACCAACGAGAAGGCCTACTACAACCACTGCAGCCCCTACGACACCCGCATCAGAGTGCGGTTCAGCTACTGGCCGTTCGCCAGCTACAAAGAGATCAACATCATGGGCGGGGTCACGAACCTCACGGACCACTGGGCGCTGCAGGGCCGGGGCAAGGTCACCTACGCGTGCGCGATCGGCCACTGCTGACACAGACCGACGTTCCCAGAGCAGCCAGAAAGGAGGACATTACGTAATTAAACCGCCAGTACCCCCTCCCTGCCGGATGTTCACATGAACTCGCGGCGAGGCGGCCCACACTTCCGAAACCTGCCGGTCGAAGTGTGGGCCGCTATCTCATATCTGGAGCCGGATCCCGCTCTTCGGCGCGGAATCCGGCTTTCACGTTGCCGGCTTCTGGCGCACGGGGCTCCTGCGTCGGCCTCGTCAAGGCTCGGCCGGCAAGCACCGCCGTGCGCGCACCATCAACCCAGGCGCATCGCCAAGTCAGGCGCGCGGCGACGATCTTGGACATCGTCGAGGTCGAATCCGCGGACGAGCTCCGGAGAGGAGCAGGTCCGAGTGTCGTCAGCTGCGGATCGTGGCCACTGTAGGCCCGTACTCGGTCGCGGCTCGCCTCCGCGCTTGGTCCACCGCGTTGGCCGCGTGAGGCGGTACTCGATCAGCGCGAGCGTCCGGCGCCAGGTCGTCAGCCGCTCGGGCGCGGACCGATGCTTCGTTGTACCGCGTCCACGCCGCACGTGCGACGACGACGATGGCGAGCGCGAGATCGCCAGGAGGCTCGCGGGTCATGGCCGTCAGCTCCGACACGCTCACCGCGGTGGGGGTATGGATCTCCGACTCCCAGGCGACGGTGATCGGCACGAGGCCACCGTGGCGCTCGAACACGCACTGCATGGCGTACCAGGTCGATGCGTGCTTCGCCGAGCCGAAGTCCTCAGGCTGAAACAGAGCAAGGAGGTTCCTGTCCCGCGCTGAAGGGTCGATCAGCATCGCACGGATCAGCACCTGCTCTTGGCGGTAGACGAGCTGTTTCGGAAGTGGTGTAACCGGATCCGCCACGTCGGACGCCGAGGCGGCTCCTGGGCGGGCGTGGCTGGAGCTCTCTTCACGCGCGTTGCGATAGACGTTGCTCAGGACGCGCTTGCGGTCGGCTAGCTCCTGCGAGGTGAGGCTCTCGGCGCCGAGGTCGCCGGTGATGCCGATGCTGGGGGTCGCCGGCCGGATCCCTAGCTCCTCAAGGCGGCGCCGAGCGGCTGCCTCGCGCACGACGAGCTCGTACACCGCGGCGTCGAAGATGTTCGTCGGCGCGGCTGCGAGCACCTCGTGCATCAACCGGCGTGGGTTCACGACGTCTGTTTGACTGAACCGCCGGGACTCCACGGCCTCGGCGACGACCTCGGCGTTTGCCAGAACCCGTGTGGGAACTGCCGGCGCGAGCGCGACATCAGCAGGATCGGGAGCATGCCCGGACTCGCGCTGCACGCCCAGTACTGCGGCCCAGACCGCCGCGTGCTCAGGGTAGGTGAACTCCTCGGTCCTCAACGCGGCTGCGCCGGTAGCCAGCTCAGGTTGTTTCACGACGGAGCCGAGCACGGCCCGCTCCGCGTGCCACACAGCACTTGCGACGATCACAGGCCCGGTCATGACGACGACGCCAACCGGGCGCGCGCCACCCTCTCGAGGGACGCGGTCATGAGCATCTGCATCCGGTCAAGCTCGGCGCCGGTTTCGCGCGTCACGGGCCGGTACAGGTCGTCATCGACGTGAACAACCCACCACCGGTGCTCGACCAGGACCGCCTCGGCGACACGGTGCCGTTCTCCGCGGCCCTCGTCGACCAGCACAGTCATCTGCGCGCGGCTCATCGACTCGACGTCGCTGACCACCGGGTACCTCCTCATGTCTGCTGAACGGGTTGATCGGCGCCCTCGTCGCCGGCCGCGAAGAGCGCGTCGAAGGCTGTGGCTGCGGCCAGTCCCTCCGTCAGTTCGGCGGCGAGCTCCGCGGACGCCTCCTGAAAGACGTGCTCTCCCTCGCGGATCGTGAACCACGTGCCGTCGAGCAGCACGGCTTGAGGAACCAGGCGGCCAGGGCCGAGCTCGTGGGTCCATCGCTGAGCCCGGCCTGCGGCGATGTGCGCGTCCATGGCGGCGCGGGTGATCATGCTCGGGGCCCTCCGGTTCGGGTTGGCGGCTCAACGGGGTGAAGCCGTGGGGGATGTGCCTGCGCACTCGCACGCACCGCGCTGATCTGTTCGAGGTGTCCGGCCGCCGTGTTCGCATGGGAGCGGAGGTTCCGCACCTGCTCCTTCGCCTGTGCGATCCCGGCCTCGGTCGGCACCTTTGACGTGTCGGCGAGGGCCACGAGTGCGCTCTGCACGTCTGCCTTGGCACGCGCCAACGCCGTGGACACCAGCAGTCCCAGCGAACGGCGGATCTTATCGGGGTTGACCTCTGGCGGCGCCCCCATGCTCGCGAGCTCCTTCACACTGGGCATCGGATGGTGCGCGAACTCCGGGTTGCGGGTCTCCCAGTGCACCGCGACCCAGTTCACCGGTTCCCCTCTGCTGTGCACGTCCTTGATCGTCCGCCACAGGTTCGCGTGACGCTCACTGCCGAAATGCTCAGGCTGCAGATCCAGGACCGCTTGTGGGATCGACGTCATGTGCCCGGCATGCAGCGCCAGATGCAGGATGTGCCGTTCGGCGCGGTGACGCAGCGGTGCCAGCACCGGCCGCAGCGGATCGGGCATCCGCCACGACCGCGACGCATCCACCACAGCCGACGCAGCCCGCCGGCCTTCGGCGTCCACACCAGTCCGCCGCACCGCGGAAGCCAGCTGCGCCGACATCGCATCAAGCTGTCCGCCGATCGTCGTCAGGGTCGCTGCCAGGTTCCGCGCCGAACGCGCCGAGCGGTCTGGTATCAGGCGATCTGGGGAGATCAGCGGTGTTGCGCGATCCATCTGCACGGCCATCGCCGCCAGCCGCCGCGAAAACCCTGTCTCCCACACCATGCGCACCAGGTGTGACTGCGCGGCAGGATCGAACACGCCTCGGAACGGAACACTCGCCGCAGGCGCGGCCGCGTTGATCTCGGCCACCACCCGCTGAATATCCCTCTTGGACAGTCTGTGCGGGACAACCGATCGGTTCAGCGCGTCGAACAGTTTGAGGTGGTTCTCGTGCGCCCTGGTCAGGCGCTTGGCTTCTGCCGGCACGGATGCGACGTCGTAGAGCCCGCGACTGCGGTTCAACACCCGCAGCGTCTCGTACACCACGCGCATCTCGGGATTGGAAAAGTCACGGGCGCCCAGAATCTTCTCGATCTTCCCGATCGCGGTCGGCGCGTAGAGCAAGCTGCCCAACAGCGCCTGTTCGACTGGCAGGTCAGGATCGAACTGAGTTGCGGTCTCCGTGGGCGAGTCGGTGCCAGAGGCCTTCGTGGCTTCGGGGGCCGAGTCCGAGGCCGCTGCCGATGTACCGGCTCCGGTAGCGGCCTGGGCAGTCTCCTGGGAGACAGCAGTCGAAGCGGATGCTGCTCCGCCACGGTCGCGGTCAGCCCACTGCTGCGCGGTGACGAACACCCCGGTAATACGTGCCCTGGCCAGCTCAACGGGGGTGCTGGCGATCCTGTTGATCTCGCGCGCAATCGCCTCCAGCTTCCCTGCAGGTGAGGGACCGCCGGCCGCGGTGTTCATCTGGCTCTGTACCCCGCGAGCAAGCAAACGGTCATCGAGCAAGTCCGAGAGTTGCCGCAACCGTGCCGCGGTATGCAGCGGAGTCGGGTCGGTGCCCACGATCGTGCGCGCGAACTGCATGACGGGGAAGGTGTCACGGTCCGAGTGATGCTCGACCAGGAGGATGGCCATGCTGAGTACACCCCTCAGCAGCACGTTGCCGGGATCGGTCTGACGTAGCTCGTCGAGCTGCTGCCGCCAGGTGATCGCGAGCAGCCCGCGGGTCCGCAGATGATGCTCCTGCAGGTCCAGCGGAAAGCGCTCGTCGGCGAGCTCGGGGGCGGGAGGGGGAGGCGCCTGGTTGATCGCGGGCATCAAGTGGTTCGTGACGAGAAGGTCGAACTTGCCGACGGCATCGGCACGCGCGGACGCCACGAGGTCGTCATCGCCCGCGGTCTCGGCATCCGTAGTCCCGGCGCCCAGGTCGATGACCTCGACCAGGTCGAATCCGCCGATCGCGGCCATCCGATCAGCGACTGTGTCGAGGTGCGCGGCCGTGACCTCGATGCCCAGACCACGCAGCGCCGATCCGATCACCCCGTCGTCGCGGGCACGCTGACGTGCCTCGGCCGCGATCGCCCGCAACGCGACCGCCATGTCGACGCCGTGTCCCTGGGACAACTGCTCCCGTGCGCTGTGCTCGGCGCTGTCCGGATCGCGGACCAAGCCTGAGACGTGGTCGGCGAAGACGTCCCCGAACAGGTCCCACGCAGCATCCGGTGCCTCCGTGCCCGCTGCCGCGGGCACCTCTGACTCACCGGCGCCGCCCGCGCGCGATACCGGCACCGTGGCTGTGGCCGTCAGGTCTGGCGCAGCGCGTCCGTCCACGGGATCTCGGGCGCCGTCCTCCGGCGCCGGCATCACGACCGCCGACTCGATGGTCTCTGTCATGGACTTCCCCCTGATCAATCCGTGATAGTGCGCGGCGACCGCGCCCGTTTCACCGAGCGGTCGGCGGCCGCGCCGCTACGGTCTGGCGCGGGACCGCGGGGCGCGTTGCGACGGCGGCGCCGATTCCACGGTGAACGGCAGCCACAGCGTGATCGGTTGCCGCCTGCTCAGCTCCGGTGATGTCCTCGCGCACCGGTGTGTGACGATCGTCCGGTGTGGCGTGGTGCGCGGCGGCCTGCTGTTCGTCGCCTTCCGCCCGGCCACGCCACGCAGCAGCCTCCGCCTCTGCAGCCGGATCGGGCAGTCCGTCTGGATACAGCTCGGTGAGTCTGGCCGCGAACGGGTCGCCATTCTCGGCGTGCTTCGTCGCGGTCTCGTGATCGGCCATACCGAAGTGCGCCGCCAGCCGCCGGTCGATCTCGACGCCCGAACGGCCGAGCGTGCCGCGCGCGATGGACCTGTCCAAGCCTCTCGTGGTGTCCAGGGTGTCCACCCACTCCGCCATCTCAGCCAGCTTGCGCGCGCTCGGCTCGGGTGCACCGACTGCGGCAACATCCACAGTGGATGCCACAGAGTGGTCTGGGGACACGGCGCCTTCGACGGCGTGCCCGTCGGTTGTTACAACAACAGCAGCCTTGTTGTCCCGCTCCTTCTTCGCCGCGGCGAGAGCCTGCGGCACGAGACTGGGGAACTTCGTTGCGAGAACGGCGTCAACCTGCGGGCCCCACTCGCCGAAGCCCTGCTTCGCCTCGATGCGATGCTCCGCGCTTCGCGGATCCAGGTGCTCGGCCCACTTCTTGGCCTGGGTGACCGTGTGGACTTCACTCAGGCGTGTCGATGTCGAGGTCTGCTTGTCGATCGCGCCCTGCGATGTGCTTGGCTCTGCGGCAGCAGTGGAGCCGGCCCGGACCGGCTGCTCGGCCAAACGCTCATAGCCGCCTGACGCCCGCACTCGTTTGATGGCCCACATCGCGAGTGCCGGCGCATTGCGCACCCCGTATCTGCCCTCCCAGCGCGGAACGGTTGCCACGGCCTTGGCGAGCGTGTACGGAGCCACGCCCGACTGCGTGACCTCGTTGTGCACGAGACGCCGCAGGTGCCTGGCCGCGTCGTACTCATCGCCGAGCGAGTTCGGGTACAGGATGCTCTCAGCGTAAGTAGGCAGTAGTGCGCGCAACGCCGCCTCGAACTGCATGATGATGTTCTGGTCGACTGGGCGCGCGACCGGCGCTGAGCGCGATCGCATCCTCTCTGGTACGGCCACCGATGGGGACTCCACGAACCGCCCCTCGCCGGCACCGGCCAGGTACCGCAGGCGCCCTAGATCCTCGGACGTCCCGAACTTCCGCAGGTACGCCTGCATCCCGATCGCATCCTCGGCGTCCCGGCACACCACCCACAACGACGACGTCGCGGCCCCGTCCGGGCCCCAGGTGTGCGCCTCAACGCCCCACTCGCCGGTAGGAGCACCCTGCGCGTCCGCCATCCACGCGGTCCACACAGTCAACGGCTCGCCCCGTTGCGGCCCGGCCAGCTCCCGCGGCACGCGACGCTGCCACTCCTGCTGTTCCTCGGCGTTCATCTGCCGCAGCGGAGGATGAAGACTCTGCTCGTACATCCGCGCCGCGTGCTCGGCGTCGGCAAACGCCAGGCGTTCCATGCGGACACGTTCGATGCGCCGCCGCGCGAGTGAGGACACTGTGGCCACCGCGATCAGGAATTGGCTCACCGTGTGGATGTCCTGCGCCGAGAGTCCTAGTCCAGGTGCGTCGTCGCTCATCGTCCCCTCCGACGTCTGGCTGTCGAACGGGCCCGGACCCGCTGCCTCCAGCGTCCCGGCACCCATGCATCAGCCTGATGCGTACTGGCGTGGGCGCAGATCCTGTTATCGCCTAGCCAGGTGGGGGAGCAGACTCGACCGATCCAGCCGGCGGCCACCGAGGGATCGGCATTGTCCCGTGCCGATCGCTATCGTCTGATGCCCAACTGCGCGACCAGGTCGAGGGTGTCGTTCCCCCTGCCCGACACCCGATCCCGACCAGCGTAGGCATCCGCGCGCCACGTCACGGAGGATCGAATCGAACAATCCGAATCGCGTACTCGCCGTGCGGCGCTCCGATCACTGCCAGGTCGGCTTCGGAGGCCTGCGCGGCCACAGCAACCTGACCTCAAGGCGGTCGTCGAACGCGTGGAAGGGAACGACGGCGTCACCGGTGACAATCGGCCATTCTCGAGCCCTCGCCACTACACAGATATGCGCTCGCGCCACTGCGCGCCAGTCCGAGCGCGCTTCCTCGACGTCACGAGCACGGGCCAGCAGAAAGCCGACGTCGACCGAACGGCTGCCATCCAGCTTGTCGAGGACAACTACAGGAAGATCGTGCAGGTCACCGATGTTGTCAGCAGCATCCCCAGCCTCGACATACGCTGCAGCGACCGCGGTGGCGGGCAGCAGCAGTGTGGCATTCTGTTCGAGCGCTACGCGCACGAACGCCTGCGCGACAGGGTCGTTCTTTGCGAACCCGGCAATCACAGGGATGTCAAGAACCCAGCCGGTACCTGTGAACAAGTAACCTACTCGCTACGCCACGTACGGATTCCGCACAGCGGGATAAAACTGCTCGTACACGGCAGTCATGACCTTGACCGGCGGCGCCCCGTACTTCTTGTCAAGACCGGCAATCGCACGAGCTCGTGCCGTGGCGAAAGACTCTTGAGGCTCCGTCCGCGACGCAGACGTCACCGCCGCCGAGACCTCGGTCTCGGTACGAACGTCACCGCTCTCGCGTTCAGGCACGCATCTACCGTACCGATCCGCCGCGCGTCGCGCGAGCGCCACCCACCGCGACAAAGCTGGGCCTACCGCGGCCGCCAAGGTCGACGCGGCCAGCACCACGGCGCTGCACACCGCCGGCACCCTCTCCGCTGATGACCACCCTCTCCGACCAGGGCCTTCCGCTGCCCGCACACAGCGCGCCCGAGACGGCGGGTCAGCTGTGCCTCGCACGGCCCTAAACCTAAGGACCGGGCGGGCAGCAACACGGCTGAGCTGCCACCAGCTCGGCCGTCATCGTCGCTCGAATGAGCCCGGCTGATCCAACACGCCAACCACCGGCACAGCCTCCCGCCGTCGTTCCCGAACAGAGCGGCGTGCCCTCCGAGACGTGATCCCACCGAGTTCCGAAGTTCGCCCGGATCGCAGCGACCTGCGACTCGGCGAGCCGAGGCGCTGTTGCCGAAGCGCCAGATGGCTGTGATCGCGGAGCTGAATGCCCTGCGCGATCCTTGAATGCCGAAGTCGCGCACGCTCAACGCGCCCGAGAACCCGCCGTGGGCGATCGCTCCTGCGTCTCCGCAGTACCCCGCGCAACACGACGTCCCGGTGCCGGCTGTACTGGCGTTCCCGCCGGCCGGCGAACACCGGCATCCGCCTGCACCCCGAGCCCTCGCGCAACGGCACGAGCAGCCGCAGCCTGATGCACCCTGCCGCGCATCTCCTGCCACGCTGCGATCTCGGTGATGAGAGCAGCGAGGGCGACCACCAACGCCGCGGCTGCCTCGCGCTCACGCCCGCGGCCTGACAGCACGCCGACTGCCCCGATCCGACGAGCCGTCCGCCGCAACTCCGCCGCCGCCGGACCCAGCACCGACGGAAGGACACGATGAGGCACCCGGGCCGCCCTGTCGAACACCTCGCTGAGCTCGGTCAGATCCCCGGCTACCCGACCGTCACGCCCGTGGGCGAACGCGACTAGCACCTCACCTGTCGCATGAGCAATCCCACCGGCGTCCTCGGCGTCCTCGCCCTTCCGTACCGCCGTCAACGCCAGCCCCACGCCACGCGCCGCGTCCTGCAAAGCCGCACGGCGCCCCTCCAGCGACCCCGGATCAACCTCTGCTGGTCCGAGATCGCCGGCCACGTCCTCGCTTGCCGAACGCCACCTCGCCTCCAGCTTCGGCCAACTCAAGTCCGCACCCAGCTTCGACCCCGAGTACAGCACCGGGTCCCCTGTAGAGGTCTTGTCACCAGGCAGCGATACCGCATACCCGCGAACCCGGCCCTGGCCATCATGACGCACCAAGGGCGAGAAGCCCTCGCCGGCGAGCGCGTCCAAGAACTCCGTGCCATTCCCGCACACAGCCGCGTGCCGTACCACCGCCCGGCGCAACACCTCTCTCGGCGTGAGCACAACGCCCTCCCGGTGCTGGAACCAGCCCACGCGCTCGCCCAGCCGGGCAGCCTTGCCCTTCTCCTGGCTCGTGGGACCACGCAATGCGGTCTTGTCCGCGCCGGCGGTCCGGACCAACCCGAACTCCCGCTCGATGGTGCGGCACTCCTCACGCAGTTTCACGAAGTCCTGAAATGGATGGACGCGTTTGCCTGTTCGCTCGGACACCAGCGTGGCCATCAGGTGCACGTGATCGTCCGCATGCCGCACCGCGATCCACCGGCATCCCTCGCCGTGGATTCCCACAGCTGCCATCAGCCGCTCGGCGATGAGTTGCCACTGCTCGTCGGTCAGTACGGGATCGTCCGGGTGCAGCCTCACTGGGCAGTGCCACACGTAGCCAGGACGTAGGACGACCGCGCGCTTGCGCAAGTCGTATCTGTAGTGCGTCAGCCACTCTGGCTCATCAGCGCGACGCGGCGCACCGGACCGCAGGTGCTTTCTCCATTTATCGGTGAGGGCAGGAGGGTTGGTCAAAGGCAACCCGGCCGCAGCCGCAAGCTCCTGCATCGTCGTGGTGAGCGGCGTCAGCTCGAAGTCAAACTCCCCAGGTCCGATCTTCGCGGGATGATGCGCCCACGCAGCTTCGTCCCAGGACGCCACCACCCGAGGGTTCTCGTGCTCCTCGTGCAGGCCCGGCCCGAACAGGTAGCGGAGCAACCCGGCCGGTCGATATCCGTGCACGACCTTCGCGATCACGGCATCAGACCCGGACGCAACATCACCACACAGGTGTCCAGCAGCTGCAGGCGTTCCCGCAGTAGCGCGAGCATCTCGGCGAGCGCGTCGGCGCTTGGCAGTTCGCCTGTGGTGTTGGCGGTCCTCGCGACGTCGTTGACGTTGCTGCCGATGTTGGCCAGCAGCCGCCGGACCTCTTGCAGCGCGTCGAGGTATTCGTCACCGACGGCCACGCCTTGCTGGTGTCGGGCCGCGTAGGCGAACGCGACCTGCTGTGCCCATGCTGCTGGTGACCACCCGGCTCTAGCAGCCGCGGCGACGATTGTCGCCCACTCATGGTCGGAAAACCTCATCAGGCCACGCGGGACTCGGGTGCCGTGAAGCGAGTGGTCGCGGTAGCGCCACAAGCTCGCTGATCGGTCTTTGCCGCGCGCACTCGCCATAGTCACTGCCTCCCCGAGTCCGGCTCGCCTGCTTGTGGCGAGCGGTGGGGGGCTGCCTACAAGGAAGTCTGCCAGATCGCGAAGCGGTCGTGGTCAAACCGTTTCGGTTTAACCTATCTTGCTCTGCCGAAAGCTGAAAATGATCATGGTTGACCGGTCTTCTTGGGGGGCGTGCAAGCAGTACGGCCCGGCGGTCAATCCGACCGCCGGGCAGCGCCGCTGAGGCGACGACCTGACCTACTGCGCGTCCGCAGATGCCACAATTTCACCTCTGTAGGAGTCGGGTGACGTACCACCGACTACCTCGTTCCAGGAGTAGCCGAACGCATCCTCGTCAGTCTTCAGGTCGCTGCGGTCCACGGTGAGCGTTCCTGCAAACGCCTCCTCGCTGCACCATCCGAATCCCGCGAACGGGCTGCCTAGCCACACATGCGGGTTGCGGAGCTCTACCGTGCCGCCGGCTGGCAGGCGAACGATCGCCGCCAGATCGACGCCGATGAGCGCCTGGCCGATCACCACGCTGAACTCCGGCGACGCGTTGTCGATCACCTCACCGGCGAGATGCAAGTTGTGCTCTGTGTGACTGAAACCCATTCGGTCGAGGAACTGCTCGGGCTCAAGCACGGCGAAGCTGAGGCCTGCGTCTTCGTCCATCTGCTTGATAGTCACCCTCAACAGCACGGCGCCGTGGCGGCTGATCAGCTCCCCGAACCACCCCGACTCGTCACGCGCTCGCACCGTGTCGATCAAGGCCGGACGTGCGTCGCTAAGGAGCCATTCGTTGAACAGCATCTCCTCATGGTCGACGTCATCCCGCCGCTCCCAGTTGCGGAGGATGGTCTGAGCCAGTTCGTCCACTGCGTCGCATGCGTTGATGCATTGAGCTTCGTCTCCCCACTTGGTGAGTGCCTCGCCACCCTTGGTGTCCCAAGGGTTGTCTCCGCTGACCAGCGCTGCCACGACATCCGCAGGGAGCGAATCGCCCTGGTCGAGGTGGATCAGGGTGTACTTGTCGTGCAGTGCCCGCTCGACAGCGTCGGCGAGCGCTTCTACCGTCCGTTCGGCGTGCGTGGTCGTCACAGATCTCTCCAAGCAGTGGGAATGTGCGAAGGCGTCAGAGAATTCGGGAAGTCTTCACCGATCCGACAAGGTCGATAATACCCCTCAGGGGTATTTCTGTGTTCGGGTCGTTTCGTGGTCGATGTCGGCAGGGGCTGCGAAAATGACACTGGTTCGGTCGGCGCTTATGGGCGTGTGAAGAGGCCCGCAGGACAATGTTCCTCCCGGAGGCTGTTCGAACAACACGGTCAGATCGAGGGCGCCCGCCGGCTAGAGCGAAGGAGGTTCCGAATTGAGCGACTGGGCTGCCCGGAGCGGCAGCCCTTGTTGTCTCCGCGGGCACTGGTTCGGCTTCGAGCTGCACGAGTTCCCGCAGCCGTGCTCCGCTGCGGCGCACAGTTCGAGAAGCAAGAGGTCGCCGATCCCACCTGACAGGCGGGACAGTCGGTGGCTCCGGGGGCTGTGCGCATGGAAAAGCCCCCGGCGGAAACCGGGGGCCTCGATCTGGAGCGACCTCCTCCAGCAGGTGCCGTCAGAACTCTCGGCCGTCGCAGTCGGCGGGGCCAAAGGGACCGGAGTGCACCCCCCAGCACTCCGCGTGCGGGTCGTCAGAGTCGGCGTCCGGCGCGTGCTCGCTGTCGTCTGTCGAGGCGGACGGGTCGTGATCGTCCGCGCTCCTCTTCGCGTTGGCGGTGGCGACATCGTCCCACCCGTTGAACGTCCGCTCGGCGATCTGGATCACGGTTTCGCTGGCGGCCACGCCTGCCGAGGACGCGTGGGGAGGTACATGTCCGTGGTGGTGGGCGGTGATGTGAACGCTTCCGATGTGGTCGGCGCGGATCACCGAACCGACCACGTTTCCGGACACATTGCTGCGAATGTGGTTCATGTCTTCTCCCGGTGAGGGTGAGTGTGAGGACGTGGTCAGGCTCGGCGGCCGGGCCGCGAGAAGGTTGTGGGGGCTGGGCGACACCGCCCGTTGGCAGTGCTGACGTGGGCCGGATTCAGCTCGTGGTGAGCGCGGCCACGAGAGCCGCGACGGCTGCGGTGCCGAACGCTTTGAGCAGGCTGGACTGGAAGGCCTCGTTCACCTGGCCCCACATCAGGTCCAGAACCTCTTCCGCTCCCTTGTCGACGGTCGCGGGCGCCTGGCTGCCCTTCCAGATCAGGCGATAACCGTCGGGGTCGGGCACGGCGAGCACGATCCTGTCGTCGGGGAGCTGGAAGTGCAGCATCGGTCCACTCAGGCGCGGGTAGCCGGGTTCGTGGACGTAGCCGATCGCGATCAGCCGACCGTCTTCGCCGGTGCCGAACCGGCGCACCTCGGACAGGTCGAGTTCGATCTCGATGGCGGGAACGGTGACCTTGGTGCCGGTGGTCTTGGGCATGGCTGGTTCCTTCGAGGACAGACGGCCCCGGCGCCGTGCGGACGTCGGGGCCGTCGTGTGGCGGGGATGGACGATCAGGCGTCGTGCTTGTCCGACGTGGGGTCGAAGTAGGCCGTCACGGCGTCATCGCCGTCCTCGTAGCGGCTGCGCAGCTGGGCGAGCGCGGTGTTGTAGAGGCTGTTCAGCGTGTTGCGGTTGAACCGGGTGGCGTCCTGATCGAGGATGACCACCTTGTGCGCCAGCGCGCCGTAGTTGAGCATCTCGCTCTTGAACACGCCCTCCTTCTTGACGCGTCCGACGCGCAGCTGGGCCTGGTAGCGCTTTGCTTCCTTCCAGTGGCTGACCATCAGGCGGGCCTGCGGCTGCCATCCGTCCTTGTCGGCCGTGCCGACGTTCCACGTCGCGGTGATCGACCGGTCGCCCAGGTCCTTCTCGGGCTCGGCCGCCGGGGTGATCGGCTCGGCCGCCGGGGTGATCGGCTCGGTCGCGCTGTTCTCCGTCACAGATTTCTCCTCGTAGTCGGTCTTCGATGTCGTCGGATCTCCAGGACGTCACCCCTGTTTTCGACATGACTAACTATACCCTATTAGTGATGGAAGCTTTTCGGTCGCGGTGGCTCGGTCCAGGTCGGCGCTGCTTGTGCTTCGCGGGAATCACGTGCCCGTAGCCGCGCAGGACCGCACCGCGCCCGCCGCGCTTATGCCGTGCTCTTGGCGGCAGCACGCAGGGCCAGATGCGTGCGTACCAGGCCGGGCAGGATGGCCGGGTCGTAGGCCGTCGGCTCGATCTCGAACGAGTACGCCGGCGTGTTCCCGGCGGGCCACTGCTGCGGGTCGACGTACACGTCCACGTACCGATCACCAGCCCACGCGTAGAACGCTTCCTCCGTGTGGATCACAACCTCAGGGGCCAACTCGGTCTCTTGGATCTCCTTGCCGGTGGGCATGGTCGTACCTCACTCGTGTGGTGGTGCGGGTCAGAAACATTGATCAGCATTTGTGCCAGCGCGTGAGATCGGCGGCGGCGGTCATGGCGGAGCAGTGCCGGTGACGCGTCGCATGTGGTACTCCAGCGCTTCCTGGGCGTATCCGCCGGAATGCCCAGGCTGACTCCTTCAAGGACCGACGGCTCCGATGCCCGCGTGGACGTCGGAGCCGTCGTGCGGGCTGAGGATGGATGATCAGACGTCGGTGGCGGGAGCGACCTTCAGACAAGCTGCCGCGTAGGCCTACTCGGCCCGCGTACTCGCGAGGCAGGCCTTCAGCTTGGCGTCGGCGGCGGCGCGAATTGCCTGCACGGTGGTGATCCTGCCGTTGTCGATCACGTTATCGGAGCGCTTGATCACTTCTTCGTAATCGAAACCGTGTGCCGTCAATTCATCGGCAAGTGCGTTGCCGGGGCGAACGAAGGTCAGCGCACGAGGGTCGAGGATGGTGAGCACGGTGGCATGGGTCCAGCCGCTCAGTTCGGTGGTGTACGGGTAGCCGTTGCCGCCACCTTCGACCTGGCACACCGTGACGAACGAGCGGTCCGCGCTCTGCGGCGTGTGGTGCGGACTGGCTTCATCTCCGCGTCCGAGGTGGATGCCGTCAACAATCCAGCGACCAGCCTGGCTGGCGACGAACACGGTGTCGCCTACCGCGACCACAGGACCGATCATGAATTTCCTCCGTTGATTGGTCTTCGAAATCGCCGGAATCCACAGGGCGTCACCCCCGTTTCCGACATGGCTAACCTTACCCAATTTTCGTAGCTGACTTTTCGCGGAAGAGCCCGAGCTCGGCGGTGGCGACTACCGCGGGGTCGGTCCGGTGACGCGCTGGGTGTAGTACTCCAGCGCTTCCTGGGCGTATCCGCCGCCCTCCAGTTCGCAGCTCGCGACCGAGGCCGGCGGGTCCTCGACGCCGAGGATCGTGGCGTCTCCCTGGGCGATCAGTTCCAACGCGCGGGCGCTGATGGCGTCGCTCAGTTCGGTGATGTCGTCCGGGTTGTGGTCGACACCGAGCTCGGCGTGGTCGACCACAACCCGGTACAGCGTGGTCGTCTCCTTCTCGACAATGACTTGCCACCGGCTGCCGTCGGGTACGGGCGCGAACTTGATCGTGATGTTCATGGGGCGCGTGTTCCTCCGTGCTTTGCGAGCGTGAATCGCGTGGCTGGGGCCGGGCGATGTGCCGAATGGACGGCTGGGCCGACACCCGGTGGAGTTGGATGTCGGCCCGATGAGAAGAGCAGCGTGAGGCGCTTACTCGACGTCCCCGCTGTCCATGCCGGCGACGATTTCGCCGATCGCGGCCGGGATGCTGGAGTTCGGGATCGCGTCGTCGATCCGGTCAAGGTCGTCCTCGTCGAGCGGGCGGCCTGCCCAGAACTCCAGTTGCTCGCGGGTGATCAGCGACGCGACGTCCGAGTCGAGACGGACCTTGGCGAGCGTGGCGGCGAGTTCCCATGCGTGCACCACGTGCGGTGCCTGGAGCAGGCCGGTTCCGGCCTCGCTGAGGTGCCTCCAGGTGCCCAGAACCCACGCCGGGTCGCAGTCGGCCAGATCGCGGTAGCCAGCGATCTGCTCGGCGTTGGTGACGTCGGCGGTGCCCACGATGCGGATCGAGGCGGGGTCGGCCGGGTCTGCGGGACGCTCGGGGTCGCCGGGGAAGTAGGCGACGAGCCACGTCATCGCGCAGTGGAGGATCACCCCGCGTTCGATGGCGAAGTGCACGGCGTTCGACTGGGAGCGGCGGATCTCGATGACGGTTCCGGATCGTCGGGGGGTACAGGGACATACGCGTTCTCCTGGTGCTGGTCTTCGATTTGGCCGGTTCGGGATGTCACTCCGGGCCGGCCGGGGCGGGCCGTCCGCCCTCGGTTGAAGGGCGGACGGCGGGGCGATCAGTTGATGGTCACGAGACGGCGACAGGACGCTCCGTTGACCGCGCGCGTGAAGCCTGGCGCGACATCAGGTTCAGTCGTCGAGGTGCAGGACCGCACCGGGTCCGATGTGGGTGCGGATGAACTCCTCGCACTCACTTCTCGTGGCGAACGGGTCGATGCTCAGGCTCGTTCCCCGGCTGCCTTGACGCAGCCACGGGAGCCACCCGCCGATGAACGGGTGGGCGTACCAGCCGTCGGCGCCGTTTCTCACGCGTTCCCGGTCGTGCTCGGTGCCCGGCACCATCGGCTGAGGCACGGCGGCCATGCTCTTGCGGGTCTCTTCCCGCTCGGCGGGGTCGCTGATCCAGAACGCGACGCCACCGACGTTGACGAGTTCCTCGTTTTTGGCGAAGCACTGCGGGCAGCACGAGATGTCACGGTGGGGACAGATGTACGAGCCGTCGTGCCCTCTGCGGGACATGCGGTACTCCCTCGGATTGTTGGTCTTCGACGTCGCCGGGAACTGGGGTGTCACTCCCGTTTCCGACGTAAATTAATTTACCTTATTCGGCGTCAAGCATTTTGAGGTCCAGCGCTGAGATCGCGGTGTCGATTTCGGTTCGCACGTGGGCGAGCCACGTCTCGTGCTGCTCTGTGAGGCAGTGTCGAGGCCAGGTGAGGCGCTGCTGGAAGTCGTTCTCGTCGTGCAGCCACGCCAGTAGTTCGCGGCTTCGGTCGTTGATCGTGTCTGCCACCTGCCGACGCTCGTCACCGTCGGACAGCTCGCGGTAGAGCTCGGTCAGTTCGCGGGACGAGTGCCGCGCGAAGGTCGTCGAAGCGGAGCTCGGCGTCACGGTCACGATCACCGCGCTGACTGCCCCGAACACCAATGTGGACATGCTCGTTCCTTGCCTCGTCGTGGAATCTTGTAGGTGTGCGACACCCGTGCGTTCCTGTTGGCGCAGGGTGTTCTCAGGCCGTGCCGTACGTCCGCCACGGGTAGCGGACGTACGGCGTGGCTTCGTGTCAGCGATTCCCACTCACTCGGTGTTGGTGTGCAGGAACTCGACGGCGGCCACAGCGAACTGAGCCGCATCGGAGGTGGCGAACATGCGCTCCCCGTCCGTTTCGAGGCAGTAGATCAGCGTGGCCAGCCGGGCGACGGCGGTCGAAAGCGACTCGAAGCGCTCGCTCCAGTCGTCGGCGACGTGGTCGGTCCACCACAGGTTGAACCTGGACCCGATGGCCACGATCGCGGTTCCCGCATCGCCGGTCTGGTAGGTCATCACGATGTCGGCGTCGTCGAATCCTTCGCACGGGCTCGGCGCATCGCGGTGGGACACCTCGGTGACCCCGCAGGCGGTTCGCACACAGAACCGAGTCAGCACCTCCCCGCCGTTGGCGCCCCGCGGCGCCCACTCGGCTTTCCGCGACCAGCGGTGTTCGCGGTCCTGTTCAGCCTGGTTCGGCGCGGGCTGCGTGCTGTGGTTCACGATCGCTCCTGGCGTTGGTCTTCGATTTGGCCGGTCCGGGTTGTCACTCCGGGCCGGCCGGGGCGGGCTGTCCGCCCTGGTGGAGGGCGGACGGCGGGGCGATCAGTCGATGGTCACCAGGCGGCGGCACCGCTCTGCGGCGTGTACCGTGCCGGATTCGAGCAGGCCGTGATGGACGCTCCAGCGCTCGAAACGCACCGCCTTGGCCACTCGCTTGCACCGGCACCAGCGTTCGCTGTTGATCTGGAATGTGGTGTCGCCGACCAGCGTGAACACACTCATGTCCGGCAAGCTGAAGACGTAGAGACCGTTGTTGAGCTGGTGGCCGTTCGCGACGTCGCCCGCTTTGGGGGTCTCCAGGTGCCGCACCAGGTCACGGATGCGTGTGGTCGCCTGCTCGGCAGTGAGCGCGGACTCGGCCAGCAGCGGCACCCACTCCTGGCCGTTGAACATCTGCCAGAACGCCGCCTCAGCCGCGAGTCGGTACTGAGGCATCTCGGCCAGCGCGGCCGCGATTTTCTCGCGGTTGGCCCGGTACAGGACGGGCCGGGCGTAAACCAGGGCTGGCCCGCGCCGGGAGCCGTAGTTGTCCTCGGTGCGCGGCTTGTAGGAGCGGACCAGGAACCTGCCCTTCTTGCGCATCGCGGCCACGCAGTCGGCGTACTCGCCCTCATCGATCACCTCGTCCAGCAGCGTCTCGACGCCGCCGAGACCGTGGTTCAGCGGCTCGCCGTCCTGGCGGCACTGGGCGACGAACGCCTCCAGATCGCGGTGGCCGAACTTCTCGCGGTCATAGCTGTCAAACGAGGTGGGGCCGCCGTAGCCCTCGTTGAAGATCCGACCGACGACACCGTGCTCGGGGTGGATCATCTCGGCGCTGTAGGCCGCGCCGCAGTTGGTCTCCAGCATGTTGAAGCCCTGGACGTCGAGCTTGTAGGGGGCCTCGATACCGGTGTGGACCCAGCGGGTCAGGGGCGCGGGTTGCTGATCAGGGCGCGCGGAATCGATCGCGGTCACGCTGATGTACTCCTCGGATTGCTGGTCTTCGATGTGGCCGGAACCCCAGGGCGTCACCCCTGTACCCGACACAAAGAAATTTACCTAAATTTATGTCACTCTTTTTGCGCTACGAGCGACCGATCACAGAACGAGCTGATAGCTGGTAGCCGACACCTCGCGCAGTCCCCATTCGAGGTGCGTGTCACGGAACCTGTCGAACCCAGTTCCGTCGATCGAATCGACGAATCCCAAGCCGAGCATGTAGCGAATCCGCTTGCGGGAGTTGATCCGGCCGCCGTGGATCAACAGGCCGCGACGCTTGCCCTCACGGCAGATGTCGGCCATCTCCTGCGACAGCTTGTACTCAGTACTTCCAGCCATAAAAAGGCACGTCAGGTTGGGCCAGTCCCAAGGGATTCCGACATCCCCGGCTCCGTCCTGGACGCAGTAGGCCAGCGGCAGGTGGGACACGAGTCCAGCCCAGTCGGCGAACCGGCGCAGCGTGGCGCGAGCGTCGAACGGCACGTCTGGCACTGTCATCCACAGCAGGTTCGGGTGCCAGGCGGGCAGCGGCCCCGGCTGCGTCTTGCCGATCGCGGCCCACGAGGCGGCCGGGATCGTGGCCAGTGGGGCGATGCGCTCGTACGGGCGCAGAATCCGCCCGTAGACGGCCTGCTCGACGTGGCCGATCTGCCGGATGAACGCGGGCTGGTCCCACTTGCAGAAGGCGTCGTTGTCGAGGGCGACCTTGAAGCCCGCGTCGAGGGTGTCGCGAAGCCGACCGATGTGTCGGGGGCGCGCGAGCCTGCCCAGATGAGTCGCACCGGCGCCGTACTGCTCTCGGCACCGTTCCAACGTCGGCAAGCCGCCGCCATTGAGGATAAGCACAATGACCGCCGGGAATCCGTGGATGAATTGGTCTTCGATATCGCCGGATTCCAAGGCGTCACCCCCGGTTCCGACATAAATTACTCTACCTCATTTTAGGTGCGCAGAATTGCGGGCCGACACCCGCGCGGAATGGGTGTCGGCCCGTTTCAGTGCCTTGTCCGTGCGGACTCTCGTGGGTCAGCAGTCGGTCCCGGTGGCCGAGTCGCTCTGCTCGATGATCCGCGTGGCTTCGGCGAAGACGCCGGCGTAGGTGCTTTCCAGCTCCCAGCCGGGGATTCTGCTGACCGTCTCCCGTGCCAGCACGAGACGGCGCTCGGCCGCCTCGGGCGAGTCGTCGTCCTTCTCCATGCTCCTGGCGTCCTGCGCCATGCGCTCGGTGAGGAGTCGACGAGCCACCTGCAGCACTTGGTGCTTCTTCTCCCTCACGGCTCGGCGGGCCTCTGCCTGCTGCTGGCGCTCGGCCTGTTCGGATTCCAGGAGCAGTTGGTAGTCCTCAGGCAGCGGCACACCGCACCGTTCGCACGGCCCGCTGCTGCTGAGGAAGTGGCTCTCGTAGTTCTCTACGTCCGGCGCACCTGGACATCCCGCGGCCAGCGCCTTGGCCCAGTTCTCCGGCCGGCATTCATTGCACCGGCCGAGGGTGGCGGTGATCTCGCCGGTGATGCGGGTGCCGCACTCTCGGCAGAGGACACCGGCCTGGTAGAGCGCGAGGCGGATGTCGAGTGCCGCGCCTTGGTTGTTCTGCTCGTCCTCGATCATCGAACCGAAGGCGTTCATCTCGCTCGTGCGCCCGACTCGCAGCCACTCCTGCTCTGTCAGCGGCTTGCCATCGAGCTCGTCGCGGATGTACCCGCTCGCGGCGGTCCACAGGTACATCGGCAGGGCGTAGCGGGCGGCGAGCTCGGTGATCACGCCGGCCGCGTCCAGGTGCGTGACGGTCTCGCGAGACAGCAGCCGCAGGTCCGCCAGCGACGTCGGCAGGCCCCGGTGGGCGATGTCGAGCGCGGCGAACAACGTGTCGCCGCGCTCGGTGCTCTCCTCGTCGGCGAGCACGCCGAGCAGCCGGTCGACGAACCGTCGCTGCTGGGCCGTCAGCTCGTGCGCGAGGTCGGTCACCCAGCGCCGGATGTTCTCCGTCGGCGTCGTCCCGGTGCGCTGGGCGACGACAGCTTGGGCCGCGACGGCGTGCGCGTGGTCGAGCTCGGCGGCCAGGGTCAACAGCGCCCGCGCCCACAGTTGAGCCTGCTCGGCGGTGAGCGTCCACTCGGCGTTCTCGGCGGTGAGCGAGGACCCGAACGGCGTGGTGTAGCGGAGCACGAGCCCGTCTTCGAGGTCCCACGTCGTGCCGGTCGCGGTGCGGGTGCCGGGTGGCAGCAGGGTGGTGAGGATGTAGTCGGGCAGCGGCTCGTCGGAGTCGAGCTGGTGGGCGTAGCCCAGCAGGCGGGCGGCGGCGGTGCGCGCCGTGCTGCTGTCGTAGGTGACGGACACGCGGGCGTCCTGCGGGCCGGCCAGCTCGATGACGGCGGGCTCGCCGTCGCGGGCGAATGCCACGCCGCGGTCGGCGAACTCGCCGTCATCGCCGACGACGTAGCGCGCCCAGCGCATCAGTTGTGGCTCGATCATGACCTCGATCGGTTCGGGATCGATGGTGTCGGTGGTGCTCAAGGTGGTCCTCCGGGTCGGTCTTCGATGTGGCCGGGACCTGGGCGTCACCCCTGGTGCCGACCGGATGGGGAACCGGTCCGCGTCCGGCGGACGTGGCCGGGGAAATGTGGCGGCCGGGGGCCGTGCGGAGCTGTGGAGCAGGCATGCGCGGGTTGCTGTGTGACCGGAGCAGCCCGCACATCGCACTCCGGTGGGTCAGGGGGTCGCGCTGCTCGCCTGTGCGGCGGGCATGGGAATGTTCAGCTCCCGGTGCAGGTCGGGCACGAAATCGCTGAAGACCACCGTGCCGCGCTGGAGGTCAACCAGGACCGTGGTGTTGACGCCCACCTCGCCTTGCTCTTCGAGCGCGTCGTCGAGGTCGTCGAAGTCGACCTCGACGATCGTGCCGTCGTCACAGAGCACCTGGGCGGTGATGTCGAGGTAGTAGAAGTGGCCGCACTGGCTCAGAGACGAGCTGAACAGCACGCCTGCTGAGAGGCGGCCAGGCAGGTCACGAGCCAAGACCTCGCGCACGGTGTCGAGGACGAGCGCCTCGTTACTCTCGTTCTCGATCTCGCGAAGTGTCTGCGCAATCGCGTTGCGGAGGGTGTCGTCGAGCTGCCGCAGCGCGTGCGTGAGCGCCTTGGAGCTGGAGTTGTCGAGGGTGATGGTGTGCGTCACAGCGGTCGTTCTCCTGGTGTCCGTTGTCGTGATCACCGGTGGGCGCGAGGTGCGACTCTCGCGCCCACCGGCCGTGCAGGTCGGCGACCAGCCGCCGTAGTGGCCAGCATGAGAATCTGGACGGTGAAGGCGTTGGCGCGCATGTGGCCGTGGAATCAGTAGTCCCGCAGGGCCTCGCCCTTGAACTCGGTGAAGGCAAGCGGGCCGATGGTGTCGGTGATGTGGTGCAGCGCAGCGCCCGTCGCGCGCACGCTGGAGGCCCGCGCGACCGGGCACAGCGGCGGACGGCCGAACAGCCGCTCCTGGCCGAGGTGCAGTGCCTCGGCGAGCATGGTCACGGCGTCGTCGACGTGGGCCGCGCCTTCGTCGACGATGGCCGCGAGCCTCATGAGGTCGTTCGCGCTGAGCTCCTGGCTCATCAGGGCCGCCAAGTCGATTTCGGCCACCAAGGAGCGGATGTAGCGCGACTGCTTGCCGTAGGCGCAGACGTACAGCGTCGGGAGCCTGGTCGAACTGGCCGCGCCACTGAAGCAGTCCAGGTAAATTATGCGGATTTCTCCTCCGAATCGGGTCTTCGATGTCGCCGGAATTCCCAGGGCGTCACCCCTGTCTCCGATATAAATAAATTTACCTCAATTTGGTGCCGTCGTTTTCTGCTTCAGTCCTTGTGGTTGGCTCGCTGAAACCCGCACGCGAGCGCGGAGCGCGGACTCGGGAGGCCTCCGCGAAGATGGCTAGCCAGGCTAGGCTTCTGAGGTGCCGTTGAATCCAGACGACCCGCGTCCTGCCTACGAGCAGGTGGCCGACCAGTTGCGAGACGCGATCGAAATCGGTCGGTACGCAGCGGGGGACAGGCTGCCGGGCCGCGCCGACATCGCCTCCATGTTCGACGTGGCACCCATGACGGTGCAGAAGGCGTTGCAGGTCTTGCGCGATGACGGACTGATCGTCTCGCGGCAGGGCAAGGGCGTCTTCGTGCGCCGTGTCGTGCGCGAGGACGCGGAAACCCGCAACCGGAAAGGACTGCGACTTCTGCGGCGTATCCACCGCCGCGACGATGAGGACCCGCCGCGATGCTCCGAATGTGTGGGCGTCGACGGACGGCGCCAGCGGTGGCCCTGCCGCACAATGCAGGAAGTCGAGCCGGTTCTCGCCGCTACCGACGAACTCGACGACTGACACCGAGATCGACCCGTTCGAGCGAGATGCCGGCTGTCACGGCTACGCGGACGTTCCCAGCCTCGGGTGCTGTTCTACGGCCAGCAGGTTCAGACGCGAGGGCCGGGACCGCGCGACGGCGCGGCCCCGGCTTGGGGGTGGGGTTAGTCGTTTGCGATGCCGAAGAACAGCCAGCCGGTTCGCGGTCCGCCATCGGCGTCGGCGACCGGGATGGCTGCGGCGACAACGCCGTAGTGGTTGCAGTAGGGCTCGCCGAACCCTTCGAGCAGCCGGTTGGCCAGCTCCTTTGCAACGCCAAGGGTCAGAGTGCCCTCATGCACGACCATCGCCGTCTCCTTGGTCGCGATGGTGCCGCTGTCCTCGCGCCAGCCGACTTCGTGCGCGGCGTGCTGCCGCGCGGCCTCGAATGCGGCGGACAGGTCGGCGACCTGCTGGTGGACCTCGAAACTGATGCCGCCCATCAGGCGTCACCGCCTCGGGTCGCGCGCAACGCAGCGGAGAAGTCAGCCTCGGTCCGCACCCGGTCGAGCAGGCCGGGAACGGCGAGCCGGACAGCTTCCGGCCTGGCGAGGGCGGGGGTCGTCCGGTGGGACCTGGGCCAGGCGATCAGGCCCCAGTCCAGGACGGGGGTGAGCCAGGTCCGGCCGTTGATGCGCCACAGTGCGGCGCCCTTGGTCCTCCCGTTGCCGGGTACGACCAGCAGCGGGTGCCCGGCCGGCGGGACGTGGGGCAGCGGGTTCTCGGGGCGTGGTTGATCCACGGAGGTTTCTCCTTGTTGGTCTTCGATGTCGCCGGAACTCCCCGGGTGTCACCCCTGATTCCGACATGACTGACTATACCTTCTTTATTGGGTTGACCCTGGTGCGAAGCGCACGCGTATGCGCGGACTCGCCGCGTACTCCGGGGCGTTCGACCTACCATCGAGGCATGGGGGAAAGACAGATACGAGCGCAAGCGGCACAGGCGGGCGGCCGACGCGCTTCAGTCTCAGTTCGATGCGCGGGGTGACCTGGCGGTCGCGGCCGCGGCGACGGGTGACGCCGACGCGGTCCGCGGCGGCGAAGCTCAAGGCACAGCAGATCGTCGACGGCGCGAAGGCGGGGATCGCGCGGCGGTTCGATCAGTGGCGCGCTGCCTAGAAGAGGGCTCGGGACTAGGGGTGGACAGTGGAGCGGCTGCGCGCGGCACCGATCGACCAGCAGCAGCCCCCCGCCGTGTCGAAGAAGAAACCATCTGGCGTGTCGAGCTCGAACCAACCCGCGCGCAACGCCGGTCAGGGCACATCCGAAGCCCAGTCGCCGGCTACCGCCGAGAAGCTGGGTCCACCGCCGGCGGGGACACAGCGTGACATCACGCACCGCGCCTGGCCCTGCTGACAGGGCCAGGCGCGGTGCGTGGTCATCTACCGGCCGCAGGAGTTCCGGGAATGCGGTTCGAGCACGTGGCGGCCAAGTCGTCCAGTTCCGCGCGCTCGGCGTCGGAGCTGTTGGTCAGGCTGCGCACGTACGAGCCGCCGGGGTTGGGACGGTGCTGGTGGACTGTCTGCCACGCCGAGTCCTCGTCGGGATGATTGGTGGTCACCCACTCGAAGTCGTTGCCGTACTCCGGCTCTCACTCGTGGTCGTAGTCCTCGTTTCTGTCCTCGGGGTCAGGTTCGAGGACGGTCCAGAAGCCGACGTTCCAGCTTCCATCAGGCGACTGCCATGTCGTGTTCGCGCGGTGGAAGCTCACGAGTACGCCCGCCCCGGTTCGGCTGGGCGGTCGCCGTCGTTCTGTTCGTGCAGATCGCCCGTCTCGGTGTGCTCGTCCGCGCGTCGTTTCGTTGGTTCGAACATGGCTCTCGACTCCTTGAGGGGGCGCTCAGTCGGCGAGGTTGTTCCTTGCTGCTGGGTGATTCTGGAGCGCGAGGCAGGCGCGGACCGGATCGCGTGCCCGGTCCGCGCCTGCCGGGCGGGATCAGGTGATGATCAGGTCCTCGCGCCAGATCAGATTCACGAGAGGCCTGATCGCCACGTCGATCGCACGGAGGGCCTCGATGCCGCCGCGCGGGGCGTCGGCGGGCATCGGGAGCGCGCCGAAAACAATGCTCAAGGGGTGGTCGCGGTACTGGTTGCGGGCGTCCCACAGGTGCGTGCGTAGGCCAGCGCAGACGAGGGAGCCATTGCTGCAGTCAGGGCATGCCGGTCCGGTGGGGCAGTCGCGGCCGACGAAGACGACCGCGGCGTCCGGGGCGAACGTGGGCATGATGGCGACCACCCAGTCCAGGCGGTCGCCGTCGCGGGCCAGCTCGGGCACGCGGTCGCGCAGCGTCCACGCGACCGAGCGGACGCTGCCGAGGAGTGCACGCAACGACCACTGGGTGCCGTCCACGCGCTGGACCAGGACGCGGTGGTCGTCGTGGTCGAGGCCGGTGAGGATGGAGCCGAACTTCGTGTCGATCGCCACGCAGTAGCTCGGCGCCGATTCGAGGTGGACGCGAGCCGTCACGCCCAACTCGGTCAGTGCGATGACCAGCGCTTCGGCGTCGAGGCGGCGGGACTCGGCGAGCGTGCGCGTGGCCTGCTCGCCGTCCTGGCTCTTGGCCTGGCAGTACAACGCGCCCGCGTGCATCTCCAGCTCGCGCAGCGCGTCGACGCGGCATCGGCAGTCCTCCTGCCTTGGGCTCGCGACGTCCTTGCCGCTGCCGTGGCAGCGCGGGCAGTGGCGCACGGCGAACGCACCCGAGTCGACCGCAACCAGGTCCTTGTGGTCGGGCGCGGGGTCGGGCTCGCCGTGGGTGCAGAACGAGTCGCACGCCTCGCCGGGCTCGGCCATGCACGCCGGGTCGTAGCAGGTCAGCTCAACCTGGGGAATTCCAGCGTCGAACGTGGTGGGATGAAAGCGTTCGAGCACGACGCCGTCAGGGATGTTCATTGCGGTTCTCCTGGCAATTGGTCTTCGATGTCGCCGGAATCCATCTGGGGGTCAGTCCAAATGTTTCCGACATGAATAACTATGCCTTAAGGCACGCTGTTAATTTCGCTGTCGCTTGCGCACTTCGGATAAGAAAGATCACCAGTGCCTTCCGGCCAGGCCCGGGTGGCCTGGACATGCAGGCCGCATAACGGAGCCCGCCACCGTTCGTTGGGGTGGGACAGGTCAGGATCTTGAGGCGAGCGCGTCTGGTCTCCTTGGTCTCGGGTGCTCGTGGTGGCCGGGTGTGGTTCGCGGGCGCTAGTTCGCGGCAGGGTCGTGGGCTTCTGGCGTGTGCTGGGCGAGCAGCAGCGCCTGCACGCCGCGAACGAACTCCCGCAGTGCGGTGAAGGTTTCAGTCAGGTGCCTGTCCTGATCGCCCTCGTAGGTCTTCATCTCGTTGCAGTCGTGGCCGTCGCCGCATTCGCACGTGGCGGGGTCGCAATTCCCGTCGCACGGGCAGTCGTGGGGGTCGTGGCTGTGGGCGGCTTCCAGGAAGTCGAGCCGGTGGCGGTGGAGCAAGAGGTCCAGGTCTTGGGCGTGCGTCATCGTCTTCACCTCGTGAGGAGTGGGGATGGTTCTAGATGCGGCAGCCGGCTGATGCGGCGGCGTGTGATGCGCTCGGATATCGAGCGTCTACCGGTCAGCTGGAAGCACGACCGCGTACACCGCGGTTGCGGGGTAGGCGGCCCTCCGCCACGGCGGGGCACAGGACTGACATGCCCCGCCGCTACGGAATCGGTGCTGATCAGTGATGGGCGGCGTCGTCGCGGTCCGGGTCGAGCACATCGAGCAAGCCGAGAACGTCCTCACCCGCTGTGCTCAGGTGCGCGGCGGCGTTGTTCAGCGCGTCGGCGTCCATGTCGCGGTCGAGGGCAGCCGCGAGTTCGGTGAACGTCTCCCCGATGCAGTCGCGGACACCGTCGAGAGATTGGATCAGCCTTACCTGCACGTCCACGCTGCTCACCGCGGCATCGTCGGCCACCTCGTGTAGCCCGGCGCGCTCCATCGCGTCGACGAACGTGAGGGCAGCAGCGATCGCGGATTCGGCGGGAGTCGCCGGCTGTAGCGGCCGGAGAACCATCTCGGCGGCGGCAGCGTAGGCCGCCACCGTTTCCGGGTCGGCGTGCTCTGCCTGGCGGCACAGCACGCTGGCGACGGAGACCATCCGCGCCTGGAACTCGTGCTCAACATCTCCGAGCGCCTGCGCGAGATGGACTCGTGTCGTCTGGTCTCGAAGCAGCAGGCCAGCATCCCGCAGTGCCTCCTGCCGTGCGCCGGTCGAGTTCTCAGCGGACCGCTGGATCGTTTGGATCTTCTTCTCCACCGCGTCGCAGAGGTACAGAGCGGCGACGGCGGTAGCGGGGGTGGCCACAGCGTCGGGCGCGAAAAACGCGAGCACGTCCGGGTCGCCACTGGTGACGGCGTGTCGCACGTCGGCTACGGCCGCCGGCCTCGTTTCGCCCAGACCCGTAGCTTCGACGATCGCCAGCGAGACGCCAGAAACCTCAATGTGTCGTGAGACGATCGGGAACGAATCGGGAGCCTCGCGACTGTACGGCGCGTGGTGCACATCCGCAGTCGTGAGGAATGACCCGTCCCTGTTCGTGACGAGAGTCGTGGTGCAGGTGCGGCCGCTGGTATCGGGATTGCCGACGGGCCAGCTTGCCATCAGTGTGATGCCACCGGAGTCGTCGTGGAAGTGGCTGTATTCGGGCTCACTGAAGGGTGGGTACTGGACGTTTTGCGTGTGGTTGGTAGGCGCGGCGCTCTTGAGGTGCGAATGCGCCGTTGACGAGCTGGTCCTGTCAGAGTTGCGTTGCATGAGACGCTCCACCTTGATTATGTGTCGGGAAGTTGGTCTTCGATGCCGCCGGAAGCTCCAGGATGTCACCCCTGTTTCCGACATGACTAACTATACCAAGGAGAGTGCTGTTGTTTTGTTGCAGAGATTCGCTGAATCCCGGACATAACGCTGCCCTCACCAGTCGACCGGGCAGCGATATGTCTTTCTCGGTTGGGCGCTACTGAAGCTGGAGCGCGCCGCTGTAGTCACGCACTTAGATGCTTGCCGTATGCAGTGTGGCGCAGTCAGGGCTGCGGGTTATGACGCGGCAGGCGCTTGGGCACGGAAGCCGGGACTAGCTTCGAGCCGGGTGCGGCGAGCGTGTCGAGGCGGGCGGCAAGGATGCCTTGGAGCTGCTCGTCGGTGAGGTCGTCGCCGTGAAGCTGACGGGCGAAGTCGACAGCGAGGGTCAGCCAGTGGCCTTTGCTGGCGAGGTCGACCAACTCACCGACATTGCAGATGTACGGATAGTTGCGGGGGGACAGCGCCACGGGGTGCCTCCAGTCTGGTGATAGGTAATAGGGGCCGGACCCCTCGGCGCTGCGGGAAGAGCCGAGCGGTCCGGCCGGGAGGGTGCTAGGCCTGCACCTCGGTGAGGCAGCCGTCGATGGAGGGCTGCGTGCATGGTCGGGGCAGGGCGGCGGGTGAGTCAGTTGCCAAAGGGCGAAGAGATCCAGCAGCGCGTCGAGTTCGGCGTGCCCGTAGCGGATACGTGTCATGGTCGGGTCCTTCCGGGGGGCTTCGATGTGCCGGGCCACCGTCGTCACACGGCGTCCGAGCAGGCGATTCAGCGAAGAACGCGGGGACGGGGCCTGCGGTCTCACCGTCCCCGCGTGCCGGTTCAGCGGATCGGCATGAGGTCGCAAGCGCGCAGAAGGGCGCTCGCGGTGGCTAGCAGGTCGCCGGTGAACGCGGCGGTGACGTCGTCGATCGCGGCGTTCGGCGCGTCTAGCCGGTCGACCATCACGCGCTCCCGTAACGGAAGGAACGAAAGCCACCGTCATCGTCAACGTGGAATCCCCACGCGTCGAGCTGGGCGATCTCGGCCTCCGTGAACGCGCGGTCATCGGCGCAGACGTGCAGCGTGTCGTGTTCACAGTGGAACGGGCTGAGGTTGTTTGCGGGGTGCTTGGCCAACAGGCTTAGGGCCGCGATCAGGTCGCGCCACGCTTCGGGCATGTTGTCCATGTCAGTTCTCCTGACTGCCGATGGCGCAGGGGAGGACATGCAGGCCTCCCGTGAGTTGGTTTTTGACTTCACCGGAACCACAGTCTGTCACCTCTGTTTCCGGTATAAGTGACTATACCTTTTTCACTGATTCGATTTTGGTGCAGGGAATGTGCTCGACGCGAAACCGCTGCCCGATCGGTAGACCGGCGGGCAGCGGAAGGGCGGGTTTCAGCACGCGGTGCAGGACAGGCAGCCCGGCGGCACGACGGTGAAGTCGGTGGACGCTCGCAGCCGGCTCGGCTCGGCGAGCTGGGCGCGGACGGCGGCTTCGAGCGCATCGAACTCCGGCCCGTCCTCGTCTAGGACCACGCCGGGTGCCGGGCCGGTGGGCTCCTCTGCGAGCGCGAGGATCCGGCTCATCGGCATCGTGAGCTTGAAGTCGTGGCCGATGCTCCGCTCGACCTCGGCGTAGAGCGCGGCCAGCCGCGGGCGACGGCGCACGGCGAGGATCAGGTCGGCCTTGTTGCTCATGATGCAGATCGAGCAACTCAGGCGGGACATGCCATTCCAGTCGCGGGCGCCAGGCTCGCTGTCGTAGGCCCAGTGGTGGTCCGCGCCGCTGCCGTCGACGATCGCGTGGACGGCAGCCGTGCTGAGGTGGTGCACGGGCAGGTACTCGTCCTGGTGCCGGTGCGCGTTGGCGTAGCCGACGCTATAGGCCGGCCGGGCCGCTCTCTTCGTGCTCTCCTCGGCGCGCACGCCGGTGACGTTGAGGATCCGGACCGGGCGGCCGAGTTGGCGGCGGTGGTGGCGCACGAGCGGGGTCAGCGCGGCCCGGATCTTGTCCACTTTGGAGTCACTGGTACACCATCTCCTTGCTGCGTCGGGGAACTTGCGCCACATCGCGGCCTGTTCGAGCAGGGTCTGGGCGCGGCGGGCGCCATCGGGGTCGGTGACGACGCGGCGGGTCTCGATGTGCCGCTCGGCTGGGATGCCGTAGTGCAGCGAGGTCTGGGCGACCAATTCGCGGTTGCTCGGGTAGTTCCGGCCGCCGTGGCGAACTGACGGCCATTCCATCAATCCCATGTCCGCATGGACGGTGAACAGGCGGTCGAACACGCCGGCCCGGCGGGCTTGCGCGGCGAGCCGGTCGAGCATGGCATGGGCGTCCTTGCCGGACACGCCCGCCACGATCAGGTCGTAGTCGGTGAGGTCCGGTTCCGGCCCGTGGGTGATCGTGCTCGGTGCCGGGCGGTCCTCGGCGGGACTGGCGCTCAGGGCGTGCTGGACGCTGTCGAGCCCGATGAAGGCGAGTTGGGCCGCATGAGACGGCATGGTGTCCTCTCAGAGGGTTGGTCTTCGATGTGCACTGGTCGGCGTGCTGTCAGGTCCGCCGACCAGCGGGTCCGAATAAGTTCGCGGAGCTTCGTGACGGGGTTTGGTGGTCAGGGAATCAGGCGATGGCGAGCGTCAATCCGAACTGGACGGCGAGCGGGCGCAGCCGGGCCAGGGCGCGTTCGGCCAGCGGTTCACCTGACTATTGACCAGTAGCGCGGGTTCACCGTGGACAGATCGGTCACGGAGTGGTCAGCGCGTGGGAGTTCGCGGCGTGGCTCTGGACCGCGAGATCCCAGTGATTGATGGCGTGGACGAGCTGGATTCCAGGAACGGCTTCCGCACCCTCGGCGCTGCTGCCCGCGCCACAGAAATGGTCGATGAGAGTAAGCATCGTATTCCTTCGCGCGTAAAATTTGGTATTCGATGCGACGGCTCCAGGTTGTCATCCCTGTATTCGACATAAAGAACTCTATCAATTTTGTGCACGCGAGTGTTTCGCCTAAATCGCGCTGAGGACGCGCGTTTTGGCGATGTGTTGCACTCTTACGAGTGGGCTATTTCTCGGTGATGCGAATGGTGATTCCGGAGTACTTCTTTCGCCCGGCGAGCTTGCGCACGTCGGCCAGGAAGGCGTCCCAGGTCTCCAGGCCGGGCCCGATCGGCTGGGCGAGGGTGGCGATGATCTGCAGGTCCGGCTCGCGCAGGAACTTCCGCGCGGTCGCGAGGCTGACCTCTGCCCTCCGTGCCAGTTCGGTGACGCCCAGGGTCTCGCCGGGCGGCAGAGAGCGGACCACGCCCTTCAGTCGCCGCCGAGCCGCGCCGTCTCGGCGAGATTCTCCGCTTCCAGCGCCGCGGCCGGGCGAGGTTCCGTGCTCGTCGAGGGTGCTCCGGTACCAGTGGTTGACTCCGAAGACCTTCTCGTCGGCTTCGGGGAAGCGCAGCGACTTCCCGAGGTCGCGGAACTCCTCCAGCGCGATGTCCAGACAGACCGCCGCGTCCCGTTCGGTGAGCAGATCCTCGGCGTGGTCCTCGGTGGGCAGTGCGGGAATGTCCTCGCCAGCAGCGAATGCCCTGGCCTGCTCCTCGTCGTAGAGGAAGGTCCGGGGCGACGTCTCGCCGTTCGGGTCGAGATTGATCGCCTGGGGGTGGCCGGGGTCTTCCCACGGCGGCGTGCGACGGCGATGTCCCTTGAAGGCGGTCATCTTCAAGCCGTGCAGGTCGGCGATGCCCCTGCGGTCGATGGCGCTGCGGCCGTGGCGGATCATGACGGACCTCTTCCCGGTGGCGGTCTTCGATGCCTGCCAGGGTTGTCATCCCCCTATGGGGCACTGACGACTACACCGTACACCAATGGTGGATCTGGTTCGGCCCGATGCCGGCGATACACTGGGGCGGTACCGACCTCCAGGGGCTCCTCCCGGCGGGGTTGGTCTTCGATGAGTGTGGAGCGCGGTCAGATCAGTCAAGCCGCTCCGGCGGAGCCGCACTTGGGTGCGGTGGTCCCCACGCTCCACACTCACTTACTTCTTCTCCTGATCGGGTCGCGATCGCGGCGACGCGCGTCGCAGGCACACGGCCACCGGCCATCGCCCTGTCCGTCCGCGCTCTAAGAGGTCCTAACAGAATGATCAACGTGGTGGTGTGCAGCATGTCGGATGTGGATCATGTTTGACCGTGAAGAGGGGTCAGTCGCCGCCGTGGATCGTCTCGGACGGTCTGTGGGAGCGGATCGAGCCGTTACTGCCGGTGGTGCCGCGCAGGCCGCGTAATCCTGGTCGTAAGAGGGTGCCGGACCGGCAGGTGCTGTGCGGAATTCTGTTCGTGCTGCACACCGGGATCCAGTGGGAGTTCCTGCCACAGGAGTTGGGCTTCGGCTCCGGGATGACCTGCTGGCGGCGGTTGCGCGACTGGAACGAGGCTGGCGTGTGGTCGCGGCTGCATGAGCTTCTGCTGGCGGAGTTGCACTCGGCGGGCAGGCTGGACTGGGACCGGGCAGTGATCGACACCTCGCACGTCCGTGCTGCTCGACGCGGCCCAAAAGCGGGCCGAGCCCGGTCGACCGCGCCCGGCCGGGCTCCAAACACCACGTCCTGACCGACGGCGGGGGCATCCCGCTCGCGGTCCTGCTCACCGGCGGCAACCGCAACGACGTCACCGGTCTCGAGCCGCTACTGGACGCGGTGCCCAACGTGCGCGGCAGACGGGGCCGGCCGCGCCGACGCCCGAGGACGGTCTACGCCGACCGCGGCTACGACCACGACAAGTACCGCAGACGCCTACGCGCCAGGGGAATCACACCGCGGATCGCTCGCCGCGGCGAGTCCCACGGCTCCGGCCTGGGGACAGTCCGCTGGGTCGTGGAGCGCACGATCGCCTGGTACCACGGCATGAAACGCCTGCGCATCCGCTGGGAACGCCGCGACGACATCCACGAAGCCTTCCTCGGCCTCGCTACCTGCATCATCTGCTACCGCCACGTCCAACGATTCTGTTAGGACCTCTAATCCTCGTCGGGCCGCGAACGACCGGCCTGGGCGTCAGCCTGGGCTGACGTGACTGACTGGGGCATCAGCAAGTGAACGCAGTGCTCCTGACCCCATGGCTTCCTCGAGCCAGGCTGCTGGGTTGGCGTGCTGCTGAACCTCCTCCCACAGTTGCGCCGCGCGGTTTTTCAGTTCAATGATGTCGCGCGGCTGCAAGCCAGTTGAGGTCGCGAGTGACGCCACAGTGCCGCTGTCGAACCGGCTAGTGGCCTCAAATGCCGCGATCAGGCGAGCGAATTGGACTGTGTCATTCGTCCACATAGGAGTCCTTCCGAGAGTGAGGGGGCCAGAAGGCGCTGTGTCGCAGGTGTGAGAGCTCACGACTGCGACACAGCGACGTCGGCTGTCTCCGTCCGAGTCAGGTGGGCCGCCACGCACCTTGTTGCCGCGGCAGCCGCACACGGCGGGTTAGGCGTTCCCGACCGCTTGGCGATTGCCGAGATAGATGTCTCCTTCGACGTAGGTGATGAAGGAACCGTCCGGCGCTCGCATGCAGAAGTGGTAGTAAGCGTCGAACCACTCGTTGGTCCAACCGGCCGCCTCCAGCGCAGCCTGGACGGTGTCGTCACCGCCGCTGCCTGCGAAGAATCCGTCGGCACAGCTCGTGCCTGATCCGTCTGGGTTTCGCTCCGGCGAAAGGACCGCCACCACATCAGCGGCGGTGTTCGCGGACTGCAATTCCCCAAGCTGAGCCTTGATGGCGGCCCAGAAGTTACTGCTGCTCATGAGTTTTCGTCCAAGGTGAGATCTATGGTTCAGCACGCGAACGGCGGGAGAAAAGCTGCGCCTCCAGTCGAGGCGTGACCGACCAATGGGGATGTGTTGGCAGCCACCGGGTGACTTCACCGGCTCCAACAACGCCAATAATACCCCTAGGGGGTATGTGGTGGGTGAAGGGCAACGCTGCGCTCGCCGAGCACTCCGGCTTGCGTTTCGGCGCTCTCGCGGGGCCTGCGGCCACAAGACGCGGCCGCGTCGGCATAGACCACCACGATGCGCGCCCGGTCGACGCCGGCCGCGTCGGCGAGCGCCACGCCGTGCGATAGCGCAGGCCGGGAATCCTTTCCGCCGGAGGAGTTGAACAGAATCCAGTCGTGGCTCGTGAGTTCGGGTTCTGGTACGAACCCGGCGGCCGGAGCTGGTGCGATGAGGTCGAACCGGCACATCTGCCGCTTGGCAGCACCGTGCACATAAGGTGCCATGATCGCGCGTACGCCGTCCTTGCCCGCGGGCGTCTGGGTCCTTGCTGGTCACGGTTGTTCCCTCTTCTGCGTCAGATCTCGTCGCGGCATCCGGGGCACCTGGCGGCGTCACGCCAGCAGGTCGTCGTGTTGTGGGTCTTGGGGTCGTAGTCGTCCCAGTCCTCGCCCTGCTCCTCGATGGCGACCTGGGCAACCTCGGGGTCGGAGGTGTGGATCAGGCCACCCGCGGGGCCGGGCACGTAGAAGCCTTCGGCGGTGTTGCTCACTGGATCTCCTTGCGTGGACGGGAACGTGCTGGTCGTGTGTGTGTGTGTGTGTGTGTGTGTGTGAGAGAGAGAGAGAGAGAGAGAGAGAGACCCGGTTGCCCAACGTGAAGATCAGCCATCGGGGTGGCGGGGCAGTGCGATGCGCTGCCCCGCCAATACGGACCGTTCGTCTGGGCTACTCGGCCGCGCGATGAACCTCGGTGTCGAGCTCGTCGGTGTCGAGCCCACCGATCAGGTGCTGGAGGTCCTCGCCCGCTGAGCACAACTTCGTGGCTGCATCGGCCAGCATGCTGGAGCCGACGTACCCAACACCGGCGTCCGCAAGGTCCTGGACCGACTCCGTGAGGCAGTCCCGCACCTCGTCGAGGACGCGGAGCAGCTGCGCCTGGTCTTGGGAGCTGCTTCCTGCTGCGGCCGTGGCGACCTCGTGCGTGCCAGCGCATCCGATCGCGTCCACGAAAGCGCGCGCGGCGGTGACCGCGGCCTTGACGGGAAGCCTCGACGGCTCGGCCGGGCGGAGCATCATCGACACCACGGCGCCGAGGGCGGCTGCGGTCCCGTGATCGTCAGACTGACCGGCCCATTCATACAGGTCGCTGGCGACCGTGATCACCCGCGCGTCGATCTCGTGCTGGACATCGCCCAGTGCTTCCACGACGTGGACGTGTGCAGCCTGCGCGTAGAGCAGCAGAGCAGCGTGGTGCAGGGCTTCGTGCAGGGGCCCGGTCGCGGTGCGGGCGACGTCCTGGAGGCGCCGTGCCATCGCTTCCAGTGCATCACAGATGTGGTAGGCGGCGACAGCGGTGATGGGGATGGACAGGAACGAGTCAGGTGGAAAGAACGCCAGGACGTCCGCATCGCCGCTGATCACGGCGTGACGCAGGGCGGTCAGGGCCCTGTCGGCGAAGCCTGGGAGAGGGGCGGGCACGACAGCCGGGAGGTGCCGGGACTTGATCTGCAGCGCCGTGGGGTCCTCGCGGTCCTCCAGGGTGGCGCAGGAGATCACGTCCGCCATGTCCTGAGACGTGAGGAAACAGCGGAGCGGGGTTGTGACCAGCGTCGTGGTCCGCACCTTGCCGTTGCTGTCGGGGCCGCCGACGCACCACCGGGCCGCGATCACGTTGTCGCCGACGGTCCACTCCGGGGCGGTGAAGGGGGCGCGCACGACGCCGTTCATGGCGCCGGTGCGGGTGACGCGGCTGGGGCCCGGGTCCGCCGTCTGCGAGCCGGTCCGGGCAGAGCTGTGCTGCATGAGGTTCCCGCCTTTATGCGAGTCGTGGGAAGAAGTAGCGAACGCGGCCGTCACGCCGCGCTCGCGTAAATGTCGGCACCAGAAATTGATCCGTATTGAGGCCGGTTGCGTTGACGTTCTTTCTGGGCCTACGAGAACATTAGCGCATTTGCGGGGAATTGTGTTTTCGCGGCTGGGTCGATTGATGGGGAGAGCGTGAGTTGGTAGTCCTGTCGGGAGACCTCGTCGAGTCCCCCATCCGAGGTGGGTGTCGCGCCAGGTGTCGAAGCCGGAGCCGTCGATGCTGTCGACGATGCCGAGGCTGAGCATGTAGCGGATGCGTGCGCGGCTGTTCACGCGGCCGGCGTGGATGTGCAGTCCGCGGGCCTTGCCTTCGCGGCAGATGGCGGCCATCTCGTCGGAGAGCTTGTAGCTGGTTGATCCGGCCATGAACAGGCAGCGCAGGTTGGGGGTGTTCCACGGGATGCCGATGTCGCCCGCGCCGTCCTGCACGCACAGCGCCAGGGGCAGGTGTGATATCAGCGGCGTCCACTGCTGCCAGAGCTGTTCGGTGCCTTTCGCGTCGAAAGGCACGTCGGGAACGGTGACGAACAAGAGGTTCTTGTGCCATGGCGGCAGCGTCGGTTCGGCAGGCAGACCCAACTGCGTCATATCCAGCCCCATGTCGGCGGCGAGTGGCGCGAATCGTTCGCTCATGCGGACCGGGCGGCCGTACAGTGCGGTCTCAAGGCGCCCGAGCATTTTGATGAACAGCGGTTGGTTCCAGTCGCAGAAGGCCTCGTTGTCGACGCCGACCGGGATTCCGGCGTTCATTGTGTCCCGTAGGTCCGAATAGTGCCGGGGGCGGGCAAGTCGCCCTAGGTGCTGCTGGGCCTTGGGATTTTCCGAGCGCCAGCGTTGCAGGGTGGGCAGGGCTCCGCCGTTGAGGATCAGCATGGTGATTGTTTCCTTGACGCAGGTGCGGTTCGGCCGGCGGGACGTCAGCGCGCACGCGGTGCGGCGACAGTCTCTGCCTGTGCTTCGGGTATTCGCCCGGATGGACGATGAGCAGGTGATGAGGGCTGGTCGTGCCCGGCAGTGCGCAGGGCACGACCAGCAGTGGTCGACTAGACCGCGTCGGGCTCGTCCTCGTCGGGTTCGGCAATCGCCACGAGGTCGTGTTCGTCGGGTTCGGCCACGAAACCGTGCTCGGTCAGCGGCATCGAGCAGATCGAACACACGCCCGTGCCGTCGTCGTTGTGTTCCTCAGAGTCCCAGCCGGTCGGGCACGGCGCGGCGATTGCGCTAGCCAGGGTTGCGGGACGGTGTTTGGCGCATCGTCCCCGCGTCACGTCCACGCCGTCCTCCAGGCGTTCAGTGCAGCGGCGCGGGGTGTCGACCGGGCCCCGGCACACGACTCCGGCCTGAAGCAGTGAGGTTTCGACGTCGGTCAGGAGGAGACCGGAGCTGACGTCGTGCGCGATCCGGTCGGGAAGCTCGCGCACGTGTTCGGTGTTCGCCAACCGCCGCCACTGCGCCTCGGTCAGTCGGTCGTCACCCGTGCCGTCGCGCTTGAGGACGGCGCGGATTTCCGTGTGTGCTGCGGACAGCGCGAAGATCGGGATGCGGTACTTGTGTGCCAGGCGCCGGATGACCTCGGCGGCGTCACGGTGATCGAGGGTGCCGCAGTGCACGAGGTCGTTCAGCGCGAAGGACAGGTCCGGGTTGGCGACGTCGAACGCGGCGTTGATCAGGTCGGTCTGCGCGGCGTCCTGCTCGTCGGCGAGGACCTTGCGCACCTTGTCGGCGAACACGCGCTGTTCGGGAGTGAGGTCGGGCTCGGCCGCGTCGAGGAACAAGTTGAGGCGTGCCTCCACGGTGTGGCCTGACCACCTCTGATTCAGCACCGTCGCGACGTAGGCGTGCGCGTCGTCGAGCAGAGCGGCGATGGTCAGCAGCGCGGATGCCCAGCGTTCGGCGATGCGCGGGTACAGGGTGAACCATCCGTTGTCGGCGTCAAGCCGGATCTTGAACGCGATTTCGGACGCGCTGGGCAGTTCGAGAACCAGGCTCACGCCTGGTGAGAGCGTCCAGGTTGCTGCCGAAGCGGTTCGCATGGTCGGCTCGGTCATCGTGATGGTCACCGTTGCCGGGAGCGGCTCGGCGGGCTTGCGGCGCTGCAGCGCGAAGCCGATGAGACGGGCTGCGACGAGTCGACACGCCGCTGCGTCGGGCTTCAGGGCGAGTCCGCGCCACGCAAGGTCGTGAGGTCGAATAGCGGGATCGTGTTCCTGGGTGATGTCCCACCTGTGAATAGAAGTCGGGACCACCTGAGCTTCGGTGAACTGATTGAGAGCGCGCGAAAGCATGGGCCTGTTCCTTGGCTTATGAGCTGCGGGGAAGAAGGTCGATAACTGGGCGTCACCCCGAATTCCGACAAGGTAAACCCTAGCGCACCTACGCCAGTCATGGGATTCGCAAAAAAAGAATGAGGGGCTAGAGGTTTTCCGTGGTCATCCGTTTCCGCCTTGCTTCAAAGGACTGTGGGGCGTCAGTCGTCAAATGACCCCGCGCCGAACCGGGTGGCTTATCAGCGACCGGCAGGGCAGGTGTGTTCGCGGCATCCGCCGAGCGAGCCGGTAACCAACTGCACCAGGCCTGCCGTGAGTGTCGCGTACCTGGTCACAACCTATGTCCGGACGGCGTCAGCAGGGACGGAAGACCTCGCCGCGTGGAGGCTGCACAGGACAAGCGAGTGCTGTGATGCCGCGTTGGGATTTCGTCCCCTTTGCGGGACCTGATCGCGTCTGGCGTAGCTAGGCTCTGTACATGGGGGAGAAGCAGATTCGAGCAGCGGCGGAGAAGGCTGCCTTAGAGTTCCATGAGCAGAAGTTCAAGGCGCTCGCTGACCTTGCGGTCGCCTTGCGCAAGGCCACGCCAGAAGAGCTGCGGCGAGTGCTCACGGACGCGCAGGAACAAGCGCAGCGCATCCTCGATAACGCCAGGACAGAGAAGGCCGATCGGGTCGAGCAAGCGCGTATAGCCTTTCAGAAGGCTCGCTCGATGGGGTGGACCTCGAAGGAACTTCGCAGTCTGAACCTCGATCAGCTGGGTTCACGCCCGGCGTCCAGACGACGCGCGGCACCGGCGAGCACGCACAGCGTGGTGCTCACGGCGGACCTACCTGCGGAGCATGGCAGCGGTGAGCGGGACGGTTCAGTCGACGCCGGCTGACGCCAGCGGCGGCTGTGAGCCGGGTCCGGGTCTGACGCCTGGGATCGCAAGCGCAGCGTGGGGCGGTCCAAGAGGCAGCTGAGGTAGCCGTTGAGCGCTCATTCTCGCGCCCTGCATTTCCAGGCCTTGCGCTTCAGGGGTCATCTCTAGGCGCGAGACGACAACAGGAGCGGAGGGCGACTGAGGGCGCGCTCGCGGCGGCTCGGTGGAACGTGTCTGCTGATGCCGCATGGAGGTGAGGGGATGGCCGATGCCGCGCTACCGTTTCACAGCGTTCGCCCATAGAAACCACGGGGGTGCTGGGTGGTCCATCCGGGTCGAGGGCTTCCCGGGCACCGTCGAGGAGCCCACGGCCGCGTCGGTGACCAACGCGGCGTGCATGCACGTCGCACACAACCTGCGCGTGCCGATCGACGACGTCACGGTGGACGTCAATTACCTATCACCTGAAGCCATCCCCGCTCAGGCTTCCGCGCGCAGCCGCTACGGAACAGACGTGCACGTGACCCGTCGCGCGTTCGGCGGCACCACCGCACTCGCGGCCGTCAATGAGATGCGTTCATGGCTGACTGAGGAGACCGCGGATTCTGTGAGACTGCTGGGCATCACAGTGCAGTACGGCCCGGACGAGGTCGACGGCGCGGCCCCCGTGGAGCTCGCCGTGCTGTACGAGCGATTCTTCCACCCGGTCGCCGACGCCCGGATTCTCGCCGACCCGATCATCGCTGTGCTCACCCCTAAGGGCTTGCGGGCGCGCCTGACCGACGCGTCGGATGAAGAGGAAGCCGCGATCGCCATAGACGGGTACGACGATCACTTGTTCGTGGTGACTCCGGCGGACGGCGAACGGGCATGGGCGACCTTGTGGCGCGACGAGCACGACCCTGAGTTCACCGACGTAGAGTCCACTCTGGATGGTCTGGGCCTGCAGAGCTCCCACAGCGAGATCGCCGAAGCGATCATGCGGCAGCTGGCGGGTCATCCGCCATCCGTTTACACACGAGCAAGCCCCACTCAGACAGCGGCCACATTGTGAACGGCCATCCGGTTGCCGTGCTACGTCGCGCTGCCACCCTGGCTCCGACCGTGCTGCCCGCCGGCCTGGCTGAGATCGCAGCCGACGAGATCGGCATCGAGCTCAACGCACTCGACGCCGGTGCTGCGCTCGACAGCATCGGCGAACGCGTTCTTCGCATCGCACAGGAGATCCTGAGTCTGCTCCCCGGTGACTACGCGGCCCAGGCACAGAGTGAGGTACAGAACGCCGGATGGCGCCCCTGGTCCATGGAGGTGGCCGCGGATCTGCTGCATCTGCTGACTACCTGGGAGGACCAGGGACCGGGCCCGGAAGCCGCCGTCCTGCTGACGCAGGTTCGCCAGCTCGTTCAGGCCTCTTCTACTGTGGCATCTCCGAGCGTGAGACCCCTACGGGGACGCGGCCGTCCATCCACAGAAGTAGAGGCGGGTAGCAGTAGTAGTTGAGACCGGCGCGCCACTTCATCGGCTGGCGCGCCGGTCTCGCTGGGCACTCAGACGGGGAGAATCAGCACTGCTTGCCTTGCCAGCTCATCCGCCACGCGAGCGAGCGCGGGGAATCCGAGTTTGAAACTTTCAAGGCTGGGCCGGTCATCACAGGGCGGCGTGTTCTCGTGCCAGTTCGACGGCGGGTAATCCATGACGTCGATCGAAACTCCATGGGTGTTCAATGCCTTGACAGTCGCCCACGACTGGTGCAGGTAGCTGCCGCGTACGATTTTTACTCGGAACGTCCACGCGCCGTGCCCGTAGTGACGGTCAAGCGTATAGGTGTTTGAGTCGGAGTCGAAGTTCTCCCAGATGAGCTTGGGGAAGTCCGCTTGGTGGAGCCACGCGCGGATCGCGGTCAGGTCCGTGAAGATGTGATTGCAGCGGCCGTACTGATCCTGATCTTTGTAGTCAGCCTCTTCGGACGGCCAGTTGTAGTCGATTACCGCCTTGATCGCGGCGACGACTTCCGGCGTGGCGATCCGGGAAAACTCATCCGCATTCACGTTGCAAACCTCAGATGTCGATGATTCATTACCTCGATGCCTTAAGCAGAGAGAACAAGGGGTTATTGGCTCAATCGCATTGAATCAAAAGCGAACCGTTTTCGCGCGCCGGTTTCGGGAGCCACTGCAGTTAATCTACCGCACTTGAACTCACGTGGGGACTTAGATGAACAACGTTCCGCTGTGCGCGCGTGTCCATACTTTCTCGAAGCCTTTTCGTTTCTTGTCCTGGAGTCCGTGCGGCACGGCGACCCAGAACCATTCAATTGCCGGGTAGCGGACTACGTCCGTCGCGCGGTCGTTGCGGCGCCATGCACGAGTGATTCCGTGGCCGTCCGTGCAGGTTGTTGTGTTGCGGATCGCCGTCAAGTGGCTGCGCATCTCATCGCGCGAGCCGTGGCGGGTCGCATGAACATCGCGCCAGGCCATGCCCTTGAGCTCAGAAGATTGGTTTCTCGCGTCGAACACGCGCCGGACCTCCACGAGACTCCACTTCGCCACAGCGTCCAAGCGCTTGTCGGCGATCTTCAACACGGCATCCAGTCCTTCGTCGCGGGCGAGGTCGACGGCGGTCCGGTCCACTCCGAACGCTCCGATGCGCTCGTTGAGAGCGAGCGCGGTGTGTTCGAGCACAAGCGCGTCCGCCCCGGCGTCCGGCTGAGCGCGCCACCGCGCGGTGAGCTCTTGGCGGCTCCCGGCGGTGGCTTGGAACGGACAAAAGGTACAGCAGGACCGGGCCCAGCCCTGCCCGTCGGGCAGGTTGAACTGTTGCCGTAGATAGGCCGCACACCGAGCGCGGTCCCAGCCCCACTCGATCAGTGGATATACGACCGTGCACGGCACGACCTTGCCCTCGGCCTCCTTGGCCCGGCGTGCCTCGGTGTCGCGTGTTGCGCGGCCTGGCTCCTCCGCGGCGAAGCCGACGACGTGGGTGTAGCCGGCCGGGACGTGGTCGCGCATCCACCAGTCCAGCGGGTCGCCTTTGGCGCGCTCCGAGCACCAGCGGCGGCCCTTCACCAGGCTGGGCAATGTTCCAGCCGATCGCATTTCGTCGGAAAGTCGCCAGCTGCCGCGCATGTACATGCGCTCAGGCGCGCGGGAGTCGTCGAGGACCTCGTAGCCGGCGCTGGCCGCCTGGCCCCGGCGGGCGATCTGGACGTAGCGGATCGCGTACTTGCGCAGCAGCGGAAGGAGGTAGCGCTCCATGAGTTCGCGGGTCCGGTCATGCTCGTCTCCGGTCATTGCGCTCACACAGATCAAGTCCCGGAGGTCGAAGTCTCGGCTGGCCGCATCGAGGATCCAGCGCACCAGCAAGGCGCTGGAGTCGATGCCCATGCCGAGCGAGAGCACCACGCACCGTCGTGACGTGCTCATGACGGCTCCGCGAGCGGCGCGAGGAGGTCGAGTTGGGCGGGTCGCTTGGGAAATGCCCGATCCATGCGGGCGAGCACGGTGCGGGACCGTTCGGCTCGGGTGCGGCCGACCCGGATCGCGTACTTGTGCTTGCCTGGGTGCCGCAGCCGCCGGGCTCGACAGGCGTGCAGTGCGGCTTCCAGCCACAGGGCGCGGTCGCTGCCGTCCTCGAGTGGCGGGGCTCCTCGCGCTATCAGGCGGGCTATGACGCCGTCGGCGCCGCGTTCGTCACCGGTGACTTTGCTCAGCGAGCGTTCGGGTAGTTGCTGCCCGTCGGGCAGGACGATGATCTGCCGTGGGGTGGTCGTGCCGAGGTAGGCGAAGTTCAGGGCCTGGTAGACGTAGCCGTAGTGGCCGGGCATGAACCGCTCGGGTCGGCCGTTCGCGCTAATGCGCCACCGCTCCATCGGGTCGGAGAAGGCGACCAGGCCGCGGATGCCGTTCTCGGCGGCGTGTGTGAACGCCCGCGCGCAGAACCAGGACTCGGCGTTCGCCGGCACGCGATCGAGCAGCACCAAGCGGGAGAGGTCAAGCGACTCCTCGTAGGGAACCAGGTTGGGGAACGGATTGGTCAGCACCGCAGGATGCGACGGCACACCGAGTGCAGCGACACCGACCAGTTCAGGCAGGTGCCCCTGTTGTGGTCGCGAATCGTAGAGGCCGTAACACAGCCGGGTCGCGGGGAAGGCGTTCGAGTAGTGGTGGGTCACCGTGAACACCTCGGCGGCGGTCTTCGGGATCTCCCGCACCTCGTAGCGGCGGGGGTCGAACGGTTCTCCGATCGGTCGGTACAGCGCGGTCTTGGCACGCCATCGCTGCGTGCGAATGGCGGGGTGGACGCCGGACACGGTCATGCCTTCCTGCTTGTGGGGGTTGGTCGGGTGAGCCGCCTGAGGCCGGAGGTTCCAGCGTCAGGCGGCTGAATCGGTGCCGCGCGGTTCAGCCGGTCGCGGCCTCGGGCGGCGTTGCCGTGCGCTGCTTCCGGCGTTTTTGTGTCCGCTCGTCGTGGGCTTTCTGAAGTTCGCCGAACCGGAAAGGCCCCTGGAGTTTCTGGAGGTGCGGGATGCGGTTGCTCGCCATTCCGACCGGGGCTGGGCCGATGACGGCGAGCCGGTCGTCATCGAGCTGGGAGAACCAGCCCAGCTCGGCGATGTCTTCCTCGGTTGGGAACACGTCGGCGACCCGGTCGTAGGCGGGATCGAGCATCCAGTCGTACTTACCGCCGAGTGAGTACACCCATTTGAAGTTCCATGGATATTCGGGCTCCACGAGGCGCTTAAATCTCGGAACTTCCTTGGTGTAGGCGTAGAAAATGGAGTCGGGGCAAGCGGTCATGATGCGAAGCCAGGCGGACAGGTAGTCGTCCGAGAAGAAGTCGCCAGCATCGTGAATGCGGATCCACTTGCCACGAAACTTCCTGTGTCTGAGTTCGGCTGTCATCGCCTCCTCCCAGCCGGGCAGGTCGTCGAGGACGAAGCGGAGATTCTGCTGGTGTCTACGTCGGACAATGGGGTAGCGGTAGGAGTTGACCCGCGCATAGCAGAGCTTTGCGCACACGCCTGCCGATGGGCATGTGTTGAAGGTGGAGCCGTCGTCCTCGAATCGGTCGGCCCATGCCGGAAGGGTCCAGTTGTAGATTCCAAGGGCTCGCAACTGACTGTTTTGTGTCAGTAATTTTGCAGGGCGAACAGTGAGACGAGTTTCCTCGCTCATGGAAATCTCCATGAAGATTGGCGTTATCGAATATGTCGACAGCGAGCCCGTCGCCCGCTTGCCGACAAGAATTACTCTATCCGATTTCCGTGAGACATGGTTTCGGTGAATGTGCGCTGTTCGGCGGCAGAATGCGATGGAGCTCCGGAGAAGAATCCGGAGCTCCATCCGGGTCAGGCTGTGAGGCCGTAGTCGTCGGGGTATTCCACCGGCGGATACCCGAGGGATTCAGCGACTCGACCGACGAAGAACTCTGCGGAGAGCGGGGTGACCGCGTTGCCGAGTTGCTTGATCTTGTCGGTCTGGGTTCCTTCCAGGAGGTAGCCCTCGCGGAAGGCCATCGCCGCGCGGATCTCGTCCACGGTAAGCATTCGGTACGTGCAGTCCTTGATGGCCGGTGCCGGACCCTCCCAGCCGACCAGCGACTGGTGGCCGCGGGTGGTGATGGTGCGCGCGGGCTCGGTGACCAGACTGCACATGTTGCCGTCCTTGGCGCCGCGCGTGCCGTTGTTGCGCACCAACATGTGATGCCGGCCCGAGGCGCACATGGTCGCGAACGGTTCGGTGATCGGGCGGACCTTCTTGCGGGAGCCGCCGCCGCGCAGCTCGGCGATGAAGGGCACGAACGGGTTGGCGAACCGGTCGAGGCCGATCTGGATGCGTGCGAGCGTGGCGGGCTTGAGCTCGGTCGCTCGGTCGCCGATGCGCTCACCCGGCGAGTCCCAGTCGATGATCGTCTCCGCCGGGACCGTGAAGGGCTCGATGACGGCGTTGCGGCAGGTCGAGTTGGGGCAGCGATAGACGTACTGGTTGCGCAGGCCGTACTTGCCCCATTGGGCGCAGGGCCACTTGCTGGTGCGCTTCTTGAACACCTGCATCGCCGCGACCACCTTGTCGCACGACGCGCAGTAGGCCGGGGGACGCAGCTGAAGGTCAGGCGCTTTGTTGCCCACCTTCGTGAAGCTGACGTAGCACCGATCGCGCGACTGCGGAGCGGCCGCGGTGTTGGCGGACGGGAAGTGCATGGAGTTCGCGTAGACGATCCGGTACGTGTAGCCGAGATTGCGCATGCTCCGCAGCCAGTCGTCGATCTCCTCCCAGAACATGATGTCGACGACGTTTTCCGCGATGATGGCCTCGTACAAATGCGCTTCCGTGAACCGCACGACATCCCACATCGTGGCTCGCGAGCGCACCGCCGTCGGGTCAGCTTTCGAATTCCGCTTCTTTCCCTTGGCGACACTATGATTAGTGCACTCAGGAGAGAACCAGGCGAGATCGGTGCGCTTGAAGTAACGCGGCGGCACCACGGACAGGTTGGTGATCGCGTGGTCGGCATTCGGGAAGTTCAGCGCGTGACTGCGAACAGTAACATCCCAGTGGTTGATCGCCAGGGCAAGGCTTACCCAGTCGATCGATTCGAATCCCTGGGAACTGCCTCCCGCCCCTGCGAAATGGTCGGCGATTGTGAGCATGAGAATCCCTGAGTCAATTGCGGGGAAGAAGTCGCCAAATCGGAGCGTCACCTCCGATTTGATTACATTCAATATAGCCACAATTTATGACCTGTGGGATTCGTCAAAGGCAGGCCGGGGTTCAATGAGGTCGACGCACAGCGCAGCTTTGGATAGCCCGAGCAACCAGTCGAAGTACTCGCATTACATCGCAGTCTCCGCATCGGCGCGGAAACAGCCACAGCTCAGCGGGCGCAACTTGGCGTTTCACCGCTTTTTGTTCAGTCGTGTGGATGGAGTGCCGGAGGCCGGCGCGGCGTCCTCGCTCTTGATTGCCTTCAGGTGGTTGCGCACGGTCTCGACGTGCACGCCGAGCTCCTCGGCGATGTCGATCTGACGTGGCTTCGTGCCGGCGCGTGCGTGCCGCTTGAGGATTGTGCGGATCTGCTGCCGCAGCGCGACCGCGTCAACGCGCGGGCGCTGGGCGACGCCCTTGGGGCGGCCGGCAGGATTGCTGCCGCCACGCTCCTTGCGGAACTGGTCGAATGCGATCACGGTGCCGCGCCGCCAGAGCGGCACGCCATGCCTGATGTCGTCCGACTCGGGGAACGTACCGCGAGAGCGGCCGGTGCGCCACGAGCTGGGGTCCAGGCCGAGCAGGGCCGCGATTTCGTAGTGGTCAAGCAGGTCGTCGGGCGAGTCGTCGGCGGGCAGCGCCGGGATGGGCTTGCCCTCGGCATAGGCCGCGGCCTGCTCGGCGTCCCACAGCCGCGGCTTGCGGGCGTAGACGGGAGCGGGATGTCCGTTGGCGGCCCAGGGCTTCTCGCGCTCTGCGGTCGCCGGAGTCATCCCGTGCAGCTGCCCGATCTCGGCCCGGTCGACGACACTGCGGCCGGCGCGGATCATCGGCCGACCCCCCGCAGCTCGGCCCGCAGGTCACGGCGCAGCTCGGCGAGCAGCGTGAGCGACAGCTCTTGCGAGGCGGGCGAGGGGGACACGTGCAGCTCCTGACCGGCCGCCATGAGCACGAACGGTGTGGCTGTGGTCAGGACGCGCAGCTCCGCAGCGTCGAACGCCTCCTCGAGGGCAGCCGCCGCGGTGGCCGCGGTGCCGGCCGCGAACACGGTCCTCGAGGGGGACATGGCCGGCGTGACGCCGGTCCCCACGCTGGGGGACTGGGCGTGCGTGGTGGCGCCGCGGCCGGCCTTCTGGGGCGAGCCGGCGTGCTCGTCCAGCAGCTGCCAGGTGTGCGGGCTCATGGGCTTCTCCTGAGGTGTTTTGAGGATGGCGCGGTGTGCGTTTTCGCGTTTCCGTGTTCCGCTGTGCCCAGGCGGATCGTCCAGTGGATCTGTGGATAACTCCGCTGATGTGGATAACCGGGAGGGTGGGAGACCTTGTTCGAGGTCTCCCACCCGCTCCGATTCCGCTGTATCAGGTGGACCGAGACCACTCGCGGTGTGGCGCTACTGCATCAAGAGCTTTGCCCCAGTTGTTGGTCATCGACTCCCATGCGGCCCGGTCGAGCACCAGCCACGTGATCGGTCCCATGCGGATCTCCAGCAGCGGACGCCGAATTTGCTTTGTCGGGTGCACCAGTCGTGCGGACATACCCGGCAGCGCGTCGACCAGAAGCACGACTCCGGCCACGTGCTGGTGCAGCGACGGATGCCCGATCGCCGTCGCGGGCAGTGCCTGCGGCAGTCGCCTGGCGATCACTGCTGCGCCACGCCACACGTCGTAGATGTGTGGCACGGTCAGGTGCGGCTGGTTAACCCGGCACAGCACCGGCCCGAGCTGGAGCCTGACCGTTGGAAACTGGGTTGCCCAGCCTTGAAGGTCGATGTCGGTGACCTGCTCCCCTGCCACGATCACCGTGGTGGACAGCACGTACGCCGCCTCGGCCTCTCGGTGCCTGTTCTCCGGCATCAGGGTTTCCCCTCTGTGTAGTTGTCGCGGTTCTTGCGGTCAGGGTCGCGACGCCCTGACCAACAAAAAGAACAGTAGCACAGATAGAACGCAGAGTGCGGTTCGGGCCGCGCGTTGAGATGGTTTCCTAGTCAGGAATGAGGTGCGTGCGGCCGTCGTCGGCGTGGCGGAAGCCGAGGCGGGTGGACCAGGCGGTCAGTTCCTCGGTGTCTGGTGGTCGGTGCTCGGCGGTCACCTCGGGAAACTCGAACGCGCGCGGGCGCAGCGCGAACGTCCTGCCCGCGAGGTGGTCGAAGAGGGCGGCCAACAGCCGGAAGGCGTGACCCTGGCGGCGGTGCGGGCGTCGTGTGCACCCGCTCGACATGGATCACTCCCTGGTGGGCCCAGGCGCTGACGTAGGCGACGTCGTCGCCGCCGAGACGCAGGGTCAGGACGTGGTGCGCCGGTCCCTCGTCGGGAAGGCGCACGATCTGGCTGGCGGCCGTGGGCGTGGTCACGCCGGCGGATGGTCGCAGAAGGTTCATCGGTCTTTCCAGCGGCGGTACAATGCCGCTGTGTCGTTCCCAGCTGTGCTGGGTTGTCGCGATACAGAGGGGTCAGCCTCGCGACCCGCTCGCAAGAGCGGTTGGGCTGGCCCCTCGCTTCTTTCCGATCCTTTGTGTCAGACGTCGAGCAGGCGTTCGAAGCGGCTCTCGATCTCCGACAGCGCTTTCTTTTCGGACAGGTTCGCGGGGCGGTGAATGTGCCCATGTACAGGATGTCGCCGATTTACGGTCGTAACGAGTCGGCCAGCACGGCGATCTGCTCCTCGTGGCCGCCGGGCACGTCGGCCTGCTCCTCGTGATGCGCCGCGATCGCGGGAGCCGTGTTGCCGAGTTCCGTCGACGGCACCGCCACGGCCGGCACCCGTTCCGGGTCGCAGTGGTGCGTCTCGGCGTCATGAGCGGCTTCGGTTGCGGTGTCGCGCTCGGGGCTCGTGGTGGCGTCCTTGTGGCAGGAGGCGACGTGCTGGGTGCCGGTCTTGCCCAGGACGGTCCGCGGTGTGCGGTCCGTGCGGACGTGCACCAGGCCCAGGGACTGCAAGGTTCCGCGCGTGATGCGCTCCAGAATTTCGGCCCGCACTATGTCCCAGCGGGGAGGCGGCGGAGTGCTGACTGAGGCGGCGGACGCGGTGTGCCGGTTGAGCTCGACCTCCTGGTTCAGTTGCCTCAGCGCGTGCGCGACGGGACCGGGCACAGGTCGCCGATCGGGCCGTACTCGCGGCAGTATCCGCACGCGGCCGCGCTGGCGGCGATGATCACGCTGTTCACGTCCAGCCCCAATCGGCACCGCAACGGGCTCGCCGGGGTTGTGCGCGTCCACACCATTGCCGTGGTCCGCACGTCCTCGGGGCGCACGTGTGCTCTGCCGTGAGGTGCTCGGTGAACTCCGCGGTGCCTGCGGCGAGGTAAGCGCCGCAGTCCGGGCAGGACCGCTGAAGTGGGTGAAGCCGCACCTCATCAAAGAGGTCATGGTGAACGGCACGGCAAGCCTCTTGATCGTGTTCGTCTGGGTTTCTCCGCAGTTCCTGATGGTGTCGCGGTGTTGCTGGTTCCGGGTCGCCACACCCGGAACCAGCAAGAAGAACTACGGCATAGATAGACCGCAGCGCGGAGGTGTGATCGGCTGACCAGTCAGATGCTCGGGTCGGTAGCGCGATCGGCGTGCAACCACTTGTGGGTCTTCGCGCCCTTCGCGTGCATCTCGCGCACCAGGCCGAGTCGACGCAGTCCCTGCACATACTTGTAGGTCGTGGAGTAGCTCGGCAGACGTCCCAGCAGCTCTCCGGCGGCCGCGTTGGCCTGCAGCGTCGTGAACGCGGTGTCCTGGGCCTTGATCCATTCCGCCATGACCCGGATCTGGTCGAGGGTGTGCGGCTGCTGGTAACTGCCGAACAAGGCGCGCAGCAGGCACTTCGACAGTTCGCCGGCCACGGGGGCGCAACTCCTATCGGCGGTGAGCTCGCAGGTCTGGCAGGTGTCCCTCAGTGGTCTGGCCCTTCAGTCGTTGTGGAGGTCGGACAGCAGTTCTGCGGCTCGCCTGCGGCGCAGGTCATAGTGGAGCTGGTCGGCGTCGTAGTACATCCCGTACATGGTCAGCAGTCGCATCGCGTCGTCCATGCGCCCGGCGATGGCCAGAAACCGCGCCAGGGCAACGGCGGTGTCGCACTGCGCGATCGTGCCGATCATGTCGGGATATCCAGGCTCGGTCGGCACGGCCACGGAGGCTTGCAAGGCGTTCAGTTCCCGTTCGCTGGCAGAGTGCTGCTCATCGGCCGAGCCCCTTCGGCCGGTGCCGTGTCGACGTGCGGAACGATCTCCAGCAGCACGTGACGCAGGGGGCGCGAGGGTCCTCCGGGTATGACCAGGCGCCTGATGCTCGCTTCGTTCCCGGCGAGGTTCAGGGCCAGCGCGAGACGCCGCCATCGCGTGCGGGTCCCATTTCTCGTCCTCGATGTGCTCGCGGGGCACTACCAGCCAGTGGTTCGCCCTGGTCCGGTCGAGCGGCTCGATCAGCACGGCCTCGGGCCACTTCGCCACCACGATGAGCAGGGCGCCGTCGATGATTTCGCAGATCAGGCAGTCGTTCATCGGTGGTTCTGGTCCTTCTCGTTGCCGGTTGTCGCGGTCCTGCCGGTCCGGGTTGCGACAACCGGACCGGCAGGTGGAACAGGCGGTGTGAAGGTCAGGCAGGCGCCGGGCCGGTCGTGGGGGCGTGTCCCGGCGTGTCGCGGACGATCTGCCCGCGGTAGTCGTCACACGCAGCCACGAGAAGGTCTTCGAAGTCGCTGTACTCGGCTGCCAAACGCGCGGCCCACGGTCCCCGGCAGAGGTTCTCCAGCTCGAACAGCATCGTGCGCAGCAGCTTCTGCAGGCCTGTCGCCGGCGTCGCGTGCAGGTCGATCCCGCGTGCGTCCATCAGGTGCAGCGACCCGGCGAACAGCTCCCGCAGGATCGCGCTGTCCTCCTCGTCGCAGAGGTCGGCCGCGCTGCGGTAGGCCTGCATCGCCATCTCGGCCGCCTCCGCCGCGGGCCCGTCCGTATACGAGAACCGGTCCTCGAACCGCAACACGGCGTGCAATGCGAGTCCGGCGTGCAGCGTGTTGTCGTGTGCCTGGTCCTCGCGGCAGCTGCCCCCACGCCGCGTGCCATCGCCCAGCCACACGTCGGGGTCGAGGTCGTAGCAGGAGATCGCGGGCACCTGCGGCTGGGCGTCGACCGCCTTGACCACGATGGCGGGGCTGGGAGGCGTGAGCACGGTGAAGTCGGTGCCGTGGAAGCTGAACATGTGATCGTTCCCCTTCGGGTCGGTTGTCGCAGTCCGTTGGTTCGGTCGCGACAACCGAACCAACAAGAAGAACAGTAGCGCAGATAGAATGCAAAGTGCGGAGTGGCGCAATGAAACCGTTGACCGGCAAGAAAAAAGTGGTGCGGGACCGGGGCATGGTCGTGCCACCGGTCCCGCACCCTGGTTACTTGCAGCAGTCGTCCAAGAACGCCTGGAACGCCCGATACTCGATGTCCCGCAACGTCGTCTTGCAGGCGCGCAAGGTGCCGGTCCAGAACTCCTGCGCAGAGAGACGAATCGCGGCAAGCATCGCGCGCAGATCCTCGGCCAGCGGCTCCGTGGGGCCGGGCGTGGACTCCAGGCGGATCTCACAGGCCTCGGCGAGGTGCCGCAGGTCGGTCAGCAGGCTGCACAGCAGAGCGGCGAAGTTCTGCTCCGGGGTGAGCTCGACCAGCTCGCCGTAGGTTTCCAGCGCGACGCCGAGCGAGGTAGGTCCGGTCACGCGCGGCTGGTGGGTGAAGAACGCGGCGACGGCGGCGGCTGCGTGCGCCGCTCGACGCGACAGGCTGCCGGGCTCGCTGCCGGTCAGCCACAGCGTCGGCTCCAGGTCCTTTCCGCGCTCCACGCCCGGCTGCAGGCACGCGGCACGGCCGGTGAAGTCCTGCTCCGCGTAGCCCTCCGCGCTGGCGTACCAGGCATCGAGCAGTTCGGTGTAGGTCTTCGAGCCTTCGCGCGTGTGGTTCCAGGCCTCGTCCCGCAAGGCGACCTGCGACGTGTGCGAGGCGCCGTAGAACACCATGCAGTAGCGATCCGGACGCAGCAGCTGTCCGTCGACGATCACCACCATGTCCTCCAGTCGCGAGTCGCAGGCGTCAACACCGATCGCCACCTCGATTACGGGCCGGCTGTTCGTTTCAGGCATGGGCATTCCCTTGTTCCGTGGAGTTGTCGCGGTCTGCTGGTCCGGGCGCGACACCCGCGACCAACAAGAAGAACAGTAGCGCAGATAGAACGCAGAAGGCAGAAGCGCAGGTAGTGAAGTGCCTGGGGCCGCGATGGCATCAGCGGGGTGCCTGGATGATTTGATCGCGTCAAACCGCCCGTTTTGGCGTAGATGTGGAAGGTCAAGGCTGGCGACACGCGAGGGTTCGCGCCGGCCCCTGGGTGCTGTGTCTGGGCTGTGGCTGCCTCGAACCGGGGTGGGCAGGCACGATTGCCCACCCACCCCCGAGGTCATCAGGTGAGGCGGAAGTCGGCCAGGAAGGCCTCGAAAGCCTCGCGCTCTACGTCCTCGGCGGAGCGCCCCGTCTCGGCCAGCAGTGGCGCCCACCGGGTACGCGCGGCAGTGCCGATCTCCGTGTAGACGTCGGCGAAGTCGGAGACCAGCCCGCCGTCTCCGCGTCGCCATCCGCTGTCGAGTCGGATTCCGTAGGCCTCGGCCAGGTGCCGCAGGTCGGTCAGCAGGCTGCGCAGCAGGACGTCGAACGCGCCGCGTCGGGTGTGGTGGATGGCCGCGCGGTAGGCCTTGAGTGCGCAGACCACCGCCTTGGGGCCGTAGGACTGCCAGTTACAGGTGTGGAACACGCGGACGGCGACCGTGGCCCGCGCGGCCGCTCGCGTCGTGGTGCCCGGCTCGCTGTGAGCGAACCACATCGACGGGTTCAGCTCGGCCGCGTACGGGATGCCGGGCTGGATCAGCTCCGCCGTTCCCGTGATGTTGCCGCCTTCCGCGTACCCCTCGGCGTGGCCGTACCAGCGGTCCACCGTGGTGACGAACTCGGGCGATCCCGCGCGGGTCGCGTGCCACGCGGCCCGCCGCAGGTCGAGCCAGGTTTTGCCACCACCGTTGTAGTGCACTTCGTGAACCCTGGTCCACTCGACCTTTTCGCCTTCAATGAACACGGCCAACTGGTCGACCTCGCCGTGGTTGACGTCGACCTGGACCGCCACCTCGACCGTCAGGTCGCCGGTTCTTCCGATGATCCTGCTCACGTGCGTTTTCCTCCGGCTGCTGGGATTGTCGCGGGCTGCTGGGTCCTGGTCGCGACACCCGGAACCAACAAGAAGAACAGTAGCACAGATAGAATGCACCGGGCTTTTTTATTGCAAGGCAAAGAAAGCTGGAAGATCAGCAGGGGAGTAGCCCTTCACGAGTTAGTCGACCCCACTGCTCTGGGTGCGCAGCGTCAGGCGCCCGATTTGCAAGCCCGGCAGTAACGTGCCCGTGGGCGCACTGACCCATGTCGACTAGCGCAGGTTCACCGTCGCGTGTCCCGGCGCGGTGGCAATCACCACCGCGCCGCGCGGATTGCCGTAGCTGGCGGTGTCGGTGGCCTGGGCGCGCGGTGCGATGATCGCCTCGGCTGTCCTGTCCGCTTGAAGATGGCGGTGCTGAGCGGCTGACGAGCGGTCCGCCAGGTAGGTCCGAACGATGTGAGCAGTTGCTGTCCGGACTTAGTGATCAGTTCAGAATGAGTTTACGCAGGCAGATGATCGAGCAAGCCAGACTCAGGATGGCTTGGTGAACGTCGGCTCGTCGCTCGGTGCGGATGCGGAGCCGTCGGAAGCCTTTGAGCCAGGCGAAGGTGCGTTCGACCGGCCAGCGGACCGTGCCCAGGCCGGAGCCGTGGTCGACGCCGCGTCGGGCGATGACGGGCGTGATGCCGCGGGCGCGGAGCAGGCGCCGGTACTTGTCGTGGTCGTAGCCACGGTCGGCATAGATCCGCCGTGGCCGGCGGCGTGGCTTGCCGACCAATCCGCGGATGGGTGGGATGGCGTCGATGAGTGGGATCAGCTGGGTGACGTCGTTGCGGTGGCCGCCGGTGAGCGTGACGGCCAGCGGAATCCCGCTCGCGTCGGTGATCAGGTGATGCTTGGAACCGAGCTTGCGGCGGTCGACCGGGCTCGGCCCGGTGTGGACCCCCCTTTGAGAGCGCGCAGGTGGGTGGAGTCCACCAGAGCCGCGGACAGATCCAGCAGCCCGGCGACACGCAGTTCGGCGAGCAGTCGCTCGTGCAGCTGCTGCCAGACGCCGGCCTCGTGCCACTCGGTCAACCGCCGCCAGCAGGTCGAGCCCGAGGCACCGAACAAGGCGGTGGGCAGCCGGTTCCAGCCGATGCCCGTGCGCACCGCGTAGAGGATGCCTTCCAACGCGGCCCGGTCGTCGGCACGCCGGCGACCCGGATAGCGGAAACGCCTCGGGGACATCGGGATCAACGGTTCCAACCGAGCCCAGAGCTCGTCGGTCAAGACCTCCTCACGCACACCATGATCTTGGAATGTCCCGTCCCGTAGGCAAAGCCGACACGCCAGCTCATTTTGAACTGATCACTTAGTTGGTGGTTTCGATGTGGAGGGGACGCCCGATCGAGGCGAGAGCAGTTTCTGGAAGCCCCTGCGCGAGGTCCCTGCTTGCAGGACTCCACAACACTGACCAGTAGCCGTGATCCTGTCGGTGCCGTCGGAACGCGTCGACCAAAGGCAGTCCTAAGTAGGCAAGCCCATCCGACCAGGTTGCATCGAGCGCGACTGAATCGGCGGCACGCCACGCATGTTCAATGCCTATAATGCCTGTGCCAGCTCGTAGAGCGAGGCCTTCCACCACAACGGTTTCGGGCCAATCCGCCAACGATGCCGCTCGGAAACAGTCTCCCCGATGACCAGAACGAGCGATCGGCGTCGAAGATGGTGTGAACAGCCTTCCCTGATCCAGCAGCAGTGCGTAGATGCCGCCGCCGGCGGCCTTCGCCATCAGACGCGTCCACGCGATGAGCATTCGTTCGTCCTCGGTCAAATCGCAACTCCACCGCTAGCTGGAGGTTCGGTGACGGCCGCCTGGCGGAGCGGATTGGTGAGCGCGCGGTTGTAGCCGCGGTGCTCCTGAGCAAGTCGTGGCCGGGTGCCTGGGGCGCTCGTAGGCTGGACCGTGTTGGCCAGGTGACTGGTTCGACGGCGGTATCGAAGGAAGGCGACGGCGCTGGTTCTGGTCGGACCCAATCGCGGGCCTTGAAGGCTGCGAACTTGTTGCCAGTAGGCGGTTTCAGCGGCTTGAGCGGTTGAGTCCTGGTGTTGTTCGTGATGAGTTCGAGCGCTGCGGTGAACAGTACGAGCTTGCGTGACCAGTCGCGCAGAAGCACCGGTGTGACGGTGCGGTGGGGCAGCATCGCGTCGCCTTCGCGGCGGTGGCGGCTGAACCAGAGCGCGCTGGTGCGGAGTTTGTTGTCGCTGTCCTGGGTGGGTTTGCGGAAGGTGGCTCCGCCGAAGGTCCTGAGGCCGCGATAGTCGATGTAGGGCAGACTGGGTGGCCGCCAGCTGTTCTGTTCGACCCAGTGCGCGATGGGGTCCTGGAACGCGCGTGGGCGATAGTCGGGTTGTCCGAGGCGGCGGGCGATCTCGGCGGCGAACTCGCATTGGTCGCCGGGCCCGCCGGCTGCGAGGCGCCGCCAGGGCAGCGATCCGACGAGGTGGGGAACGGTGATCTCCTGGTACGCGGGTCGGATCGTGATGGGAAGGCGGGAAACCATCAGCGCTTGCCCGCCGAGCCTGCCTGGCGGCGCCGTGCGGGGGTCATGCTGGTCGCGGCCCGGTCCAGCGGAACGATGTCGAGCAGGTCTGTGGTGATCTGTTCGGTCTCGTCGTCGACAGCGAGGCGGGCGGCGCCGCGGATGAGCGTGGAGAGGCTGCCGATCGCGCCGCCGGCGCGTTCGTAGAGGTAGTCGACGAGCTCGACCAGGGTGCCAAGCGGATGCTGGTGCAGCCGCGGCGACCGCTCCAGTGTGGCGATCAGCGACCGCCAGGCAGCCTTCTGCTCTTGCGTCGAGTAGCTCGAAGTCCGGGGCCACCATCAGGTGCCCGGCCAGGATCACCCGCTCGCTGCCGGAATCCGCGCGCAGCCGCACCTGGATGCCTGCCAGGCCCGTGACGAGGTGTTCGCCGCCGTCGAAGCCGATCCGGTCGCCGGCCCGCAGCACCGGCCGCGGCGCGCTCATCAGGCGCTCACCGCCGTCACGACCGCGTCGGTGTGCAGTGGCATGGACAGCTCGGCGTGCAGTTGGCGCCAGAGCAGGTGAGACAGCACCGGCAGGACCGCGGTCGGGTTGCCCGCCTTCTCCGCGCCGGTGAGCAGCCCGGTCGGGTGCGCGAACACCGCGCAGTGCGGTAGAGACCTCGACGAGGTCGTGGCGCGGATGCCGGTGACCCGCCAACCAGCGGATGTTGGCCAGCAGCGTCGATGGCGGCGCGTCGGCGACCTCGTAGCACCGGCCCAACAGGGCGCAGGCCTGCCTGGTCGCATCGAACGCGGCTTGGTCCTTCGGCTTGATCCGGTCGGGCCGGCGGACATCGAGCACCAGCACGGAGCCGTCCGCCAGCCGCGCGAAGTAGTCCGGCGTGTGCAAGCGGCGCTTGCCGTTCTCGGCCTCGAGGAACAGCCAGAACGGCTGTGAGGCGATCCCGACCACCTCCGGTTCGAAGCCCAGCAGCACCAGTCGGTCGCGTTCCAGCCAGGACTCGTAGCCCACCAACGTGCCGGTTGTAGCTGTCCACCACTGGCCGGAGAGATGGCGTTGGCCCTTGTACGAGGCAAACTCCCGGACCGGGCGGCACGCCTCGAACGGCACGGACAGGGCGGCTGTCAGCTCCAGGCGCTGCTTACCGTCATCGTCCGCGAACGCGACCTCGAAGGCCTCGACCGGGGCGGCCGGAGCGCCCCCGAAGACCAGCTCCAGCTCGGGCACGCCGGGCATTCTTCCGGCTGATCCCGGTGCCGCCGGCACCGGCCCGCCGTGTAGCCCCGAACTCCGTCACTACCTCCGCCAACCAGGTCCGAACACGGCCACCATCATCCGAACAGGACATCGGCGCAGCCCGCCGCGCCGTGGGCCTGGCCGAACTGGGCGCGGCCGGTGTCGGTGAAGAAGCTCTCGCAGGCCCCGGTGTTGCCGCGTTCGATGGCCTGGGCCAGCACCGCCAGATAGCCCGCCGGGATAGCCACCGCGCGGCGGGCGCTGCTGGTTGTGGTCGGCGGACGCGCGGCGTCGCACCGGGCGAGCTGATGGCCGACGCCCAGGGCACAGTGGCCCGCAGCGCCGGACGCTGGCCAATATCCGCGACGGATCGGCCGCCACGGCGTGCCTAGAGTACGACGGGCGCCACACGCAGCGGACGTGGTGCATTCGTCTGCGACCTGAGGAGTAGCATCTGGTGCTCTCACGACGAGCGCGGATTCACGCTTAGGTTGTGGGGAAGAAGGCTGGGGCGAGGGCTCTCGGCAGTCACCCGCGCGCTTCGGCGCGCGGAGTCGCGAGCCGCACGGACGAGGTGCTTCAGGCGCGACGTCGAGAACATCCCTCGCCCCGGCGTCCTTCTGCTCAACCATGACCCAGGTTCGAGCTACTAGACCGGGTCGGTCAGCCTGCGGCTGCGTTTGACCAGTCGAAGCACGCGGGATCAACGCCTGCACCTCGGCGGTAGTGCGCGATCACCGCAGCCAGCCATGGCACCGCAGCGCCGGACAGTCGCATTGCCGCTGCCTGCGCGAACTCAAGCGTCATCGAACTGTGGTGCATCCATAGCCCGGTGATCGAGTCGAACGTGAAGTGCTGCCGCTCGGTTCCGTATAGATGCACCCACAACCGCTTCGTGGTCAGCGTGACCCCCATGACCGGGGATGACCGCCACTGCCATCCCGCGGCCGCTTGGGCCTGGTGCTGCGCTCGTGAACGCCGCAGTGCGTTCATCGCGACGGCGCCGACCACGAACGCGGGGGGTCCGATGATGACGCTCGGTCCTGGGGTGGAAACGATCACCTCGGCCCAGAGGTACCGCTCGTAGTGGAAGGACGAGCCGGTGTGGTGGTTGAGGACAGCAATGGCGTGCTCTCCGGCGTCGAGCGGCACGGGGCTGTGGACAGCCGGGAGCACGCCGCCTCGTGCGAGGTACTCGCGGACACTCGCCGCCGCAGCCCATGAGTTCACCGCGGTGTGCTGTTGCTGCATCGTTCTGTCCCCTCCCCCTGTGATCTTGATGGGCCACAACGATACCGCTGACGGCAAGCAGGTTTGAACACCGTCGAGTTCCGCGACCACGGCGAGGTTCTGATGGAGGGAATGCAGTGCGGTGGCCTGACTGGCGCGGCCGTACCACTCCGCTTCGGGCCCTGACGGTCGCTGCTGATGGCGGGCGCATCGTCCCTGATGCCTGTTGCGACCCTGTGCGCCCTGCCGAACACCCTCATAGGTCGGACCCAGCCGTAGCCTGACCAGGATTGTTTTTCCCGCGCACGCGGGGCTGCTCCGGACCGCGGTCGAGGTGCGCTGCACCCTCGATCACCTCGGTCCGGCCTTGCCCACGCTTAAGCGAAAGGACTCCTCCAAGCCAACGCCCAAGCCCGTCGTACATGCGGATGCCCTGGTATCGAACTGGAGCATGAGACAGGGCAGCGCGCTCGGCGAACACCACACAAAGCCGGACCTGGCGACGCGACATTGCCGAGGTGTTGCCCGACGAGAACGTCAGGGAGCACTTCCTACGATGTTAAAGGCGACGGCCGACGTCGTAGCGGCGGTTGAGCAGATCGTGGCCATCGCTGCCCAGATCCACGAGCGGATGCGCTGGGACACGCCGTTCCGCGAGGCCGTCGACGCGATGCTGACCAAGGTCTGCCGCGCGAGGAAGTTCAGCCGCTGCGGCTCCGCAGTCGGCTATAGACGCGGCGGGCGGTTCCGGGCGTGCAAAACCGCGCACCGGTCCGGCAGCACAGATCAGTCAGCATCGGCGATATCTCACGACGGTTCACGATCGTGAAGCTCGCTTTCCATCACAGCATCGACCGCTGTGGAACGCGCGTGGCTCGCTCAACGAATGCGTACGAATGGGCGGGCGAGCGGACTTGAGTTGCTGCATCCTAGCCCGGACGGCGTCGGCCACGGTTGGTGCGACGCGTACCAGGACAGTACCTCGGCCGGCGTGCAGAACTTCGGCAAAGGGGAGGGGCGGCGGTCGTGGAGGACTCGAGCCCGCCACTGCTGAGCTGCAGCGAGCACGGTAGCGCGCTTACCGAACGCCGAGCATGGCGCGGCCGGAGCAGCGCGTCCTGCCCGCCGACGCCTGAATCGGAGGTGCTCGACAGAATGGCAGGGTCGCCCGGTGAGACACCGGACGACCCTGCTGGGTTTCGTGACCTGCTGCTAGCGGTCAGTGGTCGGCGCGGCTCCGACATCGGCGGCGAGAACCACGGTGTTCTCAGGGTTCCCGGCGGCCTCAGCCTGGCTGTCCACGGTACGGGCGTTCTGGTCGGCGTGCGTGGTGTGCCGCGTGCGCTGTTCGACGCGGGCGGCGAGCAGCGCGGTCAGTTCGGCCAGGACGCGTTTGCGTTGCTTGCCTTTCGGGTTCGCCAGGGACAGCCCCTCCAGCCACGACACGTCGGTCTGGGTGCAGCCGTTGCGGGCGAGGAATTCGCTCTGTGCCTGGGTGTGGGCGGCTCCGTAGATCACGACTACCGGCGCGGTCCGGGCGTGGCGCATGGCCATGCTCATGACGTGGAAAACGCGCCAGTCGTGGATGACCTTGTGGCGGTGCTGCGCGGTCGCCTGGGTCGGCGACCTGCGCAGTGAGATGATCAGCCGCGGCACACCGAAGATCAGGACGCTCAGGAAGCGCCGCGGCCATGGAACTCCGCCGATTGCCCAGCGAAGCTTGGTGCGCTCGTGGTCCATCATCTGCAGCCGCGTCGCGGGGTCGGTTTCGGCCGCCCGCGCCAGCCGCGCGATGGCTGCGGCCATCCGACCGGGCTGGGTGGCGGCTGTGCCGGCGACGATATCCCGGGCGAGACGTTGGGTCTCGGCGCGTTCTTCCTCGACGTTCACGGGGCTTGCGTCGCCGCGTCGAGCGACGGCGGCCGCGGTCTGTGCCTGTGCCGTGATCGCCGTGTTGACCAGCAGCGGCCTGCCGTTGATCGCCGTACGGGCGGCCGGGTCGATGCCGATGGCGCGCATCAAGTCGATCTGGTCCAGGTCGGCGCGGTGCCAGTTCGGGCGGCTGTAGTGCGGGAGCAGGGTCGGTTCATGCAGGGCCAGGCCGAGCAGGTCCGCGGTCTGACGGTGCGCCGCGCTGGGGCCTGCCTGCAGATCGACGTTCACCGCCTGGCGCTCCGTGGAGCTGAGTTGCCCGGCACCGTCGTTGTCGATGTTGCTGGGCCGGACCCCCTCGTGGAGCACCACCGCGTCAGGGTCGGCGTTCGCGAGCTCGACGATCTTCGCGTAGTAGTCCGCGGTGGCCATGTGCAGGACACCGATGAGGGTGATCGGGTACGAGTCGTCCGGTGGAGTCCACGTGCGCACAGAAGTGGTGACGATGCGGTCGCTGCGCACAGCGGCACCGGCATAGCGGTGGCCGCGGCGGGTGGGGAGACGCATGAGCGGGTGTTCTCGCCTTTCAACGGGATTGTGGTCGGGGTACAGACGGGGATCGGGGGTGCGGTGGGTTGGTTCCGTGTGCCACTGGGTCCGGTGCCTCCGCGCCCCGGGGTGTCGTGGCGTGATCTGCCCGAGCGGTGCGGGCCGTGGACGAGGGTCTGCAACCGGTTCTGGCGGTGCCCGCGCAACGGCACCGTCACGATGTTGGTGTTCCAGGCACGAGTGATCGCAGAGGCGATCGACGAGCCGAGCCGGGAGATCTCGGCCGATCCCAGCATCGTGCGTGCCCATCAGCACGCGGTCGGTGCCGGCCGCGTGCTGATGGGGTCATGCCGATTGCCTCGGCTCTGAGGTGCACGTCGGTCGCCACGCTGGGATGCGGCGTGGCGAAGAGAACCACTCCGGCGATGGGGTTGTGCGTGCGGTGCATGACTTCCTGTCAGGGCTCGCAGTACGGGGCACCCTGGCGTCTGGTGGGTCACTGGCGTCGTCCGACACCGGCGTACAGGCCGTCCTGCTCGCTGGGGCCCGCGCCGCCCGGTCCGTTGCCGGGCCGCCACGCCGAGGTGGTCACCAGGCCGGGCTCGACAAGCTCGTAGCCGGTGAACAACGAGAGCACGTCTTCCCGCGTGCGCGGGAAGACGTTGTCCCGGGAGGACTTCATCGCGCTGACGATCTGCTCGCCGCGGATGGCGGCGAAGTCGTCGGTGAGGTGGGTCAGGGCGAGGTGGCTGCCAGGAGCCAGCGCGGCGCGGTAGCGGGCGAAGACGCCTGTGGGATCGGCTTCGGGTGCGATGTAGTGGCCGATGGTGATGGCCAGCAGCCCGACCGGCTGGTCGAAGTCGAGCAGCCGGCGGGCCGGTTCGGCGCCGAGCACGTCCTCGGGGCGGGTGATGTCGGCGTCCACGATGTCGGCGTTGGGGTTGCCAGCCAGCAGCAGGCGGCTGTGTGCAACCGCGATCGGTTCGTGGTCGACGTAGACAACCCGTGCGTCGGGCGCGGCGGCCTGGGCGATCTCGTGGACGTTGCCCACGGTCGGAATACCCGAGCCCAGGTCGAGGAACTGGCGGACCCCGGCGTCGATCATGAACAGCACCGCCCGGCGCAGGAACGCCCGGTTTTGCCGCGCGATGCGAACCACGCCTGGCTGCGCTGCTTGCAGCGCAGCCGCCAGCTGACGGTCGACCGCGAAGTTGTGCCCCCCGCCGAGCAGGTAGTCGTAAACTCTGGCAGCGCTGGGGATGTCCGGATTCACCTCGCGTGGCAGCTCGTCTGCTGCCTCGTCCCAGGCGGTCACCGGGGCCTCCGGTGGTCTGGGTGCTGGGCCGTGAGGTGCAGACCGAGGACGACGTGCTGTGCGTGGTGGACGGCCCGCCACAGGCCGACCACGTTGACCGTGAGGGCGAGGGTGCCGGCGAGCAGGGTGAGAAGCGTCCAGACCGGTACCGCCGCGGTGGTGAAGTCCCAGATCCCGACACCAAGGCAGGCGATGCCCAGCGGCATCAGCACGGACGACGCCGAGCTCCACCGGCCCCAGATACGGACTACCCGGCTCTTGCCGGCCAGCGCGCGGATCGCGTTCGTCCGCGCGGGGCCGTCGAGCCGGTCCGCTGAGGCGATCAGTGCGTCGATCTCGTCCGCGGCCGTCGTCGCGACGGCATCGGCGATCTTCTGCTGCACCGCGTGGGCGCGGGCGGAGAGCGTCTTCTCCACCTGCGTGCCGAGGGCCACCGCGCACGTCGCGCACGTCGGAACGGGACCTGGGTTCGGTTGCAGCAGCACGCCCAGGACGAGCTCTCCGCACGCGGCCTCGCGCAAATCCTCGGCTTGACCTGGACGGAACGCATGGGACTGCCCGTGTGGAGCGAGCAGGATCTCGTAGTTCACGGTAACGCTCACATCGCCACCGTCGAGCGCGACAGCACAACGCTCTCTTGCGGAACGCTCACGGGAACATCAGGTTCGCCGCGCATTCCCATCATGGTGGCGGTGTTGTGCTCCGTGGTGTTCGAATGGCTGTGGGCGATGGCCCGGACGTCAGCAATGCTGCTCATAGTGCTCCTCGGTCTATTCTCTCTTGCAGGGCAGTAACTTCGGGCGTGTCGACGACGACTATGTATTGTTCGGAATGTTTCACCAAAAGATTGGTTTCAATTAAGTGAGGCGCAGTACGACTCATCGCAGTTGAGGTGGAGGGATTCAATTCATCATCCGGCCCGAAAGAATCGAGTGCCGTTGGCGTCCACTGTCCAGTGGCGGTGGGCAGGGCGTGCGGGCCGGTGGCGTCTGCGCGGTGCGGTCGAGGCGGCCAGGGCGATACCGCGCCCGAGACCGGTGTGGATGCCGGTGGCGCTGGAGGGGGCGTGGGAAGCCCCCAGGGTCGTCGCTGAGCAGGAACATCGTGGGAAGCAGGAAGTCGCGGACGATCGGCACAGGTGTTCTTCTCGGGTTGTTCTGGGCGCCGACCGGTGCGCAGACGGGTCGCAGGGCCTGCGCGAGCTCGGCGCGCAGGGCGACGAAGGCGGCGCAGGTGCGGGTGTGGACCTGGTGGCGCGGTGAGGGAAGGGTGACCGGGAGGGTGCCGAACGGTCGTGGCGGGTCCGCCGGGCAGGATCAGCACCCGGTCGCCGAGGTAGACGGCTTCGTCGAGGTCGTGGGTGATCAGCACGGTGGTGACCGCGTGCTCGGTCCGGACCCGCAGCAGCAGGTCCTCGAGTTCGAAGCGGGTCTGGGCATCGACGGAGGCGAACGGCTCGTCCAGCAGCAGGGCGCGCCGGGTCGCCAGCGCGCGGGCTAGTGCCACCCGCTGCTGCATGCCGCCGGACAGCTGCGCAGGCCACGGCGATGCAACAGGCATTGAGCTGGGGTACTCAGCATGGCAAAGAGCCTTACGCGGCAATGCCGGGTTTACGGCCGACACCTCCCAGGTACACATTGGCATGAGGCGTTTCGCGACTCGATTCCGGTCGCCATAGCGCAGGGGCTGTCAGTCCTGGAGTGATCAGCTCGAGTGACGTGAACAGATCCCTGATTTCGCTGCGACTGCGCGGCATGATCGGATAGTTGGCACCCTTGTAGGCGTGTTGCACCGCGTGTGCGGCATCCGGGTCGAGGTCGGCCGTCAGGTGTGAGATCACGAAGTAACTATCAGCCGCCACGGCCGAGCAGTACGCAGCGACTGTCGCTGCCGCGTCGCCGAGGTGGTGATGAAGGCTCGCGGCCATCACCACGCCTATCGGGCGAGTGGGATCGATCAGCTCCTGTATCACTGGATCGCCCAGCACCGACTCTGGCGTACACAAGTCAGCGTGTACGACGGCGACCATGCGGTTGCCGTCGATGTGCAACTCGATGTGTGCGGTGACAACCGGGTCTCGATCGACATAGATCACCGCCGCGTGGGGGCGATCGCGTGAACGCGGTCGTGGGTGGCGCCTGGTGCCGGCACTCCCGCGCCCAGATCGAGGAACTGATCGATGCCTGCGTGCACGAGGAAGTCGACCGCTCGATTGATGAACGCCCGATGAACCTGTGCGGCTCGTGTCATCCCCGGTGCGGCTCGAAGCAGCCTCGTGCCGACGAGGCGATCCAGCGCGAAATTGTGCCCGCCGCCGAGCAAGAAGTTACTCAGCATCGCAGCGAAGGGTTTGCCGAGATCGACGCAAATCTCGCTGTCAGAACCTGAGCCGGGCGAGATCGCGCGGTCGCATACGTTCACGGCGGTGCCTCGTTCTGCTCAGCTCACGAACAGAGAGCTGAGTCGGGTGGCTTGCGGGGAGAAGGCGATTCAGTCAAGCCGATGCGGCACGCACGTGATACCCCTGCGCAACCCCCCGTCCAACCCCCTGTCCAACCGGGTACGTGGGCGAAGGAGGTGCGATCGCGCACAATGCGGACCCCGCGCGCACACCATGACCGCGCCGTGTGCACGATGAGCCTGGGAAGCGAAGGCGCAATCGTGAAGTGCGATACCGCATGGCTGATGCCGATCAACTGGAGGACGTTATGACCCGAATCGAGGCCGTCGTGTTCGACGTCGGCGAGATCGTCGTGGACGAGACCACTGAGTACGGCACGTGGGCGGACTACCTCGGCGTGTCTCGCCACGCATTCTCGGCGGCGTTCGGTGCCACCATCGCCCGCGGCGAGGACTACCGCCGGACGTTCCAGATCTTCCGCCCCGGCTTCGACTTGGCCACCGAACGCGCCGCACGCGCGGCTGCAGGCAAACCCGAGACCTTCACCGCCGATGACCTGTACCCCGACATTGTCGACTGTCTCAAGCAGCTGCGGCGCAGCGGTGTCCAGGTAGGACTGGCCGGTAACCAGACCACGCGCGCCGGCGAGCTCCTGCACGGGCTGAACCTGCCCGTCGACTGGATTCGTACCTCCGACAGCTGGGGCGTCGAGAAACCGTCGCCGGAGTTCTTCGACCGCACCGTCGAGGAGACGAAGGTCGCGGCGGAGCACGTGCTTTACGTCGGCGATCGGATCGACAACGACATCGCGCCCGCTCAGCGGGCCGGGATGCAGACCGTCCTGGTCAAACGGGGCCCTTGGGGGCTTATCTTGCACGACGAGGCCGTCGAGGAGGCGTGCTTCGCCGTCCTGGACGACCTCGTGCCGCTGCCTCGCCTCGTCGCCGAGCACAACAACGCCGCAGTCGAGGGCTGAGACGACCTAGGAACCGGCCGAGGGCAACGCGAGGACGACTCCGCGCCGCCGTTCGTCGATTTCTGCGGCGAACGGCGTGCCCTGCAACGCCTGGATGACCGTCGTGAGGCGCTCGAGCCCGACTGCGTACGGTGCGGTCAGCAGTTCCTCGCAGCCTTGACGCGCCGTGGCCGCCGCCTGCTCGGCGTCGTCGCTCTGAGCGACTGCGAGGTCGAACAGAGCCACGGGACGTTGTTTCGCACTCGCACCGCCCAACGACTGCAGTGCTTCCGACAACAACGCCGCTGCCTTGCTGTTGTTGCCCGCCACGAGGTGTGCTTTTCCGGCGAACCCAAGAAATCTCGACCGGTCGAACCAGTCCAGCCACACCGGGTTCTCGCCGGCTGTCTCCAGGGCAGTCTGGGCGGTCCTGATGCTGGACAGGCCGCGCTCCGCACGGCCTGTCGCACCGTAGATCTCGCCGGCCGCGCAATGCGCCCACGCGCGCAGAAGGGGACTGGTCGCGTACCGCAGGTACCCCAGCCCTGCATCGAGCGCTTGGTCCGCCAGTATTCTGTGTCCCGCGAAGCCGGGAATGAAAGCGTGGTGCACACAGATCGCGGCGGTGAGCTCGTCGTCGCCTGCGGCTTCACTCGCGTCCCGCGCGACCTCGAAACACGCGTCTGCCAGGCTCGCCTGGCCGAGGTCGAAGAACGCCAGCCGGCCTGCGAGCAGGCCTTGGCGCGCCACAGCCGAGGCGAGTGACTTGAACCTTTCGCTGTCGGCCTGGGCAGGTTCGAGCAGCCCGACACCGACCTTGAGCTGGTCCAGTGCGTAGTCGAGCAGTTGACCCGCGTGCATGTCTTGGTACCACCGCTCGTGCATGCTGACGTTGTCGCCGCATGTGGCGACGTCCCGCGGGTCCAGACTCAGACCGGCGGCAGAGCCGCGGTTGACGTTGCGCCGTGCCTCGAGCCGGAGGTGCAGTCCGCGAACTTGCGTTTCCCGGGTGATCATGTGTCCTGCCGTAATTCCCAGTCGTCGAAAAACCTGTTCCACAACCTCTCCGACCAGAGTGCCCACGGCCGAGTGCTCACTCAGCGGCGGAGTGGCTGGTGCCTGCGGCAACGATTGAAGCTCCTCCGGTGACAGAATCCCGAGGTCGCTCGCTCGCGTGTTGAACACCAGCACGAGGTGTTTGCGGTGGATGTCACTCGGCCGGACCCGTCCGGCCTCCCAGTCGTAGATGTTGTCCGAAGTCACCGAAGTAGCCGCATCACCGGCTAGTGCCATGCTGGCCAGCAATTGCTTCACCAGCTCAGCGCCACTCCACCCGCGCTCCAGTCGCGCAGCGCGAAGCCGGGGACGCGGAACAGGCGGTGCTGGTCTGGCTTTCTTGCCCTTCCCGCCGGAACCGGCCACTGCTCCTCCTCCAGATCGCTCTGTTAGCCCTGCCTATGACGCTGTGTCCACAGTACGACCGCGATGTGCCGCGAGAGGAGCGGTTACGGCCACACCGGGGGTAGGACAGGGGGTTGGACGGGGGTATTTCCCGCGACTTGGACACGATTTGATCGTGCAGTCGGATCGGTCCTTCACAGCATCTCCGTTTTGGAACTGCTCGATGGCCGCCGTCAGAGCCGCCGTCCCCCAGTACTTGGCGGCGGGCCGGTTCGCAGCCATCCCCCCGGCTGTGAACCGGTCGGCGGATCTTGTCCGCGACTGCCTTGGAGGTGATCACATATGCCCGCGTGCGACGACCGTGCGTCAACAACGCCGGCTGGCCAGTATCACCTGGCGTCTTCGCGGCCGTGGCGAGACGACACGGGGCGTGTCGGTCAACGACAGAGCCTTCCGCCGGGTTGCGTGGCTGGTTGGCCGGATGAGGCCATCGTGCTACCGCAGGCACGTCTCGGGCGGCTCGCATGAGCATCAAGCTGCATCACCCCAACCTGCTGATCGCCAGCCGGGCGTGGTTGTGCACACGTGAGGAGTTCCACGGCCGCAGTGGTTGCGGCGAGACTCTCACGAGAACTGTGGTCGCCGCCGCGCTGCTCGGCGAGCAGATGCTGCTGGAGACGATGTCGGTCGAAGACAGCCGCGTCGTGGTCTTCGACGAGCTCATGCCCTTCTACGGCGATCTGCTGACCCACGAGGTAGCGAACAAGCTTGTCACGCAGCGCCTGATCTCCCCGCAGCTGCGGGGATCCGGTTCACGGCACTCGCGCTCCGCAGCAGGCACTGTGCTTGGCCGAGCCTGCCATCTAGGCGACGACGTGCAGGTCTGCCGTGAAGATCCGGCGGTGCGTCACGTCTACCACAACGTTCTGGCAAGCCCAGACGTGACGCACCCTCAGGATTGGCTTGAGGTGCTCAGCGAAGACGCCTACGAGCTGGTCGCACACAGACTCGTCTCATGGGGAGTCGTCAGGCAGGTGAAACGCGGGCGATTCCGGGTTCATACCGACTACGACGTGATCGACGTCGACGATGTCGCAATCGCATCCGCGACTGTGTCCAGCCACGTGGCCAACCGACGCCCCCACATTTCCCGCGGTGATGCACTGCTACTCGGACTGATCAGAGCATCCAAGCTCGACAAGCACGTCCTCGGCCCGGCCGCGGCAGACTCCGCCGACTACATCGTCGGCCAAGTCGCACATCTCGGCTCCTGGGAACAATCCCTGATCACCGAAACCGAGACCTTTGCGACCAACAAGACCCTTCTCTGAATCGCGCCGCCACCACGCATACCTGCCCTGCCCGAACGGAGTCCCGTCGTGCCTCACCCCAGCGCTGCCAAGCGCAAGCTCAGCGCCGGCAAGCTCAGCACCGCAGGCATCGCGGCTCTTGCGATGTGCGCCGTTACGCCCATGACCGTCGCCAACGGCATCATTCCCTCCGCGTACGACGCCACGGGCATCACCGCGCTGCCGCTGGCCTTCGCAGTGGTGCCCGCGATCTTCGGGCTGTTCTCGGTCGGATTCCTCGCGATGGCACGCCACATCCGCAACCCCGGCGCGTTCTACGCCTTCATCGCCACCGGCCTCAACCCCTCCGCCGGCATCGCGGCCGCGTGGGTGGCGCTGATCTCCTACTGCGCGTTGCAGATCGGCCTGTACGGCGCGATCGGCCCCGCACTGGCGCCGATCCTCGATCGGCACGGCATCCACGACCTGCCCTGGGCGATCCCCGCAACCACCATGCTCATCGTCGTGACCATCATGGGCCTGCAGAAGATCACACTCAGCACGTGGCTTCTCAAAGTCGTGCTCATCGTGGACACCGCCTGGATCGTGATCACGATGCTCGTGCTACTCGCGAACCCCGCGCCCGGAACCACGCTCGCCTCGACCGCCAGCTCCGTGTTCTCCGTCGACAGCCTCTCCGCCGCCTTGGTCGGCATGCTCATCGCCGTGCTCGGCTGCGTCGGATTCGAAATGACCGCCGTCTACGGGCCCCGCGCCCGCGGCGAGCGCACCGTGCCCCGGGCCACGCGCGCCGTTCTAGCCGCCCTCGGGATCGTCTACGTGCTCGTCGCACTGGGACTGCTTGTCGCGGTAGGCCCCAACTCCATCCAGGACCAAGCCCACACTCAGGGGCCCCAACTGGTGTTCAATCTCGCTCGGACGCATTTCGGCGAGTTCGGACAAACGTGGGTCCAGCTCGGCGAAGTCCTGTTCGCGATCGGTGTGTTCGCCGCGGGACTGTCCTTCCTGACCACGTTCGGGCAGTACGCCTTCTCGCTGGGACGCGAAGGGGCACTTCCGGCTTCCTGGGGATTCGACCAGGTCTCGCCGCGAACCGAAGCACCGGTGCGGGCAATCCTCGTGCAAAGCGCCGTCGCATACCTGTTCATCATGATCGCGGGCGTCAACGGCTGGGACCCGATGATGGACCTGTTCTTCCGCTTCGGTGCCATCGGCGCACTTGGCGTACTCATCCTGCTGACTGGCGTCAGTGTGGCCGCCCTCCTGTTCCTCAACCGCCACCGCGCTGACTACCGCTGGTCGACCCGTCTCGGTTTCCCTGTCGCATCTGGCCTGGCGATCGTGGGACTGCTGATCCTGGCGGTGGCGAACTTCGACGTCGTGCTCAACAACCCCAATAGCATCCTGCGATGGGGTGCGCCGATCGGTTTCGTGGTCGTCATCCTGCTCGGCCTTGCTCACGCCGCACGGCTCAAAACCACGAACCCCGACAACTATGCCCGGCTCGGCCAGGGGTTCGACGCCGCCATCGCCAGCCCGATCCGCGCAGGACAAACCCGGTGACCGCCGTGACGGTCGTGCAGGCAGATCGCACCCAGCTCTTCATGGTCACGAACCTGGTGACCCGCAGCTTCTTCGATCTCGCGGTCGCGCGCTGGCTGGTGTCCGATCCCGAGGAACGGCGGTTCCCGCTGCGCGCACACATCCTGCTCGGCGTGCAGCAGGCCTTCGCGAACGGGCACATCGACGTGGCGGAGAACGACGCGGCGTCTGCGGTATGGCTGCGGCTGCCCGCAACCCCCTCACCGAACTACGAACGGAAACTGCGCCAGGCGTGCGGAGTGCACACCGACCGGTTCCTGTTGCTGGACGACACGTTCAAGAAATACCAGCCCGCCGATGGCGAGTGCATGTTGCTGATGTTCCTCGCCACGGATCCCGGACAGCAGAACCGGCACCTGGGCACGACGCTGCTGCGGCATCGGCACAGGGTGCTCGACGACCAGGGGATACCGGCGTTCCTCGTCGCCAGCTGCGAGCGGTCCCGCCGACTGTACGAACGTGAGGGATACGAACTGCTGCAGGCCTACCCGTTGCCCAACGGACCGATGATTTTCGCGATGATGCGGTCACCGCGAGCCCCATCCGCGACCAGCTGATCCGCACGGCGGCGACTACTGCCTCTGGTCGAGGGCTACGCCCGAACTTGCCGGAGGCCCGACCCTCTCCTCAACTCATGACTACAGTCCTTTTGCGACCTATCTTCACCGTCGCGACCGCCAGCGAAGTCTGCGAAACCAGGCCGCAGTTCACGGCCCGGCGCGACGTCGATGCCGCTCAAAGCCACCCGGCGCGAACTGGCCGCACGTGGTGGTCCGCAGATTCGGACGTTTGTACGGCATCCAACGGTTTCCCTCCGGGCCGCTGGCACCGCTGCGGCGCTCATGGGGTGCAGCCGGGTCACCAGAACGTGTGGGCGGTCGCTTCATGACAGCTGTCAGATCGTGGCCAGCGGATCCTGCCGCTGCCGACCAGTTTTACCTGAGCGCGCACGATGTGGGCGGTCATCTTCAGCTGACCAACCGCGCGATCGAGCTCGGCTCGGCGAGCGCAGTGCTCGCCGAGCTCGTCCTTAACGGGTGCCTGGCGCTGACTGACAAGGCGGCCTGGGTGGAGGAGAAAGGCAGGACGCTGCTGCGCGCTCCGAGGCAGCACGGGCAGTTCACCGTCGCGCATCTGGTGCTGGGCCGGATCGCCGGTTCTCCAGGCGCGTCACCGGATGACTGGATTCTTGTACTCGCAGCGGATGCGCCGCGGTGGATCGAGCAGCGCCTGCTCAGAGCAGGCATGGTCGAGGCGATCATGCCCACCTGGTCCCGGTTCATGAGCGTCACACCCCGGTACGCGCCCCGCGACCTCGCCGACCCGCACAAACTAGGCGACCACCTCCGGGATGCGCTGCTGCGCGAGGAGCACCTGACTGTCCAAGAGGTATTCCTCGCGGGCCTTCTCAAAGCCACCAACCTGCACCGCATCCGCATCGGAGACCTGCCGCGGCTCGACGACCTGATCGAACGCTGGATCCGCCTGCTCACCGCTGCCGCGCGTCCTGGCCACGCGGCAGCGGACACCTCGCTGGCAGTCCTGCTGGTCCATACCGAGCGTCTGCTCATCACCTCCACGCTCGCCCAGACCCTCTGATCGCACAAACTCCCCGGCCGGACGGATCACCAGCCGGACAGATCACCGACCGACCCCACCTGTGACTGACCTACGCATCTACCTTCTGCCTGGAGGGACCTCCCTGGTTATGGCCGCCAACGGATCCGCCGCCATTGCGCCATCAGCCGCCGTCGAGACCGACGACGTGGCGGTCGCGTGATGTCTACAACCGGGCCGACCATCACGATGGTCGACGGACGCACCGGCAAGGCTTACCCGATCACCAGCCTCGGCAGTGCCGGCATCACCGTCGACGACGTCGCGCAGCTGCTGGCCACGGCGTGCTTCGGTCTCCCGCAGGCGCAGTGGCTCGTTCGCTCCGAGGTCGAGCGCTTCAAGCCGCTGCGCAACTACTTCAGCATCGGCATCGAGTACGCGCTGCGGCACGGCCACATCGACCTCAGATCCGACATGCGCGCGGTCGCGGTCTGGGTACACGCCGATGACGGTTACCTGCCCGACCCGCTACCGGACTACGCGACGCGGCTGAAGCGTGGCACCGGCCCTCACTACGAGCGGTTCACGGCGTTCGACGCCACGCTGACGGACCACCACGTCGACGGGGTCTGCCACGACTACCTGATGAGCATCGGTGTCCACCCCACACACCAGGGAAACGGCTACGGCACCGCGCTGCTGAACCTGCATCATGGCCGCCTGGACCAGCTAGGCAGGGCGGCGTACCTGGAAGCCGCCACGGATCTCAACGTCGGCCACTACCGGCGACAGGGCTACCACACCTGCGGAACTTTTCACCTGCCGCTGCAGGGCCCGCCCATACGCCGCATGTGGCGTGAGCCCGACCCCATCGCAGCTTTCGGGCAGCACCACGCCGGGCGCGCGCCACGGGCAACTCGACCACCTTCCTGATAGGACGCATCTTCTGTGTGCTCGTCGTGACCGCGACGTGGATGCTGGCCGGCGGCCGCGGTGAAACGGTCTCTCGCAGACCGCCGTGCTGATCATCTCCGTTGCGCAACTTCCGCCGTGCTCGCAAGTCGTGGCGACGGACACCACCACGATCGCCCTTGCGTGCCCGGTCCCTTGCTCACCCAGCCTGAGACCCCGCCAGACCACCGACCGACTCGTACCCGCACCTGGGAGTACCTCACTCGTCATGTCCGACACCCGTTCCGTCACCAGACCGGCACTCGTTGCCACTAGTACCGGCTTGACTGGCGGTCTCGGCGGCACCGGTGCCGCCGAGACCGCGGCGGCTGGCATGCTCCACCACCGCACCGTCCCGAACTTCGACCACACCATCGAGCGTGTCTGTGGTGACGAGCCGGACCGGCTGGCACTGGTCGCCGCGGTGCTTGCGTGCCGATTGCAGGACCTCGACATCGCGCGGTGGCTGATCGACGACCCCGCCCGGCGAGGCGAGGTCATGCACCACGCCGGCGTCATGTGGTGCGAGCACGCGCTGCGGCACGGCGAGATCCATCTCGCGACCCACCACCTCAAGGTCGACGGAGGCACCCGCACCGCGCAGGTGCCCCAGGCCGCGGCGATCTGGTTGCACTACGACCAGACCGGCAATCCACCCCCACCGCCGCGCGACTACCGTGCGCGGCTCGTCGCGGACTGTGGCCCCTGTGCGGATCGATTCGCGGTGCTGGACGAGCTGATCGATGAGCACCGACCGCTCGACCGCGGGCCACACCACTATCTCGCGTCCCTGGCCGCGATCCATCCCGGGCTCGGCGAGGGCATCGCGCTGCTGCGCCATCACCTGCCCGTACTCGACGCCCAGGGAGTGGGCGCCTACCTCGTCGCCCCGGACTCGCACGCCCGCAACCTGTACACGCGCTTCGGCTTCCAAGTCCTCGACCGGACCCTGGAACTGCCCGGCATCGACGACGCCAGCTCGTGTCACGTCATGTACCCGATGTGGCGCTGGCCTGCCGGCGCCGTAACCGCCATGCCGATCGACCTGGCCGCCAGGGCTCCCCACGTCGGCGCATTCCGGCCCGGACACGACGGACTTGACCTGATACACGGCTTCGACCAGTACCGCCTAAGCGCCGTCTCCTACCTCCGTTCCGCCTTGGCTGCGCGCATGGGCGCACCGCCACCAGGGCAGCACGGTGCGCAGGGCGAGGCGGCATCGTCCTTTAGCCGATGCTACCGATAACGACGACGACACCATGCCGGTTGCCGGTGTCGTCTTGCCAGCGACCCAGCTGCGTGTGCCGGGCGGTATTCATCGGAGCAGATGAATCCGCTTGACTCGTCCGCGCACTATCGCAGGCCGGGCATTGCAGAATTATCAACCTGAATAAGTTACCGGATGATTCCACGGTGTCGGTGCGGCCGGTCTATCCGCTGTCGGCGCTGGCGCGGGATTCATCTTCGACTCGATTAGTGAGGGGTTCTGGTGGTATCTGCACGTCGTCCAAGCGCGCCGCCGGCGCCGCGCGTGCCGAAGAAGAATGCGCTCAGCGCTGCGCCCGCGGGATCGGAGCCGGCGCTGTTCTCCTTGGAGACCATTACTGGCGACGGCCGCAAAAAGATCGGCGACCGGTACTACCAGGTCGAGGCCGTCCAGCACATCGAAGCAGGGCTTCGACTGGGCGGTCGTGGGCAACTGCGCTCGGCCTGCGGCACGGGTAAGACCGTGATGGCGCAGCGTGCGGCGGAGTTGCTGTGCCGGTTCGGCGGCCTGGTTGTGGTGCTGTGCCCCTCGATCGCGCTGGTCTCACAGACCCTGCGTGAGTGGGCAGTGACCAATACCGATCACGTTGCGTTGGCCGTGTGCGGTGACGAGACCGTTGCCGACGCGGTTGTAAGCACGAAGGACCTGCCGGCGAAGGTCACCACCGACGCCGAGGAGGTGGCAGCGTGGTTGCGTGCCCCGACCGCAGCCAAGCTTCGGCTGATCGTGGGCACCCACCGCTCCGCCCACGTTGTCGGTGAGGCGCTGCACCTCATCGGCGGCGAAGCCGACTTGCTGATCATCGACGAGGCTCACCGGTCGGCGGGCCACGTGGACAAGCACACCGCGCTCGTCCACGACGATACGCGGCTGCCGGCCACGCGCCGGTTGTACGCCACCGCGACACCGAAAGTGCTCAAGGACAAGGTTCATTACCGCTACCGCAGTGGCAAAGGAAGTGGCGGCACCAAAAGCGTCACCAAGCACTCGGTCGGGATGGACGACGAAAGTATTTTCGGCCGGGTCCTCTACAACTACCCGTTCTCTCAGGCGATTGACGACGGGTACCTGGACAACTACCGGTTGCTGGTCATGGGCGCGACCCGCAAGGAGATCACCGAGCACCTGGCGAACCTCCCACGCGGCGCGACCGCAGGTCTGTCAACAATCGACCTGCACACCGCGATGGTGCAGACGGTGCTGGCCAAAGCCGCCCGGGAGTTCAGCCTCCGGCGCATCTTGACGTTCTGCGGCCGCCTCAACGAGGCCAGTCACTTCGCGCGCACTATGGCCCGCACCATCTCAGCGCTTCCTTCCTCGATGCGCCCGGAAAGCCACCTCACCACCGCCTACGTCAACGGTGGCATGACCACCACCGAACGCGAACAGCGTCTCGGCCTGCTGGTGGAACCGCCCGACAACGGCTGGACGGTCGTGACGAACGTGCGATGCCTGAATGAAGGTGTCGATGTTCCCGCGATCGACTGCGTCGCATTCACGCGGCCTAAGCAGTCGGTCAGCGAAATCGTGCAGGCAGTCGGCCGCGCGTTGCGCCGAGATCCCAGCGGTACCGGCGTCGCCACGATCCTGGTTCCGATCCTTCTGCCCGATGACCCCGGCGACTTCGACGCGGCCGAGATCGCTACGGACTATCGGCTGCTGTGGCAGGTCGTACGGGCCCTGCGCGCACACGACCAGAAGCTCGGCGCCACCCTCGACCACGCCGACCTGCCTCGCACCGCCCCTCGCTACTACTACGACGAGCAGCCCCTGGAACACATCCAGGTCAACCTGCCGCCCGGCTACGACGACGGCAGCTTCCTGCAGCATCTGACCACGAAGATCATCACCGCGGCGCGCAGCCCGTGGTGGGACGGCTACGCGGCTCTCAAACAGTTCCATGAGCAGTACGGCCACGCCCAGGTCCAACACGACTACGTCACCGAGGACGAGCAGCAGTACAAGCTCGGGACCTGGGCGAACGGCACCCGTGAGCTGTACCGTCACGGCCGCCTGGACGCCGAGCGCAGGCACGCGCTGGACGAGCTCGGCTTCGACTACCTGCCCTTCGCGATGGATTGGGCCGCCGGGCTGCGCGCGGTCACCGACTTCCACGCCGAGCACGGCCACCTGGAGCCGGTGCGGTCACTACGCATGCACGGTGTGGAGCTGCTGGCATGGCTGGACCGCCAGCGCGCCCGAGCCGCCGCCGGCGAGCTGGCCGACAGCCGCCGGGCCCAGCTCGACGCAATGGGCATGCGCTGGCATGCCAAACCGGAATCCTTCGACGACCACCTCGTCGCCCTGCAGGACTATCACCGCCGTCACGGCAACATCACCATCACGCCCGACCCGGACACCCCTGACGGGCGGCTGGGCCGCTGGCTGGTGGAGGCACGCATCGGCCGCAAGAGAGGCACGCTCACCGAGGACCAGATCGCGCAGCTCGACGCCCTGGGAATGCAGTGGAGTGCCCAGCGCGCCTTGGCCCCGAACCGTCAAACAGACGGGTAGCCGGCCATCACGCCACCGGTCCTGCGCTCGGTGACACCTTGTCGCCTTGCTTCACACAGCCCCTATTCGTCGGGCTCACATCCCGTTGTCGCGCTTCGCGCGTGTGTACCCCTCAGGATTACCGTTGCCATCTCGTACGTTTGCTTCGCCACCGGTCTGCTACGAGCCGCTGTTCGCCCCGTCGCCGCTGCCGCCCCGGATCACGTCTCTGACAGGGTTCAGTGATCGTCCCTACCAGATCCGCGGCGTCGGCGAGGTCGTCCACGGCCTGCGAGACGGAGGCCGAGGCCAGCTGCGCTCGGCTTGCGGTACCGGCAAGACGAAGATGGCCTACTGGGCGGCCGAGCGGCTGGTGCATCACGGTGGCGTCGTCGTCGTGGTCGCCCCCACCGTGGGCCTGGTCGCTCAAATCCTGGCAGCATGGGCCGACGAATCCACCGCTCACCGCGCGCTGGCCGTCTGCAGCGACCTCTCGGTCCGCGACGACAGCTACGGCGGTACCGAGGACATCCTCGAGCCGGTCACAACCGACTCCGACGTCATCGACGCATGGCTGCGCAGAGACAACACCGCCGCTGTCCAGCTCATCGTCGGCACCCACGCCTCTGCGCACGTCATCGGCGAAGGCCTGCAGAAAGCCGGCCGCATCGCGGACCTGCTGATCGTCGACGAGGCACACCGCACCTCCGGCTGGATCGGCAAGAAGACCGCGCTGCTGCACGATGACGAAGTGCTCCCCGCGGCCCGGCGGCTCTACATGACCGCCACCCCCCGCGTGTGGGACTCCAGCAAGGTCTCGGGCACCGCGACCTACAGCATGGACGATGAGCGCGTCTTCGGCCGGGTCCTGTGCAACTATCCGTTCTCCAGCGCCATCGCCGACGGCTACCTCGACGACTACCGGCTGGTGGTCATCGGTGTCACCCAGGCCGAAGTGCTGGCCGGGCTCCGCAAAACCAAAAATCGCGCCACTTCCGGTGCGAGGCTGCCCGACGAGCACACGGCGATGGTGCAGATCGCCACCGCTCGTGCCGCTGCCGAGCTCGGGCTGCGCCGTGTCATCGCGTTCTGCCCGCTGGTCGACGATGCCCGCCGGTTCGCAGAGACCTTCCCGCAGACCATCGACGCGATGCCCGCCGCATTGCGACCGTCCCGGCCGCTGCACGCCGCGCACGTGCAGGGCAGCATGAAACAGGCGCAGCGCCGCACAATCCTCTCAGCCCTCGCCTCGCCGCCTGATGACGGCTGGACGGTCGTCAGCAACGCGAAGTGCCTGTCCGAGGGCATCGACGTCCCCACGATCGACGGAATCGCTTTCACAGCACCGAAATCATCCCCGGTCGACATCGTGCAGGCCGTCGGCCGGGCGCTGCGCCGCGACCCCAGCGGTAGCGGAACCGCAACCATCATCGTGCCGATCCTGCTCGACGACGATGACAGCGGCGACGACGAGACCATCGACGCGGGGCGGTACGAGGTTCTGTGGCAGGTGGTGCGGGGTCTACGTGCCCACGACGAGGTCTTCGGCGCCGCACTCGACAGATTCCGCGTCGATCAGGTCCACAACAAGACCACGGTGCTGCCGCGACTGGAGTTCATACTCCCGGACACGCACCGAGTACCCGAATTCGCCGAGTATCTGACGATTCGGATGGTCAAGTCGACCACCTCGAAGTGGTGGGAAGGCTACGGCCACCTGGTCGACTTCCACGCTCGTGAAGGCCACAGCAGGGTCAACCACCTCCATCGCACCCGCGACGGGTTCGACCTCGCCGGCTGGGTCAGCACCGCCCGCGTGGCGTACAAGCAGAACCGGCTGGCGCCCGACCGGCTCGAAGCCCTGCGCAAGCTGGACTTCATGTTCGACCCCCGCGCCGCGGACTGGGAGGAGGGATTCCACGCAGCGCAGGCCTACTACACCGAGCACGGCCATCTGCAGCCAACCGAGAAGGACGCCGGCGACGGAGTGCGCCTGTGTCGCTGGCTACGCCGGCAACGCGATGCGCGATCACGCGGAACCCTGGCCGCGGACCGCCAACACCGGCTCGACCAGATCGGCATGCTCTGGACCAAGGACGAGACGTGGCGGGAAAAGGTCGCCGAGGTGCGCGACCACTACACCGAGCACGGCACACTGCCCAACCCGAAACCCTATGAGCGCCTCTCCGCCGCCATGGGAAAGCTCCGTGCCGCCCGCCAACGCGGCGACCTGAGCGCCGCGGTCATCGCCGAGCTCGACCAGATGGGCATGTCCTGGGCGGCACCGCCACCGGCGGACTGGTGGGAAGGCCACCGTCAACTGGCCGAATTCCACGCCCGTGAGGGGCACTGCCGAGTGCTGCAGACCCACATCACCGACACGGGCTTCGCCCTCGGTGCGTGGGCGACCAGCGCCCGCCGCCTGTACCGCAGCGGCGGACTCGATCCTGACCAGGCCGCCGCACTGGACGCTCTCGGGTTCGTCGCGGACCTCCGTGCCCGGAGCTGGGAAGACAATTTCGCTGCCGCCAGGGCATTTCATGCCGAATACGGTCACCTGCGCGTGTCCGACGACCTGCACTACAACGACATGCCCCTCGGCGCCTTCCTTCGCAAACAGCGCCAGGCTCACGCCCGCGGATCCTTGCCGGCCGACCGCAAGGCGTGCCTTGACGAGATCGGCATGCAATGGGACATGTCATCGCTGTGGCAGGACCGCATTCCGGAGATACGTGCCTATCACCGGCAGCACGGCCGGCTGCCCGAACGCCAGACCTTTCATCCACTCGCCGCCGCGCTGCGGGCCGTGCGGGCAGCACGCAAGCGCGGCGAGCTCGACGCCGAGCTCGTCGTCGAGCTCGACTCGATGGGAATGCCCTGGAAGCCGTCCGCAAGCGACATCTGGGACGGCTATCCCCACCTGGCGGCCTTCCGCGCCCGGGAAGGACACTGCCGCGTACCCACCGGCTTTGCCGCCGACGAGGAGTTCGAACTGGGCTCGTGGTGTGCCCACATCCGCAGCCGCGCCCGCGCCGGCCGTCTGACACCCGAGCAGATCGCAGCGCTGCAGAAGCTGGGCTTCTTCGACACCAAGGCCCATCGCTCCTGGAAGGACAGTTACGCCGTCGCCGTCCGGTATGCCGCCGAACACGGTGATCTCAACCCCGAGCACACCTGGCGCGACAGCGACGGGATCAACCTGAGCGCCTGGCTCGAACGGCAGCGCACTGCGCACACCAAGGGCACGCTCTCGGCCGAGCACAAGGCTCTGCTCGACGAGATCGACATGGACTGGGCCCCACGAGAAAACATCGACTGGGCGTCACAGCATCTGCCTGGGCTGGTGGCCTTCCACCGGGAACACGGCGCCCTGCCCACTGCGAGCACCGACAAGGCCTTGGCGGGGGTGCTCGCGCGGATGCGCACCGCGCACCGGCGCGGCGAGCTCGCCCAGCACATCGTCCGCACTCTCACCGAACTGGGCATCCACTGGACTCCGGACGACGCCTGGTGGGAGAACTATGCCCGGCTCGTGACGTTCCACAACACTTACGGACACACCCGCATCGCTGGCTCGTTTGTCACCGAGGACAAGTTCGCTCTGGGCGCGTGGGCATCCTCGGTGCGCGCCGCCTGTCGCAAGGGCCGTCTGGCGCCAGATCGAATCCGGGCCCTGGAGAAGATCGATTTCCCACTGAACAACAGAGATGCGCTGTGGGAGCACCAGTTCGGCGTCGCCGAGGCGTTCCGCCGCGAACGCGGTCACCTGCATCCCTCTCAGAGCTATCGCAGCCAGGGTGTGACGCTCGCGGTATGGCTCAAACAGCAACGCCAAGCCCGCGCGGAGGGAACCCTTGACCGGCAACGAGAAGCCAGGCTCACCTTCATCGGCATGACGTGGGAAACCGGCAACACCAGTTGGCATGACCGTCTCACCGAGATCCGGGACTACTACGCCGAGCACGGCCGGTTGCCTACCCAATCAACCCCCAAACTCGGCGGTTTGCTTGCCAGAATGCGCACTGCCCACAGACAAGGCAGGCTCGCCCAGGACTTGGTCCAGGCCCTTGAGGCGATGGGCGTCGTCTGGGATGCCGGCACCGTCGCCGAGGAGTCCTGGAACCGGCACCTGGCTGCGGCGACCCGGTTCCACGCGGTACACGGGCATCTCGAAGTCCGCCAATCGGACGTGCTCCATCCTCTGGACCGGGACATCAGCCTGTACGCGTGGCTCATCCGCCAGCGCACGGACCGGCAGAACGGAAAGCTCACCGACGAGCAGATCACGGCCCTGAACGCGGCGGGCATGATCTGGGACCTCACGCGCGCCTCCTGGGATCACAGCTACGGCCACTGCGCCACGTTCTTCGCCGAGAACGGCCACCTGCGTGTGCCCACGGGCCACACCGCCCGCAACGCCCGCGGCGAGGAGTACCGCCTCGACCACTGGATCCACAGGCAACGCATTCGGCGCAGCGCACTCACCGACGACCAGATCGCGCTCCTGGACCGTATCGGCATGGACTGGGACCCGCAGACCTCCCGATGGGAAGCCAGTCTCACCGCGCTGCAAGCGTTCCATCGGGAGAACGGCCACCTCGACATCCCCCACGACCTGACCAGCGACCGCGGCACCTTGCTGATCAACGTGCTCCGCCACTGCCGCGCACACCGCCGCCAAGGCACTCTGGATCCCGAGCGTGAGGCTGCTCTCGACGCCCTGGGCATCGACTGGGGGCCAGACGATCCGGTCGCCGCGGCCTGGGACCGCACCATGCAAACCCTGCGGGACTACCACAACGAGCACGGGAACATCCTGGTTCCCAGCGATCTCACCAACAGCGCAGGTGTGAACGTGGCGAACTGGGTGTTGCATCAGCGCCGACGTCATGCCGCCGGCGAGCTCACCGACAAGCAGATCGCCGACCTCGACAGCGTCGGCATGATCTGGGACAAGGGCGTCGCGCGATGGGCACGGGTGCTGCGGACCTTCACCGCCGTCCGCGAGCGCTACGGCACGGTCAACGTCACCAGCAAACAAGCCACCGCTGACCCTGAGGCCCGCGCGGTGTACAGCCTGGGCAGCCAGTACCGCTCAGCCCGCGCCAGAGGCGTGCTGTCACCGGAGAAGATCGAGGCGCTGGAAGCCCTGGGGTTTGAGTGGAACGTGGTCCATGCCCGCGAACGACGGTGGCAACAGGCCTACGAGTCGGTAAGCGCGTTTCATCACGAACACGGTCACATCGACATCCCGAACGACGTGCTGGACGCCAACGGCACGAAGCTGCACTCGTGGCTGGCCCACCAACGCAAACGACGCGCCCGCGGCACCCTGACCGCCGACCAGATCGCGGCCCTGGACCTCCTGGGCATGACGTGGGACCACTACCGCGACTTGTGGGACCGCGCGATCAGAGAAGCCGAACACCACGTCCGTACTGTCGGGCCATTGGCCGACATCCCGTCTCGAGGTCACAAGACCCCGACCGGATTCGACCTCTACCAGTGGTTCATGCGCCAGCGACGTCTAAACGAGCAAGGACAACTGTCCCCTGAGCGGGTAGAGCAGCTACGCGGGCTCGGAGTCCTGGCTGGTCGAACCCACAAGCCTGCCGTGTGGTCCGCAGCGGCCCACAACCATGATCCCGGCCCGGAAGACTGATGCCGGCCACCCCTCTGCGACCAACGCCCGGCAGCACCTTGCACACGGGACCGTCCAGCGCCGACCACATCCGTAGCAGACAGCTCCGGCTCGGCGAATCAGCATGATGCCGCGACCGGCACCCCGAGCTCGGCACAGGCGAAGGAGGCGCGGGCCTCGTCGTTCAGGGCCGCTGTGGCGCCTGATCAGGCAGAGACGATCAATGATTTCAAAGCCTCGCCGGACAAGAGCAGGCGCTCTAGCCGGCACGTGCAGAGAGCACGTCCACTCCGATGATTCGAATGTGATGGGAACTCATGAACCGCACGCGCATCGCCGTCGCTCTGGTCCTGCTCGCCACCGCCTGTTCCGCTGAGAAACCGGATGGTGCGCCTCATCCCGCGAACACTCAGTCGCCGGCGACCGGCGACGTCAGCTACACACCCGGCACTGGCCTCGTCGATGTCAAGCCCTGCGAGCTGATCACCAGCGCGGAAGCGGCCGGCCTCGGCATCGTCTCGCCGCGCCCCCGGACAACCGCGGGCCTGGCGACCTGCGAGTGGGATGGCAGCGGCAATGGCGGCGTGACCCTCGCTGTGGACGCCGTGCGGGGAGCCGGCAACCTGAACTACGCGGGCGACACCAAGACCCCGGCCCGGTTCGGCGAGCTCGAAGGCTTCATCGTCGCGGCGCCCGGCCAGGCGCAGGATCTCTGCCACGCGGTGATCTCCGTGTCCGACTCGTCCACCGTGCAGGTCGTCGCTAGCGCAGGCGGCGCATCGACCGACACCGCGAAGGCCTGCTCGCTGGCAACCAGATCGGCCGAGTTCGTGGCCGCCAAGCTGCCGTGAACCACGCCGCCCGGAGGAGACAATCAACGCCACACCGCACGCTGCGAAACAGGACGATGCTGTCCGCCGCTCGCCATCTGCTTGCGCAACACGGCCACACTGGCGAACGGCGGCCGCGGTGAAGCCTGCCGTGGTCGCCGCGGATGTCGCGTTCACCGCGACAAGAATGGGTGACACCGGCACAGGACCGATCAGGGCGTAGCCACCCTCACGGCACAGCCACCCACTTGTGAACGCGTCAGCCCAGGTCCAGTCAGCGATGGCTGAGTTCCGCACAGGCGTGCAACGCGCGCGGCCGCGGTGCTCGACTGTGCGGTGCGCATCAAGCACCTGCTCAACGAGACCCCCTCGATCGTCCGAGCGCACTTCATCGCAGCTCAACTCGAGACCGCGCGTCACACACTCTTCAGAACACGATCAAGTGCGGCCCGGCCCGCAGGTCCCCAGTGAGGCTTCCCGCCAGGAAGACCCCGATCTCCGTTCTGCCCCATGAGCATCAGGAATAGGCTCTTCATCGCGGCCAACCCGCGGGCCCGCCGGATCGTCGCCTCGTCCGCATGCGCGTACTGGTCGAAGAACCGTGCGGCCGTGCCCGCGGGGAGCAGCACCCATGCGGCGGCGAGGTCCCACGCTGGATCACCGGCGAACAGGTCACCGAAGTCGACGATGCCCGACAGCGTCCCGTCCGAGACGACGACGTTCGCGGGATGGAGGTCGCCGTGCACCCACACCGGCGGGCCCTCCCACACCGGGGCCGCAACAGCGTCGTCCCAGACGGCCTGGACGTCGGCAGCGATGTCGTCGGGGGTAACGGCCCGGAAGAAGTTCTCGATGCCGCCCGTGCAGTTCCTGGCATGGGCACCGCGGTCTGTGGCTATCGGTGCCTCGGCTGGTGCTTCTACATGAAGTGCCCGGAGGAAACCCGCCAGCGTATCGGCCGCGTGGGTGCCGCGGCTGATCGAGCCGTGGTCGAGTGGTTCACCCGGAACCCACGTCATCACGGTCCAGTGCTTGGGGAAGCGCTCGGACGGTTCGCCGAACCGCACCGGGGTCGGAACCGGCAGCGGCAAGCGCGGGGCCAACACCGGTAGCCAGCGCCGCTCCTTGAGCTGCAGCTCCGGGGTGGGGTCCATGCGCTGCATGCGCACGGCCAACTCGTCCCCGAGACGCCACATCTGGTTTCCCCAGCCGCCCGCCACCTCACGGATGGCCAGCCCTGCAAGGTCTGGATGTTGCTCCTGCAGCAGGTCGCGGACCAGGTCTCCGGTGATCTCGAACTCTGCTGCGGTCATACGACGTCACACTACCGAGACGGCACGCGGAGCGGCTCAACCGCTGCACAGGGATTCGGACAGCAAAGAGTCAAGCTCGGCCCACTGGTTTTCGACCGCAGGACGCGTCGTCGGGCAGCGCCACGTCCGCCTTCTCCACCAGCAGCGTCTGCACGGTCGATGCCCACTCCGTAGACAGGTAGAAGTGCAGCGCCAGGTCCCTCACCGTCGGGAGTACGACGCGACCTTGCTCTTCGCAGGCAATGAGCAGGGCCTTTTCGACCTCGGCGGCGTAGTGGGCCTTTGCGACGGTGTCCATCACCATCACGTCCGTGGGCCTCAGCTCCCGAGGCCGTGGAGGCAGGCGCAGGTCACGGCGTATCGGCAGGACCAGCTGATCCAGCAGGTCCCGGGCGATCCTGTACTTCCTCGTACGGGGGAGCAGTTCGATGAACCCGGCCTCGCGGAATGTGGCCAGAGCCCTGAAAACCTTCAGCACCTGCAGATCGAGCTCTGCGGCGATCGTCTCCGGATTGGCTGGTGCGCCTCGATCGAGCAGCAGCCTCAGCACGGCCACGCCTTCCTCCAAGCTGCACCGCGCACTGTCGGGCACGAGATGTTCTCCAATTCAGGATGAGCGAAGGCGCACTTCACGTCCTGGTCGCGCTGGCCAGCCATGATCACTACCCACGTGAACAGCTCCATCGCCGCCCGGCTGAGGTACGAGGTGCGGACGTACGCCGCAGTGGGCTCGGAGGAGATCACGACGCCTCACCTGCTCCGAGCGTGGCCGGCCGCAGACCTGGCAGAGAATTCCTCGGCGCGCATCCGCACGCGACGTGGTCGACCGAGCTCCAGCGCGTTCCAGACCCCGCCCTGCGGTCCGCGGGTGACCGACGCCGCCCACGGTGTCGGCCGCGCCGGGGGAGCACCTCGACGCGTCGTGCCGTCCGGTTCGGTATCGGCCGCGCACCGCGACCGCCGCCGCGGCCAGCCCGGCTCGACGGCGACCCCGGCGGCAACCGCGCGGTCGCGGTGCGGGCTCGGCGGCTCGTCGTACCGATCCCGAGTAGCGGTACGACGAGCTGTTCCGTGCCGGTTGCCGCGCCTGCAGGTGACCGGTCAGGCAGTCACCTGCAGAAATGCCCGGTTCTCCCGGGCGATACGAGCCGCACCGGGCTGCACTTTGATGATCTTTTGCGCCAGCAGGCGATCAGAAGCGAAGTTGTGGCCCCCACCGAGCAGATAGTCGTAGACCCTGGCAGCGCTGGGGATCGACGTGTCGATCCCCGGAAGTTCGGGCGCCACCCAGGCCTGCGCCGATGCCGCGGGTACCGGGTAGCCGGTGCCCGTCTGGCTGCCGGTTGTCGCCCCGGTCCTGCCTGGCCGGGGCGACTCCGCCGATCCGTGACGCACCACCATGTTCTCCTGGCCCGTATCGCCGAGCGAAGACACTATGGCCGGCCCCAGGGGTCACGTGGCTCGTGTGATCGGGCCGGTGTCGGCGCCGTGGCGTTCTCGGGCGGACGCTGGGACGTGGGCCACGGCGCACCCGATGCCTTACCGGGTATGCGCGTCCACTGGCGGCCCGCCAGCAGCGTCTCCATCACGGCCGGATCGCTGGCGGTGAGCGCCCGCAGCAGCGTCGCGCCATCGAGGGCTCCGGGCACGGGCGCTGCGGTCACAGCTGGGGGCTCCTCGGTTCGTGGTCGCTGCCTGGGCAGGGAGGTTGTGGGCCGGTGGATGTCCACGTCGTGCGCACCCGTCACCGTTTCGGCGTGCCGGGACAGTGTCGCCGTGACTGCGCGGTCTCGACACGGTCGCTACGACTGGTTCGACGCGGACTCGACGGCGGCCGCATCGGCGTCGCGGTGTGCCCGGCGGTAGTGCTCCACGGCTTTGCCGAAGCAGTACTCGGCGTCGTCGAGCTCGCTGAGGTCCGTGCGGGCCTGCCCCAGAGATCGGTAGATGTCGGCGAGGTAGGCGTCGCAGCCGGCGTCCTCATGCTGCATCGTGTCCAGCGCCGTGGTCAGCGGCGTGATGGCTTTGCGCGGTTCGCCGGCGGCGACGAACGCGGCGCCGAGTTCGGTGAGCACGCGGGCGAACGCGATGTGGTCGCCGAGTTCGGACATGGCGGCGGCCGCGCCGTCGAGCTCGGCCAGCGCCTCGTCAATGTGACCCAGTCGGGCAAGCACCGCGCCGAGGCGGCGCTTGCCCAGAGCGATTCGTCGCGTGTCGCCGACGGCATCGTCCAGAACACGGGCTCGGCGCAACTCACGCTCCGCCTCCACCCAGTTGCCCGCGACGTAGTGCACCCAGCCCCGTCCGCGTGCCACCGCGGCCAGCACCCGCACGTCGGCAGTCGCGCGGCCGCGCTCTTCGGCCTCCCGCAACGCCACCAGTGCACCGTCGACATCACCCAGATTGCGCAGCGCCGACGCCAGCTTCATCGTGAACCTCGCGGATCGCAGCTCGTGCCGGCGTGTGCGGCCGTCGGTCTCCGCGTCACCGCCGGACCACTCACTCTTCCAGTACACGGAGTCGAGCGAGTGCACCGCGTGGGTCGCCGCACGCACCTGGTCGTGGTGCAGTCCACTGTGGCCGGCAAGACCGAAGACCGCCTCGGCCAGGGTGATGCTCAACTCGAACCACGTGCGGTCGACCAGGTCGTCCAGCAGCGCCATGAACCACAGATGATGCGGGGCGTACCAGGCCATCGCCGCGGCAGGCGTGCGGAATCCCGACGCGCCGATCGTGTCGTACACGGCAGAGACCGTGGTGGCGAACCGATCTCGCGCGCGGTCCGCGGCCACGGCCTGATGAACGAACCACGTGATCGCGGCCTGCACGGCGCCAGGGTCCGGAACCGTATCGCCGGCGAGTACCACCGTGGACTCGGTGAGCAGATACCGGCTCGGCTCGTGCACCACCAGCACGTCGTGAAGCACGAGCTCAGCCGCAACGCCCGCCGCGACCGGCTCGTCGGTGCCGAGCACCGCGCGCAGCAAACGCACATCGAAGGCCGGTGCACCGGCCGGCAGGCTCACGAGCGCACACATGACTGTGCGAGCCAGCGGGGACAGGGCAGACATCGGCGACTCCGATCACAGTCACGATCACTCGGTGGGACACGGATCACGAGGACTTCAGCGGGACGGGCATCCCAGCAGACGGCCGGCTACGGCGGCCGGTCTCCCGAGGCGCAGCCCGTCCTTCGGCCAGGTGCTCGTCGCTCACCACGCCTCGCCCGCCGCAGGCGGCTGTGCTGGCGTCGGCCGAGTCGGTTGCGGAACGAACTGGCCGGCAAATGATGTCCACGACGACTGCATGTGCGGCCTCGACTGAACCGAGGTCCAGCCGAGGCCGCTGCGTGTCGGAGAGAACCCGCGCAGCCGACAGCTGCCGCTGCACCGGTCATGAACCGCCGTGCTGCGTTCCACCAATTCCTGCACGACGGCGTCCATCTGCGCCTCGCACTCGAGCACCGCACCACCCAGCGGCCCCCGAACCCGGACACGGCGACGGGAGCACGGACACTCCAGCGCCCCAGAACGAGGCCACGAAGCGACAGCTCAGACACGGTCGGCTCCGATCGGTGATCTCAGGCCGCAGTAGACGGACCTGCGGTCATGTGACCACCGCGGCTACGATCACGTAAGGAGGCAAGTCGGCACCGGCGCGTATTTGCCTCCCCCCGGACAGACTCGGAGAGGCACGTGACGCACGACCAGCCCACCCGCGGCGACCTGCCCGAACCAGCCGCCGTGCGGCTGGCCAGCACAGTCCGGGAACTGAGGAAACAAGCGGGGCTCAGCGACAACGAGCTGGCAACCCTGTCCGGCTACACCCGCCAGTACGTGGCATCCGCGCAGAAGATCGGCAAGAACCTCCCGTCGCACGAACTCGTCACAGCGCTCGACAACGTCCTCAACGCCCGAGGCGAGCTGATCACACTGCGCGCGCAGGCAAAACACGAACAGACGCGGCTACGTCAACGCCTCACCGACTCCTCGCCGTCGACAGCGCCACCGGCCACAACCGCCGCCGCGCACACTGACCAGGTGCGAACCAGCCAGCGACAATGGCTGGAAGTCCGCAACGCCCCTGGCGTCCGCGGCAGAGAGCTGACCGAACTGGCGGCGTGGCTCTACCCGGCATCGCAACGAGGACCCGGCGGACACGTGCTGACCGGCCCCGGGTGGCTGCTCGACCGACCCGTAGAGCTCGATGACGTCCGTCTGGTCTGGAGTGGAGCCCAGCCGCCCACACCACCACTGGCACCGGTCGACCACGTCCTGCCCCTGACCGACCAAGGCCACCGGTACACCAACTACAGCCGGGCGGTGCGCGACCTGGTACGCCCACGCCTGCTGGAAAACCGCCTGAGCTACAGGCTTCTGGACGTCCGACCAGGCCGAGGACTGGACCTGACCTTCGCAACCACCTCGTTCTTCGAGACATTCGACGTGAAGCAGTCCGTCGCCCACGAGTTCAAGGCGGCATGGCTCGCGGCCGGCAGATCCGCACCCGGCTGGGATGCGCTGCCGTTGCGCACCGCTGTCGGCGACCCCTTCGACCCACACCGCCTGTTGATGTCACCGGGAATCAACACCCTCACCATCCGCCGCGGCCGCGACGGTGACCACCGATTCGTGCTGCACGAGCGCGACGGCGGCAAGGTCGCCGACGGAGGCGGACTCTGTCACGTCATGCCGGCAGGCGAGTTCCAGCCGTCGTCGGTGGACCCGACAGACGTCTACAACGACTTTTCCCTGTGGCGCAACATCATGCGCGAATTCTCAGAGGAGTTCCTCGGCAACCCAGAGCACGACGGGAACAGCCCACAGCCGATCGACTACACCGCCGAAGAGCCGTTCAGATCGTTCGAGCGGTTCCGCAACAACGGGTTTCTCCGGCTCTGGCACTACGGCGTGGTCATCGAACCGCTTGAGCTCGGAGCGATGCAACTCACAGTAGCAGTGATCGATGACCACGCCTTCGACGAACTGTTCGCAAACCTCGTGCACACCAACGACGAAGGCAAGATCGTCGGCGCCAACGGCCGAACAGACATGCCGTTCTCCGGCGAGGCGATCGAACGACTCAATCCACGACTGTCAGCCAGTGCACTGACGCTGCTCCACCTCGCATGGCGAGACAAGGCACTCCTTCTCTAACACCGCGTTGGTCATCGAGAGGAGCCGCTGGTGATGTGTCGCCAGGCGGCAGCTGCAACCGTTGGTCCCGCAGGCCGGTGAACTCGCGAGACCGTCGGTTGTCAGGTGGCGGGTGCGACGATCGGTCCGTTGTGATGGAGGGGCGCGGTGTGGCATCGCTCGATCAGGTCGGCGAGGGTCTGAACAGGGTGCTCGACAAGGCCGCGCAGGCCGGCGGTGCACTGCAACAGGCCGCGGAGCTGGCCGAAGAAGCGCAGGAGCACCTGCTGACAGCAGTGCAGGGCAGCGCGCAAGGCGATGTGGAGACAACCAACGCGCAGTTCGCCGCGGTCGTCGGCGGGGCGAAGCAACTGCACCCGTTTTTGGTGCCGGCATCTGCGGTGTCGAAGCGATCCTGCACAGCCTCGCACTCAGCGGAGCAGCCTCCGCGGCTCCTGCACAGACTGAGCCATCTGCCCCGCCACACGCCGCGGCTGCACAGCGCGGAAGCAGCGACCACATCGAACAACTTCGCCGGGAAGTACCTCCGCCGGTGCAGCGAGGGTCTGGTCAGAAACACACGGTCGCTGGTTCACCAACACCGATGATCCTGGTGCACCTGTCAGGGAGCTGGCCAGCGGTGTCGACGAGATGTCGAAGGCGGTCGAACAACACCTCACGGACATGGGGATTCCGGCAGTGCCCACCACGTCGAGAGACGTGGAGATCAAGATCGCGGTATACATGGCGCAGCAGGGATCACCCAGGCGACGGTGGTCATCAATCACGTCCCGTGTAAGGGTGACTACGGCTGTGACACGCTGGTGCCGGTGGTCTTGCCGGAAGGAAGCTCGTTGACCGTGTACGGGATCAACCGGCTGGGCGTGAAGATGAAGAAGACCTATACCGGAGGGGCCAAGTCGTCGTGGAGTTGAAGGTCTGGTGGGACGAGGACAGCGACGAGCCGACTTTCGTCCGCACCCTGCAGGACTTGCAGGCCCTGCGGGTACAGGCAAGTGCTATCACCTACCCGGTGGTTTTCGAGATGCTGGACGCGAGCGAACCCCACCGCGTGATCCTCGACGCCGGGTTCTTCGGTGACCGCGGCGTCTTGTACTACTCGGGCGGCGAACACCGGCACGGGCTGTACAGCATGAACCCGGATGACGAGTTTTCCGCGCCTGAGAATCGTCTCTACTACTACATGTCGTCCGACCGCGAGTTCCCGAAGACCGCGGAGTATCCGGTCGATGTTGTCTGGCAGGCTTGCAGGGAATTCATGGACTCAGACGGATCCCTTCCGAGCGCTGTCGCGTGGCAGTCGGCCTCGGTCATGTCCGGCAACACCGAGGCGTGACCCGAATCCCTGGTTACCCAGTGCTTGTGTGGTCGTGCCGGTGCACCACTGCCGCAGCGCGCCAGGCGGAATGGGGAGGGCGAGGACGACAGCAGGGACCGGGTCGTATTCCAGCCACAACACGCCACGCGGCCCGTGGAAAAGCTGGTCTTGTTGGCGGGTTCGAATGTGGTCGACTGCGGGTGCCGGTGACGATGCCTGCCCACGCGGTGTCCGTGTAGTCACCGGAGGCGTTGCGCCGCCGCGCGGAGTATCGCCGATCAGCACCGCGAGGTCGGTGGCGACGGCGATCTCCGGTGACGGGAGCGAAGTGCTCGTCGGCGATCTTGGCCAGCCGCATGACCGGGGTCACCGAGCGGATCGAAACCACAGCGGCGATGCTGCTCGGCTCGTACGACGAGCCCGTGCTTGCGTTGCTCGACCCCTACGCCGCCGCGGCGGCCATCTCGCCGAATCGGTGACCGCTCAGCGGATGCGCAGCCGCCGCCCACTTCACCTGACGCCTCGAACAACGTGCTGCGCTGGCCGACGTCATGACGAGATCGCGGCCAAGCGGGCGGATCATGTAAACCGGGAAAGCCTGCGGCCGCTGAGGACGGTGGTGAACCCAGGCTGTGCCAGGAGCCACGGTCGTGCACTAGATCTGCCGCGTCACCAACACCCGTCAGGTTCGCTGACTCAGCGGTGCGCCTTCTCGAATTCCTCGATGACGCTGGTGGGGATGCGGCCGCGATCGGAAAGTTCGTGGCCCTCGGCCTTGGCCCATTCGCGGATGGCCTTCGTCTGTTCCTTGGTCCGTGACTCGGCCACGATGGTGCGGCTGGTGCTCGTCGCCCGCTTGGCTCGGCCGCTCGTGCGGCGAGCGCCGGCCACGAAGTCGGCCAGGGCATCACGGAGCTTCGCGGCGTTGTCCTGCTTCAGATCGATTTCGTAGGTGACGCCGTCCAAGCCGAAGCTGACGGCTTCGACATCCTCGGCAGCGGTGCCGTCGAGATCGTCGATAAGCTGAACAATGACCTTCTGCGCCATGTGCGAGCTCCTTCAAGAGTTTGGTGGCGACCCTACCAAGATCACCCCCCGAGGCAAGCACACCACATACTCGATGTGCGCCCGCGCCACGCCATCGCCGTTCGCGCGAGGCAGGTAATGATCTCTCCATTGCGGCCCTGGGTGCAGGTAGTCCGGTCTCCAGAAGCGCCGGGCGCTTTCCTGCGCGCCCTTGCCGGGCTGCGTTCTCGGCCGGACCACAAACATCAACTGGTGTGGGTTGCCCAAATACGAGAGGGCTTGAGCGCGGCGGGCACCGAATCCCGGCGTCGGCGCTGGATGCCGCATGCGACTGCCGGTCAGACAAGCCGGGAAGCACGAGGACCGTCTGCCGTACCAAGCGGCCGAGCGGCGCTGCAACCGGAAACGGTAGGCCTGATGCGGCGCGGGACCTGGATGCAACAGTGGGTTGGTGCAGATAGCTAGTGCTGCACCAACCCACTGCGCATGATCCTAGCAGCGAACCTGCGCCACGAATGGGTGATCCCCTGGTGCCTGTTCCGGCTGGCATCACCAGCGCTGCAAGCCGGCTGCGTGACGCTGCTCGACGATGTCGCGCAGCCGTTGTGACGACAGGGTGCGATGGGTGAGCAGGGCGCGGGCCAGCCGGTCGATGACGGGCCGCTGCGCGTCGACAAGCTGCGCGGCGGCGAACTGCCACGGGTCAGAGTGGTGGTCAAGGCCGCAGCGGTGACGGATGTCGATGATCGTCGTCAGGTCATCGTGGCCGCCATGCAGGTACGCGGCCACCTCTACATCGTCAAGCGTCCCGCGATGCGTTCGCGGCATGCAGCGCGCCTGCGCGCCAGGGCGATCGGCTCGTCGCCGCCGCGCGACGTGACTTCCCAGGCGGTGCCGTAGCGCCGTTCCTGCAAGGTCCACCTGCCCACACCGATTCCAGCGAGGAAAAACCGTTGCGCACCAACCCCCGCCGCGTGCTGGCAGCGCTGGCCGAGGACCCGGCCCGGGAGCTGTACGGGCTGGAGATCACCGAGGCCACCGGCGGCTTCGACACCGGCGGCCTGCTTCCCGGGACGACATACCCCATCCTGATCCGCTTCCGCCGCAAGGGATGGATCACCGGCCGCGCTGTCGCCGGGCCCGATCCGGCCGCATCGCGCCGCTGCTACTGGCGCATCACCGCGGATGGGCTGACCAAGGCGTCACGGGTCCTGCAGGCCGACGCCGCACGCCGCCGGGTGCCGCGCCTGCTGCCGGTCCTCGCCCGCGCGGTCTCGGCCGTGCGGGCCAGCAGGGCGAGAGCGTCGCGGTGAGCGCCGGTGCTGCCTGCGCGGACTGTGCCGCACCAGACCTCACCGCGGCCGACGACCTGATCGACCCAGAGTGCTACGGCAGTACCTGGTACACCCGCCTCGCCCAGATCGCCGCCGGTGCGGCGTTCCCTGGGCGCGCGGTCGACCACCTGCTCGGCGGTCACCTCCACGCGCCGGGCGATCGTGCCGCCGCCCGGCAGTGGCTCGCGGTCAATCCCCAGACCCCCAGGCGGTGCTGGCGCTGCGCAACTTCCTGCGCCGCGCGATGCACGCGGTGGTGGTACAGGCCTCGACACCGGCATCGATCAGCACGACGCAGGTGCGTCCGGTTCGGTGCTGTGCAGCCGGTCGGGAGAACGTCGTGCGGGTGGTCGCGTCCATCCACACCGGCAGCAGGGCGTCCGCGTCGGTCTTGCCCAGGCCTGTCGGTGTCGTCAGAGGTAGGTGGTGACCGTGGTGAGCCTGCTGAGCAGGGGCCGCAGGTGCTGCCGAAGCGGGTCGACGAGGTCGGGGTGCTCGTCGGCGCGGTGCAGCAGGACGGCGGCGGCGCGCAGCTGCGCCGCGTGCCCGGCGGCGCTGTCCAAGACATCGGCGAACATCTCCCGCAGCCGGGCGGCGACGGCCGGGACGAGCAGGCTGCGCAGGTAGAGGGCGGCTTCGTCGCCACCGGCGGCGTGGTTGCCCCACATCTCCCAGTCCAGCAGGGCGAACGGGCCGTGCTGGAGGTTGGCCCAGTGCAGATCGCCGTGCTGGGTGACGCGGTCGGTGACCGCGCGGACGGCGTCGGCGGCGCGGTCACCGAACAGCGCACGGACACGGCCCTCACGAGGCAGCTCATCGTCGTAGCGGCTGGTCGGGGTGGCGCGGATCGCCGCGAGCGCCGAGGCCAGCGCGTTCCACCAGTCCTCGGGCAGGTGCAGAGGTGTACGCAGGACTTCCGTGGCGGAGCACGGCGTTCCGGGCATCCACGTCTGCAGGTCCGCACGCACACGGTGGGCGAGCTCAGGGGCATCCCATTCGAGGCTGGCCACCACCTGCGGCTTCGCGACGTTCTCGATCACGTTGGCGTCGACCGAGCCGGTCCAGTACGGCCCTTGGCTCTCCAGGTGCCGGACCTGCTCGGACCCGACCCGAAGCCAGTACCGCTCGCCGCTGCCTCGCACCGCGGCGGTGCTGACCGAGCGGTCACGCCAGCCGTACCGCGGCTCACCGACGACGTCGAGGCCGAACGCGGTGGCGGCCCGCGCGAGGTGGGCGTCCATCCACGCGCGGAACCGCTGATCGGTCCAGGCCTCAGACGTCGTCACCGGGGCAGTGTCTCATCGCGTGCTCGCTGCGGGGCTGATCGTCCGCTGCTCCGTGGGGTAGCACTGGTCCCCCTGGGGCGCGCACCCCGCGCTCGCCGCGCCGGTGGCTGTCCGCTGCTCGGTCGGGTAGCACTGATCGCCCTGAGGAGCGCACGCGAAACGCGCGCCGGAACGGTCGGGCATGCCCTGGGCGATCAGCTCGCCACGCGCGCCCGGCAGGGCGGCGGCGAGCTCGTGCAACGGGGTGGTGCGCACGTTGCCCAGCACCTGGATCGCGCCGGCGAACACGCACACCGTGACCTGGCCGTCCGGGCTGATGGCCACCCGGCCGTCGCCGCAGGCCCCGCACAGCTCCGTGGCGCTGGTGCCGGTCTCGCGCACACCGCGGCCGACCTCCCGAACGCGGTCGAAACCGACGCCGGGCACACCGAGGTCGACCAGGTCCGTGCGCGCCTCGGCGACGCGCTGCCGGTCGAGGACCTGCACGACGCCGGCGCGCAGCTCGATGCCCCGTGCACGGGCTTTGGCGATGTTCGCGCGGGTGCGGGCGTGGCTGGGACGCTGGGTGATCGTGTCGTGCTCGCCGGCGTCGTCGGAGTAGTAGCTCGTCGCCAGCGTCACCCCCGGCGTGGCGAACAGCGCCCACATGTCGTCGGTGACGTGCACGAGGTTGGAGTACACCTCGACCGTCATGCCCAGCGACAGCGCGTGCCGCGCGATACGGCTCATCTGCGGGTACAGGGTCGGCTCGCCGCCGATGAGCTGCACCGCGCGCACGCCGATCCCGGCGGCCTGCTCCAGCACGCCGATCCAGTCCTCGACGCTCATCGCGCCGTGCGTGCCGGACGGTCCGGAGTCTCGCCATGCTGCGCAAGGCCGCCGGCTGGACGCAGCGCCAGCTCGCCACCCGCGCAAATGTCTCGAAGAGCCTGCTGGGCAAGGTCGAGGCCGGTGACCGCCCAGCCAGCCACGCCCTGCTCGCCGCCTGTGCCCGCGCCCTGCGCGTTCCGGTCGAGCGGCTCTCCGGCCAGCCCTACAGCGACACCGGCCGCGACGCGCGGATCCATCGCGACGTCGACGCGCTGCGCACCGTGCTGCGCCGCTACGACCTGCCCGACGACCTCACACCCCGCCCCCACGCGGACCTCGCCGCCGAGGTGAGCACCCTGGCCGGGCTGCGCGCGGCAGCCGACTACGGCAAGCTCGCCGCCCGGCTACCAGGCCTGCTCGAGGAACTGATCGCCGCAGCCCACCACTGCGCGGAGGTGGCGGAGGCGAACGCGCTGCTGGTGGCGGCGCTGCACGCCGCGCACAGTCTCACCCACCGGCTGGGCTACCCCGACCTGGCCGAAAGCGTCGAGCACAAGCTCGCCTACGCCGCCGACCGCACCAGCGACCCCCTCGCCGGCGGCCTGGCGATGTGGGCGCGGGCGCAGTCCTTCCAGAGTGGCGGCGACTACGCCCACGGCCTGCGGCTGATGGACACCGCCCGCACCGCGCTGGACGATCAGCTGCGCGAGGCGTCGCCACGGGCGCTGGTGGTCTACGGGTCGCTGCACCTGCGCTCGGTCACACTCGCTTCCCGCGCCGGCAACGCCGACCTCGCCCGCGACCACCTCGCCGCCGCCCGCGTCCTCGCTGACCGGCTCGGCACCGGCGACCAGGTCTCTTATGGGCTGACCTTCGGGCCCGCGAACACCACCAGCCACGAAGTCGCCGCGCACGTCGAACTCGGTGACGGAGCCTCCGCCATCGCCGCCGCCGCGCACTGGCGGCCGTCGCGGGCAACCCCGAGGACACGCCGCGGGCACCACCACATCGATCTCGCCCGCGCCCGCCTCATCCACGGCGACCGCGACGGCGCGCTCACTGAACTCGAACACGCCAAACGTGTTGCCCCGCAACAGACCCGGTTCCATCCGATGGTCCGCGAGACCACCGCCGTGCTGATCAGCCTGCACCGGCGATCCAACCCCGGCCTGGTCTCCTACGCCGGCTGGCTCGGGCTGGTGTCCTGACGGCGGCGCCCGCCGCCGCGCGAGGTACCGATCAGGACTGCGATCGGCTGCTGTCCCGCCTCGAACCGCGGGCGGGAAACGTCCAGCGGACCGGACAGCGCCAGGAGACCCGCACTGAACGCCACGGGCAGAGCATGCGCTGATCAGGACTGGTCGCCGCGGTGTTCGGCCTGGGCAGCGTCTGGTCGTGGTGTGCCGAAGGTGAGCTCGTCGTGCCGCTTGCACAGCGGCCGGACCTTGGAACGTCGTCCTGGGAGCTTCTCCCCGGAGACGGAAGGGTCATTGCACAATTAGCAGCGCCCTCCAGGCGACACGACGCGGACCACTCCCGCCATCTGCTCCTCCGTTGTGTTCGGTGCGCGGCGGTCATTGCCAGCAGCAGCGTCGTGAGCGCGAGATGTAGGCCCGAGATCGCGGCGCTGCTGCGGCTGTTCATCGCCTGCTCAGGTTCCGATCGGCTGCTGCCCCGCCTCGAACCGCGAGCCGGAGAAGCGCAGCAGAGCGGACAGCGCCAGGGGACACGCGCTGAACGTCAGGGCGGAAACGACGAACAAGGTCGGGTGGTCGCTGAAGTTCCTGGCGGCGACGAGCGCTCCCAGGAGCGCCAACACCGCGGCGATGATGCGCATGAAGCGGCGGCGCAGGAACAGCAGCGTCCGCTTATCGTCGGTCCGGATGCCCTCCCACGCTGCGAACACCGCACCGCCGTGCAGCAAGAGCGGCAACGCGATGGCGACGATCGCCGGCACTCCGAGAGCGGGGAGCGTGCCGCGCAGCAGCGTGGTCGAGGGCAGGACGGAACAGGGCACCAGCACCGCGAGGAGCACCAGCAGGTACCACAGCAGCGAGGTCTTGGTGTGGGACAACCCGGTCACACGTGACGGGTTGGCGTTTGGACCGGTCTGCATGGCGCCGGATCCTAGAAGGCCCGGTTGCCCAGACACGATCGAGCGACACGGCACGAACCACCCCGACCACCGTCGCCACGCACACCGTTTCCCGTTGACCTTCGTGTCGGTCAACGGGAAACGGCTTACAGGGCAACAGTTCCAGGCACGAACGTTGATCTCATGACGATCACGACGCCTTGCTCCGGACCGGCCGCACCACAGCATCCGCAGGTACTGATCGAGACGTGCGGGAAGGGCCACGGCGCCCTGCCTGACGGCAACCTCGTGATCGGGGTCGCCGACTGGTTCCGCGACCCGCACATCAGCCCGGAGTTCCGGCAGCTCTCCGCCCACGACCGGCGGGTCGTCGAGCACGTCCGGCGCACCCCCGGCGTCGAGGACTTCACCGCCGATGTCCTGCGGCTGCTGCGCACGCCGGTCCGGCTCGGCTCCGCGAAGGTGGTCATCTGGTGTGTCGGGGGCCGCCACCGCGCGCCGTCGGTGGGGCTGATGCTGGCCGAGCTGTGCCGCGAGGCTGGCTGGACCGTGGCACTCACCCACCGCGACCTCGACAAACCTGTGCTAGCGCGATGAGCGGTGCGCGGATCTGCAGGCCCGGTACCGGCCGCCGCGCTTGTAGCCGGTCGCCGAGCCGCAGCGGTCGGCCATCTTCGCTCGGCAGACCTTGGACAGCACCGTGTCGACGGCGTCGCGAAACGGCGCGTTCCACCGCATGCGGCCGTAGACCTGGCTGGCGGTGGCACCGATCTCCCTGGCCGCCGCCTTGATGTCGGCCGCCGACTCCAGCACCCGCAGGAATGCCTCCCGGTCGTCCTCGTCGAGCAGGACCGCGGCCAGGCCGCGGCGTCGCACGGATTCAGCACCGGCCAGCACATGGAGACGCGCGATGGGCATCAACCCATCGCCCGGCAGGGTGCCTGCCGACCGCAGCGCAGACCGCAGGGTGTCACCGGTTGCCCAGCGAGTACGACTCCTCCGGTCGACCACCCGACTCGATCGGCTGGAAACGACCACTGCGGCTAGGGCGACAGAAGCGGCTCTGCTTATATTCGACGAGGTCGACAACAACTGATCGACATGCTGTTCAGCGGTGGGCGCCTATACCGGGAAAGCCGACAGATCCGCTCCGGCCGCACGAGCCGACGACTTTGTCAGCGACGACGCCGGATCACCTTGTGATCCCATTCCAGGCACTCCCTGATCATTTTCAGGCGTCGTCGGCCGGCGACACCACGTGCATCCGACAACCTTCTCCGGTGGGAGCAACCGTGAAGCGTTTCCCAGGAATAGTCGCCCTTGTATTCGCAGCGTGCACGGCCGGCATACCGATCCAGGCGCAGGCGGCGTCGAGCCCTGCCACGGCCACGATGGTGATCCTGCTGCGCGACGCGATCGAGGCGCTGCCCGTCGCCGACGAGCAGCGTGAAGGCTACGACCGCGACCTGTTCAGACACTGGATCGACGCCGACCGCGACGGCTGCCACACCCGCGCCGAGGTACTGCTGGCCGAGGCCCTACAAGCACCCGAGGTCGCCGGCCGCTGCACGCTGACCGGCGGACGTTGGTACTCCTACTACGACGACACCTACGTCGACGGCCCCAGCGGCGTGGACATCGACCACATGGTGCCCTTGGCCGAAGCATGGGACAGCGGCGCCTTCGACTGGAGCCCGCAGCGACGCCAGAACTACGCCAACGACCTCGACGAGCCGGTCGCCTTGGTTGCGGTGACCGCGCGATCCAACCGCAGCAAGGCAGACCAAGACCCCTCCACCTGGCTACCACCACACGCACCGGCGAGGTGTGCCTACCTCACCGCCTGGGCGACGGTGAAGACCCGATGGGCATTGACCGTCGACCCGGTCGAACACGAGGTGCTCACCACACGGGCGGCTGACTGCCCGAATGTCCCGATCACCACTACTCCGGCATAGACGCGCCTCACGGTGCTGCACGATCGAAGCCGCCTAGCTGCGCGTCAACCAGGGCCTCCTTGTCAGTAGCGGCCAAGGTTGCGTGACGCACCACCAGCTCATCAGACGATGCTTGTCTGCTGCCATTCGACGCAGGTAGGCCGCTGTCCGGTCTCCTGGAACTCCAGAAGCGCTTGCCGCACAAGGTCAAGAGAAAGTGCCGCGTCCCGCGGGAACGCTGCTTGCGTCGCCTTGTCGATGTAGAGCGTCGGAGCGTTCTCGATCGGCTCACTCGTCCGTGTCACCCAGGCACCGACCTTGACCTCAGCCACCGCCACGTGTCCAGAGACAGGGGCAGCGATGACGACGCCGGGACGCCGCTCCAGCCCTGCGGTCACCTCACCGCTGCTGGTGTCGGCGGCGGGACCCGGTCCCATGTACAGCAGGGCGCCGACCTGTCCGTGACGGGAGACGCCGAGTTTGAACAACCGATCCGGACGGTGACGCCGCCCCACCGTCGGAAGTCCTTGACCGGCGATCTGCGCGGGGTGAGGCTGCTCGTGAGTCAACAGATAGGTGAGCAACGCTTCGAGCTCGGACTCGGTACGAACCGGCTGCGGCCTCGGCCGGCCGCCGTCGTGGTGGTACCAGACATCCAGCGTGTACGTCACTGCGCATCCCTTCCGCGAAACACCCGCGACCTACTGGATCGTGCACGGTCAACTCCTGTCCTGGCAGGAGGACGTCCTCAAGCAGTTCCTCACAGCCCATCGGCCCGCCGCACACGACCCGGCTGATCACTACCTCGACACGCCGCGCGCCTCCGACGCGCATGCGCCACGCGATCTTCATCTCGACGTGCATCGACACCGTGGCACGTGCTCCGTCCGGAACGATCACGAGCTCCTGCTCGATGAGAAAGGCGTTGATCCGCTCGTGCTCGCCGTCGGCTTCGCTGCCGCTCTGCACCATGTCGCAGTGCCCGTCTTGGTCGACGTGGATGCCGCTGGTGATGTAGCCGGGCAGGTTCAGGCGCTGCTGCTCCACCCACGACAGTTGCGGTCGCGACGCACGTGGCACCGCGGAGGCCGGCGCCGACGTGACCGCAGGAGACCCCGGCGAGACCGCACTGTCCGTGCCCGTCAGCGCGGAGACGATGCCAGAGATGGCCTTCTGCGTAGCATCCAGCAGGTTCAGCAGCTCCGGGACTCCGGTTGTGACCAGGGCGAACTGTTCGACAGCCTGCTCGATCTCAGCTTCCAGCCCGTCGGAGCCCTGCCCGGCCGATCTGATCAGAGCCGCCGCGTCTGTCGCCAGTTCCTCCACGCTGACCAGTGGCGCTACTGCGGCTGCGGCCTTGTCGGCTGCGGTGCGCAGCGCCGCGACGACTTCCTGGAGCGTGGCCACCCGACCTCTTCCCCGAACCTGGGCGATCCTCGCACGACATACCAGTAAACAGCGCAACCGCGACTTGTCCGGGGTCCTCAACACTGCGAAGATGTGCTGAGTCAGTCAGCAGTGGGAACCCAGCGGGAGCTGGGCAAGTCCGCGGGCTGGTACACGGCGAGCCGGTAGCGGCCGTCGGATCGGCGGTGCCAGACCTCCCCGGCACCGGAGCCTTCATTCCAGACGAGCATCTGGCCGCCGAGCCTGGGCAGGGGCGCCGTGTCCGCTTCCTGGAAGACCTTGGCCTGAGCCGGGTCGAGGTGCTTAGGCAGGTCACTGCGAGGGTCGAAATTGCGCATGACCGAGATAATGCCACCACTCGAACGGCTCAGTGTGGGGCGTCTCATTCGATCGTGTGTTCGGTAAAAGTGTAGCCTGTGGTGCGTTCTGCTCCTCGGCGGTGAATCGGCGGAGCTTTCGCGACCAGAGTGCCGTCGTGCCTATGGTGCCCAGTGTGCTGGAAGCGGGCGCGGCCCGCGCTCGCGCCGTAGCGTGCGTGCAGCGCAGCGCAGACGAGGGCGGCCTGCTTTTCGGTGAACGCCGTGAAGTGCGCGGCGATGACGGCCGGTTCCGGCAGGACCGCGCCGATCTGGGCGCGGCAGGCCCGCGCGAGTGCGTCGTAGACGTCGATCGTGTACTGCTGCAGCAACTGTGCCCTGTGCCGGCCGGAGGACTGCGGCGACAGGTTGGTCGGCGGCTGCGCAGGCAGCACGAGCGTCGTCGGCCTAGTCATGCGATCCCGCCACCTGTGCGCTCGATGTCGTTGGCACGCCGGGATGTGCGGTCATGTAGAGGATGCCGAGCCGGTGAAGATGCCCGGTGTCGGCCAAGACATTTCTCATTCGCAGGGCGGTGTCCCTGGTGAGCGCGAACCGGCCGGCTATCTGCTCCAGCGGCGGGAAGGCCAACCCGGTGGGCTGGTCGAGGATCGCGGCAGCGATCATCTTCAGCGCCTGCCGCTGGTACTCCCACCCAGAGACTGTCCTGTGAGGACTGTCTGAAGGCAGTACCAACTGGCTCATGCGACCGGTACCCCGGCAGCATGGGGCGTGCCGGTCGCATAGAGGTATCCGATCTTGTGCAGTGGGCCGGCCCTTGCCTTGGTCGCCGCCGGCGCCGGGCAGGGCGATGTCCGTGATGCGCAGCGCGGTGTTCACGAGGTCACCTCGCCGCGAGGGTCGGCCGCCGACCTGGAGTGGGGCTGTGGTCGGCAGCGCGGGTCCGTGCACACGGAGATCGGGGCACCGGACGGAGGCGGGGTGTGCTCCGCGAGGGGAATGCACGGTGTTCCGCATCCGGCCACGACGACGGCACTGACCTGCACTGTCGGGAAGTCGGGTGTCGGCAGCGCGGCCGAGGACCAGTCGAACGAGTGCAGGCTCAGCGGTGTGCCCGTGATCAGCGGGAAGTAGGACAAGCCCCGCTGGCCGACGTACCAGGCGACACCGTGCTTCTCCCGTGCCACCGGGAACGCGCCGATCGACGCGACCGAGGGGTCGTCGACGGTGCGTGGTGAGGACCGGTCGACCCCGTCGGCAGCGTCCTGCAGCGCCGGCGTGTCGACCCGCCGGACCGGCGTCAGGATGCTCCTGGCGTCCTCGGGGTCGACGTGGCCCCGGAAGGCCGTGAACCCGTCGTGCGCAGGGTGGTCGAAGCCCGGTTCCCGCATGGCGGTCACGTCTGGGCCCTCATCGCGGGGAGCGTGACGACGACCTGGTCGCGGCGCGTTGTCGCGGTGGTCGCCGTGTCGGCGGCCGGCCGCAGTGGCATGTTGCAGCGCTCACGCCAGATCCGATCGCACTCGGCGCACTCGGGCTCGGTCCGGAGCGTGTGGTCCGGGGCGACCGTGAGCGCCTTCCCGCACAGCGTCACCGTCCGGCCCTGTACGACAGTGCGGTCGATGCCGTGCCGTCCACCGGCGTGCGGGTACCAGCGGTACCTGCGCTCGGTGCCGACCACCGACGCCCACGTGACCTGGTCTGAGTGGACCTCGGCATGCGTGCTCATCGCACACCCAGCGTGGGCAGAGCCGTGCGCATCCTGGTGTGGCGCCAGGCTTCCAGGCCCTCGTTGAGCTGTGTGTCCGAGAGTCGGGGACGCGCCGGTTCGACTGCTGCCGGCGGGGGTGCCGCCGCCGTCTGCCTCAGGCCAGGACGGACGACGGCGGGCGGGCTCTGCGGCTGTGACGCCATGGTGGCTCTCCCGTGATGGGAGCGGCTGCCCCCGCCGGTCAGGTCACGACGGAGGGCAGCCGCTGCTTGTGGAGGCGATGGACCGGACGACCAAGGAGAAGTGATCGCCCGCTTCACCGTCTGACCAGGCAGAACACGGCGCGCCCTTCGTGTGGGCGCGGTCCTTCCTGGAACGCCGTGTCGCTGGTGGGGAAGGATCCGGCGCCACGGCTTGTCCATAAGATAGACGAGTCGTTGTCCATCGTATAGACAGCCTGGGGTGGTCAATTCGGGTGAGTGCCAGGATGTGTGCGGCTACCGGCCGTGTACCTGACCTGTGGAGGGCTTCACCAGCGTGGAAATGTTCATGAGTCGCGAAACGGCTCGGCAGATCATCCGCTACCAGCTCATCCACTGCCGCACCCTCGCCGGGAAGCTCCAGCGCGACTGCGCCCTGATCATCGGCGTCACGCAACCGCACTACGCGCAGTTCGAGGTCGAGGAAGGCCCCAAGCAAAGGCGTGTCGACCAGAGGCAACTCGAGCAGCTGCTGACCGAGCTCGGGTTCGCCGATCGGTTCCCGATCCTGTCGAAGGTGCTGGAGGTCGCCCGGTCGAGCACACCGGGCGGGAAACACGCTGTCGGCGTCATCAGCGACCTCGACATGTACCTCGCGCTGGAGTTCTACGCCGAGAGCATCCACGCCTACGACCCCGTGCTCATCGACGGGATGCTGCAGACGCCCGTGTACGCCCGCGCCCTGGTGGACTACGCCCGCCGCACCAACCCCGGCCTCGACCCGATCGCGGCGCTCGCACAGCGAATGCAGCGCCAGCAGCTGCTGCGCCGCCCGCCCAGACCGCTCAAGCACACCGTGTTCATCGAGGAACGAGCACTCGCCGGCGCTATCGTGGAGGACCCCGCCGTCAACGCCGAGATCATGACCGGCCAGCTCCGGCATATCCTCGACGAGGACGCACGACTCCCGAACCTCACGGTCAGAGTGCTGCGGGACAACTTCCGGCTGCGTCCGACGGGCAACAAGCCACTCTCGGTCGTCCAGCTCACCGACCGCTGGAAGCTCGGGTACGCGCCGACTCCGTTGTCAGCGCACTACGTCGACGCTCCCGCGGCGGTCCAGGAGTGCGCGAACATCATGGAGCGCCTCAGCGAGCAGGCGCTTCCGGCAAAGCAATCACGGCAGCTCATCACCGAGTACGCTGCCACGTAGGTTGGAGCGATGATGATCAACAACTGGCGCACCAGTTCCTACACCCAACCGAACGACACATGCGTCGAGGTGGGCTACAGCGGGCAGAGTCCGAACGCTGACCAGGCGGTGTGGGGGTTCGGAGACACCAAGGATCCCGAGCATCGGCGGATCTACTTCCGCGGCCGTGCGGCCCTGCAATTCCTGAACGCCGCGAGGACCGGAAACTGGGTGCAGTCCTAGAACCGTTGTCGAGCACCACCGCGAGGACGCGGTGCCCCTCCCGCTCGACGTAGCCGGGGCACCGCCGTAAACGGGACGTCGCGACTGATCCGGGCTCGGCGCCGTACCACGAGGGCGGCTCATGGGGGAGGAGCGCAGCGCCGGCCGGTCCTGTTTCCAGGGTATGGCCGGTGACCGCGCAGCGTCATCGATCCCTACGTGCCTGTGTTGACGGGACTGGTGGTCACCGTGCGGTGCAGTGAGGACGATATAAAACACAGCCGGAGCGAGCAGCCGGTTCAGGGCCGTGAGCTACCCGCGTTCGTCGCCTCGACATCGTGGACGCCAACGCCAACGGTCGTCCCAGATGCGGGAGTACCGCCTCGCGACCGCACGTGACCTGGATCCGCGCCCGAAAAGTGGACACTGATTGGACAGGGGGACTCATGACCGACACCGAGCAGACGCTGACCGGCCTGCTCCGCCACGCCGCCCGCCGCATCCGCGAGGACGGCCACCTGGAGCTGCAGGCCGTGCTCACCGGCGCCCCGCCCCGGCAGGTCGACATCAGCCCGCTCGCCGAGCTGCTGCTCGCCGCGATCGACCACGTCGAGCCGTACGAGGGGCGCGGCTGGGACGAGCACAAAATCCTCGACCGGGTGCCGGAACTCGCCCGCGCCGCCGTGGCGTTCGCCCGCTGCGGCGTCACCACGAGAAGAAGGGCACCATCATGGCGGGCCGACTGATCATCACAGTGATCCGGACGCGGACTGAGTCGCCGTTCGGAACTCGTGTCACCGGCGATGGCGCGCACGTGCTCGTCGCCGACGCGACGGAGGCAACGCGATGACGATCGTGACCGTGGAACACGGCCGCGCGCTGTGTGCGCGCAGCCAGGACCGCACCGTGCTGGTGCTCGACGCCGCCGGCGAGCTGAAGATCGTCACCCCGCAGCAGGCGTTCGGCGGTGTGCACGACGACCGCGGCTATCGGGTGTTGTGCGCCTCCACCGACCTCGAGGACGGCGGCCTGCGCGTCGGCCGCGACGGCCGGCTCGTCGGCCCGACCGTCACGATCTGCACGGAGGTTGCCCGGTACCTCACCGACGAACTCACCGGAGCGGCCTGAAGCCGCCGCGCGCGACACCGCCGCGGGTTCGGCCGCCAACCCGCACGGTGCGGGCGAACCTGGCGAAGCTGATCGCGCCGCTGACCCGCGCCGACCGCGACGATCCCGCCATCGCCGCCGCGCTGAGCATCACGCCCACCCAGGTCCGCGGGCTGCGGGCCCAGTTCCACATCCCCGCCGGCGCACCTCACCCCGTTGCCGGACACCAGGTACACGAGAATCAGGCATGAGCACGAGTCCTCACCTCCACGACGGCGTGCGGCCCGCGACAGCCGTCTACGCGACCATCGAGATCGACGGGCAGGTCCGCTTGGCCGCGCTGTCCGTGCCCGACTTCGGCGTCACCGAGCCGGTACACCTGCCGCCCACGACATCGCGGTCCACCACATCGCGCACGCCAACACCCCGGCCACGGTGCCGGTCCTGCGCTGCCGGACGCCGACCCACGCCGCCTGAAGTCCTGGCTGCTGCCCGCCGGGCACGATACGGCCGGAGTCGGCGAAGCAGGCGCGTTCGTCGTTCTTCCGGATGGCGGCGCAGGCCGCGTTCCTGCACCGCCGGTTCGACGAGGGCGACATCTGCGCCGACCTGCTCGCCGACGCCCTACACCAGGCGACCGGCTCAACTGGCGCTCGATCTCGACCAAGCGGCTGCGCGCGCGTGGCGACGCCACGGCCCTGTCCGCCACAGCCCCGCGACGATGACCTCGTCGGGCACCGCGACGCACGTCGGGCGCGACTTACGCGGCGAGGCTACCCGGTCGCGCGGGCCGGTGCCGGACAGGTACTGACGGCGCGGGCTGTGTGCGCTGCTGGACCGCGCGGCCGCCGAGGTGTTCCGTCGGCTGGTACTTGTCGGAGGATCAAGCCGCCGACCTGCGACTCGCCAGGTAGGCGCGGACGCGGGCAGACGAGGTTGTCCGGACCTAGTCGGCGGAATCGGTGGCGATGGGTTCGAGCATGGCCAGCTCGGTGGTGAACTCACGGCCGTCGGAGGCCTGGAAGTCGACGTCGTCCGGCGTGCGGATGGCGGTGAGGGTTCCGTGGGTGCCGGCTGCCAGGTCAAGTTCAGGCTCGTCGTAGGTGAACACGACAGGGTCTCCAACGCGCATGTTCTCATTCTCCCTGCTGGTCTTGTCGAGACGGGCACCGACCCGCCATGGACCCCCTGAACCCCACCGCTACCTCCGCCAACTAGATCCGAACACCGCCACCTTCCTCCGGACCGGACACGAGAACCCCGCGGTCGAGCAGCGGTTCGTGCGTCATCGACAGAGCGGCACGGTGCACATGCGGTGGCCAGTCGATCCCGGCGGGCACGCCGTGGTGCTGGCATGGTCGGAGCTGGGCTCGGTGCTGACCGCGCCGGTGGCCACGGTGTGCGGGTATGCGGCCCGCCACAACCGCGACGGCCGCGGTGCCGCCGCAGTGTCGGTGTTCGCCGGCGAGGACCTGTGCGGCAATTGCCATCCGAGCTGGGCCCGCACGCGGTGCTGGCGTTCGCGCACGCGACGCCCGTCCCCGACGATGTTGAGGAGGCCCGCTCGTGACCGCCGCACTGCCTCTGCCGGTTCCCTGCGTCGTCCCGGCGATGCCCGCGAAGAAGCCCGGTCCAGCGGAGCTGAGCGACATGCTCGCCAGACTCGTCCGCAGGCTGCCCGCCCTGCCGCCCAACACCGGTGACAGGTACAGGCTGCGCTCGCTGACCAGGGCGTTCCGGAGGCAGCTCAAGACGCACAACACTCGCCGCTCGTACTGGCGCGGCCTGGGGCAGTGGCTGTCGTACTGCGACTGGTACCGGATCGATCCGATGACCGCGCGGCTGCTCGACGCGGACGAGTGGCGTACGGACTGGCTCGACAGCGACTCCCTGTAGACCGTGCGCAACCGGCTCGCGCCGTCTCCGCCTGGTACCAGTACTTGATCAACAACCAGGTGTGCGAGGTCAACCCGGCCAAGCTCGTCGCGCGGCCCGAACGAGACGAGTCCGACCCCAAGATCCTGACCAGCGAGCAGATCGGGCGGCTGCTGCACTACGCCGTCGCCGAGGCCGAGCGGCTCGGTACCGAGGCGGCGCTGCGCCGGCTGGCGATCCTCGAGCTGCTGCTGGTGACGAGTGTGCGGACCGGGCGCGGTCCTGCACAAGACATACGGGCCCGGCGGTAACCTGTTCAGCACCGGCGGCCACCAAGTTCTGCGGTACCGCAACGAGGGCGGCAAGGAACGGCGTGCCGTCGTACCGCCTTGGAGCATGCGGAGCCTGTCCGCCTACCTGGCCTCGCGTGCCGCGCGAGAGCGTCGATGTCGACCAGCTGGCCGGGCTGCTGTTCATCACCATCACCGGCACGGCGCTGACCTTCCGCGACATCCACAACCTCGTCAAGGAGACGGCAACGGGTGCCGGCCTGGCGGAGGTTGACCGCATCACTCCGCACACCCTGCGGCACTCCGCGGCCTACCTGCTGCTCGGGCAGGAGAAGGGCCTGCTGGAGATTATGGACTTCCTGGGCACTTCGACCCCCGGATGACCTTGATCCACCTGCTCAAACGGGACCTGCTCGACAACAGCCCGTTGTATGGCCTGGTCGGCGCCCTCGCCGAAGCCGAGGCCAACGTGGCCCGCGAACCAGCCCGGAGCGCCCACGACCAGCGCCAGGCGGCTCCGCCGGCCGACATCGTGCCCGCGCCCGAAGCCAGCTCGTCTGTGAACACCGTGGACTCTGCCGACTCCGGTGGCGCCGTGGTGCTGACATTCCGACCTCGGCGTACGGGAACCGGAACCTAAAGCAGGTCTCGGGTACGAGATGGTCTGCGGCGGCGACCACCGGGCTAAGGCAGACCTCCGGTCGGATAGGTCGAGGACCCCGCAACGTGCGCTGCGATACCCTCGCTCGTTCACTCAATCGGACAGCGACGCGGCTTCGGGCGGTAGCACCCTCCGCAGGCCCTGAGCCGCTAAGCCTGCCGAGCTCGTGCAACGTAGGCGCGCACGCGGTCGGCAAGCCGCTCGGCGTGCGTGTGATCCCCGCGCAGCATGGGCGCGAGCAATACGGCGATCTGTGGATCGTCCTCGATCATCGCCAGGCAGATCTCGACGTCGATACCCAGTGGAGCTCCACCTGAGTGATAGGACCGCAGCTGGAGCTCCACAGCTTCAGCATCGGTCAGCCATCGGTCTCCTTCCGGCGTGCAGCCGTGCGGGCATCTCATCGCCTCGGCTGCACCCCAAATGCGGCAGATCATCGGCCTGACCCGGTACGCCGTGCAGCGCATCGTGCTCAGATCGAGCAGCGGGCACGGTGAGCTCGTGCGCTGCTCCAGCCATTCCGGAACGGGTTGCCCCGTGACTGCCGTGATGCGTGCCTGCTCGGTGCCGCTCATGTGAATGGGACTGCGGCACGTGTGCGCACAAAGTCCCTTGCACCGGACGTCCGGCACCTGCTGGTAGAGAGCGCGCAACGACCGAATCGCGTCGATGTCGAGGTCAGTCACGCTCCACACCGTACCTACGGCGATCTGCCGAGAACCGGATGCCGGGTCAGGACCTGCGAATGAGGACTGCTGCGCCGGCCGCCGGGAGCTTTGAAGGTTGCCTCCTGGCCATCGTCGGACGTGGGCATGCCCAGGGGTGCGGTGACGATACGGCTCGGCAGGCGGAGTTGACGGCGGCCCAACCGCGGTCGAACGGCCTCGTCCTCACTTCTCTGCCGACCAGTGCCCCGCGGCGAGGTCGACTGGCGAGCTGCCCGTGGATCCGGGCGAGACCCTTGGGCAGCTCGCGGCGCGTAGGAATTCGGACGTCGTGTCCTTCTACCGGCGGCGAGGCGCCAGCGCCGCCGATTCTCAGGAGCTCGCCCAAAAGGTCTGGCGCTCGATGATCACCCACGAGAGGCAGCACGAGCGACCCGCAGCTGCGCACGGACATGATGTGGCGGGGCGCGTGGGTAAATCTCATCGTCATCGCTCGTTCCCCGTAGACGCGGGGTGCGCCCTCAGCCGTGGGTGAGGATCGCAACAGTCCTCTCGACAAGAGCAGCCGGCCGCCGAGGTGCTGACGCAATCGGGCATCGGCGCGGCGGTCGCGGGCAAGCCTCGTGTGTCAGTGGCGTCGATGTCGGCGCGCGGGGTACACGTTCAGGTCCGGCAGTGCCGCGACAAGCTCCTGCCCGCCGAACTGCCCGCCCTACGTCCGCCTGGCCGACCGCATCGACGGCGCCACGTCGTTCACCGACCGCGACCGGCAGTGGCTGCGGCACCGGCTCGCGTCACTGCACCACGCCTACCACCACGAGCTACCAGCTGGCCTGCCGCCAGCCGTGGTGCACGGCGACGCGTTCCGCGGCAACGTCGTGGCCACCGAGGACGGCGAGATCGTGCTGCTCGACCTCGAACGCATGTCGGTCGGCCCACCGGAATGGGACCTCGTCTCCACCGCGCTCGCGCACACGTCCTTCGGCTTCATCAGCGAGCAGGCCTATCGCGAGTTCACCGGCGGCTACGGCCACGACGTCACCACGTGGGCAGGCTTCGCGCTGCTGCGCGACATCCGGGAGCTCCGGATGACCACCATGGCCGTCCAGCTCGCGCCCAAGGCCGAAGAGATCGCCGAGCAGGCCGCGCACCGGATCGCCTGCATACGCGGGGAGCTGGGCGACCGGCCGTGGCCGGGCTGGGTTCCTGTGCCGTAGCAACACAAGTGATCTTCGGGCGTCCAGAGCAGATGCGTGCCGTGACTGGTGCCCAGTGAAGCAGCCAGCACGTACTCAGCCAGTGGTGCTGCGCACGGTGGGCAGGTCCAGCTTCGCCTCGCCGCTGTCGACGCGGCGAGTAACCCACATGTCTTGAGTTCGTGGGTTCCTCTTGGAGAGGCCGAGGCTCTGTCGCCGCCAGGAACAGGGCGTTCGGCGGGTTCTCCGGCAGACGACCCCGATGTGATGGGTCTTCAGGATTTCTGAAGTGATCTCGCTGAAGCTGAGCCTTCGAGGGCTCAGGTGAAGGCGAGGAGGCTCGGGTTGGCGCTGGCTGTGGTGCGGGATCTCCGCGAGCGACGTGCGCCGGTCGGGCCAGAGGAACTGGCGGACTTCGAGACCGACGTGCTGGCCGGGTTCGTGCTCGCGCGGGCATCGGCAAGTCTGGCGGACAGCACGATCCGCAACGACGTCGGCCAGCTCGAACAGGTCCGAACGTGGTTCGAGCGACCGTTGTGGGACATGGAACCAGCGGACGCCGACGTCTACTTCGGCAAAGTGATGCGCGGTGCGGCCAAGGGCACCCGCCATGCCCGCGCGCAGGCGCTGACCACCTACTTCCGGTTCCTGGAGCTGCGGCACAAGATCGAGATCCACCAGCTGACCGGCCGGGTCGTCGAGTGCCCGATCGACGAGATGAACCGGCCACGGGGCGACAAGGCCGCTGCGCTGCGGATCCCGCCGACCGCGGCCGAGATGAATGGCCTGTTCGCCGGGTGGCGTGGTGATCTGGCGACCTGCCGAAAGTTCGCGCCGACCGCGCGCAACTACGCCGCCGCTCGCCTGATGTCGGAGGCGGGGCTGCGGATCAACGAGGTCCGCAGCCTGGACTTCAGCGACGTCAAGTGGGACCTGGGCAGGTTCGGCAAGCTCCACGTCCGTCTCGGCAAGGGCAGCCGGGGCAGCGGCCCGCGTGAACGCATGGTGCCGCTGATCAACGACGCGGGCCGGACGCTGCGCTGGTTCATCGAGGACGTCTGGGGCCTGTACGACGACGACCACACTCGCCCCGGCGCTCCGCTGTTCCCTTCGGAACGCCGCAACGCCGACGGATCCAGCCGCCGGGTCGGTGCCGACGCGCTGCGCACCGGCTTGGCCGAGGCCACCGCAGCGCACCTACCCGGCTGGGCGGAAACCCTTACGCCGCATGTGTTGCGGCACTTCTGCGCCAGCGAGCTCTATCTGTCCGGAATGGACCTGATCTCCATCCAGGAGACACTCGGGCACTCTTGGGTGGCCACGACGATGAAGTACGTCCACGTCCACAAGACCCGCGTTGAGGACGCCTGGATCGCGGGACAGGAACGAGCCGCACGGCGGCTGGAAGGACTGCTGCCATGAAGTGGAACCTGCGCCTGGCCGCCGCCAACCGCGGCATCTGGAAGGCCAGCGAGCTGCAACGTCGGCTCGCCGAGCACGGCCTGGTGATCTCGGCCGGGAAGATGTCCGGGCTGTGGTCGGGCGAACCGGCCAGCATCAAGCTCGACGACCTCGACGTCATCTGCGCGGTCTTGGGCTGCGAGGTCGGCGAGCTGCTGATCCCCGAACCGGAGAAGGTCACCCGCCCCGGCGCGGAACAGACGCCGAAGACCGCAGCCGCGAGTAACGCCACGGTGGTCACGCCCAGGCGCCGCGACGGGCGCTCGCTGCCACCGGCATGAGCAAGTGGGACGAGGGACGCACCGTCACCACCTGCACCGGTTGCCTGGCCTGGGGACACACCTTTGCCCGCGGGCTCTGCGCGGCCTGCTACATGTTCGGACGCAAGCACCGGCCCGGCCGTTGCCGAGGCTGCGCACGCCGCCAGCCACTGCGCAGGCACTACTGCCGCCTGTGCTGGGACCAGGCCCGGACCCTGGCTCACGCCAGCGGGAAGTGGAAGCTGACCGCGGTCGACTTCATCACCGCAGTCGACCACCACCAGCTGTTCTTCGCGAACATGGTGTCCCAGCGAGGATCCGCCATCACTCCACCTCGCCGCTACGAACGCCGCGGCAGACCACGCAAACCAGCACCACCGCCAGCGACACGCCCCTCGGCCGAGCCCGTCCAGCTGGTGCTGTTCACCCAGCGGCGCGGCACCTACCTGGCCTTCGGCGCCGCTAGCCAGCCTATGCACAACCCTTGGATCAGCTGGGCGCACCACCTGGTGCACCGCATCGGCGAGATCCGTGGCGGGACCCGCTCGACCGTGCTCGACGCGGAACGGGCGCTCACGCTCGTGCTGGCCAACCACGTCGAGGGTGACCAGGTCACCTACTCGGCCTTGTTCACCGCCCTGCGCCCTCGCTTCAGCGTCGAACGCGCCGCCGAAGTCCTTCAGGAGATGGGCATCCTGGTCGACGACCGCCGCCCCGCCTTCGAGTCATGGCTGGAGAACAAGCTCCGCAGCCTGCTCGACGGCTTCGCCGCCGAGACCGAGCGGTGGATACGGGCACTGCACCACGGCGGGCCACGCCACGCCGCCCGAACCCGCAGCACGACCCTGCACTACCTCAACGCCGTCCGCCCGCTCCTGATCACCTGGGCCGAGCGCTACGCCCACCTGCGCGAGGTCACCCGAGACGACGTCCTGGCCGCGCTGGAACCCTTCCACGGCAACAGACGACACACCGTCCTGGTCGCCCTGCGCTCGTTGTTCGCCGCCGCGAAGAAGAACGGCGCGGTCTTCAGCAACCCCACCAGCCGCATCCGCGTCGGACAACGTGCCGGCGGCGTCCTGCAGCTGCTGGCCTCCGACCACGTCGAACGCACCATGACCGCAGCGGTACGTCCGGCGGATCCGCTCATCCTCGCGCTGGCCAGCATTCACGCCGCCCGCCCAGGCGGCATCAGCGACCTGCTGCTCGACGACATCGACCTCGGCAACCGACGACTCACCATCGCCGGACGCACACGCCCTCTCGACGAGATGACCCGCCGCGCCCTGCTGCACTGGCTCGACTACCGCCGCACCCGCTGGCCCACGACCCTCAACCCGCACCTGCTGATCAACATGCGCACCGCTCTCACCACCGGCCCGGTCAGCAGCTACTGGCTCAACACCACCTTCCGCGGTCACGAGGCCACCCTCGACCGGCTACGCATGGACCGCCAACTCGAGGAAGCCCTCACCCACCGAGCCGACCCCTGCACCTGGCCCTCGTGTTCGGCATCGCCGAGAAGACCGCGATCCGCTACGCCAACTCCGCCCGCCAGCTACTAACAACCCGCAGCAGAATGCGACAATTAGCCGCAGTTCATCAACAGGAACAGGATTCTTCAATGAACACTCTTACTCCATGGCAACGCTGGCGGGTTGCGGCCGACGCTTTTCTCGCGACTCATTCCGCCGCTGGTTCTCCGGATACACGCCGTGCTGTTGTGCGGAGAGGGACGCGGAGGTTCAACATCGCCAGGAAGCGTGCGGTCTGGCCTCTGTGGATTGAGGCAGAGCCAGAGCCGAACCCGGACACCATGCTGCGTAGGCGTCTCGAATTCTGTATCGTGGAAGACGGAACTCTCGGAGTCCGCGACTCAGGCGAAAACGAGTGGGCCAGAGTGCATCCGCTACATAGCGGTGGCGATGCCTGGGGGCGGCTTGGGGTAAACTGCGGAATCGGGCTTGACCACGTTGAGAAATCGGCTCGACGGCTGGAGGAAATTATCGGTCGATAGGGATTTCGCCCGGCCGGATCCACCATGTGTTGACCACCGCGAGTACTGAGAACAGCGCGACAGCGCTGAACGCTACATATGCCAGCATGGCACCGACGAACGGAAGAGGACCTCCGTTCTCCCAAGGCTGTTCAGCGAACAGTACGCCAAAAAGCCAGAAGATACCCACTAGCGCGGGAATGAACGCCCAGGCCACGGCTGGGAATGCGACTACGTAAAAAGAAGAGGTAACGACGTCGTCAGTAGGCTTCAGATATACGATCACGAGTATTATGAGGTGAACTATTGTGTACATGGTGGCGAACCAGCCACCGGTCAGCCACCGTACCGGACCATCGTAGAACCCGCTCGCTAGTCCCGTACCCAAAGCCCACACGGCGAATAGCCACATGGCCTGCACCGCCAATAGCACGATAGTTAGAAGCGACGCCGTGATGAGCTGGACGCTTCTATAGCGACGTAGTCGCGCTCGGATCCGACCGGCAAATCCTGATACCGCGCCGCCGACCTTGACTGTGTGACGCGCGGTGTCACGAAGAAGGCTCCACCAGGTGTAGAGCGCGATTGCAGTCATTACTACTGTCGCGACAACCCCTGGCCCCCCGGTTATCCATTGCACGAGCCCATGGACTATATCCCCCCAGGACGGGGCCTCTGGGATCATGGAGTCACCGGAGTTCATGACACCCCCTGTCGCATATCCGGGCGATCCCTGCGACAGTTCGGCGATGTCCGCGTTGATCACGGTCGAGGCCGGCAGGGCTCTGACCTCACGTTCGCGGCTACCCCTCGGAGCGTTACGGACCGAAGCCCGGCCGGCATCTCCCGAACGACCCCTTGCCTGTGCGCCACCACAGTGATCACCCCAAGCTCCACGACAGTGCCCCGCGAGCGAGGGGCGATGCACGACAGGCGTCCCGTCGCGGCCTGTGCCAGCTGCTTGGGCCCCGGAGGGCAAGTCCGAGTCCGAGCACTCCGCCTCGCTTGAGGTAAACCCAAGCATGGATCATGACTCCAAGGACCGATGTGCCTCGGGTTCCCATGAGGAGCCTTCACTCTCGCTGAACCCACGGGATTCCAGGGGTCGCCGTAGTATCCGGGAAAAATCGGGCGGGTATGGCTTCGGTAGGCTTCTGACCTGGGAATTCTCTGGGTTGGGGGTTGTGGTTGTCGGCGCAGGTGTTCGCGGACGAGGAGCTGGAGCGTCTGCGGGAGTTCCCGGAGATCGGCCGCGACGAGTTAGCCCGGTTCTTCACGCTGACGCAGGCGGATATCGCGTTCGTTGATCCTGGTCGTGGGCGTGGCCCGGCGGATCGTCTGGGGTTGGCGGTGGCGTTGTGTACGTTGCCGTGGCTGGGTTTCGTGCCGGACAAGGTGTCGGCGGCGCCGCCGGTTGCGGTGGCCCGGCTGGCCGAGCAGCTCGGTGTGGATCCGGGCGAGCTGCGGTCCTACGGGAAGCGGGCGAAGACTCGGACGGATCATCTGCGGCTGGCCGCGCAGTACTTGTCGTGGCGGCTGCCGACGACGCTGGAGCTCAAGGAGCTCGACGAGTTCCTGCTGGCGCGGGCGATGGAGCATGACTCGCCGACGCTGCTGTTCCGGTTGGCGTGTGAGTACTTGATCTCGGCGAAGGTGATCCGGCCGGGTCCGGTGACGGTGGTCAAGCGGGTTGCGCACGCTCGCGCGGAGGCGCAGCGGGAGACCTTCGACCGGCTGGCGCACGAGTTCACCGACGCGCGCTGTGCGGCGCTGGACGGGCTGCTGGTGGTCGATCCCGAGCTGAAGATGTCGCGGTTGCGGTGGTTGTCGACCGGGCCGGTGGAGGCCTCGCCCTCGGCGGTGCGCGCGGAGGTGGCGAAGCTGGAGTTCCTGCGCAGCCTGGGCGCGGACACACTTGATCTGTCGGTGCTGCCAGCGGAACGGCGCCGGTTTCTGGCAACGGTCGGCCGCCGGTTGACCGGGCAGTCGCTGGAACGCCGCGACGCCCAGCGCCGGTATCCGATCCTGCTGACGCTGCTGACGCTGCTGGCGCAGTCGGCGGTCGAGGTGCTCGACGAGGTGGTGCAGCTGTTCGACCAGGCGATCTCGGCGCGGGAGAGCAAGGCCGAGCGGAAGATGCGCGACGCGCTGGCCGAGCGGGGCAGGGCCGGTGAGGACCGGCAGGCGCTGCTGGACGCGATTCTGGCCATCGTCGGTGACCCGGCGGTGGCGGACGAGGACGTCGGCGCGCTGATCCGGGGCGAGCGGATCGGCTGGGAGCGACTGCGCCGCGCAGGCCACCGCGCTGCCGAGGTTGCCTCGTGATCATAGGCACCTGGCCGCGCTGGACGGCTCCTACGGCTATCTGCGGCAGTTCACCCCGCACGTGCTCGCGGCCGTGCAGTTCGCCGACGGCACCGCGGCCGCGGATCTGCTCGCCGCGGTCGACGTCCTGCGCGACCTCAACGCCTCCGGCACCCGCCGCGTCCCGGCCGGAACACCGGACGGGTTCGTGCCGGCGCGGTGGCGCGGCTACCTGGAGACCGCGGCGAAGCAACGCCTACCGGCACTACTGGGAGCTGTGCGTGCTGCTGGCGCTGCGCGACGGCATGCGCAGCGGGGACGTGTTCGTGCCGGGCTCGCGCCGCTACTCCGACCCGGCCGCCTACCTGCTCACCTCGGACAAGTGGAACCTGCAGCGGACGGAGTTCTGCCAGCTGGTCGGCAAACCGGCCGACCCGGCGCGGGCGCTGGCTCAGGCCACCGACGAGCTCGACGAGGCCCTCGACGGCCTGGAGCAGGTCCTCGCCGCCGGCGACGGCCCGGTGCGCCTGGACGACGACGGCGATCTGGTGATCTCGCCGCTGACCGCGGAGGACGTGCCTGCCGAGGCGCTGGCGCTCAAGGCGGAGCTGACGGAGATGCTGCCGTTCGCGCCGATCGTGTCGCTGCTGATCGAGCTGGACAAACGCACCGGCTACCTGGACTGCTTCACCCACGCCAGCGGCAAGCAGGCCCGCTCACCCGAGTTGAAGCGCAACCTGATCGCGGTGCTGCTCGCGCACTCCACCAACCTGGGCTTGACGCGGATGGCGGAGGCCTGCGGGATCTCCTACGACGTGCTCGCCTGGACCAGCGAGTGGTACGTGCGGGAGGAGACGCTGCGGGCGGCGAACCTAGCGATCATCGGCTACCACCAGCGGCTGCCGCTCACGCCGGTGTTCGGCACCGGCACGCTGTCCTCCTCGGACGGACAGCGGTTCCCCACGCGCGGGAAGTCCGTGACGGCAAGGGCTTTGAGCCGGTACTTCGCCTCGGAAGGGCTGTCGACGTACACGCACGTCACCGACCAGCACACCCCCTACGGCACGAAAATCATCGTGGCGACCAAGCGCGAGGCGCACTACGTGCTCGACGAGATCCTCGGCAACGCCACCGACATCCCCGTCACCGAACACGCCACCGACACGCACGGCGTCACCCTGGTCAACTTCGGCCTGTTCGACCTGCTCGGCCTGCAGCTCTCACCCCGCATCCGCGACCTCGAGAAGAACACCCTGTACCGGGCGGGATCGCGGGCGCAGACCGAGGACCTGTTCCCGCACACCGGGCCGCTGCTCACGCGCAAGCTCAACCTCGACCTGATCGCCGAGCACTACGACGACCTGCTCCGGCTGGCCGGGTCGCTGAAGTTCGGCCACGCCACCGCGTCGCTGCTGGTCGGCAAGCTGTCCGCGTCCAGCCGCCAGAACGCGCTGGCCGCGGCGCTGAAGGAGTACGCCGCTACCTCACCGACCCGGCGTACCGGCGCAAGATCTCCCGGCAGCTCAACAAGGGCGAGTCCCTGCACGCGCTCAAGCGGGACCTGCTCTACGCGCACGAAGGCGCGGTGCGAGCGCGTCACCTGGAGCAGCAGACCGAGCAGGCCTGGTGCCTGACGCTGGTGACGAACGCGGTGATCGCCTGGACCACCGAGTACTACGGCCTGGCGGTGGAGTCGATGCGCCGGTCCGGGCGCCGCATCGACGACGAGGTGCTCGCGCACATCTCTCCGGCGCACTCGGAGAACATCAACTTCTTCGGGGCGATCGAGGTCGACATCGAGGGCGAACTCGCCCAGCTCGGCCCGACCGGCTACCGGCCCCTGCGGGTCCGCGACACCCTGTTCTGAGCCCGGCGGCACCCGCGCGGCGGCTCGGCGTGCCGCGCGGGTGTTGGGACGATGGCGGGGTGGACGACACCGAAGAGCTGGATCACCAGCAGATGGCCATCGAGTTGTGCGACGGGTTCACCCCGCACGACGTGATCGGTCTGCAAGGACTGGACCAGGATGCGCTGGTGGCGCAGTACGAGGCCCGGCAGACGCTGTTCGACTACGTCGACGCGTTGTGGGTCAAGGCCAAGAACGACGGCCTTGACCCCGCTAACGATCCGCGGTTCTCCGCCGTCGCGGGCCTGCGCGATCTGGCCCAGGAACTGCTCTCCAGCGCCGAGAACGCCGGCGGCGGCGACTAACCCCGAGGAAAGGGACACCTGCGTTGATCCACGTCATCTACTCCCTGCGCGGCGAGGACGGCGACAGCCGTGACGAGGAAGTCGAGCAGTCTCCGCACGTGCCACGCGTCGGCGAGTTCGTCTGCTTCGACCAGCAGCGCTCGTACCAGGTCATCGACGTGCTGTGGCAGCTCGGCGGCGACAAGCCGTACGTGGTCGTGACCGCCTGCGAACTGAACTGGCACAAGCACTTCGCCAAGGTCACCGTCGACTGGGAGGCAGCCCACCCCGACCGGTGACCGGCGCTGCCCGCGGCCGGCACGTAACGCCGCAGGCCCTGTTGTCCGATGCACTTCAGTGACAGGCCCGGCACGCTCGCCCCCCGACGTGCCGGGCCTTCCGCATGATCCCGGCCCTACGGTGAGGCCATGAAGTGGTGGCGACGCAGGTCGGGCTCCGGATCGGACACTCCTGCGACCGGAGCGGGCGAACCCCAGCCAGTGCCGCGTCCGTCGGCGCGCGCCATGGCCGAGGACTGGTTGCGGGCACTGACGATCACCGGGGAACCCGGCATCACGCCGCGGCGGGCGATGGAGCTGATCGCCCAGGTCAACCAGCCGGAGACGCTGCGCGTCGAGCTCCGTACGCCGCTGCCGGCCGGCGATGTGGCGGTGTTGGAGGACTCGCTGGCCTGGTACGCCGACGTGCGCAGCCGCCAGGCCGGGGTGAACCTGTTCGTCGAGGGCCTGCTCATCGAGTGGCTGGCCGAGGCCTCCGGCCAGGACCGCAGCGCGATCATCCAGCGCCTGGCGCTGGAGGTCGAGCGGCTGCTGCCGCCGGAGTAGACCGCACCTGGGACATGACGCGGCCCCACCGGAGGAGATCCCGGCGGGGCCGCGTGTGGTTCGCCTGCAGCGTGGGTGTCAGGCGGGCCGGGGCGGGTCGACCAGCTCGATGCCGATCGCCACGACCCCGAGCGCCTCGCGCTCGGGCGGGTAGATCTGGCGGATGTTGGCGAGTTGGTCCTCGCGGGTCGCGGTCGGGTTGACCGAGGCGACCGGCTCGTGGTCGAACATCTCCTCGAACGAGGCGTAGCGGTTGACCTTGGTGACTCTGGTCAGGACGTTGTCGCCCTGGCAGTTGAACCGGATCAGCGAGCCGGGCTTGATGTTGCGGCGACTGGAGTCGTTGACCCGGATCTCGGTGGTCTTGCGGCCAGTGGCGATGAGGTCGAAGTAGCGCTTGTAGATGCCCATCTCGTGGGCGCGGACGATGGGTTCCGTGGGGCGCTGGGTCATGAGTCGGCCGAGTTCCTTGACAGTGAACGAGCGGAAGAAGTGCTTGGGGTCGGTGAGCAGCTCGCCGACCAGCCACACGAGGGCGTCGACGTAGTCGTCCACCGACCCTGGCCAGGCGGTGGTGTCGAGCATCCATGGCTCGACGTCCGGCGGGAGCGCGGCGCGTCCCTGTTCGCGCAGCAGCGACTTCGACAGCTTCGCGCCGGTCGGGGCGAGCACCTGCGGGGTGAACACCCGGATCGGCATCCGCGTCGCCGGCGTGCCCAGGGCACCCAGCGCCCCGTCGACGAGCTGGCAGCCGAAGGCCCAGTCGCCGCCCTTGAGCATCACGTGCAGCACGTCGGTGTCACGGCCGAACGCCCGCTCCTTGACCAGGTTCCGGTACAGCGTCGCGAGGTCCAAGTAGGGCGCGTCGTCCTCGGGATCGATGTGCACCTCGTAGCCGCCGTGGTCAAGGCACACCGCGCTGAAGGTGGCACCGTCCTCGTCGAGATGGGCGAGTTTGGTGCGGTCGGCACGCTTCTCGGCCCACCCGCACTCCGGGCACGGCACCCGGATGTGCACCACCCCGTGGCTGGGTGCCATCCACCAGCGGATGTCCTCCAGTCGTTCGAGGGTGCGCAGAAACTCCGCCCGAAACCCTGGGGTGGCCTGCTGGTCGGTGTAGGTCTCCACCGCGTACTCGGTGTCGGTGGCTTCCGACAGCGAGGCGAAGAACGCCTGGTAGTAGCCCTCGATCACTCGCCGATCTTGTCCTTGCCCAAGGCGTGGAAGTAGGTCCGCTGATAGGCGTGGTGCGTTTCCGGGTCGAGCTCGACGGCGTACGGCGCATTATCGAGCGCGCCGAACCGCACGACGGTGTCGATGGAGAACTCGCGGCGGGCGATCTTGGCGAGCAGGACCGCCGCGGTCTGCACCAGATTCGTGCCGAGGTGCGGGGCGCCGTTGATCTGCGTGCCGACCACGAACTCGATCCGCCTGGGCCGGGCGGCGAGCACGCGCGGGCGCAGCAGGTCGACCGAGCGCAGCAGCGCGTTGGCCAGGATGCTGTTCGGCGAGACCAGCAGGCCGGGTTTTCCGTTGCGCGACAAGAGACTTCACGCTCCTCGGCTGGGTTTGGGCAGGCGCAGGTTGGCGCAGATGAAGTCCAGCCGCGCCGTCGCGGAGTCCGGGGCGACGAACACCGGCTCGTAGCCGGCGTCGTAGTAGCCCTGCACGACCAGCTCGTGCACCCGGCGGATCTCCCGGTCCTTGGCCCACACGATGTCGTCGGGGTCCTCGAAGGTGTCCAGCGGATCCAGCACGAAGATCGCGTCGTAGCGGTACTGCTTCGTCGCCTCTTCGAGCTCAGGCGTGGGCTTGAGGCCGAAGAAGCCCTCCCAGCCGTAGCCGTCCGGGATGCCCCGGTTGTAGAACCGCACGCCGTGCAGGTGCGCGATGTGCTCGGCGATGAACGCCTCTAGGACCTCCAGCGAGTACTCACGGCGGTCTTCCTTGCGCAGGTGGCGGCCGAGGCGTTCGCGGTGCTTGCGGTAGATCTCGCGGCCGGGCTCGTCGACCATGCACGGGATTCCGGCGGCGTGCACCGCGGCGATCAGGTCGTCCTTGCCCGAGGACGGGCCGCCAGTGATGACGTAGCGGCGCGGAGGTCCGGCCGCCGCAGCGGCGAGCGCTATGGACAGCTCGGGGTTGATGCTGGTCACGGTCATCCGTTCTGGTCGGGGTCAGTCGGGACAGGGGTGCTTGACACAGTCCTGGCCTGCTCGGGGGATGGGAGTGCGGCCAGGAAGCCTTCGGTCCAGGTGTTGCCCAGGCCGGTCTCGCCGTGCAGGTGCGCGACGAACTGCTCGCGGCTCGCGCCGCCAGCGGCGGCCTCGGTCAGCCGCGAGGCATGCCCGGCGGTCAGCGTTGGGGTCCACCCGGCTAGCGCCACCAACTCGTCGACGTCGAGGTCGGGTGCGAAGGCGGTGGTGTAGCTGATCGCCTCGGCACGGGCAGCGGCCCACCGCCAAGCAGCGGTCACCGCGGCGCGGATGATGTCGGCGCGGTCCGCGCGGAGGCTGATCAGCCGTTCCACGGTGAGCAGTTCGGCGCGGGCGGCGTAGATCGCCGACCACAACAGGGACAGTTGCGCTTCGTGCTCGGCGACCTCCCACGCGAACGGGTCGGCGATCACCGGCTGGCGCGTGGTCACCGGCGCGAGCCGGGGCGCGATCAGCGGCGAGCGGGTGAACCGGTCGGCGTCCGCGAGCAGCTCGGCGGCCAGCGTCGCCACCAGCTTCGGCTCGACCCGCTTGCGGAAGTGGTGCACCTCGTGCCCGGCCTGCTCGGCCGCGAACTCGCGGCGCACGGTCAGGTTCATTCCCGGCACGGCCGGCGGCAGGCCAAACAGCGCCCGCGCCGCCGCGGCGTACCGGACGTCCGGGAACCGGGCCAGCAGACCACGCAGCGTGCCGTCCAGCGCCGCGATCCGGCTGGCCTCGTCACCGGGGTCGACCGCCCGCGCGAGCACGCCGCGCAGCTCCAGCAGCACCGGATCCACCGCCGCCAAGGTCACCGGCAGCCCGCGCCGCATCAGCCGCGCGACAGCGTCGCCGACCTCATCCTTAACTGGGCCTTTTGTGGGCATGGGTCGCGTGAAGCACGATGCCCACAAAAAGCCCAGTCCTTCGGCCGGTCGAGACGCGTGCGTCGTCTCGGTGATCAGTCTCTTAAACGATCGTTTTCCGGACCCATGTTCCATCGGGACGAAAGACCAGGTAAAGTCAGTCCATCAACGCCGTCCGGAAATCAACGTCCAAGAATTTCTCTGGATACCTTTTTGGACTGATGACAACGGGAAGGTGGCGCCGATGGCGATCGCGACGACACCCAGCGGGCGGACGATCCACTGTGACGGGTGCGGCGCACCGGTCGAGGCGGTCACCGAGCCGATGAAGCACCCGGTGCCGCGCGAGGTCGCCCTCGCCGTGTGCGGCAAGGAGAACCTGATCTACATCGTGTGCGCGCCGCTGCCCGACGGCAGCCAGCCGTGCCTGGAACTGGCACAGCTCGCCGACTGGCTTTACGAGCGCCTGCGGTGCCGGGTGCCCGGCTGCGTCGGGCACCGTTGCCAGGCGACTGGTTCCGGCGAGGACGGCCGCCGGTGACCCGCTACGGCTACGCCCGCGTCTCCACCCGCGAGCAGCACCCGGAAAGCCAGTTCGACGCGCTAACCGCCGCCGGCGTCGCGCCGGAGAACATCGTCATCGAGAAGCTCTCCGGCAAGCTCGCCTCCCGGCCCAAGCTCGACCAGCTCCTCGATCAGCTGGAGTCCGGAGACCAAGTCGTCGTGACCCGGCTGCGCCGCATCGGCCGCAATCACCAGCACCTGCTCGACCTGGCCAAGTGGTTCGAGGAGCACGAGGTGGACTTCGTGGTCCTGGAGCAGGGCATCGACACCTCCACCCCGATCGGGCGGCTGTTCTTCCGGTTCATGGCCGCCCTGGCCGAGTTCGACCGCGAGGCCGTCGTCGAGGGAACGCTGGAAGGCCTCGCGTCGGCCCGCTCCCGTGGCCGCGTCGGTGGCCGCCCCGCGAAGCTCACCCAGCGCCAGCTCGACCAGGCGCAGGTCATGTACGACAGCGGCGAGCACACCGCCGAGGAGATCGCCAAGGCGTTCCACGTCGGCCGCTCCACGCTGTTCAAGCAGCTCGCCGCCCGTCACGACGGCCGCGACTGCGCGCTGGTCGTCTACCGCAACACCCGCACCCGCAAGGTCGACCCCGACACCAATCGCCGCTACGGCGAGACCGGCGCCAGCGAGAAGGTCCAGCTCGACGCCGACCGCAAATGGTTCCCGATCGCTCCGGACCGCCGGCCCCGGCTCAAGGCGATCGTCTACGTCGTCGACGGCGTCGTGGCCCGCGTTCGCGCGGTCGAGTCGGACCTGTCCAAGTGGGACACCGACGACCGCGGCTACGCCGACGTCCCCGTCACCGCCCCGCTCAACGAGCTGCAGATCGCCCAGCAGCTGCCCACGCTCGGGCTCTTGCTCGGCGATCCCCGACCGCACGTGCGCGGCCGGATTCGCGAATACCTGTCCCTGTAAGGAAAACCGCGCCGACTACCCGAACGGAGACGCGCACGATGGGCGATCATTCCGCGAACACACCGACGCTGACCCGCGCGCAGGCCGCGCTGCTGCGCGCCGTCGCGGAGGGCAACGTCGGCGGTGCGATGTACTACGGCAGCATCGACGGTGGACCTCGGCGGCGGCTCGTCGAGCGCGTCCGCACGCTGGACCGGCTCGGACTGATCGACCCGCACGGCGTGGCGATGAAACGCGGCGAACCGATGCCACCGGACGAGCGGTTTCCCGACTACCACGTGGTCACCCTCACCCCCGCTGGTCGCCAGGCTCTCGGGACCGCCGCACTGCGCCCCGCACCGGCCGAGTGGCACGGCGGCGACACCGCGCTCGCCGCGCTGCCGCACGGCACCCCGCTGCTGCGGCGGGGCCGGTTGCAGGCCGCCAGCCGGGACGCGAGCTGGCTGGACCGGCCCGACGTGCACAGCATCAAGGCCCGCCACATCGCCGTGGTCTCGCACGAAGTGATGGCGGCCGGCGGCATGGTCGGCGTGGCCGCGGCGTGCGATCCCCGCCGGATCATGCTCGCGGAGGACCTGGTCGCCGACGCCACTACCGTGCATCCGAACGGGCAGTGCCGCCGGGCCGCGTGCCGGGCGCTGTTCCAGGCTTCCCACCGCGACGCGGGCGAGGCCAGCGGGCGCCGCCAATGTGGATCGGTGCGATGAGCGGCAAAGCGGAGCAGGCTTGGGCTGGGCTCAACGCCCGGCAGCGGCTGTACCTGTCGACCATCCTCGACTTCGACCAGGCCGCGGAGGCCGACATCAAACGGCTGCAGGCCAAGCGGATGCGCGTGCCACCGGCGGCGGAGTGGCGGCTGATCACCTACGACATCAAGCTGCCCAAGGAGATCGTCGGCTACAGCTCGGTGCAGTCGGTGCTGCGCAAGCAGGGCGAGCACGACAGCGGCGCCGGGTCGACGCTGGCCGCGCTGCGCCGGCGTGACCTGGTGATTGTCGAGTACGACCGCGTGTACGTGCCGCTGGCCGGGATGGTGGACCGGATCCGGGTCCGGCTGACCACCGCCGGTCGCGCGGCGGCCAAGCACGGCGCGGGCATCACCGCTCCGGCCAGCCCGCCGAAGGGACTGATGTCGCGGTGGTCGCTGCTGGCGCTGGCCCGCCTGTACGCGGCCGGAGACCGCGGCCTGTGCAACGAGACCACCTGGGACCGCGAGGACCGCGCGCCGTCGTGGAACACGCTGCTGCGCCTGCGCGACCGCCGCGACGGTTCGCTGATCGAGGAGTTCAGCGCCGACTGGCCCGACCAGGACCGCCGCATGCTGCGTCAGCATCGGGTTCGGCTCTCCTCGCTGGGCCGCCAGCACTTCGCCGTGCACCGGGCCTGCTACGCCGAGCTGTACCCCGACGCCGATCTCCCGCAGGCCGAACAGGTCGACGGCGCCCACCGCGGCTTGGCCGATCACCGCACGCGCAAGCCCGCGCACCTGCTGCGCGATACCGACCTGCGCGTGCTGGCGAAGCTGGTCGCGCTCGAGGAGTCCGGCTCCTGCTACCTGCGGAAGGTGGTGATCGAGGCGTACGAGCGGCTCGGCGAGTCCGCGCCCGAGCAGGTGCACGCGATCCCGTCCGGCCTGCTGCGCTGGCAGGTCAAGAACCTCGCCCACAGCGAGAAGCCGATCGACCGGCTCACCGCCCACCCCGGCGGGCCGCTGGTCGAGGTGATCGACGTGCCGAACAGCCCGCACCACCTCACCACCCGCCCGACCTTGCCGCTGGTCGTGCTCACCCAGCACGGCCGCGACCACTACCACCACCACGCCGACGAGTACCGCCGCACCTATCCCGATCTCACTCTCGCCGACACCACAGGAGCGTGCGCACCATGATCACCCCGCCCAACGCCATGCCGCTGGCCCGCAACGCCGTCTACCGAGTGGGCCGGCGCTACATGTCGTCCTGGCAGGCCACCGCGCCTGTGCTCGACGCTGCACCGACTGGCCAACAGACAGCATCGCCAGGACGCGCATGGGACAACGCCACGCGCACAGCACCAGCGTCAGGCCCTCCTCGCGATGCTCCGGAACAGGGTGAGTGACTCAGCGCCGGTGCTTCGCCGTGATCGCCGTCAGGTCGATGCGGACGAAAGCGTCGTCGATCTCCGCAGCGACGTCCTCGCCGTCGGCCCACCCGTCCGCGAACACCTCGTCGTCCTCGATGTACAGCCCCACCGGGTCGAGCAACCGGTTGAGCTCGCCGACGCCAGCGAGACCGTCGGCACGCCGGCGATCTACCACCAGTTCACCCTGGACACCGTCAGACCGGTCGTGCGTCACCGCATCGGCGCCATCACCATCACGTGCGACGTGAACGGCCACGCCCGCATGACCGAGGTTCCCCGGCCACGCCAACGGCACCGCGACCGCCTACGCACCGCACGCATGCTCGCCCGGACCGGAGCCGACATTCCCTCGGTCGATGCGCTCGACGAGCTGATCGTGCAGCTCCAGTCGAGCAACACCCCCACCGCGTAGATCCCCGTCCCTGTGCGGGCGTCAGGCGACAGCGGTCGCTACTGCCATCGAGTGCCGTCTACTAACTGACCTCCGTTGACGGACCGCGGGGCACGGTAGCGAGGATTCCCAGACGCCCGGCAAAACACACATTGTCGTCGATCGACGACCGAGGGGATTGAACCATAGGTGCAACACCGATTGCACGTATGGTTCAATGCCGGTGTATGTGGCTGGCTCAACACCCGAGGAGTGCTCGTGCGGATCATCGACTCGACCTTGGTGCCAGCGGATGCTGAACTGCCCGAGGGGTACGCCGAGGTGATCACCGCGGCGGTGCTGGCAGCCTGTCCCGAGCGGGAGAGCTGGGCTTGCGACGAAGTCGGCCAGCGCAGTCATCACGTGCTGCTGACCCACTACGCCGGTCCTGACGGGCAGGTGCGCTGGGCGGTGCGAAGCGTGGACCCCGACAACTGCGAGGTGCGTGACTTCCACGACCGGGTCGCCGCGGAGGCCAGCTACGAGGACGAGGTACGTCAGCTGGCGGCCTGCAGCGACGTCCCGGTCTGGGACCACACCGACGTCCAGGACGTCCCGCAGGCGCGCTACACGCTCGTGCTGGAGCACCTCGAGACCGACAACGACGGGCGGCCTGCCGGATGGGTGGTCAGCCGGCGGCACGAGGCAACCCTGGGGATCTTCCTGCCGGACCTCGACGACAACCCCGGTTCGCTGCAGGCCGTAGCCGAGGGTTGGCTGCGCTGGGCGGCAGCGGAACAGGCGCTGGTCAATCAGGAGGTCGTGCTCGCGCGCGCGGCCGGCTACCCCGCCAGCGTGGCCGGGGGCGTCTACCGGCCCGCGCTGCGAATCACCGTCACAGGCCACAGCGATCCCGGTGAGGTGACGCTGACCGAGCACCTGCCGGTGGTAGCACCTCCCACCGTCAGCCAGGTCAACGACTACGTCGCGCGCCTGGAAGCCGTCCTCCAGGACTGCGACGCCCGCTGACCCGCGCGGCGACCGCACCGCGGCCGCTCGCCTACGGGAGCGTCCGCTGTGGTCAGTCAGCCTGTGAATGCCCCTGTGACTCAACCTTTCCCCAATGGAGCGTCGGAATGTGGAAGTCGGTCGAGGCGCTGGCGTCGATCACCGATCCGCGAAAGCGGTTCGACCAGGCCCGCGCGGCAAGCCGGGCCGCTCACGCGGCGTATCAGCGAGTGGAGGCCGCAGCCGCGGCCGAACTGGTCGCCGCGCACGGCGGCAACATCAACAGGGCGGCGAGCGAGCTCGGCGTGTCCTTCAACGGCTTGAAGAAGATCCTGGCCAAGGACACCGCTACCGACCCGCCCTCGGCCACCCATCATGTCGTTCAGGCCCAGCCCGCCCTGTGGTTCGCCGACGCCGACGCCGCTCTGGACGCGCTGCAGGACTGGGCCCTGCGCCGCCAGGAGGTCGCCGACACCGAGGAGGTGTTGTTCCTCGGCGCGCTCGCGGTCGGTGTGGACCCGCTGACCATGCACGAGCAGGCCGGCGTCAGCCTCGACCGGCTGCGCAGGATCCGGCCCCAGGGCAACATCGTCGTCTCCGCGCTCAAGGCCGGCGACCACGACGTGCTCCGCGGCTTCGCACAGGGCCTGATCGAGCACGGCAGGCACCTCGCCGCGCAAGCCGGCGAACCGGACGCGCCTGCCGGGAGTGCCGTGGCCGCGCGGGTCTGGCAGCACGTCGCCACCCGGATCGCCGGCAACATCGCCGACGAGCTGCTGCTGCCACCCAGCACGGTCGACGCCGCCACGTTCGGCGACCTCGACGACGACGCTAACCTCACCCGCTACCTCGCAGCGCTGGAGCAGGAAACCGACGACCGGCCCGCGACACCCTGGCGGCCCGAACCCCTCGCCGTGACCGCCGGGCCCGACGCCTGGCTCGCGCAGTTGCAGCTCGACCTGCTGCGTCTCGCCGACGAGCCCAGCACCCCGTTCAGCGCCACCGATGACCAGGGCCAGGCAGCGGAGCGTGCTGCCGTGATCGCGGTCTACGCCTCGATCGCAGCCGCGATCGACCGGCTGCGCCGTACCGGTGTCGTGCCCCGCTTCGGGGACCAGGCATGACCGCCGGCGCGCGCTTCATGCTGGCACGGGCGAAGACGGCCGACCTGATCAAGGCCCGGCATGTCCTGGCCGCCGAACAGGACAACGACCGCAATGACGGCGGCGTCCTGTGGCTGGGCGCTGTCGCCCCGCCCCACGATCTCACGAGGAACTTGCGCGTGCAGGAACGCGGCGCAGCCAGTGCCGTGATCACCTACAAGCTTCACTGCGGGGACGCCGCCGAGACCGTTGAGCGCTTCGGCCTGCAGGCACAGGTGCTCGCGGTGGCATATGCCCACAGCCGTGCACGCGGGCATCGAAGCTATTCGGCCGGGATCGTCCTGCTCGCGGGCGAGATCGCCGCACGTGCGATCCACCGCGACCTGGTCGCCACACACGGCGAAGAACTCGCGCGGCCACTGGCAGACCTGATCGCCACCATCTGGCCTCTGACCCGCGACGATCTGCGCACCCGCCGCGGGTCCGGTTATCCCCCGATGCAGGTTGCCCGCATGTTCGCCGGACCGTGCCGCGACCTGTTCGAACCCTGGCAGACCCGAGCACTACAGCCGCTGCTCAGCACCTACACGCCCGCCAGCCGGATCGCGCGGGAAAGCCTGGCCGTCGCGCTCACGGGCATGGCGCGGATGGCCTGCGAGTGCGTGACGCCGCTGCTGAAGCACCGCAGCGAGCACGTCGTCGCGACCCGCAACGACATCCTGACCGCGCGGACGTCCCGGCGACCAGGCCACGCACACGACCTCGGCGGGGGAGAGCGATGAGGGCACGCACGACCCGGCGGCAGCACCTGATCATGAGCACACTCGGCTGGCCGGCGCTGTGCTCGGTGGTGATGCTGGTCGCCATGTCGGTGACCCTGCGCCTCACCGACGACCGCACCGTGATCGCCGTCCTCGTGCCGACAATCCTGGTGTCCGGGCTTGCCCTGCTGGCAGCCGGGTGGCGGATCACTGAACGAGAGATCGAGCAGTGGGAACGCGAAGGGCGACCATGAGCCTCAAACCCTCCACCCGCTACCGCTACGGCGAACGCACCCGGCACGCCCGCGCCGAGCACACCCGGCAGTCCCGCGAGTGGCGCCGCACGCTCGCCGACGCGGCGTTCCCGCTGACCTCGCAGCAGAAGTTCCTGCGGCTGCTGTGGCGGGGCGGAAGCCTCCCGGCCGCCGCCGCACGCGTGGACCAGACCGTCATGGCGATCTACGGCCGCATGCGGTGGGACCGCGAGTTCGCCGAGCTCGTCGAACGCGCCCTGACACGACTGTGCCGCGACAACCCGGCGACGGCCCTGTCCGTAGGTCCCGGCGGTTCGCAGTGCACACGGGTCCAGACCCGCAGGTCCAGCTCAAAAGCGGCCAGCAACCGGGGCAGGCGCTCGAAGTCGCCGCGCCAGCGATCGCGAGCAGCTCTGCGCACCGCGCCATGGACGTCGATCACCTTCGATGTCAGCGTCCAGGAGATCTTCACGACCCGGCAACCGCGGTCGCCACCTACGGCGTTGAGCGCCCGTTCCTCCTGTTCACCCTGCTCAAGCACCTGGTCGACACGCCGCTCTCGTTGCCCTCATGGCGGGGGAGGTGTTCTCGCCGGGAGAAGCGATGTCGCCCACGGCAGCGCCGAATGTCGGCATCGGCCTTGGAAGGTGCATGTGACTTCCGGTCAGGCAGACCGGGGAGCACGAGGACCATCTGCCGTACCAAGCGGTCGAGCAGCGCTGCAGCCGGAGACAGCGGGCTTGACGCGACGCGGGACCTGGATGCAAAAGCGGGTTGGTGCAGATAGCTAGTTCTGCACCAACCCGCTACGCATGATCTTAGCAGCGGACCCGCGCCACGAACGGGTGATCCCCTGGTGCCTGTTCCGGCCGGCATCACCAGCGCTACAAGCTGGATGCGTGACGCAGCTTGACGATGTCGCGCAGTTGTAGTGACGACAGAGTGCGATGGGTCATCAGGGCGCGGGCGAGCCGGTCGATGACGGGCCGCTGCGCGTCGACAAGCTGCGCGGCGGCGGACTGCCACGGGTCGGGATGGTGGTGGCCAAGGCCGTAGCGATGACGGATGTCGATGATCGTAGTCAGGTCATCGTGGCCGCCATGCAGGTACGCGGCCACCTCTACATCGTCACGCGCTCCGGGATGCGTTCGCAGCATGTAGTGCGCCTGCGCGAGAGGACCCGCGTGGGCGACGATCGCGAGAGTGTCCAAGTCGGTGCGCCGCGGGCGTACGACACAGCGTCCCGCGAGGCCGGGCATGCGCGGTCGCAGCGTGACGTACCGTATCGCGCAGCCATACCACAGGTAGGCGACTGCGTGCCCGGCCTCGTGCCACGCGGTCAGCTCATCGCCGGTGATCGCGAAGTCGTGGCGGGGTGGCGTGTCGATGGATTTCCTCCTCGGCTCGGTGGACCGTACAAATCATCACAAGCGCCACCTCTAACACACCGTGAGGCCACGGATGCTGGCGCAGTCTTCAACGTGCGCGCTCCAGCAGAAGGTGCAAGGTGGCATACGAGATGGGCCTGCCGTCGATGCCCTTGACGGTGGACGCGAGTTTGGCGACCTCCGAATAGGAGATGGGCTGAGCAGCCAGCCCGGCACGTCGTGCGTGGACCACCGCGCTGCGCAGAGCCTGGGCGTGCGAGCGATTCCGCTCGGATGTGCCCGCCCACCCACGCAGGGCTGCGAGCACGCGCTCATCCCTCAAGAGCGCCAGCTCGTTGCCTGAGGGCAGGAGATCGCTGCTGTCGTGGCGGCTCCTGACAGGAACGGCACGACCGCGTCCGCGTTCGCTCGCATCCTGCCACAGCAGGGACGTGACCAGCTCCATCGCGCTCGCCATGCGATCGCCACGCTGCCTGACCCGATCTGTTGGAAGGACACGGCGACGTCGGGCCTTCGCCTCGGCCGCCTTTGCATGGTGAGCGCCAGGCCCCTCGTTCCGTTCGCTCAGCAGAATCTCGCCATAGACCTGGTGCATTCGCAGCGCCCAGTCGGCGAAGCTCACCGCTGGTGCGACCGGTGCGGGGATCGGCTGGTCGGTCCCTGTGCCCGGCATCTGCTCCGTCGTGCTCCAGGCCTTGGAACGCCGGCGGATGTACTTAACGAGCCCGGAGGCTTGCCTGGCTGTGCCGGTGTTCCACGGAGGCACGCGGGTGCCATCCGGGTTGTGATCGAGCATGTGAACGATCGTGTGGTTGCACCATCCGGCGTCGTAGAATCTGGCCAGCTCTCGCCCCAGGTCGCGGCCCTCGTGAGTTGGCCACTCCGCACGGCTGATCAAACTCAGCGTGGCGGCATGGATCTGGCGCTCACCAACGGGAGCTACCTTGCTAGGCCACTCACGGAGGTGAGCGATCCAGAGATGCCGCAAACCCTGGAAGCCAGGGACATTGCGCAGAACATGGAAGACTTCCTCGATCACAATTCGCGCGTCGAGCGCCTCCGCCGAGGTGTACTGCCCCATGACCGTCCCTGCCGAGTACCAGGCAGCGCGCCCACCTCGACCTCTCGGCTGGCACCGCCTCCAACATGAAGACTTCATGCTCGTTGCTTCCGAAGGCGCACTAGGTCCTGCAGTTGGATGAACACTCGAACGAGTGGGAGGTTCGACTCTTTCGGGGCCGGTCGGCAGACCACAGGCGCCCGCAACGGGAGCTCCAGCCTCTGGTCAGCTTCCGTTTGCCTGGCGACCTACGCAGAGCCCCGACCTCGCCCACCGCCTCGGACCCGGCGTCCCAGACGAACAGCCTGCGCACCAGCGGCGCGTTGTGGAAGCGACCTGCGGCTTGTGTAGCGGCGCACTACGCGCATCACCGTAGCGGGCACCGTGGTCATCAGCCCGGCGGCGTACTCGGCCTGCTCCTCGGTGGCCGGGCCGAACTCGGCGGCCGCGCGCAGCGCCGCATCGTCAAGCCTGCTCAGTCTCGTCGGGTTCGGATCGCTGTTCGCGGTGGGCCGCGAACGCATCCGCCGCAGGGGACAGACCCGCACGCCTCGCCAGATGCTCGGCACCAGGTCTGCGCTCAAGGTCAGCACCCCGGCTCCAGCCGCGTTCCTGCCGCCGCCGACCATCCAAACAATCACACCCGTCTGGTCTCTACGTTTGCGATCTTGACACTGACCGACGCGCGAACCGCGTCACGAGATGACGGGCCTGGGGAGGCGGCTGCGTGACCTCTTCCCACATCGAACTCCTGAAGCTTTCAGGCTTGAGGTGGCTGCGCCGCCAGAGGAAAGACGGCTTCCCGGCCGCTGGGCTACCGCCCTCATCCTTCTCGGCAACGGGTACCTGCCGCCGCACCTCGTCCCGGTCCGGCCACACGAACCAGAGACCGCTGATCAGCACTCGCGCTGATCCGTCCTTGGCGTTCTGACGGAACACCAGGGCCTCGGATTCATCCAGCCCGCCTGGAAGAGCCTCAGTCACTCCCCATGACACATTCTCCACGAGCGAGATCCTTAGTTCTTGTGACGGTCGGTGCTCACTGCGCCGCCTCGTACAAACCGTCGCTCTCCGAGCCCGCCAGCAGTAAGATCGTCAGCTCCCAATCGATCGGGTCGACTGCTGAGCGGCTGTCAAGGGCAGGCAGTACGGGCTCGTGTGCCATGACTGCACATCGACGACGCGGTCGCACATCTTGAGGCACAAACCACAGTCTCGCGCTGCTGGATGTGATCTCAGGAGGCGCGATTGAGGCAGGCCGTTGGACCGGTCCGGCTGTCAAGCCGCAAGCATCCTGCCCGCATCGGCGAGACCAGGGACCTCAGTGTTCGCCGTCTCGACGCTCTTGGTAGACATTTGGCCACTAACGTCTTCCGCTGGGAGGAAAAGGGTGGCGGAGCTCTGCGCGGTCGTGCCTTTCAATCGACAGTTGGCGGGCTACGTGCCCGACACTATGTCGCTGTTCACCTCTTCGGTGCCGACGACGCTTCACCTGGCGGTGCTGGTACGGCTGCATCGCAATCACGGCATGGCGGGAAAGCTGACCAGTGAGCTCGCCGAGGAGTTTGCCTCACTGGGCTGGTGCACAGCACGGGACTACACACGGGTCACTCACGAGCTCATTGACCTCGGCCTGGTCGAGGGGGTCCAGTTGCAGGTGAATCCTCTGCTGCACACCGGGGACGCGTGCCGGCGCTGCACCGAACACGAGGGGGTCTACGCGCAAGATCAGCGCGATCACCAGCGTGCGCTCGAACGCTGGCAGGCCGGGGCGACCGCCTATCCCTACGTAACCTCCACCTCCGCGGTGCACTTGCGCGACTGCACACACATCGCGGCCGCGCCCACGCCTCACGCGCCTACGCTGGAGCGGTTCGTGCACGCCGGTGACGACGGCCAACAGCGTCTCGTTCTCGCCGACGACAGCGTCGTGGTGTCGTGGGACGACCTGGAGCCGGGTGGCGAGTGGTGGGACCGCCCCTACGGGCCTCCACCCGGTGACGGCGAAGTCGGAGTCTGTCATCGGATTCACTGCATGTCCGTGCATGAAGCCCGCGCCTCGACCATGCCCAGCAACGGACGACGGCGATCGTGGAAGCCGTGCAAGGTGTGCCGGCCGATCGACCCCTTCCTGCTCGACACAGCGGACACCGCTGTGGTCTACCGCGCCGAGCTCAGCCCCACTGACGTCATCGCGGTAGTAGCCGAGGACAGCCAGGCCACCACCCACATCAACAGGCTGTCGGCACCCCGTGGATCCACCTACGGCTGGGGTACCGCATCAAACACCGACCGGGCAACGACCGCGCTGGCGATCCTGATCGACGCGGCCTCGGCCACCGCCATGGAATCACCGGCCCTGCCCTGCGCCGAGTTCGCCGATACATTCCCCGCGATGAGGTCCACGGCCTGTCTGCGGGTCGACCGTGCCGACGTCCGGGCCTGGCTGCGTGATTGGTACCGCGACCACCCGGCACGGCCAGCACCTGCCGCCCTGGCGGTGCTGGTGGACCGTGACCTCGCCTTGCGTCCTGACTCAGACCGGCTGTCGAACCTGTGCTGACCGTGGCTTGCTGGAAGCTCCGGTGGCCACGACGTCGCTTCGTGCCTCGTTCGGCTGACGCGTACCCCGGTGGAGTGCGTGTGCTGGGCGTTCTGCTTCCGGCTTGTCCTGACCATCGAAGTCGGGGCCGCTCGTGGTCGTGTCCTCGTGTCTGGACTGGGAAATCAGCCAAGCAGGCAGGCGCTTGGTCCACAGCGTCGGTGGCGAAGTGGTTTGCTCACCGCTCAGCACCGAGGCGCGTTCGGCGACGAACACGTCGACGACACTGCGGTCGAGTGCGTAGTGAGTCCGGTCGGCGGCGTAGGCGAGTTCGATCGCCGATGTGAGGTCTTCGCCGTCCTGGCGCAGTATGTGGCGCCCGAGCATCACATGGATCACCTCGTCGCCACTCCGCGAAGAATTCAGTGTTGATACGCCGAGCAACGACAGAGATATTGCTAGAGTCACAAGCCAAACCTCAAAGGAGACCGGATATGGCGCAGAAAGTGCTTGTTCAGCTGATCGACGACCTAGACGGCACCGTGGCTGAGAATGTCGAGACTGTCAGCTTCGGCCTGGACGGCGTCACCTACGAGATGGAACTCAAACCCGACAACGCGTCCAGGCTCCGCACCGCTTTGGCTGACTTTGTATCCAGCGCCCGGCGAACGCGAGGACGGAGCAAGAAGGCCATGGACGTCACCCATACCATCGTGGCCGAGTCTCGCACCAAGGAGCAGACGAGAGCGATCCGGGAATGGGCGAGGACCCGTGGCCGTTCGCTTTCTGATCGAGGACGCATCCCCAAGAACGTGATCGAAGAGTTCGAGACAGCTCATCGCTGACACGTCAGGAGTCGCTGGTCACTCGCCGGGGCAGTAACGCTTCGATGGATCAGAGCACCGCACACGTCTGCATGAAGTCGATGCTGTCGCTGGCACAACACGGCAGCCGCAGTGTGGACACCGTTATCTGAAGATCGCGCAGTATCTCCGATGCGCGAATGATGCGTGCGATCAGCGATGCACGTCACGCAGATTGTGGCGTGATCCCGGCACGTCGGCACCGACCGCTGCCCAGAATGCGCGCGACTCCATGGGGTGGCTGCCGAGGGTGCTCCAGCACCGCTATGGCCCCGGCGCGGCGGGACGCCCGATGCCCGCACCCATCCTGCGCCAGCACCACCCCGTCGCCCCAAGGCAACCGGCGGACCGGACCTGGAAGGAAGCCCGCCAGCCGCTGAGCTTCAACGACCCATACCGGGGCGATGGACAACTCGGCCGACGAACTCGGTGAACGACTCGAGCGCGGACGTGGCCGGCGCGCTGCGGTCCACACGGCATGATCGAACCACGGCGACCAGCACATGAAGGAGCCCAGACGTGACCGACCGTGCGCAACGTCGCCGCCGGCAGGTGCTCGCCGAGGACGCAGGCGTGCGTACGCGCGTGCTCAACGTGCCGGTACACCAGGTGATGGACGGCAGCCGGCGGCTGGGCTCGTTCCGCCTGCAGATCTACACCGGCGACGGGCTGCGGCCGGTCGTGATCGCCACCCAGGACGCCACCAGCGAGGGATGCTCGCTGATCAACGGCGCGGAGCGGTACGCCGCCAGCGTCTGGCGCACCCACTTCCCGGAGCGCGACGAGCCGCCGCTGTGGGTGCAGAACATGCACGCGCACCGCTCCACCATGCTCGCGCTCGTCGCCTTCGACGCCAATCCCGGCTACACGCTGACCGCACCCCGCTGGGACGCCATCAACGCCGCCCATCTGCACCGGCTCGTCGGCACCGAGGTCGATCTGGACCGCGGCGAACGCCCCGCTCCAGCTCCGAAACCGGTCTACCGCACAAAGTTCGTCACCACGCCCGTCGCCTCGCTGCCACCGGACGAGCCGTTCCGCGCCAAGGACTGCATGCCACCCGTGCGGTTCCGCCGGTGGCGGCACCTACTGGCCCGGCTGCGCCCTGCACCGGCGCCGTCGAGTTGCTGCTGGTATCACCGCGGCGACTGGCGAGCCGCCAATGCCGCGGCGCTGCGGCTGCTCGCCACCACCCCGCAGACCGGCACGGACCCCGACGAGTGGCAGTTCGAACTGGCCGAGGCCGCACAAGCCGAAGATCTCACCGGATGGCAGCTGCAGGCGGTGCAGAGCCTGTTCCTTGACCCGATCGCCCTGCAGCACGACGAAAACAAGGGCAAAACCCGGTACGAAAACGGCCAGCACCGTGGCCGCGCGATGCGCGACGCTGGCGTCGCACGCACCATCACCGCCGTCGACGAGCTCGTGAAGCCGACAACCGCGCGTAGCAGATGATCCAGAGCGACCGCGCCCTGAGGCGACCCCACCAGGGTCCGGCTAGCCCGAGATGGCTGTGAACCGCATTCCCTCAGAGCGCTTCCAGCGTGGCTAAGTCCACGACGTTGGCCCACATCTGCGCTGCCTCGCGCACCGAACCGGCCTGGCCGTAGGTGCCGCGCCAGCCAGTGAACAGGGTGAAGGCAGCCTTGAGCACCGCGCGGTCGCGGCGCAACGCCTCTAGGCCGCGGCGTCGGCTACGGCGGTGGCTGCGCTAAGCATTCCGGTTCACACAATCCGGCCGCCGACCCGTGGTGCCGTCATGACGGCCGCCAGCGCAGCGCGTCGTTGTCGTCGGCCACGGTGGTCAACAGCCGAAGCCACTGCTGGGCGTTGCTCAGCTCGGCGCGGCCGGCGTCGACCTCGCCCATGCCGAGGTAACCGAACGCGTCGCGCAGGTGCGCCATCGCCGTGGCCAGCGTGCCGATCGGCTTGTCCGGGCCACCCGGCAGCGCTGCCACCCGTGCGGCGAGCTCCTGCTGCAGTGGGGACACCGAGGCGGCGAAGATCCTCAGCACCTCGTCGATCACCTCGTCGGCCTGCTCGTCCAGTGCGGCCACCGCGGTGTCGACCGCGGCCGCCAGCATCGCGATCGGGTCGGCGTCCTCAGGCGGCTCGATGGTCACAATCAGCGATGCTAGTCGATCACCAGTGACGCACGACACAGCCGAGCTGTGCGGCTTCCGCCGGCCGCATGCCTTACCGGGTCCACCACCGCCGCGGCACGCTCCATACGCTCGTGACCAGCCCATCCAAGAGCCGGTTACTCCGTGTCGACGGCCTCAGCAAACGGCCTGCCGATCCCCTGCTCCCGAGCATGGACAGCGCTGCAGCCACCACCTCGTCGGCTGGCGCACCGGTACCGCTGCCGAACGCCACGATGATCGCGGCACAGTCGCGCAGCGTGGTGTTCGCACGCTGAGACCTCCCGCGACATCGCGAACGTCGCCGCGTCGCCACAGGCCTGGATCACCATGATCAGGCTCTTGGCCTGCCTAATCTCCTGGGCGGTACACGGCGATCTCGCGCCTGATCACGCCTGCGCGCTTCCCGCGTCCGTCAGGTGCTCGTCCTCAGCGAGCACCTGACGGACGGCGCAGTGCGATCAAGCTCTCGGCCTCCTGGCCGGCGTGAAACAGCCGGAAGGCCGCGCGCAGCTGCGTCGTCGCTGCGGCCACGACTCGCACTGGATGCCGTCCGCCTTGGCGCACACCGCCCTGCCGGACTGCGCTGCCGTGACCGGCGACATTCGCCTCGCTGCTCGCCGTGGCCCGCGCATCAAGGTTCGGCGGCTTCCACCCGGCTTAGGCCGCGCACCGGTGCGCCGCGTTGTCGCAGCAGCTTGCGGTCCTGTTCAGGACGTCTTCTTCACCCGGTGCGGGGGCGAAAGCGCACACCTGCCTCGCTGAGTGTGCGGTGCACGAAGCCGTAGGCCGGCCAGTGGACTCGGCGAGCGCGCGGATGCTGGCGCCGGTCTCGTACTTCGTCTTCAGGTCGGCGGCAACCTTGTCGCGGTCGGTGCCGGTGATGCGGACACCCTTCTGGAGGTGAGCCATCGGGTGGAGGTTGGCCATCGAGCAACCTGCCTTTCAGTTGGGTGGGATCTGCGAAGATGGCGGCGGTGTGGCAAAAAATGCGCCACGCGATATAAGGGCGGGGTAGGTCCCGGCCGGCGCGTGGTCAACCGGCCGGGACCAGGCCGAGCCCTCGGTGATCGCTGGAAATCTGCTCCAGCAGGTCCTCCAGCTCCTGCCCACGCAGGGCCAGCCGGTCCAGCCGGCTGAACAGGTCCAGGTACTCGCGTACGTCCAGCGGGTCGGTGATGGTGGCGGTGCCGGTCAGCATGCTCAGCGTCACCACGCGGTCGTCGTAGACCTGAAACCCGTGCGGCGGCACCAGGTTCACCTCGGCCGTCCAGGGGACCACGCCGAGCCGCACGTTCACGCGACGCGCGACCAGGCGCAAGTGGTCGAGCTGCTCGCACATCAGCTCCGCCGACCCCACCCGCCACCGCAGCGCACTTTCGGTCAGCACGAGAACGAACCGCTTACCGAGGTCATCCATCCGGGCGCTGCGAGCCCTGAGCGCAGCGACGGCGGAGTCGTACTCGCACGCGGGGACACCACCGAGCACCGCGCGCAGGTAGGCCTCGGTCTGCACCGGCGCGGGCACGCCCGCGATATCGACGAAGCTGCTCATGCCCGCTCTGGCCTCGATGCGGCTCACGGCATACTGCTGGCGGTGCGGGCTGCGGTGCAGCATCACACGCCGCGTCTCGGCCTCGGCGTGCAACCGGCGGATCACCTCAACCAGCTCGCCCCGCGTCTGCGTGGTCGCGCCCAGCGCCGACGCCAGGCGCTCGACGTCGGCCACGGGCGGCAGGAGCATCCCGTTCTCGATCTTGGACAGCTTCGACTGGCTCATCCCGGTGAGGCGTGCCACGGCCGCGCCGGTCATCCCGGCCTCGGTGCGCAGCCGGCGGAGCTCGCGCGAGAGCCGGTTCCGGGCCAATCGCGACCGCTCAGGTGAGGTCATGGCGACGCTCCGCAGCACCGGTCGCGTCCGGGCGGGGGAGCGAGGTGAATGTTGTCGCGGTTCTCATGCCGGTGGTGCTCACGGAAGGTCTCCGACGGTCTCGGACGATGGTGTGGTGGGAAGGTGCGCGGGGTGGTCACCACAGGACCGGTGGGACGGGCCCGGTGCGTGGCCTGGGGTTGACCGCACACCCCAGCTCCGCTGAGGCACGGTCGCCCGACGCGGCACGGTCGGCACCGCCGCTCACCGCGATACTCCCGATCCGCCAATCCGAAGCGCCGAGATCACGAAGGCCACGACCGGGATCCGCCGCGACCAAGCGGCCGCGTGCCGGCGGCGTGCGATGTCGGCACGCAACACCCGCGACGCCTGGGTCAACCCCGCCGCGGTGATGCGGTAGTAGTAGCGGCACGGCGCGGTCGGATCGGGCCCGGTGACAGCTCGGCTGGTGATCCATCCCTCGTGCAGGAAACGGACCAGGATGGGCCACGTCGTGCCGGGTAGCAGTCCGCCGGTGCCGACACCGCCGGTGGCCTCGGTGATCTCCAGCCCGTACAGCTCCCGGGTCGGATCCTCGGCGAGCGCCGCCAGCACGCGGCGGGGGTTGGTGCGCATCTGTGTGTCCTCGCTGAAATCGGTGATGTGGGCAGGGGAGAAGGAACGGATTGTTCGGCGTGGTGCCCTCGGCCGCAGCCGAACCCACAGTGGCGGCTGTAGGCCGCCTGTCTGCCTTCCGTTGCGCTATAAGCATGTGGACCTCGCAGCAACGGCTACGGCGCTCTACGGACAGCGCCGTGCGGCGTCGAGCCGGTCGCCGTGGCACGCATCGTCGTCGCGGAACTCGGGTTGCCAGCCGCCGCGTAGGCCTGGGCGGCCTGCTCGTAGTGGTGGTGGGCGTTAGCACTGGTGTGCTCGGCGGCGTGTCCGCAGACCTCGTGAGCTTCGGCTGCCCAGCGATGGCAGCCGCAGGAGGCGAGGACCTGCAGCGTGGCGGACACGGCGTCGTAGGCGGGCTGAGGTCGTCCGGCCGCGAGCAGCGCGCGGCCAAGGACCGTGGTGATGCGGGCATGGCCCGCGGCGTCGCCCGCGGTGGCCATGAGGTCGGCGGCGGTCGTCAGGACGCGCAGTGCCGCGTCGGTGTCGCGCAGGTCGAGGTGGACCTCGCCGATGCGCCTGAACACCAGGGCGGCGAGACGGGGGTCACCGAGCTCGGTGGCGAGGGTCCGCGCCTGCCCGAGGCAGTCCAGCGCGGCGCGGGGCCACCCTGTTGCGCGGAGAGCGCGGCCGAGGCTGAGCAGGCAGGAGGTCTGGAGTCGACGGTCGTCGCTCTGGCGTGCGAGCTCCAGAGCCTGCTCGGCGCACTTGAGCGCGTCGTCGGAGGAGGATCCCAGGGTGGTCATGGCGTCCGCGATGCGGCTGTAGGTCATCGCCTGGTGCAACCGGTACTGGTCGCGGGGCAGGTGGTACATGGTGACGTTGGCATAGGCCAGCGTGAGCAGGCCGGTCGGGTGCGAGGTCCACCGATCGAGCGCCCACATCGACTCGGCGAGCCGCTGCACGAGGTCGGTCCAGCCGGCTTCGAAGGCGGCCTCGAGCATGGTCGACAGTCGCTCGCGGTGCCCGGCGTACCAGCTGGTGGCGTCTGCGGCGGATCCGTGAGGTGGGCCCGCGGTGCCGCGCGTGGAGTAGAGGCGCTGGTCATGTGGCTGGGTGGCCTTGTCCGCCATCGCTGCCCGGATCGTGTACCACTCGATGACAGCGTGGTAGGCGGAGGAGCAGGCCGACGCGGGCACCGTGATCATGGCGAGCTGGAGGTGGTGCTCGCCGCGGTGCAAGATCAAACCGGCGTCGTGCCACTCGGTGATGACCTGCTCGGTGTCGCCGCGGTCGCCGACGACGTGCCGGACGAGGTCGTGCGGCACGTCGAGGGAGATGTCGGGCATGCTGGTGAGGGCGCTGAAGATCTCGCCGGCGAGCGGGGACAGCGTGGTGGTCATGATGTCGTTCCTGACTGAGTCACGGCGCCGATGAACGTCGGCCCATCGGCGTGATGAGGCCTGTGTCGAGGTGCAGGTCGAGTAGGGAGCTGGCCCGCACGGATCAGGAGCCTGCGGATGGTGCCGTAGTTGGTGCCGAGGTCGGCGGCGATCTGGTGCAGGCTGGCGCCGGCGTTGTGGCGCTGGACGATGTCGGGCGTACGGTCGACATCGCTGGTGCCGCGCCGGGGAACCGGGGGCGCCTGCCTGCCGCAGCAGGGCCTGCACCCGTCGGGGGTCAATGCCGGTGTCGTCGCTCAGCACCTCGATGCTGCAGCTGGCCCGCCAGCGCTGGGCGAGTTCGGCGGCGCCGCGGTCTGCGAGGGGCCGAGGCACGCGGTGGTGGTGTAGGCCTCGACACCGGCATCGATCAACAGGTTCCGCACGGTGCACTGCCGGCGGTCGATCGCGGCGGCGAGCTCGTGGATGGAGCTGCCGTCCTGCGCGAACAGTGTGGCCAGCCGGGCAGCGATCCAGCAGCGCTCGGCACCCCGCAGCGGCCGTAGAGCGTCGGTCATGGACGTCGCCGCCCGACACCGGCGTACAGGCCGTCCTGCTCGATGTCCTTCCCGGCGCCCTGCGCGCTGCCCGGTTCATCCTCAGGTCGCCAGCGTGAGGTGGTGACCAGGCCTGGCTCGACCAGCTCGTAGCCGCCGAACAAGGCCAGCACGTCGTCACGTGTCCGCGGGTACACATGGTCGCGGCTGGTCTGCATCGTGCTGACGATCTCCTCACCGCGGACGAAGTCGAAGTCATTCGTGAGGTGGGTGAGTGCGAGGAGACTGCCCGCGGGCAGCGCCTCGCGGTAGCGGGCGAACAGTGCCACGGGGTCGGCTTCAGGGGCGATGTAGTGGCCGATGGTGACGGCCAGCAGCCCGATCGGCGTGCCGAAGTCGAGCAGCCGGGCGTGCTCGGCGCCGAGCACCTCGTCGGCATCGGTGATGTCGGCGTTCACGACGGCGGTGCGGTCGTTGCCGGCCAGCAGCAACCGGCTCTGCGCGACGGCGACGGGGGTCACGGTCGACGTAGACCACACGCGAGTCCGACGCCGCGGTCTGGGCGATCTCGTGCACGTTGCCCACGGTCGGGATGCCCGAACCCAGGTCGAGAAATTGCCGGATCCCGTTGTCCACCATGAACATCACGGCCCGCCGCAGAAACGCCCGGTTCTCCCGGGCGATCCGCACCACACCCGGCTGCGCCCTCAGGAGCTGTTCCGCCAGCTCGCGGTCGGCGGCGAAGTTGTGGCCTCCGCCGAGTAGGTAGTCGTAGGCCCTCGCAGCGCTGGGGATCGACGTGTCGATCCCCGGAAGTTCGGGCGGTACCCGCGCCGATGCCGCGGGTGCGATGCCCGTCTCGCTGCCGGCTGTCGCCCCGGTCGTGCCCGGCCGGGGCGACTCCGCCGAACTGCGGCGCACCACGGCGTTGTCCTGGCCCGCACGTCCGCGCCGATGCGGGGATCCGCCGTGGTGCTCCGCGGCGGTGCCGCCGATGGCGCCACTCTGTGCGACCTGTCGTTCTCTGCTCACGTTGATGAGGCTATGAGCAGGCAAAACACATCTGTGTCATGAGATGACACACGATCAAAGTTCACCTATTAGGGGTAACCATGCCGCTGACGTACGCGCATGCCCAGGACGTATGCCAGCCTGCGCAGCTCACGGCCTTCGACAGTAGTGCGGTTGGCCCACCTCAGACCGCCCGCGACCGACGCCCGGAACAAGGGGTTGTGATGCATCCGTTGCGGCGCCTCAATTTCCGCTTGCACAAGCGCCCGCACACCGTCCAACCGGTACTTCTTCTCCAAAATCAGGGCACGGCCCACATCCGCATGGAAGGCGGCCCTGCGAGCCGCAGACGGGATCAACTCCGCGTGAACATCCCGCGCCAGTTCCGCCACCCGTCCGGCCCCGTCCCCCAGCTCGGTGGCGAGGGTGACCGTCCAGACACCGACGTTCGGCCGACCGAAGTAGAGGTTGGCGAACGTCCCCACCTCGGCATCCATCCGCTGCGCAATCGCCGCGGCCTCCGCCAGATGCTCCCGTGCGCGCACGGGGTTCGGTGCGTGACCGGCGGCGGCCGCCAGCGCGGCGTTGAGGTGCAGCATCCCGTACATCTGCCGCGCGTTGGTGTCGTCCAGATGCGCGGTCAGCTTGGCCGCCGCGTCCACGGAGAGCGTGTACTGGCGTGATCGGCCGGCCGACCCCGCTGCGTGGCCTCGCAGCCACGCAGCCAGCGCGAGCCACGCCGGGTCTCCGAGCTCCTCGGCGACCTCGCGCGCGTGGTGAGCGGCCAGCGCCGGCAGCCCGCGCACGCCCAGGTTCTTCGTCATCACAGCCGCGGTGTGCATGACCTCCAGCTGCGCCTGCAGCACCGCATGCGACGGTGCGTCCGCATGCAGTGCGTACAACTCCCGCAGCAGCCCCGGAACGACGGCACCCTGCGCCGCATAGTCGGTCGTCGGGCGCAGGACCGCGTTGAGGTGGTCGACCTCGGCCAGCACCTGATCGACCGGGCGAGGAACCACACCGTCGGGCCGTTCCCCCAGCTTTACCTCGACCAGCGCTTCCTCGACGTCGACCAGCACCGCGTGCGCGTCCGCCGCGATGGGATTCGCGAGCGTCAAAGGCTGCCCGAGCAGGTCGTGAGGTGAGACGCGCAGCGCGTCCGCAATTCTCTTCAGGCCGTGTCGGCTGGTGACGTCAACTTCGCCGCGTTCGATCTTAGCCCAGTTGCCGTAGCTCATTCCCGCGAGAGGGCCCGCTTGGCGCACCGTCAGGCCGCGGGCGAGACGGACCTCCTTGACCCGCCTGCCAAACCTCTGTGCCTCGTCCAACGACACCATCCCCTGACTGGTCGGAGCCGTTCTGCTTTCCTGCCAACGATACCGGTGCCCGGTCACAAGCAGGTGCGTCCAGTCTGCGCTGCGCAACTGGTAAAGCTACGGCGGCCTCAAAGACGTCAGTGTCCGGGCCTAGCACCTCTACGCCCACCTACCGCGAGTTCCTCTTCAGTCCACTGAATCCGTGGCGTCAACCACCACAGCGGGCAGCACCCTCGCCTCGATCAGCCTGTCCGCCAGCTCCACGGCTTGATCGTGAAGAACGTCCAGATCGGCGTCGTCACCGACCTGCCCGGCGATGTACTCGTGGATCACGCTGATGGCGCGGTCTCGAAGCGATGTCACGGCGGAAGCATAGGCCGGGCTGTCCGTCGTGACTGATGTCGATGCAGTAGGAGAAGCCTGCGCGACATCGAGAAGCACGTGCTTCCAACGCACCGGCATGCCCCGTCCACTGCCATCGTGTTCACCACCTCCGGGTGATGTCGTTCGTGGTTTCGGTGTCGTCCCCACCGCCGTCAAGAACTTCAAGCTGTTGTTCGAGAGTCAACTCATCAAGGAAGCGGGAACCACCGAACTGCCGGCGCCTCTTCGCCAACGCAGCGCCTTCATCCCCAGCGGCTAGCAGTACCCAACGTAGTGCACCATGCCGGAATGTGGTGAAGTCGACCACGGCTGAAACACCATCCAAATCCGACAAACACGTCGGGATTTCCTACTCGGTGAAACTGGCCTCTAGACGCAGGTATCTCAGGCATAGGAGTGTCAAGCCTCTTGGCGAACTGGTCCTGCCCGATTGAAGGATGCAACAGCCCAGAACAGGCAAGAAGACACGCGGCATCATCAACCTTGCGAACGAGCGGCTAGGGCTTGCGTCTCCGCCTGCCGCGCCTCGATCCGCAGCAATTCCGTCGCTGCTGCGGCTACAGCCGGGTCGACGGCGCCGAATGCCGCCGTAGAGCCGTCGCGTCCAGCAAGCACGATCGCGCGAACCAGCTCGCTCCGACCGTTGAAGGATCGAGAGAGCAGCACAAGGCAGTCCCTTCCCTGGTCTCGCTGCCGAGCCTGCACCTCGTCGACGATCGCCTCTGCGGTCCGGCTGATATCGCCGTTGTAGAACGCCTTCGCCAGCTCGCGGTAAGCCGCGTCGTACGCATTCTGATTGAAGCCGTCGTTCATCGGAGGACCACCACAGCTCAAAGTGACGAGGTTGGTCAAGATGCTACAACCGACAGGCGGAGCAGTCTTGAGGATCTCTGCTCAATTCCTCGGGTCGTGCTCACGAGTTGGCGTTCGTATGGTGATCAAAGCGGTACAAGTACAACAGCTCGCACACCGGTCGTGCCGGGGCCGACGAGGGTTACCGCTACGACGCGGTGGTGCGGCTGGCCACGAGCACGAGGCCGCCTAGCAACTGGATCGCGAAGCCCGAGCCCGCCGTCGCCGCGAACTGGCCGACCAGGTCGGGCAGCTCTTCAACGGCGGGCCGACGACGCGCAACGGACGCAGGTTCACCGGGTGTCCGCCACGGCGGTCCGAGTCCCGACCGGCGGCGGCCCGCACCGCGCCTGCAACCCCACCTGCTGGATCGACCGGGACGCGGGCGTGGTGTGGGCCGGTGACGAGGCGGCCTACCTGCGTGAATTTCCCCGCTGACACCCGAACGGCAGGAGCTGGTGGACGCGCTGTTCACCGAGTACGCCTCGGCGAAGGCCCTCGCCGCGCGCTGCGAGGCCTCCGCCGAGGCGATCAGCGCGCTCCTAGCCGCCGGGTGGGCCTGGACCGACGTACTGGACGTCGCGATGGTGATAGCCCTGGACACCGCCGACGACGCGGCCACGCTCGCCACGCACGACGCGGCGTGGTGAGGGGAGACGCACTGGCTGACCGATCCTCCCCACGGTTCCGGACACCGGCCTGCGGCGGCGCACGCCGTCCGGCTCGCCGAAGCCGGTATCTGCGCCTCCGAGACCACGCGCATGCACCGCGGGGGCCTGACCACCCGCGACGCCCAACTCGCCGCCCGGCGCACGGAGCTGCCCGACGACGCCACCCGGATCGTGCTCACCGCGCCCGGCACCGACGCGGTGAGCACCAACTCGCCGCTGCGGGCACGCGAGTACCTGACCAGCAGCCCCGCCTACGCCGCCGACGTGCGCGTCGACACCGCGCCGGTCCGGGTCGTGCACGTCGGCGACCGCTGGCAGTTGTGGTCCGACCAGCAACTCGCCGTCGGGTACTGGTCCGCCGACGCCCGACCGCGCGAGTTGAACCCGGCCGCCGCCGCGGGTGTGGCGCTGGTGCTGGGCGAACACGGCACCACGCCGCCGCAGCGCGAGAACCTGTGGCGAACCCTGATGACCGCCCGCTCGCATGAGGTCATCGGGCTCGACGAGAATGACGATGAGCAGCGGTACGGGTTCTCCGGCCGGTCGGGCACCGCGCGGGCCTTGCGCGAGCACCGCTTCACCCTGGCCGACGGCACGATGCTCAGCCTGTACCAGGTCGAGCAGGAGTGGTGGTCCTACGGGGAGGACGGCGACGCCGACGACCAGTACACCCTGCACACCGACCGCCAGGACGCGCACGCGGCCTACCAAGCGCTGGAGAATGTCCGCTCGTGAGCACCACCGAACAGCCTGAGCGCGCCCCCGGCACCGCGCCGGGGGCGCGCTCAGGCCCATGCATCAGCGCCGCGGCGTTCGCCCGGCGCGTCGAGCGCCACCGCAGCACTCCCCGGCTCCCGCCGCTACGCCCTCGAGGCGGGAAAGCCCTACATCCCCGGCCGAACACGGTGGCCGGAGCGTCCGGATCTGTCGATCGGCCCCGACGGTGTCGAGCTGCGGCTGTTCTACGGCGCGCCCACAGAGCAGGAGATCGCGGCGGTGCGGAGCGGCAAGTCCCGCTTCGCGTGGATCGAGGGCGACCACGCTGCCCTGCTGTGCTTCATGTTCACCTCGCCCGACGGCCGTGGCGGCGTGCCGTGGTCGGACGTGTCCTACCACGCCGAACGTGAGCTAACCGACCGCGCTGGGCTGCCCGGAGAGCCGGGCACCGCGCTGGCGGCGACGATCCTGCTCATCGACGCGGACACCGGCATCCTGTGCGCGATCCGCCAGGTGGGGTGGCCAGTGAACGCGGCGGACGCGGTGCGCGCCACACTGACTCGCCAACGCGCACAGGGACTCAACGAGACCGCGGAGGCAGCGTTCCTCAACAACCTCTTCCAGCGCTACCCCGACAAGGACGGCTCGAAGCAGCTGGTGGCCGAGCGAGCCGACCTTGTCTGGACAGGCGGCGAGCCGACCGCAGCACCGGGCACGGGCCCGCTGGCCTCCCTACCGCCGGCCCCAGTGCCGGCCGCGCTGACCAGCTCTCCCGCCGCAGTGCTGGCCGAGGCGTTCCCCGGCATGATCGCCACCGACCGCGCCTACCACTCGCAGCTGCCTGCCGAACTCGCCCCGTGGTACTGCTATATCGCCGACGGAGGCCACAGCATCGCGGTGGTGCCGCCCTCGCTGCTCGGGCAGGGCGGCCCAGACCCCGACCACTTGGCGCCGGCGCCGGTGAAGGCGGTACTGGCAGTGGAATGGCAAATCCGTGACGGGTTCGTGGTGTGCGACCTGCCCTACGACACCAACCTCGGCCTGACCACCGATCCCGAGTACGACGAGTTCTGAGCAAGAGTGTCCGGGCACTTCACCACCTTTGTGCACGCGGTCACCAACCACTGGGGTGCTCGACGTCGACCGGCCGCTGCCACCGCGCCCGCGCGGGTTCGTCGACGAACTACCCGTCTACTGGCCACCGGTGAGGTGCGGCCCACGTTCGCCGGCCTCGCCGGCTCGGAGCATGAGCGCACCGCGTACTCAAGGCGGAACCCGCGGCGGCCCTGACGTCTTCTACGGAAGAGGGCCGGTCCGCTAGGGTGGCCTCACCTCCTCATGACACCGTCCTGGGGACGGCAGCGCCGGCACGATGTGCCTGGCGAGGATCGCAACTGCGGCACCCTCTCGTGTCCCCGCGGGCACGCAGCGCCAGCCCTGTTCGGGCCCGGCGCGGATCACAACGCACGGATTTTCATGGCCGCAGGCCACGCTCGCGCTTCGACCGGACGCCGTTCGCGCACCGGGACGATGCCGCAAGGGGGCCTGCGGCGTTGGCCGTATCCGTCTTCCGTCCCCGCCGGGACAGCGCACCCAGGAGCAGAACCGTCATGGCCGCAGCCGATGACCGCCCCCCGACCCTCGCCATCATCGCCGACGAGTTCCACGAGCTCGACGCCCCGGTCCGGCTGGAGTGGCCTCGCCACAGCGCCGCACCGGCGTGGCTGGCCCACGACCACCCCGGACTGACCACCGACGAGCGGCCTGGTCGCGACGGGCAACCCCAGACCTGGCACAGCTCGATCGTCGTGCCGCTGCGCCGCAAGGACCAGGGCGTGGGCGGCTGGTCCGAGCCTGGGGCATCCGACGAGTTCGACCTGGACTACTGGGTGCTGACCGTGCGGCCGGCCCGTCCCGAGGAGGCGGAGCCGTTGCTGGCCGAGGAGGTCCGTGTCGAGACCACCGAGCGGCTGCTCGGCCAGATCACGGAGCTGCTGCAGCAGCGCAACGCGGCGGAGAACTTCGCCGCCGACCCGGACCTGCCGGACGTGGACATGTCCGACGAGGCCGACATCCGGGCGCGGATCAAAGCCGAGTACGCCGACGCCCAGGTGCGGTCGATCCGGTGCCACCGGCACATGCACACGCTCGACGGCTACGTGCTCGTGCTGCCCAGCAGCAGCCGCCACGACCCGGAGGTGATGTATCCGGAGCCCGAACGCGGGCTGCTGTGGGTGAACTGGGGCTACAACATGATCCCCCGCTGCTACCGGCTGGACGGCGACCTGGCGGAGCTGGTCGACCGCCTGGAGCCGCTGCTGGACCTACACGGTGTCGTCGACGAGCGCAGCCTGACCCGCGCGCAGGTCGCGGCCGTGTTCGGCGTCGACGACGTCGAGCTGGACCGCGTCCTGGCGGCGTTCCGCATCGAGCCGCTGAAGCCGTCGCCGAGCCTGCGCAGCTACGAGGGCATGGGCGACGGGCAGGTCCGCTACGGCCGGGTCCGGGTCCTCAACGCCCGCCGGCACCTGAAGCGGTACCCGCGGCACGTCGACGAGCACCACGCCCGCCAGCAGGAACTCGCCCAGCTGGCCGACCGGCCCGCGCCCCGCCCCACCCGGCGACAGCAGCGACAGGTAGCTGCGTTCGCGGACGAGCTGCGCGACCTCACGCCCAACTGGTGACCGGCGTACGGGTGCGCTGGGCCCTGCAGGACCGTCAGCCCTTCGCCAGCGGGCCGCCGTTGCGCTGGTTCCGCGGCACGAACCCCGCCCGTTCGGGGTACAGGCGCTCGATCGGCACCGGCTCCGGCGCGCGCCTGCGAGCGGGAGTCCGACGCTGCTGGCCAGGCTCCGGTTTGGGTTTGCCTGAGCGGGCGCGGTGCATCGTCGCGATCGGACTGCCCAGCTTCAGCTTTGCCGCGCCGGGCGCGGACTCCACACGCCGGCACGGCTGACCGGCGACCGAGTAGCACACCGGGCATTGCTTGTCGTTGCGCTGCAAGGGAGGCCTGCGGGGGATCCGCACGATCGACCCGCCCATCGAGGTACCGGTGTGGCCCTTCTTGCCTCGTGATCTCGGCATCGCTGCTCTCCCGTCAGGATCCGGAGGTGGTCTGCCGGAGCTGGGTGACCGCGGACGGGTCGAGCTCGGCGCGGATCGTCAGCTTGGCCGCGAGCTCCGGAGGCGCGCCGTAGAGCGCGCACACCTGGGCGGCCGCGCCGTCGAGCACCTCCTGCAGCGTCGGCGCGATCACGGCGTCGGCGTGGCTGGGCCAGCTGCCCGCGAACGAGCCGTCCGACCAGCTGACCAGCAGCCGGAACTCGACGATGGTCAGCGTCTTCCAGTCGAAGGACTTGGCCATCTCCACCGCAGGCGCGCTGGGACGTTCGGCGCTGACGGTCCGGCTGTCGATCCAGGCCTCGACCTGGGCGAGATCGTCCGCGACGGTGTCGGAGTCGGTGACGTGGTCGTGGCAGTAGAACTTGCCCTGCGCGGTCACGTGCAGCACGAGCAGGCCTTCGCTGAACAACCCGAAGCTCCACGTCGGCCCGCCGCCGTGCAGGTCGAAGTGCCAGCCGTGGCGGCCGGAGAGCAGGGTGCCCAGCTCCCGCCATCGGTCGAGCAGCTGCCAGCCGCCGCCGAACTGGCTGCAGGTGGTCTCGTAGTCGGCGTCGAAGCCGACACGGATGTGGTCCCAAGGACGCATGCGGAAAGCGTAGGCACGCGGGCGACGCCCCCATGCCTTCGCCGCGTCCCGGTAACCCGTTAGTGGACTACTTTCCTTACTCGTACAGGTCTTCGTCGTCGACCAGGAGCTCGTCGAGCTCGTCGGCCGCCGGCGTGAGGTTGTAGCGCAGCGACCCGAGGAACTCCTCCACGGTCATGTGCGCGGCCTCGGCGTGCATCACCGACCCGGCCAGCAGCACGCCGAACCTGTCGGAGTGGGGTCTCGTAGGATCCGACGATGCCGATCATGTGGTCCCGAGTCCACGCTGAGCTGGGCGAATCACCGACCGCGCTGACACACGAGATGGTGCGTCGCGCGGTGGATCAGGACATGGCCGAGACCGACGATCTTGAGTGGAAAAGGGCGCTACCGCAGGGTCCGGAGAAGAAGCTCGAGGAGTTCGCCAAGGACATCGCGGCGATGGCCAACACCGGTGGCGGTCTGATCGTCTACGGGGTGAGCGAGGACTCCGACGAACGGGCGGATGAGCTGCTCGGTGTTGCCAACGGCAAGTCCGAGCGTCAGACCCTGCATAGTTACGCGGCGCGTTGGGTCCGGCCCCTGATTGGTGATCTGGTGATCGAGCCGCTAGACGACGAGCGGGAGGGACCTGGCGTGATTGCAGTGTTCGTGCCGGCCAGTCCCGACGCTCCGCACGTGGTGGTCTACGAGCAGAACCGGATGGGTGTGCCCTATCGGTACGGGCCGCATACGAACTGGATGTCGGAGCACGAACTTGAGCGCGCCTACCGGGACCGGTTCTCGCGACATGCTGACGACCGAGCCGCCCTGGTCGCGCTGGTCAACGGGGTGAGGCCGGAGATCGATCTGGACAAGGGGGTGTGGCTGGCGCTGGCGGCACGACCGATCCTTGCCCCACCTCCGCGCACGTCAAGGCCTGACCCCTTAAACGCAATCAAGGCCATTCTCGATGCCGTAACCCTGGCCGAGCAGGTCACAGGTGAATCGTCGTGGTTCCAAGAGTTGTTGAGGCTTTCCGACGGTGTCGTGGCCAACCCGCGTACCGGACTACGGCGATGGCGGTTCCGCTCGCACCGCTCCGAGGCCGATCTCCAGGCATCGGCAGGGTGGCCGGTAGTCGAGCTGCATCATGACGGCGCGATCGTCGTGGCGGTCGAACTGACCAGCACCATCCGCAGGTCGAACCTCTACGACGCCAAGGACGCCGAGAACACCGATGTGCATTGGGTGCCGATCAGGGTCATGGACTTGCTGGTGGCGGCGGGCGTCACGCTGGCCTCGTCGCATGTCCGCACGCTGGGCGGCACCGGCACAATCGTGACGCGCGCCGACCTCCTCACCAGCGGATCAGCGAGCCAGCACCTCATCGCAGTCGAGCAGATAGGACGGGGAAGCAATCTGCTTGAGCGCGTCGGTGGTTCTGCACCTGTGCGGGTGCCTGTCGCGGTGGAGGCCGCGTTCGCTGCGGGCAGCGATACTGCTGCCCTGCGCGATGTGTCCCGGCAGCTCGCGGACGACCTCAACAATCAGTTCGGCAATCCGCGCTGCAGCCTGCCCTGATCGGCTTCGACCTTGGCCGATCGTCGATGCGGTCGGCCAAGGTCAACTTGTTGTTGGTGCGTGCACGTGGACGAAGCGCCCGGTTGCCGGATCCCACCAGAACCGGTGGACCGCGTTCCACAAGGCCGGTAACCGCCATTGTGGAAAGAACTTCGGGACGAGGCCTGCCTCGTTCGGCAGGCCGTCGGAGTTGAGCACCCCGCCGGTGGGCTCGAGAATCTGCCGCCATGGTTGCCAGTCCTGGCTCGATCGCACCTTCGGCGAGCTGATCACACTGATACCCCAACTGGCCCACGCTGCTCGGTTCGCCTCTGACCGGGGGTGTAGCGCGCGATGATCGCCCGATGAGCAGAAGACGCGGAGGGGCGAGTTGGTGGCGCCCGGTGCTGGTGATCGTGCTGCCGGTGTTGGTCAGCGCGGCGGCTGCGATGGTGGTGCTGTTCACCAAGATGGCCCCCAACACCGCGCCCGACCGGCTGGACACCGTGCGCACCGGGCTGGCCGTCGCCGCCGGGATCGGCGCCCTGATTACCCTGGCACTGGCCCTACGCCGCCAACAGGCCACCGAGCACGACGCCACCGAGCGGCGCATAACCGAACTGTACGTCAAGGCCGTCGATCAACTTGGGTCGGACAAGCCCGCCGTACGCCACGGCGGGCTCTACGCCTTGGAGCGGGTCGCCCAGGACAACCCAGGCCACCGCCAGACCATCGTCGACGTCATCTGCGCCTACCTGCGGGGCCCTTCACCCCGCCGAGCACAACAGGCACCCGCAGAATCGGTGGCCTACGCGCTCCGGGCCGCCCTGGCCGCGCCGGGCCCGTCGCCCGCCCGACCGCCAAGGCGCCGGCAACCGTCAGCGACGACGACACTCGCCAGGAACGCGAGGTCCGCCTCACCGCCCAACGCATCCTGCGCGACCACCTTCAACCACACACCCGCACCCGCACCTTGTACCGGTGGTTCCCACGACCCCGCCATACCTTTTGGCCTGACATCGACCTTGATCTCACCGATGCCACTCTCATCGACCTTGACCTCGCCCGCGCAGTCATCCGCACCGCCCGGTTCAGCGGTGCGGAGTTCAGCGGCGGCGGCCCCAGGTTCGAGGGAACGCGGTTCAACGGCGACACCTGGTTCGACGGCGCGCGGTTCAACAACTACACCTGGTTCGACGGCGCGCGGTTCGGCGGCGGCGCCTTGTTCAACAAAGTGCAGTTCAACGGCGACACCCGGTTCGAGGGAATGCGGTTCAAACACGACACCCGGTTCGACGAAGTGCGGTTCAGCATCGTGGTCCCGAACGAAGTCAAGCCCTACCTGCGCTCCAACAGAAAAGCCGTAATACAGGCCTCGCCCGCCAACCCCGACTCTTCAATCTAGGTCCGAACAAACCACCCACCGCACAATCCAGGGGCAACGGCCGCGCCTGCCGTGCTCTTGACACAGTCCCTCGATACCGAATCCGCCAGCTAGGTCCGAACACTTCGCTACCGAGATGTCCGGATCTAGCTGGCAGACCGCAGGTCAGCGTCCTGGTCCTCCTCCAACTTCACACGTGAGGTACCTGGCCAGCGTCCTTATCGCCCGCGGCAACTTGCACCCCGGCACGCTTCGCATGTTGTCGACGATCGCGGGTGAACCCCAGCCCGACGCCCCCCACATCGAGTCCGTCATCGAGGACCTCCACGAGCTGGAACGGTGGGAGACAGAACTGGTGCAGCACCTGCACCAGCGCGTTGGGCCGGAAACCGACGCCTCGTCGTCCCAGGCCCCGCTGCACACCTTCGAGTCCGAAGTGACGGCTCCGAACCCTTCCCACACCGGAAAGTTCGCGAGTTCGTACGTGAGGGACCAGATCATGAGCACGCGGCGCCTGGAGCGCAAGCGCACCTTCGGATCCGAGGTCGGGGTGCCTGACCCCGGGCACCCCGACACGAACACGGGTCTGGTCACGCCAGCCGAAGAGAGCTTTCAGGAGACGCTGGAGTAGTGATCGAAGCCGTCGTGCCACGCTTGTTCCATCGTGCCGTGCACGGTCCACCGGGCCATCCACAGGGCGCGTTCGGTGAGCCAGCCGATGACGGCCGGCGAGGTACCCGCGAACACCTCGCGTGCCACCGAGGCCCGAGGCCACAGCCACACGGGTTTGGCCGTACGCGAGTCGCGTCGGCGAGTGACGAGTAGGCGGAACCGCGGGTCGAGGGTGACCTCGGGCTTGGCCACGATTGGCTCCACCTTGTCTCGCCAGTGGGTCAGCTTCCGGGTGTACGCGCGCGCGGCGCTCATCGCCGTGCTGCGCTGCTCGGCGTCGATGAATCCGAATTCGAACGCCTTGTCGACCGGCAACCACAAGTTCGGCGTCTCGTGCTCGGCCTCGACCTGTGCGTCGTAGGGGTCGGGTCCCTCGTCCTCATCACGCCAGATGCCAGTGTCGGTGTCGGTGTCGGTGGGATGCGTTCCCCACTCGATGAGGACCGCCTCGATGAGCTCGGCGATCTCCGGCGGCCGCAAGGCGCGGGCGACGGCGGCAACCGGCTCGAACCCCGGCACCGGCGCCGGGTGTCCCGGACGTACCGGCCACACGACCTGCCTGCTGTCGACGGACCACACGATGACGCGATTCTGTTCGGCCCAGCGCGCGAACTGCTCCGGCAGGGCGTGCCCGCGCGGGACGACGTTCGTGGCCCATCCGGCGGGCGCGTGCACGACCCAGCCGGGAGTGGACACCACCCGGTCCGCGGGGGCACGGCCGTCGAGTGCCAGCAGCCAGTCGGCGAAGTCCTGCAGATCGACCTTGCGGCCGGCCCGCCATACCGCGGTCGAGCCGCGGCCGTCGGCGTCCCACGCTGCGACGCCCTGGAGCCAGCGGCCGCGGCGCTCGTCGTGGCGCAGGTCCAGTCGCCGCTCGTTCCACTCCTTTTCCTGCTCGTACAGCATGGTCTCGTTGGCCGTCGCGTCGTTTCCGGACAGCAGCGCGCGGGCGAGGTTGGCGGCGGCTGCGAAGCGGAACGAGGCGTGCCAGGAGACCTGCTCGTCGAGCTGCTCGGCGATGAGCAGCAGACGCTTCTCCGGCGGACTCAGCGTCCCACCGATGCGGGCACGGATGTCCTCGGCGCTGTCCTGGATCGCCAGCTCCGGCCGGGTGATGGTCACGGCGATCGCCAGCTGCCACAACCCCAGCGCTGCCTTGTGCTGCAGCACCGGCAGCAGGCCGTCGAGGACAGAGTCGGTGAACGGTTCGCGCACCGCGATCGCGGTCGTCACCGCGTCGGTCAGCAGCCGCGACACGTAGTCCTTGTGCGCGCGGGGGTACTGCCCGGGCAGTTGCAGGGACACCGCGCGGGCGCGGTCGGCCAGGCCCTCGGGCAGCCGCAGCCGCAACGGCCGATCCTCTCGTGGCTCGCTACGCCGCGCGGGTTGCGGGTGACGCAGCACGGTCGCGACGTGGGTGAGGCGGTCCTCGGGCTCGCGGGCCTCCTGTGCGGCGACGTGCTCGGTGAGAACCTGCCGTACTGCCTCGTCCCGCGACACGCCGAGTGCGTGGGCGATCCGGCCGAGTGCCTCCAGCACGCACGGCAGCACGCGGACATTCGTCTCCCGGCGGGCGACCATGCTGCTCAGTGCTTTCCGGTGTGGTGTGCCCCGATGGTCGTGCCGACGTGTGGGCAGTCGGCCACGAGGACATCGGTGACGCCAGCCTCGCGCATCGCGCGCGTTCGGTGCTGGCCGTTGACGAACCACACCTCCCCGTCGTTCTCACCGATCACGATCGGGTCTGCCAGCAGGCTGCAGAGCGCCTGCAGAGTCCATCCGGTGACGCCCTCGGCACGGGCCGCGTCGAGGACGGCGTCGCACAGCTCCTCGTCGCCGCAAAGTCCGGTGGCCTTGGCGGCGCTGATGAGCCGGGTGGCGGTGTCGATGACGGTCGACCAGTCGCCGCGGTGGTACCAGCAGCAGTTCATGCCGGCGGCTGCCTTCGCGAGCCCACGCGGCCGCTTCCACCACGTGGTGGGAGCGGCCGCGTCGGTGTCGGTGGACATGCACGACTCGCGGAACGGCGTCTCCAGCGGCATGCGACTCATCGGCACGAGTGCGTAGTCGATGTCCGCAGACGTGGGCTCAGGCTCTGGGGCGCCGACGACGCGGCCGCGTTGATCGTCGACCGGGCCACCGACGAGTGCCTCGACATCGTCATGACTCAGGAAGGTCCATTGTGGATCGGAGAGGTGATGATGAGGATGGACGTGGAAGGTGATCTTCTGCCAGGAGCTCAGCGCGCTGTCCTTGCCTGGGTAGTTCGGCACAATGATCCGCTGGATCCCCACCGGTGGCAGCGCCTCGTCTGCGAAATGCTCGTGCCACACGTGGCTCACGATCCGCTCGCAGCCGTTGGTCAGCGAGATCCCGTGGGCGCCGTCGGTGCTCCGGATGGCGACCGCGACCGGCGCAAGGCCGTGGTGGCTGACGAACAACTGCAGCCGGAAGGTCGACCGGAGGCCGCCGCCGTCGATGTTGTAGTTGTGCTCGTCGAGCGTCCGGACGCGGGGTCCGGACAGCTCGTCGAGCGGTAGTGCGGCGGGGTTGTGGCGCGGTGGGGTCACCGCTACAGCATGCCCGGACCGGAGACGTTGCTGCGGCAGGCACGGTGGTGCCGAACCGGACATGAACCGGGCTACGGCAGGCCTTGGCCGACGGGCAGCCGCGCCCGCGGGCCACGTGGTGCACGCGCCAGGCCTACTTGCCGATCATGTCGTCGTCGCTGTCGCTTCCGTCGTCCCAGATCGACCTGCTGAGGCGCGTCTCCAGAATCTCCACGACCTCGTCCAGCTCCGGTATCCGGGTCGGGCGGGCGAGAGCGGCCGCCGACTCGAGGATCGCCACCCGCTCATCCCGGCCAGGCCCTACGGGCAGGTATTCCTGGTCGGAGGGGGTGAAGCCGAGCCGCAGCAGAAGGGATGCCGGATGGAGATGTCCGCCCACCAGTGCGAGGTACTCGCCGGGGTTGGTGCTGCCGTGCGCGAGGACCTCGCGCAGGGCCTGGCCGACGGCGCGGGTGGGGCCGTTGAGGCCGAAGTTGGCGAAGATCGCGTGGAACTGGGCGGCGAGGACGTCGGACCACACGTAGGCGTAGTAGGTCGCGTTGTAGTCGCCGGTCAGGGAGTGGCGGAAGAAGCTGCTCAGATAGCGGGGCGGGAGGCTGCCGGCCAGGCCGGCGGCGGTCAGGACCCGCTGCTCGAACTCGTCCACGCTGCTGATTTCGTCGTCCGGGCCGATGCTGTGCCAGGCCAGGTCCAGCAATGCGGTGGCGACGTCCTCGACCATCCGGTAGCCGACACCGTGGCGTGTGGGGATGAGCTCGGTGATCCCAAGGCCGATGGGAATCGGCTCGCCGGTGAGGTGGTGGCGGGCGTAGCAGGTCAGGACGTGCGGGTGCAGCGCCCACATCTCGTGGATGACCGCGGGTGCTTCCACGATGTCACGCGGGAGATAGGCGAAGCCGCTGTGGGAGGGGTAGCGGACGTCGGAGACCATCGCGTGCACGACGTGGCCGATCTCGTGGAACACGGTCACGGCCTGGTCCACGGTGAGCACAACGTCGCGGCCGCCGGGCGGTTGCGGGGGCAGGTTGAGCGACATGCACACCAGGGCACGCTGGCCGAGCAGCTGGGACTGGGCGGTGATCTCGGTGGTCCAGGCCCCGGCTCGTTTGCCGTCTCGCTGGTGCAGGTCCACCAGGACCATGCCGAGGTGCCGACCGTCTTCGCCGACGGCTTCCCACACGCGCGCACCGGGGACGTGGACGGGAAGGTCGATGCGCTCGGTGAGGTGCACTCCGTGCAGGTGCTGCACCAGCTTCCGCGCGCCGGTCAGGACCGCGGCGAGCGGCAGGTACTCGCGAACATTGCCGGAGTGCCGGTCGGGACGACGGTGACGGTGCCGGGTCTGCTGGGCCAGGTGGAGCCGGTCGGCGGCGGCGATGCGGCTGTCGGTGAGGACGGCGTCCTCCTCGGCGGCTTTGCCTGCGGCCAGGGGCGCCAGCGCGTGCAGCAGGGCGGTGACGGTCTCGGCTGATCCGGCGGTCTGCCTGGACAGCACCGCCTCGGCGTGGTGAGCGAAGCCCCGCAGGCGGGCGCGGGTCGCCCGCAGCCGGTACAGCTGCACCAGCAGCTCACGGGTGTCGTTGTCGTCGCCTCGTGAGCACCGCGAGATCGACGCCTCGTGGACGCGGTGCCGCAGGCCCTGATGCGCAAGTCGGGCCAGGATCGGCTGCACGGTGGGCGCGGCCAGTGTGAGCACCCAGCCGGTGAGGCCACGGTCGGTGGCGGCCGCGGCCGCCACGGCGATCTCGTCGTCGTCCAGGCCTGTGAGTTCGGCGCGGTCGGTGACGTGCACGGCCGCCGCGTGCAACCCGGTCGTCATCCGGGTGTCCAGGGCGCGTTCGAGCTCGGCCTCACGGATGTCGAGCATCCGCAGTTGGTGCCGTGCCGCGGGGTCGAGGTGCGCGCCGGCGTCGACGAAGCGGTCGTGGATCCGGGTCAGCAGCGCGGCGTCGTGCTGGTCGAGGTCGAGCTCGCCGCGCTGCTTATGCAGGACGGCCATGCGCTGATAGAGCTGGGGATCCACCCACGCGGCGGTGTCCGCCGCGGCGAGCAGCGGCGTGATCACCGCGGCCAGTTCCCGGCGGGCCGGGGTGCTCGCGGTCTGCAGCAGCACCGTCCACAGCTGGCGGATGGGCCACAGCACGGCGTGCGCGCGCTCGATTGCCACGACGTCGCGGAACGCCGGCGGGTTCGGGTCGTAGCGGACGTTGTCCAGCTCGGCGGTGCGGGCGTCGATGCCTGCCCGGACGGCGGACTCGATGTGCTGGTCGGTGATCTCGTCCAGCGGCGGCCATCCCTGCGGCCAGCGGCGGGTGACCGGGTTGGTCTCCCACTGTTCGAGCTGCTTCGCGAACGCCGTCGCACCCTCACCGCTGATCACGCGGTCACCGCCGTGTTCTCGGCAGCCAGGTGCGCTGCGGCGTCGTACTCGGTGGCACCGGTGGCGTGCATCCAGGTGAGCATCCGCTCGAGCACGTCGTGACGGCTGTAGTCGCTCGCCCCGGTCTTGGAGAACTGGCGCTGTGCGAAGCCCTCCTCGCCGAGTGCGGTGCGCAGCTGTGCCGCTGATCGACCGGTGAACTGTGGTGCGAGTCGTTGCAGCGTGGCGCGCATCCCCGGCGTGGGCGGCAGCACCGCCGTCGCGCCGGTGAGCGCACGGCGGATGCCGCCGACCGCGCCGCGGAGGTGGTTGGTCCGGCCGGCGTGGTCCTCGTCGGTCTCGGCGGTCATGGCCGTGAGCTTCGCGGTGGATTCGGCGAGTCGCTGACGGTCGACGCCCTGCAGCTGTCCTTTCTCGGACCTGCGGGCGATCTCGCGGCTGACCATCTCGATGGCCTCGGGCACGGCGTCGGCCAGTTCGACCAGCCCGTCCAGTGCGGCCGCGAGATCGGCGGGGGAGTCGCCGGCGCGGCTCATCCAGCCCGACAGATAGCTGTGCAGGCGCTCGTGCGCGTCCCAGATCGCCGCGGACGGCGTCCCTGGGACGATGTCCTTCGCGCTGCGCACGTTCGTACCGCTCGCGTGCGCCGACAACGTCCACTGCGGGACAGCTCCGGGCAGCAGGCTCTGTGCCGACCAGGGTGCCGTGCCGGAGTCGGGATCGACGTGGCCTTCGCCCGGTAGCGGCATCCGGCCACCGGTGTTCGCGCACCAGCGGTCTCCACCGTCGTCGTCGGCCAGCTCGGGGTAGAGGACCCGCAGCGCTGCCGCAGTGTCAGCGGACCTCGACCCGAAATCGGGAACGCAGGTGATCGCTCCCGACTGGTGCGCGGTGCGTTCGCTCCACATGCTCAGGTCGACCAGCCGGGAGCTGACCTGGTTGAGCGCGGTACCGAGCTGGGCGGCTGGTCCGGTCGCCTTGTCGGAGCTGAACTGGGGAAGAACGCCGTTGTCCCGGGCGAGCCGGTGAACGGCGCCGACGTGGAACCCGGCAGCCCGCAGGTGCCGGGCTACCGTCACGGCGACCGGCGCGGGAACAGTGAGGGGGTCGACGTCGGACATCGGGTGCTGCCGGGCTGCTGACGCGGCGCGGCGTGCTTCGGTATGCCCGGTGCCGGTAGCAGCGCGCTGTGCCGCCACGGCCCTGCGCTTGGAGTGGCTGTTGCTCATCTGGGTGTCCTCCAGCGGGGAGCCCACGTCAACCCCGCGAGGTTCGTCCAGGTGATTCGACGTCATCGCGTGGTGCTTCACTGCCGCGCCGAGACTCTGGGCCGTCTTGTCCGATGCGCCGATGTGGTCACGTGGGAACCGGGTCGACTCGGAGTTGGGACCGCGCGTGGCCCCGTTTGCCTGCCAACGACTATAGCGGTTGGTCCGCCACCGCGGCCTGGCCCGGTCCGGTCATCGTCGTCGAACTCGTCGCGCACGCCCGTCAGCACGCGCAACGGGAAACGTGGCAGCGGCTGGCACCCCGAGTTGCCCGATGCCCGCCGCGCGGGGCTGGACGCGCCGCTGAAGGTCGACACGCTCATGCACCTGCGCGGCCTGGGCCGCCCGGACGCTGCCCCGCGGCATGGCCGACTGCGTGGATCGGCCATCGTTGACCCATGCCGTTTCAACCTTTCGCCGAGGACTGGGAACGCCCTGGGTCCTACAGCCCCGAGCAGTGGAACTGGCTTGCCGTGGAGATCGCCGAGATTCGGCGCTGTGTGGCCGTCGGGGACCAGGCCCATGACCGGCTCGCGTTGTTGTTGATCGACCACCTGGTGGAGGTGACGGTCGACCGAGAGGTCAACACACTGCTGACGTGGCAGCTTCCCGATCGCCTGATCGACGAACTGCGCGAGGCCCGAAGCTGCGGCACTGAGCTGCCCGCCTCGTTGGCCAAGCTCGTCGACACGCATCTGGGGGCGGACAAACGCCGCTGGCAAGACCAACATCTGCACGAGAAGACCGGCTATCTCCTCAAGCATGACGTGGTGACCGACGAGGAACGGCAAGTTCTTCTGCGGATGCACGAGTACCGCAACGCGGCCTATCACCGCGACACCCTCGACGGGGATGTGGTCCGCGATCTGGTGGTGGCCTACATGGTGCTGGCCGGGAAGTTGCTCGCCCGGCACCGACCGGCGATGTACGTGATGAGCTCCTCGGCTGGCCCCGTCATGACCCCCGATCGGCTGCCCGGTTTGCTCGTCGATGGCCTGCGACCGGATCTGAAGGCCATGGCCGGTCGGTTCAGCGAGCACGCCCAGAAGCGGGTCAGAGAGCTCGGTCGTATGGTGGGCACCGCACGCGTGCTGCTGGTCCACGCGGTCGAGTCTGGACAAGTCCAGGACGGCCCCGGCCAGGAGGATGACTTCCACCGCCTGCTGACGGTTCTCGACAACGTCACTCCGGCACGGCTGACGTCCTTCGACAACCGGGCCGTCAAGTTCAAGCAGAACATCACATCGCTGGTCAATCTGGCGCTTCGGTACATCAACCTTTATCGGGAGTTGGCGCGGATCGAGCCGTCGGCGCGGCGTTTGCAAGCCATCCTGGACCGGCTCGCGAGCGATGCAGAGGATGAGGCCAAGGAGCGACGGCGTCTCGGCGCCGATCGGATGGTCACCGAGGAGGCGGAGCAGGACCCCTGACGCGAGGGCGTGCAGACCGGTCACCCAGGTGTTGCAGCGCGACTTCGATGCCGATGAACGCCGCGAAGTCCTCGCTCGGCACCAGGCCCGCGCCGTTCGCGGGGTGCCCGGCGTGCCGGCGTCCAGATCCGCGGGCACCTCGCTGCGGGCGCCTCACGACCATCGGCGCGCCGGCAGTGGACTGACCGTGCCGGCGGTGACGGCGTTGTTCGTGCGGTCGGACTCGGTCGTCACGATCATGACGGTGTACCCGCGCCCGATCGGGTTGGGGTACCGCGACACCCCCGCGCAACGGGCACCCGCCGCACTGGTGGTACTGCTGAACCGAGACCTCGCGCTGCGCCCTGGCACAGACCGGCTGTTGCGCCGGCGCTGACCCACGGGTACACCGCATCGACGACCGCCGCGCCATGCTGCGCCCGCGCCACTGCGGCGGCACCGCCACCGTGGGACCTTCAGTCGCGCAACAACGGCGCCGACCTGGGCAGCATGAAACTGCCGGCTTGGGCAAGGCCTAGATGAAGTCGGTGTTGAAGTGCTCAGAGGTGCTGTACAACAGGCTGTAGCAGCGAACGAAGTTCTCCCTCGCCATCCCTCCAGGCTGAAGCCACTGGTCGGCGATCTTCTTCCAGCCGTCGGCGCCGTGCTTGTCGTCAGCGTAGGACGAGATAGAGCTCGCCAGCGTCTCCGGCACCTCGGTGAAACAGTCTGGGCTGTCGGTCCAGCGCCGCAGCACCGCGGTGATCTGCTCACGGGCCTCGATGTGCACCCGCTTCGGATTGGGCCCAGTCGCCCGCATGTCCTCTACCGACAGCCGTCCCTTGTACGGGTAGAGGTTGAGCTCGTTGCCGAACCACACGATGTGCATGACGGATTCGGCTTCCCAGGAACCGGGTCGCCCGGCGGTGAGCGTCCGCTGTGCGTAGTCGCCGGTCCCGCTGGGATCGGTGCGCCAGAAGCCGAACCGCTCTCGGGCCTCGTACCAGATCTGCTCCAGAGCGGAGGCGACACTGGTGATCAGCTTGCGGCCCGCCAGGTCGAACGCAGTCCGCAATTCTTCTGCGTCGACCGCGGTCATCGGTTCGACGTGACGCCAGGGGCCGAAGTGACGCTCGATCTCCTCCAGCGGCCGGGCAGTGATCGACCTCCGGTCGAGGTCGAACTTCGGCACCGGGTGGCCGTAGCGCTCGATCTTCTCGGTGGCGATCCGATCGATGATCAGCACGATTCGCTCGGTGGTGACGTTATCGCTGGCCAGGCGCTCTGCGAGTGCCTGCGCGGTGGAGACCGATCGGCGTCCGAGCGGGAGAAGCTCGACGACTGCGGCGATCTGCTCGACAGTGAGCGCCGGCAGGCCAGGATGGACAGCGAGTTCTGCGAGCTGCTCGTCGGTAAGTGGCCGTGGCATGGACGCAGTCGGGTCGTAGCAGCCCAGCTGGCCGAGGTCGGGGTGGTAGAGCCAGCCGCGGTTGTTGATGTCGACGATCCGGTAGAGGTCACGGGCCGTGCTGTTCGTGACCTCGGCGTCCGGCGTGGCTTCCGTGGTTGAGGTGAGCTCGGCGTGCGCAGCGACGTAGCTGATGTTGTGCTGATCGACGTGGGCACGCACCCTCGTGCGCAGGCTGGCGCTGCGGTTCTTCGGCATGATCGTCCGCTCTGGTCCTGGTCCCCACGCCACCAGCCCTTGACGATGTCCGAGCAGGCCACAACCATCGCGGGCCCCGAGGGACCATTGGCCGACAACATCACTTCCCGGCGTGGGCGGAGCGAATGCGGCTCAAGCGTGCGCGTCCTGACTCGGCGATGACGGTATCAAACACGGGAGTGGCACTGTCGTGGGCCGACCAGCACCGCCCGATGACCGGTCACGCGCCGGCGGCAAGCCATCGTGCCCAGGCCTCCGCATCGGTGCCCACCTCGGCCGGAATGCCCAGCATCGCGAGCGCGCCGGGGTAGAGGGACTCGTAGTAGGCGTTGGCGGCGGCCGCGAGTTCCGGTGCTCGGATCAGCCACGGTGCGGGCAGCCTGGTGCAGTTCAACGTGCGGTTGAACAGCTCCGGGGTGTCGTCGAACTCGCCTTCGACGATGCCGCGCCGGATGAGCCCTTCTATCAAGGTTTGGCGCTGCCGTGCCCATCTCTCGCTCCAGTGAGTCTTGGCCCATCGAGACTCCACCGCGTACATGCTCCATGACTGCCACGCTGGCGGCGGTTTTTCATAGGTGACCACGGTGGCGAGCCAGGGCAGCTCGAGCATGCGGGCGATGTGCACGCGGTGGTTGCCGTTGGTGGACACCTCGTACACGGGCCCGGCCCATGCCGGCGTGTGCGTCAGGTGGATTTCGTCGGTGAACAGTTCGGTGGTGAACGCGTCGAGGTCGGTCGCGTCGGCGAGGCCTTGGGCGATCTGGCGCAGCATGTACTGGCGATGGCCCCCGAACTCACCCCAGGTCCGGTGGTCGGTGGAGACGACCAGCCGGGTCGGGACCCACAGCGTGGTGTCGAAGTGTCCGCGATGATCGTTGTTGGCGGCTGCGGGTGAATCGAACAGGATGTCCGCGTGCTCCAGTTGCGGTGCGGTGTCGTTGAGCAGACGAGCCCGTTCCCGCAGGTAGGCGCCGATGTCGGTCTCGCGCAGCACAGTTGCAGCGCGCGCACACGCCTCCACGTGCTCCTGGTACGCCGCCCCGCGGTGCAGCAGGAGTTCCCGCACGCGCTGACCTTCCGGCGACGTGTCGGCTTCACGGGACGGCTTTGCCAGCCGCACCGGCTCCGGCGCTGGTGGATCCACGACCACGACGGGCGGCCGGTAGTGCGTGAACCCGGTGACGGTGGCGATGGCGGACTGCGGTGTGGGCGCGTACCCCCATCCCCGGTGAGGGCCGGTGTCGCTTCGCCCGGAGGTCACGGTCGCGACGAATCCGCCGTGCGAGTAGTAGTGCACCGTCCAGTGCGGCGTCTCGGGCGCAGGAGACGGCAGCGGGGGCAGTTCGGCGTCGACGACCGTTGCCCGGTGGCGGTTGACCGCCGAGGAGATCCTCGCCGGGCTGTCGCCGCGATCGACGCCGACCCCTGACGCGTTCGCCTGGCACACCACCTCCCACACCTCGTGAGCCGTGTCGGCGAGCGCCTCGAAGTTGCGAGTGAGTTCAGTCAGATCAACGCCGATTCGCGGATCGCCGAGCAGCCTCTGTGCCCGCACGACACGGTGCTGGGCGGCGAGCAGGCGCCACGTCGCGACCTCGAGATCGGCAGTCTGCGGACGGTCGTGCTGGCGCGTAGGCGACCCGCCTGGATCGAGTCGCAGCTCGCGTTCGAGCAGTGCGTCGACGAGTTGCTCGCCCTCTGACGGGCTCACCCAGCCGGCCATGGCCGGGATCAGGCGCATGACGACGGCGGTCCGGATCCGGCGGAAGTGGGGAAGGCGCGGCGTGTCGCGCTGCGTCCTGCACCGTGCCCCCGGTTCCGCGGTGCAGCTGGGGCATCGCTGATCGAAGATCCACACGTCAGCACCGTAAGGCGGAGAACCTGGCCGAGTCACGCCGGGTGTCGTCTCATCCAGGCCGGTCGACGGAAACCAGGCGCGAAACCGTTGGAGTACGCGGTGTGCGAGCCGCCGCCTTGGGCGCCGCAGCGGTGGAATCGCGCCGCCGCATCAGAACCTCGTCATCCATACCCGAAAGTTTATGGATCGCGTCAGCCACGAGAACCGCGGTCTGCCGGACAAATCCTGACCAGAAGCTCCTGCCGCATCGCGACACCGGGCACCCGCAGATTGATGAGCCCCGCGAACTCTCACAGGGAAGCGGCCTGGTGGTCTCGATCAGGCGTGCAGCTCACCGAGGGCACGATTGATGCGTTCCTCGCGGGCCTGATCATCGGCGGTCCGGTGAAGACGAAGGCAGGTCAGGCGAACGCGCGCCGGATCCTCCCACAGGGCAACCAGCTTCCAGTTCGCCAGCATCGGGTGATCGACGATGCACTCGAACGTCGACTCCGGCTGCCGATGTTGCCGCTCGACCGCGTCCCGAACGATGTCAGCTGTGCTTCCGTCGGCCAAGTCCGGGAAATCGCTCATGAGTGTCCGGACGACAGCAGCCGGGTAGGCCGAACCAGCGCTTCCTGCTTCCATGTGGTTCAGCGTGGCAGAAGTCTTCTCGACCTGGCGAGCTGGCTAACTCAGGCACCGGCCGATCGTTAGAGGTGGCGGAGTTCGCAGACGGCGCATCGCTCGGCAGCGGCACCACTTCGGCTCCGTGGATCTACTCGACCCGCCGAGTTGTGTGGCGGATCAGCCGAGACCGGGTGCCCGTCAATGCGGCCGTCTCCACCACGATCAGCTTGCGCTTGCACGTCGGTTACGGGCGAGGATCGTGGGCTGCGGCGTGCAGCGCCGCGAGCGAGGCCACGAAGTCCGGGCCTGGCAGTGGCGTCACGGCACCAGCGCCAACGCGTGACCCGCCACGGGCATGGCATCGTGCCGACTCCGTCGCCGGCCCGCACGGCTCGGTGCGGAACCGCGCGCGTGTGCGCGGCGTGCTCACCATGCCCCTCTCGCTTGTTTCGTCGTACACGGGGATCCACGACGTGGTCTCGTTCTGGTTCGATGCACGCCCTGGGTCATCATGGCTGTTTGCCGGTGCGGTCCAGCGAGCGCTGGATCCAGTCCGCGGCATCGGCGAACGAGCCGGTGTCGTAGTTGACCCCGCCCTCTGCTCCGGTGGCCTCGCCCGGTCCGGCTTCGGCCAGCAGAGCTACGGCCAACTCCGTCAGCAGGGCGTGCCGACCGGCTTGGACCGCGGCCACCGCCGTCTGGCGCGCCGGCGCGAGGTCCACACCGGGCAGCGCCGCTTGCATCGCGGCCAGCACCGCATCGGTGTCCTGGGCGATCCGCACCGGTGCCAGCAGGCCGTCGAGCACGGTCGCCAAGTCCCGCGCCGGGCTGGTCGCCGGTGCGTGTACGTCGGTCATGTCCACTCCTTTGTCTCGTCCTGCGTTGACGCGCGCATCTCGTCTGTGACCAGCGGCTGACCGGGGTGCTCCGGCCAGGGGGGACTCTCCTCCAACACCGTGAGGACCCGCACCACGTCAACGGCGAAGGACACCTCGTCAAGGGCGGAGTCTTCCTCGGTGGTCCAGTAGTCCAGCACCGGCACGGCACCGGCACGGCCGCTCATGACCAACGTGAGCTCGCTGCCGGCGGGATACTGGCGGCGTTCGAGCCGAGCGGTACCCGCGCTGGCGGCTGTCCGCAGTCTGCCTGTCACGCGTACGCACCAATCGTGCTGGGCGGGCCGTTCCCATGGCCGGTCCGCCCACGGATCGCGCTCGGGACAGCTCTCCCGAAGCCGTCGCAGTTCCTCCTGCTCCCGGCTTCGCCGCTGCGCCACCGCGCGCTGGAACTCCGCCTCATCGACGCCCTGGACATGCCGCACGTGCACCGCATGACGTTCGAGTGCCGCCTCGCGGCCGCCCCGCGAGGGCGCAAGCTCGGAAACGAGGCCGAAGCTGTCCTCGCAGGTGCACACAAGCTCGGTGCCCGTACGCCGACCACCGCGCGGCCGCCGTGGCGAGATCACCGGCTCGTGAGCGATCGTCAGCGGCAGCGACTCCGCGAATGCCACCGCGGCGCCGGCATCGCCGCCCTGCTCCAGCGCGACAGCGGAAGCGTCGAGCCAGTCCGCGAAGCCTGTCACCGGCACGTCGATCTCACTGCCGGCCAACCGGAACCGGCCCTGTTCGCGGACCGCGTGGGAAGCCCTGCGCAGCAGCGGCACGGGCCGCATCCGCCACACCGACGTCATCCTCGAACACCTCGCGCCTGCCGGACAGCCTGCAGCCGAGCGACGGGGTGCAGCCCGGCGATGTCGTGCTTGTCGTCGTTGGCGAAGCCTGCACCGATCAGGTCCACCCGCGCGTGCCGCGGCACGCGGAACACCTCGATCACAGCGGACTTGTCCGTGTATTCGGGGCATTGCACGGCGGTCAGCCGAGCGCAGGCCAGCGAGCACAGCGCGCCGCCGTACATCAGCACTATGCTGTGCGTGCGGGTCGCCGCAGCCAGCACGAACACCTGCTCCGGGCGTGGTCGGCCGCAGACCTGGCAGAGATCCTCGGCACGCATCCGCGCGCAACGTGACTCGTCGAGCTCCAGCGCGTCCCAGACCCCGCCGTGCGGTCCGCGGGTGACCGACGCCGCCCACGGTGTCGGCCGCGCCGGGGGAGCACCTCGACGCAGCGTGCCGTCCGGTTCGACGTCGGCCGCGCACCGAGATCGCCGCCGCGGCCAGCCCGGCTCGACGGCGACCTCGGCGGCAACCGCGGCGGTCGCGGTGCGGGCTTGGCGGTCGTGCTCGGTGTGCCCCATGCCGCACTGTACGCGGCTGGACTGCGCATCGTTGTGAGTCGTCGTCGACATGTCAGCAAGCACCCGTCACCTGCACGTCAATGCTCCACCGTGACGTCGTCAGCAAGCGCCGGTGAGACCTGTGTGGACATTGCGGTTCGCCACGGTGCCGTGCTCGCCCCTCCGGCTTGAGACAACGGCGCGCACGAGTTCCGGGATGGCGAGCAACAGCCACCAGTCCCAGAGGACACGGCGCAGGCCTCCAGTTCACGCTGCACGACTCCAGTTCATGTTGCAGGGCCATCATTGTCTCGGGCTCCGGCGCTGGAAGAGCCGGAGCTCATGGACTGCGCGGGGGAACAGGTTCCTGTACCTCGTCCGGATCGATGACCGTTCCGGTGGTGTAGTCGAACCCAGGCAGGAACGTGGCCAGGTCGAAGATCGCGTTGTTGAGGCTCGTGATCGCAGCAGCGGTCTGCACAGGATTGGTTGCGCTGCGGAACTCGTCCCAGTAATGCCACACCGCGAGCCCCGCGTCATGCCACGCTGCCGCTGTGGTGTCGGCACCGTGCTGCTCGGCCGCTATTTTCCCGATCTCGGGAAGCAGGGCATCGAGGATGTCGGTGGACTCAGCGTCGTCGGAGAGCCGAGGGCTGGCGTCACGGACTTCGGAGATCACCTTGATCAGGCGTTCGTACTGGTCATCGGTGAGGTTGAGAGGATCAGTCATCTGCTGCCTATCTGTCAGGTGCCGGTCGCGGCACCCTCGCGGGTGAGCGCGCCACTCAGTCTCGGCGGTGCGGGAGGCAGACCAGCGTGGCGCTGTTGCTTTACGGTTCGGATGTGCTTGTCGTTGATGGTCGACGCCTTATGCAGGGTCCGGCAGTAACGTTAGCGGCCGACCGTCATACCGCGTGACTGCTTGATCCCGTCAAGTAGATAGGCGTACTGCGGTGCCATTTCCTTCGCCGCGGCGAAGCTGGGACGGTCGAACCTGGTGCGTCCGAACACGATCAGGCCCTGGGGTGCGCCGTCGAGGCCTTCGCTGGCTCCGTTGGCGAGCATCCGCTGCGCGGGGTCGGTCGAGTTGTCGTCGTGGATCGAGATCAGGTAGCCCTCGCCGTTCGCCTCGTTCTCCCGGTGCCAGGCGATGGTGCAGCTGTCGAGCCGGGTGACCTGGTCGCCGGTGCGGCGGGACTCTCGGCGCTCCTGGTCGCGTTGCTGCGCGGCCTCGTCCTCGGCGTCGGCCAGCACCGCGAACTCGGCGCCCGTCGTCACGACGATGTCGCCGTCGGCGTCGTCGTCGTCGAATCGGAAGAACCAGACCTCGTCGGGCCAGCCGCCGTTGCCGCGGGCCGTTCGCGGCCCGGTGAGATCGGTGTGCCACGACCACAGCTGGGAGTCGCTGTGCAGAAACTCCGGCCGGAAGCGCGGTGCCTGGCGCGGGTCGCGTTCGAACACGTCGACTTCCGTGGGGCGGATCGAGCGCGACCGCCGGCGGTGATGCCGCAGCGTGGTCAGGTATGAGCGCATCATCCGCTCGGCGACCTCGCGGTTGGCGAAGCGCTGCACGCGGGTGGGTGCGCCGTCCTGCGCTTCGGCACGCACGCGGCTGCGGTACCAGGCTTGCGGGAGCCAGATGCCCCAGATCGCGGGCCCCTCCAGGTCGGCTTCCGCACACGCGGGGCACCAGCTGTCCGGGTGCGCGTAGAACCGCTCCGGCGGATCGCGCAGCACCGCGTCGCCTGCGAAGACCATGCCCAGCGTGAGCTCGAACATCGCCGACACGGCGGTGCTGTTGTGCTCGTCCCAGACCAACGTGACGCCGTCGTCGTGGCGCGTCACCACGACGCGGTCGTCGTCGAGCAGATCCCGCACCAGCTCGACATGGCTGAGCCGGGCACGGCTGTGCGCGACGAGCATCCGGCACGCGCCGGCGGAACAGCGGCAAGGGCCTGTTGATAAAGATCGTCCGAAGTGGACACTTAAGTTCTCCGCTCGCATGCGGCATGGCACGACAACAGGCGCACGGACGGTGCGCCGGACTGGCCGGTCGTTGCGATCCTCAGCCCGACACAAGCGGCGGGCTGCTGCGGTGAAGCGTGCGCCAGCGTAGCGCACGACCTCCGCGAGCCCGCCCATCAGATGCGCCACCTCAAGGTGCCGAAACCGGTCAACCGGCCCCAGTTCCACAGTGCCGCTCCACCTGGTCCAGCCCTCCGGTTGCGACCCGGAGCGGCCGGCGGTGTCGAGGTCCACGCGGACGCCGGTGATCCCGTCGGGCATAGTCAGGCGCACCTCCGCGGCCTCCACAAAGGCGATCCCCATCACACTGGCCTCGCTCATGGTGTCCTCAACGGTGAGTGTGGCCAGCTCGGCATCGGTGCACTCGGCGGCGAGCTGCCGGTGGGCGTCGTGGCGTATGGTGTCGGCTCGGTGGGCGATGTCGTGTAGCCACACGGTTCGGGAGTCCTGCTTCGGGTCGGGGTTGGGGTCCAAGGCGCGGGCCAGGGCGGCGAGGACCTGGCCCGCGGCCCATGCCACGCCCGCGAGCGGTTCGGTTACCGGGGCGACCATCGTGGGCAACAGCACCTGGGACAGGTGGTCAGCCAACACGGCGACGTGCCGGTGTTGCAGCAGCATCGGGCTGGGCGTGTCGGAGGGCAGGCCGGTGGGGCGGATGTCGTGGCGGAGCAGGTCCTCGAACGCGGTCTGCTGGTTCACGTCGGCCGCGCGGGCGAGCTCGGTCAACCGACGCTCGCCGGCTTCCCATGCCGCCGTCACCAGCACGGCGCGCTGACGTGCGTCGCCGCCGTCCTGCACCGCCCAGGTGCGCAGCGCGAGCAGCGCGGACAGCCGCCGCATCTCCAAGTCGGTGTGCTCGGTGCCGGTCACAGGCGTCAAAGTACCGATTGATATCGGGGATTGTCAGCGCCACCCCGGTACGTGCAGCAGCGACTCCAGCAAACACAGGTCGATGGACCTCAGCGCTCGGTGATGTTGAAGTAGCGCGGGTCGAGCTCCAGCGTGAAAAGGTCGTCACGCCGTTGAGGATCTGGTGAAAGTCGAGCTCCAGCCCGTAACGAGGCAAAATGTCCAACCGGGATTGCTGCCCCGGCCCAGCCGGCGACTCTCGGCGTTGCCGAACGGGTGACGTGCTCGATCCTGTCGAGGTTTCTGGATAAGGTGTACCTGGGGCATCGCACAGGCCCCTCTCCGAGCCGGATCCGGTCCCCACGCGGCCGACACGGCGTCGAGGACAAGACGGCTCCGCCTCAGTGCAGTTCGGCACCCGACGCGATCACCTGCTGACCAGGCTGGCCTCGCGGAGTGCGTGGGACTTCGCTAAGGACGCCCTGATGACGCGACACAACCGCAAGCGCCGACAAGACGCTCGCGCGTTCATGGCCGAGCATGCCACCGTCAACTACACCGACGCGCTGCGCAAAACCTCGCCACTGGCACAGGCAGCACGGCAACGCGCCGCTGAGCGAAACCTGCCGTACCAGCAAGCTCTTGACGAGATCGGTCGGATCCGCGACCTGGCCGAGGCGACCGGTATGAGCCCCCAACAGGCTCAGGAACTGTTCGACGACGCCGACGGCCGAATCACGATCGAGTCCCAGGACCGGTCACGGCCCTCGGTGTGTGTCGTGGACTGGCGGCGGAATCGGGATGATCTCACCGCCGTGCCCGAGCACGGGCGTATCTACGGCTTCGTACGGCCCGCACCGCGAGGGTTCGTAGTGCACCAGCTCGGCTGGGTACGCGAAGCCGAGCGCGATGCAGACGAGCTCGTCGGACCGATCGAGATCGGCTATCTCGACCCGCAGACAGGCGAAAGCCGTTCCCGGCAGATCCGCCCGCTGGCAGCCCGTCCCCATGACCGGTGGCTCTGGGTGGAGACGGGCTGGGCACTCGATGATCCAGGCAAGGTCGCCGACGCGCATCCGCTGCAGCCGCCCGCCCCGGAGTTGCTCTACGACGTGCGGTGGTGCTGGGGACCGGACCGCTTTCCGTACGGGCAAGAGAGCAGCCACCGGACCGTGATGCCGCACTGGAAACTGCTGGCCTGGTGTGCCTCGCTGGAATGGGCACACCGGATAGCCGCGGCGGTCAAGACGTACCCCGGCGAGGTGGGCGACGGAATCCTCGCCACGCAGGTTCAGCGGCCGAGCCGCACCGGGCGCGAGGTCGCCGCCACCTACATTCCTGACCTACACACCGACTTCGCACTGGCGGCCCCTGTCGACCCCGTCGACTGGCCCGGCCCGGACCCTGCACACGAGGCCGCGCAGCCAATCATGGTGCTCACCAACGCCGGGAACCCGATTCCGGCGTGCGAGTTGCGCGTCCACACCGGAGAACCAGGCTCGTCCTGGCAGACCGTCTGCTGGACGCTGGGCTGGACGACGGCCGAACGGATCGCCCAGGAAATCGGCGTGGGCCGCCCAGGAACCGCATGGCGCTTTGCCGAAGTCTGGGAGATCGACGAGCCGTCCCGTCAACGGAGCAACCCATGGATTCTGCGCATACGCGTCCCCCACGATCACGGACGCCTCGACCATGATCCCTGCGGCGTGTGATACAACGAGATCGACGATGGCGCAGCACGACCGCGGGCACCCCGGCTGCGCTGAGCGATCCGCCATGAAGGTGGGGCCGCCCGGCATCACCTCCGACAACTCGGTGAATCGCGCCATGGCGTCGCCAATCTCGTTTTCACTGGGGTCCTGCACGATGTTCTCCTTGTAGTGCGGAGGCTCAGCGCTTGACGCGGGAGCGGACGGCGAGCACGGCCAGCCCGAGCAGGACGGCGCCGAGGACGCGGCCGACCAGGACGAGGTAGCCACCCAGCGTGGTGAGGCGCTGATCTGTGCCGAGGGGCACGAGGGATGTGACCAGGGTGCGGATCGCCCGCTGGACACGCGCGGCGGTCCACCGCTGATCATCTGGTGGCAGTGTCGGCGCGACCGCGGTGACGTCGAGTGCGACCGGTGGGGTGGCGGGAGGCGGAAGGGTCGCGGTCACACGCGAGCCGGTGATGTCGATCGTGATTACTTGCGGCGGCGGAGTGGTGGTGCGCGTGGTCTCAGTGATGCGCTGGACGGGCGGTGCGGTGTCGGCGAGTCCGTATCCGGTCAGCAGGATGGTGAGCGCGCCCAGCAGTACCGCGAGCGCGGCAAACGCCCGGCTTGCGCGCTGCCCGTAGCCAGACAGGGCCCAGTAGGCGGTGAGCAGCCACCGTTCGTGCAGCCGCGTTGAGCGAGAGCCGCGGCGGGCTTCCTGTTCGCCGTAGTAGAAGTCGCCGGCGCCAGGCTCATCCTTGGCGTCCTCGCGTGCCTTGCGCAGGGAGCGGTACAGCGCGGCCAGTCGCTCGCCGGTGATCACTTCGACACGTCGGGCAGGGCTGTCGTGCTCGTCTGCGAGTTCCTGCTTGAACTGCTGCAGCCAGTACTCGAACTTGGTGGCGGCGGTGAGTCGGCCCATCCGCCACAGGTACTCCTCACGAATGACGTCGCGGCGGCTCCACCGCCACACCACGGGCCAGTTCCAGGTGGTGCGGAAGCCGTGCTGCGGCAGTGCCGCGAACCGGATTGGGCCGTCCAAGCGCAGCTTGTCCAGGTTGTGGGCGCCGGCGAACAGGCAGTGACTGAGATCCACATCGGCGAGGCTGAGCTTCTCGACATCGGTCTCCTGCAACGACAGCAATAGCGGCGGCCGGAATCGCGCCTGCAGCGGCGCCCGAAATCGGTGGAGTTGCTCAACCGATCGGGACCAGATCCGGAGAGACACCACCTCGTCGTTATCTTGTTCGTCGAGTTCGAGGTGGTGGACGCCGGTTACGGTGGAGGCGGCGCCGAACCGCACTCCGCGCAGACTCGCGTGCCGGCCGCCGGCCAAGCGGAGGTCGAGTCCGGCCTCGAAGCGGGCGCCGTCACACACGACGTCGGTGCTGAGATCGGCGGTCGCGCGTTGTTCGAACACGGTGTCGGACAGATCGACGCGCGCTTTGGGGAACATCCGTCGCCTGTCGGCGTGGACTCGGTCGAAGTCGGAGCGTGCGGTGAAGATCGCGCCCGGCAACGCCAATTCGCCGACCACCACTGCCGAGTAGAACGAGACAGTGGCGGTGAACGCGGCGTTGGTGAAGTCCGCTCCTGCCATGAACACGGACGACACGAACCACGCGGTGCCCTGGAACTGTGTCTCGCTGAACGTGACGCCGCGACTGAACCGCGTGCGCTCGCACACCAATCGGGCCAGAATTCGGCAGTTGGAGAGTTCGACGGGGCTGTCGAACTCGGCGTGGGAGAGGTCGAGGTAGCCGCGCAGCACGCGGCTGGCGACAAGGCGAACCGGTCCGGCGATCGTGCAGTGGCGCAGGTCGTAGCGGATCTCGGGCTGGACGGTGGGGTCGGTGGTGCGGGGGTTCGTTGCATGACGGTTGTCGTATTGGTCGGGAGCGGCCAAGATCGTCGCGAGCGTGTCGCCGGGCAGCGTGGTGCCACGCAGGTCGTAGGCGCGGTCGGCGAGCATGCGGGACAGTGCCTTCTTTACCGCACCGGGGTCGGCGTGCGCCAGGCACGCGCCCTGGGCCTCAGGCAGGACTATGCCGGTGCAATTCTGATCACGGTCGCACTGGTCCCACTCGTCCTCGGGCAGGCGCGGTACGCGCGGACCAGTGGCTTTCGGCCTGTCGGCCGCGGTCATCGGAGATCACCGTCCGCGTCCGGGCCCGGCTCCGCGCCCGGTCCGGGTTGGGTGCCGAGTGCCATCCGCCGGGCACCGGCACCCAGCGCCGCGGCGATCCGGCCTGCCAGGGGAGCGGCATCGGGGCCCTGGGCGAGTTCGAGCAGCAGAGCTTCGCGCAGGGTGTGCAGTTCGTCGGCGTAGCGGTCGCGGTCACCCTGAGTGCCCGAAAGCGCGGCTTCGGCACGTTCGGCGCGGCCGGTGAGGTCGTCGACCTGGGTGGTGAGTGCGTCGCGTTGCTGCTCGTGCAGGGCGGTGGCCTGGGCGAGCTGGCTCTCCGCCTCAGCCTGCAGGTGGGCGCGGAGCTCCTCGAGTTCGCGGGCGTGGTCGTGGTCGCGCTGGGCGAGCGTGGCGCGATGCTCGGCCTCGCGGGCGTTGAGGCGCTGTTCGTGCTCGGCGGTGAGCTGCGTGCGCAGGTCATCGCGTTGGGTCATCGCTGTGGTGTTGAGCTGGTTGATCTCGTCGACGTGTGCGCGGGCGTCGTCGGCGCGGCCGGTGCGCTCCGCTTCCAGCTCGCCCTTCAGTGTGTTGGCGCGGGCAGTCTCAGCCTCCAGCGTGGCCTTGAGTGCGGCGACATCGGCGGCTGCCTCTTGGGAGGCGGCCTCGGCCGCCTCCCGGCGCTGCTTCTCGAGGTCGCGCTCCGCGCTGACGGCGTCGCGTGCACCGATGGCCTGGTGGGCGGCTTGCGCAGCGGCGTCGCGCGCGGCTTCGGCCTCCTCGCGCCGGCGGCGTTCTTCGGCGGCGACGGCCTCGGCGGCTTCGCGGGCGGTCTTGTGCGCCTCGCGGTCGGCGTCGGCGCGTTCGCGCAGGCGGCGCTGCTCGGCGGCGTGCTCGCGGGCGCTGTCCTCGGCGGCGCGGGACTCGGTGACGTCGTGGCTCAGCAGGGTGTGTGCCTGGCCGACGCGTCCGTCGAGGTGGTGCACGGCCTGGGCGAGCTCGCGCAGCGGGTCGAGGGTGCGGTCGTCGAAGGTGCGCAGCTCGTGTGCGAACTCGGTCAGGTCCAGCCGCGGCGCGGTGGTGCGCCCGGCTGCCTCGTAGGCGCGTAGCGGCGCCTGTTCCTGCTTGCCGAGCTGGGCGCAGGTCTGGCCGTCGGGTGCCCAGGTCTTGTCCTGGTGGTAGGTGGGCGGGCGGCCACCGCTCGCGCCGGGCGTCCAGTCGATCGGCTCACCACACAGCGAGAACCGGCAGAACACGGTCGGCACGGAGCGCTGCCCGGCACTAGACGGTGCGGAGGGGCTAACCAGGGGATTTTCAGGCACACTGCAGGGTATCAGTTTCGGAAACGAAACCTTGTGTTTAGTTTTAGGTTTTAAAACCTCTAACTTGCGTAGTCACGATAATCCCGGTTATCGTGGAACACCTCGCGCGCGCCCGCGCGTGACCTGGATCGACGCCCGAAAAGTGGGCACCAACTTGGACAGGGGCACTCATGACCGCCGCCGAGCACGTGCGGCTCGGGCCGTCGCAGCGGACCGCGAGCACCGGGGACGCCGATGCCGGCCGGTGCCCCGCCGCACCGGCCTCCGGAACGCGGCCGCTGCCGTACCGGAAGTTTCCCTGCGGCCCGTGCCCGATCCGGGCCGACAACCGCGACAACCCCGATGCGAAGTTCCCTGCCGAGCGGTGGGACGCGCTCAGCGTCACCGTGCGCGACCCGCAGACCGGCACCCAGCCGATGCCGGACGACGACATGTTCGGCTGTCATAAGGGCGAGCCGGGCACCGACAACGACCTCGCCTGTGCCGGCTGGCTGGCGCAGTTCGGCGCCGACCACATCGCCGTCCGGCTCGCCATCGCCACTGGCCGCCTGCCCGCGGCTGCCCTGAAGGCCGGTGATCACTGGCCCCCGCTGCACGACACCTGGGACGACGTCGTCCGCCACCAGACCGCCCATCCCGATGAGCCCGCACGTCCCGACACCAGGACGGCCGACGGGACCTGACCCGCCCCGTCCCGCCGACCACGCGACAACCGCCCGCAAACCGCGACCGAACGGAACCCTCACATGACCGACACCGAGCAGACGCTGACCGGCCTGCTCCGCCACGCCGCCCGCCGCATCCGCGAGGACGGCCACCTGGAGGTGCAGGCCGTGCTCACCGGCGCCCCGGCCCGCCAGGTCGACGTCAACCCGCTCGCCGACCTGCTGGTCGCCGCGATCGACCACGTCGAGCCGTACGAGGAGCGTGGCTGGGACGAGCAGACGATTCTCGACCGGGTGCCGAAGCTCGCCCGCGCCGCCGTGGCGTTCGCCCGCGCGATCGTGGAGCCCGGCGCTGCCCAGGAGAGCCGCCCCAACTTCGTCGCCGGTCCATCCGGAGACACCAGCCACTAACGTCACGGTGACGTTCAATCGCCGCGGCGTCACCACGAGCAGAAGGCACCAACATGAGGGGCCGACCGAACACGACCGTGATTTCGGCACGGACCGAGTCGCCGTTCGGAACTCGCGGCACCGGAGACGGCGGGCACGGGCTCGTCGCCGACGCGACGGAGGCAACGCAATGACGATCGTGACCGTGGAACACGTCCGCGCGCTGTGCGCGCGCAGCCAGGACCGCACCGTGCTGGTGCTCGACGCCGCCGGGGGGCTGAAGATCGTCACACCGCAGCAGGCGTTGGGCGGGGTGTACGACGACCGCAAGTATCGGGTGTTGTGTACCTCCACCGACCTCGAGGACGGCGGCCTGCGCGTCGGTCGCGACGGCCAGCTCGTCGGCCCGACTGTGTCGGTGTGTACGGAGGTCGCCCGGTACCTCACCGACGAGCTCGCCGGAGCGGCGTGATGCCACCGCGTGCAGCAGGGGCCCGGCCGCTCACCGGCGCGGTGCGGGCCAGCCTGGCGGAGCTCATCGTGCCGCTGGCCCGCGCGGGCCGCGACGATCCCACCATCGCCGCCGCGCTGAGCATCACGCCCACCCAGGTCCGCGGGCTGCGGGCCCAGTTCGACATCCCGGCCGGCGCACGCCGCCCTCTCCCCGGACACCAGCGAGACGAGAACCAGACATGAGCCCGAGTCCGCCCCTCCACGACGGCGTGCGGCCCGCGACAGCCGTCTACGCGACCACCGAGATCGACGGGCAGGTCCGCCTGGCCGCGCTGTCCGTGCCCGACTTCGGCGTCAGCGAGCCGGTCCACCTGCCGCCCGCCGACGACGTCGTGGTCCACCACATCGCGCACGCCAACACCCCGGCCACGGTGCCGGTCCTGCGTTCCCCGGACGCCGACCCGCGCCGCCTGCAGTCCTGGCTGCTGCCCGCCGGGCACGACACCGGCGACTGGCACGACGAGCTCGTCGACAACGCCCTGCCGGAGTCGGCGGAGCAAGCGCGCTCGTCGTTCTTCCGGATGGCGGCGCAGGCCGCGTTCCTGCACCGCCGGTTCGACGAGGGCAACATCCGCACCGATCTGCTCGCCGAAGCCCTGCGCCAGCTCGACCGGCTCAACTGGCGCTCGATCTCGACCAAGCGGCTGCGCGCGCTCGCGCGGGGCGACGCCACGGCCCTGCCCGCCGCGGCCGCGCGACGATGACCACGCCGGGCGCCACGATCCACGCCGGGGCCGTGACCACCCCGGCGGTGTTGCCCACCGCCGGGGGCCGGTGCCTGGTGCACGCCGGCGGTGCGGCGCTGCGTGCGCTGCTGGACCGCGCGGCCGCCGAGGGGCCGCCGGTCGAGCTGCGGTTCGTGCGTCATCGGCACACCGGCACCGTGCACGTGCGGCGCCCGGCCGATCCTCGTACGCCCATCGTGGATCTGGCCTGGTCGGAGCTGGGAGCGATGCTGACCGCGCCCGTCGCCACGGTCTGCGGCTACGCGGCTCGCCACGACCGCGACGGCCACGGTGACGCCGCGGTGTCGGTGTTCGCCGACGAGGACCTGTGCGGCAACTGCCATCGCGGGCTGGGCCCGCACGCGGTGCTGGCGTTCGAGCACGCGACGCCCGTCCCCGACGATGTCGAGGAGACCCGCTCGTGACCGCTGCACTGCCTCTGCCTGCTCCGTACGCGGTCCCGGCCATGCCTGCGAAGGAACCCGATCCGGCGGCGTTGAGCGACGTGCTCGCCGAGCTCGTCTCCGGGCTGCCCGCGCTGCCGCCCGACATCGGTGACCGGTACGGTCTGCGCTCGCTGACCAAGGTCTTCCTGCGGCAGCTCAAGACGCACAACACCCGCCGCTCGTACTGGCGCGGCCTAGGGGAGTGGCTGTCGTACTGCGACTGGCATCGGCTCGACCCGATGGCCGCGCGACTGCTCGACGCGGACGAGTGGCGCACGGACTGGCTCGACAGCGACTCCCCGCAGACCGTGCGCAACCGGCTCGCCGCCGTCTCCGCCTGGTACCAATACCTGATCAACAACCAGGTGTGCGAGATCAACCCGGCCAAGCTCGTTCCACGGCCGGAACGAGACGGGCTCGCCCCCAAGACCCTCACCAGCCAGGAGATCGGGCGGCTGCTGCACTACGCGGTCACCGAGGCCGAACGGCTCGGCACCGAGGCTGCCCTGCGGCGGCTGGCGATCCTCGAGCTGCTGCTGGTCACCGGTGTGCGGACGGGAGCGGTCCTGCACGCGACGTGCGGGCCCGGCGGTGACCTGTTCAGCACCGGCGGCCACCAGGTCCTGCGCTACCGCAACAAGGGCGGCAAGGAGAAGCTCGCCGTCCTGCCGCCCTGGAGTTTCCGGAGCCTGTACGCCTACCAGGCCGCGCGTGCCGCGCGTGAAGGCGTCGACGTCGACCAGCTGGCCGGGCTGCTGTTCGTCACCACCACCGGCACGGCGCTGACCTCCCGCGACATCTACAACCTCGTCAAGGAGCTGGCGACCGGCGCCGGCCTGGCAGAGATCGACCGCATCACCCCGCACACCCTGCGACACTCCGCAGCCCACCTGCTCCTCGGGCAGAAGCGAGGCCTGCTGGAGATCATGGACTTCTTGGGTCACTCCGACCCCCGAACGACGTTGATCTACCTGGCCAGCCGCGAGAAGCTCGACAACAGTCCTTCATACGGCCTGGCCGGCGCGCTCGCCGACGCCGAAGCCAGCGCGGCCCGCGAGCCAGCCCGAAGCGCGGACGACCAACGCCAAGCTGCCCCGCCGCCCGACATCGCGCCCGCGCCCGAGAACACCGCGGACTCCACCGACTCCGACGGCGCCGTGGTGCTGACCTTCCGACCTCGGCGCAGCGGAACCGGCGCGTAGCCGACGAAGAAGACGATGCCCGCCGGGAACATCGACAGCCTGAATGATCATGATCGATGGGAGGGTCCCCCGCGTACCGCGGGGGACCGCTCACTCAACGCGTCGTGCGACGACGACGCGGTCTCGGCCAGCCACACCCCGCACAGACCCAGGTCACTCCGTCGAAGCACGACTCGGTGTAGTCCTGGCAGGTGATGTAGCAGTACTGAGTGTCATAGCGCATGGTGCGCCTTCCTTTCGGGTAGGCGGCACCACAGCCGGGGAGGCCATCTCCCCGACCCTCTGAAGTTGTCTTATCGGTTACTATCCGGCTTTAGATAGTCCTAACTTGACGCTCCTAATTGAGTTGGCTAATCTCAAAGCCGGAGCTTTGAGTGGCTAGAGATTAGCTACGTGGTGCCGAACTGTGCCTGCGCCAACAGGCACGGGACGGATCCTAGCGCGCCAGCCCCTGGTGATCAACCCCAGGGGCATTCGGTGTACCTTCTTTCCTCTGCGCCGCGTTGAGGCCCATCCACATCTCCGTCACTATTACCGCAGGTCAGCGGCGTTAACCTAGCCTTTGTGTCCCTCCTGAACCGCTGACGATCATGATCATTTCGGCGGTGGCCAGCCCCGCCACGGCGATGAACAACGCGGTGTGCAGGATGATCACCGTCTGGATCCAACTTGAGCGGCGCGACGCGGCCAGGCATCGAACAGCCATCGCCATGTGACCATCGCCACAGCCAGTGGTTGCGGGCACCACAGAGCGTCAGAGCCGTCCCGACTGCTGCCGAAGATCCGCCACTTCAGCCTGTGCTTGCTAGTGAGCCTGCTGCTTGCCAGTCTGTCAACGAGCAGCGGCACCGAGCATGCCTCTACGTCGGCGCACCAGGCGCTTGGCCTTGCACCGCCTACTCTCGCCCATCCGCTCGTCCTACTCGCAGAGCAGCGCCGCCCGCCGCCACGTGGCCCCGCCGTCGACGTGACAACCAGACCACCGCCATCTCCTCGGCGGTCAGCTCACCGGTCAACCACTGCACCGCCGGGTCGACGTCCGCGCCGGCCATCCGATGTGCAGCGTCACGCTCCACGTCGTGTTCGTCCGGCGACAGGCTGATCAGCGTGCCACCGTGCGACCCAGGCAGGCCGGGCACCCGCGGATCGCAGGAGATCACCGCCTTGCCGTTGATCGCTCGCTCCCACAAGGGCCAGGTGCCGCGACGGATCACGTCGACCTCGCGGCGCAGCAGAGCGCGGACGCGAGCTGGAGTGACCTGCCAGGTGGGGGTCGCAGTAGTATCCGCCGAACATCGGGCGGATATGTCTTTGACCAGCGAAAATAGCGTACGTAGCCGGGCTGGGACGTCAGTGATCTACTGGGCGGCGGTGTACCGGACGAAGAGCCGTTCCTCGTCGGCCGGGAAGATTTTCGTGTCATTGCCGAACAGCACCCACAGGTCCACGGGGTCGCCGGGGTCAAGCACGGTGAAGCCGACGCGCTGGTAGAAGGCGTCCAGGCCGGGCGAGGGCGGCATGGCGCCGTAGATGTACCGGTATTGCAGCTGGGTGTAGACCTGCCGGGTGCGCTTGAGCAGCGAGCCGCCGATGTTCGCGCCGCGGGCGTGCTCGTCCACGGCCACCGCTTTGACCCTGGTCAGCATCATGCCCATGCCGAGCATGACCTTCTCCATCTCCGGGCCGGAGGCGCCGGCGGACTCCAGGGTCGTCAGGAAGTCCTCGGCGACGTTGACCGGCGGGTAGGCGATCAGCCCGCCGACCACGCCGTGGTCGCGGTGCTCGGCGACCAGGACGAGGGCGGCGTACATGTACGCGCCGAGCGGGCTGAGGTTCTGCTGGCGCATGGCCAGGAACTTCCCCGCCATGAACATCCGGTAGTCCTTGATGCCGCCACGGAGCCCGGCGCGCAGTCCGGCCCCGGCCATCTGCTCGGTGATCGCCTCGCGCAGCGGCGTCTCGAACGGCACGTCGGCCAGCCCGCAGATCCGCTCCAGGTCGTCCAGGTCGTCCACACCGGCCTGCCGGACGCGGACCCGTGGCGCCGAGGCCCATCCGCGGACGAGCTTGTTCTCGGTGGCGCGTTCCAGGTCGCTCACCGCGACTCCTCTCCCCCAGGTGGACTTGCACATGATCGTGCTGTGTCGGCGTCGCGCCCATCGGGTCTGACACGCCGGTGAACGCTCAACTGGTGAATGCGGCGAGGTCGTTGTGCGCCTGGGCGATCGCGTCGGGATAGCGCTGCGCGCGGTCGTGCTCGGCCAGGGCCCGGTAGACGCTCGCGGGGCTGGGGTTCTGGCCGCGACGCTTGCCGGTGGGGATGATCAGGTCCTTGCGGATGTCCTCGACGGACTCGCCGTTCTCGCGGCGGCGCAGCAGGGTGTGCAGCATGTCGTCGGTGATCACGTTGGGGCGTCCGCCATGGTTTCCCTTGCGGGAGGCGGCGTTGAGGCCTTCGAGGGTGGCCTCGCGGATGTTCTCGCGTTCGGTCTCGGCCATCGCGGCGAAGAACGCGAACAGCACCCGGCCAGTGCCGGTCGGGTCGTAGATCCCGGTGAGTGGCCCGGCGAGCATTTCCAGCACGATGCCGTGCGCGACCAGGTGATCGGCGAGGGCGGTGAGCTCGGCGGAGTCACGGCCGAGGCGCTTCATCTCGTGCACGGTGAGGATGACGCGGCAGTGCGGGGCGTGGGCCTTGATCTCGCGGCACTGCTGCAGGGCGGCCTCGAACTTCGGCCGCACTCGGACACGGGTGGAGATCTTCTCGGCGTAGATCTTGTTGCGCGGGATGCCGTGCGCGGCCAGGGCGTCGAGCTGGTACTGCAGTTCCTGGGTGAGGTGCGAACAGCGGGCGTAGCCGATGCGGATGTCGATCATTACCGTGAGTTCGCTGCGTCAGTAAGTTTCGAACGGCTGCCATCGAACGGATTCCGGACGCACGCCGGTCACCGCGAACTCGAGCAACGCCGCGACCGCGAGGTCGCGTGGAATGATCGCGTCGCGCGGGAACTCCGTCTCGTTCGCCGAATCGACGTACAGGGTCGGCACGTCGTCCGGGA
>NZ_JBVJRC010000010.1:0-355341 GCF_055608005.1 Lentzea sp. NPDC036955 | reverse complement strand
CATTCCGAACCCGGTAGTTAAGCCCTTCTGCGCCGATGGTACTGCACTGGTTACGGTGTGGGAGAGTAGGTCGCCGCCGAACTTACGTACAGAAGACCCCTGCGGGTCGAGCACCTCAAGTGCTCCCCGCAGGGGTCTTCTGCCATGTCCGCATCTTTTTCGGTTGCGGGCCCTGGTCTCATGGAGCCATGGACGCGGTCGTGCACCCAGACCTGGCGTCGTTCGACGCCATCGCGCACGATCGGCTCGCAGCCGATCCGGTGCGGAACACCGTCGCTCTCACCTCACTCCACTGGGCCCGCCGGCACCCCGACCCGAACCGGCCGCCGACCCTGATCACCTTCCACGACCGCGGCGAGCTCGTCGGCTCCGTCATCCGCACCCCGCCGTGGGTGGTGCAGACCGCGGACCTGCCGCTCGAAGCGCTGGAGCTCGCGGTCGACCGGCTGCGGGAGGTCGACCCGGACCTCCCCGGCGTCACCGGGCCCAGCGAGAAGTCCGAGGCGTTCGCCACAGCGTGGGGACGGCCGTTCCGCGTCACGATGTCCACCCGCCTCTACCGCTTGGGCACCCTGGCGCCCCCGGCGGTCGCGGGCTCCGGCCGGATGGCGACCGAGGACGACGTGCCGCTCCTCGCGCGGTGGCGGAAGGCGTTCGCCGAGGAGGCGTCACCGAACGCGCCCGTGCAGCCGGCCGAGGAGATCATGCGGAGCTCACTGCGGCTCGGCAACGGTCATGCAGTCTGGGAGGCCGGCGGCACACCCGTCGCGTGGGCGGCGGCGAGCGCCCCGATCGCCGGCATGACCCGCGTCGCACCCGTCTACACGCCACCCGGACACCGCCGCCACGGCTACGGCGCTGCCGTGACCGCCATGATCACGCAGTGGGCGACCGGTCGGGGTGCGACCGCGGTCGTCCTCTTCGCCGACCTCGCCAACCCGACGTCGAACTCGATCTACCAGCGGATCGGCTACGCGCCGGTCGAGGACTGGACGGAGCACACGTGGAAGCGTTGAGCCACCAGGACATCACCGGTTTCGTGGCCACGGCCGGCGCCTTCCTCGAAGCCGACCCCGTCAACCACAGCGTGCACCTCACCGCCGTCGACGCCGCCCTCCGCGGCCACCGCCGGGCCGCCACGCTCCTCTCCCTGCACGAGAACGGAACGGTGGTCGGCGCGGTGACCAGGATGGCCGGCCGCCCGCTGCACGTCGCCGCGATGCCGCCGGCCGCCGCCCCCGCGGTGGTGGCCGCGGTGCGCGAGCACGACCCGGAGGTCAGCCAGGTCACCGGCCCCCGGGACCGGGTCGACGCGTTCCGCGCGCTGTGGCGTCCCGGCGGTCGTGAGGTCTACGTCCTGCGGCTCTATCGGCTGGGCGAGCTCGTCGAACCGGACGTCCCCGGTGCGCCCCGTCTCGCCACCGCCGCGGACGACGACCTCGTCACCGGCTGGTGGACCAACTTCGTCGAGGAGCTCGACGGGCTGCCCCGCGAGGTGGCCGCGCAACGGGCGCTGGACAGCCGGTGGATGTCCGCGGGCCACGTGCTGTGGCTCGTCGACGGTGTCCCGGTGTCCTGGGCGGCGAGCACCACCCCGGTCGGTGGCGTGTCACGCGTCGGACCGGTCTTCACCCCGCGCGAGCACCGCAGGCACGGCTACGCGGCCGCCGCCACCGCCGCGATCAGCCGGTGGGCACGGCAAGAGGGCGCCGACCACGTGGTGCTGACCGCGGACGTGCAGGACCCGACGGCGAACTCCGTCTACCGGGGCATCGGCTTCCGACACGTCTCCGACTGGTCCGAGCACAGGTGGGACTAGCCGAACAGCGCCGACTCCACGGGCCGGTTGCGCACGTGGGAAGAGAACACCAGCGACGTGGTCGTGTCGCCGTAGCGCTGCATGACCTCGACGAGCCCCTCCAGCTCGATCATCGAGCGGCACACCACGCGCAGCAGCCAGCAGTCGTCACCGGTCACGTGGTCGGCGTCGCGGACCTGCGGCAGCGCCAGCACGTGCGAGCGGAACCGCGGCGTGTCGAGCGACCGCACCCGCACCCGCACGATCGACTCGATCGGCAGTCCCAGCCGGGCCGGCGACACGACCGCCGTGTACCCGGTGATCACCCCGAGCGCCTCCAGCCGGCGCACCCGTTCGGTCACCGCGGGCGCGGACAGCGACACCTCACGGGCCAGCGCGGTGAACGACATCCGCCCGTCCTGCTGCAACAACGCGAGGATCTTCCAGTCCAGGACGTCGAGTTCCACCTGGAAATCATAGGCACAACGCCCGCAACGCCTGGACTTCCGCATGTCCACCGGCGGCGCTGACCAGCAGGATCACCACCATGACCAACGCACTGCGCTTCCCCGCCGCCGACCCGCAGGCCGCCGCCGCGTTCTTCGCCGCCGAGCTCGCGTTCGAGGCCGACCCCGACGACGTGCACCGCGACCTGGTGGACGGCACCGCACACGGGTTCGTGCTCGTCGAGACCCGCGCCCCGGAGGCGTTCGCGCGCAAGCGCATCCCCGGCGCCATCAACCTGCCCCACCGGGACCTGCCCGAGCAGCTCGACCTCGACCCCGGCCTGGTCTACGTCTGCTACTGCGAGAGCTTCCAGTGCAACGCCGCCACCAAGGGCGCGCTCGCCCTCGCCCTGCGCGGCTACCGGGTCAAGCGGCTCTCCGGCGGCATCACCGCGTGGGAGCAGGCGGGATACCCGGTCGAGGGAGACGGTCAGGTCGCGGCAGGTGTTTCGAAGGTCGCGTGTCATTGCTGAGCCCAGCCGACATAGGCTCACCGGTGTGACGTCTCCGCGTTTGCTCGTGCTGCAGCCCTCGAAGTCCGACCCGCTGGCCAAGCTGGGCGACTGGCTCCTGGCCGACGGCGTCGAGCTCGACCTGGTCATGCTGCCGGAGGCGCCGGCACCGGCGAACCTCGACGGCTACCAGGGCGTGATCTGCCTCGGCGGTGAGATGGGCGCACTGGACGACCTCGACCACCCGTGGCTCGCCGACGTGCGGAAACTGCTGTCGAGCGCCGTCGCGAAGCGGCTGCCGACCCTCGCCATCTGCCTGGGGGCGCAGCTGCTCGCGGCGGCCACCGGCGGGCAGGTGCGCAAGGGCCCGAAAGGGCCGGAGGTCGGGGTCCTGCTGGTGGCCAAGCGGGACGTGGCGGCGAACGACCCGCTGTTCGCGGACCTGCCGTTCACCCCGGACGTGCTGCAGTTCCACAACGACGAGGTGCACCTGCTGCCGCCCGGCGCGGAACTGCTCGCGGCGTCCCCGAAATACCCGAACCAAGCCTTTCGGGTCGGAACGAGTGCCTATGGCCTGCAGTTCCACATCGAGACGACTCCGGAAATCGTCTTGAACTGGGCGGCCAAAGACCCTGAATCCGCGGCGTGTGCACGATCACACCACTTCGACCCCGAGTTTCTCGCCGAGGCGCACCGCGACTTCGAGGAGGTCTGGCACCCGTTCGTGCGCAGATTCACCATGTTGGTGCGGGGAGAACTGTCGCCCGTGGGCGGTTTGAGGACACAACTTCCGTTGGTGTGACGTTACTTTCGTAGGTTTTAAGACTTCCTCCGTTGGCGGTACCGTAACCTCCTGGACAGCTTGTTCGATCCAGCCGGAGGATCATTGTGGATCCCGCTCTTGTAGTGATCATCGTCGTTGTCACTGCTCTCATCTTCGACTTCACCAACGGGTTCCACGACACGGCCAACGCCATGGCCACCTCCATCGCCACGGGTGCGCTGAAGCCCCGCACGGCGGTCGCGTTGTCGGCGGTGCTCAACCTCGTCGGCGCTTTTCTGTCCGTTGAGGTCGCCAAGACCATCTCCGGTGGCATCGTCGACGACGCCAAGATCACGCCCGCGATCATCTTCGGCGGGCTGGTCGGCGCGATCATGTGGAACCTCGTCACCTGGTACGTCGGCCTGCCGTCGAGCTCGTCGCACGCGCTGTTCGGCGGCCTGATCGGCGCGGCCTGGGTCTCCTCCGGCGTGGACGCCATCCACTTCGCCAAGGTCGTCGACAAGGTGCTGGTCCCCGCGATCGTCGCGCCGCTGGTCGCGGGTCTCGTCGCGGCCATCGCCACGATCGTCGTCTACCGGCTCAAGAAGGCGGCGGACCCGCGCGTCTCGCACACCGGCTTCAAGGTCGGGCAGGTCGCCTCGGCGTCACTGGTGTCCCTCGCGCACGGCACGAACGACGCCCAGAAGACGATGGGCATCATCACGCTGGCGCTGATCACGTCCGGCTCGCTCGCCCCCGGCTCGGCCCCTCCCACCTGGGTCATCATCAGCGCCGGTGTCGCGATCGCACTCGGCACCTACCTCGGCGGCTGGCGCATCACCCACACCCTGGGCCGCGGCCTGACCACCATCGAGCCCGCGCAGGGCTTCGCGGCGCAGACGTCGACCGCGACCGCGATCCTCGCGTCGTCGCACCTCGGGTTCGCGCTGTCCACCACGCACGTCGCGTCCGGCGGCATCATGGGCTCCGGTCTCGGCCGCGACCGCCGCGGCGTCAAGTGGGGCACCATGGGCAAGATGGCCGGTGGCTGGCTGCTCACGCTGCCCGCCGCGGGCATCGTCGGCGCCATCGCCGGCAAGTGGGCCTCCAGCGGCACCGCGGGTGTCATCGGCGTCGCCGTGATCGGTGGCGCTGTGTCGATCGGCATCTGGGTGCTGTCGCGGCGTGAGCCGGTCAAGCCCGAGCACATCGTCGACGAGGTCGCCGCGCAGGCCGAGCTGCACAAGGTGGCGGCATGACCGTCAACTGGGTCGCGCTGCTGCAGGTCTTCGGTGCCACGCTGCTGGTCACCGTGCTCGTGGTGACGTTGTTCGTCGTGGGCATCCGGGCGTTGTCGGGCAACCGCAAGGCCGGTGCGTACGCGAGCTTCGCCGGTTGTGTCGCCGTGGTGCTCTACGGGCTCTCCCTGATCGTGTTCTAGTTCCAGCCGCGCGACGACTAGGTTGGTTCGTGATGAGCGAACCAGGTCGCGCCGCCTCACCAGCCAGATTCGGGCTCACCGAGCCGCGCAGCGAGGAAGTGCTGCGCGGCCTCGGCCTGTACGCCGACCGCCGTCCCGCGGACGGTGCCGAACCGGTGCTCGCCGCGCTCTCCCGCTGCCCCGACCCCGACCTCGCGCTGCGCGGCCTGGAACGGCTGCGGGAGGTCGCCGACTGGGCCCCGCTGTCGGAGGCGCTGCACACCGACGTCGTCGTGCGCGGCCGGCTGCTCGCGGTGCTCGGCTCCTCGACCGCCCTGTCGGACTTCCTCGTCGTGAACCCGGACCGGTGGCGCTCGCTCACCGGGCCGGTGGACGTGACGTTGCCCGCCGAGGGCGTCCTGCGCACCGAGTACCGGGCGAAGCTGCTGCTCATCGCGGCCAACGACGTGGCGCACGTGGTCGAACCGGACCTGCCGTACGTGCCGTACGACACCGTTGCCGAGCAGCTGTCCGACCTCGCGGTGTCGGCGCTGCGGCGGTCCCTGGAGCTGGCCGGGGAGAAGGTGAGCGGCGTCGAGAAGTGCCGGCTCGCGGTGATCGCGATGGGCAAGTGCGGTGCGAACGAGCTGAACTACGTCAGCGACGTCGACGTGGTGTTCGTCGCCGAGGGCGACCTCGGCGTGGCGACCCGGCTGGCCAGCACGATGATGCAGATCGCGGGCCACTCGTGCTTCGAGGTCGACGCGGCGCTGCGCCCGGAGGGCAAGGCGGGCGCGCTGGTCCGCACCCTCGACGGGCACGCCTCCTACTACAGGAAGTGGGCGCGGACCTGGGAGTTCCAGGCGCTGCTGAAGGCGCGCCCGGTCGCGGGTGACGCCGAGCTCGGCCAGTCCTACCTGGACGTCGTGCGCCCGTACGTGTGGACGGCGGCCGAGCGGGAGAACTTCGTCGAGGACGTGCAGGCCATGCGCCGCCGCGTCGAGGACCACGTCCCGACCGGGCTCGCCGAACGGGAGCTGAAGCTCGGCCGCGGCGGGCTGCGCGACGTCGAGTTCGCCGTGCAGCTGCTGCAGCTCGTGCACGGGCGCTCGGACGAGGAGCTGCGGATCCAGGCGACGACCGCCGCGCTGGCCGCGCTCGGCAAGGGCGGGTACGTCGGGCGCAACGACGCCGCGGACTTCGGCCGCTCGTACCGGTTCCTGCGCACCCTGGAGCACCGGCTGCAGCTGCAACGGCTGCTGCGCACCCACCTCTTCCCCGCCGACGACGACACGGCGGCGTTGCGCTGGCTCGCCCGGTCCATCGGGCTGGCCGCCGACGGGCAGCGCTCGGAGGGCCAGGTGCTGCTCGCGGAGTTCCGCAGGCACGCGAACCAGGTCCGGCGGCTGCACGAGAAGCTGTTCTACCGTCCGCTGCTGCAGGCCGTGGCCGGCGTGCCGACCGAGGCGCTGCGGCTCACCACGAAGGAGGCGGTGGCCCGGCTCGCCGCGCTCGGCTACACCTCACCCGACGGCGCGTTGCGGCACATCCAGGCGCTGACCCACGGCATGTCCCGGCGGGCGCGCATCCAGGGCGCTCTGCTGCCCGTGCTGCTCGACCTGTTCGCCGGCACACCCGACCCGGACGGCGGGCTGCTCGCCTACCGGAAGGTGTCCGAGGCGCTCGCGGAGACACCCTGGTACCTGCGGCTGCTGCGGGACGAGGGTGCCGTCGTCGAACGGCTCGCGGTGCTGCTCGGCACGTCCCGGCTGGTGCCGGACCTGCTGGTGCGCGCACCGGAGGTGCTGCGGCTGCTCGCCGACACCGAGGCGCTGGTCGGACGCGACCCGCTGACCGTCGGCAACCCGCTGCGCAGCGCCGTGTCGCGGCACCCCGAGCTGGCGCGGGCGGTGGCGGCCGCGCGGTCGTTGCGGCGCCACGAGCTGCTGCGCATCGCCGCGGCCGACCTGCTGGGCCTGATGCCGCTGGAGACGGTGTGCGTGTCGCTGTCCGAGGTGTGGGTGGCGGTGCTGCAGAGCGCGCTCGACGCGGCCGTGCGGTCCGCCGGTGAACCGCTCGCGGCGCTGGCCGTGATCGGCATGGGCCGGCTCGGCGGCCGGGAGCTCGGGTACGGCTCGGACGCGGACGTGCTGTTCGTGTGCCGGCCGTTCGAGGGCGTGACCGACGCCGAGGCCGCGAAGTGGGCCAGCGGCGTCGTCGAGAACATCCGGCGGCTGCTCGGCGCCTCCTCGCAGGACCCGCCGCTGCAGGTGGACGCCGACCTGCGGCCGGAGGGGCGGCAGGGGCCGCTCGTGCGGACGTTCGACTCCTACCGCGCCTACTACGGCAAGTGGGCGGAGATCTGGGAGAAGCAGGCGCTGCTGCGGGCGAGGTTCATCGCGGGCGACACCGCGCTGGGAGCGGAGTTCGAGGCGTTGATCGAACCGCTGCGGTACCCGGCCGACGGGCTCGACGCGGCATCGGTGCGGGAGGTCCGGCGCATCAAGGCGCGGGTCGACGCCGAACGGCTGCCGCGCGGCGCCGACCCCAGCACCCACACCAAGCTCGGCCGCGGCGGGCTCGCCGACGTCGAGTGGACCGTGCAGCTGTTGCAGCTGCAGCACTCCGGTGCCGTGCCCGGCCTGCGCACACCGTCCACGATGGCGGCGATGGCCGCCGCGGTGGAGGCGGGACTGCTGACCCAGGACGACGCGACCGAGCTGACCACCGCGTGGAACCTCGCGACGCGCGCCCGCAACGCCGTGACGCTGGTGCGCGGCAAGGCCTCCGACCAGCTGCCGACCTCGGGCCGCGACCTGGTCGCCGTCGCCTCCGTCATGGGGTACCCGCCCGGCGGTGACCCCGGCGAGTTCCTGGAGGAGTACCGCCGCACCACCCGCCGTGCCCGTGCGGTGGCGGAGCGTGTCTTCTACGGTGAGGGACTGTGAAGGCGATTGCGCTCACCGAGTTCGGTGACCCCGAGGTCATGACGTGGCAGGACCTGCCCGATCCGCTGCTCGGCCCCGACCAGGTGCTGGTGGAGGTGAAAGCGGCCGGGGTGAACCCGGTGGACTCCAAGATCCGCGCCGGGTACCTGCGGGGGCTGATGCCGCACCACACGCCGTTGATCCCCGGCTGGGACGTGACCGGTGTGGTGCGCGCCGTCGGGATCGGCGTGCGGGACTGGCAACCCGGCGACGAGGTCCTCGCCTACGCCCGCAAGGACCACGTGCAGTTCGGTGCCTACGCCGAGCTGATCTCGCTGCCGGACCGCGTGGTCGCGCGCAAGCCATCCACTGTGGACTTCGTGACGGCGGCCGCGCTGCCGCTGGCCGGGCTGACGGCGTTGCAGTCGCTCAAGGCCGTCGGCGCCGGCGAGGAAGATGTCGTGCTGGTGCACGCGGCCGCGGGCGGTGTCGGCCACCTGCAGGTGCAGCTCGCCCGTGAGCTGGGTGCCGCGCGGGTGCTCGGCACGGCGTCACCGCGCAACCACGACTTCGTGCGGTCACTGGGCGCCGAACCGGTCGCGTACGGAGACGCGCTGGTCGACGCGGTGGCCGAGCTCGTGGGCGGTGACGGCAAGGTCGACGCGGTGCTCGACAACGTCGGCGGGGTGGCGTTCGACCAGTCGTTGCGGCTGGTGCGCGACCGGGCGCGGATGACGTCCATTGTGGATGGGCCGCGGGCACTGGAACACGGTGTGACGAACACGTGGGCGCGGCCGAACGCGGAACAGACGCAGTGGCTGGTCGACCTGGTCGCCGCCGGCGCGCTGGAGGTCGAGGTGCAGCGGACGTTCCCGCTGGCGGAAGCGGTTGCGGCACACCGGTTGCTGGACGGCGGCCACGTGCGCGGCAAGGTCGTGCTGACGGTCTAGCCCGGCGGTGCGGGCAGGAGAACGAGGTGTGGGGGCACGCCGGGGCGGCGTGCCCCCTTCGTGCTGCTCAGTCCTCGTCCTCGTCGGGGTCGACTGCGGGAGCGTTGCTGTAGACCTCGACCACCCACTCCTCCTCCAGCGACTCGCCGTCTTCGGCGTCGGGCACGAGGCGGTTGTAGACCCGGACACCGAGATCGAGCACGTCAGCGGCCTGGACCGCTTCGATCGCCTCGGCGGCGGAGTCGACGATTTGCGTGGTGAGCAGCTGCGGGGCCGTGAACTCGGCGACATCTTCAGACACGCGCGGACCCTAGCGCATTGACGTTTCACCCGATCGAGATGAGACTGGCTGCGCTCAGTGGGGGAGCTGTGCCTTGTCGCGGGGGTTTGAACAGAGGAAGTCATGCAGCATCGCAGGGTCACGCGCCGAGGTAAGACGGTGATCGCCATCGGGTCGGTCGCTGCCGTCGTGCTCGCACTGCTCGGAGTGATCCAGTTCATGCTGAGCGGCGAGAACTCCGCGGCGCACCCCAACGTCACGACCACGACGACCACCGCGGACGACCTCTCCACCCCGGACGCCGCACTGGACACCACCGAGCCGTCCGCCGACGTCAAGGTCACCACCGGCTCGTTCAAACAGCAGCGCGGCATGCTCACGATCGAGGTCACCCGAGTAGAGGCCGCGAACGGCCGCATCAAACTCTTCGTGACAGCGACGAACGCGTCCCAGGCCCGCATGACCCTCCCCGTCGACGGCATCGCCGTGCTCGACGACCTGAAGCGCACCTACACCGCCGCGAGCAGCAAGTGGGAAGGCCCCGTCACCCAGGGCAGCTCCACCTCGGGCACCGTCGTCCTCGACGAGAAGCTCGGCGCCGGCGTGAACTCGCTCACGCTGACGTTCTCGTCGATCTCCGGCCAGTTCGCCCCGACCGGCGCCGCCGTCTCCGTCGCCGGTATCCCGCTCCCGAAGTGATTGCCGAAAACCCCGGCGACCCGGACCGTTGACCGGGCTACCGTGGCCACGTGAAGTACCTGTTCTTCTGGGGCCACCAGCCCGAACGCGACGGCACGATCGGCCGCGGCTGCCTCTCCCAGTGGTGGCCGTGCTCGTTCGTCGTTGACGGGCAACGCTTTGCGTCCGCCGAGCACTACATGATGTGGCGCAAAGCGTTGCTGTTCGGGGACTCCGGTGTCGCCACCCGAGTCCTCCAGGCCACTTCCCCAGCCGAGGCCAAGGCCCTGGGCCGCGTCGTCACCGGCTTCTCCGACGACGAGTGGGTCGCGACCCGAATGGAGATCGTCGTCACCGGCAACCTGGCGAAGTTCTCCCAGGACCCCGCCCTGTCCGCGTACCTGCTGGGCACCGGCACCCGCGTGCTGGTCGAGGCCAGCCCGCTGGACCGCGTGTGGGGCATCGGCCTGGCCGCGGACGACCCGCGCGCGGCGGACCCGTCGTCGTGGCGGGGGCTGAACCTGCTCGGCGAGGCCCTGATGGAGGTGCGCACCCAGCTCGCCGTCCTGTCCGGACAGTCTTCAACGCCGAGCTGAACCCGTGACCCGTCACGGCCCGTTCGTTCTCATGCAGCCGCAGAACGCAGCCGCGGACGAACGGGAGAGACCATGTTCAGCTACTCAGGACCGGCCCGGCTCGTCTACCCGGACGGCAGCACGGCCGAGCTGGACCGGGTGGACGTGATCGAGGCGGTGACCGGGGGCGTCTGGGCCCTGTCCGGCGCCGCCACGTCCGCCGAGGCGCTCAGCGCCGGCGAGGCCCGCATCCGGCTGCCGACCGGCGGGGAGGCCGACGTCGTGGTGACCGACGTCCGTGACGGGGTGAGCGGGTCCAGTGCGACGTTGCTCGGGGCGTGAACGGGACGAGGGCCGGGTGACTGTTCCCAGTCACCCGGCCCTCGTCGTGAACCACTGGCTCACAGCACCGATCACACGTCGTAGGTTTGTCGCCAGCGGTCGGCTAGCTGCGGTTCGTGCTATCGCACCTAGTCTGACCTGCTGGTTTGTTTCTGACGTTTGTCGTCGTTGATCGACGCTGATCCACGTCTGACGGCCTGAGGACGGCCTGATCATGCGCACCGGGGCCATAATGCGCAGATGATGGTTCGGAGGATCGGAAAAACGACCGCTGGTCAGAGGTTGGTCGAAGCTTTGCGCGCGGATGTGGAAGAGGCGGGTCCTGGGTTCTGTTATGGGGCGCTTCCTGGGATTTTTTCGGACCCGCGTGGTCATGGTCCGCTGCTGATGGCGCTTGATACAAATATCGTAAGATATATGGCAGAGTACGGCGATTTGATACTTGGCGACCATGGCCCGAATGTGACAGCACCTGACGAGAAAAATCCTCTTTTTGAGCAATTGGTGTGCCTGGGAAACATTATAAATATGTGGTTGATGAGAGATATTCGGTTCGTGGTTCTCCCTAAGGGGTTCTCTGACTACCGGATCTACCCTAAAACTCAGGCTGCGCTCGATAGATTGAATGACCACCATGCTCGCCTTGATCGGATAATTTCTGCGCTAGAGTTTCAGATGGCCTGGACGCATGACGGGCGTGCGTCGATTAGTGCTTCGGATTATCTAAGTAGGACGGAATTCTATGAAGCAGCGAGGCGGCCGCTGCCCGACGGTCAAATAAGCTTCCTCGGGTCGGCTGAGATCGAACCGCTTATCGGGTCATTGGGGCTTGGGGAGATTAGTAAAGACTTGGAGGTATGCTTGGATGCCGTTCCGTCTGGGGCGGATCGGCAGCTGGTGCTTGAGGCGGTGCTGAATGAGTTGGATGTGTTTCTGACATGCGATAAGGGAATTCTCCGGAGTGAAAGCGAGTTTCGGCCCTGGGGTCTGTCGATAAAAGATCCTAGGTCAATGTGGGAAGCTCTAGTTGAGAACTCTCGTAGTCCTGCGTGGTTCTTTGCGGGAAAGTTGAATCACGAGGATTGCTTGTATGGAAATGATGTGCCGATGGGCGATAGTGGAAAGTGGTCGTCGCTCATGGAGGCTATGGGCTCCGGACGTGAATAAGAGCTGGTGTGGTATTCAGTGCACGCCAGGTATCGGTGGCAAGGCGGCGTAGCCGTCGCGGCAGTCGATCGCCGTGCCCAGCTTGTTCAGCTCGACCACGGCGCGATCGTCCCAACTGGTGTCGGCTGCTGGCTTGTGGGTTCGCTTCCGCCGATGGCGGCGCGCTGCCGCGCTACCTCGTGAGCCGTGCCGCCGTGGCCGGCGGGCGGAGCGAAGCGGGAGCCCGACGTGCCCGGATGGATGCGGGCCACGCTGGCAGGCGACCGGCCCGCCGCGCGCCGACGGCGGCGGCGCCTTGATCCCATAGAGCTGAATTCAGCAGTACAACCTGATCGATGACGTCGCTGATACTTCGCGGTCAAAGCACTGACCGGACGAGCGACAAGAGTTCATTTGCGATGCCAGGTGCTGCGGCAATCGTGTGCGTGGAAGCCATTGTGTGGTCAACGCCTGAGCTGTCCAAGACGACTGCCCCTGCCTCGCGCGCTATGAGGACGCCTGCGGCAAGGTCGAGAGTCTGGTTGGACATGACCACCGCGCCGTCAACGCGCCCCTCGGCCAACCATGCAAGGTCATGCGCTGCGGATCCGAACATCCGCACTCTTTCGACCTGGGCAGCGAGTTCGGCAGTAAGGGCGATCCGCTGGCGATTCTTCACGGTGGCACCGTCGCCGAGCGCGTAGTCGCCAATGGCGACGATGGACTTGGACAGCTCGGCAGTCTTGCTCGCTTCGAGCTTCATCCCGTTGACGAACGCGCCGCCGCCGAGAACGGCGGAGTAGTGAAGATCCAGGTAGGGCAACGAGATCACGCCTATGAGCGTGCGGTCACCCTGAAGTAGTGCCAGGGAGCAGCCGCACAGGGGCACGCCGTGAACGAAGTTCGCCGTGCCGTCGATCGGATCCAAGCCCCACACGTACGGGCTGTCGGCGTTGGCCTCGCTGCGGCCCTCCTCCTCACCCACGAAACCGATCTCAGGCGTCGCCTCGGCAAGGTAAGCGCGGACCTCGCGCTCAATCTGTACGTCCACCTCGGTGAAGGTGTCGCGGTCGGTTTTCTCCGTGACGGTGTGCGGCCGGGTGGTCTTAATCAGCTCGGTGCCGATACGGACGGCGCTCCTGGCCACGTCCGCCAGGTGGTCGAGCTGGTGCATCAAGCAACCTCCTGCGCGCGGTCCCACATGGAGTCGAAGACCTGGGAGAACGTCGTGTAGAGACCCGGCATGGCCTCGTTCTTCTCGATGACCATCGTCGGGGACTCAACTCCGCGGGCGTCCGGCAGGTACGACTGCACGATGCATTTCCGCTGGTCAATGATGGTGATGTTGAAGCGAAGCGGCTCGTCGTAGACGCGAATCCCGAGTGACCCCACTGCACTCGCCGACACCTTCGAGCCGACACGGCGGATCGCCTCGATGTTCAAACGCGTGAGGGTGCTGAGGTGCCCATCCGGCAAGCCTTCCTCACGCTCGCGGGCCGCTGTGTAGGTGCCGTTCGGGTCAAGGAACAAGGCCCTAATGACCGTGCCCTGCTCGATCGCGTCGAGGATGCTCCGGTCCGAGTACTGCTGGCAGAACATGTTCAGCGAGAGGCCGGCCATGTAGATCTCCTGCGCGCCGTCGAACAGCGTGCGCGGGGTGACGTTGTGCAGGAACTCGGTCCTCGTCGGGTAGACGGCCGTCAGATCTGCAAGGCGGGTCTGCTGCGGAAGCTGCACTGGGCGCGGTGCTGGGTGGGCGGGCGCGGCGTCTCGTTGGGGCGCGGTCACCAGGCTGTCGCCGTCGCCCTCGTGGGGTTCGAGAAGCTGCTGTGCGCTCCAGCCGGGGAACATCTTCTCCAAGATCCGGCAGTGGTCCGCGTACGGCAAGCCCTGGAGGTCGCCGGACATCCACCGGTAGAACTGGGCCTTGCTCGGCCACTTACCGATGAGGTCGCTGTCCAGCTGCTTCGCGACGCGGTCGTACTCCTTGCGGAACGTCGTGTAGCCCTGCATGTGCCGCTGCCGCAGGAGCACCTTCAACAGCGTCGATTCGGCGGCCATGAGCCCTCCCCCGTGGTGAGACGAGACCACGCTACCAGCGAGACGAGACAAAGAAGAGACTATTTGAGCCTTCGGCGCGTCAGACGAGACCTCGGCGGAACTCAGACGGGACGAAACGGCTCCGACTCTGAATGGGCAATGCCCGATAGGGCAAACAGCCGCAGATGAGCGGCCCCTTCAGAGGAGCACAGCATGGGCATCACAAAGGGCCACCGGTTCCCTGTCTCGTTCGATGACGCGTTCCCTCAGGGCCTCGTGATGGTGGGAGAGGTCGCCCCGGACACGGAGTACCAGACCCGCGACGAGAAGAACGCCGGCCGACCGGTGCGGCAGCGCATCGACGAGTCCACGGGCAAGCGCCAGTGGAAGGTCTCCGTCACGGACCCCAGCGAGCCGAACGCCAAGCGCAAGAGCTTCGAGATCACGTTCCTCGCGGACATCCAGCCGGTCCCGACCACGGGTGAGGTGCTGCCCGGAATGCGGCCGATCGAACTGGACGGGCTCACGGCTGAGCCCAAGGTCGCTGGGACCGGTGAGTTCAAGTACCAGAGCTACATCTACCGGGCGACGGGCTTCCGCGCCTCGGGCAGGTCGGCGGGCAACCCGCCGCAGGCGAACAAGCAGGCTGGCGCTGGAGCCGCTGACTCCTCCAAGGCGGCGTAACCCGTGTCGGAGTTCGACTTGCTCTCCTCCCAATGGGAGGACGCCTACCGCGCCTACACGGCGGCGGAGGACGCCAACCGGTACGCGGGCGCGGTCGATCCGGAGAAGGTCGCCCGCCTCGTCGCTAGCTGCCGTGAGGTGGCTTCGGTCTGGCGGAACCTCGCGGCCTTGCCGAAGAGCGACTGGTGGGCGAAGGCGGCGGCGCTTCACGCGGCCGACATGTTCGAGCATCACGCGGCCGCGACCGAAACGCGAACGCTCGGGTGGCAGGAGGGGCAATGATGATCAAGCTGCTGCTCTCGCCCGGGCCGGATGCGGCGGCGGACATCGTTCGGTGGCCCGACGCGACCGCTGCGGGCTACTGCCTGCGGTTGAACCTGGACCCGTCGCAGATCGCTATCCACGTGCCAGAGGGTCCGGACGGTGAGCGGCAGTTGGCGGCCTTCCTGCGGAAGCTGTCGCAGCACGCTGGGTTGCTGGCCGCCGTGCTGGAACCGAAGAGCGGCACGGGCTGGGTTGGCGGGATGCCGGACAAGCTCTGAACGGCCATCACGTCGGGCCGCAACTGATCAACAACTGAAGATCCGATGTTGGTGTGTCGCACGGGAAACAGTCGAAAGTCTTGGCGGGCCTCGACTGCTTCCCGGCGATTCACACCGACTCGAACAGCCATGTATTCGTTGGGACACAAGGGGATTCGAGTCATGCAGAGCGTATCGCCACACCCGTGTGGCACGTCAAGCGGGGCCGGTCGTCCATCCGTGTGGAAGCTGCCGAACGGTCGGCGGTGCCCCGTATGCCACCGGTTCGGCATCTACGCCCCGGGACAGGTCAAGTGCTGCACCTGCCTGGGCTGGCTGCCGCTGATCTTCGTCACGGTCGTTGTGAACGGCGGTGAGGCGTGATGTCCGGGAACAGGTGGGTTGATCCTGCTCCGTTCGAAGGTGTCCGTCCTCGTCTGCCGTGGTGGTTCTTCCTGCCACGGTGGGTGAAGGTCGTGTCCTTGCCCATCGTCCTGGCGCTGCTGACCTGCTGGCTCGTCGTGCGCCTGGTCGCGGTCGCGCTGCGGTATCCAGTTGCTGTAGTCGGCGGCCTGGCGGTCTACCTGATCTACATCCACTTCGGATTGTGGGTTCTGGTCCTCGTGGTCCTGGCGCTCACTGGCGGTCTGGTGATCTGGGCAGGGCTTCACCGGTCGTCATACGTTCGGCACGTCTGGTTTCGGGTGCTGACGGAGTGGCGGCGTGCCACGGTCTACGTGCCGCAATGGCGCACCGTGACGCGGCTGGCGGACCTGTCCAAGGACAGTCGGGGCAAGGAGTACCGCCCGAAGCTCGGCCGCGTGCGCTCGGAAGGTTGGCGGGACCGGGTGCGGGTCAGGATGGTCCCCGCGCAGTCTCCGGACCAGTGGGAGGCACGGCGGGACAACCTGGCGCACTCGTTCAACGCCAAGTCATGTCGGGTGCGCGTGTTGCGGCCTCGAGTGCTGGAACTCGACTTCATCCACTCGGACCCGCTCGGCCGGCCGGTCCTCGTTCCGGCGCTGGCTGACGACGTGGCGGCGGTGAACCTCAAGCGGGTCGTCGTGGGAGAGACGGAGACAGGCCGGCCGTGGTCGTTGCGGCTGCTTGGGTCTCAGCTCCTGGTCGTGGGCGTGCCCGGCGCGGGTAAGGGCTCGGTGCTGTGGTCGATCGTCTGGCAGCTCGCCCCGGCGATCCGTGCGGGGCTCGTGCGCCTGGTGGGCATCGATCCCAAGGGCGGGATGGAGCTCGGCCAGTGCCCGGACGCCTTCGCGAAGGTCGTCTACGACAACGGCCCGGATGCGGTGGCGCTACTGGAAGAAATCGCCACTGAGGTGAAGGAGCGGGCGTCTCGGTACCGGGGCGTTCGGCGGCTGTGGGCTCGCTCGACGGGGGAGCCGTTCACGGTGCTGATCGTGGACGAGCTGGCGGACGTGATCGCCTACCAGACGGACAAGAACCTGCGGGAGCGCGCTGCGCGGGCAGTGCAGACGATCACCTCGCAGGGACGCGCTCCTGGTTTCGCGGTCGTCGCTCTGGTCCAGGACCCGCGCAAGGAGATCGTCGGGTTCCGACACCTGTTCACCACGCGCGTTGCGCTGAGGCTCGATGAGCCGGTCCAGGTGGACATGGTCTTGGGCGACGGCGTCAGGCAACGCGGCGCGGCGGCTCACGAGATCAGCGAGACCACGCCTGGTGTCGCCTGGATCAAGCAAGACGGCCGCAGGGAGCCGGAACGGGCTCGCGCCTTCCATGTCACCGACGCGGACCTGGTCGAGCTGGCCCTGTTCTTCACCGCAGAGGACGCGACGGTGCACGAGTTCCCCGGACGTCCGGACGGCCCGGAAGGGATGGCGGCGTGATGACCAACGAACAGTCCACGACGGAAGCCGTTGACGTCGTTCCTGCTGTGTCGCTTGACGTTGCGGGCATGAGGTCGGCTGAACGGGCACGCCTGCCGCTCACGCTGGACGTGGTGAAGGCGGCGGCCGAACACCACGGCGTGTGCACCCGGCCTGTTGTCCGTGAGGTGGTCGACCTCGACACCGGAGAAGTGCGCATCGTCGCGGTGCGGTGCAACTCGACGCAGGCGAGCAAGTGCCAGGCTTGTGCGGACCGCAACCGCAAGTCCCGCATGGCGCAGTGCCGTGAAGGCTGGCACCTCGAACAGGAGCCGGTGGCCGAACGGGAAGCGCCTTCGGCTGACCAGGTCGAGTTGGTCACCTATCGGTCCGACCTGACGGCGGAGTACCGGAAGGCAGCGGCGGAAGGTGCCTTGGACCAGGTCGATGACCTGCGTGAAGCCATCCGGGAAGCGGACGCGGACCTGCGCGGGGAGGGTGTCCGCGGCAACCTTCCATCGGTCGATCTACCTGCGAAAACAGCTCCGATTCGGTCCACTCGCCGACGTCAGGACGCGCCCAACCTTCCTCGGCGCAAGGTGGACAAGCGAACGGTGGGCAGGGAGTTCGCGGGCAAGTACCGGCCGTCCACCTTCGTCACGCTCACCCTCGACACCTACGGCAAGGTGCGTGAGGACGGCTCCCCGGTCGATCCTTCGACGTACGACTACCGCCGTGCTGCTCGGGACGCGGTGCATTTCGCGTCTCTGGTCGACCGGTGGTGGCAGAACCTGCGGCGGGTCGTCGGGTTCGACGCCCAGTACTTCGGCACGGTCGAGCCTCAGAAGCGGATCACGCCTCACGCGCACTTCGCGGTGCGAGGCTCAATTCCGCATCGAGTCATCCGGGAAGTCACGGCGGCCACCTACCTCCAGGTGTGGTGGCCCAACCACGATGAGGTCAAGTACAGCGGCGGCCGGATGCCCGTGTGGGACTCGCAGTTGATGGGGTTCGTGGACCCGGACACGCGCGTACAGCTCACGCCGTGGGCTGAGGCCGTTGCTGACCTCGGCGTCCCGGCACACGTGGCTGAGTTCGGCGCACAGGTCCACTCCAAGGGAATCCTCGGCGGTACCGAGGAAGCGGGCCGCCACATCGGCTACTTGACCAAGTACCTGGTCAAGTCGATCTCCGAGGTGGTGCACGCTGACGCGTCCTCTCGGGTCTCCGATCACGCTGACCGGTTGGCGGCAGAGCTGGCTGTCACGCCCTGCTCGGACCGGTGCGCGGTCTGGCTGGCATACGGCGTGCAGCCCAAGGGCGCGCACTCTCGGATGGCTCCGGGGCGCTGCCGGTCCAAGGCACACCGCAGGGAGACGCTCGGCTTGCCCGGCCGGCGTGTGCTCGTGTCGCGGCGGTGGTCGGGGAAGACCCTCGCCGAACACAAGTCCGATCGAGCGGCCTTCGTCAAGGAAGCCCTCGCGGCGGCAGGCATTGCGAAGCAGGAGACGGACCGGACGCGGCTGATGTGGTCTCCAGTTCAAGCGGGTGACCCGCACGTCCCCGGCCGCGCCGAATTGCTCATGCAGATGGTCGCCCAACGGCTCAAGTGGAAGGCGCAGTACGACCAGGCGCAAGCCGTCCTGGCTCTACTCCCTCGTCCCGCACCAGATGTTTCAGCAACTTCGGTACAAGCGGCCTGATCTGGGGGGATCTCATGTCGAACGTCGAACCGCTATGGACAGTGGAAGACCTCTCGGCCTTCCTTGGGGTGCCCGTGCACACGATTCGTGGGTGGCGGACCAAGAACTACGGCCCGCCTGCGCGGCGGGTTGGCAAACACCTTCGTTGGGACCCGGCCAAGGTGCGCGAGTGGTTCAACAGCGCTGAAGCGGCCTGACAGCACTCGAATTCGAACAAGGGGAGAAGACTGTCATGGGCCACATCCAAGACCGCTGGTGGACCGTCAAGGACGGCGTGCGGGAGAAGACTGCCCTGTACGGCAAAGGATTGCGCTACAAAGTGCGCATCCCGTTGCCGGGTGGTGGGGAGCGGACGAAGTCATTCCCGGACCGCCAGAAGACTGCGGCGGAAGCCTTCCTCCACGAGATGGAGAACGACAAGAACAAGGGGACATATCTCGATCCCGACGCAGGCAAGATCGCGTTCAGGAAGTATGCGGAGGAACACTGGCTCGACGGGCAGACGTTCGATGAGTCGACGCGTGAGCAGGTTGAGTTTCGGCTCAAGCTCCACGTCTTCCCGTACTTCGGGGATGACGAGCTGCGCGTGATCCTGCCGTCCACGATCCAGGCGTGGGATCGGAAGCTTCAAAAGAAGGGGCTCGCGGAGACCTACCGTCGGACGATCTTCGCCAACGTTTCAGCAATCTTCACGGCGGCGGTCGATGACGAACGCCTCCGCAAGAATCCGTGCAACGCCAAGTCGGTCAAGAAGCCACGCGGCGAGTACCCGAAGATCGTGCCTTGGGCGCCTGAGCGGGTGCAGGCGGTTCGGGCTTCGATCGGCGAGCGGTACCGCGTTGGCGTGGACTTGGGCGCGGGTGCAGGCCTGCGGCAGGGAGAGGTCTTCGGCTTCTCGCCGGACGACGTGGATGAGTCGGAGGGAGTCATCCACGTCATGCGTCAGATCAAGATCGTGCGCGGCAAGATGATCTTCGCTCCGCCGAAGCACGGGAAGACGCGGGACGTACCTCTGGCCAGCAGCCTGAGGGAGTCGATCGACGCGCACGTCCAGAAGTTCGAGCCGCTTCCGATCACGCTGCCGTGGGGGACTCCAGACGGGAAGCTCATGACGGTGCCGCTGTTGATCTACACGCGGGAGTCGAAACAAATCTACCGGCACTCGTTCAACCACCACGTGTGGAAGCCCGCACTCGTGGAGGCCGGCGTGCTCGCCCCTGGACGCGCGGAAGGCTTCCACGCGCTGCGGCACTTCTTCGCGTCGATGCTCCTGGAGCAGGGCATCAGCATCAGGGCGCTAGCGGAGTTCCTCGGCCATGCTGACCCGGCGTTCACGCTCCGGGTTTACACCCACCTGATGCCGTCCAGCTTCGATCGGGCGCGGCTTGCGATCGACAATGGTTTGAGGTTCACCACGTCGAAAGTGGATGCGGCGTGAACGGGATCCTATGCGCTCGTGTCCCCGCCCAGGTCCTGTCGCATGCTGTCGGCAAGGGTGCCAAGGGCAGATTCCAAAGATTGCCACTCCACGGTGTCGGGCATTTCTTCCTCGCGGATCACTGCTTCGGTTGCGATATCCAGGCGCTTCTCGTAGCCGCTGGCCTCAACCCAGATGGTCTGAGAAACCATGCGAAGGCGACCCATGAGCAAGTCAAACTCGCGACGCTTCGTGTTTCTGTCTTCGGGAGGGTTGAGCCAGTCAAGCCATTGGACAGGATCTGCCTTGGACGTGCTGCTGTGGTGCCGTCGATCAGTTTCTGCTGCTCTGATTTCGCGGAACCAAAGATCGAACTTTGCAAGCAGTTCGGCGTAAAGCTCACGCTTGTGATCCGCGAACCGGTGGCGATCTTCTCGCTTCCATTGCTCAAGGCGATTCTCGCGCTCGCGTCGAGTCGTCATCCACTGTCCATAGTGGACGCCGATCAAGGCGAAAAGTGCGGCAAGCACCGTTGCGGCAGCGCCAGCGAGGAGGACCCACGGGTTGGTCACGCGGGAACTGTAGAAGCTGCGGTGCATACGTGGGCGCGCGACACAACGACTGAGGGCCGGGTGACTGAGTCAGTCACCCGGCCCTCGGCCTTCGGTCGATCAGGCGGCCTCTCCACGCTGGACGGCCTGGAGACGGCCTGGCTTGGGCTTCAACCGCCGAAGCGGCTGGTCAAAGCCCCGTGCCGATCACACGTCGTAGTACAGCGCGAACTCGTAGGGGTTCGGGCGCAGCCGCAGCGGGTCGATCTCCTCGGAGCGCTTGTACGAGATCCAGGTGTCGATCACGTCCGGCGTGAACACGCCGCCCTCGAGCAGGAACTCGTGGTCGGCCTCCAGGTTGTCCAGCACCGCGTCGAGGGTGGCCGGGACCTGCTTGACGTCGCGGGCCTCCTCGGGCGGCAGCTCGTAGAGGTCCTTGTCGATCGGGGCCGGCGGCTCGATCTTGTTCTTCACGCCGTCGAGGCCCGCCATGACCATCGCCGAGAACGCGAGGTACGGGTTGCCCGAGGAGTCGGGGCAGCGGAACTCGATGCGCTTGGCCTTCGGGTTGTTGCCCGTGATCGGGATGCGCACGCACGCCGAGCGGTTGCGCTGGGAGTAGACCAGCGACACCGGGGCCTCGTAGCCGGGCACCAGGCGGTGGTAGGAGTTCACCGTGGGGTTGGTGAACGCCAGCAGCGACGGCGCGTGGTGCAGGATGCCGCCGATGTAGTGGCGGGCGGTGTCGGACAGGCCCGCGTAGCCGCTCTCGTCGTGGAACAGCGGCGCGCCGTCCTTCCACAGCGACTGGTGCGTGTGCATGCCCGAGCCGTTGTCGCCGAACAGCGGCTTCGGCATGAAGGTGACGGTCTTGCCGGCCTGCCAGGCGGTGTTCTTGATGATGTACTTGAACAGCATCAGATCGTCCGCGGCGTGCAGCAGCGTGTTGAACTTGTAGTTGATCTCGGCCTGGCCGCCGGTGCCGACCTCGTGGTGGGCGCGCTCGACCGTGAAGCCCTGGGCCTCCATGTTGAGGACCATCTGGTCGCGCAGGTCGGCGTAGTGGTCGTTCGGGGTGACCGGGAAGTACCCGCCCTTGTACTTGACCTTGTAGCCGAGGTTGCCGCCCTCTTCCTCACGGCCGGTGTTCCACCAGCCGGAGACCGCGTCGATCTTGTGGAACGAGGAGTTCCCGGTGGTGTCGAACTGGATCGAGTCGAAGATGTAGAACTCGGCCTCGGCACCGAAGTACGCGGTGTCCGCGATGCCCGAGTCGGTGATGTACTGCTCGGCCTTGCGCGCGATGTTGCGCGGGTCACGGCTGTACGCCTCACGCGTGAACGGGTCGTGCACGAAGAAGTTGACGATCAGCGTCTTCTCGATGCGGAACGGGTCCACACGCGCCGTGTACAGGTCGGGCAGCAGCAGCATGTCCGACTCGTGGATCGACTGGAAGCCACGCACGGAGGAGCCGTCGAAGGCAAGACCCTCTTCGATCGCGTCGGCGTCGAACGCCTTGGCCGGCAGCGTGAAGTGCTGCATCACGCCGGGCAGGTCGCTGAACCGCACGTCGACGAACTTGACACCCTCGTCGGTGATGAACTTCAGCACCTCGTCGGAATTCTTGAACACCCTCGTCGACTCCTTGGCTATGGAATACGGCTGGCCATCACGAGCGACCGTATGTCGGCGGTGTTGCCCGTCCGTCACTCGGATGTTTCGCCAGTGTTAACGGGGCCGTCCGAGTGGGCAAGACGACCTGCCGGTCCTCACCCGTTGAGCACGGCCTTACTCTGGAGGGGTGAGCAGGTGGACCGGTTCGTGGCTGTCAGGACCCCGCTCGGTACTCGAACCGGGTGAGGACTCGAACGACGGCAAGCAGCAGCGTTGGCGTGGCGAGCGGCACGGCTTCCCGGAGAAGGGGCCGGGCTCCATCGCCTCGGTCGGGCGGCGCACGTTCGCCATCCTGCTCGACTTCTTCCTGTCCGCGGGGGTCGCGGCGCTGTTCACGCGCCCGGAGCTGCCGCGCAACTGGAGCCTGCTCGCCTGGTTCGTCATCACGGTCGTCGCCGTGGCGTTCTTCGGCTTCACCCCTGGTCACGCCGTGTTCGGCCTGCGGGTGGCGCGCATCGACGGCAAGGCGTTCGTGCACCTGCCGCGCGCGCTGCTGCGGACGGTCCTCATCTTCCCGCTGATCCCGGCGCTGGTCTGGGACTCGGACGGCCGCTGCCTGCACGACAAGGCCGCCGGCACCGTCGTCATCAAGGTCAGATAGCCCGTAAAAAGTCCCTGAACAGCGACAAGGCCCGGCGCACGAGGTGTGCCGGGCCTTCTCGCGTGCTGGTGCTGTGCTGGTGACGTGGTGCGTGGCGTGGTGACCGGGGTCAGCGGCGGCGCAGCGTGCGCTGGACGTTGCGCATCTTCGCGCCCTGCGGCATCGGGCCCTTGGGCAGCGCGGCACCCCGGCTCGCGAGCGCCGCGAGACGGGCGTCGAGCGTCTCGACCTGGGCCGTCGTGATGTTGCGCGGGAGCTTCATCAGCGTCGACTGCAGCTTCTTGAGCGGCACCTGGCCCTCGGCGGAGCCGATGATGAAGTCGTAGATCGGGGTCTCGCCGACGACGCGGGCGATGCGCTTCTTCTCCTGCGCGAGGAGCGGCTTCACCCGGTGCGGCGCGCCCTCGGCGACCAGGACCACGCCCGGACGGCCGAGCACGCGGTGCACGGCGTCGAGCTGGGTGGTGCCGACGACGGCGGGGGTGACCCGCCAGCGGCCGCGCAGGTTCTCGAGCGCCCACGCGCCGGCGCCGGGCTGGCCGTCGGCCTTGCGGAAGACGTTGCTCTGCACCCGGCGGCCGAAGATGATCACGGCCAGCAGCGCGCCGATCGCGATGCCCAGCGGCACGAACATCCAGACCGCGTCGAAGACCAGGCCCAGGACCACGGCGATCGCGGTGACGCCCAGCAGCGCACCGAGCATCAGCGGGATGAGCGCCTTGTCCTCGCGGCGTTGCATCTTGAACGCCTCGAAGATCTGCTTGCGCCGCTCGCGTGATGCCGCGCGGCGAACCTTCGCCGCTTCCTTGGCAGCCGCCTTGTCCTGCTTACCAGCCATGCTCACCAGGATACGGCGCGCTGGTCTCGGAGTTGCATCGGCCGTCTGCGAGACTGCCCGGCTATGGACGCGTTGCTGGAGGGTCTTGATCCGGAACAGCGTGCAGCGGTCGAGGCTCCACGCGGCCCGGTGTGCGTGCTCGCGGGTGCCGGCACCGGCAAAACGCGCACCATCACCCACCGGATCGCCTACCTGTGCCAACGCGGCCACGTCGCCCCGTCGCAGGTCCTCGCCGTCACGTTCACCAAGCGCGCCGCGGGGGAGATGCGCACCCGGCTGCGCTCGCTCGACGTGCACGGCGCGCAGGCCGTGACGTTCCACGCCGCCGCCTCCCGTCAGCTGCGCTACTTCTGGCCGCGCGTCATCGGCGGGCCGCGCTGGGAACTCGTCGACCAGAAGATCCGCGTCGTCGCCCGCGCCGCCGCACGCCTGGGCCTGCCGACCGAGGCCGACGCGCTGCGCGACCTCACCAGCGAGATCGAGTGGGCGAAGGCGTCGCTGCTGACCCCCGAGGACTACCCGCTCGCGGCCTCCCGCGCCGCACGCGACATCCCGGCGCCCGCCGAGCAGGTCGTGAAGCTCTACCTGACCTACGAGCAGCTCAAGAACGAGGCGATGCTGCTCGACTTCGACGACCTGCTGCTGCACACCGCGGCCGCGCTGGAGGACAACGCGGAGGTCGCCCAGGAGTTCCGCGACCGCTACCGCTGCTTCGTCGTCGACGAGTACCAGGACGTGACGCCGCTGCAACAGCGCGTGCTCGACGCGTGGCTCGGCAGCCGCGACGACCTGACCGTCGTCGGTGACGCGAACCAGACCATCTACTCGTTCGCGGGCGCCTCGCCGCAGCCGTTGCTCAACTTCCCCCGCCGCTTCCCCGAGGCCGTGGTGGTGCGGCTGGAGCGCGACTACCGCTCCACGCCCCAGGTCGTGGGACTGGCCAACGAAGTCATCAAGTGGGCCCGTGGACGCCCGGCCGGCTCCCGCCTCAACCTCATCGGGCAGCGACCGGAGGGCCCGGCGCCGCGGTTCCACGAGTTCGACGACGAACCCGCCGAGGCGGACGCGGTCGCGCGGCGCGTCAAGACGCTGCTCGACGAGGGCGTGGCGGCGTCCGAGATCGCGATCCTCTACCGGGTCAACGCCCAGTCCGAGGTCTACGAACAGGCGCTCGCCGCGCAGGGCATCCCGTACCTGGTGCGCGGCGGCGAGCGGTTCTTCGAACGCGCAGAGGTGCGCCAGGCGATGATCACACTGCGCTCGGCCGGCGAGGTGAGCGGCAGCCTGCCCGACGTGACGCGCTCGCTGCTGGAGAAGGTCGGCCTCACCGACGAGCCACCCGCGGGCGGGTCCGCGCGCGAACGCTGGGAGTCGCTGCTCGCTCTCGTGGAGCTCGCCGAGGAACTGGCCTCCGCCGTGCCCGACGCCGACCTGCCGCGGTTCTGCGCGGAACTGGACATGCGCGCCGAGGCACAGCACCCACCGACCGTCGAAGGCGTGACGCTGGCGTCGCTGCACGCGTCGAAGGGCCTGGAGTGGGACGCCGTGTTCCTCGTCGGACTCGTCGAGGGCACTATGCCGATCCAATACGCCGACGGCGACGAGGCGAAGGTCGAAGAAGAACGCCGCCTTCTGTACGTAGGCGTCACGCGAGCACGTGAACACCTTTGGATGTCGTGGGCGTTGTCGCGCGCAGCGGGCGGCCGTAAGTACCGACGCCGTTCCCGTTTCCTCTACAACCTCGTGCCGGAGAGCCACCCCGCGGCACGTGTACCGGCCGGTGCCGCGTCGCAGCGGCCTCCGTTGATGAAGAAGGAGAAGCCGACCTGCCGGCTGTGCTCCTCGACGCTCAACGAAGCGCAGGCCATCAAGCTCGGCCGCTGCCGCTCCTGTCCGTCCGACGTGGACGAAGAACTCCTCGAAGCGCTGCGCCGGTGGCGGGCCGGCCGGGCGCGCGAGCTGAAAGTGCCCGCGTACGTCGTCTTCACCGACGCGACCCTGATGGCGATCGCGGAGCAACGACCCACGGATTCGGCCGGGCTCGTCGCGATCTCGGGCATCGGCGCCTCGAAGCTCGACAGGTTCGGCAACGACGTGTTGGGCCTGGTGAGGGCCGGTGTGGGCGACTCGGCCACCTGATCGGGACAAGTTTCGTTAAATAGGTTGCACGCCCCAGGTACGGGGTCATAACCTGCTCATGCCGGGTCCGGAGGACCCGTCTGGGGAAGAAGAACTACTACTCAGCTCGCAGAGAGCTCTCCGAGGGAGGTGCCGATCGTGAAGAAGTTCGAAATTTCGCGCGCACTCGGCCTCCCCGTGACCGAGCACTTCTGTGCGCCCGCAACCGCTCCGGCCATGTGGCAGAAGTCTGCCCACAGGTCGGCGGAACTGCTGGGCCGTGAGCGCGCCACCGGACTGCTCGTGGAGCAGCCGGTCCTGCGCCCGACCGTCGATGACGTTCCCAACTACACGAATGCGCTGTCCGCGCATCAAGTGAGAAGGCTCCTGCCGACCCCATAGAGGGGTCGTAGGACCACCAGGCTCACGAAGGCCGCGGACTCGCACAGAGTCCGCGGCCTTCGTGTTTTTTGCTGTACCCCACACAAGGAGAAAACCCTGATGTTGACCGCGACTGTCCCGCTCACCGGCGAGACACTTCCGGACCTCGCGGAGGGGCTTGACCTGCCCTGCCGCACCCACAACCCCGACCTCTGGTTCGCGGACGCCCCGGCGGAGCTCGAGAAGGCGAAGACCTTCTGCGGGACCTGCCCGGTGCTCGCCGAGTGCCTCGCGGGAGCCCTCGCGCGGCACGAGCCGTGGGGTGTCTGGGGTGGCGAGATCTTCGAGCGCGGTGTCGTCATCGCTCGCAAGCGGCCCCGTGGCCGTCCGCGCAAGGACGCGGCGGCGGCAGTGGCTTCTTCGGACAAGACGGAGGCGGCGGCGTGAACACCTCGGTGATCAATCTCGACGCAATGCCCGCGTACACGAACGAAGGACTGCACCCCATGTCTCTGCAAGAAGAACTCGTGCGGATACGAATACAAGAAGCCCAGAGGTTCGCGGAGGAGCAACGCCTGGCGAACCGCCTCGCGTCAGCGCAACGTTGGCGCAGGGTGTCGCGATGGGCGGGACGCAGAGCGGCTCGCTTCGACCTCTGACAGTCACGAGCTGAGGCCGTCGTCCACGAGAAGGTGGATGGCGGCCTCGGCCGTTCCTCCGTACCGTCTTCCTTTGTGCCGCACCACACCCACGACGGAATCGACTGGTCGTCCCGCCTCTCGGGCATGAGGCGCTACGGCGCACTGCAGGCCGAAGCGCTGTCCGCGGTCGCCCGCAGACTCGTCGCACCACTCCCGGACTCACCCGTCGTGATGGACGTCGGCTGCGGCGCCGGCTCGATGTCCGTCCCCCTGGTCGCCGCACTCCGCGACCACGGCGGCGGCGTCCTGGTCCTGGTCGACGCCACCCCCGAACTCCTCGACGCCGCCTGCGCCGCCGCCCGCACCGAGGGCGAGGGCGTGGTCTCGGTGAAGCCGGTCCTCGCCGACCTCGCCGCGGAAGACCCCCTCTCCTTCACGGGCCCGGTCGAGCTCATCTGGGCCTCCCGCGTCATCCACCACCTCCCCGACCAGCTGCGCGGCATGCGCCGCCTGGCCTCCGCGTTGGCCCCCGGCGGCTGGCTGGCCTTGGCCGAGGGCGGCCTCGAAACCCGTTTCCTGCCCTGGGACCTCGGCGTCGGCGACCCGGGCCTCCCGGACCGCATGGCCGCGGCCCGCGCCGAGTGGTTCGTCTCGATGCGCGAGAACATGGCCGGCTCCGTCCGCCTGCCGGTCGGCTGGAACGTCGCCCTGGCCGACGCCGGCCTCGGCGACATCGGCTCCTTCAGCTTCGTCGTCGACCACCCGGCCCCGGCGAAGCAGCAGGTCCGCGACTGGGCGGTGGACCGCCTGACGTGGCTGGCCGAGATCACCGGCCCGTACCTGCACCCCGCGGACCGCGATGCCCTGCGCCGCCTGCTCAACCCGGCGGACTCCGAGTACGTCGGTGCTCGGGAGGACGTCTTCCTGCTGGAGACCGACACCGTCCACGTGGGACGGCGGCGGTGACGGCGTGCCACAGGTGCGGGCGGTCGCGGGCGTCCGTTTCTGAGCTGGAGCTGTTGGCCTGGTCGTCGGAGCGGGTCGGGGGGACGGTTCGGTGGTTGTGTCACGCGTGCGCGAAGGCGCATGTGCGGGACATCGAAGGGAAGTTGCCGGACGAGTACTGGCGGTGAACGGCTGGTGCGGGTGAGGCTGGCTGGCTTGGTGGTGGGCTGGCTTGCGTGAGCCGGGCTGGCTTGAGTGGGTTGGCTTGCGTGGGTTGGCTTGCGTGGACTGGGCTGGGCTGGGCTGGCCGTTGGGTCTGCTGCACGGATTGGTGACATCTGAGTTGGCTTGCCGTGATGATGAGCTGGGAGGATGTCGCTGTGCCGAAGCCCTACCCTCAGGAGTTCCGCGACGATGTCGTGCGGGTCGCCCGTGACCGCGAGCCGGGCGTGACGGTCGAGCAGATCGCCAAGGACTTCGGGGTCCACCCGATGACGCTGTTCAAGTGGCTGCGCCAGGCCGAGGTCGACGAAGGCGCCAAACCCGGTGTGAACAGGCACGACTCGGCGGAGCTCCGCGAGGCCCGCAAGCGGATCAAGCTGCTCGAGCAGGAGAACGAGGTCCTGCGCCGCGCGACCGCGTATCTGTCGCAGGCGAACCTGCCGGGAAAAGGCTCTACCCGCTCGTGAACGAGCTCGCTGCGGACGGTATCCCCGTCGCGGTGACGTGCCGGGTACTCGGGATCGCTCGGCAGCCGTACTACCGGTGGCGCGCCCGCCCGGTCACCGCCGTTGAACTCGAGCGGGCTCATCGGGCGAACGCGTTGTTCGACGCGCACCGTGACGATCCGGAGTTCGGCTACCGGTTCCTGGCCGACGAGGCCCGAGACGCCGGCGTGTCGATGGCGGATCGGACCGCGTGGCGGATCTGCTCGTCCATGGGCTGGTGGAGCGCGTTCGGCAAGAAACGCGGCCGCAACGGCAAGAAGGCCGGCCCGCCGGTCCACGACGACCTGGTCCGGCGCGACTTCACCGCCAGCGCGCCGAACCGGTTGTGGCTGGCCGACATCACCGAACACCGCACTACAGAAGGAAAGCTGTATCTCTGCGCGATCAAGGACGTCTGCTCCAACCGGATCGTCGGCTACTCCATCGACTCCCGGATGAAGTCCCGTCTCGCCGTCACCGCGCTCACCAACGCCGTCGCGAGACGTGACGAGGTCGCCGGTTGCGTGGTGCACACCGACCGCGGATCGCAATTTCGATCCAGGAAATTCGTCCGCGCACTTGCGCGTCACGGCTTGACCGGCTCGATGGGCAGGGTCGGCGCCGCGGGCGACAACGCGGCCATGGAAAGCTTCTTCGCGTTGCTGCAGAATAATGTCCTCGACCGACGGACCTGGTCCACTCGGGAGGAACTGCGGATCGCGATAGTGACCTGGATCGAGCGCACCTACCACCGTCGCAGACGCCAAGCCGCTCTCGGCCGGTTGACCCCCATCGAATACGAAGTAATCATGACCACGTCAGCCAGTCAGGCTGCGTGACTACCACTGTCACCTACTCGTGCAGCAGACCCGTTGGCTGGGCTGGCCGTTGGCTGGGCTGGCGTTGGCTGGGTCGGTACGGGTGAGCTTGGCCGGCTTGCGTGGGGCTCGCTGCCTTGAGCGAGCTTGGTCGGTTCGCGCGGGTGGGCTGTAGGGACGGCTGTTCGAGCTGAGTGGTGGGCGTCGGCGTGGGCGTTGTTGGTCCGGCGGTCGTATTCGGGCTTGGCTGGTTCGTGTCGGCTTGAGGCGTGTCGGGTGCTGTCTTCGTTCCTGCGGGGGCTGGCCGCCTCACGCGCGCTTCCCCATTGCGGGCGAGCGAGAACGGGAATCCGGACCGGCTTCACTCGAAAGAGTGGCCGAATAGGTGCTGGCAGCGGCGAGGCAGAGATCGAGAGCCAGCGTGCAGCGGTCGCGGCAGGGCACGACCACGCGCAACGCACGCCGCAAGCAACGAAGACCCAAGCAACGAAGACCCAAGCAACGAAGACCCAAGCAACGAAGACCCAAGCAACGCAGACCATTGACCAGGCAGGTCAACGCGACCCATCCGGGCAGTCAGAAGTGGGCGCGCTGAGGGGGAACGGGTACAGGTGCTGTAAGGCCTGCCTGACCAGCGCCGTTCCGCGGCGAGGACTCAGCTCCAGCTCCTCGTGCAGATCGCGCGGCGTGCACAGGTCCGCGGCCACCACGGCGTCGAGTGCGGCCACGACCGCGCGGGCGTCTTGTTCGCGGCGCGTGAGGTCCAGGGTTGCGCGGGCCGGGGAGGCCAAGCGGAGGCCGTCGTGGTGGATGACGGTGGGTGGGCGGGTCGTGCGTTCGAGGAGCAGGTTCGGGTGGGAGCGGCGGGTGTTCTGGGTGCCCAGCACGTGGATGTGGCGGGGTAGGGGGAGGCGGGCGCCCTGGCGGGTCAGGGCGTCGGTGCCGGTGATCACGGAGGACGGGCCGGCGTAGGACAGGGCTGCGTGCAGGCGGTCCAGGCGGGTGGGCGGTGAAGGCTTTTGGAGGACTACGCCGGGCAGGAGGAACTGCCAGGGGCCGGACGGGAGGCAGCGGCGGAGGATCTCCCGCGAGGAGAGGCCGGATTTGCGCAGGTCAGCGGTCGTGGTGATGGGCATGGGACAAGCTTGGGGCAGGCACCGACGAGGGAAGGGACCTCGTAGGCAAGCTGTGGACAACTTCCGCCATGTTCACTCGACGGAGTGGAGAGGCCGCCGGTTCACGGCTCCTCGAAGCCCGGCTGCCACCGCGCCACGATCTCGCGCGCGGTCACGTGGGCGTCGAGCTGGCAGAGGATGCCGGTCGCGCCCAGCGTCACGCGGTGGATCAGCAGGTACTGCGGCGGCAGGTTCAGCGAGCGGCCCGTCTGGGAGTCGGGGCTGCGCAGGTCGCCGACCCGTTCGGCCTGCGACTGCAGCCAGCGGCGGGTGAAGTGGAACGACTCGGTGCGCAGCGGTTCGACGAACGGGGCCAGGTAGCCCAGGACGTCCTCGCCGTCGAGGGACATGCCCTCGCGGATGAAGTTCTCGGTGCGCAGGAGGTCGACCAGGTCGTCGGGGCGGCCGTCGAGGGCCAGGCGGGTCATGCGGCCGAGGGTTTTCGGGAGGCCGTCGGGGAGGCGGGCCACGGCGCCGAAGTCGATCACGCGCAGGCGGCCGTCGGCGCCCAGCATGAAGTTGCCGGGGTGCGGGTCGGCGTGCAGCAGGCCGGAGCGGGACGGGGCCGAGAAGTGGAACTCCGACAGCAGCTGGCCCGCGCGGTCGCGGTCCTCGGGTGAGCCCTCGCGGATGATCTTCGCGAGGCCCACGCCCTCGGTCCACTCGGTGACCATCACCTTCGGCGACGAGGCGATGACGCGGGGGACGACGACGTGCGGGTCGTCGTCGAAGGCCTTGGCGAAGGCGCGCTGGTTGGCGGCCTCGTCGCGGTAGTCGAGCTCCTCCAGGTACCGGTCGCGCAGCTCCTCCAGCAGGGGGCGCACGTCGGTGCCGGGCATGACCGCCTGCAGCAGGCGGGAGAAGCGCAGCAGCTGCTTCAGGTCGGCGCGCAGGGCCTCGTCGGCGCCGGGGTACTGGACCTTCACGGCCACGTCGCGGCCGTCGTGCCACACGGCGCGGTGCACCTGGCCGATCGAGGCCGAGGCCGCCGGGTCGTCGTCGAACGACTGGAAGCGCTTGGTCCAGGAGGCGCCGAGCTGTTCGGCGAGCACGCGGTGGGTGGTGCGGGCGGGCATCGGCGGGGCGGCGGTCTGCAGCTTCGTCAACGCCTCGCGGTACGGGGCGGCGAGCTCGTCGGGCACGGCCGCCTCGAACACGCTGAGCGCCTGGCCGAACTTCATGGCGCCGCCCTTGAGCTGGCCCAGGACGGCGAACACCTGCTCGGCGGTCTTGGCGGTGACCTCGGCGTTGACCTCGTCGGCTGCGCGTCCGGTCAGTCGCTTGCCCCAGCCGCCGACCACCCGGCCCGCCACCCCGAGCGGGAGGCTCGCCAGCTTGGCGGTGCGCTGCACGGCCTTGCGCGGAATCTCGGTCACCCGGCCATGGTATGTGCGCTGCACTGACAGTCAGGGTGCGGATACCAGCTCCGCCTCTCAGCAACCCCCGTGACCAGGTCCAGCTCGAGAGTGGCGTTGAGCACTGGCGGCGGTGCCTGCTCGGGTCCGCGGACGTGGCGCAGCGACTCCAGCACCTGCGCGACGGCGAGCGCGGCGGTGCCGGAGGCGAACAGGACGTCGTAGGAGGCGGGTTTGCCCACGAGCTGCGCGGCGATGGCCGGCCACGCCTCGTCATGGTCGGTGCGGTGCAGGTCCGCGCAGTTCAGGCAGCTGGTGCGGCCGGGCAGCACGAGCGGGCCGACGATGCCCACGCCCTCACGGACGCGCACGGCCAGATGAGGTGTGCGGGCGGCCATCAGGCCGGAGACGACGGCCGGATCGGGGACGAGGGTCGCGGCGAGCACCACGAGGTCGGCGTGGTGGGCGAGCCGGACACCGGACTCGGCGAGCAGCGACGTCATCGCGAGGGAGAGGTGGGTGGAGCCGAACACGGCGGCCGTGGCACCCCTGGACGAGGAGGGGGACTCCAGCAGTCCCACCTGGTCGAGTGATTCCAGGACGGTGGTCAGCAGGGCCGGGTCCTCACCGCGGCTGCGGAGTCTTTCACCCAGTTCAGCGAGGGTGTGGCGGCCGTCGAGGACGAGCAGCTCGTCGACCAAGGCGTCGGGCAGCTCGTCGATCACCACGGCGTGCTTCGGGTCGGTGCCGACCTGCACGACGCCGGGGCCGCGGCGCACCACGGGCAGGCCGCTGCGCACTCGGGGGCGTGTGTCCACAACGGAAGACTGGCAGGGGGCGGTGCCCCCTGCCAGCGGAAACGTCAGACCTTGGACTTGCCGAGGATCCGCGTCATCTTCGTTCCGCAGACAGGGCAGGTGCCCTTCGCCATGCGCCGGCCGTTGGTCTCCTCGACATTGCCGTCGAAGTCGCGCTTCTCCCGGCACTTGACGCAGTAGCCGTTGTACTTCTCGGCCACAGCCCCTCCCTTGCAGTTGTGAGTGCGGACACACTCGGGGACCTTGGCGCGACGGTACCTCTGCGAGGCGGTGATCCCGCGCATGTCGATCTCGCGCGTGTCCAGCCGCCGTTCGGTGGAACTTCACCCGCCGGGTGCCCGCCTGCGGCCGGTTGGGGGCCCAAAATTGTCGGTGCCGCCGATTACGGTTACTGCATGGCCGAACCGCGGGTGGAGGTGCGGCGGAGCTCCCGGCGCCGCCGCATGGTCAGCGCGTACCGGGAGGGCGACACCGTCGTCGTCCTTCTGCCGGCACGGATGACCAAGGGGGAAGAGAAGCACTGGGTGGCGGAGATGTTGAGCCGCCTCCAGCGCAGTGAGACGCGCAGGAAGTCGCCTGCGCGGACGTCCGACGAGGCGCTGATGGCGCGGTGCGCCGAGCTGTCGGTGCGATACCTGGACTCGCTCGCCGACCCGGTGAGCGTGCGCTGGGTGCCGCCCATGCGCACGAGGTGGGCGTCGTGCACACCGACCGAGGGCACGATCCGCGTGTCCGAGCGGTTGCGCGACGTGCCGCCGTGGGTGCTCGACTACGTGCTGGTGCACGAGCTCGCGCACCTGCTGGTCCCAGGGCACGGCAAGGACTTCTGGGAGTGGGTGCACCGCTACCCGAAGTCCGAGCGGGCCATGGGCTACCTGGAGGGCATCTCGGCCGCGGCCGGACTGAGCCTCTCGGAAGACTGATCTTCAGCAACGCGAAGCGCCCGGCGGGGTGTGCCCGCCGGGCGCTTCGCACGTCTGACCGGTGCCCTCGGGCTCAGCTGTCCTTGGGCTTGTCGCCGTTCTGCGGCTCGTCCGACTCCGGGGTCGCCTCGGTGGCCTTCTCGCCGTCCTCGGCGCGCATGGTGCGCTCGAGCTCGGCGATCGGGTCCTCGAGCGCCTTGCGGGTGTTGGCGAGCCGCTCGGCGAACTCCAGCGGGTCGTCCAGGTCCTCGGTGGTCGGGATCAGCTCGGCGTGCTCCCACACGCCGTCGCGGACCTCGACGCCGTGCTGGTCGCCGACGAGCTTCCACAGCGCGGAGGCGGCCCGCAGGCGCCGCGGCCGCAGCTCCAGACCGACGAGCGTCGCGAACGTCTGCTCGGCCGGGCCACCGGAGGCACGGCGGCGGCGCAGCGTCTCGCGCAGTGCGGGCGCACCGGGCAGCCGGTCGGCCACGGCGGCGTCGACCACGACGTCCACCCAGCCCTCGACGAGGGCGAGGAGGGTCTCCAACCGGTTCAGCGCGGCCTTCTGCTCCGGGGTCGTCTGCGGTTCGAGCAGACCGGAGCCCATGGCCTCCTCGATGGAGGCCGGGTTCGACGGGTCGATCTGGCCGGCGAGCTGCTCCAGCGCCGACGTGTCGACCTTGATGCCCTTGGCGAACTCCTCGACGGTGTCGAGCAGGCGCTGCCGCAGCCACGGCACGTGCGTGAACAGGCGCTGGTGCGCGGCCTCGCGGGCGGCGAGGAACACCATCACCTCGGAGGCGGGGCGCTCCAGGCCCTCGGTGAACTTCTCGATGTTCGCCGGCAGCAGCGCGGCCGTGCCCTCGGGGCCGAGCGGCAGGCCGACGTCGGTCGAGGTGAGGACCTCGGCGCCGAGCTGCGCCAGTGCGTTGCCGAGCTGGGACCCGAAGGCCATGCCACCCATCTGCCCGAGCATCGACAGCAACGGGCCCGCGGCCTGCTTGGCCTCGGCCGGCATCGCCTCGACCCACGCGCCGGACATGCGCTGCGCGACCGGGTCGCACAGCCGCTGCCAGGTCGGGATGGTGCGCTCGATCCAGTCGCGGGCGGTCCACGCCTGCGTGGTGCGGCTGCCCGCGGGCAGCGAGGTGACGGGGTCGAGCCACATCTCGGCCAGGTGCACGGCGTCGGTGACCGCGCCCGACTGGTCGGCGGCGAACCCGACGGTGGTCTGCGAGGAGGACAGCTGCTGGAACGCGATCTGCTTCGCGAGGTCGTAGTTCACCGGCCCGCTCGACGTCCCTGCGCTGCTCAGCATCGCGCCCAGCTGGCTCAGCATGTTGCCCAGCTGGTTGAAGTCGAACGGGTTGTCCCCCGGTTGCCCGTCCTTGTCGTCGGGGTTGTGCGGGCTGAACCCGAACGGCACGTCACTCATGCCTCTACCGTACGCGGATCGACATGGTCGTACGCTGTTCAGCCGTGAGTGAAACCGTCACGACCGCACCCGCTCCCGCGCCCCCGCCGAGGGAACGCGGACTGACCCGCCGGACGTGGACGCTGATCGCCAGCTTCCTGGTCGTGGCGATCCTCGGAACAGCGGGCGGGTTCGCCCAGGTTCCGTACGTCGCGCTGGGCCCCGGCCCCACCTACGACGTGCTCGGCAAGGTCAAGGACGCCGACGTCGTGTCCATCGACGGCCAGAACACGTTCCCCACGCAGGGCACCCTGCGGATGACGACGGTCTCGCTCACCAACGACCTGTCGCTCTTCGGCGCGCTGGGCCTGTGGCTGTCCGGCCGCTACGCCCTCGCGCCGAAGGAGGACTTCATCAAGCCCGGCCAGACCGAGGAGGACGTCCAGCGCGACAACGAGCAGGCGTTCAGCGAGTCGCAGACCTCCGCCGAGGTCGCCGCGCTGCACTACCTCGGCTATCCGGGCAAGGTGGTCGCGAACCAGGTCACCAAGGGCAGCCCCGCGGAGAACGTCATCCCGCTCGGCGCCCGCATCATCGCGGTGAACGGCAAGCAGGTGCAGAGCGCCGCCGACGTGAGCGCCGCGCTGGAGAACACCAAGCCGGGCGACCGCATCGAGGTCGCCTTCGAGCAGGACGGCACCTCGAAGTCGACCCAGCTCACCCTCGGCCAGCGCCCCGACGACCGCCCGTCCGGCTTCATCGGCATCTCGCCCGTCGACCGCGCCGACGTGCCGTTCAAGATCAAGATCAGCCTGTCGGACGTCGGCGGCCCCTCGGCCGGCCTGATCTTCGCGCTGGCGATCGTCGACAAGCTGACCCCCGGTGAGCTCAACGGCGGCAAGGCCATCGCGGGCACCGGCGAGATCCAGGGCGACGGCGCGGTGAAGCCCATCGGCGGCATCGCGTTCAAGATGGTGGCGGCGAAGGAGGCGGGGGCGACCGCGTTCCTCGTGCCCGCCCAGAACTGCACGGACGCCAAGCAGCAGGCGCCGGAGGGCCTCACGCTGATCAAGGTCGAGAACCTGAAGGACGCGGTCTCGTCGCTGGAGGCGCTGAACAAGGGCCAGCCGACGCCGGGCTGCTGACCCGCGGGCCCGCTGACCTGACGGTTTCAGCCACGGGCGAACAGCACGAACGCAGCCCCGCCGTGATCACACGGCGGGGCTGTGCCAGCCTGGAGGCGTGACGACTAGGGCCGCAGCGTGGCGAGCAGTGCGTCGGTGAGGTTCGGGGCCAGCTCGGGGTGTTCGACGAACTCCTCGGGGACCTCGACCGTGCCGCGCAGGCGCAGCACGCAGGAGACCGTGCCGTCCCTGAGCACGGCCGCGACCAGGCGCGCCTCGCGGCGGGACGGGTGCTCGGCCGCGAACCTGCGGGCCGCCTCGTCGTCGAGCTCGCCGTGGTGCAGCTCGGTCTCGGCTTCCGGGGGCAGGACGACGATCTCCTGGGCCAGTGCGCACCCGGTGACGGCCGGGGGCCACTCGATGCCCGCGAGCGCGTCGGCCAGGTCGCCTTCGAGGGCGTCCTGGGCGATCGGCGTCAGCGGGGAGGCCGCCGGGTCGAGCTGGGCGCGGAGCTCTGGCTGCTGGGCGATCAGGTCGGACGTCGCCACGAGGGCGAAGAGCTGCGGGGGCTGCTCCCAGCCGCCGGCCGCTACGAACTCTTCTACCTCGCGGGCGACCGTCGGGAGGACGACCGCTGGCGTTTCACTCGCTGACACGCGTGTCATCGTAAGACGGCGCACTTCACGGGAACCCAGGGCGTCGTCCGTAGAGTTGGACTAAACGTACGTATCGATTTACCGCGATCCAGGAGCGTGCCTCGTGGCCACACGGCCTCCGGTCGGACTGCCGAAACTGTCCCGGCGCAGCCGAATACTGCTCATCGTGGGTGTCGTGCTCCTGTTCGGTCTCATCACGGGATCGCGGCTGCTCGACACCTACGTGAACTGGCTGTGGTTCGGCGAGGTCCAATTCCGCAACGTCTACAGCACAGTGCTGCTCACCAGGCTGGGGTTGTTCCTGGCCGTGGGGGTCGTGGTCGGCGGCATCGTCGGGCTGAACCTCTGGCTCGCCTACCGGGCGCGGCCGGTGTTCGTCCCGGTGTCGGGGCCGGACGACCCGGTGGCGCGCTACCGCACCGTCGTCATGCGGCGGATGCGGTTGTTCTCGATCGGCATCCCGGTGTTCGTCGGGCTGATCGCGGGCGCGTCGGCGCAGGCCGAGTGGCAGCAGGTCCAGCTGTTCCTCAACGGTCAGCCGTTCGGCATCACCGACCCGCAGTTCGGCCACGACATCGGCTTCTACGCCTTCCAGCTGCCGTTCTACGAGTGGCTGCTGTCGTGGCTGTTCATCACCACGGCCGTGTCGTTCATCGGCGCGGTGATCGCGCACTACCTCTTCGGCGGCATCCGGCTGGCCGGTCGCGGCGGGCAGCTCTCGGGTCCGGCGCGGCTGCACCTGGCACTGGTCGCCGGCACGTTCGTGCTGCTGAAGGCGGTCGCGTACTTCTTCGACCGGTACGAGCTGCTGCTGCACGAGAACGAGAAGTTCGTCGGCGCCAGCTACACCGACCTCAACGCGGTCCTGCCGGCCAAGCTGATCCTGCTGTGCATCGCCGTGTTCTGCGCCGTGGCGTTCTTCGCGGGCGCGTTCATGCGCAACGTGCAGCTGCCCGCCATCGCGACCGTGCTGCTGGTGCTGTCCAGCGTCCTGGTCGGCGCGGCGTGGCCCGCGGTCCTGGAGCAGTTCTCGGTCAAGCCGAACGCCATCCAGAAGGAGGCCGAGTCGATCACCCGCAACATCGCGGCGACCCGGCAGGCCTTCGGGCTGACCGACGACAAGGTCGAGACGAAGCCCTACGAGGGCAAGCAGAACGTCGCCAACGACCAGATCAAGACCAACGACGCCGCCACCCTCGGCAACATCCGCCTGCTCGACCCGGCGGTCCTCGGCCGCACGTTCACCCAGTTCCAGCAGCTGCGGCCGTTCTACGGGTTCCCGAGCAAGCTCGACGTCGACCGGTACACAGTGGACGGCAAGCTGCGGGACTACATCGTGGCGGTCCGCGAGCTGAAGCTCGACAGCCTGCCGCAGGGCCAGCGCGACTGGATCAACCAGCACCTCATCTACACCCACGGCAACGGCTTCGTCTACGCAGAGGCGAACAAGGTCAACGAGATCGCCGACCAGTCCAACGGCGGCTACCCCGACTTCAAGACCGGTGAGGTCAAGCCCAACGGCGAGGTCGGCAACGTCGCCAACGGCATCAAGGTCGACCAGCCGCGCACGTACTACGGCGAGCTGTTCGGCACGAACGACTACTCGATCGTCGGCGGCCGGCCCGCCGGTTCCGCAGCCGAGTACGACACCGACGCCAAGTCCTACACCTACACCGGCAGCGGCGGCGTGCCCATCGGCAGCCTGTTCAACAAGCTCGCGTTCGCGGCCTACTACGGCGAGCGGAACATCCTCTTCAACCAGTCGATCGCCGACGAGTCGAAGATCCTGTTCAAGCGCACGCCGCGTGACCGCGTGCAGGCCGTCGCGCCGTGGCTGACCGTCGACAGCGACCCGTACCCCGCCGTCATCAACGGCCGCATCACCTGGATCGTCGACGGCTACACCACGCTGGAGAACTACCCGTACGCGCAGCGCACGCCGCTGGGTGACGCCACCAACGACTCGCTCACGGCGGACGGCGTGGTGATCTCGCAGGTCAACAAGCCCGTCAACTACATCCGCAACTCGGTCAAGGCCACTGTGGACGCCTACGACGGCACGGTGTCGCTGTACGCGATCGACGAGAAGGACCCCGTCCTCAAGGCGTGGATGGGCGTCTTCCCCGGCACGGTCAAGCCCGCCGGCGACATCAAGCCGGAGCTGCGCGAGCACTTCCGCTACCCCGAGGACCTGTTCAAGGTGCAGCGGCAGATCCTGTCGAAGTACCACGTCTCGTCGCCGTCGGACTTCTACTCCGGTGTCTCCTACTGGGCGCCGGCGCAGGACCCCACGATCGACAACGTGACCTCGGCCGACGCCCAGCAGGCCGAGGCGAAGAAACGCCGCGACGCCCAGCCGCCGTTCTACGTGCTGGCCGGTGACCCGGCCAACCAGAGCAAGGTCAGCTTCCAGCTGACCAGCCCGCTCGTGCGCGAGAACCGGGAGTTCATGGCCGCCTACGTCTCGGCGTCCTCCGACCCCGACAACTACGGCAAGATCAGCGTGTTGCAGCTCAACACCGACGCCAAGGGCCCGCAGCAGATCCAGACGCAGTTCCTCACCTCGGACAACGTCAGCCGCGAGCTCAACCTGCTCACCCAGCAGAAGACGACCGTCGTCTACGGCAACCTGCTGACCCTCCCGGTCGGCGGCGCGCTGCTCTACGTCGAACCCGTCTACATCGAACGCGCGTCGAACAACACGTCGTTCCCGCAGCTGTCGAAGGTTCTCGTCTGGTACGGCGACCGGGTCGGCTACGCGTCCACGCTCAACGAGGCGCTCGAACAGGTCCTCAGCGGGGCGGGGGCCGTGGTGCCGCCGCCGAGCGACAACAACAACGGCAACGGCCAGACCTCCACGCCGCCGCCGACGTCGACCACACCCGGCAACACCGGCGGAACGTTCAGCCCGGAGCTGCAGAAGGCGGTCAACGACATCGACGCGGCGCTCGCCGACATCAAGCGGGCGCAGCAGAACAGCAACTTCGCCGAGCTCGGCCAGGCCTACCAGCGCCTCGACGACGCCTCGAAGAGGTTCAAGCAGTACAGCACCGGGTCGGCCTCACCGCCGCCCACCGGCCAGTCCTCGGTTGTGCCCAGCCCCACACCGTCCGGCTGACCACCCGATTTGCATTCCCCGCTCCACCCCGCGTAAGGTTCTGTTCATACCGACGCGGGGTGGAGCAGCTCGGTAGCTCGCTGGGCTCATAACCCAGAGGTCGCAGGTTCAAATCCTGTCCCCGCTACAAAGTGGGAAAGCCCTGTCTGCGGAGGACGCAGACAGGGCTTTTTCGCATTTTCATTGGGGGCGAAGCCCCCAAACCCCACCCGGAGGGCTTCGCCCTCGGACCCCCGAACCCCGAGGCGGCGCCTTGAGAGGGTGGGCGCGGGACCAGGATTGAGTCGGGATTGAGCCGGGATGGGCCGACACTGGGGCTGAGCTGGGGAAATGCGGTTAGAGGGGGGTGGTGGAAAAGGGGTTTTTCGAGGGTGTAGAGTTCTACCTACAACAGCAAGACAGCAAGACAAGCTAGAAGCGGCGCGGGGTGGAGCAGCTCGGTAGCTCGCTGGGCTCATAACCCAGAGGTCGCAGGTTCAAATCCTGTCCCCGCTACTAGATGGAAGGCCCGGAGTCCTAGGACTCCGGGCCTTCTTCGTATTTCCGAGCAAGTTGATCCGGCCGAGCGGGCCGGGCGGTTCAGGTCATGTTCTCCGCCCAGTACTGGGCGCACAGCATGCTGGAACAGATCCGGCCCTCGCCGCTCACCGTGCGGTGCTTGCGGATCTGCTTCCCGCACACCATGCACTCGTCCTTGCCCGCCTGCTCCGGGATCCCACCCGTCACCCACGCACGCGTGTGCATGGCGACCTTCTTGTGGTCCAGCCACTTCATCTTCATGCCCATGGTTCCCCGACCTCCGCTGTCCAGCCGCTGACGCCCGCTGAGGGCGATGATCATTTTTCCAGGCTTCCCGCCGGAGGAAAGACCCCGGAGCCGACATCACCGGGTCGTGCGACGGCAGCCCACGTCCGTCCATTCGGGTGGCTTCGGCCGGTGAGAGCAGTGCCGCCGATCGGGTGAGGCCGGGGAAGTTTCGCTTGTGCGAAAGGCTTTTTCCATCCGGGATGGACACGGACGGTCAAGCGGCCAAACGCGTGAGGCGCCAAAACTGCCGCTTACTCAGCGAGACTTTTCGTTGCTCCGCATGGCCCATCGGACTAGCCCGGTGATCAGCCACAGTGGACAGAACGGCTGACCATTGTGGACAGCCTCCCCCGGACGTGGGAACGTTGTCGTTGTGTCAGACCTGAATGCGACCGCAGCCGCCCTGCTCGGGCTGCTGCATGACGGACCCAAGACCGGTGGCCAGTTGGTTGCGGAGGCCGGGGAGCGCTTCGGAGCGTTCTTCAGCGTCACCCGCAGCCAGGTGTACCGCGAGCTGCCCGCGCTGGCCGACCAGGGCCTGCTGCGACTCGGCAAGCAAGGGCCGCGCTCCAGCCAGCAGTACGTGCTCACCGCGGCGGGCAAGAAGGCCTTCAAGAACTGGCTGCTGTCCGAGCCCGGCCCCGACCACCTGCGCAGCCCGCTGATCCTGCGCCTCGTGCACGCCGGCTCGTTGACGGCGAAGCAGCGCGAGTCGCTGGTCGCCACGGCGCGCACCACGTACGGGGCCGAGCAGGAGAGCGCCCGCAGCGCCGCCAAGACCGCGGAGGACCCCTACGCGAAGGCGGTGGCCGAGTTCGGCCTGGCTCACGCGAAGGCCGTCCTCAAGTTCCTGGACGCGATCCCCACGGGCTGAGGTCGGGGCGTCTGCAAGTACCACCGACAACGGGTCGGTGGTACTTGCAGACGCCACTACCTGCACCAGTTCCACGGCCGGTCGCTGCTGGTGACCGGTATTGGCGTAATCTTCTGCTGTGAATCCGGACGTCGAAGCAGACATCAAGGACCTCTCCGCCACCCTGAGCAGCATCGAGGCGGTGATGGACCTCGATGCCCTGCGTGCCCAGGTCGCGGATCTGGAGGAGCAGGCAGCCCGCCCCGACCTCTGGGACGACCAGGAGAAGGCGCAGAAGGTCACCAGCCAGCTCTCGCACAAGCAGGGTGAGCTGCGCCGCATCACCGGCCTGCGGGAACGCCTCGACGACCTGCCGCTGCTCTACGAGCTCGCGGAGGAGGCCGAGGACGCGGACGCCGCCGCCGACGCCGACACCGACAGGGCGAAGCTGCGCGACGAGATCGCGAGCCTCGAGGTGCGCACACTGCTCTCCGGCGAGTACGACGAGCGCAACGCGCTGGTCACCATCCGCGCCGAAGCCGGTGGCGTCGACGCCGCCGACTTCGCCGAGATGCTCCTGCGCATGTACTCCCGCTGGGCCGAGCGGCACAACTACGGCGTCGAGGTCTTCGACACCTCCTACGCGGAAGAGGCCGGCATCAAGTCCGCCACCTTCCGCGTCACCGCCCCCTACGCCTACGGCACGCTGAGCGTCGAGCAGGGCACCCACCGCCTCGTGCGCATCTCGCCGTTCGACAACCAGGGCCGCCGCCAGACGTCGTTCGCCGGCGTCGAGGTCGTGCCCGTCGTCGAGCAGACCGACCACGTCGAGATCGACGAGAAGGACCTGCGCGTCGACGTGTACCGCTCGTCCGGCCCCGGTGGCCAGGGCGTCAACACGACCGACTCGGCGGTGCGCCTCACGCACATCCCGACCGGCATCGTCGTGTCCTGCCAGAACGAGCGCTCGCAGCTGCAGAACAAGGCCACGGCCATGAACGTCCTGCAGGCGAAGCTGCTCGAACGGCGCCGCCAGGAGGAGCAGGCGAAGATGGACGCGCTCAAGGACTCCGGCTCCAGCTGGGGCAACCAGATGCGCTCCTACGTGCTGCACCCGTACCAGATGGTCAAGGACCTGCGGAACAACCACGAGGTCGGCAACCCGTCCGCGGTGCTCGACGGTGAGATCGACGACTTCCTCGAAGCCGGCATCCGCTGGCGCAAGCAGTCCCAGCAAGCGTGAGCCGCAGCCGCGGTGTGAGCTGAGGCGAAGGGCACGTCCGGGCCGTCCGATGGTCCGAACGTGCCCTTTCGTCCACCGGTTGTGCTGAACCGACCACGCCGTGTGGGGGAGGAGAACCGCCTTTCCGGGGCTGGAAGTTAACCGGAACGGGGGCTTTACCGCGGCCATGGGTAGACTCGCGCCTCGTGATTCGTCTCGAACACGTTTCCAAGGTCTACAAGACCTCCACGCGTCCCGCGCTCGACGACGTGTCCGTCGAGATGGAGAAGGGCGAGTTCGTCTTCCTGATCGGGCCCTCCGGGTCCGGCAAGTCGACGTTCCTGCGCCTGCTGCTGCGCGAAGAGGTGCCGACCAGGGGACGCGTCTACGTCTCCAACTTCGACGTCGCCAAGATGTCGCGGCGCAGGGTCCCCCGCCTGCGCCAGTCCATCGGCTGCGTGTTCCAGGACTTCCGCCTGCTGCCGACGAAGACGGTCGCCGAGAACGTCGCGTTCGCCCTCGAGGTCATCGGCAAGCCCCGCAACACCATCGTCAAGGTGGTGCCCGAGGTGCTGCAGCTGGTCGGCCTCGACGGCAAGGAGGACCGGTTCCCCACCGAGCTCTCCGGTGGTGAGCAGCAGCGCGTCGCGATCGCTCGCGCGTTCGTGAACCGCCCGCTGGTGCTGATCGCCGACGAGCCCACCGGAAACCTGGACCCCGACACGAGCCAGGACATCATGTTGCTGCTGGAGCGGATCAACCGCACCGGCACGACCGTCATCATGGCCACCCACGACCACGGCATCGTCGACTCGATGCGCCGCCGGGTCGTGGAGCTGTCGTACGGCAAGGTCGTCCGTGATGACGCGCGCGGCGTTTACGGCGTCGGCCGCTAAGCGCTCCTAATCCCCGACCCCCCAAGGAACCCCGCCCCCGATGCGTACCAGCTTCGTGTTCAGCGAGGTCGTCACCGGACTTCGCCGGAACGTCACGATGACGATCGCGATGATCCTCACGACCGCCATCTCGCTCGGGCTGCTCGGCGGTGGCCTGCTCGTCGTCCGCATGGTCGACAAGATGCAGGCCAACTACGCGGGCAAGCTCGAGGTCTCGGTCCTGCTGACCAACGACGTCAGCGCCAACGACAAGGACTGCACCCAGCAGCCGTGCGCGGGGCTGAGGTCCCAGCTCGACCAGACCTCCGGCGTCGAGTCCGTGGTGTACCAGAACCGCGACGAGGGCTTCGAGCGCTTCAAGCAGATCTTCGAGGCCCAGCCGGAGCTGCTCAAGCTCGCCCGGCCGGAGGCCATCCCGGCCACGTTCCGGGTGAAGCTCGAAGACCCGGAACGCACCGAGGTCATCAAGAACGCCTTCGAGGGCAAGCCGGGCGTGAAGGGCGTCGACGACCAGGGCAAGTTCCTGGAGCGGTTCTTCGACGGCCTCAACGGCTTCCGCGACGTGGCGCTGATCCTGGCGCTCATCCAGGCGTTCGCGGCACTGCTGCTGATTTCGAACACCATCCAGGTGTCGGCGTTCACCCGCCGCGTCGAGGTCGGCATCATGCGCCTGGTCGGCGCGACCCGCTGGTACACGCAGCTGCCGTTCCTCATCGAGGCGGTCGTCGCGGGCATCATCGGCGCGGTCACCGCGGTCGCCGGCCTGGTGCTGTTCAAGGCGTTCTTCCTCGACCGCATCACCCGCAACCTCACCGAGTCGGGCATCATCCCGCCGGTCGGCTACCTGGACATCCTCATAGTCTCGCCGTGGCTGTTCCTGGTCGCGATCCTCATCTCGGCCACGACCGGCTACGTCACGCTGCGGCTCTACGTGCGGCTTTAAGAGTTTTACCGACCACGTAGAGTTGTCGCCATGGTCAAGGAACGCGGGCAGAAGGTCATCGCGTCGAACCGCAAGGCTCGGCACGACTGGGCCATTCTGGACACCTACGAGGCGGGCATTCAGCTCGTCGGCACCGAGGTGAAGAGCCTGCGCATGGGACGGGCGTCCCTCGTGGACGCCTTCGCCCAGGTCGACGACGGCGAGATCTGGCTGCACGCGCTGCACATCCCGGAGTACGTCGCGGGCACCTGGACGAACCACGAGGTCCGGCGCAAGCGGAAGCTCCTGCTGCACAAGCACGAGATCGAACGGCTGATCGGCAAGACCAAGGAGTCCGGTCTGTCGCTCGTCCCGTTGCAGATGTACTTCAAGGACGGCTACGTCAAGGTCGAGCTCGCCCTCGCCAAGGGCAAGAAGTCCTACGACAAGCGCCAGGACATCGCCAAGCGCGACGCGAACCGTGAGATCGCGCGGGCGCACGGGCGGGCGTTGAAGGGCCGCTACTGACGCCGTCCAGCACCGCACCGACGAGAACGCCCGGCCCACCGCACCGCGGGAGCCGGGCGTTCCGGCGTTCGCCTCAGCTGTCGAGGTAGGCGAGGACGGCGCGGACCCGCCGGTGCTCGGAGTTCGACGGTTCCAGGCCGAGCTTCGCGAAGATGTTGCCGACGTGCTTCTCCACCGCGCCGTCGGACACCACGAGCGTGCCGGCGATGGCCGTGTTCGACAGGCCCTGCGCCATCAGGCCGAGCACCTCGCGTTCGCGTGGCGTCAACGAGTCGACCGGGCTCTTCTTGCTGCGCACCATGAGCTGCGTGATCACCTCGTGGTCGATGCTCGTGCCGCCGTCGGCGACCCGCCGCACCGCGTCGACGAACTCCTTCACGTCGGCCACCCGTTCCTTCAGCAGGTAGCCGACCCCGCTCGCACCGCCCGCGAGGAGCTCGACGGCGTAGCGCTCCTCCACGTACTGCGACAGCACCAGCACCGGCAGCCCGGGGTGGCGGCGGCGGCACTCGATGGCCGCGCGCAGCCCCTCGTCGGTGAACGTCGGCGGCATGCGGACGTCCACCACGCACAGGTCGGGCCGGTGTTCGGTCACGGCGTCCAGCAGGTCGGTCCCGTTCTCCACCGCCGCCACGGTGTCGATGCCCTCGTCGGCGAGCAGCCGCTGCACGCCCTCCCTCAGCAGCACCGAGTCCTCGGCGATCACCACGCGCACGGCAACTCCGCTCGAATCACGGTCGGCCCTCCAGCGGGGCTGACGACGACAACCACACCGTCGATGGTCGCAGCCCGGTCCGCGAGCCCGGCGAGCCCGCCACCCGGCTTCAGCTCCGCACCGCCCTGACCGTTGTCGGTGACCTCGACCAGCACGCCCGTGTCGATCCGGTTGACCCGCACGGTCGCCTTGGTGCCGGTGGAGTGCTTGGTGATGTTGGTGAGCGCCTCGCCGACGGTGAAGTACGCGGCGCTCTCCACCGCCGTCGGCGGCCGCGGGTCGACGTCCACCTGCAGGTCCACCTCGATCGGCACGCGGGCGGCCAGCGCGGACAGCGCCGCGTCGAGACCGCGGTCGCCGAGCACCGACGGGTAGATGCCGCGTGCCAGGTCCCGCAGCTCCTTGATGGCGAGCTTGGCGTCCGCGTGGGCCTCCGCGATCAGCTCGGCCGCGCCCTCCGGGTCGCTGTCCAGCTTCGACTTCGCCCGGCCCAGCCCCATCGCCACGGCCACGAGCCGCTGCTGCGCGCCGTCGTGCAGGTCGCGTTCGATGCGCCGGCGCTCCGCCTCGGCCGCCTCGACCCCGCGCGCCCGGCTCGACTGCAGCCGTTCCGCCTCGACCGCCAGCTCGTCGGCACGGGTCGGTCCGAGCATGGCGCGGGCGAACCGGCCGTGCAGCGCGCCGAGCGCCTTCGTGCCCATGACCGCGAGCGGGACCAACACCAGCCCGAGCACCGCGATCGGCAACGCCGAGGCGAACGAGTCGATGGTCCAGAGCTCGCCGACGACGACCGCGAACGGCGCGTAGCTGATCCAGAACGGCACCGCGGCCAACGCCGCCACGACCGTCCAGAGCGTGAGGACCGCGCCGAACTCCAGGACCCCCACCGGCAGCAGGAGCAGCAGGTAACCGAAGTCGCGCCAGGTGGCGGGGTCGGTGAACTGGGCCTTCCACCGCTGCCACAGCGTGCCCGGCTGCCGGGCCCGGTAGGGCACCGGGATGTCCGTGCGCAGCGCCGCACCGACCCACGCCCGTTCCACGGTCGCGCCGGCCCGCACCGCCTGCATCGCGAGCCAGAGGATCGGCAGGCCCACCCACAGCACGGACAGGGAGAACCCGACGACCGTGAGCACGACGGTGAGGGTGAACCAGAAGATGCCGGTCACCAGGTTGGTCAGCAGGTAGAACCCGGCTGCGAGCGCGTTCGGTTTCCTCATGACGTCCATGTTGTCGTTGTCGCTGGTCAGGGACCATGCGGCCAACCAGTCAGCCGGTGGTGGGGACAGCCCTACCTGCCTCGGGAAGAACTCGGTGGCAGCGGCCGTTATGCTAGGTGCACCACGACGAGGGGGTGAACGGTTTCGACTGTGGACGTTGATTCAGGGGAAGCGTGCCGGTGCAGGCGAGAGACCACCGCAAGCGTCATCGCAAACCAATAAGCGCCACGTCTAACGACAAGCGCGCGTTCGCTCTCGCCGCCTGAGGCGAGTAGCAACGCTGTCGGCCTAGGAGTGCCTTCGGCCTAGAGTCCGGCATCAGCTAGAGGGCTTACCTGCAGTCCCGGTCGCGGGGACTGTTCGGGAAACTCACAGCGACTGGGCCCGTCACATCAGCTCGTCCGCGTGACTGATGGGGTCAAGCAGAGGCAGAGCGGACTGCGCACGGAGAAGCCCTGATGAACCGCCACAGGACCCGGGTTCGATTCCCGGCACCTCCACTCGGACGGCGAGTGCTCGTGGAGAGCACTCGCCGTTTCTCGTTCCGGGTGTTCATCTGGGGGGCGACCCCCAGACCCCCGAGCAGTTCGGGCGTTGAGCGCCCTCACGCACACCCCGAGTGCCATCGCGCAGGCTCCCGAGCAGGGTCGGCGCTGAGTGGCCTTAGGCCGACAGCGGCAAGACGTCGGAGAGTGTGGACAGGAAGTCCTCGGCGTCGAACATTGCGCCGGCCGAGGCGACGCCGGTGACGTGGAAGCGGCCGGTGAGCAGGCGGTCTACCGCCTCCACGGCCAGAGGGGCGCTGACGGCGTAGATGTCGCGGCCTGCGACTGACAAGCGGCGTTCCTCCGAACCCCGGCGTACGCGTACGTCCACCTCGAAGGTTTCCGGTTCGGAGCGGGGAGTGGCGGCGGCCAGGGCCTGGGCCGCGGTGACGGACATGTACGAGGTCACCGACGGGATCGCCAGGTGGCTGGGCACGGTCACGATGTCGGCCATCGAGAACTCACCGACCACCTCCCGCGGCCCGCTGGGGAAGTCCCAGGTCGACGTGAGCGGCGCGGTGTCGTGGTGCTCGAGCCGGCCGTCGCGGAACCGGACCCGCCGACCACCCCGGCGGTCGCGGGAGACCGCACCGGCGGCGAGCGTGCCGGGGGTCGGCTGCCAGCCGCTCAGGCCGTAGGCGACGTGCGCCTCGGACGCGTCGGGCCAGTCCGCCATCGCGGCGGTGACCAGCAGGTCCGCCAAGCCACCGAAGAACGCCATCGCGGGCACGACCGGGACCGCGGCACCGCGGGCGAACGTGTCGGCGTTCGCCTCGATCTCGGCGGCCACGTCCACGTACGGGATGCTGGCGCGTTCGGCGGCGGCGATCAGCGGCAGCGCCGTCACGGCGAACGGACCGGCCGCGTTGACCACCGCGTCCGCACCGGTCAGCGCCCGGTCGAGGGCGGCGGGGTCGTCGGCGGTGGCCTGCGCGCGGCCGAACGGCAGTGGCGTGAAGCCGCGCTTCTCCAGCTCCGCCTGGATGAACCGGCCGGTGAGGCCGGAGGCGCCGTAGACCGCGATGTGGTGTCCCATGACGGCAATTCAAGCCAGGGCGGCGCTCGCTGCCCAGTGTCTGGAACGACACGATGCGTACAATTCCGGACATGCTCGCGTTCGCCGTGACCGACGGGATGCTGCACTTCGAGCTGACCGCGACCTACGAGATCTTCACCGCGCCGCAGCTCGGCTACCGGGTGGTCGTCTGCGGTGACGGGCCGGTGCGCGTCGGCCGGTTCACGCTGGAGCCCGACCTGCCGCTCGACCGGCTCCACGAGGCGGACACCGTCATCGTGCCCGCGGTAGCCGACTGGGAGGGGCCGGTCGACCGGCGGCTGATCGAGGCGGTCCGGGTGGCGCACGCGAAGGGCGCGCGGATCGCCTCGCTGTGCACGGGCGCGTTCGTGCTCGCGGAGGCGGGGTTGCTCGACGGGCTCCGCGCCACCACGCACTGGGCGCACGCCGACGAGCTCGCCCGCCGGTACCCGCGGGTGGAGGTCGCACCGGACGTGCTCTACGTCGACAACGGCCAGGTGCTCACCGCGGCGGGCAAGGCGGCGGCGATCGACCTGAGCCTGCACCTCATCCGCCGCGACCACGGTGCGGCGGCGGCGAACACGGCGGCGCGCAGGCTGGTCGTCCCACCGCACCGCGACGGTGGCCAGGCGCAGTTCGTGCTCGCCCCGGTGCCCGCCGAGGAGGGGCACCCGCTGACCGAGCTGTTCGACTGGGCGAGCGAACGGCTCGACCAGGTGCTCACCGTCGAGGACCTGGCCAGGCAGGCCGGTCTGAGCTCGCGGCACCTCACCCGGTTGTTCCGCACCGTCACCGGCACCACCCCGTTGCAGTGGCTGCACATGCGGCGGATCCGGCGCGCGCAGGAGCTGCTGGAGCTGACCGACGACAGCGTCGACCTGATCGCGGAGGCGGCGGGGATGGGGACGGCGACGACGTTGCGCCGGCACTTCCACCGCACCGTGGGTGTGCCGCCGGACACATACCGCCGCACGTTCCGGCCGGTGGGTGGCAGGTAGTCCCCGAGCAGGGCGTTATGTTGGCCGGATGAGCAACGGACAGCGCATCGGGGCGCGGGTGTTGCGGCGCAAGCCGATCGACCAGCTGACCCATCCCGGCAGCGAGATGCGGCGCACGCTCGGCGTCGGCCACCTCACCATGATCAGCATCGGCGCGACGCTGGGCACCGGCATCTTCGTCGTCCTCGGCGAGGCCGTGCCGCTGGCGGGACCGGCGATCGTCGTCTCGTTCGTGCTCGCGGGCATCACCGCGTTGTTCTCCGCGCTGTCCTACGCCGAGCTGGCCGGGCTCATCCCGGCGTCCGGCTCCTCCTACTCCTACACCTACGCCACGCTCGGCGAGATCGTCGCCTGGGTCTGCGGCTGGTGCCTCGTGCTGGAGTACGGCGTGTCCGTCGCGGCGGTCGCGGTCGGCTGGGGCCAGTACGTCAACGAGCTGCTGCACCTGGTCACCGGGCTGCGGATCCCGGACGCGCTCAGCCAGCCGCCGGGTGACGGCGGGATCGTCAACGTCCCGGCCGTGCTCGTCGTCGTCATCTCGATGCTGGTGCTGCTGGGCGGGGCGCGCGGCAGCGCCCGGACGAACACGGTTTTGGTGTACGTGAAGATCGGCGCGCTGGTCATGTTCTGCGCGGTGGCGTTCACGGCGTTGAAGGCGGGCAACCTGCAGCCGCTGTTCCCGCTGGGGCTCGCCGGCATGAGCGCGGGCGCGGCCACCCTGTTCTTCTCCTACATCGGGTTCGACGCCGCCTCCACCGCCGGTGAGGAGGCGGAGAACCCGCAGCGCGACCTGCCGCGCGCGATCATCATCTCGCTCGTCGTGATCACCGCCCTGTACTGCGCCGTCGCGCTCGCCGCCGTCGGCGCCATGCCGTGGCAGGCGTTCGAGGGCACCGAGGCGGCGCTCAGCCGGGTGCTGACCGACAACGTCGACGGCGCCATCTGGCCGATCCTGCTCTCGATCGGCGCCGTGGTGGCGACGACGTCCGTGGTGCTGACCGTCCTCTACGGACAGACGCGCATCCTGTACGCGATGTCGCGCGACGGGCTGGTGCCGTCGATCTTCGCGAAGCTCAGCCCGCGCACCGGGGTGCCGTTCGTCAACACCGTCGTCGTCGGCCTGTTCATCGCGGTGCTCGCCGCGCTCGTGCCGCTGGGGTCGCTGGCCGACGCCACGAGCATCGGCACGTTGTTCGCGTTCGCGCTGGTCAACATCGCCGTGATCATCCTGCGGCGCACCGAGCCCGACCGGCCGCGCAGCTTCCGGGTGCCGTTCTCGCCGGTCACGCCGCTGCTGGGGCTCGCGTTCTGCGTCTACATGATGTTCAGCCTCGGCCTGGACACCTGGGTCGCGTTCCTCGCCTGGATGGCGCTCGGGTTCGTCATCTACTTCGCTTACAGCGTCCGGAAGGCCCGCCTTGAGGTTTCGAGCGATCACTGACGTCCCGGGCATCGCCCGCGTCGCGCGGTACTACGCCGACGTCTGGGAGACGAGCCTCGACGTGCTGTCCACCGAGACGCTGCACTGCATCCGGCACGCGGGCGGCGCGACGATCGGCGCGTTCGACGGCGACGAGCTGGTCGGTGCCACGACCGGGCTGTTCTGCCCGGACGGGTCGGTGTACTCGATGATCGCCGCGGCCCGCCCCGGTGCCGGGCTGCCGTTGAAGCTCGCGCAACGCGACTGGGCGGTCGGCCTGGGCGCGCGGTCGATGCGCTGGACCTACGACCCGCTGGTGGCGCGCAACGCCCGGTTCAACCTGGTGAAGCTCGGCGCCGTCGTCACCGAGTACGCGGTGGACTTCTACGGGCCGATGAACGACGGCGTGAACACCGGTGAGTCCGACCGGCTCACCGTGCGGTGGGACCTGACCGGCGCGCGGGAGCCGCACGAGTCCGAACCTCGTGGCGAGGTCACGGCGACCGCCCCGGACGGCGGGCCGCTGCGGCGCACCGACGGCGACCGGATCTGGTGCCGGGTGCCGGCCGACGTCGTGCGGGTGCGCAAGGAAGCGCCGGAGCAGGCGCAGGAGTGGCGCGCGGCGGTGCGGGACGTGTTCCTGGACGCCTTCGACCGCGGGTACGTCGCGACCTCGATGTCCCGCGACGGCTGGTACGAGCTGGAGGTGGCCGGATGAGGATCGAGCGGGTCGAGCTGCTGCACGTCGCGATCCCGCTGGTGTCGCCGTTCCGCACGTCGTTCGGCACGATGACGACGAAGGACACGTTCCTGCTGCGGGTCGTCACGGACACCGCGGAGGGCTGGTCGGAGTTCGCCGCCGATCCGGAACCGCTGTACTGCTCGGAGTTCGTCGCCGCGGCGGAGCTGGTGCTGGCCGACCACCTCGTGCCCCGCGTGACACCGGAGGTCACCGCCGCCGAGGTCGGGCCGAGGACGCACGCGGTCAAGGGCCACAAGCTCGCCAAGGCCGCGCTGGAGACCGCCGTCCTGGACGCCGAGCTGCGCTCGTTCGGGATGCCGATCGGCACGTTCCTGGGCGCCACCACCGACAGGGTGCCCGCCGGTGTCTCGGTCGGGATCAAGGACTCGGTCCCCGAGCTGCTCGACGACGTCGAGGGCTACCTGGCGGAGGGCTACGCGCGGATCAAGCTCAAGATCGAGCCCGGCTGGGACGTCGACCCGGTCCGCGCGGTCCGCGAGCGCTTCGGCGACGTCCTGCTGCAGGTCGACGCGAACACCGCGTACACCCTCGCCGACGCCGACCACCTGCGCCGGCTCGACGAGTTCGACCTGCTGCTCATCGAACAGCCGCTGGAAGAAGACGACCTCCGCGGCCACGCCCTGCTGGCACAACGGTTCCGCACACCGATCTGCCTCGACGAGTCGATCACCTCGGCCAGGGACGCGGCCACCGCCATCGCGCTCGGCGCGTGCCGGATCGTCAACGTCAAACCCGCCCGCGTCGGCGGCTACCTCGAAGCCCGGCGCGTCCACGACGTCGCCGTGGCGAACGGGGTCCCGGTGTGGTGCGGCGGGATGCTGGAGACCGGTGTCGGGCGCGGGCCGAACCTCGCGCTGGCCGCGTTGCCCGGTTTCACGCTGCCCGGTGACGTGTCGGCGTCGCGCCGCTACTTCGCGGAGGACGTGACGGAACCGTTCGAGCTGCGGGACGGGTTCATGCAGGTGCCGAGCGGGCCGGGCATCGGGGTCGAGCCGGTTCGAGAGGTGCTGCGGCGCTTCACCACCGCGACCCGCGTGCTCTACGCCAGGGACTGAAGCTCGCGGGCCAGGTTGCTCCGCGCGGCGGCGTCCCACCGCTGCCGCGCGGGCTCGGTGACGTACAGGTCCTCGCGCTCCAGCAACGCCTTCAGCACCTTCGCCCGGCCCGCGCGCCACGCCGGTTCGTCGTAGCGCGCGTACTCGCGGCGCACGGCCTGCCGGTAGCGCTCGTAGTGCTCGGGCTCGGAACCGAGGATCGCCAGGTCGGCGTCCAGCAGCACGTGCGCCAGCGGGTCGTCGGACGAGTGCGTGATCGTGGCCAGCACCAACGCCTCCACGCGCGTGACGTGCTCCTCCGCCAGCCCCGCGAGGCGTTCGCGGGCCCACAGCGCGCTGGCCCGTTCGTCCTCGCCCGGTCGCCCGTCGTAGATCACGTCGTGCGCGCACGCGGCGAGGGTGAGGACCGCCCGTTCCTCGACGGAGAACGCGAAGGCGTCCGCGAGCTCCGACGAGTCGCGCACGACGGACGCCACGTGGAACGTGTTGTGGTAGGCCCTGTGCGGCTCGGCGTAGCGTTCGACCAGGTCACCCGCGTCCGGTGTGCCGCCCAGTGCCCGGACCGCGTCGTCCCAGATCCGCCTCACCGCGCCAGCTCCTCTTCGACGACGTCCGCGGCGGCGCTGCTGCCGCCCTCTGGCTGGAACTCCGGCAGCGGGAAGATCGCTGTGTGCGCCACGGTCACCTGCTCTTGTCGTAGGGGCGTTCCGGCCAGTGGTGCTTGGGGTAGCGGCCCTTGAGCTCACTGCGCACGCGCAGGTAGCCGTTGCGCCAGAACGACCTGAGGTCGCTGGTCACCGCGGTGGGACGACCGGCGGGGGACAGCAGGTGCACGACCACCGGGACGTCCGCGATCTTCGGGGTGTCGGCCCACTTCATCGCGTCCTGGATGCGGACGTGCAGCGCGGGCGTGTCCTGGGTGTAGTCGACCTTGCCCTGCCCGATGCGCTCCGGGGCGAGCTGGTCGAGCTCCGCCGCCTCCGGCCACGGCAGCAGGTTCCGCAGCACCTGCACGGTGTCGATCTTGGCCAGGTCGGAGCGCTTCTTCGCCTTCCCCAGGTCGAGCGATCCGATCAGGCTCTCGTCGTCGACGCTCGGCCAGTCGCGGGTGCGGTGCAGGAACGCCATGCGTTCGCGCAGGCGCTTGGCGGCGTCGGTCCACTTCAGCAGGCCGAGCCCCTCGGCTTCGAGGCCCATGCGCAGTGCCTGCTGCGACTTGGCCAGGTCGTTCAGCGGGCGTTCGTCCAGGGTGATCGCGCCGAGCTTGCGGACGCTGTTCGCGACGACGTCGCGTTCCCACCGGATGTCGTCCTCGGTGTGCACGAGGGCTTGGGCGGCCGTGACGGCGAGCTCCTCGTCGGCGGGCGCGGCGAGGCGGATGCGGCCGTGCTTGCTGCCCGGTTCGCGGTCGGCGATCGCGACCGCCAGCCACTGGGAGTGCGCGTTGTCGTGCTCGACCGCCGTGCCGTTGGCCATCAGGTAGACGGTGCTGTTCTTGGACCGGCGCTTCGCGAGCCGTTCCGGGTAGGCGAGGGCGACCACGAGGGCGGGATCGCCGTTGCCGTGCGGGTTCGTGCCGAGCTTTTCGAGCTTCTTGGCCTCCTGGCGCCACTTTCCCGGGGCTTTGAGGGCGGTCGCCAGGTCGGTCGTGCTCGGGTGGGAGCTGTCGTCGAGCAGCGCCACGACCTCGGCGGCGGTCCGGTTGCCCGCGAGCGCGCTGCCGTCGATCAACGCCCGGCCCAGGCGCGGGTGCAGGCCGGCGCTCGCGATGCGGTCCCGGCGCTCGGTGTCCTCCAGCGCGCCGATGGAGTGCAACGTCTCCTGGGCGGCCTTCAGCGCACCCTCCGGCGGGGCGTCCCACCAGTTCAGGCCGGAGCCGTCCGGGGTGCCCCACACCGCCAGTTCCAGCGCGAGCCGGGTCAGGTCGGCGGTGCGGATCTCCGGTTCGGGGTAGCGGGGGAGCGTCGAGTGCTCGTGCTCCGGCCAGCAGCGGTAGACCCGGCCGGGAGCCTCACGCCCGGCGCGACCGGCGCGTTGGTCGGCGACGGCCTGCGACACCCGGATCGTGGCGAGACCGGCGAGACCGCGGCGGTGGTCGACGCGGGGGACGCGGGCCAGCCCCGCGTCGACCACGGCGCGGACGCCGGGGACGGTCAGGCTGGACTCGGCGATGCTGGTGGCGAGCACGACCCGTTGCCGCGGACCCGGTGTGAGGGCGGCGTCCTGGACCGCTGCCTTGAGCTGGCCGTGCAAGATCACCGTGTCGGCGTTCAGCAGGCTCGCGGTGCGGTTGATCTCGCGCACGCCGGGCAGGAACGCGAGCACGTCACCGTCCACTTCGGACAAGGCCTTGTTGATCGCGCGTGCGACGGTGTTCTCGATGCGCTCGTTGCGGTTCGGCGGCACGTAGGTGATCGCCGTGTCGAACGTGCGGGCAGCGGTGTGCAGGACGGGTGCGTTGCCGAGCAGGTCCGCGAGCCGTTGGGCGGCAACGGTCGCGGACGTGGCGAGCAGCTTCAGGTCCGGCCGCAGGCCCGCCTTGGCGTCCAGCAGCAGCGCGAGCAGCAGGTCGGCGTCGAGGTGGCGTTCGTGGACCTCGTCGAGCAGCACCGTGCCGACGCCGGTGAGCTCCTGGTCGTGCTGCAGGCGGCGGACGAGCAGGCCGCTGGTCACGACCTCGATGCGGGTGTGCCTGCTGGTCTTGCGGTCACCGCGGACCGAGTAGCCGACGGTGTGGCCGACCGGTTCGCCCAGCAGGCTCGCCATGCGCGCGGCGGCGGCGCGGGCGGCGATGCGGCGCGGCTCGGCGACGACGACCTTGCCGGGCAGGGCGAGCGGCACCAGCGTGGTCTTGCCGGTGCCCGGCGGTGCGACGAGGACCGCCGACCCGTGGTCCTCCAGCGTGCGCAGGAGCTCGGGCAGGACGGACTTCACCGGGAGATCGGGCAGGTGCACGTTCCTGAGTGTGTCAGGGTGGTGGCATGGTGCTGTTGGGTGTGGTGTCCGGAGTGCTGTCCGCACTGCGATCCGCGCGGAACGTGGCGCAGTGGAAGCACGTGCCGATGGTGTCGGAGTCCTCGAAGACCGCCTCCGTGCTGGCCGTGGTCCCCGCGCGCGACGAGGAGGCCACCCTCCCGTCGCTGCTGCCCGGCCTGGTCGGACAGCCGGGGGTGCGCGTGGTGGTCGTGGACGACGCCTCCGCGGATGCGACCGCGAAGGTCGCGCTCGCGCACGGCGCCGAGGTCGTCACGTCGCCGGGACCGCCCTCCGGGTGGGCGGGCAAGGTGCACGCGATGCACCTGGGCGCGCAGGCCGTGCGGGACGAGGAGTGGCTGCTGTTCGTCGACGCGGACATGACCTGCGCACCTGACCTCATTGGCCGGCTCGTGGCCACGGCGTCCGAGCTGGGCGCGGACCTGATCTCGTCGTCCGGGCGGGGGACCGGGCCGGCGTGGTGGTTCCTGCTGCCCGCGTTCAACACGCTGGTGTTCGAGGGCTCGCCGCCGGACGGCAAGGGCCCGACGGCGCTCGCGGTCGGGCACTGCGTCCTCGTGCGGCGGCCCGCGTTCGAGAAGGCCGGTGGCTGGGAGGCGCTGGCCGGGAACCACGCGGACGACGTCGGCATGGCGACCCTGATCAGGGACACCGGCGGGTTCGTGCGGTTCGTCGACGCGTCGGCGCTGCTCACGACCTCCGGCCTGGACACGTTCGGGGACACCTGGCGGTCGCTGCGCAAGAGCATCCAGCCGGCGTTCCGCGACATGTTCGGGGCGCGGGCACGGCCGCTGCTGGCCGCCGCCGGGCTGCTGCACCTCGCGTACGGGCTGGTCCCGGTGCTGCGGTGGCGCTCGCCGTGGTCGTGGCTCGCCTGGGCCGCGCAGGCCGCGTCGCACCGCGAGTTCGTGAAGCGCGTCGGGCAGCCGGAGGCCTCCGCCGTGCTGGCGCCGCTGGCATGGGCGACGATCGGGGTGTTCCTGCTGGACTGTGCGCTGCGACCCGGCGCGAGGTGGAAGGACCGCCGCGTTGGTTGACCCGTTGCGCGACCCGGACGACCCGGACCTGCTCGACCCGTACCAGTCGCGGTCGCTCGCGATCCTCGTCGAGGGCGCGCGGCTCGCGTCCGGTGCCGTCCGGTACGGCAAGGTCGGGCGGGTCGGCTGCGCCGCCGTCGTGATCAATCGGGAGAACCCGCTGCCCACCGGCAACTTCGGCTGCGCGCTCGACGGGTCCTCGGTGGAGGTCGCCTCGACGCTGCTGCGGCTGGAGCAGACGTTCGCGGACGTCGGGCGGGCCGAGGCCGTGGTCTACGCGTCACCGACGACAGTGGACGAGATCGAGGGCATCGCCGACGACTCCGGCTGGTACGCGGTCGAGGAGCTGCAGACCGTGGTGCACCGCGGCCGTGCCGTCGTCGCCGAGGGGGTGCGGCGGGCGGAGGACGCGGACCTGCCGGGGATCGTCGAGCTGCTGTCCGACGAGCTGGTGGGCAACCGGGCGCGGCTGCAGAAGTGGCTCGGCCACCGGCTGGACGATCCGCGGTGCCTGCTGCTGGTCGTGGACGACGGCGAGCGGATCGGCGGGTTCGCCTCCGGCTTCGCCGAGCGCGGCGTGGGCCTGGTCGAGCAGTGCGTGGTGCGACCGGCCCGTCGCCGCCGGGGCGTGGGGCGGTCGCTGGTGGTCTCCGCGGTCGCCGCGCTGCGCTCGGCCGGTGCGGCGCTGGTGGCCTCCCAGGTCGACGAGGGTCCGGGGGAGCGCTTCGCCGAGGCGTGCGGGTTCGTCGCGATGTATCCCGTGACGGCATACGTACGCAGGGTGGATGAGCTGCTCGATTGAAGTGTTCAGTTGCCGCGTGACATATCCTTAGCAGGGCTAAGGGAGGCATGGGGTGCGCGAGCGCTTGCCGGTAGAGGTCTGGGTACTGGTCGCGGCCAGTTTCATCATCGCCATCGGGTTCGGGATCGTGGCACCGGTACTGCCGGTGTTCGCGGCGACGTTCGGGGTCGGGCACACCGCCATCGCGATCCTGATCAGCGTGTTCGCGGGGGTCAGGCTGGCGTTCGCGCCGCTGAGCGGCATCCTCGTCAACAAGTTCGGCGAGCCGCGGATCTACATCGTCGGCATCCTGATCGTGGCGGCCGGTACCACCATGGCCGGGTTCTCCGGCAGCTACTTCGAGATGCTCGGCTGGCGGGCCCTCGCGGGCATCGGGTCGACGATGTTCACCGTCGCCGCGCTCGCGCTGCTCATCCGGATCACCCCGGCGCCCATGCGCGGGCGGGCCTCCGGCATGTGGGCGGCCGGGTTCCTCGTCGGCAACGTGGCGGGCCCGATCGTCGGCGCCGGTCTCGTGCCGTTGGGTCTCTGGGTGCCGTTCGTGTCGTACGGCGCGTTGCTGTGCGTCGCGGCGTTCGTGGTCTGGTTCTTCCTGCGGAAGTCGACGCTGGCGGCGCTGGACAAGTCCGGCGGCGCCGACCACATGCCGTTCATGGACGCCATGCGCCACCGCGCCTACCACGCCGCACTGGCCTCCGGTTTCGCCAACGGCTGGGCCGTGTTCGGCGTGCGCATCTCGCTGGTGCCGGTCTTCGTGATCGAGGCGCTGGAGCAGAGCCCCGCCGTCGCCGGCATCTCGATGTCGGTGTTCGCCGCCGGCAACGCCGCGATGCTGTTCCTCTCCGGCCGCATCGCCGACACCCGCGGCCGCAAGCCGGTCGCCATCGCGGGCCTCCTGGTCAGCGGCGTCACCACGATCTGGATGGGCTTCACCACCGGCACCTGGGACTTCATGGCCGCCTCGCTGATCGCGGGCATGGGCGCGGGCCTGCTGAACCCGCCGCAGAACGCCGTCGTCGCCGACGTGATGGGCGCCCGCGGCCGCGGCGGCCCGGTGCTCGCCGGCTTCCAGATGGTGACCGACCTGGGCGCCATCATCGGCCCGATCTCCGCGGGCGTCCTCGCCGACACCTTCGGCTTCGAGGCCTCGTTCGCCGTCACCGGCGCGGCACTGCTGCTGTCGGTCGTCTTCTGGCTCATCGCCCCCGAGACCCTGCCCACACACGAGGAGGAGCACACGGCCGCGGCCGTGGCACCGGAGTGCGGCGCCCTCGACGAAACGGCCGAGGTCCCACTGGGCGAACGCGTCGGCGGCAAACCACGCCACCCGGAAGCGTGAGCGCGTACTCAGGTTCTTTTCAGCCTGGATCGCTACCCTCGCCCCCGTGGGTGGAGCAGAGCGCAGTGCGCGGAAACGGAAGCAGGCCGCGCGTGCGGTGACCCAGGCTCGCAAGTCGGGCGGGGACAGGACGAAGGTCATCGCCGGCATCGCCGTGGTGGCCGTGCTGGCGGTCGCCGTGATCGGTTACGTGATCTACCAGCAGCAGTCCGGCGACTCGACGACGGACGGCGCGATCCCCGCCGCCCCCGCCGAGAAGGTCATCTCGGCGCCGTCGGTGCGGGACAACAACGTCGTGGTCGTGGGCAAGGACAGCGCCACCACCACCATCGACGTCTACGAGGACTTCCTCTGCCCGGCCTGCGGCCAGTTCGAGGAGATCTACGGCAAGGACCTCAAGACCGCGGTCGAGGACGGCAAGCTCAAGATCCGCTACAACATCCTCCCGATGCTGGACCGCCTCTCCAAGCCGGCCGGCTACTCCTCGCTGTCGGCCAACGCGGGCCTCTGCGCCGCCGACGCCGGCAAGTTCAACGAGTTCCACGCGGCCCTGTACTCGAAGCAGCCCGAGGAGGGCGGCCCCGGCTACACCAAGGACCAGCTGGTCAAACTCGGCAAGGACCTCGGCATCACCGACCCGGCCTTCGAGACGTGCGTGCAGAACGACACCTACAAGGCCCCGCTCACCGACCTCATGTCGAAGACGAGCGCCAACGACGCCCTGAAGAACAACGGCGGCTTCGGCACGCCGACCGTGGCGCACAACGGTTCCCGCGTGGACATGGCGGCCAACGACAACTGGCTGGCCGACCTGCTCAAGTAAGCCCCTCGCTCGTTGACAGCGCCCGGTCCCCGTTCGTTCGTGGGGGCCGGGCGTCTTCGTTCTCGCTGGCCTTCGGCTGTTCGTGGGTGTGCTGCGAGTCACTTCGGTCTTCGGGGGTCGGGAGCTGGGGTGAAACTGGGGTTTGCGGGTGGGTTGGACCGGGGTCTACCAGGGCGGATGGGGGTTCGGGACCCCCGATTTTCATCTTGTGGCACCGATGTTGTACGGTATTGGCACACGAGAACGGCAGGGAAACCAGCCGGGAACGTGGACCTTCAAGGGGCTGTGGCGCAGCTGGTAGCGCATCACACTGGCAGTGTGAGGGTCAGGGGTTCGAGTCCCCTCAGCTCCACCAGAGAACTATATGCACGAACACCTAGAGGGGCGGAGACCGCTAGTCGGTCCTCCGCCCCTTCTGCATTCGCGGTAATGGCTGCTGTGGCGGTCTGGGGGACACGGAATACCGGTGTGATGCGGCCGGGTCCGGTGACCTTGATCTTGACTACGAACGTCTCCACGATGGCCTTGCGCTGGTTGGGGTTGCCCGTCTTGATGATCTCTCGGATGTTGTGGTTCACGCTGTCCAGCGTGGCGGCGTCGGGCATGGTGGGCTCGTTCTCCAGCTCTTCGAGGAGTTCGGCCTCGCGTGCGCGGAGTTGTTGCTGTGTGGTGCGGTGTTCTCGCATGCGTCGCTTGGCGGCTTCGTCGTCGGCGTCGAAGGCATCGGCTTCGAATGCGTCCAGGTACTTGTCGATCTTCGCTGTGACCTTGTTGATCTCGGCCTTGACGGCTTTGAGTTCGGCGGCCACGCCGTCGTGGCTGGAGTCGTAGACCTTGCGGGCGGCTTCCACGGCCTCGCGGATGAGGTCGTGCTGGTTGCTGTAGAAGCTGGCGACGGAGTCGAGGATGGCTTGGTCGAGCGCGTCGGCGTTGATGCGTTCTTGGTCACAGGCGTCTTTGCCGTACTTCAGCCGCTTCATGCACGTGTAGTAGCGGTAGGTCTTGGTCTTGCCGGTTGCGCGGGTGCCGATCATCGCGTGCTTGCACTTGGGGCAGGGCAGGCGGCCGGTGGCGATGTAGTCCGAGCCGCTCGCGGCGCGGTGGGAGTGGCTGTCGCCGCGTTGGTCCATGAGGCGGATGGCTTCGGCGAACTGCTCGCGGCTGATGATCGGTTCGTGTGCGTCCTTGGTGACGATGTCGCGGTAGTGGATCTCGCCGACGTAGGCGTCGTTCTCCAGGATGGACAGAATCCGCTTGAAGGCCCAGAGGCCGCCGCTTCGGGTACGGTGACCGCGTTCGTTGAGCTCGTTCGCGATGGCGCGTGACCCGAGCCGGTCCTTTGTGTACAGCTCGAAGATCAGGCGGATGATCACGGCCTCGGCCTCGTCGCGCAGGAGCTTGTGGGTGACGGGGTCGGTCTTGTAGCCGAACGGGGGTGGGCCTCCCTTCCACTGCCCTGCGTCGGCGGCGCGTTCCATGCCTGCGGTGACGCGGTCGATGATGAGGTCGCGTTCGAACTGGGCGAACATCGCGAGCAGGTTGAGCATCATCCGGCCGACCGGGGTGGAGGTGTCGAACGGCTCGGTGGCGGAGCGGAACGCCACTCCGGCCTTGTCGAGTTCTTCGAGCAGCGTGACGGTGTCGCGCAAGCTCCGGGAAAACCGGTCCACCCGGTACACCAACAACACGTCGATCATGTTCGACTTGGCCCACTGCATCGCCCTCTGCAGATCGGGCCGGTCGGTGGTCTTACCGGAGGCGTCGTCGCTGAACTTCTTGACGATCTTCCATCCGGGTTGCGAGGCCACGTAGGCCTCCAGCCTGGTGTCCTGTGCTTCGATCGAGTAGGGCTGGTTCTCGTCGTCGGTGCTGCGGCGCATGTAGACGCCGACCCGCACGGTGTCGAGATCGAGCGGGGCAGCGGCGGTGCTGACCCTCTTGGCGCGCGTTCGCCTAGACAAAGAAGATCCCCCAAACAATGAACATGCGCGCGCGAATGAGCGCGGTTTTCGGCATAGCTCTGCTAATTCCGGAATTGCCCTCGGTCATGAATCGGAATGTAGCACTATTCAGAAAAGTTTTTAAGCGTGCGGTTCAGGCGATTCGCCGCATTTCGTTCCAGGTATTGATGAGGGTTGCGAGCGCATTTACCGCGTGCTCGCGCTGCGTGTCGTCCAAGGGCTCGGTCTCGATGTGCTCGACCGTCCAGGCCTGCGGCTGGCGGGGTGCTGACTGCATTCGTGGTTCTCCGGGCGCAGAGCGCGGGAGTCCCCACTCCAGCCGAGGAGTGGGGAACTCCTCGGCTGGGTGGGCGTGACTAGGGGATTCGGATGGCTCGGCTCCGCCGAGGCGGTGCCTGTTCGCTTGGTGGCTTGCCACTCGCGGAACGTGCGCTGGCCGATGGCCTTGCGCAGGTGCGGGATGCGGTTCTGCGACATGCCGACCGGGCTCGGTCCGAGCACGGCGTCCAAGTCACTACCGGCGTTGGTGTGCCACCCGGCGGCGGCGATGGCGGCCTCGTCGGGGAAGACGTCGGCCACGCGGTCGGTCGCCGGGTTGATGAGGTGGTCTTCCTTGCCGCCGTAGGAGTAGACCCAGGCGAAGTTCTTGGGCGGGTCGGGCTCCACGAGCCGCTTGAACCGGCTGATCTCCTTGGTGTAGCTGTAGAACAGCACGTCATCGACGTTGCGGGCGATGGTGAGCCAGGCGGTGAGGTAGTCGTCTCGGAAGTAGTCGCCGCTGTCGTGCACGCGGAGCTTGCCGCCCCGGTACTTCGGCGCGGCCAATTCGGTGAGCAGGTCGTCCTGCCACTGCTGCGGGTCGTCGAGGAACCTGGCGAGGTTGCGCGCGTGCTTGGCCTTGACCTGGGGGAACTGGTAGGTGCCAGCGCGGGCGTAGCAGACGTTCGCACAGACACCGGCGCTCGGGCAGGTCAGGACGTTGCGGCCGTCGGCAAGCTTCGCGGCCAGGGCGGGAATGGAGTAGTTGAAGATGCCGTGGCGGCGCAGGCCCGAGTTCTGCGTGATCATGCGCTCGGACCTGCGCCGCCGGTGTGTCGTGGACGTGACGACAGGTCTCCTTGTCGTCAGCCGAGCACGTCGGGGGTCAGCGCCCGGCCGGCGTCGTCACGCGGGTCGGACGTCGGGGTCACGCGGCGCTCGCCGGCGAGGGCCACGCCGAACGCGCCGAGCAGCGCGAGGACGGCGGAGACGGTGCCGGTGATGGCGTCGGCCTGGCCGGTGGTGAGCAGGCCGGAGCCGACGAGCCAGGAGACCAGGGCGGCGATCAGGCCTACCCAGGTCGCGACGGCGCGCAGCGGGCGGGGACGGGGATCGGTCACGGGATGTTCCTCCAGGGTGGGGTGGGTGCCGTCGTGGCGTTCGAGCCACAGCACGAAGGCGCGGCTGCCCTTGATGAGCAGCCAGAGCACGAGGGCGAGGGAGATGACCCAGTGCCCGCCGGTACCGAGTTCGGCGGGCTGGGGGTCGGGGGTCATGGGCGGGTGAGCCAGTCGCCCGCGCGGATGTAGTCGGGGTTGGCGATCCCGTTGCGCGCGGCGATCGCGCCCACGGTGGTGCCCCACCGGACGGCGAGGGCGGAGAGCGTGTCGCCGGGCCGGATCTGGTAGCGCTCACCACCGCCGCCTCCGGCGGGGACGCGGATGACCTGTCCGGCCTGGATGCGGTCGGGGTTGGCGATGCCGTTGGCGCGGGCGAGTTCGCCCACGGTGGTGCCGGTGCGGGCGGCGATGCCGGACAGGGTGTCGCCCCAGACGATGCGGTAGTCGACCCAGCCGGACGGCGCGGTGGGCGGTCCGGGCTGCGGGGCGGGGCCGGTGGCGGGTGCGCCGTCGAGGATCAGGGACCCGATGCTCCAGCCGTTCATGGTGACGTTGCGGTCCACGAGGCCAGGGAAGCCGTTGACGTGGCCTTCCTGGGAGTGCTGGTGCAGTCCGAGGCGGGGGTGGGCGAAGTCGACGTTGCCGGGGTCGCCGTTGTACTGCGCGCACCACAGCACGACGTCGTTGTCGGCCCACTCGTTGGGGCGAAGCTTGCGGGTGAACCAGTACTGGTTGGCGTAGATGGCGATCTGGCGGCGGCCGGAGCGCTCGCGGAACAGGCGGATGAACTCGGCGATGAAGCCGTTGGGGTCGCCGAAGGTGTTGTGCTCCATGTCGAGCATCGGCCACAGCGACCCGGAGCCGAGCAGGCCGCGGGCGTTGAGGTGGGCGATGAAGTGGTTGACCTGGCCGGAGACGTCGCCGGGGTGGGCGTAGTGGTAGCCACCGGCGGCGATGCCGACGCCGCGTGCGCCGTCGGCCTGGGCGGTGGCGGCGGGGTTGACGTAGCCGGTGTCCTCGGTGAGCTTCACCCAGGCGAAGCTGATGTTGTGGCCGCGCACGGCGGGCCAGTCGATGTTGGTGCCCTGCCAGGAGCTGATGTCGATGCCGTAGTCGGTCAAGAGAGCCTTTCCGTTGTGGGAAAACAGAAAGGCCGCCACCTGAGAGGGTGGCGGCCTCTCGGGTGGCGATGAGTGGGTGCGGGTCTAGGTGTGGCGGCGCACGGCGGCGGCGATGTCCTCGGCCTGACGGCGTCTGTCGCGCTCGCGGTCGAGCTCGTCTTCCAGTTCGCTGATGCGGTCTTCGAGCCCGGCGACGCGGTTGCGCAGGGCGGTGAGCTCGGTGGCGTGCGCGGTCTCGCGGGCGGCGAGTGCGGCGAGGTAGTCGGCGCGGTCTGACCGGTTGGCGGTCATGAGCCGGTGGTTGGCGGTGAGCAGGTAGCCCACGACGATCACGAGCGCACCGGCCACACCGAGCTGCGGCAGTAGTGAGGGGTCCACGTACCTCCTAGGTCGAGGCGCTGAGTACACGTTTGGGTGGCAATAGGTCTGCTACGCTCTGCGCTTCCAGGTGCTTCTTGACAGTCGAAATGACTCAGCGTTTGCCCTTCGCCGAGAGCCGCTGAGCCGACTTCTGGTGCTGGTCCGTCGACCGCGTTGGTCGATCGAGCCGGAGCAGCACGGAATTTCTCCTGCCCTGGAATCAGTCGCAACACCGCTCGAACGGCGGTTAGGCGCTCGACCTCTCTGCCGAATGGAGTGTGTGTTGAGTGCGTTGTGGCCGTTGGTCGTTATTGCCGCGCTTGTGTTCGCCGGATGGGTGGTTCACCAGTTCCGACTCATGTGGCTCGGCGACCCAAAGATCAAGCGCATGACGGCACGGGCTGGCATCGGACGGTTTGTTGGCTCGGTTCAGCTGGAGCGCGATGTCGAAACGGGCGCCAAGCCTCTGCCGAGCGGGGACTCTTCGGCACGTCGGAAGCGTCGGCGACGCCGGTGAGCTAAGGGACCTTGACGCCCTCGCGTAGGAACTGCGCGCGGGCGTCGGGGCTCAGGGGCGGGTCGGGGAACAGGCCCGCGTCTGCGGGCGGGCCTGGGCTGGTGGTGGCGCGCAGGGTGAGGACCTGCTGGATGCGGCCGGTGCCGTCGCCGCTGATCTTGTTGCCGACGACCCAGGCCGGGGTGGACAGGGCTGCGCCGACGTCGTCGACGACGCGCACGAGGTCGCCGAGCTGGAGACGTGGGTCGGGCAGGATCTCGACGTCACCGAGCATCGGTAGCGAGGAGGCGGCGACGGCCAGGAGGTAGTCCGCGACGCGTCCGGCTGCGCTGGAGGTCTGGAGCCAGGGGGTTGCGGGGACGACGTAGACCTGTGAGCCGTAGCGGTCGCGGCTGGTCTGGTCGTATCGGCGGATCGAGAACCGTTGCGGGCTACCGGATGCCAGCCGAATGGCGGCGATGGACACCGACGGGGTGCCGGTGCTGGTCGTGAGGAAGAGGTCGTTTCCGGTGCGGTTGCGGAAGGTGATGATCAGCTGGTCGCCGTCGCGTTCGGTGGTGGACTCCACCGCGCCGTGCACACCACCGGACCCGTTGGACTGGAACGAGAAGCGGACGCGGCTGGTGTTGGCGGGGACCGTGGTCGAGTAGACGATGGGCGGCGGGCTGTCGTACTCGGTGCTGTCGTAGTCGTAGCGGAGCACGAGCGTGCCGAACGCGGGAATCCACTGCGGTTCGGTCTCGGTGAACCGCGTGCTCGCGGCCCCGGCCGTGTACGTCGAGTACGGGACGTCGATGACGTTGCGGACGCTGTCGATCGCCTCCGAGACACGCAACGAGGCGATCTCGCGCGCACTGGTCACCGTGGCCGCCGGCGAGCCCACGGAGGTGAAGCGGGTGTTGCTGCGCCACCGGAAGATGCCCAGCTCGTCGAACTCCGCCGTGGCCTGCTCCGCCTTCGCGACAGCGGTGATCACCTCCCATGCGGAGCCTTGGACAGGTGGGATGGCGTTGAGCTGGGAACCGACGTGATCGAGCACCGCGCCGCGCTGCCAGGCCGGTTCCCAGTCGGCTTTGGTGTTAATGAACGTGTCCATGATGGACACCTGCACGGCCTCGACCGGCAGGCCCGCCACCAGCTCGACGTAGTTGAGCTGGGTCGCGGGCATGGTGGGGAAATTACCCATGTCGAGCATCAGGAACGGGTCCGGTGCGTTCGGACCGGACAGGATGAACCAGCCGCGCGGGATGCCGCCGCTCTGGATTCCCCAGTACACGCCGCAGTGCCACCGGCCCCTGCTCCGCAACCGGCCAAGCGTCTGCGTGATCGACGTGCCGTCGGTGCCGAGGCTGACGGAGTCGTTCGTGAAGTCGACGGTGAAGCGGACGTTGTTGGTCTGGTTGTCGGCCTGGAAGAACAAGCCGAGCTGCACCCTCGCGCCGACGCTGCCGAGGTTGGTGTTGTCCACCCAGAACTCGGCCAGCAGCGACGCGCCGGGAACGGTGGTGCGGGTGCGCGGGTCCCACCGCGCCGTGTACTGCCCCCAGCCCGGAAGCGGGGCGATCTCCCACGGGGCGACGTCGCGCCGCCAGTCCAGCAGGTTGAGGGTGTGGTCTCGGTAGAAGCCGATGTTGGGGGCGAGGCCGCCGTGCATGGAGGCGTAGAGGATGCAGCCGCGGCGCGGTGGCGGGCTGGTGTGGATACCCGCGTTGCGCAGCAGGTGGTCCACCACCCACACCCCCGAGGCGATCGGCGTGGTGTTCGCCGAGACGGCCGCGGGCAGCCGCGCCGCGTCGCGCAGGCGTTCGGCGCCGTCGAGCGCGGATAGGTCCACCAGACCGGTGGCGCTGGTGGCGCTGCGGTCGCGGACCATGCCCCGGAAGCTCGGCAGGGCCTCGCCCGCGACGCCCCAGCCGTGGGTGACGGACTGGCGAGGCCGGGTGATGTCGGCGGTGGGGTGAGGGGCGTAGGGGCTGTAGAGCTGCGCAGCAGTTTTGCCGTCGGTGCCGGATAGCGTCATGCGCAGCTCGGCTGACGCACTGCCGTTGGCGGCGCGCATCTGCTCGGGCAGGTCCGAGTCGTAAGCGCGGTCGAGCGTCCACGACGTGACTTGGTCGGTGAGGTCGCGGCCGGCGAGCCGGGTCACGGTGGAGTTGGTGCGCTCGGCGTCGGTCAGGGCGGCGGTGAGTTTCGGGCTAGCGGGGAGTACGGCGCACCTCCACGAGGGTCAGGGACAGGTCGCGGTGCGGCGGCCGGGCCTTGTCGGTGTAGCCGGTCACGGCCATTGCGGGGCAACCGTCACCGAGCGCGCCCAAGTCGCCGGAGGTGATGGGGTCGCCCATGCGCAGCAGCGCCGGGCCGACAGGCTTCGTTCCGGACCAGGCCCGCAGGATCAACCGGGGAAGGGCGAACACCGCACCAGCGGGCGGGACGGCGGTCAGGGCGGGTGCTGGGCCGTGTTCGCTGAGGAATGCCTGGCCCGCCGACCAGAACGACAGGTGGCACTGAGCCTCGGGCAGTCCGGCGGTCATGTGGACGGGCAGGCCGGGGACGACGGGCCAGCCGAACCAGTGCGAGTGCTCGAAGTGCACTTGGTCGTTGTCGCGCGGGTCGGTGACGGTGACGACTCGATCGGCACGTTCGGCGAGCGTGCCCCATCCGGCCATCGTGTAGGCCGCGCGCGGCCCGTAGCCCTGCGACTGTCCGCCTTCCAGAAGGTTGCGGGCGGCGGGGTCGATCACGGCCAGAGGGCCGGGACCGAACACCCCGCGCGCCAACGCCTCAATCCATCCGGCTTCGCCAGGGGCCATCGCGGACCAGGACAGGGACAGGCGGCGGGGTGGCGCTGCCAAGCGGGTAGTGGTGATCCCGCCCGACAGCGCTGCGAACTCCTCGACGCCCAGACTGATGGAGCGGTCCAGATCAGTGGTCGCGTCGCGGACCTCGCGCAGTCCTCCGAGCGGGCCGATCCACAACGAGCCCAACGGCGTCACCTCCGCGACAGTGCGTGCTGGCCCTCAGCGGTGGCGCGGGCGATCTCGGTCGCGCCGACCTGCATCACGACCGGCCGCGCGGCCAGGCGTTCGATCGCGTCGACCAGCGCGGCGAGGTCCGCCGCCTGGCGGTCGTCGCGGCCGGCCGTGGCAGCGGCCTGGGCGGCGAGGCGTTGCGCGGCAACGGGTCCGGTCTCGACGGCGAGCGTGGCGGCGGGGATGCGATCGGTCAGGTCGGCGAGGTAGCGGCGCACGGCCGGTTCCTCGGCCTCGAACCCGTCCACGAGGGAGCGCATGATGAGCACACCGTTGGCGCGCAACAGCTTCGCGTCCCTATCGGGTGGCCCCTTCCAGTCGGGCAGCAGGTCGGTCAGCTCGCGCAGCTTCGCGCGCACGGAGCTGATCATGGACTCGATGCCGCGCAGGAAGCCGCGAATCAGGTTCTTGCCCGCTTCGAGCAGCAGGGAGCCGACGTTGCCGAAGCTGGACAGGATCTGTCCTGGCAGGCCGCCGAAGAATCCGAGCAGGGATCGCACGCCGAGTTCCGCGCCGGAGACCAGCAGCCGCCAGGCGGCCGAGGCGATGTCTTGGACGCCGCGCCAGGCCCGCGACCAGTCACCGGACAGCAGCGCTAGCCCGGTGGTGATCACGCCTTGGATGAGCGAGAGGGCGGCGGAGATGATCTCCAGGGCGTTGCGGAACACGGGTTTCACGCCGTCGTTGATGAACAGCTTCAGCGCGGGAATGACGTACTCGACGAACAACGCGGCGAGCTTGAGCAGCCCGGCGTTCCAGACGGTCATGATCGTCAGGGCCTGCGTGATCACGGGCACGAGCTCGCCGAGCAGCGGCAGCAGTTCGGGCAGCAGCTCGGAGACGATGCGCAGCAACAACGGCGTCATCGGCAGCAGGCCCTCGCTCCAGAATTGCACCCAGGCCGCGACGAGCGGCGGGATCAGCGGAACGAGGTTGCGCAGCGCCTCGGCCAGGATCTTGCCCAGCAACATGCCGGTCTCGACCAGTGACGGCGTGGCGGCCGACAGGTCGAGCGCGGTCACGAGCTGGCGGATGGACTCGACCAACACGGGCAGGACGGGCCGGGCCTGCTCCCAGGCGGCCAGCAGGACGTCCGAGAAGACCGTCGCCAGGATCGTGACCAGCGGTAGCGCGGCCTCGATGGCCTGGATGAACGCGCCGCCCAGCTCGGTGGCGATCGGGGTCAGCGCGCCGAGCAGCGCGGACAGCGCGGGCACGGCCGTGCGGAGCGCCTGGACGAGCAGCTGGCCGACGGCGGAGATCAGCGGTTTGGCCGCGCGGGCGAGTTCGAGCAGGTCCGGGGTCAGTTCGCGGATGCCGTCGGCGAGAGCGCCGCCGACGAGCTCCTGCACGAGCTCGCCGACCACGGGCGCGAGCTCGGCGGCGATACCGGAGACCGCGCCCAATGCCGGCACGAGCACCGAGGCGAGCGCCTGCGCCGCGACCCCTGCGAGGGGCGCGAGGGCTCCCAGGATCTCGGCGGCCGGTTTCGCGCCAGCGGCCAGCGTCGTGAAGGCCTGCCCGAGCGATGTTCCGAGCTGACCGACAGCGGGGATCGTGTCGGAGGCGAACGCGCGGCCTACGGCCTCCAGCAGTGTCAGCAGGCCGGAGGAGGCGTCGGAGAGACCGCCGAAGAACTGTTGCAGGGCAACGGTTCCCTCCGCAGAGCGGAGGAACGCGAGCATGGAGCCGGTCAGGGCGGACAGGGTGGCGAACAGGCTTGCGCCGTTGGTGTTCGCGGCGGACAGGACCGTGAACACGATCCGGCCCAGGTTGGCCACGGTGATCAGGAAGTCGCCGACCGCCGACAGTCCGGCGCTCATCCACTCGTGAAGCTGCCCGGTTTCCCGGGCGCGCCTGACGAAGTCGGCCAGACTTGTTGCGCCATCAGCGAATCCGGACGCGAAGCCTGGCAGGAACTCGGAGCCGACCGCCGCTAGGTCACGGATGATCTGGAGTAGCGGCGCGGCCCCGCCGGACAGGGCGCGGACGGACTGGCCGGTCTGGTCGAGGATCAGCCGGACGTCGTCGACGGTGCGGCCGTCACGGGCGAACGTCGCGGCGTTGCGGGCGGCTTGGTTGAAGCCTCCGGCGATGTCGGCCAGGCCGCCGCGCAGCATCGGCATGTAGGTGCCGCCGAGCTGCTCGACCTCCTTACCCAGCCCGTCGAACAACCTTGTGCGGACGTCGAGCTGGAGGCCGTCGAGTTGCGGCCGCAACGCCCGCACGGCGTCGGTGGTCTCCCGCATCGCGGTCGGGAAGTCCTTGACCGCCTTGGCGTAGTCCTCGGCGGACTCCGCCTTGAACGCATCAGACAGACCCTCTACGCCGAGCTTGAGCGTGTTGACCGCGACGGCCGCGGCGATGCCCACGGCCGGGAGCACCAGCAGCGAACCCGAGGCCGTAGCTGCCGCCGCACCCAGACCACCCGTGAGGCTGATGGCCTGCGCCAGGACTGCGGCGTAAGCCCCGTACTTCAGCGTGGCCGCGCCTACGCTGGCGGTGTTGCCGACGATGGACGCGGTGGTGCCGGTGATCGCGCGGTCCAGCTGTCCGAGCCCGGCAAGGCTGGCGGTGAACGACTTGTCCAGAACCGCCCGAATCTTGATTTCCTTGCGGCTCTGCCGTTCCCGCAGCGCAGTGGCTTCGCGTTCGGCGGGCAGGGTGTCGAGCTGGGCGAGCAGCCGCATGGCGGTCTGGTCGCCCTGAGCTGCGAGCTGCTGGAGCTGCGCGCGGGCCAGCGCGGTCTGGATCTGCGCGCCGAGGCTGATGTTCGGTGCGCCGCGTTCTTCCTCGTTGATGGCCTTCTTCACGGCCGCGCCGAGGCCGACGAGGGAGGGCAGGACCTTGAGGTAGGTGTGGCCGACGTAGGTCAGTGGCGATCACCCGCCACGCATCCACAGCGCGATCTCGCGCATGGACTTCGGTTCCGGGCCGGTATCACCTCCTCCGGCCGCCGTGGCGGTGGAGGCGGCGGGCGGGTCGAACGGGCCGGTGACGTCGGTGTCGGTGACCTTGTGCCCGAGCGCGGTGGCGACCGTGGCCCACAGCAGCGTGACCCGGCGTTCCAGCGCGGCCAGCGCGAGATCCGTCCGAGTCCAGCCGGCGTCCGGCCCTGCGGACCGCCACACGGCCGCGTCTTCGGGCAGGTTCGCGATCAGGGCGCACACGCGGCGGTAGGACAGGCGGCCTCGGTAGAGGTCGAGCAGGTCGACCCCGTACCGCAGGAGGTCGGTTTCGAGTGCTTCGGCGGTGGTGTCGTCGGCCAGCAGGCGGCCGACGACTACGGGTTTCCCCGCCCCAGCTCCCGCATGATGGCGCGGCTGAAGTCGTCGGCGTCGCCGGTGGTCTTCGCGATCGTGCGCAGCGTCGCGTACTGGTCCTCACCGAGGATCATCCGCAACGCCTTGAGGGTCTGGCCGTTCTCCTCGGCCTCGATTGCGTCGAGCGGGTAGTCCTCGGGCCGGGGCAGGCTGAACCGCTTGCCCCGCCACATCACCGCCGAACCGGGCGCGTCGCCGTGGTTGGGCTTGCCGGTCGCCTCACGGCGCTGGCGCTGACTCACAGTCGTTGTCTCCTAACGGTTTCAGTCGGACTTGCCGGGTGCGGCCAGCGAGCCGCTGCCGGGGGTGGCCAGCAGGACGGCGGGGTCGTCGGTCAGCCACACGGCCAACGTGGTGCCCGAGGCCGGGGAGAGCGCGGCGAAGGTGAGGCCCCAGCGGGCTTCCTGGGTGCGGGTCCACTGGGCGTCGGCGGTCTCGGAGACCTCGACGCGGGGGACGTAGAGCCGGTGGTGGTAGATCTCGGTGGCGCTGATCTGGTCTGTCCAGTCCACGCACAGCGCGCGTTCGTCGCCTTTGGGGACGGCGCTGATCTCGGCGCGGTACTTCTTGCTGCCGGTGCCGACCTCGGCGAAGGTCATGCCGCCGAAGTAGACGCCGAGCACCGCGCCCTTGGACTCCTGGAACACGCTGGCGACGGTGAGTTCCTGGGAGGTGTAGATGTAGCGGGCGGGGGTGATCTGCTGCCAGTGCGTGGTGCCGGACTTCTCGATCGTGCGCTTGATCGTCACGCCGTCTTCGGTGGACAGGCCGAGGCCGGTCCAGGCGGCGGGCAGTGCGGCGGTGGCGTCGGGTGGTTCTGGGGTGCCGGGTGGGGCGAGGGACAGTTCCCCGGTTCCGGGGACTCGGACAAGGGTCGGGTGCAGGCTCAAGCGGGCGGCCTCCAGAGCGGAGGCCGTGCGCTTCCGGAATCGTCTCGAGTAACGGAGGCGGGAGCCTCCGTAGCGGGAACAGGGTCAGGGGTGGGTGGGTGTCCGGATACGGACGGCGGCCGTAGCGGTCGCGAGGGGCTTGCGGGTGTGCGGGTCGGGTGCGGCGATCGGACCCACGATCGGCTCCACGTCGAGCAGGCCGCGCACTCCGCGCAGGGAGCACAGCACGGCGAGCGCGAGACCGGCCGCGGCCTTGGCGTCGTGGTCGGTGCGGTGCCAGCACGTCAGCCGGATCACGACGCGTTGCACGGCGGGCCAGCGCCAGGTGTGGCCTTCTTCGGCGAGGCGCAGCCACGGCAGCGACGGCGGCCCGCCCTGCTGGCCGTGGCCGGTTTCGGTGCCGACCTTCAGGCCGGACAGGACGGGTTCGGGGCGGGCGGCCAGCAGCGGGCGCAGCACCGCGAGGACGAGTTCCACCGCGTCGACGGGGACCGGAATCGGGCCGGTCATGTGTCGCGGCGGGTGTCGATGCCCTCGACGTCGAGGCCGAGCGCACCGGCCGCGCGGGTCAGGACGCCGTGCTTGGCCTCCATGCCCATCCCGGCCGGGTGGCGCACGGCCACGGTGTAGGCGACGCGGTCAGGGGCGGGGTCGTGCAGGACGTCGACGGGCAGCAGGTCGCCGGAGGTGACCCGGTGGCCCTGCGAGCGGGCACCGGTCGCGATCTCCTCGGCCAGGGCTTTGATGTGCGCAGCCAGTTCGGGGGAGTTGAGGACTTCGGCGACGCCGTCACGGTCGACGCGGAAGCCCTGGAAAGCGCGGGGCATGGTCAGCCCTCCACTTCGATCAGCCGCACCCAGAACCGGGTCCGGCCAAACGCCGGTTCCCACATCTCCGGATCGCCGTCGACACGGAACGTCCGGCCGCGCCATTCGACCTGTTCTCGCGGGCCGACCGGGGAGTAGGTGAACAACCTCCAGCGTGAAATCACCGGCTGGCGGCCGGTCTCCACCGGCTCAGTCGAGGTGTGGGGCTGCACGTAGCCGCGCACGTCGCGGCGAGGCGCGCCAGGGCCGTAGAACAGAGCTGGGGCGGGATTTCCGTACTGGTCTTCGACCTCGAGCGGCTCAACGAACGTGACGATATGAGGGAGCTGCACCCTCACCTCCTTCGGTAACAGGACAGGTCGGCGACTGATACACCAGGACCAGGGGGAAGGCGAGAACCAGCGTTGACGGGCAGAACTTGACGAGCTGGAGAGCACGCGCGGTGCTCGTGGCGTCGGTGCTCCTGCTGCTGTCCTGCGCGGTGGGCAATGTGCTGCTCGCCGTCACCGAGTCGGCATGGTGGCCGGTGATCACCGCCGTGGTGTGGTGGGGTGCCGCTGCCGGCGTGACGGCCTGGGGTACGGCGGCGGCTAGGTCCAGATCGAGAACGCTCCGCGGGGTGTCGGAACGGGCGGGCGCAGGAGTGCCAGCTCATCGGCGGTGAAGTACAAGCCGCCGCCGTCGTGAGCAAGAGTGCGGGTGTGCCCGCCGATCGCCTCTTCCTTCAACCCCTCGGGTGGGGCGGAGAACGCGCGCAGAACGACAGAGCTCACCACACCCACCGCCGTGGCGGGTGGCGGGTCGGTCATCGTCGGGACGAGGGTCCGGGCCATCGCCGAGGCGTCCGCGCACAGGATTGTGACGCGGGCGCGTTCGGCCGGGGTGAACTCGTGCTCAGTGCGGGCCTGGACGTCGTCGACGGTGGCCAGAGAAGTGGGCGCAGACATGGGCACCACCGCGCAACTCGAAGGCCCGAACCGGCCGCAGTTGTCCACAACCCGCGAGTTATCCACAGGCGAGACGTCGGAAGCAGCATCATGCGAAAGGCGATGTGCACACTGCGAGGCGTTGAAGACGGAGAGACCCGCTTCGCGCTGAGCGGTATGGCAGAATTGGCGTGGGTGCCTACCTCTTTGCAGCCAAACGCTTGCGCTATGAGGTTGGTCTCCCCCCTTCAACACCTGTCGCGTTGGGTTGAAGGGATTGCCCATGTGGGCCTGGTTGGTCGGCATCTACGCCGTCGTGCTCGCGTTGCTCATCGGCTTTGCAGGGATCGTTGCCTCCTGGGTGGACGACGAGAAGAAGCGCCGCGACGCGTTCAAGGTCCTCAAGCTGGTGCTGGTGGCCGTCACCGGTGCGGGCGGTCTGTTCGCCTCAGCGATGGCCTTGCATCAGGCAGGCCTGTTGTGACGACCACCAGCAGTGGGTCAGCTCGGCGTCTGGTCCTTGGCGGGTCGGCCGCCGACCGCGCGCACGCCCAGTTCCGCGGGCAGTGCGCGCAGGGCGTCGGCGGTGGCCTTATCGGTCACCTCGGCCTCGCCGTCGACGAACGTCACGCCGAGGTCGTGCACGACGAGTTCCTTGTAGACGCTGGATGTGAACCTCACGCGCCACCACCCCCAGCGGCGGCCGTGGTGGTCAGGCCGGTGACCTTGCCGTGCGCGATCTCCGGCCCGTACTCCAGCGAGATCTCACCGTAGATCTGCGCCTTGTCGGTAGAACCGGTGCGCGCCAACGGCTCCGAGAACAGGAAGCCCTTGCCGGGGGTCTCCAGCAGCACGGGGGCGCACTGGTCGAGGCTGACCACCTGCACGGTGTCGGCGGGCATGTAGCGGTTGAGCATGATGTTGAGCCGCCCGAAGTCCGTCTCGATGGTGGAGACGGAGACGCCGCCGACGTTGCGCGACTGCTCCTGGTAGTTCTTCTTCGTGACGAACTCGTTGGTGAGCTGACGCTTCTGCCACGCCCCGCACATCAGCGTTGCGGTCTCGGAGACCTGGATGCCGCCGTTCTCCCAGACCTTCTGCAACAGGTCGAGGATCATCGCCTCGGTCAGCGGCTTGGCCGTGGCGTTGGTGATGACGTTGGTCTTGGTGGCCTCCAGGATGCCGCGCGTCTTGCGCACCGTGGAGTTGTCGGTGGGCTCCTGGAACTTGCCCGTGATGAACCCGAGCTCGACGTCACGGCCGATCTGGACGAGCGCCTGGCGGGTCTGCCAGTCCATCTCGTTGAGGACCGCGTTCGTGCCGCCGATGCTCGCGGCGTTCGGGTTCGCCGAGCCCGTGCCGGCGAACATGTTCTGGGAGGCCTGCCGGGTGTAGGAGACGCCCACCGTTTCCTGGTGGATCTCCAGGACGTTGCGGTCCTGGCCTCGAACGCGGGTCTCTGCGGCTGGGGCGTCGCCGCCTTCGAGGCGCTGCCGGTTGGCGTCCGGCGGGCGCAGGTCGTACACCGACCAGGTGTGCACGACGCCGTTCGCGCGCTTGCCCCCGGTCAGGCCGCCGATGCTGGACAGAAACGGCGTGTCGGAGGGGGTGAGGGCGAAGAGCTCGCCGACGTAGTTCGGGCTGTTGTAGGTGTTCGCGATGGCAGCAATGCCAGGCATGGAATCCTTGGGGTGTAGGGGATTCCTCGGCGTGCCACCGTCCGGGGACCTGCCGCAGCGCAGGAGAGCGGGCGGCATCGCGAGCGTGTGGTTGTGGGGGTTCTCGGCCGCCCGTCCCTACTTGCGCGTGTGCGCGAGAGTCGCCGTCAGGCGGTGCCGAGTATTCACGGTGAATAGGGAAGGTTGTGCCAGGTCAGCGCTGCTCGCGCGCCATCGCGGCGAGTCGCTGGTTCTTCAGAGAGATGGCCGTTGCCCAGTCGCCTCGGGCCTCGGCGTCGCGGATCTGCTCCGCGGTGCCGGACGGGCCGTTGCGCTGCCCCTGCGACGGGTCGGGAGCCGGGCGGCGGGGGCCGTCGACGCGGGCGAGGTGCGGGCGCTGGGTGAGGACCGCGGCGAGGTCCGCTGCGATGGCGGCCGTGTCGACGGTGCCGTCCTCGGTGAGGTAGCGGTCGCGGTCGTCGAGGTAGCGCGGCGCGTCGGACGGGTCGGCCCAGCCGGTCGCGGCGGCGCGGATCTCCGCGTCCAGCGCGGTGCGGCGCATCGTGGCGAGCTGCTGTTCCATCGCCGTGGCGCGGGCGGTGGCGCGTTCGGCCTCGGTCTGCTGGGAGGCCTCGATCTCGTCCAGCCGCTTGGCCTTGTCGCGGTGCTCGCGCGCCGTGGTCTCGGCCTTGGACAGCTTCGTCTGCGCCTGCTCGTAGAGCGCCTTGTAGTCCGGGGTGGACGTGTCGGCGGGCGGCTCGGTGACGGGGGCTGATGGCTGGACTGGCGGGGCGGCCGGGGCCTGTGCGGGGGCGTTGGGCGGGTTCTCGGCAGGGGTGGCGGGTGAGTCGGTCGGCTGGGACAACGGGAGGAGAAACCCCCTTTCCGGGGCGAGGAGGAAATAGGAAACCCTCAGGTCAGCGCAGGTAGCCGAACCTGCGGAGCTGGCGGATTAGCTCGGCGCGGTCGGGGACGGTGTTGACCAGTTGAGCGGCGGTGGGACGCGGGACGCGGGAGCGGCTGTACCGGCCGCCTTGTTTGGCCAGCTCGCCGAGCTGGCGGCCGTGGCCGCGCACAGTGGTGGCGTCGAGGGTGTACGCGTGCCCGCCCGCGACGTAGACGGCGTTCTTCCGGCGAGCGTTGACCACGCGCGAGATGTCGGCACCGGCCCGGATCGCCTCGGCGTCACCGACACCGAAGGCCTTGTTCTGCTGCTCCGGGGTCATGGACTCGAACAGGCCGCGCGGGGTGTTGCCGGGCCGGTCGTCGCGCCACTGGTCATGGGTGACGGGCCGCATGTCGCAGTCACAGCGCGGATGGCGCAGGAAGCCGGTGGAGAAGCTGTAGAGGCGTCCGGCCAGCAGGATGCAGCGCCCGCACGCGGGCAGCGTCACAACGCGCTCGTATCCAGCGAGCTCGGGTTCGAGGATCGCCGTCGTGTGGCGGGCGAGGCGGCCGGCGTCGGCCGTCTCCGTGGTGACGTAGGTCAGCAGCTTGGCCAGGCCGAGCGCGCGGGCCTCGGACGGGGGCACGCCGGCGAGCAGTGCCAGCCGGTAGCGGCGCAACGCGAAGTCCACTAAAGCGGCCAGGGGCAGGCCGTTGGCGGCTACACCCGCGAACATCGCGGCCACGAGCGCACCGACCGGGTTGGACACCGCACCGAGCGCGGCCAGCGTGGCGGCGATGTACAGCGGGGCCAGCGCGGCGGACTCGGTTTGCGCCTCTTCCAGTGCTGCGACGACCTGCAGGCGGACGGCTGCGGCGGCGGTCGAGTCAGGTGCCGCGCCGTCGAGGTCACGCCAGGCGGTCTGTGCCTGGTTGGCGACGGTGCGGACGATGCGCTGCTGTGCTGTGTAGAACTCGGCGTCGACCTCGGTCATGGGCTCGGTCATCAGCATCACCACCCGGTCACCCGGTCGGGGAGGGCAACGAGCCGGACCGCGTCGACGGACGCAGAATCGGGTTCGTGGAGGCAACGGACAAGGTGCTGCTGATCGACGTGGAGAACGTGGTCGGACCGAACCAGCCGCGTCCTCGCCTGCTGCGCGCGAGGGTGGGCGCGCTGGTGGCGGCGGCCGGGCCGGTTCATCACGTGATGGCCAGCTACAGCCATCCGGACACGCACGAGGACTTCACGCTCAGCGTGCTGGCGGAGCTCGGCGTGGCCGCGTGCCGAGTACCGCCACACGCCAACGCCGCCGAACACGCCTTGCTGTGCCACGCGCGGTATGCCCATCAGCAGGGGTGCCGCAGCTTCGCCGTGGCCTCGGCTGACCGTGCGTTCACCGCGCTGGGCGACTACGGGCAGTTCGAGGTCCTGATCTGGGAGGGCCAGCCGGTCGCTGCCAGGTTGGAAGCCCGCGCGCACCAGGTGGTGCGGGTGCGGCGCCCGGTGCTCACACCGGCTGTCGCGGCTCGATGAACTGCACGGCGGGCGGCGGGAGCACCTGGCCGCCGAGCTGCCCGGCCGGGCGGCGCGGCGAGGGGATCGACGGGGCCGCGGGCTCGGACCGGCGTGGCTCGGGGAGGGGCTTTGGCCCGAACTCGGCGGCCTGGTCGCCACCGGCGACGCGCGAGTACGCCTCGGCGTCCTCGGCCTCCATGTCCCGGATGTCGGTGTCGGAGTAGCCCAGCGAACGGCGGGCGAAGCGACGCGGCAGCAGCCGATCCGCCGAGTAGAGCTTCACGGCGGCGTCGGCCTGCGCGGCGAACGTCGGCGTTGCGGCGTCGGCCCACTGCGATTCCATCCGCAGCGCCTCGGGAGGAATGCGGCCGTCGCGGATGATCAGCACGATGCGCATGACCTGTTCCCAGCTGTCGCCGAACGTGCGCTGTCGGCGTTCCGCGCGCTTGATGTGCCGCGACTCCGACGAGCGGATGCCGTCCGCGCTGGCGGGGTTCTCGGTGGCGTATCCGAGGTAGTGCGGGGGCAGGCCGGACAGGCTGGAGACCACGCGCGCCAAGGTGTTGAGCGTGTTGTGGAAGTTGGAAAGGTCGGCCTCGGGGAACTGGCCGACGCTGACGCCATCTTCCTTCGGACTCTTCGGGCTGGCCCACAGCACACCCGCGACGGACTCCCACGGCGTGAGCTGACGACCCTGTGCGTCAACGAAATCGTCCTTGTCGAAGCCGAGCGCGTACCGGCGCGGCATCGCGTGGTACTCGGCGGAGATCATCATGTCCGTGGCGATCTTGCATGCTGCGTCGGACAGCGGGAGAACGCTGATCAGCTCCGAGCGCCCGAGCCGGGGTGGGGCGGTCCGGCGGCGACGGATGCGCGGCCGGTTGATGATCGGCACCACTGGAACGGTGCCCATGCCGTGCTCGTCACGCTCGATCTCCGACCACGTGCCGCCGCCGTTGTCCGAGGAGTACCAGACGGTTTCGTTGGGCAGGTACAGGGTGGCGTAGGCCTCGGTGTAGCCGTCGCCGTCCTCCTCGTACTGCCGTTTCAGCGCCGCCCGGACCTCACGGGTCCGCGGGTCCAGGTCAACGTGGACCTCCAGCGGAGACTCCACCGTGACCAGCGGCGTGGAGCGGTCACGCTCGTTGCTGCCCACGATCGCATAGGAGCGGCCCAGCGCCAGCGCGTCCACGTGCGCCTGCTCGGCGTGCAGGTCCAGACGGTTGGCCTGCCAGATGTGCCACAGCTCCCGATCGGCCGCAGCCTCGCCGCCGAGCCGGAAGCCGGTGACGTCCAGACGTTCGTCCAGGCTGTCCACGATGAGCTGCGGCCAGTTGATGACCACGGAGCGGAGCCGGGAGTCCAAGCGCCGCAGGAGCTCGGGGTGCATGTACGACAGCGGCTGTTCGCCCTCGTAGTAGGCGTCCAGCAGTTCGAGCTCGGGGAGTTGCTTGTTGTGCAGCCGCGCGAGGCGGGTCACCCACTGTTCAGGCGACAGCGTGAATTTGGTAGTGATCAGGACAATCACCACCACACGGCCGGTACGGTCTTCGCCGTGCCGTCAGGACAAGTTCCGATTTGGGTCCCAGTAGTCGTTGGTGTACTGGGCATCGTGGGTGTTATCAGTGGTCAGTGGATCAATTCCTGGCGAGAGGATCGCCGGTGGAAGCGCGAGCTGGAACGCGAAGATCTGCGGTGGCAACGTGAGCGCGAGCGTGATCAGGAGCGCCATGAGATCGAACGGTCGCGTGAGGAGCTCAGGCAAGCGCATGACGCCCGCATCGAGTGGCGCGCTCAACGATTCGAGGCCTACAAAGTCTTCGTGGCTGCGGTCGATGAACTTGTGCGGTCCGGACCAACGAGTAGAGGCAAAGGCTACCGTGATGACCTGAGCCGTGCCTTCCAAGATCCAGACTTCAGTTCGCGGATGAGTGAGGCTCTATCGCTGGTAAACGATGCAGCTGTCGCGATCGAATTGCTTGCAGGTAGGGATCTGGTCGACGCCGCTGACCACCTCTTGAACACGTGTGAAGCACTGCGATGGAGCGTATTCCTGCCGCCTCGCCCGCCTCGGCGTAAAGACAGCAACGAGGAAGAGCCTGAAGTGGACTGGGATTCGATGGGTGAGCGGTATGCACACGCATACCGGGCACTAGGGAGCGCGCGGGCAGAGTTCATAGCGAAGGTAAAACGCGAAATCGCACTTGTGACGCCTGATGAAGCCAAGGCCAAGGCTTAGCCCATTACGACCATCTTTCCCGACTTCGTTGGTTTTGCGCCGCGCAGCTTCCAGCCACCCACGGCCATCGCGGCTGTGGGCACAGCGTCGATGCGCTTGCCGGTCTTACCGCGTTCGGGCTTGTCGGGCCGGATGAGGTCGGGTTCGCCTGCGGGGTGGCGGACCTCTACGGAGTCGAAGCAGTATTCGGCGACGGGGTTTCCGTGATGGGACCAGGCGCGGGACTTGGTCAGCGCCATGAGTTCGGTCATGCCGTGGGTCATGCCCTTGTAGGTCTGCGGGACGGGGTACATCGGGACGCCGGTGCGGCGTTCGAGGCGTTGGCGGACGGGTTCGCCGGACCACTCGTCGTAGGAGATGTCCGCGACACGGACCAGGCCGGTGTCGGCGGTGATGTCGGCCTCGATGATGTCGTAGTCGATGACCTCGCCGTCCGTGGCCGTGATCCAGCCTGCCTCGACCCACTGCGAGATCTTGCCGTCGGTGCGCTTGTCCAGCGCCTCCACGGCCGACTCGGGCAGCCAGAACCGCCACAGCGCGGAGGCCCGGTCGTCAATGCCGGCGGGGACGATGAGACACCACGCGGTCAGGTCCATCTTGGACGCGAGGTCGAGGCCACCCCACGCGGGCCGGCCGGCGTGCAGCTCCCGCAGCCGGTCCGCGGGCGTCGAGTCGGTGCCGGTGCACAGGGCGTAGAGGTGCATCGGCATCCACCGTGACGACTGCGAGACCCACTGGTTCAGCCGGAACTGGCGGAACACGTTCTCGCGGGCGGGATCGTTGCGGGCCTCGATCGCCTCTTCTCGCAGCGCCTCAAGTGAGAGGAAGTCACCCAGCGCCGGGTTGGACAGGAACCAGTTCGTCTCGTCCCACGGGTCTGCGTCCTCGGGCAGGTTGCGGAGATACACGAAGCGGTGCGGGGCGCGGTCGGGGTTCTCGGCGATCTTCACGCACTCGTCGTGCTCGGCCTTGGCGAACGACGTCGGGTCGTTGCCCGCCGTGGTGGCGGCGATGAGCAGCGGCTCAAGGCGGGTGCCCATGCCGGTGCGCATCGCGTGCCAGAAGTCGCCGTTGGGCTGCGTCAGAACCTCGTCGAAGATCACGGCCGAGGGGTTGGAGCCGAGGTTGCCCAGCGCGTCGGAGGGCACGACCTGGTAGACCGAGTTCGTCTTCTCGTCGACGATGCGCGACGAGTGCTCGATCACCCGCAGACGGCGTGACAGGACGGGGCTCAGCTTCACCATCCGGGCCGCGACGTTGAATACCAATCGGGCCTGCTCGGTGTCGCGGGCACAGCCGTAGATCTCCGCGGACTCCACGCCGTCGCCGACCAGCATGTACAGCGCCACGAACGCCAGAAGCTCGCTCTTGCCGTTCTTGCGTGCGATCTCGATCCACGCGATGCGGAATCGCCGCACGTAGCAGGAGGCCTCGGGGTCCCAGCGGACCTCGCCGAACAACGGCCGGACGATGTCGTCTCGCTGCCACGGCGCGAGGACGAACGGCTTGCGCGCCCAGCGGTCTTTCGTGTGGACGCAGATCTCTTCAGCGAACGCTTGTGCGTGATCCGCGCGGGGCGCGCAGAAGTGCGTTCCGCGTCTGCGGCAGCGGCGCCCATCGAACTCGCGGCCGCATACCGGGAGTTGTCTTCTTCGAGTCGCGGTCACGGCGGACCACCCCCGATGAAGATGGCGATGGACAGCCGTTCCCTACCTATGTAGAGTACGAGCTATGCGGCGAACACACGCGATGGTCCAGGTGGCAATGGCCCTCATGGCCGATGCCACCGGGAGGCATTGGGGCTACCAGCTCGCGAAGACCTCAGGTGTCCGTTCGGGCGTGCTATACCCAATCCTGACGCGCATGCTCGATGAAGAGTGGCTGATCGACGGCTGGGAGGACCGCAACTCGATCAAGGAGAAGCGCCCCCCGCGTCGCTACTACGAGCTCACGGACGAAGGGCGGCTAGCGCTTGGTGGCGTGCTTCAGGAGGCGCGACGTGACGCGAGGTTCGCGGGGCTTGCAGGGCTGGCCGGGAGGTTCGCGTGAACATTGTCGAACTGCTGAGCACGCTCGCCTCTTGGAAGACACTGCTCGGGGCGATCGCCGTATACGGCTTCGCTCCCGGCTTCGTGTTGCGAATCCTCGTCAGGGCCTACGAGCGCGAGGACCCGCGTCGTGACGAGTTGATTGCAGAGCTGTACACGGTGCCTCGCCCCATGCGGCCCTTCTGGGTGGCCGAACAGTTCGAGACCGTGATCTTCGATGGGCTTGGTCCTCGCCTTAAGTGGGCGGCAACGGGACGCATCATCCTGCGGTGGCACCTCCTGTCGGGTGTGAAGCAGAACCGCGAGCACCCGAAGTCCTTCGAGATCCCGTCCGACGACGAGAAGGCGGAGATCGAGCCTGGTGTCTTCGTGAAGTTGATGTTCGAGCAGAGTGACGGCTGGGTTGAACGCATGTGGGTTGAGGTCGAACGTATCGGACGTCGTCGCATCACCGGACGTCTTTCCAACCAGCCCCTCGACTTTCCTCGGCTGAACCCAGGAAACAAGATCAAGTTTCATCGCAAGCACATCATCGATATCCATTGGCCGACCTCTTGCGAAAATGACGCATCGAAGAAGGCGATTGAGGGTGGAGAAGGTGTGAAGGACGCTGCCTGACCGCTTCTCATGACAGCAGTCGGTCTGCGTTTTGGCCCCCGGCGCCCGCTGCTGTGTCGACCTTGATGGATTGCCGATCGGACGGCGTGAGTCCGAACCGGGCGGCAATCTGCAAGAATGTGCGCTCGGCCTCGGCCTGCACCTGCAACGCCGGGTTCTTCATCAAGCCCGATCCGCCCTGCACGAGCAAGGCGGAGCCGTTGACGAGCTGGGTTGCGGAGCGGTAACGGGCCAAGGCCTCGCACAACAGCAGGAACGCATCCGCGTCCCAGGTGGTCAGCACCCCGCGCTCTTTGAGGCTCGGGGCGAGTCTCTGCCAGATTTCGCGCGCGCTATCGGATGCCCAGTCGGGGCAACGGATTTCGTCGTTGGGTGGCTCGGGTTCTTCGGCATTGATTCGGTCGGCACGATCTCCGTGCAGAACTCGCAGTTTGGTTGGTTTTGCAGCAGGCCCTCGCTTGCCTATCGTGACCTCCGTTGATCAGCGTCCGACGTTCTAGGGGCCTATTCTTCCTCCTCGCTTGAAACAGCGAGCTTCTCGCTCTCGTTTAACTGGCCGAGGGAACTCCGATGCCACCAGTTTCCTGACGAGTCGAGGTAGCGAATATTGACGCCATTTTCTATGGCGCTGGACATGATTTGATTCATTTGACGGAGCCATTCTCCGGACATTACCTGGTCGCCGTTGGCGTCGTCGTAGAACTTTACTTCGCGGGTGAGCCCTTGCAAGTTCTTTGTGATCTCTCGCGAGGCGTCTTGCAGTGTTGAAGGCTCAGGCGTAGGGGGCACGACTGGAACGGTCTTGATTTGGTTGAAATCGTGTTTCAGGAGAGGTGAAGTAATTGTCAATCGGTAAACTGGCTGGCTGCTGGTGTTTGCAAACCGAACCAATATCGACTGATCATTCAGCTCTAGCCAGACGGCCAGCTGGGAGGCTTGTCGCCGTCGCTCATCATCGTTACGTCGTTGCTCTGCCGCTTCGAGTTGTTTGAGCTGTTTGTTCTGTTGCTCGTTGGTTGCGTGAGCGGCCTTCACGGCTCGCCGGGCAAAAAATAGTGCGAGAACGGCGCCGCTGCCTGCGAACCAATCAGGCACGCTGCCCCAGTTGATGTTTGCCATGTTGAAAGGTTAGGGACCGACAGCGGGGCCGCCGCATGCACGGCCCCGCAGCGGCTACGACCCTGAGCTACGGCCCCGCGAGGGGCTGGCGGCGCGGCGCGAGATGGCGCGGCGGGCGCCTGCGAGCAGTCGGCCGATACGGCCTCGCATGGTGATCACTCCTCTCCGGTGTCGGTGGTGGGCAGGTCGACGCCGAGCAGCGCGGCGGCAGCTCGGCCGTCGATGTACTTGTCTCCGATGTGCATCAGGCCTGCGGCCTTGAGGAACGCTTCCTTGTCCTCGCGGGACTTGAAGCACAGGGCGCACCAGAACTCGGAGTCGGTGGCGAGGCGGAATCGTTCGTCCTCGCGCTTGGTGCGTTCGCGGAACCCGATCGCCAGGGCGTCGAGCTCCGCGCCGGCGTCGGTGGCGAGGTCGCCGGTGTACTCGACGTCGGCCAGGGGATCGGGTTCGGGTTCGGCGTTGAGCTGGGCGAGCAGGTCGGCGTTCGAGGACGGGCCGCCGAGTACGGCGGTGGACTTGAGCTGTGCCAGGAGGTCGGCGTTGGGGTCAGGCGGGGAGGCCACGGCGGAACACCTCCAGGTCGGCGAGGGGGAACCAGTCCAAGATCCGCTGGTAGTCGTCGGGTGCGTGCTGGCGGATGGGGTCGAGGAACCGGAAGTCCAGGCCGTCGAAGCTGCGGCCGAACCACTCGTACTCGGGCGGGAGCGGGCAGTTGTGGCGCTTCAGTGCGTCGCGGACGTCGGCGATGCGCCAGTCCCACACGATGCTGACCTTGCGCAGCTGCTCGCGTTTCGGGCCGTGGGTGACCATCGCCATGCGCCGGTTCGGCGAGTCCGCGGCGCGCACGCCGTCGGCATTCCACACGCCGGCGAGGCCCAGGTCCTCCCGGAGCATGTCGGCCATCTCCTCGTAGGTCGGCTCCGGCAGCTGCGCAGCCTCGATCACGGCCGCGCGTTCCGGGGGCTGAAAGAGCAGGCTGTTGAGCCACCGGTATAGCGTCGGGTGCGGCAGGTCCAGGATCGGCGTCTGGAAGAAGTCCTCGTAGAACTTCCTGCTGTCGTCGATGAACCGCAGGCCCGGCACCAGGTACAGGTGATAGGGGACGACGGTGATCCCGGCCTCGCGCATTGCCAGCCACGCGGCCAGGCTGTCCTTGCCGCGGCTGAAGCCGAGCAGAACCGGGTTTCCTTCGGCGGCGAGCTCGGCGCGGATCTGCTCCGAGCTCGTGATGCCGTCGATCTCGATGGGCAGCGGGTCACCTCCAGGTCGTGTGATGCGGTGTGCATCGTGTGATGCGCGGTGCATCACGAACGGTGGTCGGCGGGGAAGGGTTCGCGCGCGGCTAGGCGGGAGACCGTGGACTGGTCCACGTTCGCGTGAGGCGCGATCCGCCGTTGCGGAATCCCGCGCTCGACGGCTTGGCGCACAAGGGATTCCCAGCGCGCGGTCCACGCGGCCACCTGGTCGGCGGCCTGCTCGATCTCGTCGAGCAGACCCTCGGGGTCCGTGCCGGCGTGGGTGCTCACCCACCGGCCCTGCGGACGTGGGTTCGGCCGTCGGCAAAACCTGGCGGGACCCCAACGGCCCTCAGTGGCTTGTGCCTTTGTGCGCGGCGGAAGGGTTCCTCCCCTGGGGTGGGCGTGCGGCCCGAGCGGGCGGCGTCGGCGGCGTGGCTCACGGGCTGTTCCAGCCTCCTCGGGTGCGGGGATCGGTGGCGGTGGCCTTGGCATGGCACGGGGCACACAGACCACGGCCACGGGCAGGCTGGTCAGGGTCCAGGCCAGCGGATACCAGCTCCCTGCGGGTGAGCGGCCAGTGGTCGGCCACGGTGGCGGGTTGCTGGCACGGGCGGCCGGTGTGGGCGGCACAGTCCAGGCGGTCACAGCGGCACACGGTGTCTCGGGCCAGCACAGCGGGACGGAACCGGGAGCGGTGGCGGGCGGTGTAGCCACGCTGCGCGCTGGTCCCGTGAGCCAGCCGGGAACGGGAGCGGCAGGGCGGGCAATGGCCACCGGTGGCGGTGGTGTTCGGGCAGCCTGGGCGGGTGCAGGGGCGGGCGGCACGGGACGGCACGGCCTCACCCCCGGACACGGAACAGCCCCGGCACGGGGTGTGTCGGGGCTGTCTCGGGTGTGCGGTTGTCGGGCGGGTGGCTACTTGGCGGGCTTGACTGCCTTACGGGCCAAGCGGAACGCGGTGTGCACGTAGTGCTTGGAGCTGAACAGCACATCCAGGGCACGGCCCTGTTCGTCCACCTTCGTGGTGTCCCCGTCTTCCAGCTTCTTGGCGGGGTCCATGTGCTCGGCAATGATCATGACGGCCTGGAGAGCGGCCCACCACGTCCCGGCAATCTCGGCGGTGATGTCGAATTCCCCGCGAGTTAGAGCCTTCATGGCGGCATAGCAGAGGCCGTGCCGTTCGCGCTTGTCCTTCGGAGCGGCATCACCGGGGAAGGGGAACAGGGCGTTCGTGAGCCCGGTGAACTCGGCATCGGTGATCTTGCGGGCCATCAGCTCATTGGCCAGTTCCTCGAACCGTTCGCGGTAGATGCTGAGCAGGCTCAGGGCGTCACTGGTCTCCGAGATCCGCGCGTCCTTGTCGTCGGCGGCGACGAGGTCGTAGACGTGGTTCGCGTTGTGCCCCAGGTCGAACGGGAACGTGGTCTGGCTGGCCACCCGGACGGGGCTGACCATGACCTGAGACGGGCGGCCGGGAACCAGGGAGTTGATCAGGACCAGGCGGAGTTCCACGGGGTCCTTGCCACCCACCATGATCGGTTCGGGGTGGCGGATGCTGGCAAAGGCTCCCCTGCCCTCCCAGAGCGGTCCGGCAGGGCCGGTCTTGCCCTTGACCTCTTTCATGATCGAGGTCAGCATTTCGGCCCGGACCTCGATCGGGACCGGAATCCTCTCGGACTTGGTGTGTCCGAGCACGTCCCACCCGAACTCCGAGTCCGGGTTCTTCCGCATGAGCGCGAAGGACCCGAACATCGGGACCGGGACGCAGGTGTCGTCCTTGATGACACGCGGTTCGGCGTCCGGCTCGTCCAGGCTCGGGCATTCCTTCTTGTGCAGTTCCCCGACCGCCCTTTCGCAGTCAATGCACAATCCGGTGGGCGCGAGAGCCACAACGCCTTCCGGCTTCACGTCCCAGCCGGACAGACCGGCCTTGTTCAGCAGGTCAGGAATCGTCCGGGACCCGTTGTTACGGGTCGCGATCCGCGACCACGAGTCCTTGCCCGGCTTGATCGGCTCTGGCACTACAGGGGCGGGCTTGGTCTCGGGCTTGGCGGCCGGGACCTTGGTGTCCTTGGCGGGAGCGGCGGCCTTGGCTGCCTTGGGTGCCGGGGCGGCCTTGGTGGTGGCCGGGGTCTTGGCGGCCGGGGTCTTGGTGGGGGCGGGTTTGGTGGCCGGGGCCTTGGGTGCCGGGGTGGCCTTGGGTGCGGCCTTGGTGGCCGGAGCCTTGGTGGTGGCCTTGGGAGCCTGCACCTTGGCGGCCGGGGTCTTGGTGGCGGCCTTGGCGGGTGCCTGCGGGGCGGGGGCCGGGGTGTTCTGGGCAGGGGTAGCCGGTTCGGTCATTGCTTTTCCTCTGGGATTCGGCCAGCACTCATTCACGGTGCTGTGCTGTGTGGGAGTTGGTGACACCAAGAACACTACTGGTGAAACAAGGCCACACAAGCAATCCAGAGGAATTCTGAACAAAGTGACTACGAACGGTCTAACGTATTATTTTTCGATCTTGCGCGTGCATTCGCGTAATGAGAAAAGGCCTGCGAACCGGAGTTCGCAGGCCTTCCCTGTCCTCGTGAAACTCGTGTCACCAAATCCCAGAGGAACGCGTGCCATCTTGCCGGGCCAGCCGGGCGCCGTCGAGCACCTGGGCGGTCATGACTCAGCCGTCGTCGCGCGCCGACCTGTCCCGGACCTGCTTGAGCGCCTGACTCGCGGCTTGCCGTCCACGGAGCTTGCTCTCGATGCGGGCCAGCTCGAACTCCGTCAGCATCCACACCATGCCGACCGCGTAGCCGACCATCGTCACCGAGAAGCGGTGGTGCCGGTGGCAGAACGACACCATCTCGCGTGCCAGCAGATCCGCCACGTCCAGCGGCGTGGTCGTCAGTGCCACCAGGACGGCGTCACCGTTGAGGCGGTTGATGTGCCGCATGACGTTCACGGCGCGGCGGTCACCCTCGACCTGCTCACGCAACGTCTTCGCGCGCTCGGCCATCGTCCCGCGCACACCCTTGCCGTAGCGGGCGATCTCGGCCGCCTGTTCCGCCCACGTGATCTGTGCGTGCGCGTTGTGGAACGGCCCGCACGCACACGCCGGCATCGGCACACTGCTCAGCCGCACGAAAACAACCTTGTCAGTCAACGACTTTCCCCTTGTACGTCAACAGAATGTGATCGGTGAAGGGCTCGGCGACGACCACGGAAGGGCCGCCGCCGAGCGGGTCTACATCCAGGTGACGACGCGCCAGAGCGCGTCCACCTCGGGCAGATGCCGGTGCGGGGTGATGCAGGTGACCCAGTCCAGAAGGTCAGCGCGTCCCGCGTCGGTGAGCTGGTACGGCATCAGCAACGCGTCCGGCAGGCCTACCGGACGGGCCACCAGCCCCCGCCTGACCGCGCGGTTGCGGGCGGCCGGGGTGGTGACGCTCTCCAGCAGCCACGGCCACGTCATCCCCATGACGAGCGCGTACTGCACCCGCCGCACGGGCAGGTCCTCGGCCAGCAACCGGAAGGCCTCCGAGTCACGCGTCACGCGCTCCGGCCCGGTGTCGTTCTCGGCCTCAGGACCGGTGAACAGCCCGACGTGTTCGGCGTCCTCGGTGGCTGCGTGCCGCCCGGTGAGGGTGCCCCGCATCGACGGGATGCCGGGAGTGCTCGGCAGCCCTGCGGGTGCCTCGGTGCTGGTCTGGGAGGTCTCAGTCATGGCTCGTCACCGCGTCCCAGAAGGCCCCGCACTCCGGGTTGGTGTCGACGTGATCGGCCACGAGGCGGAACCACCGGCCCAGCGCGACGCGTCCCGCGTCGGTGAGCTGGTAGGGGAAGTCCTCCTCGAACGGCTCGGCAACCCAGCCGCGTGCCATTGCCTTCATCACGGCGGCCATGTCGGACAGCCGTTCCAGGTGCTCGGGGCGGCCGAAGCCCTTGGCGATCATGTAGGCCACGCGCAGCACCGCGTGGTCCTTCTGCAACGCGGCCACGGCGGCGGCGTGCTGGGCCCTCGACCGCGTCACCATCCGGTCACGTCCCGCCAGAGCTGCTGGAAACGCTCGTCACGCAGGTGCGGGGTGACGGTGTTCTTCCAGTCCCACCAGGCGGCCAGGCCCTCGTGGGTCAGACCCAGTCGGCGGTCTCCGGTCACCCAGCCGCGCTCACGGGCGTGGTGCAGCGCCATCGGGTCGGTGCGCTCCCGCACCATCTCGGTCCCCAAGTCCAGGTACAGCAGGCACAGCACGTTCATCAGGTCCGCGTCCAGGCTCAATGCCCGGTGCAGCGCGTCGAGCTGCCCGGCACTGCGGGCCAGTGCGAAGCGGTAGCGTTCGCCCGCCTCGGCGGCAGACAACGCGTCCAGCGGTGGAGTACCCTCAGCCACGTCAGGTGTCCTCTCGGAGTCTCTTTTCATTTCCTGCTCCGGGTGGGCACCCGACCGCCGCCCTGGGGCTGTGCCATCAGCCGCCAGGGCTTTTCCGTGCGGCCGGGTGCCGGAAAACAGGTGGATCAACGGGCCATCGGTTCCGGGATGCCGTTCACGGACCCCGGAATCCGGCGGCTAGGAATTGGCGCGGAACGCCGCGCAGGACGGGCATACCCGGCTGGTGGCCTGCATGACCTGACCTGCACCCGGCATGTCCTCCGAGGCCGCCGGGGTCAGCAACATCAGGTTGCACATGTGAAAACGGCGGTCGGACGAGTCCAGCGCGTTTCCCCAATTGAACTGGCCCAACAGGTCGGAATAGAACACCGCCGCAACGGTGTACTCATCGTCGGACGGCTCATCGGAAGACAGGGCCTCGCCGACCATCAGCGTGACGTGGTTGCCGGGAGCAAAGCGGATGCTGTGCTTGTGGCCGTTGTCCAGCCCCTTCAAGTGCTTCATGATCGCGAAGCACAGCTCGCCCACGTGAGAGATGCTGGCAGTGGCAAAGCACTGGGCGCCAAATAGCCGGTGGTCAAGGTTGTCCCTGACCTGGATAGCGGTACTCGGGTACAGCAAAGACATGTTCGGAGTCCCTTTCATTTCCTCTGCTGAATCGGTGTGCCATCACCGGTTCAGCCCTTACCTCTGAATGATGTCCTTTCCGGGGTTCTTGGGCAAGTAAAATGAACGTCTCCGGAAATCTATTTTCTAAGATTCTTCGTGCACATTCCTGACCTGCGAAAACAGGCCAGCGTCTCCCGCGAAAAACGCCGATGCTGACCACGTGCTGAAACCCGGTCCGCATCGAGTCGAGCGCAGCCGGACGGGTGCTGTCGACGTCGGCGTGGGCTGGCGGCTTGGCGATGGGCGACCCTTGGCGAAGCGGCCGGCATGAGGCTGCGGGCGAGGCGTTGGAGGAGGCGGGCGGCGGCGTCGCGCTCGGCGCGATGGGGAACGGTCGCGCCGAGCTGCGGTGTGCCGCCGCCCGCGGAGCGAAGACCTCGGCGGGGGACGGGCGCCGATGTCTTCGCGGACAAGGGAAACCCCGTGGACATGACAAAGCCCGCCGCACCGGGGGGAGGTGTGACGGGCTTCGGCTTGGGGTTTTGGGCACACGAGTACCCAGTGAGATCCATTATGCCGACTGAAATGACTGAAGGTCAACTAGTCGGGTCGTCATCGCGAGTGATCCCGGTCACGGCCAGGGTCTCGTGGGTGAGCTGCTGGTGGAGTGCGGTGTTGAGCTGGACCCAGACGTCCAGGGGCCAGCGCAGTCCGCACGCGGCGCACACGGCGTCGGCCTGGTCGGGGTCGATGTAGAGGGCCGGGCGGCGGACGTAGTCGTCCTGGTCGTCGGCCCACACCTGCACCACGTCCACGCCGCAGGTCGGGCATGCCTTGCCCCGCAGAGGGAAACGCGGTTCGGGGTCGACTACCAGGCGGGCCTGCTGCACCCAGCGTGTTGCCTGCTCGGCGGCCCACACCACGTAGTCGCGGGCATCGAGCTGCCAGTCATCGGCGTGCCCGATCCAGGCGCGCAGTTGCTCGGCCAGCGTCGTGAACTCGGGGTGGCCGTGCGTGCGGCAGCAGCCGCGGACCTCGGCGCGGATCTCACCGAGCAGCGCGAGCGCGCCCAGGCTGGCGGGCGGGCGGGACCCGAGCAGCGTCTTGCCGGAGACCTTCGAGCCGGGAAGGACGGCTTCCTCGACCTGGCGCAGCAGCGGCAGGACCTCGGCGGTCTCGGTGCTGCCGTCCTCGCGGTGGACGCGGTGCTGGCCGGGCTGGATCAGCTGGTCCACCGCGACCTCCCAGGAGAGCCGGGCGTTGGCGGCCTCGCCCCAGCTCGGCCCCTTGTGGACAACGTGTGGATCGGTGTGGACAACCTCGTCGACGATGAACGGGCGTGCGGCGGTCATGCGGAGACTCCTTGCGTGGCGGTGCCGGACGCGGCAGCGCCGGACGAAGTCGGGTTGGTGTCCTGGCGCTCGGTCGCGGCCCGCAGGCGAGACGGGTGCATCCGGGTCTCGCGGTCGCGGACCTCGCGCTGGCGCAGGCGGTTGCGGGTCAGGGGGCTGCACGGGACACCGGCCAGCGCCCGGCAGAAGGGACATGGCACTGAGCGGGCCAGGGCGTGCTGTTCGTGGCCGCTCCAGCCCATCGCCGCGTAGACCTTGCCCACGCCTCGCGCGCCTGCCTCCTTGGCGGCGGTGCGGTCGCGTGGCAGCGGCGGGCGGGCCGAGCTCGGCGCGCTCGCGGCGGCCGGCCGGTACCGCGCGAGCTCGATGAGCCGGGCGACCTCGGCCGCCGTGACGCGCTGGACCCGGTTGGGTGCCATCGAGCTCAACGCCGCGTGGACCTCGCCGACGCTCCGGCCGCGCAAGGCGCGCAGCCACTCGGTCACCACATCCTCGGGCGCGGTGTCGCCGGGGGTGATCCGGTAGTGCGCCAGCAGCATGCGCATCGTGCTTCGGGTCAGCTGCTGGGCGTTCGGCGCGCTCACGCCACCGCCCCCAGTCCGACCGGATCGGGCGTGAGGCCTGCGGCCTGGTGCAACGCGCGCTCCAGGATCGCGTCCAGCGTGGCGGCGTCGGCGTGGGCGGGCAGCTCGGCGCGCACGGCCAGGCCGACGGGGCTGGTGTCGTCCTCGGCGATGGCGTCGGCCCGGATCGCTTCCCAGTTTGCCGCCGTCACCTGTGCACGCCGACGAGCCTCCGGGGAGGCGGCGGTGACGCTTGCCCGCATGGCCTCGCCGACCAGCTCGGCCAGCATCGACGTCGAGAGCTGCTTTGCCGCCCACAGCCGCAGGCCCGAGGCGATGGCTGCGGGCTCGACATCGTCCTGCAGAAGCCGGAGCACCTCGGCGCGCAAGCGGTCGAGGACCTGCCGGGGCTGGCGGGGGCAGTGGGTGACCACCAGCCTCTCGGCTTCACGGCGGCGGGCCTGCCTCACCGAAGACGCCTCGAGCACGGGTTCGGCCTCGGCGAGGCCGGAAGCATCGGCGGCCGGGAACGCCTCGCGTGCGTGCGTGGGCGTGTGCGCGGGCGCAGGCGCGGGGCCACCCACTGGAGTTTCAACCAACGAAAGACGAAGTGCTCCAGTCTCCGACTCCCTACTCCCTTCTCCCCGACCCCGCGGCGAAGGGTTCGCGGAAGGGTTGCGCGAGGGGTTCGCGGAAGGGGTAGGCGAGGGGTTCGGAGTCGGGTTCGTGGCGGGCGCGTCGGCGGCGGCCGGGGTCGTGTCGATCCTGCGAGGGGAGTCCGCGGGCGCGGCCGGCGTGGCGGTGGCGGTGCGGGCCGGGCCGCGTGCGGACATGGCGGCCATCACCGACGCGGGCAGCTCCCGCGCCCCGGCCTCCAGCTCGTCCGCGGCGACGGCCGGGGCCGGGCCGGTGACCTCGACCGGCAGGCGGCGCAGCTCGGCCGCCAGTGCGCGGCGCAGCAACGGGCTTTCGATCTCGAATGCCGTCCGCAACGCCGCGCGCAGGACGTTGGGCTGCTTGTAGAGCTTGTCGTCGGCGATGAACGTCCGGATCAGCAGCTCGTCGGTGTCGTGGTCGACCACGATCATGCGGGCGGCATCCAGCTCGGCCAGCGCGGCGCGGATGCTGTCGGTGTCCTGGTCCGGGTGCGCCTTGGCCCAGCGCTTCACCGAGACGGTGATCTCACCGGAGTAGGCCAGCTTGCGCTGCATGCACAGCTGGACGTACACGATCTTGGCGAGCGCGGACAGGTCGATGAAGTCTTGGTCGTCCCACATGGACAGGTAGAAGCGGGCGTGGTCACGTGCCACGGAAACGGTCCCCCGTAACGGAAAATGGCGAGTGGTCAGCACGAGATGGCCGCGCGTCGATGCGCGGCAACGAAGACAGATGGCTCAGGCGGCGGGCTGCTCGGCGTCGGCGCGTCTGTGCAGCAGGGCGGGCGCGGCGAGGTTGAGCGCGTAGACGCGCATCAGCTTCCCGCCGTTCTTGCCCTTGGTGTCGTCCGAGCGCACGTAACGGCCGGTGGGCACCAGCACGTCCAGCGAGAGCATCCGCCGCACGGTCACGCCGATCATCGGCGGTGCAACCCAGGACGGAATCCCCGTGCGCCACCGGTTCGCCGTGGTTTCGCGGAACGGATCACGCAACGCGTCGTCCACGATCACGGCCGTCACCGCACACACGGCCGGGCGGTTGCGCGGCTCGGCCGCCAGCAGGGCGGCGATCTGCTCCACAGTGGTGCCGTAGTCCAGCGGCAGGCCGATCAGGTGCTCGGCGACCTCGACGGCGAGATCACCCAGCACGGCCGGGGCATCCCCAGAGCGAGCCCGGCCGGTCCCCCGAGACCGGCCGGACTTCCTCCGGGTGCTCACGCCGCGTCCAGCAACCAGAACTTCCGGACGGGTGCGATCTCCTCGCACTCGCGCGCGATCTCCGGGTGCCGCGCGCGGAGCAGCTTCGGCGAGATCGTCACGCGCAACTCGTTGGACCAGCGGACGACGGGAACACCGTTGACGGTGCCGAACTCCTGATCGCCGAGACGGTCCTTCACGGTGCCGCGCAAGGTGTTGCGCAGGCTGGTGAGCCGGTTGATCTGCTCCTCGACGATGCGCAACAGGGTGATGTCGTGCGCCTGGTCGTCCAGGGCAACGGCGTGGACGGTGGACACGGTGATGCTGTTGTCGGTCATTGCGGGACCGCCCTCCCTGGGCGGCCGGTGAGCAAGCTGTGGTGGTCAGCGGCCCTCGCGGCCGGACACCCGCAGGCATCCGGCCCTCGATAGCTCGGCCATCCACGCCGACAGCATCGCTTCCACGTCGGCCGACACCCGACCGTGCGCGCGTCGCTTCCTCATGAAGCCCCCCAGGACTTGTGACGAAAGTTGTTGACCTTGCAATTCCACGTTGCCTGAACTCAACCAGGACGTCAAGCGGAAACACGACACTCGCTCAGATTGTCGCGTCGCTGGTGACAGGCGTGTGTTAGGTCAGGCTGGCCAACTGGTCGTTCGGTAGTGGACCATCTCGATTACGATTCGGCCCCGAACAACGGTGGGGCGATCGTGAGTAGACCAACGGCGGGTCGCGGTCGACCGCTGGACGGTCGAAAATTGGCCTATGGGTGCGACCAGTTGGTAGGAATGGCGCACTTCGCAACTGGGTTCAGCCGGTCTGCCTCAGGGGAAGTACGACGCAGGACGGCGCGGGGGGAACAACATGACCACAGGTGAGTCAGGCAGCCACAACGCCGGTAGCCGTGAGACCCACATCGGCAGACTCGTCAGGAAATACGCGGGCGGGCGGTCGATCAGGTCGATCGAGCGGGACAACAACCTGCCGCACGACAGCCTGTCGCGCTACGTCCGCGGCAAGTGGGATCACCGCAGCCTGAACCTGGACGTCATGGAACGCCTGGCAACGGCCCTCGGCACGAGCATCGACGAGGTCAGCGAGGCCTTCGCACTCGACTCCGAGTTCCCCGTGAACGGCCGCCCGCTCAACGTCGACGAGGCCAACCTCTTGGACTTCTACAACGAGCTCACCCCGGAAGGCCGGGTCGTTCTCCTGGCGATGGCACAGACCCTCCGAAACACCCTGCCCGCTGCGTCCCCGCAGTCCCCTGAGACGGCGTCCTGACCCTCAGCGGCCGAACTCGCCGACGTTGTACGGTGTCGGGATCGGATACTTGAATGATCAGCCAACGACGGCTGGTCCAGCGCGTCTACTGGTCGGGGAGGACAAGGCGACGTGCGGAGGGAAGCGGCCCGATGACAACCTTGTCGGCCGCGAGATGGGGGATGTTCGTTGTGGAGCCGCTTGTCACGTTCGTGCCAGGCCAGAGACCGCACTGGAAGATCAGCACCGACCGGAACGGCAACCGGGTCCTGCGCATCCGGCAGGGCGCACCCGTCACCGTCTTGCTCTACAACCTGATCGGCGAGCTCGCCGCAGAACGCGGCCTCGTTAGCGAACTGCCGCAGATGTTCGAAGAGCACGTGTTCAGCAACGTCCCGTTGCCCCGACGCGAGGCCGACGCGTGCCGCCGCCTCATCGAGCAACTAAGCGCCGAGGGCAGCTGACGTCGGACGCCGGCGAGGGACGGCGGTGGTTCCCCGGCTGGACTCGACTGCCTGATCTTCGCGAGGATGGCGGAATGCGCGTACTTGTGCTGGGCGGCAGTTGGTTCCTCGGTCGTGCCGTAGTTGATGCCGCGCTCGCGGCGCAGCACCAGGTGACCACGTTCCGGCGTGGTCACTCAGGGGAAGGCGCGGTTGGCGTGGAGCTGATCCGCGGTGACCGAACCAACGAGGCAGACCTCGCGCGGTTGGCCGACGCCGGACCGTGGGATCTCGTGCTTGACACGACCGGCTACGTTCCCCGCGAAGCGCTCGCTGTGGCTCGCGCCCTGGAGCCTGTTGCGGCGCGCTACGTCTTTATCAGCACAGTGTCGGTTTACGAGGGCTGGCCGACCACCCCACTAACTGGCGACTCCCCTGTTCTTGACTGCCCATCGGATGCAGGTCCTGACTTCGGATACGACGGCGATCCGGGACCTTCTACCTACGGTTTCGGCAAGGCAGGTTGCGAGCGCGCGATCTTGGAGACCTTCGGGACGGAGCGAACAACGATCCTCCGCCCAGGGGTGATCCTCGGCCCACGCGAATACGTAGGCCGGTTGCCCTGGTGGCTGAGGCGATTCGAGCGTGGCGGACAGGTCCTGTGTCCTGGCGATCCTGGCCGATCGATCCAGCCGGTTGACGTTCGTGACGTCGCGCAATTCGCCTTCACGGCACCAGCGGGCGTGTTCAATGTGACTGCTCCAGGAACGGACACCTTCGGTTCGTTCCTGGGGGCTTGTGCGGAGGTGACGAAGTCGACCGCGGACATGGTCTGGGTCGACGAGGACTACCTGGTTGATCAAGGCGTCAAACAGTGGACTGAGCTTCCCATCTGGCGCACCTACGCAGGGGCTTGGGATGTCGACGCTTCACCGGCTCGCGCGAACGGGCTCACGACGAGGCCGCTGCGCGACACGGTCACGGACACGTGGGCGTGGATGCACGACGGCGAGCTGGTCGAGCACGAGCGCAAAGGCGAACTAGGGATCGCCCCGGAACGAGAAGCCGCTGTCCTGAAGGCGTGGGCTGAACACCGGGGCGATCAGTAGCTCCGCTCATGGAGAGATTGCGCGGCGTGGTGTTGTGCGCGGCAAGCTCCGCTCGGCGAAGTCTTCGATGGCTTCGCCGAGCCGTTTGGCTTCGATTGCGCTACGGAACCGTTCGGCCCCGATTACACCGCCAAGCCGCGTCAGGCGCCGGACCAACGCCTCAGTGCGCCGATCAGGCTCCAGCTCGAACACAGACGACAAAGCGGCTTCGGCTCCTGCCAAGTCGCCCTTCAGGACCCGTGCAGTTCCGAGGTCGATCCGAGCGCCCTGTTCTCCGGCTCCCCACCTGACTTCGTCGGGCATTTGGCCGAACAGCTCCAGGGCAGCGGTCGCCTCCGCTTCCGCGCGCGTCCCGTTGCCGAGTGCTACGTAGACCGCACCTGCGCACAGTGCGCGGCGCGAACGGTCAAATCCGAGTTCGCCGCCAACCTCGTCAAGAAGCGGGTCGCTTCCGGCTCGGTCAAGTTCGGTCAACGCCGCATCGAGTGCGTTGACTGCTTCGTCGCGCGCACCAATCATCGCCAGAGCGCGCGCCTGGACGGAAAGCAGGCGGGCTCGGGCGGTTCCAACTGGCGCTGTGACCAGCGCAGCCTCCGCGATGCGGACTGCCCGGCGAGGCTGGTCAGACCAGAAAGCACAAGTCACCTGATGTGCTCGCGCCCATGCCTGCAACGACAGTTGATCGATCACTGATCCGTAGGTGTGGGCAGCGCGGGCGTGTTCCTCAGCGACGTCTGGATAGCCGAGGTCCCAGGAGACGGACGAGAGAAGTCCGGACACCTGGCCGGCGATGAGGTACAGCTCGGCCTTCTGCCGAGGCTTCTCGATGCGATCGAGCTGGGTATAGACGACATTCCGAAGCCGCATCAGGTCTGTGAACATTTCGAACGGTGGCGTGACGTAGTAGGCGTGTGCTGCTCGTCGCGCATCCGCGTGAAGCTGTTCAAGAGCGGACGGGTCCAGCGCAGACGCAGCGTGGATAGCGTGCTCCATGGAATCCCGGCCAGCCTTCACAATCTGTTCCTCCTTGCTCAACTCGACGATCGGCACAGCACTTGCGGTGCCGTGGTCGGGTGGCCCGAGCAGGCGGTCAACCGGTTCTTTCCACCAGTGCTGAAGTACGCGGCGTGCGATAGGCAGCGGACTTCCCGAGCCGCCCCTTAGCCAGCGCCTCGCCTGCGGCTCGCTGACCGTTGCTGTCTCGCCCATCTCGGCGGCAGCAGTCGCGTAGCCCGCCATGAACTCGGCCACGGTCAAGGTGGCACCTTGGACAAGCTGCTCAAGCCGCGTGCGCGGTTCAGGCTGCGCCATCTTTCGACCTCCGTCGTCGCCTCAACAGTAGGCGTCGATCGGCCATTCGTGGCCTGTCTGCGGTGTCATGACCACCTGATGATCAGCAGATGATCGGTTCATGACCTGCCAATGATCGACTCAAACGACCATCTTTGTGTCTTGTCAGCAGCTTGTGGCACGCGTCACCAATGGGTGCCACAAGGCCTAGGACTTCCACGGGAAACAGACGACGGGGAAATCAAATGACCACGCAGACCGACACCAGACGCGTTGCCGTCCCCACTCCTGCGGGCACGCGGTCGGTGCTGCGTTCTGAGGCCGTGAGGTGCACCCCGACTGCGGCATCACCGGCCTCCTCGGGGGGTGAGGTGCATCGCAGCGGCGCGGTGGCACCTCACCCCTCGCCTGTCACGACCCAGGACTATGCAGACGGGGTCAGCTGGCCAACCCTCAAGGTCGCCGAGGGCACCTTCCTCGTGTGCGGGCAGCGTGTGGATGTCATCTCGATGCCGAGCGGCCTTGCGGGTGAGGTAAACAACTCCCTGAAACAGCTTTGGCTGGACGCAGCGGTCTTGGAGATCACGGGGACAACCGGCCGCCGTTGGGCCTTCTTTTGCCAGGCACAACCGCCGAGCATCACGAGCCTGGGAATCTTGGAGCTGCGTGGCGTGACGCACCACGGCGGGACCGCGCTGTTCCAGCTGCCGCCAGATCCTATGCGCAATTCCACCTGCCTGCGCTGGATCTGTCCCCCTCTTCCCGGCACGACGATGCTTCCGTTGGTGGCCACTGTCGTCGCCTGCGCGCAGACGGCGTTGCAGCGATGACTCTTCTTGCGGCTACGGGTGCAAGCCACGAACTTGAAGGCCTCTTCATACGCCTGCACGAGATGGGCCTGATGGTGTTGCCCTTGCCCAACTCGACGGGAAGTGACGACGGGCTTCTCTGGCACAGGACATTCCCTGACCACATCGACACCGTGGCTGCATGGGCTGAGAACTACGCCGTTGCGCTGCGAGTACCTAGGCAGCGGACTTGGTCAGACCCATTCGCGCCGTCACCGGTCATCTTCCGCTGTGTCGGAACGCTGGAACAAGCCGTCACTGGGCTCTCAACGTTATCCCCGTACTGCAGCTACCCAGCCGCGAAGCACAGGCAGGAATAGCTGCGCGGCGAGCACATCGGCAACACGCGAGTCGAACTTCTCCGATGAGGTGCCTGTGCGCACCTCCACACCGGTCTGTCCCTACTCGGCAACGAAAGGAGGTACGGCATGGACACCGTGAGCTCGCTTGTGCTGGCGGTCGAAGACCTGTCGGTGGTGCGTGGGCGCATGGACGCTTCCCACTCTGACGCGTCGGAGGACGCGGGCGGCGACGGCTACGTCGGCGACGGTCTGAACATCCCCGCCGAAAGCGCGGGCTGATCGTGGCTCGGTCCTGAAGTCCATTCATTCGGTGGGGCGCCATGACGGGTGGTGCCCCACCGGGTTCTAACGACGCCGAGGAGGACACCGTGGAACACCGACTGATCGAGATGATTGAGAAGGCGCTCGGGTGGAGTGGTGCAGCGCCGCTGGGGCGTGGGTTCGCCCGCGGCTCGTTCGACGACCCCGAACTGTACAGCCGATTGCTCACGCCCCAGCGCTTGCTCGACGCTGCAATGCGTCGAAGCCTTGCACCACCTCAGTTTCGTTGCTTCCAGAACGGAGAGGAACTGCGCCCGAACCAGTTCCTCACGTCCTCCGTCACCAGGCGCGGTCAGAGCCTGCCGATGGCGAATATGGACACCTTGTCACGCCTCATGCGCACCGGCTGCACGCTCGTCGTGGACGCGATGGACACCTTCGATCCGACGATGGAGGCGGCCTGTCGCGCTCTTCAGTGGTGGTCGCACGAACTCGTCCAGGTGAACACCTACCTCACGACTGCTGACGCAGCGGGATTCGGCCTCCACTGGGACGACCACGACGTCATCGTCGTACAACTCGCCGGCGAGAAGTCCTGGGAGGTGCGGGGCGCGTCGCGCGAAGCGCCGATGTATCGGGACGCGGTGCCGAACTCCGACCCCAGCGAGGAAGTCGTCTGGTCCGGCACCATGCAGCCGGGCGATGTCATGCACATCCCTCGGGGGTACTGGCACACCGCCACACGGAACGATCGAGACGACAAGGGTTTCAGTCTGCACGTGACGTTCGGCTTCGTGAAGCGCACTGGTGTGGACTGGATGGCCTGGCTCGGAGACAAGACGCGAACGGACCTGTTGTTCCGTCAGGACCTCGACCGATTCGGTACCAAGGAGGAACAGGGCCTTCAGCACAGCCAGTTGTACGTCGCGATGCTGCGCCACTTTGAGCGCCTCAGCATCCCGGCCTACCTCGCCGCACGCGAAGCAGAACAGCCGCCCTGCCGATACGTGCACACCGGAGGGCTGTTCGGCCCGGTGTCCGACGTCGTCTGCGTCAGCCCGTTCCCCCCGCACATCGCCGTTGACGCCAGCGAGGTGACTGTGACGAGCGTCGGTAAGCGACTTCGGCTCAACCTCCGGGCCGAGGCCGCGGCGAGGCTGTTGCTCTCGGGCTACCCCGTGTCGATTTCGAGCGTCTCCGAGCTGACCGGCATTGAGGCTGCACCCCTTGCGGAGATCTTCATGAAGGAGGGGTTGTGCGCAGAGCTGACCGACGCATTGCACTCGGGTTTCACCGGACTCGTCCCAGCCGCGAGCTGCTTGAGCAAGCTTTGACGCTCGGAGTCACGGACCTCGACACGGCGTTCAACTACCAGGCGTTCCACGGGCATCGAACGCTGGCGAAGGCGGCCGGCGACCTCATCCACGAGTTCACGATCTCGACCAAGGTGGGGTTCTTCCGAGCCGGGGGCACCAGCCGTCATTCGCTTCGGCGATGGGGGCTGAGACAGGCGGTAGAGCAGGCTGTATGCGACCTCTCAGTACCGCCCGCAGTGGTCCTGTTGCACAACCCTGAGGAAAGTCTTCGGTCACTTCATCGTGCACAAGCATTCGACTATTTCGCCGACGCTTGTGCCGAGTTGGAAAATGCCGTCGAGCTGGGACTTTGTGACGCCTGGGGCATCTCTTCATGGGAACCTGGTCCACTGCTCGACGTCCTGCAGGCTGGCACCGGATGCCCAGCGCCGAGCATCCTGATGGTCCGTGCGGGGCTGACTCTGAGCGCCGAACAACTGAACGCGGCCGAGCGGCTGGCCTGGGAGTTCGACGTCAAGCCTGATCGGCGTTGGGGGATGAGCCCGTTCGCCGGAAGCACGAGTAACCGCGTGTGGACGTCGACCAACTTCACACCGTTCCTCGAACCGGACCAGGCCCATACCCCGGTCCAGGCGGCGGTGAGGCTTGCGTTCGAACTGCCGCAGTGCACCAGACTGGCAGTAGGTACGAGCAGCGAACAGCATCTCGCCGAACTGTTGGACGCGACGCAACTCGAAGTGGATTGCGAAGCGGTCGACAAGTACCGCGAACTGATTACCGGTTCGGACTAGTGCCCTTAGGTTCGACAGGATGTCGTCCGGTTCGTCAGGAAGGATTGCTTCGGTGTCAGCAGCACAACCGGGTCAGGCTCGGCCCATCGCCATTTTCGATACGAGCGCGAACGAGCATGACGATGTGCTGGAGCACGTCGAGCGTGCGTTGAACCTTGAGTTGGACCGAACGACGGTCGTACACGGGGTCGGAGGCGTAACCGAGGGGTTCCGGACCAGTCGCGGAACGTGGGCACGGATTGAGCAGCGTCTCCCGTGGCGGATCAAGAGCGCCGCGTGGGTCGGGCTGGAGGCCGCGTCCGCGATCGAAGGTGTCCCGATCCCCGGCTGGTTCCAGAGCGCGACGTGGGCCGATCCGGTTCGTGACCTCGTGTGGCGTGTCGACGAGGTGGAGTTCGTCTCCTCACCGTCGGTGAGAGTGGCGGGCGGCCTGGACGCTGCCAAGGATTTGCCGGACGAGTGGTGGAGCACGCTGTGCCGGTCGCTCAGTTCTCTGGGGCAGCATCCGACCGAGCGTGTGGGTGTGAGTCAGGAGCACCTGACACGTCGGATCGGTCAGGTGTTCGAGCAGGTGGACACGGTAGTGGATGAATGGAGAACGGCGCACGCTGACCTGCATTGGGGCAACGTGACGGTGTCTGGGTTGCTGATCGACTGGCAGGACTGGGGCCTTGCTCCGCGAGGTCACGATGCGGCGACCTTGTGGCAGGCATCGTTGCCCGACCCCGAGCTGCTCGCGCGCGTCGAGACGGCGTTCGCCGATGATCTCCAGACGCGATCGGGCAAGTTGTCGCAGCTCATGCACTGTGCCAATGCGATAAGGATTGCCGACAGGCGTGGAGCCCCGACGCGCTTCTCAGAGCCCGCGAAGGTGGAAGCAGAAAAGCTGCTGGTGGACCTGCGGACTTAAACCACTGTGACAGTCTGGGGCGTGTCGGACTGCATCGCGTTGTCCACTATTGTCGTCGCATGACGGCTGCCGGATGGGAGCTGGTGCGGAACTGGCTCGGCACGATCGGCACCCTCTCAGCGCTCTTGGTCGCTGCGTTCACCTATCGTCGCAACATCAAGATCAAGCGTGAAGAGCAAGCACGGCTCGTGTACTCGAAGATCACGCACGTCAAGCATCACGAGATTGGCGCACTTGTCGACGTCCTCCCGGAGGGGGCGCGGCTCAGCAACCGGCTGTTCCACGTAGAGATGATTCCGAATCCCGACCCTATGGGGGACGACAGGATCGCTTGGAGAGCCACAGCGCCGCTCATTCAGGCCACAGCCGTGATCCACAACGGCAGTAAGGAGCTTGTTGGACCCGCTCGCATCCAGTTGGTCAACAGGGGACGAAAGAGCACGTGGGATGAGTTCTCGATCGAGGTCGGAGTCATCGATCCCGAGTCGGAGTACGTCGTCTGCTTCGTTTGGATTAACGCCGACCACCCCGGCGAACCAGCGTTGGGCACCACGGTCATCTTCCGGGATGCGAGTGGGGAGTGGTGGAGACGTCATCTGGCTGAACCCGTCGAACATGTACACGACGATCCAGAGAACAGCGGGCCGACTCCCACTGAGCGCATAAGCATCAGAGAACAGCAGGTCGCTATGGGCTACGAGCCTATGGCTGAGCCCCAACTCACGTGGCGGGTACGGTGGCATCGATTCTGGCGGAAGCGGCGCGGCAAGACGCCGCTTCCTTAGCCAGTCGGGGACCTGTCTATCAGGGGTACTACATGCGGTGGCCAACGGCCTTGATGGCCAGTTCGGGCCCCTGAGCTGCTACAACAGAGTTCTCATGCTGTGTAGTCAGGTCCACAATTGGATAGCACAAGAATCGCCCGCTGACCTGCGCAAACAGGTTCGGCGGGCGATCTTGTTTTCTGTCCTAAGTGGACGCCGCCTCACCGTGAGCTCCACGACGAGTCCTTTGGTCAGCGACCGCGCATACTCGACTTGGTCGGCAGCTCGCGCAACACGTCAATCACCGCCTGCGAGCCGACCTCCACCTCGCCGTCCACAAGGCACGCCCAAGTCGTGGCCACGAACCAGCTACCTGACGCTCTTGAGCGCAGCGGTGAGGGCCTGCCACGGAAGCAGGACGCAACGTACGCGGCTTCCGGTGGACCGCACGGCCTCGAAAGCGCCCATCGCGCCGACCGAGGCCGGCGGCTCCGGAGTCGTGCCGCGCAGGAAGTCGCGGACCGCGTCGTGCAGTTCAGCGACCCTGTCCGCGGTCTTCGCCTCCATCACCAGGGTGTGCATGACCGACGCCGACGCCTGGCTCAGCGTGCAGCCGGCGACCTCGTGGCTCAGCTCGTCGACGATGTCGTCGTGGTGGCGCAGGCGCAGGGTGATCTCGTCGCCGCAGGACGGGTTGACCTTGTGCACCTCCGCGGTGAACTCGTCCTGCAGGCCGTGGCCGCTGCGCAGGCGGTAGTGCTTGGCGATGACGTCCCGGTAGAGGTCGTCGAGCTTCACGCGTGCTCCTCCAGGTCGATGAACCCCTGCGCGGCGAAGAACTCGCGGGCCCGCCGCACGCCGCTGACCAAGCGGTCGATGTCGTCGTGTCCGTTGTAGACGTGCACGCTGGCGCGGACGGTCGCTGTGACGCCGAGGGCCCGGTGCAGCGGCCATGCGCACTGGTGACCTGCCCGCACCGCGATGTCGTCGTCGTCGAGGATCTGCGCCACGTCGTGCGCGTGCACCCCGTCGACGACGAAGCTGATGATCCCGGGCCGGCGCGCTGGGTCGTCGGGTCCGAGGGTGCGTACGCCGGGGAGCGCCCGCAGCTCGGCGAGCGCGTATCCGGTCAGCTCGACCTCGTGGTCGAGCACCCGCTGTTCGCCCAGGCCCTGCAGGTAGCCGATGGCCGCGGCGAACCCGACGGCCTGCGACACCGGTGGCACGCCGGGCTCGAAGCGGCGCGGCGGGTCGGCGTAGGTGGCGCCGGTGAGCGTGACCGTCTCGATCATGGAGCCGCCGGTGAGGAACGGCGGCATCCGCCCCAGCAGGTCGAACCGGCCCCACAGCACGCCGATGCCGCTCGGCCCGAGCATCTTGTGGCTCGACAGCACGAGGAAGTCCACGTCGAGCGCGCGCACGTCGATCGGGATCCGGCCTGCGGCCTGGCAGGCGTCCACCGCGACGAGGGCTCCCGCTCGGCGGGCGGCGCGCACGATCGGAGCGGTGTCGGTGACCGCGCCGGTGACGTTGCTCTGGAGGGTCACCGACACCAGCGCGGTCCGCTCGCCGATCACCTCGTCGAGCACGGTGAGGTCGAGACAACCGTTCGTGGTGCTGGGGATGTACCGCAGGGTGGCGTCGGTGCGCCTGCACAGCTCCTGCCACGGCACGAGGTTGGCGTGGTGCTCCAGCTCGCTGACGACGACCTCGTCGCCGGGCCTGATCGACAGGCTGTCCGCGCCGGTGCCGGGTGAGCCGAGGGAGAACGCGAGCAGGTTGATCGCTTCGGTGGCGCTCTTGGTGAACACGACCTCGGAGGGGTCCCCGCCCAGGTAGGCGGCGACGGTGGTGCGGGCGTCCTCGTACGCGGCTGTCGCTTGCTCCGCGAGCCGGTGCGCACCGCGGTGGCACGCGGCGTTGGAGTGCTCCAGGAACTCGCGCTCGGCGTCGAGCACGGCGCGCGGGCGCTGGGTCGTCGCCGCGGAGTCGAGGTAGACCAGCGAGCTCGCGTCCGAGGCGGTCAGCAGCGGGAAGTCGGCCCGGACGCTCCGGGAGTCCAGGCGGGGGAGGGCGGGTGTCCGGTCGACGGCGGTCATGAGACCGTCCTGTGGTCAACGGTGCCGGACTCGATGATGATGTTCGCCGTCTGCAGGCACAGGCCCCGCACGCACACGCTGATCTCGTCGGCGTCGGCGATGTAGTCGGGTTCGGCGAACTTCGGGTTGAACGCCTCGATCCGCTTGGTCCGCACACCCTCCTGGTAGTCCGGCAGCCGGGTCCAGACGATGCCGTCGTAGGACTCGGTCCGCTCCGGGAAGACCGCGGGGTCCTGCCAGCGCACCACGACGCCGAACATCAGCAGCGGTTCGAACAGCGGCTCGGCCAGGCCGTCCTCGTCCAGGTCGCCGTCCGCGGCGTAGCTGAACCCGCCGCCGACCATGGACAGCGAGCAGGTGGCCAGCGGTTCCTCGGCGGTGGCGTGCTCGAGCGCGGTGCCGCAGCCCAGCTTGCGGGCCAACAGGTCGGCCACGGCGTAGGGCAGCGCCTCCGCGGTGCGCGGCACCGGGCGCACGTCGTTCTCGGCGTAGCGGGCGACCACCCGCAGGTCGTCGGAGCGCACCTCGTCGAGCAGCAGGGGCAGCTCCTCCTCCAGCGAGCCCTTGCTGTCGTCGAGGATCGCCGAGGCCAGCGGCACCGGCAGCATGCTCGTCGGCGTGCTGACCACGTTCGGGTGCGTCCGGTTCGCCGAGGCGCGGCGCGTGCCGTTGAGGACGTGCGGCTCCCCGTCGATGTCGGTGACGATGGTCAGCTGCAGCACCGGCTGCCACAGGCTCCCGGGCTCCAGGCACTCGCGCAGCGTCGTCACCCGGTTGGACACACCCGGCAAGTGGGCGCGCAGAAACTCAGCGTCATAAACCTTGGCCATTCGAATTCCCCCTCGTGGTGACACGGTTTCGTGTTGTCATCCACGGCAGCATGCGTTCTCGCCGCCTGCCCTCCAGTGGAGGCTGGTGGCGCACCGAGGCGCTCTTCCCCCAAGCTAGCGCGACCTGTGAACGAGCGGTTGTGTTGTCCTTGTCGTCCGTTATGTGCATAGGGCTGGACGAGTGAGTTCTTGAGTTGGGCCGACCGCTTCTTCCGGTCAGAACAGGTAAGTCTGAAATCCATCTTGCGACTCAGCGTGATTCTTGATTCATGTGCACGAGGAATTTCTCACGCCGTTGCCCCGGAAGGGTGGTCTTCTGCACTACTCTCCGATGCTGATCGAGGAAACCGGGGCTATGCCATTCCTCGTCAGGAGAAAACACGCGGTGGCCGGCATTGCTCTACGCTCGGCCCGGTGACCTCCACCCTTGATCGCCTGTACTCGTTCATCCAGTTCTCCGCGCGCCTGCGGGAGGTCGAGCGGCACAACCTGGCGACCCCCGACCGGCCCGAGTCGGTGGCCGAGCACTCCTGGCACCTCGCCCTGATCTGCTGGCTCCTGCGCGACGAGTTCGAGCGCGAGTTCAACGCACCCGTCGACCTGGACAAGATGATCAAGATGTGCCTCCTGCACGACCTCGTCGAGATCGACACCGGCGACCCCTCCGCCTGGCGCACCGACGGTGCCGCCGAGGGCAGCGCGGAAGCCAAGCGGCAGAAGGCGTTGGCGGAGGAGCAGTCGGCTCAGGAACGATTCGGTTCCCTCCCGGAACCCATTGCCTCCGAAATGCTCGCGGTGTGGCACGAGCACGAGGCAGCGGAAACGGTGGAGGCGCGGCTCGTGCGGGCGGTGGACCGGTTGAACCCGGCGCTGATGCGGCACCTGACGGGGCAGGGGTGGTCGGATGTGAGCGCTACCGCTGAGGACCTGGACAACCTGCAGCTCCCGCGGGTGTCGGTGAGTGCGACGCTCACCGAGCTGTATCAGCGGGTTCGCGCGGCTGCGGTCGAAAACGGGCAGTTCGTCGTCAAGGGCGCTTAGTCTGCGTTTTTGTCGAATTTGAAGTGGAATCGGTGTGATGAGCCGGGAATTTCTGTTCTGCAAGGGTCAACTGGTCCTACGGCAGGCTTTCCGGGGTCCGCGGGAAGGCTTCCGGCCCGTGAGCAGGTTCAGCGGCGCTACGGGGTCGGCGACCCTACCGGGGCACGTCGATCGCCGTGGTGCGTCACCAACTGCACAGCCGGAGGCGTGCCGTTGGTCACCGTGTCGGTGGTGACGGTGATCTGGATCAGGCCCGGTTGCGCGCTGTGGAAAGAACCGTTGGCGCACTGGGTGTTCACCAGCTGGTAGTCGTCTGTTGTGGACTGTGCCGTCACCGACACGTTCCCCGCCTTGAGCACCGCCACGTCCATGTGCCCGTGGAAGGTCGCGACCGGGGTGGACGTCGACACGGCCGGGTTGAAGACGTTGAAGCCCACATCGGTGTTCGTGGTCTCGTTGGTGGTGCCGTAGGTGATGCTCGACCACGCCGCCAACGGCCGGGTCGCCGCACCGGCGACGAAGCTCGTCTGGTTCCAGGTCCACGCCGTCACCGACAGGTCGTCGGGGGTCTGGTTCCAGATCGTCGTGTACAGCGTGTTGGCGTCGCAGTCCTGGTAGTGCGTGTACAGGTTCCACCCGTTCTGGTTGCCGAACACGTCCTGCGGCACCGCGCCGTTGTTCCAGATGTCGGCCAGCGCCGCCTCGCTGGGGCAGTCGCCGGAGGAGGCGCCCGAGGCCAGCAGGTTCACGTCGTAGACCCCGCCGGGCAGGGCGACGCTGTACTGCGCGCCCTGCGGACCGTCGACCGGGCCCTGCGACCGCGGGTACTGCGCCCACAGCTGGTTGCCGTACCGGGACGGGACCAGCGCCTGCATGATCGCGAGCGAGTAGCCGGGCGTGGCCGCTTCCACCAGTTGCCCGGTCAGCTCGGCCGACCAGTTCAGCTCGCCGTCGGCGATGCCCGACTGGAAGGCCTGCATCTGGGCCCAGCTCTGCAGGACCGAGGTCTCCGTGGACCCGGCCGCCGCCAGGATGCCGGTGTAGGCCTCGCTCAGCGCGCCCCACAGGTCGGCGAACGCGCCCTCGAACGTCGCCAGGGGGTTCTTCGTGGTCGTCTCGTAGACGTTGTAGGCCGTGCTCATCAGGTTCGCCACCACCGAGGCCACCGGCCCCAGCGCCGACAGCGCGGTGTAGACGGTGCCCTCGACCAGGGCGAGGACCGTGGCGGCGGTGTGCGACTGGGACCCCAGGCCCACGTCCGCGCCCAGCTCGTCCAGCAACGCCTCGCTGTTGATGAAGAACGAGTTGATGAACCCGGTCAGCTCGCCGAACAGGCGCTGGATGTCGTCGGCCAGGCTGAGCTGCTGCTGCAGCGAGGTGACCACCGCGCTCCAGTCGGTCGCCGACACCCCCGTCGGGCACGTGGCCGAGGAGCTGATGAACAGCGACAGCGTGAGCGGGCTGATGGTGAGGTTGCTGTAGGACTGTTCGACGGTCATCGTGCGCGGCAGCAGCTCGGCTTGCTGGAGCTGCTCGTTGATCGAGTCGTAGGCGGTGCCCTGGCCGCCGGTGTAGGCGGGGAACTGCCCGGTCGGCAGCCCCAGGATGCCCTGCACCGGGTAGGCCGGCCACAGCGTCCAGGTCTGCGCGGGCGACCCGGTGCAGCTGTCCACCACCACGGGGGTGCCCGCCGCGGTCGACCCGCCTTGAACGGTGAGCGCGAGCGTCCCGTTGCCCAGCGAGCTCATGAACGCGCCGTCGGTCAGGGTGAAGACCTCGTTGACCCCTCCGTTCCCGTGCCAGGCGATGACCTGCGTGCCCGGCGCGGTCAGGTTCGCGGTGACGTTCGCGTAGAGGCCGTTCAGCCGGTTGACCAGGAGGTTGCCGTCGACGCACCACAGCTGGTTGGGCCGTGGACCCTGCGGCGCCGGCGTCGAGGTCAGCGGGTTGAGCACCAGCGGCGTCAACGGCTGGCCGTCGGCGTTGGCCAGGTCCAGGACGAACTTCGTGCCGGTCGGCTCGGACAGGTCGCTCACCACGAACGAGTGCCAGTTCTGCATGACTGCCCACTTCCCACGGCTGGACTACCCGACCGATGGCAACACGTTCGCCCCTGCCCCACCAGAAGGGTCACCCGGAGGTGTGTCACCTCCCCTTGTCACACCTGCCTGCCGGGGACAGCGGGATCGGCTGCACCGCCGAACAACCCGGAGTGACCTCTGGGACGCGTTGATCGAGCCGTTTTCGACGTGCTCGCACAAGCCCTGGCGCAGTGACAGGACGTCCTGACCACGCCGCACCGGCAGCACCACCTGGAGCGGACCTGACGGCGCCGGGCAGCCGGCCCCCGCGCCGGGGCGGGCGGAGGGGCCGGCTGCCGGGGGTCAGGCCGCGTGCGCCTGCAGCGACGAGTAGCCGACCCCGGACTGCGCGAACGCCTCGACGGCGAACTCGGTGAGCTGGTCGACCACCGTCGGGTTCAGCAGCAGCTGTTGCGTCTGGACCAGGCTGGCGCCGGAGAGGCGCGGCTGCTCGCTGTACTCGATCTTGACGCTGTTCCCGCCGGTGGTCGTGACGTTCACCTTGACGTCCCGGTAGACGCCGGTGAGCTTCGAGGCGATCTTCATCGTCAGGTCGGCCACGACCACGGCCGCGGTGAGACCGGCGATGATCGTCAGCATCACCTTCGGGTCCACCCCGAACGCCTGGGACTGGGCCGGCGTCGTCCACTTGCCCCCGCTGTACAGGCGGGTCGCGGAGTTGGCCGAGCTGAGGTCGACCTCCACCGAGTTGGACCGCGCGTCGCTGAACATCGTGCTCGTGGTGATCTTCTGCTCGAACCACACCTGGACCACCTCCGCCGGCGTGAGCACGTCCTCGCCGAGGACGATCTCCTTCTCGGCGACGTAGATCGGGGTCGTCGACCCGTTGCCGTGGATGTCCGTCGAGTACGACGACAGACCGGGGTGGATCTTGCCGTACTGGTTGACCAGCGTGATCCCCGTGCTCAGGCCGCCGGTGACGGCGTCGTGGAGCAGGCCGTCGTCGTCCAGGACCGCTTTGTCGCCCAGGCCGATCGCGACGTCGTTGGTCGAGACGCTCACCGCCACGTCGCCCTGGAAGCCGTTGCTGCCGAAGAGCCGGTAGAGCGGCTGCCACGAGAAGGTGTTCTTCGAGAGGTACCTGTCGGCCGACTGCCACACGACGTTGTAGGTGCCGTTCACCTTCTTCGCGAAGCACAGGTTGTACTTGTTGTCCTTCAGGGTCTTGAGGTCGTCCGGTGCGATGTGGATCGAGACCGTCTTGAACTGGCCGTCGGCCATGGTGCACTCCTCGGTCGTGGTGACGGGGCCGGTGCGACCCCGTGGACACACGCTCCGGCGCCGCCGTCTCCGACCGGTCGCCGCGCCGCACGAGGGGGTGTCGCCGTGCCGTCGCCGTCACTCGATGGGCTGGACTGGGCCAGGCGGGTTCCGTTGGGCCATTGGCGGTACAGGTGCCGACGGGGGTCCCCGGGGGCTGGTGACGCGCCGTTGCCGTTCTTACCCGGACGGGTGACCACGAAGGTATGGGTCAAGTCCGCGCACGACTGAGTGGCGGCGGCCCGGCGGCGCCGGGGCGGACGCCGCGGCAGTCGGGCGGGAGATGCCACGGAGACGCTTCCGGGCGATGCTCGGATCGTGGGGCGACGGCGCCGGTGCTCGCGGGGAGGACGACGATGACCGAAGCGGAAGGTGGCAGACGAGCCGGGGGCGCGGGGGTGCGGCTGGTGGTGCTGGGCCGGTTCGAGCTGCTCACCGGAAGCGGGGACGTCCCGTTGCCCAAGGGCGCGCAACGGCTGCTGGCCTACGTCGCGATCCACCACGGCGAGGCGGTGAGCCGGCAGGCCGTCGCCGAGCAGCTGTGGCCGGAGTGCCGCAGGCAGCGGGCGACCGCGAACGTGCGGCAGGCGCTGTGGCACCTGCGCAGGGCCACGGAACGGCCGGTCGTCGAGTGCTCCGTGGACCGGTTACGCCCGTCGCCCGCGCTGACCGTCGACTTCTGCCGGGCGATCGAGGCGGCCCACCGCGTCGTCGGTCCCGCCGCGACCGTCGACCCGGCGACCGCGGGGGACCTGGTCGCCGCGCTGTCGCGGGACCTGTTGCCGTACTGGGCCGACGAGTGGCTCGCACCCGAACGCCGGCGCTGGGAGCAGGTCCGGTTGCACGCGCTGGAGGCGGTCGCCCACCGGCTCATCTCGGCCGGTGCGCACCTGGCTGCGCTGGAGGCGGCGTTCACGGCGATCTCGATCGACCCGGTGCGGGAGACCGCGCACCGCACGGTGGTCGCGGCGCACCTGGCCCAGGGCAACTGCGGGTCGGCGCTGCGGCACTACCAGCACTACCGGGCGTTGCTGCACCGCGAGCTGGGGGTGGCGCCGTCGTCGCACATGACCCGGTTGGTGGCGTCGCAGGCGGCGTTGTGACCCGGTACCCGTCAGCGGTGCAGCCGGGCCCACAGCGCGGGCCAGCCGCCCTTGCCCAGCACCGCGGCCGGGATCAGCAGGCCGTGTTCGGCGATCTTCGACCAGAACAGGTCCACGGGCGCACCGAGGTCGGCGGCCGCGGGCAACGCCTGCTGCCAGGGCCCCTGCGGGTCGGCCAGGTCGCTCGGGGGAAAGCCGGGCACCGTCGTCTTCCTCGGCCCGGCCACCACGACCGTGTCCTTTGTGGACTCCGAGCAGGTGGTCGCGATCGCCAGCGCGCACACCAGTTCCGTGGACGGGCGACGGGCCACCGAACGCGCCAGCGCGGCGTCACCGAGCAGCTCGCCCATGGCCGCGCGGACCGACCGCGCCACGACGTCCAAGGCGTGGGCGGGAGCGATCTCGGGGCGGCGCACCAGAGCGCGCAACGTCCTCGGCAGCGGTGCGCCGCCGGTGAGGGCGTGCAGCCGCTCGTGGTCGCGCAGCTCCTGGTCGAGCCGGTGCACCGCGGCGGCCAGCGGGCGGACGCGCGTGGCCTGCCACAGGGTCGTCGCGGCGAGGCCGTCGGCGAGGGCCGCGCGGACCAGGTCCACGTGGTCGTCCACGCGCTTCAACGCCACCACGGCCGCGTCCGGTTCGAAGTCGGCGGGACCGGGTCGGCCGAGACCGCGGGCCAGCTCGGCGTAGGCCCGCCGGGCGGTCACGACCGGCTTGCCGGCCAGCTCCCGTTCCACGGCGGCGGTCAGGGCGCGGACGAGCTCGGCGGGCAGGTTTCCCGCGGCGGACCGGCGGGCGGAGCCGCCCCGCACGCGCACCGGGGGAACGGGCACCACCGGCTCCGGTTCCGGCGGCCGGGGCGCGGGCAGGTGCTCCACCCACTTCCTGACCTGCTGCTCCAGCTCGTCCGCGACGGTGTCGTTGAACCGCGCGCGCAGTTCGTGGACGTGCCAGCCCGCGGTGTGGCGGCGCACGTCGAGGTTCGCGGCGATGCGGCCGTCGGGAGCCCGCAGGGCCATGAGCACGCAGTGGCCCTTGCGCGCCTGGTCGGCGTACCAGGACTCGCCGATGCAGTTGCCCATGTACCCGGACCACTCAGCCAGCTGCCGCGGTTCGCGACCCAGCTCCACGGTCAGCCCCGCGACGGTCGAACCGTCCACAGCGGACACACCGGGCGGGATGGGGAACACGCCGGTGTCGGCCTCGGCGATCACGGCGCTGGAGGTGACGCCGGTGACCAGCTCCGCCCAGCTCCCGCAGCGCGGTGGTGGCACCGCGCCGAACATCACGAGCTGCGCCACCTCGGCCACGGCGAGCGGCAGCGAGGTGTGGCCCGGCTTCGCCGGCGCGTCGTCGTAGGTGACGGTGGGGTGGGGGTGCTCGTGCCGGACGGTCGCGGAGTCGCCGCCGTGGAACGGTGCCAGCGCGTCGGCGAGGTCCGCGAACCACAGCAGGTCGTGCGGCAGCTCGACGTCGGCCGGATCGGCGCCGGCGAGGCGCTGGGCCAGCGGTGCGGTGGGGGCCTCCTCGCGCGTGTCGGCCAGCGGCGGCTGTTCCCAGCTCTGCGGCGCACGCGGGTACCCCACTTCCCGGCGCCACCCGGCCAGCTGCGGCGACCGCCCCGGATCGCCCTCGCCAGGGTGGTGCAGCGGCTGGAACAGCCTGTCGAGGAACCTCTCCACGGCCTCGAACACGACCACGCCGTAGTTGCGCGCCATGGCGGTGTACGTGCGCACCCTGCCCTCGGTCCGCGCGTTGACCGTCCGGTCGGGACCGGTTTCCAGCACGATCCGGTGGACGTAGGCGCCTGGCCGGGCCGGGTGGTTGTACGCGCCGTCGGGCCGGTGGGTGGCCGCCGTGCGGCTCCTCTCGGTGAGACAGGCGTCGGCGGCGACCAGCTCCGCCCGGTGCCGGTCCACGGCGACCGCGAAACCCTCGTCGGACGTCGTCCGCGCGAACCGCAGCAGCGCTGTCGCCGCGATGGCGTCGTGCAGCAGGTGTTCGAGCTCGCTGGCGGTCCACCACTTCGGCGGCTGCCAGCGCGCGGCGTTGGCGAGCGTCACCGGCTGTCCGCTGAGGTCCCAGGTCAGGTGCTGCACGATCTTGGCGTCGAAGTGCTCGCGGTGGCGCTCGCGGAGCTCGTCGAGCCGCTCCGTCCGCACCTGCGACGCCACCAGGCGGGCCCGGCGCTGCCGGTCCAGCAGCAGCCCGCACACGTGGTCCCACAGGTCGAGGACGAGCTTCAGCCTGCGCGGCTTCGGGTACGCGGCCAGCACGCGGGACAGGTGACCGGCCACAGTGGACGCCGCGCCGCGCGGGAACGGGTCGACGTCCTCGGGCGCACGCAGGTCCAGCACGCGTTCCAGCTGTTCCGGCCCGAGCAGGTCGGACGCCGCCGAGGCCAGCTGCACCGCGGCCCAACGCCCGTCGGTGACCGCCCGGTGCGCCGCCGCGCCGACCCGTTTGGTGACCTGCTCGCCGAACAACGCCACCAGCACAGCGGTCCGGTCACCCAGCCGGTGCGCGCCGTCGGCACCGAGGCACCGCAGCGCGGCCAGCACCGCGTCGCGGCGGTCGCCGTGCGCCCCCGCGAGCCGGGCCGAGTGGAAACCGCCACCGAGGTCGACGCCCGCACCCGCCGCGACCTCACCGCCTTGGCGCACCAGCCGGTCGAGCCGGCCGGTCGCGGCGCGGACGGCCGCGGGAGCGGCACCGGCGGGACCGAGTGCGACCGGTGCGCCGGGCACGGGCGGTCCGCCCGACGGGACCGGCCAGCAGCCGAGCCCCGGTCCGGCCGTCACGCCGAATGCCAGTCGAGTCGTCATCGGCACCATCATCGCGCACGCGTGCCACCCGTTTTCCCGGCTGAAGCGCGTCCGGTGACCCGCTGACACCGCGCTGGCACGCGGTGTCAGGGAAGTGTCAGCGCGCGTCGCAATTCTCATGGCCATGAGGAAGTCAGCGCTCTCGGCGCTCAAGAGGATCACTTTCGTGGCGTTGATGGGCGCGCTGGTCGGCGTGTCCGCAGGCGCCGCCACGGCCAACGCGGCGACCGCCCGCAACGGCTCCTGCGAGGCGGGCGAGTTCTGCCTGTACTACAACAGCGACCACGCCGGTTCGGTGTCGGACTTCGCCACCTCCGTTTCCGACTACGGCGACGAACAGCCGAGCTGCTACGACTTCAAGGGCGCGGGCAACGGCAAGGGCCTGTGCGTGAAGAACGAGGCCGCCTCGGTCTGGAACCGCACCAGCGGCCCGGTCACCGTCTACTTCAACAGCGGCTACGCCGGTCCCCGGCAGACCATCGCCGCCGGTGGCAAGGTCAACCTGAACTCGGAGCTCAAGAACGAGAACGCCGCGCACAAGCTGGGTGACGGCGGTGGCGGCACCCCGCCGCCGAGCGGTTCCTACGGCACCCCGGCGACCAACCCGCACCCGTCGGCCACCGCGCGGGCCCCGCAGGCCACCAAGCGCACGCAGTTCATCGACGACCAGATCCGGTCGCTGACCGGCGAGAAGGACTGCTGGGTCGGTGACTACCGCAGCTACGAGCCGTCGACGAGCAACCACAACACCGGCAACGCGCTCGACTGCACCATCTCCAACGCCATCGGCTCCTACCCGAGCGCGGCGCAGAAGGAGCAGGGCTGGAAGCTGGCCCGCTGGCTGCAGAAGCACGCCGCGAAGCTCGACGTCCGCTACGTGATCTGGCAGGGCAAGATCTGGAGCGTCGCCCGCTCGTCCGAGGGCTGGCGCGACTACACCGCGGGCAGCGGTGTCACCGGCGGTCACTACGACCACGTCCACGTCTCCGTGCAGAACCCGCACGGTGACTGAGCTGCCGGACAGCTGACGTCCGGCAGGGGGGACGTCGACCTGGTCCGGCGCTGTGCAAGGGGAGTGCCCGTCGCGGGTGCTCCCCTTGCCGCGTCGCTCAGGCGTTCCGGCGGCGCACCACCTCGGTGATCCAGACCGGTGCGAACGGCGACGTGCAGTTCGGTGGTGTCGGGTAGTCCTTGAGCACCTGCAGCCGTTCGCCGATGTCGATCGCCCGTTGCCGCAGCGCCGGGTGCTCGATGCCGATCTGCGCCAGGCAGTGGTTCATCGCCCACTGCAACCGGTCCGGGGCGTCGCGCAGCTCCTCCTCGACGACGTCCAGCAGCCCGTCGAGGTCGAGGCCCTCCGGTTTCTTCGCCACCCGGTCGACGGTCAACGCCCAGCCGGCGCTCGCCACCACCGGGTCGGGGTCGTCGATCCACGTCACGCGCAGGTCTTCGGCGTGAGCGCTCTTCTTGACGACGTAGTTCACGAGCCAGTCGTGCACCTTGGGCTTGCGCGCCTCGCGCAGCATCGTGTCGAGCTCGGCGCGTGAGAACGCCTTGGGGCGGCAGATCAGCAACGCCAGCAGGCGCGCCGCCGTGTCGCCGGTGGCCCACAGCTGCACGGCGAGGTCCTGCTGGGTCTTGAGCTCCTTGGCCAGAGCGCGGAGCCTGCCGAGGTTCACGCCGTGGTCGTCGCCGTGCTTCTCGTTCACGGCACGGGCTTTCGGGTCCTCCAGTGCGGCCAGCCTGTCGAGCACCCCGGTCACCGTCATCGCAGCCTCCCGTTCGTCACCGACAACAGAATACGTCGGTGACGAACAGGTCGTGCGGCTAGCGGCCGACCACCGTGCAGGTGGCGGTCGCGGTCCTGGCCGGGTTGCTCTCGGACGTGGCCTTGAGCGTCACCTTGGACGTGATCGGGCCGCCGTCGCGCTTGGCGTGCACCGGCACGTCCACGCGGCCGCCGAACTTCGCGGTCGCGAGCGCGTTCGGCAGCGACACGGTCCAGCCGGTGTCCGCGACCGTGGCGGACACGCGGTAGACGTCACCGCCGAGGTACTGGGTGACGTCCTCGGGGTGGCCGCCCGCCGCGGCCGCGCGACCGGTGTTGGTCAACGGGAACCGGCACGTGGCCACGCCGTCCGAGCCCGTGCGGGCCGCCGTGGGCGTCACGCGCACGCCGCGCTGCTGCGGGCCGGTGCCGTCCAGCGAGCGGACGGCGACGGTGTAGGACAGCACGCCCGCGGCGTCGCGCTGCACGTCGAGGACGTAGAAGTGCAGGCGGTTGGCCTGGTCCACGTACTCGAACTCGCTGCCGGAATTGGTGCCCGCGTGGAACAACGCGTCCGACAGCTGCCGGTAGTCGCCGACGGTGATGGGGACCTTCGTGCCGTCCGGCAGGACGTAGTCGGTCATGCCGATGTCCTGCGGGTTGGCGTCGACGACCCACGTGAACGGTGCGGCGTCGGCGTTCTTGGTCTTCGCGAGCAGCACACCGGAGTCCGGGGTGAACGAGTCGGCGCCCATGCGGTCGACGACTTCCAGCGTGTAGTTGTTGTAGCCGCCGCCGTCGCAGAACGGGTTCGCCGACACGGTGCAGGTCGGCGACCGGTCGGCGTTCATCGCGATGTTCACGCCGGTGAGGCCGGTCGCGCCGGGCTGCACGGAACGGGCGGTGACCTTCGCGATGACCGTGCCGGAGCCGGCCAGCGCCTCCCGCGACAGCCGCAGGACGTTCTGCTCGTCGACGATGCCGAGCTTGATCTTGTTGCGCAGGGTCTGCTGCGCGCCCAGCGACGCACCGCCGGTGGCCGGGATGGTCCACCGCGAGTGCGGGCCGCCGGGGCCGTTGAACGAGCCGCGCGACAGCATGTCCCACGGGCCGGAGTAGTCACGCCGCGGCGGGCTGCCGTAGGGGTTGCTGTAGTTGTCGCCGATGCCGAGGAGGTGGCTCAGCTCGTGCGCGTAGACGCCCTGGCCGGAGCTCTCGGCCTGGGTCGACGAGCCGCCGCCGGCGTTCGGCCAGATCGACGAGCCCGCCGCCCACGAGGTCCAGTCCACGTACCGGGTGCGCGACCAGTTCGGCAGCGCGGGGTCCGGCGGGCCGAAGTCGTCGGTGACGTCCTCCCTGGTGCGGAACTTCATCATCCCGAACTCCTGCCAGGTGCCCGACTCGTCCTGGCCCGCCGACAGGTAGTAGGTGAAGTCGTAGCCCGCCGGCACCTCCGCGCCGACGTCGGCCACCCACGCGGCACGGCCGTCGGTGCGGATGTCGCGGGTGCACGTGTCGCCGGCCGGGCAGCCGGTGCCGCCCTGGAACTCCATGGCGTACTCGTGGTCCTTGCCCGGCATCGTGTACGGGCCGAACGCCTTCAGGTCGACGCCGTAGCGCCCGCCGGAGGTCTCCATCCAGTACTCGTGCACGGTGTGGCCGCGGTTGAGGCCGTTCGGCTTGTTGAGGAAGTCCTGGTAGAACTGCGCGACCTGCTCGCGCGGCACGCCGCTGGCCTCCGCGCTGGGGTTGCCGAACACCGTGGAGTGCTCGGGCTGCGTCACGACGAACGGCTGGTTCGGGTAGTCCAGCAGCACCAGGGCACCCTTGAACGTGCGCACCGACCCCCGCTTCGAGGGGTCGGCCCAGGTGGTGCCGGGGATCTTGCGGTAGTCCCCCTCCCACGTCATGTGGTCGGGGTTGACCCAGTTCTGCGGGTCGATCGGGCCGGGCAGTCCGGCGTGCGCGGCCACTCTCGCGGCGTCGCGCGACTGCTGCCACGGCTGCTGCTGCGGCCAGTGGTCGAACTGCCAGTGGTGCAGGGGTTCGTCGGGCGGAGCAGCGCTCACGCCGGTGGTGCCGGCGACGAGTCCGCCGACCGAGAGCAACGCGGTGACCAGCAGTAACGGACGCCGGTTCCGGCGACGTGCAGGTGTGCGGTCCATACCACCCACCGTGGTGCAGACCGCGGTGCCGTCACCACGGCCTGGCGTCAGGTGGCCGCGTTGCCAGTTGACACAGCGGAACGGTGCCCGACGCCCTCCACAGGGGAGGTTCGGCCCCGCACGACCGGGGTGAAGCCGCTCGTGGGAAGCCGTCCACAGTAGAGCCTTTTCGGCTCACTGAAGCTGGAGTTGCCCCGTCGATCAGTGGCCTGAAGAATGCGGACGCTCCACGCGGAATTTGCCCTCTGACCACCGGCGGAGCTTCCTTGTCAGTGTTCTGCGCACCCTCTACTCTCGGATCCAAGAGCTTTGACGACTGCTGGGGCGGAGTTCGTCGGATTGTTTCGCCTATTCGGACGGGCTGCCACGGCCGCGTTACTGCAGTTGTATTTACGGGTTGACCGGTCAACGGTCCGGTTCGCCTTCATGGTCCGCACGGCCGCGGCGGTGGTCGGTGCGCGTTGACAACGAGGTCGGCGGAAGTGACGAGGAGGGGGACACGTCATGGGCTCTGGAGACGTCCGAGGGCGCAGGGCTGCGGCCAACCGTGCAGGTCGAAGCGATGACCAGGTGATGATGACACGGGTCGGGCTGCGTATCCCCACGGCGTTGAGCTTCGACGAGTGGGAGCGGGCAGGTCGCAGGCTGGCCGAGCTCGTGGACTCCTCGGCGTGGTCGCTGGGGGACTGGCTCGTGTTCGGCAAAGAACACTACTCCGAGCGCTACCAGCACGCGGTGCGGGCGGTCGGTCTGAGTTATCAGACGTTGCGCAACTACGCCTGGGTGGCCGGTCGGTTCGATTTGCACCGGCGGCGTCCGGCGTTGACCTTTCAACACCACGCGGAAGTCGCCTCCCTGCCGGCTGATGTCCAGGAATACCTGCTCAGCCAAGCGGAGATGAATTCCTGGACCACCCGGCAGCTGCGTTCCGCCATTCGCGGCGAAAAAGACTCCGGAAATGAGGTTTCGGCCGACTCGCGCATCAGCCTGCCGCAGGACCGGATCGAGACCTGGCGGCAGGCGGCGGACGTGGTCGGGCAGGACTTCGAGCAGTGGCTGGTGACGAACCTCGACCGGGCCGCCGAGCGCACGCTGAGCTCGGGGCAGGGGCTGCGGGTCGTCTCCTGAGCGACGGCCCGGCGCCGGCGGCTGTCACAGGTTGCGGACGAGTCCGCCGTCGCAGCGCAGCGCCGTGCCGGTGATGTAGGACGCCGGCTCACCGCACAGGAACGCGGCCGCGGCGGCGAACTCCTCCGGGCGCCCGTAGCGGCCGGCCGGGATCGTGGCGAGGGAGGCACGGGTGACCTCGGCGACGGTGCGGCCGGACCGCTCGGCGTTCGCGGCGTCGACCGCGGCGAGCCGGTCGGTCTCGATGCGGCCGGGCAGCAGCATGTTCACGGTGACGCCGGCCGCGGCCACCTCGCCGGCGAGCGTCTTGAGGTACCCGGCGAGCGCGGCCCGGCCGAGGTTCGACAGCGCCATGTTCGCGAGCGGCGCGGCGACCCCGCTGGAGCCGACCGCGAGGATCCGGCCCCAGCCGCGGTCCCGCATCGCGGGCAGGCACAGCGCGACGAGCCGCAGGTGCGGGCGCAGCAGTGCGTCCAGCGCGCCGTCGGCGTCGGCCACGTCCACCCCGTGCGCAGGGCCCTGGCGCGGCCCGGGACCGTTGAGCACCAGCACGTCCGGTGGCCCGAACCGCTCGGTCGTCGCGGCGACCAGCGCGGCAGGGCCGTCCGGTGCCGTCAGGTCCACCTCCACGCCCACCGCGCTGGGCAACGACGCGGCGACCTCCCGCGCCCGGTCGCCGCGGCGGCCGCAGATCACCACGCCGGCCCCCTCCGCGGCGAGCGCACGGGCCACCGCCTCACCGATTCCGCCGGTCGACGAACACACGAGTGCGGTGCGCCCGGTCAGTCCGAGATCCATGGGTTCCACTCCAAACCTGAAATCGGCGAGTTGTTGGATTGAATATCAGTGCGCCGGGGTACGTGCAACCGGCGTCCTGCCGACAGGACAACCGGCAGGACCGGAAGAGGTGTGGAACGAGCGCTATTTGTTGCGGCCTCGCGATAACGCGTGCTAGGCATTTGTCACCACCCGACCTGATTATGGGAATGGATATGACTGCCGAATACGACCCACTGCTGCTGCCGTTGACCAGTGAAATTCTCGACACGACGTTGCGGGACGGCTCCTACGCCGTCGATTTCCAGTTCGACGAGAATTTCGTCGTCGAACTGATGTGCCGGCTGGACGCGACCCCGATCCAGAAGATCGAGATCGCGCACGGGGTCGGGTACGAGGCGGAACGGGCGGGCAACCGGCCGGGCAGCATCTCGCTGCGCCGCTGGTGCGAGCTGGCGGGCACCCACCTGCGGTCATCGACGTGGGGCGTGTTCGCGCAGCCGTCGTTCAGCCGCCTGGAGACCATGTCCGAGCTGGTCGGGGCGGGCATGAGCTTCGTGCGCGTCGGCATGGAGGCCGAGAAGGTCGCGGCCAACCTCGACTACCTGCGCAGGGCCACCGAGATCTGCGGTCAGGTCTACCTCAACCTGATGAAGTCCAGCTCCACGCCCTACGAGGCCCTGCCGGACCTGCTCAAGGCCGTGCCGCGGGAGGTCGCGGGCGTCTACGTCGTCGACTCCTACGGCTCGATGCTGCCCAGCGACGTCCACCGCTACGTCACCGTCGTGCAGCGGTCGTTCCCCGTCGTCGGGTTCCACGGCCACAACAACCTGGGCCTCGCCAACGCCAACAGCATCGCGGCGCTCACGGCCGGCGCGTCGATCGTCGACGGCACCCTGCACGGCTTCGGCCGCGGCTCCGGCAACGCCGAGACCGAGTCGCTCGCCGGCATCCTCAAGGTCAAGGGCGACGACCGCTACGACTACCGCGAGCTGTCCCGGATGGCCGAGTTCTGCCGCGAGCACCTCGACGTGCTGCCGGACAACCGGAACATGCAGGTCCTGGGCGGTGTGCTGGGCGTGCACTCGAACTACTACCAGCTGGTCGAGGACCTGTGCGAGCAGCACCGGCTGGACCCGGCGTCGGTGATGGAGAAGGCCGCCGGCCTGGCCACCCGCAGCATCGACGGCGCCGACATCAGGGCCGCCGCCGAGCTGTTGTCCGCGCCCGCGACCGTCGGCGCTCGGGCCTGAGGGGGAGACGCCGTGAAGCTGGCGCGGTTCAGCACGGGCATCAGCCACGAGGTCCACGCGGGCCTGCCCGACGGGCGCTGGGTGCCGTTGTCGCTCATCCCCGGCTACGAGGAGCCGGTGCGCCTGGTCGACCTGCTCGTCCCCGACCACCGGCCGGAGCTCGAAGCGCAGGTCGCAGCCCTCGCCGACCGGGCAGTCGAGCTCGACCTGGGCGACGCGGCCACGATCGCGCAGGGCCCCGTGTGGGGTGCCGGGCTCAACTACCGCAAGCACTCCCAGGACCTGCTGACCGAGCAGCCCAAGTCCGGTCCGGGCTCCTACCTGCGCCCGGACAACGCGCTGATCGGCAACGGCGGTGTGATCGAGCTGCCGAGGCAGAGCGAACGCGTCACCGCCGAGGCCGAGCTGGGTCTCGTGATCGGCACGGAGTGCAAGAACGTGCGGCGCGACGAATGGCTTTCCGTCGTCGTCGGGGTCACCGCGGTTCTCGACATGACCGCGGAGGACGTCATCCGGGAGAATCCGCGGTACATCCCGTGGGCGAAGGGGTTCGACACGTTCTGCAGCGTCGGTCCGCAACTCGTCACGGTGGACGAGATCACCGACTTCGCGACAATTCAGGTGTCGACCGTGCGAAACGGGGAAGTCATGTCTTCGGCACCTGTTTCCGACATGCTCTACGACCTCGGCTATTTGGTGGAGTACTTCACCGCCGGCCGCACGATCGCACCCGGCACGGTCATCTGCACGGGAACTCCGGGTGCCGCCGTGATCTCCGCGGGCGACTCCGTACGCGCGGTGGTCGAGGGGGTCGGAACGCTCGTGCACACCGTCAAACAGGCACCGTGAAGGGGCGACAGGCGTGTTGGTTGAGCAGCTTTCCATCGTGGACGCGATCCGGCGTGCCTTCGTCGAGCACGCCGGTCGCGCCGCCGTCGAGACGGCGGCCGAGACGATCACCTACCGCGAGCTCGGCGACCGCGTCGCGGCGTTCGCGGGACAGCTCGAAGCGTGCACCGCTCCCGGCGAGTTCGTCGGGGTCGAGGCCGCGCGCGGTGCCGCGACGATCGTCGCGCTGGCCGGTGCGCTGACGTCCGGCCGGCCGTTCGTGGTGCTGGACCCGCGCGACAGCACGTCGAACGCGGAGAAGGTCGCCGCGCTCGGCGTCGCGTGGCTCGCCCGCGGCGGTGAGCTCGTCGAGGTGCCCGGCGAGAAGCGGGCGGTCGGGCAGACCGGGGCCGCCTACGCGATCCACACCTCCGGCTCGACCGGTGAGCCGAAGTGCGTGCTGGTCGCGGTGGACCCGCTGGCGCGGATGATCGCCGACCACGTGCGGCGGCTGGAGCTCACACCGGACTGCCGGACGTTGCAGTTCGCGCGGCTCACGTTCGACGGCTGCGTCACCGAGATCCTCTGGACCCTCACCTCGGGTGCCTGCCTGGTCGTGGTGGACGAGTCGCGGCTGGCGCCGGGCCCGGTGCTGCAGGCCACGCTGGAGGACCTGCGGATCACGCACCTGAAGACCACGCCGTTCGCGCTGACCGCGACCGAGCCGACCGGCTCGATGTCGTTGCGGCACGTGGTGAACGGCGGTGGCGCGTGCCGTCCGGCGCTGGTCGGCAAGTGGTCGGCGGTGGCGGCGTTCCACAACGCCTACGGGCTGACCGAGACCACCGTCTGCAACCTGCTGAGCGACGTGCTCGACCCGGCGCTGCACACGGAGACCGTGCCGCTGGGCGAGGTCGTCGGCGACTGCGGGTACGAGGTCGTGCCGCGCCCCGGCGACCCGGCCTCCCGCGGCGAGCTGGTGATCATCGGGCGCAGCGTGGCGATCGGGTACCTGACCGCCGACGGCGTGCAGCGCTTCGAGGGCGCCTACCGGACCGGTGACGTGGTCGAGGAACGCGACGGGCGGCTGTACTTCGTCGAACGCGCCGACCGGCAGCTGAAGGTCCGCGGCTACCGGCTCGACCCCGGTGAGATCGAGAGCGCCGCCTGCCGGTTGGCGGGCGTGGTCGAGGCGGTCGTGACGGCCGAGTCGCACGACGGTTCCGAGATCGCGGACGCCTTGGTCTGCTACTTCGTCGGCACGGTCGACGAACGGGCCGTGCGCGCCCATCTGGAAGCGGTGCTCGACCCCTACAAGGTGCCGTCGGTGGTCACGCGCATCGAACAGATGCCGTACACGCCCAACGGGAAGGTCGACCGGGACGCCCTGCGGGCCGCGCGCACGACGACGGCGGCGGCGGTGACCGATCTGCCGGAGGACCGGGTGCTCGCGCTGGCCCGGCAGCTCACCGGTGTCTCCGACGCCTCCCTGGACGACAACTTCTTCGACATCGGCGGCGACTCGGCCTCGACCGTGGTGCTGGTGAACGAGTTGCGCAGGCTCGGCTGGATGGACGCGGGCGTGCGGGACGTGCTGCGCGCCGAGAACCTGAAGTCGCTCACCACCGCGCTGCGCGAGCGGAGCGCCTGATGTGCGGCGTGTGCGGGACGTTCGCGCCCGACGGCCAGGTCGACCGCGGCGTCGCCGCGGCCATGCACACCCGGCTCGTGCACCGCGGCCCGGACGAGACGTACTCGCTGAACACGCCGACGCTGGCGGTGAAGCTGGGCCGGCTCGGCATGACCGGACTGGTCGACGGCTGGCAGCCGGCGGAGGACCGCGGCGGCCGGTTCGTGGCGATGACGAACGGCGAGATCTACAACGCCCGTGCGCTGAAGGCGCGGCTGGGCACCGACCCGGCCAACGGCGTGGACGTCGCCGTGATCCCCGACCTCGTCGCGGCACACGGCATCGCGGGGCTGGCGGAGGTCGACGGGCAGTTCGCGTCGGTGGTGTTCGACCGGGCGGAGAACGCGCTGTACCTGGCGCGCGACCGGTTCGGCGTCTGCCCGCTGTACTACACGGCGGTGGGCTCGTCCGTGCACTTCTGCTCCGAGCTCAAGGCGCTGGTGCAGTGCGCGGGGCAGGCGTGGCGGGTCGACGTGACCGCGGTGGACCAGTACTTCTCGCTCGGCAACGTCGTCGCGCCCAGGACGCTGGTGCACGGTGTGTCCGCGGTGCCGCCGGGATGTGCGGTCCGGATCTCGGCCGACGGCGTGGAGACCGTGCGGTACTGGCGTTACGGCGACTTCACCGAGGACCCGGTGCCCCCGGAGGAGCTGCGGTCGGCGCTGCGCGAGTCGGTGTCGGCGCGGCTGCACGCGGACGTGGAGATCGGCGCGTACCTCAGCGGTGGCTTCGACTCCACGGCGATCGTGCTGGAGGCGGCGTCGCTCGTGGACCGTCCGATGAGGACGTTCTCGGTGGTGTTCGACGACCCGTCGCTCGACGAGGGCCGGTTCCAGCGCGAGGTCGCCGCCCTCGCCGAGACCAAGCACGAGCAGATCCGGTGCGGGGTCTCCGACATCACCGCGTCGTTCGAGAAGATGGTGCGGCACTGCTGCTTCCCGCAGCGGGAGACCTACAACGTCGCCGCGATGATGCTCGCCGACGCGGTCCGGTCCGCCGGGATCAAGGGCGTGGTGTCCGGTGAGGGCGCCGACGAGCTGTTCTTCGGCTACGACTCCTACGCGTTCGACAGCGCTGGCCGCGGCCGGCGGCCCGGTCGTGACGAGAACGAGCAGGCCTGGGGCAGGGCCGACTTCGCGTGGGAGGTGAACTGGGACAAGGTGTCCTCGCGCCGCACGGCGTTCCTCGCGCCGGAGGTCCAGGAAGCCCTGCGGGGCGCGGAGTTCTGGCGCTCGCGGCTGATCCCGTTCAGCGACGACGAGGTGCGCTCGCTCTCGCCCATGCAGCTGCGGTCGGTCGCGGACGTGCACGTGCAGCTGTCCGGGCACCTGCTCGGCGACCACGGTGACGCGATGGTCATGCGGAACTCGGTCGAGGGGCGGTACCCGTTCCTGGGCAACGGCGTGGTGGCGGCGGCGTTGCGGGTCCCGGACGCGGAGAAGGTGGCGGACTTCGAGGGCAAGGCGTGCCTGCGGTCGGCCTACCGCGGGATCGTGCCGGACTCGGTGCTGAACCGGGGCAAGCACGGGTTCACCGCCTACGACCTGGACTCCGTCGTGGACCCGGTGACGTGGGCGCGGTGGGAGGAGCTCGTGGTGGCCAGCGGGGTGCTGGCGCCGGGGTCCCTGACCGTCGCGCCGGGCACGGACAAGTTCGACTTCCGGTTGAGTGCGATCAGCATCGCGATGGTGGTGGATGAGCTCGGGTTGCGGGTCTGAGGTGTTCGTCTTCCCCGGTGCCGGGTCCTACGGCAGCGACTGCCGGGCGTTGCTGCGCTCGGGGACGCTGGTGAAGTACCCGGGGCGGTTCGGGCGCAGCGCGCCGGCGGCGTCGTTCGGTGCGCTGGTCGAGGCGTGCGCGGAGCAGGTGACAGGGGAACGGCCGGTGCTCGTCGGGCACAGCTTCGGCGCCTACGTGGCCTATGCGGTCGCCGGGGTGCTGGAGACCTCCGGTGTCGCCGTCGAACGGCTGGTGGTGCTCGGAGCTGTTGCGCCGTCCCGGCATTCCGTGGCACCGGAGTCCATTTCGGACACCGAGGCGTACCTGGAGCGGGTGGCGCCGGGGCTCGTCGCGGGGGAGTGGCGCGACGTCGTGGTGGAGACCGCGGCGCGGGACATGACGCTGCTGGGCGAGTTCCGGCCGTCGGACCACCCGGTGCTGCGGTGCCCGGTCTTCGCCGCGCACGGCGAGGAGGACCCGCTGACGTCCCCGGCCGGTGTCGCCGCGTGGGCCGAGGTGACCACGGGCGTGTTCACCCGCACCGAGTTCCCCGGCGGCCACTCAGCCCTGCTGGAGGCCCCCGACCTGCTCTGACCAGCCCTCTCCTGGCATCTGCCTGGGCAGCAAGGGAGAGGGCTAGGGGGAGGTTTTGGCTGCGCAAGCGGGCGAGCAGGTGTTCGCGAGCAGTGGCACCGGGGTCTCGGCGACGTGTCGCACGACCCAGCGCTGGTGCAGCTCGGTCACGGGGCCGTCGCACACGCTGCACGCGCGGACGTGCTCGGTGCCGTGCGTGCCGGGGTCGAGGCGGGAGAGGTCGGTCGTGGGCGGCACCAGCACCGGGAACACGTGGCCGGCGTAGAGCGCGTCCGCGCTGACCCGGCTCTCGGCGAGGTTCCGGCAGCGGGTCAGCTCGTACGGGAACCAGTGCAGCCGGTGCGAGGTGTGCGGGTCGAACCGCCGCAGGCTCGTCATGGCACCGATCTCCGGCGGCACGCGGACCAGGTTCGACCCGCGCAGGTCCAGCACCTCGACCGCCGTCAGCTTCGCGATCGTGGGCGGCAGGGTGATGATCTGGTGCTGCTCCACGGGACTCAGCTCGCGCAACGGCCGGAACAACGCGCGCCCGTCTGCCGCGGCCTCCTCGACCACCTCCAGCAGGTGCAGCCAGCCCGGTGACGCCGGGTTCTGGCGGTCCGGGTGGAAGCGCACGAGCTGCCGGGTCCTGTCGACGCACCGGCACCCGTCCTCGGTCTCCCCCATGACGGGCAGGGTATCGCTGCCACCGTTCGGCCCGTCGGGATCAACCAGGTTGCCCTGCACGCCGAACGGCTAGGCCTGGGCCTGTGCGGCACGGCGGCGCGGGCGGAACCACATGGTGACGCCGGTGGCCATCAGCACGAACAACGGCAGCAGCGGCACGTACGACACCCACACCACCGAGCTGTCCACCGTCAGCGCGACCGCCGTGAAGACGACCGTGACCATGAAGACCATGCTCACGACGCGGTGGAACCGGCGCATCCGCTTGCTCATCTCGAACCTCCCAGTCGGGTGTTTGTCGAGGTCAACGGTACGAGCACGGGTGCGGTCCGCGCTTCTCGATTCCTGACCGGTCGTTCACGGGGAAATCAGGCAGGATGCGCGTGTCGATCGCGGCCGCTCCCGATCGACGTGCTGGTGAGAGCACACCGGAGCACCTGAGGAGAAGATCGATGCGCACCCTGATCGCCACCGCGTTCGTCTCGCTCGACGGCGTCGTCGAGGCCCCCGGCGGCGAGCCGGGCCACCGCAGCTCCGGCTGGACCTTCAAGGACATCGCGTTCGACGAGGCCGCCTACGAGATCAAGGGACGTGAGCAGGAGGAGGCCGCGGCCATGATGATGGGCCGGGTCAGCTACGAGGCGTTCTCCCCGGTGTGGCCGGCGCTCGACTACTTCCCGCGGTACAACGCGATGCCGAAGTACGTCGTCTCCAGCACGTTGGAGGAGGACCAGCTCGTCGGCAACTGGGGCGACATCACGATCCTGCGCTCCCTCGACGACGTGGCCGCGCTCAAGGAGACCGACGGCGGCCCGATCTCGATCCACGGCAGCGCGACGCTGAACCGCAGCCTGTCCGACGTCGGCCTGATCGACCGCTACCACCTGCTGGTGTTCCCGGTGCTGCTCGGCGCGGGCAAGCGGCTGTTCAGCGAGACCGACAAGGACAAGCAGCTGCTGACGCTGGTCGAGAGCGAGTCCTACTCCAACGGCATCCAGAAGCTGGTCTACGACGTCACGCGCTGACGCTCGCGCTCCGGCACGGCCACCGGTCGTGCCGGGGTGAGCTGGACCAGGACGATCGAGCCGATCAGCACCAGCGCGCCGATGAGCTGGAGCAGCGACAGCGTCTGACCGAGGAACACCAGCCCCAGCAGGGTGGCGACGAGCGGGCTGAAGAACCCCAGGAACGACAGCCCGATCGCCGGCACCCGGTCGGTGCCGCGGAACCAGACCGAGTAGGCGAAGAGCGACCCGAGCACGATCAGGTAGCCGAAGCCGAGCGCGTTGGTGCCGTTGATCGTGCTCGGCAGGCCCTCCAGCAGGAACAGGGCCGGCAGCAGCACGATCCCGCCTGCGGTGAGCTGCCAGCCGGTGAACAGCAGCACGTTGACCTCGGCCGGCCGCTGCCACCGCTTGGTCAGCACGATGCCCGACGCCATGCAGACCGCGCCGCCCAGCGCCGCCAGCACGCCGACGACGTCCAGCTGCGCCGTCGCCTTCAGCACGAGCAGCGCCACCCCCGCCGAAGCGGCCAGGCACGCCAGCAGGTGGGGGAGCCGGACGCGGTCGCCCAGCAGCAGCGCGGCGAGCACCAGCACGACCATCGGCTGCACCGAGCCGACGAGCGCCGCGACCCCGCCGGGCAGCCGGTAGGCGGCGACGAAGAGCAGGAAGAAGAACGCGCCGATGTTCAGCGTGCCCAGCACGAGCGCGCGCCACCACCAGATGCCGGTGGGCAGGATGCGCCCGAACAGCAACAGGATCAGCCCCGCCGGCAACGCGCGCACCACCGCGGCCAGCAGCGGCCGGTCCGGTGGCAGCAGCTGGGTGGTGACGAGGTAGGTGCTGCCCCAGATCATCGGTGCCAGCGCGGTGGTCGCCGAGTCCGCCAGCAGTCGGTTGCCCTTCATGGCACTGCCCCCGTCACTTGTCGGTGCCGAAGAACCGATCCCCGAAGTCACCGATGCCGGGCAGCATGTAGGCGTTCTCGTTGAGCCGTTCCTCGATCGCGGACGTCACGATCCGCACCCGCGGGTAGCGCGAGCACACCGCCTCGATGCCCTCGGGCACCGTGATGAAGGTGACGAACACGATGTTCTCTTCTAGCACCCCGTGGTCGAGCAGCACTTGAACCGCGGCCAGCGCGGTGCCGCCGGTCGCGAGCATCGGGTCGAGCAGCAGCACCTGGCGGGACGCGATGTCCTCCGGCAGCGCCGAGTAGTACAGCTTCGGCAGCTTGGTCACCTTGTCGCGCTGGATGAGGATCTTGCCGATCCGCACGCCCCTGACCACCGCCCGCAGCCCGGCCTCCATGCTCTCGCCCGCCCGTACGATCGGGACGCCGACGAGGTCCTCCGCGAACCGCAACCCGTGGTAGGTCGCGCCGACCGGGGTGGTGACGTCGCGCGGTGTGAACGGCAGCAGGTCGAGCCCGGCCTCCACGAGCAGCCGGATGATGCGTTCGGTGTAGAAGACGAACTCCTCGCGCGACACCTCGCGGTCGCGGACGATCGTGTGCATCGCGCGCAGCTGGTTGGTCTGCGGCAACAGGTGGACGTTCTTCTCGAGGTAGGCCTCGATGGAGATCACGGGCACTCCTTGGCAGCGGCCACGACCCCGGCGAACGAGTCGACGAGCCAGGTGGGGTTGGCGCTGAGCAGTTGTTCGACGCTGTGCACGCCGTAGGTCACGCCGATCGACGCCATCCCGGCGGCGTGCGCCATCAGCACGTCGTGGGTGGTGTCGCCGACCATCACCGCGTTCGCCGCGGCCACGTCCAGCGCGTCGAGCACCACGAACCCGGACGCGGGGTCGGGCTTCGGCGCGGGCACCTGGTCCGCGCCGACGACGACGGCGAAGTGCTCGCGCAGCCCGGCCGCGGTGAGCAGCGCCTCGGCGTTGGCGATGAACTTGCTGGTGGCCACGGCGAGCAGGACACCGCCGTCCGCCAGCTCCTCCAGCCCGTCGTGCACGCCGGGGAACACGAGCCGGGTGGCCATCGGCAGCACGATCCGGCGGAACGTCGACTGGTAGAGCTCCACGCAGTCGGCGGCCACCGGGTCGTCGGCCGCGACGCCCAGCAGCTTCGCGAACGCCGCCGGCAGCGGCAGCCCGATCGTGGACCGGATCGCGCCCGAGTCCGCAGTGGGCAGTCCGAGCTGGGCGAACACGGCGGCGAACGTCGTGACGATCCCGGTCGGGGTGTCGACCAGCGTGCCGTCGAGGTCGAACACCACGCAGCGGCGGCTCATCGGCTGAACTCCCTCGCGTGGGCGGCGGCCAGCTCGCCGGCGACCTCGGCGGTGCTGACCAGCACCGCGGTGTTCGCCTTGGCGGAACGGCCTTCCGTGGCGCGTTCGACGGCCTTCATCAGGTACTTCGTGATCGCCTGTCCGGTCACGCCCTCGCGTTCGGCGCGCTCGACCGCCTCGGCGATCACCGACTCGACCTCACCGCCGTCGATCGCGTCACCCGGTTTCGTGGGTGTGGTGACGAGGAACGAGCCGGGGCCGCCGAGCCGCCAGTGGTTCTCGACCGCGCGCGCCAGCACCGCGGGGTCGTCGATCCGGTGCGGGCTGCGGAACCCGCTGGAGGTGCAGTAGAACGCCGGGAAGTCGTCGGAGCGGTAGGACACGACCGGCACGCAGTGCGTCTCCAGGAACTCCAGGGTGAGCCCGAGGTCCAGGATGTTCTTCGCGCCCGCGCACACCACGGCGACCTTCGAGCGGGTGAACTGGATCAGGTCCGACGACACGTCCATCGTCCGCTCGGCGCCGCGGTGCACACCGCCGATCCCCGCGGAGGAGAAGAACTTCAGCCCGGCGAGCTCGGCGGCGATCACCGACGACGCGACGGTCGTGGCGCCCATGCCGCCGCGGGCCAGCACGATCGGCAGGTCCCGGCTGCTGACCTTCGGGATCTTCGGTGTGGACGCGAACCGCTCGATGTCGGTGTCGGTCATGCCGACGAGGATGCGGCCGCCGTCGATGCCGATCGTCGCGGGCACCGAGCCACCCGCGCGCACGGCGTCCTGCACGCTGCGGGCGGTCTCGGCGTTGTCCGGGTAGTCCAGGCCGTGCGTGATGACGTTGGACTCCAACGCCACCACGGGCTGTCCGGCGGTGATCGCCTCGGCCACTTCCTCGCTGTACACCAGGGGAATGCTCACGAACTACCTCCGATCGCCAGCGTGACCGCCTTGGTCACGGCCTCGATCAGCTCGGACATCTGCTCGTCGGTGAGCAGCACCGGCACGTGCGCGGCGGCGTGCAGCTCGACCTGCCGGCGCACCTGCGACTGGCCGATGGCGGTCATCAGCTCGTCGATGTCGGGCTCGCGCAGCAGGCTGTAGTGGTCCGCCTCCAGGTCGACGATGACGGGGGGCACTGCAGAGAAACCTTCGCTGCCCTCGATGAACGAGTAGTCGTCGCCCCGCGCCTTGAAGATGGTGATGGGCGCGGTGATCGTGCGTTCGGCGAGCTCGCTGAAGGTGTACTTGAAGGAGAACGTCTCGGTGACGATCCGGATGATCCGCCGCACCAGCTCGGGGTCGAGGTCGCGGAACTCGGCGCTGACGAACCCGGCGAAGCTCTCCTCGTCGCGCGCCACCTCCAGGCACCGCTGCAGCCGCGGGTCGGTGATGCTGCCCGCGAACACCGAGAACAGGATGGTCACGAACGCCCTGTTGTCGTACGCGGCCTCGTTGCTGTCGCGCTCGTCGCGGACTTTCGGCGAGCCCGGCGCGATCAGGAACAGGGTGCGCACCTCGTGCCCGGCCTGCTCCAGCTGGTGCGCCGTCTCGAACGCGACCCGCGCGCCGAACGAGTAGCCCCACAGCGTGTACGGGCCCTCCGGCTGGACCTTCTTGATCGCCTCGACGTCGGCGGCGGCCATCTCGCGGATGGTGCGGTACGGCGTCTCGCCCTCGTTGATGCCGTGCGCCTGCACGCCGTAGAACGTCTTCTCCGACTTGCTCGCCAGCGTGCGCAGGTTCATCGGGTAGCCGCCCAGACCGGGCCAGCAGAACACCGGTGCGCCGGTGCCGCCGGAGCTCATCGGCACGAGCCGGGAGATCGGTCCCTCGTGGACGCCGTCGACCCGGCGGGACAGCTGCTCGATCGTCGGCGACTCGAACAGCACCTGCAACGGCAGCGAGGTGCCGAAGTCCTTGTTGATCCGGTTGACCAGGCCGACCGCGATCAGCGAGTTGCCGCCGGTCTCGAAGAAGTCGTCGTGCGTCGACACGGTCTCGCGCTTCATGAGCTTCTTCCACAGCTCGCTGACGCGGCGTTCGGTCGTGGTGCGCGGGGCGACGAACGGGCGGTCGTTGTCGTCGGCGTTGGTCTTGTCGGACTTCTCCAGCGCCTTGACGTCGATCTTGCCGTTCGCGGTGACCGGCAACGCGTCCAGCACCACGACCTTGTTCGGGATCATGTAGTCGGGCAGGAAGTTGACCAGGTCGTCGCGGATCAGCTCGGCCGGTCCCTTCATGTGCACGACGTCCTCGTTCATGCCGGGGCTGCGCCGCTGGGCGTAGGAGACCTTGCCGCCCAGGAAGAAGTACGACGGGCCGGGCGCCTCACCGAGGTCGGCCAGCACGCCGTTGATGCGCTTGGCCGACGGCAGGTCGTTGCCGGACTTGGAGCTGTAGCCCGACGACATGAAACCGAGGTCGACGTCGTTGGCGGACAGCCGGTGCATGGTCCGGCCGAGGTCGACGTACTCGCGCCACGGCTCGGTGGTGCGGCTGACGACCGTGACGCCGAAGCTGGCCCGCTCGTACACGGCCTGGTTGATGGCGATGACGTGCTTGCGCAGCACCAGCTCGTCCGAGACGCGCTCGAACTCGCCGTCGCGGTAGCGGTACTGGCCCGCGGGCAGGTCCGCGACCTTGCCGGGGTGGGTCTGGACGTAGACGTCGACGGCGTCGTCGGTGCGCGGGCCGGTGTGGGCGGTCAGCTGGAACGTGCCGAGGTAGTGGTCCTCGTCGGCAACGTCGAGCAGGTCCTTGATCTCGGGGGTGTGCGCGGCGGCCCGCAGGTCGAGGCCGTAGCCGGGCAGGACCTCCTCGAAGAGGCCGACCATGTGGCCGGTCTCGATCTCCAGGACCTCCTGGACGTTGTTCTGGTACACGCCCTCGATGGCGGCCCTCCGCCCGATGAAGTGCAGCTTGACCTGCGGCTCCTGCTCCTCGACCTGGGCGATCCGGACGAGCTGGTGGCGCAGCGGGTGGTAGTAGTACAACCCCGCCGGCAGGCCCGCGATGTGGTGCAGCTCCAGGTAGATCTGGGTCGCGTAGAGCGAACCCGGCGAGGCGTAGCCGTACTTGGGCAGCAGCCGCTGGTCGCTGTAGTGCGCGCCGAAGTAGCGCAGGATCTCGCCCAGCTCCGCGAACCGCACGGACTTCGGGTCCTTCGAGCCGGTCGCGTCGACCTGGCGGCCCAGCAACGCGGCGAGGTCGGCCGCGGTGACCGCGCCGCCCTCGTAGAACCGGTAGGACTTGCGCGAGAACACGACCTTGCGCTGCAGGCAGGACGCCTCCTCACCGGGCAGCTCGAACGCCTCGCGCCCGCCGAGGTCGTCGCGCACGCCGGGGTTCGACAGCTGCGCGCGGACCTGCAACCGGGAGGACTTCGACTGGTGGTGGGCACCGGAGTTGCCCTGGTCCATCAGCGCGGCTTCCTTGGGGTTCAGCTCGACGCACGCGATCAGGTTCTGGAACCCGGTGCGCTCGTCGGACTTCACGATGACCGCCGCGTTGCGCACCCAGTCGTGCGTCTCGATCGCGAGCCGGATCTCGTCGAGCTCCACCCGGTAGCCGCGCAGCTTCACCTGGCTGTCGGCGCGGCCGGCGAACTGCACGGTGCCGTCCGGGTTCTGCGTGACCAGGTCGCCGGTGCGGAACATGCCGTCCACGAACCGCTCCGCGGTCAGCTCCGGCTGGTGCAGGTACCCGCGGGCGACCTGGAGGCCGCCGATGTGCAGCTCGCCGATCTCGCCCAGCGGCACCATGTCGCGGTTCTCGTCGAGCACCAGGTAGGTGGTGTTCGCGGCCGGCGCTCCGATGGAGATGGACTTGGGGGCGTTCGCCAGCTGCGCCGGGTCGACGGTGAACGACGACGAGTTGATCGTCGTCTCGGTCGGCCCGTAGAGGTTGACGAGCTGCGTGTCCGGCATGGTGGCGGTCGCGCTGACCGCGAGCGTGCGGGACAACGCCTCACCGCCGCTGAAGATCTGCCGCAGGCTCGTGCAGGTGTGGAGCTCCTCGGTGTCGATCAGCGCCTGCAGCAACGTCGGCACGCACTGCAGCGTGGTGACGTCGTGCTCGCGGATCGTGCCGATCAGCATCTCGGGGTCGCGGTAGATGCCGGGCCGTCCCATCACCACCGTGCTGCCGACCGCCGGTGCGAGGATCTCCCACTGCGCGGCGTCGAAGCTCATCGGCGTCTTCTGCACCACGCGCTTCGTGCCGTCGATGCCGTGCGCGTCGTGCAGCCACAGCATCTGGTTGACGATGCTGCGGTGCTCGATCATCACGCCCTTGGGCTTACCGGTGCTGCCGGAGGTGTAGATGATGTAGGCGAGGCTGTCGTGCGCGGGGCTGAAGCCGTCGTCGAACGCCTCGTCGCAGTCGGCGAGCGTGACGATCCTGGTGCCGCTCGGCGCGAGCTCCGCGAGGCGGGCCTTGAGCTCCGGCTGGGTCAGCACGACGTTCGTGCGCGAGTGCTCGATCATGTACCGCAGGCGTTCCTCCGGGTACTCGGGGCTCAGCGGGAGGTACGCGCCACCGCTGCAGAGGATGCCCCACGCGCCGACCACCAGGTCCAGCGACGGTTCGACGAACATGCCCACGCAGTCGTCGGCCGTGATGCCCAGTCTGCGCAGGTGCGTCGCCAGCGCGGAGCTCTGCTCGAACAGCTCGCCGTAGCTGAGGCTGCTGTCGCCGAACACCACGGCCGTGCGGTCGGGGTGCTCCTCGACCTGCTTGCGCAGCAGGTCGGGCAGGCACCCGCCGTCGCGCTGCGTCCCGTCGACTGAAGCTGCGTTCGGCATGCGAGAAGCCCCCAAGGCGTCGGTGGTGACCAATGGGTACGAGAGCCCAGTGCGGTGGAAAACGTACGAACGGCGCCTCGAATCCGTCTGGAGGACGTGCCGAGACGAGGCCGTCACGGCACGTCGGGCCCAGGGTCGTTCCACTGAGGACGGTCGGTCCGGCCCGCACGGGCCGGTGAGGGGCGTCAGGCCGACCTGGAAGGCGCGGTCATCGTCCACTTCGGACTGCGTCGAGCGCCTGCCAGGTGAGCCGGCGCAGCTCGTCGAGGTCGCCGCCGCCCTGGCGCAGCCACACCGTGCTGGCCGCGTCGAGGCACGCCAGCAGGGTCGCCACGACCGCCTCGCCGACGAGGCCGGCCGGGGCGCCACCGGTGCCGACGCGGCGTTCGACCTCCGGGGCCAGCGCCTCCTGCCAGCGCAGGTGCTTCTCCAGGTGGGCGGCGCGCAACGCGGGGGTGGTCGCGACCAGCCGCCCGATCGCGGCGCCGCGTTCGGGGCTCGTGTGCTCGCCGATCACCTCGAACGCGTGCGCCAGCGCCTCCCAGATCGGCTCGTCGTCGGGACGCGCGCGCAGCGCCGCCAGGATCACCGGCCCCTGCTCGGCGAGGTCGCCGAAGACGATGTCCTCCTTCGAGCCGAAGTAGCGGAAGAAGGAGCGCCGGGAGATCCCGGTCGCCGCCACCACCTGGTCGACCGTCGTCTCCTCGAAGCCCTGCTCCAGGAACAACGCCAGCGCGGCGTCCACGACCTCCTCCTGGACGCGGCGGCGGGTGCGGTCCCACAGGCGCTCTGACATGCCGCCAACCCTAGTGCCGTGGCGCACTCCTGGCATCTGGTGCTAGGTTGACACTTGATGCCAGGGAGGCCCAGAAGTGACAATCGACTACCGAGGCGCTCGCGTCCTCGTCACCGGTGCCAGTGCCGGGATCGGTGCGGAGTTCGCCCGTGAGCTCGCCCGCAGGGGCGCTGACCTGGTGCTGGTGGCGCGCCGGGCGGAGCGGCTGGAGGCACTGGCCGCCGAGCTGAAGGGTGTCGAGGTCACCGTGCTGCCGTGCGACCTCACCCAGCCGGACGCCGTGCCGGAGCTGGCCGCCGAACTGCGGGCCCGCGGGCTCACGCTGACCGGGCTGGTCAACAACGCCGGGTTCGGCACGTACGGGCCGTTCGCGCAGGAGGACGTGGAACGGCTGCGCACCGAGATCGCGCTCGACGTCTCCGCGGTGGTCGAGCTGTCCAGGACGTTCCTCGGCGAGCTGGTGGCGTCCGGGCGCGGGGTGCTGGTCAACGTCGCGAGCATGGCCGCCTACCACCCGACGCCGCGGATGGCGGTCTACGGCGCGGCCAAGGCGTTCGTGCTGAGCTTCACCGAGGCGCTGTGGCAGGAGCACCGGCGCAGCGGCCTGCGGGTGCTCGCGCTCTCACCCGGCGCGACCGAGACGGAGTTCTTCGCCGTCGCCGGCGAGCAGGCCTCGGGCGGTGCGCGCAAGGTCGGGCCGGAGCTGGTGGTGCGCACGGCGTTGCGGACGCTGGACCGGCGCAACCCGCCGCCGAGCATCGCGGTCGGGCGGGCGAACCGGGTCCTGGTCAGCTTGTCGCGCCTGGTCAGCAGGCGGCAGGCGGTCAGGGCGATGGCCGCGCTGTCGGCCTGAGGCTCAGGTGCCCTGCGGCCAGGCGACGGTTCCGGTGCGCGGCAGCCTTTTCACGACTGGTGGTTGTGCACCGACGTGCCCGCCCTGGTCGCGTCCCGGCCCCAGTTCGCGAGCAGCTGCAACGCCTCCGCGGACGCCGAACCCGGTTCCGCGTGGTAGGTGGTGAAGAACAGCTCCGGCTCGCTGGGCATCCGCAGCGTCTCGTACGCCAGTGTCATCTCGCCCACCAGCGGGTGCCGCAACACCTTGGTGCCGAAGGACTTCTCCTTCACGTCGTGCTTGGCCCACAGCTTGCGGAACAGCGCGCTCTTCAACGACAGCTCGCCGACCAGCGCGGCCAGCTCCGGGTCGTCGGCATAGCACCCGGCGTCCATCCGCAGGAAGGCGACGACGTCGGCGGCCTTGCTCTGCCAGTCGGCGAACAGCTCCTGGTAGGAGGGGTGCAGGAAGATCAGCCGGCCCCAGTTGCGCTCGCGCGGCTCCAGCTCGGACCAGTCGCCGAACAACGCCGCGGCCATCGGGTTCCAGGCGAGGACGTCCGAACGCCGGCCGCCGATGTACGCGGGCACGCCGACGTTGTCGAGCAGGTGCTGCAACGCCGGGCGCACGTGCGAGCGCTGCGCCTTCTTCTTCGTGCCGGTGCGGCTGCGCGTGAGGTTGCGCAGGTGCGCGTGCTCGGCGTCGGACAGCCGCAGGGCGCGGGCGATCGAGTCCCAGACCTCGGCCGAGACGTTGCGGCCGTTGCCCTGTTCCAGCCGCGTGTAGTACGCGACCGAGACACCCGCCAGCTGGGCCAGCTCCTCGCGGCGCAGACCGGGGACGCGGCGGGCGCGGCCGAACCGCGGCAGCCCCACGTCGTCGGGTGACAGCCGCGCCCGGCGGCTGCGCAGGAACTCGCTCAGCTCGGTGCGTGGGTCCACTGTCATGCCCCGAGTATCCCTGACCTGCGTGAACCGTGCCTGCTACTGCCAGTGGTAGGCACAGCGGACGTACGAAAACCAGGTGTCTGGGTAGCGACCGGCGACCGGGGCAGTGTTCTCGGTGACACGACGAGACGAGGAGAACCTGATGAGCACCGTCGCTGCCTACGCCGCTGCGGCACCCAAGGCACCGCTGGAGCGCACCACGATCGAGCGTCGCGCCGTCGGCGCGCACGACGTCCTGATCGACATCAAGTACGCGGGCATCTGCCACTCCGACATCCACCAGGTCAACGAGGGCTGGGGCGAGGCCATCTTCCCGATGGTCCCCGGCCACGAGATCGCGGGTGTCGTCGTCGAGGTCGGCTCCGAGGTCACCCGGCACGCCGTCGGCGACCGCGTCGGCGTCGGCTGCATGGTCGACTCGTGCCGCGAGTGCGACTACTGCCTGCGCGGCCTGGAGCAGTACTGCGCCAACGGCAACACCATGACCTACAACGCCATCGGCCGGGATGGTCAGGCTACCCACGGCGGCTACTCGCAGCAGATCGTGGTCGACGAGAACTTCGTCGTCCGCATCCCGGACGCCCTGCCGCTGGACGTGGCCGCGCCGCTGCTGTGCGCGGGCATCACGCTGTACTCGCCGCTCAAGCACTGGGGCGTGGCCCCCGGCAAGAAGGTCGCGATCGTCGGCCTGGGCGGTCTCGGCCACATGGGCGTGAAGATCGCCGCCGCGCTCGGCGCCGAGGTGACCGTGCTGTCGCAGTCGTTGCGCAAGAAGGACGACGGCCTCAAGCTCGGTGCCCACGACTACCGCGCCACGAGCGACCCGGCCACGTTCTCCGAGCTGGCGGGCCGGTTCGACGTCATCGTCTCCACGGTGTCCGCGCCGCTCAACCTCACCGCCTACCTCGGCCTGCTCAAGACCGACGGCGCGCTGGTCAACGTCGGTGCCCCCGAGGAGCCGGTCTCGATCAACCTGTTCGGCCTGCTCGGCGGTCGCAAGACCCTCGCGGGCTCGATGATCGGCGGCATCGCGGAGACCCAGGAGATGCTGGACTTCTGCGCGGAGCACTCCCTCGGCGCGGAGATCGAGCTGATCACCGCCGAGGAGATCAACACGGCCTACGACCGGGTGCAGGCCAGCGACGTGCGGTACCGGTTCGTGATCGACGCCGCCACGATCTGACCGGCATCTGCGAGTACCGAGCCTTTTCCATCCTCATGATCGGGTGCGTTGTTCGAGGGTGACCTGAGCAGCAAGGAGGGTGCGGGGGCGGGCAAGACTCCCGGCCGGAGGCGCTCAGGCCGGCGCGCACTGAACCCCGGCGTCCTCACCCCAGCCGGTCGCACGGCAGCACGAAGAACCAGCCCGCCGGCTCGTGCTCCAGCCGTGCCTCCGGCGCGTTCGCCGCGCACTGCGCCCGGCCCTGTTCCACGCTCGCGTCCCACGGCACACCGCGCAGCACCGTGCCGGGCTCCTGGAGGTGTCCGATGATGCTCGACACCAGCAGGATGCCGAGCACCCACTGCCCGGCCCGCACGGCGAACCGCTGCCACGCGGCCGGAGGCGCCGCGTCGAGCCCCACCGCGACCGCTGTGAACAGGAACAGCACCGGCGCGACGCTGTAGCGCTGCCCGGCGAGCACCACGCCCGGCTGCTGCACCTGCAGCGCCGCGCTCCAGTTCAGCACCAGGCTCAGCCCGATCAGGAGCACGCTGCAGCAGGTGGCGACCGCGGCCAGCGCCCGTCCGGCGCGGTCGCCCCACCACAGCGCGGCGAGGACGGGCAGACCGGTCACCAGCAGCGCGCCGAGGACGACCAGGTTGCCGTGCGCGGGGTAGAAGAGGCCGAGCCGTTCCGACCCGGTCAGCGCCACCACCGGCACCCGCAGCAGGGCCGCGAGCAGCACCTGCACGGTGTCGACCGGGTCGTGCGAGTACGGCGTGCGTTCAGCGGACAGCACCACCGCGCCCTGCACCAGCGCACCGGCCAGGAACACGACCGGCACCTCCCGGCGCGGCAGGAACAGCCGTACGAGCGCGATCGGGACCAGCAGGAGGACCAGCGGGCTCGACAGCGTCGCCAAGACCACGAACACCGCGACCGGCACGCGCGGCGCGGTCCGCCACAGCAGCGCCCAGAACACGCCGTACAGCAGGAACCAGTGCAGGTTCGCCATGTTGTTCAACGTCTCGGAGTTGCCCGCCGGCACCACGACCACGAGCGCGGCCAGCACGAACCGCAGCGCCGCCGACCGCAGGTACGCGCCGGACGCCGCGAACGTGACGAGCGCGACGACCGCCCGCAGCACCGCCGCCGCGACCGCGAACCCGGCCGCCGTCCACGGCAGCGGCAGCAGCGCGACCAGCTCGGCCACCAGCCGGGGCAGCACGTGCAGGTAGCCGCCGTACGGGTCGACCAGGTTCTGCAGCGCGGGGGAGCGGAGGGCGTCGACGGCGAACCGCGCGCCGTCCTCGGCCCACAGGTGGTCCAGGCGCGCCCAGCCGGCCGGGACGAGCAGCAGGAACGCCACCGAGGCCAGGAAACCGGCCACGTACCCGGTGACGGCGCGCCCGCCCTCCGGTTCGGGGAACACGCTGTCCGCGAGCGCCAGCGGTCTGTCCGTCGTCACCGTCACTCTTGTCCCCCATGTCCGAATTCAGGGGTGAAGGTACCGGTCAGCGCGCGGCGAGGTCCTGGTGGCGTTCGTAGCGCTCCCACTGCTCAGCGGACACCTGCTTGACCGCCGACGAGTTGAGGGTCGCCACCTCCACCGAGCCGATCACCCACAGCTTGTTCTCGAGCAGCAGCCCGACGACGCCTTCTGGGTTGGCGACCGCGGGCGCACCGGCGGGCACCTGCGCCGCGACCTTCAGCTGGTCGACGCCGACCGGGCGGTCCGGCAGCACGGCGCGGGCGAACTTCTCCGCGACCGAGCGGCGTTCGAACCGCACGACCTTGCCGCCCATGACCACGTCGACCGTGCGTTCCGGTGACGGCAGCGCGAAGCCGTTGAGCGCGCTCGCCTCGTCCGCCGTGGTGCAGCCCTTGAGGCCGACCGCGTCGAGGCCGAAGCGGATGATGTTCGTGGGCGCGTTCCCGGGACCGTCGACCGTGGACCGCAGCACGTCCAGCGCCACCCGGCCGCACGGGTCGGCGCCGTTGACCGGTGCGTGGCCCTGCGGCGTGCGCACCAGGCCGGGGCCCTCGCGCCAGATGCCGGGGATGAGCACCGGCTTGAACGGGTGCCGGGTGAAGTCCTTGTTCCAGAACGTCACGGTCGTGCCGTCGTCGGTGGAGTGCGCGATGGCCCACGTCGAGGCCGCGTCGATCCACATCCAGTCGGCGCTGAACGCCTCGACGACCGACCGGGTGCGCGGCTTGTTCGTCGCCGGCACCGGCTGGAACCCGGACTGGCCGAGCGCCTCGACGCCGGTGGCGAACGTCGGGTCCTTCGACCGCAGCACGTACTGGCCCGCGCCGTTCTGGTGCGAGGCGAGGCCCGTGGTGTCGGTGAACATCAGGTACACCCAGCCGTCGAGGTAGACGGCGGACTGCTGGCCGGCGCCGTAGGTGTTCTCCCGGATCACGTCACCGGCCGGCCCGATGATCGACTGGCCGTTGTTCGCACGTGACCAGCTCAGGCCGTCCGGGCTGGTGGCGACGCCGACGGAGCTGCCGTTCGCGTGGTTGTCGCGCGCCGCCCCGGTGTAGTACATGTAGTAGGTGCCGCCGATCTTGATCAGCGACGGGTCGCACGTGTGCATGGCGTCGAAGCTGGTGCCGCTGCCGGAGAACACCGGGACCGCGGTGCTCATCGGCCCGTCCAGCGCCCCGCCCTCGCTGTAGAGGACGTCGTCGCCGCCGGGGGGCGCGGCGCTGAGCTGGCTGCACCACCACGCGCGCACCTTGCCGCCTTCGAGCATCACGGCCGGCCCGTAGTTGTACGGCGCGTCACCGGAGCCGGCGATCACGACACCGGGGCTCTGCCGGGCGTTCTCCGTCTTCAGGTCCAGCTGGTTCCTCGGCGGTGGTGCCTTGCGCGTCGCGCCGGTCTGCGTCGGCCTGCCCTCGCTCGTGACCGCTACGGGGTCGCCGGCGGCCGCATCGGTGCACGCGGTGACCGCGCCGAGGAGCGCCAGCGCAGCGAGCAGCGGAAGAGGTCGGCGACTCAGGGGCACGCACCCATCATAGTGATCAAGTCCTCCAGACGGGTGAAGAACCTGGTAGCGGGCTGTTTCCCGCCCGGCCGGTCCACCTGCGGTTAGCGGGTGCGAGGCCGTGTTCCGCGGGCAACGCCGCTGCGCAACACCGTGATCCGGACGGCCTGCGGGACCACCGGGTGCGCAGCGGGGTTAGCCGGGAGCCGCGCCGGTGTGCCAGCGTGGCTCCCATGTCGTTGCCAGAGCCGGTGGTCCGCGCCGACGCGACCGACCACTACGACCGGGTGCTGTCCTGCGGTCTGCTGCCGTCCGATGCGCTTTGCCTCACCGCGGTGCGCGGCCTGTCCGTCGGCGAGGCACTGCGCCGCTTCGACGGCCTCCCCGGCGAACGCAGGGCCGACCTGGGCGAGGTGAACGCGCGCTCCGGTGGCGCTCACCCCGACGAGCTGCCGGTGGTCCTCGCCGACGAGGTGGACGGCTGGGTGCTGCTGGTCGAGGACAACGGGTGGCACGGTGCGGACCGGGAGGTGCTGGAACGCCTGTCCGCCGGCACGGTGGCGGCCTCGGCTTTCTGGAACGTCAATCTGGTCAGCAATTTGAGCCTCGCGCACGACGGTGAGCTGCTCGGGGCGTTCGACTTCGTCCTGCGGCAGGAACGGCCCGCCGCGCTCGTGCCGTACCTGGAAGGCCTGGAGTTCGACGACGCGCACCGCATGTGCGCGGAGTCGCTCGCGTTCGTGGAACGGGTGTCGGGCGTGCGGCTCACCGAGCAGTGGGCGGCCGGACCGCACTTCGCGTCCGTGGTCGTCGACCTGCGGCGGTTCCGGCCCAGTGATCCCAGGCAGTGGCTTGACGTCAACGAACCCGGCCTGCTGGCGTGGGCCACCACCGCACGGGAGGCTGAGGTCCGCGCCGCGGCCGAGGAGGTCGCGCGCACCGCCTGCGCGGCGGCGGGTGTCGAACCCGAGGCCACGGTCGACGACGTGCTGCGGGACCACCGGCGGGTCATGGAGCTGCGCTGGGACCGCGCCGCACCACCGGACCCGGACCTCGACCCGGTCGCCCGCCTCCAGGCCGCGGTCCGTCAGCGCGACACCGAACCCGTGGCGGAACGCGAGGTCGAGGCGCGGGCCCACGCACGGGCCGCTGTCGTCGCACTCCGGGCGGACGACCCGCTCGCGGCTCTGGCCGGCGCCCGCTACAACGCCCACCGGGCGCTGCGGTTGCGGCAGCCACGGCCTCGGGTGCCGCCGCAGCACGCCGGCTGACCCCGGACACGCCGGTGCCCCCTGGCCGGAGTCGGCCGGGGGGCACCGGGTGTGGTGGGAGCGATCAGCCGTTCTCGGGCTGGGTGACACCCTCGTGGACGTCGTAGCGGTCCGCGTTCATGACCTTGTTCCACGCGGCGACGAAGTCAGCGACGAACTTGTCGGCGGCGTCGTCACTGGCGTAGACCTCGGCCACGGCGCGCAGCTCGGAGTTCGAGCCGAACACGAGGTCGTTGCGGGTCGCGGTCCAGCGCACCGCACCGGTGGCGCGCTCGCGGCCCTCGAAGTTCTCCTCGTCCTCGGTGACCGACTTCCACTCCGTCTCCATGTCGAGCAGGTTGACGAAGAAGTCGTTGGTCAGCGTCTCCGGCTTGGCGGTGAGCACACCGGCCGTCGAGCCGCCGTGGTTCGCGCCGAGCACGCGCAGGCCGCCGACCAGCACGGTCAGCTCCGGCGCGGAGAGGCCGAGCAGGTTGGCCTTGTCGATCAGCAGGTACTCCGACGGCAGCGGGTTGGCCTTGCTGCCGAAGTTGCGGAAACCGTCGACCTTGGGCTCCAGCACGGCGAACGACTCGGCGTCGGTCTGCTCCTGCGTGGCGTCGGTGCGGCCGGCGAGGAACGGGACCTCGACGTCGCGGCCGGCGGCCTTGGCGGCCTGCTCGATCGCCGCGGCACCGCCGAGGACGATCAGGTCGGCCAGTGAGACCTTCTTGCCGCCGGTCGCGGAGCTGTTGAAGGCCTCCTGCACGCCTTCCAGCGTGCGCAGGACCTGCGCGAGCTGGTCGGGCTCGTTGACCTCCCAGCCGCGCTGCGGCTCTAGGCGGATGCGGGCACCGTTGGCGCCACCGCGCTTGTCGCTCTGGCGGAACGTGGAGGCCGAGGCCCACGCGGTCTTGACCAGCTGCGAGACGGACAGGCCGGTCTCCAGGACCTTCGCCTTGAGCGCGGCGACGTCCTCGGCGGAGATCAGCTCGTGGTCGCGGACCGGCACGCGGTCCTGCCAGAGCAGCTCCTCCTGCGGCACCTGCGGGCCGAGGTAGCGCTGGATCGGGCCCATGTCGCGGTGGGTCAGCTTGAACCACGCACGCGAGAACGCCTCGGCGAACGCCTCGTGGTCCTCGGCGAACCGGCGCGAGATCGGCTCGTAGACCGGGTCGACCCGCAGCGAGAGGTCCGTGGTCAGCATCATCGGCTGGCGGTTGAGCGTGCCGTCCTCGGGGTCGGGCACGGTGTTGGCGCCCGCGTCGCCCTTCGGCTTCCACTGGTGGGCGCCGGCCGGGGACTTGGTGAGCTCCCACTCGAACTCGAACAGGTTCTTGAAGAACAGGTTCGTCCACTTGGTCGGCTGCTGCGTCCAGGTCACCTCGAGGCCCGAGGTGATGGCGTCGCGGCCCTTGCCGGTGCCGTGCGTGCTGATCCAGCCGAAGCCCTGCGCGTCCATCAGCGAGCCCTCGGGCTCGGCGCCGACGAGCGACGGGTCACCGGCACCGTGCGCCTTGCCGAAGGTGTGGCCACCGGCGATCAGCGCGACGGTCTCCTCGTCGTTCATGCCCATGCGGCCGAACGTCTCGCGGATGTCGCGGGCGGCGGCTAACGGGTCCGGGTTGCTGTTCGGGCCCTCGGGGTTGACGTAGATCAGACCCATCTGGACCGCGGCCAGCGGGGACTCCAGGTCGCGCTCACCGCTGTAACGGGTGTCGCCGCCGAGCCACTCGGTCTCCGGGCCCCAGTAGACGTCCTCGTCCGGCTCCCACACGTCCGCGCGGCCACCGGCGAAGCCGAAGGTCTGGAAGCCCATGGTCTCCAGCGCGCGGTTGCCCGTGAAGATCATCAGGTCGGCCCACGAGACCCTGCGGCCCCACTTCTTCTTGACCGGCCACAGGATGCGGCGGGCCTTGTCCAGGTTGCCGTTGTCCGGCCAGCTGTTCAGCGGGGCGAAGCGCTGCATGCCCGCGCCCGCGCCACCGCGGCCGTCGTGCGTGCGGTAGGTGCCGGCGCTGTGCCACGCCATGCGGATCATGAACGGGCCGTAGTGGCCGAAGTCGGCCGGCCACCAGTCCTTCGACTCGGTGAGCACGGCGTCGACGTCACGCGCCAGCTCGTCGAGGTCGACGGTCAGGAACTCCTTCGCGTAGTCGAAGTCCCCGCCCATCGGGTTGGCCTGCACGGGGTGCTTGCGCAGGATCCGCAGGTTGAGCTGCTTGGGCCACCAGTCGCGGTTGCCACCGCCCTCGGTGGGATGGCTGCGCCGGCTGTGCGCGACGGGACAGCCGCCGGCCTCCTCCTCGTTCAGCTCGCTCACCTTGGCGTCAGTGCTGTCTGACACAGGAATCCTTCCGGGTGTTCAGGAACTCTTCGCGGCGGTCGTGCACTCGGGGCAGGTGCCCCAGTAGATGACCTCGGCCTCGTCGATGACGAAACCGTGGTCGTCGGACGCGTCCATGCACGGCGCGTGGCCGACGGCGCAGTCGACGTCGGCGATGGCGCCGCAGGAACGGCATACGACGTGGTGGTGGTTGTCCCCGACGCGGGCCTCGTAGCGCGCTACCGATCCCTGCGGCTCGATCCGCCGCAGCAGTCCTGCTCCGGTCAGCGCGCGGAGCACGTCGTACACGGCCTGGTGGGAGACCGCGCCGAGGTTCTGGCGCACGACACCGATGATCGAGTCCGTGTCGGCGTGCGGGTGGGTGTGCACCGCGGACAGCACAGCCATCCGCGGAGCCGTCACCCGCAGTGACGCTCCGCGCAACATGCGCTCGAATTCGGAAGCCGTGGGCACGAACGCCACCCTGCCCGCTTTTCTGGAATGAGTCAAGTTATTGAGTGATGTCAGACAATCGCCGGACGCCCTCGACCAGCGCGTGCTCCGGTGCGCCCCCGTAGGTCAAACGCAGGAAGTTGCCGGGCGGTTCAGCCGCGAACCACGGCCGTCCGGGGAAGACCACCACGTCACGGGCTGCGGCGGCGGTCGTCAGCTCCACGTCGTCGAGCCCCTCCGGCAACCCCACCCACAGGTGCAAGCCGCCCGACGAGGGCGCGACCGTGAAGTCGGGCAGGTGCGTGGCGAGCGCGGTCCGCAAGGCGTCCCGCCTCGACCGCAGCGACTGCTGGAGCGAGCGCAGGTGCCGGCGCCACGCCGGGGACGTCACGAAGTCGATCGCCGCCTCCTGCAACGGTCCCGCGACGTACAGGTCCTGCCGCGACCGGGTGGTCCGCAGCCGCCGCCCGGCCGGTCCGCGCGCGCCGATCGCCGCGACCCGCAGCCCCGGTGCGGCGATCTTGGTCAGCGAGCGGACGTGCACGACGTGGCCGTCGGTGTCCTGCGAGGCCAGTGTGGGCGGCGCCGTGCCGTCGACGGTGAAGCCGCGCGCCCAGTCGTCCTCGACCAGGAACGCCCCGGCCGCGGCCACGATCCGCATGACCTCGGGCCGTCGTTCGGCGGACAGCACGCCGCCGTGCGGGTTCGCGTGCAACGGCTGGCAGTAGAAGAGCTTCGCGCCCGTGTGCGCGAAAGCGGCCTGGAGCAGGTCCGGGCGCACCCCGTCCGCGTCGGCGGGCACCGGCACGACCTTCAGCCCCGCGTCCCTGGCCGCCGCGATGGCCCCGAGGTAGGTGGGCGACTCGACGAGCACCGTGTCACCCCGTCCGCCGAGCCCGCGGAACACCGTGGCGAGCGCTTCCTGGGCGCCCGCGCACACCGTCATGTCGCCCGCCCTGAGCTCGCCGCCCGCCTCCCTGGCGAACCAGGCGCGCAGCTCCTCCCTGCCCTCGACCGGCACCCGCCCCCACGCGGCCGGCCGGCGCGCGGCCCTGGTGAGCGCGGCGCCGAGCGCCTCCACGGGTTGCAGGTCCGGGTCGAGGTACCCGCTGGAGAGCTGGATGACCTCGGGCCTCGGCACCGCGACCAGGTTCGCCACCAGGTCCTCGCCCGGCCGTCCCTCGCCCAGCGCCACGGACTGCCACGACAGGTCCTGCCCGCCCGGCCCGCTCGCGCGTGCGGCGACGAAGCTGCCGCGGCCCGGCCGGACCTCGACGAGCCCTTCGGCCGCGACGCGCTGGATGGCCTGCTGCACGGTCGCCGGCGAGGCCCGGTGCCGCGCCATCAGCTCGCGCACCGACGGCATCCGGTCGCCCGCGCGCCCGGACCGTGCCGCCGCCCTCAGGTCCTCGATAACGCGCAGCGCTGCGTTATCCTCATTCATGAGAGCCAAGAGTAACGTTATCGTGCCTCCGGGGGTAACACTCGGCGCGCTCGCCGTGCTGGGCTTCAGCTACTCGTTGCCCGCGACCCGGCTGGCCGTGCAGGGACTCGACCCGTGGTTCGTCGCGTTCGGCCGTGCCGCCGGTGCCGCCCTGCTCGCGATCGGCTACCTCGCGTTATCGCGTGCGCCGCTGCCGTCGAGGGCGCAGGTGCGCCGTCTCGCCGTGGTCGCCGCCGGCATCGTCGTCGGCTTCCCGCTCTTCACGTCCCTGGCCCTCACCACGCAGACCTCCGCGCACGGCGCCGTCGTCATCGCCGTGCTGCCCATGTCGACCGCGATCTGGGCCGTCCTGCGCGCCCACGAACGCCCACCCGTCGCGTTCTGGCTCTCCAGCGGCGCTGGCCTGCTCGCCGTGCTCGCGTTCCTGGCGGCCGGCGGTGGTTTCTCCGGGTCGTTCGGCACCGCCGACGCGTACCTGCTGATCGCGGTCGTGGTGTGCGGCCTCGGCTACGCGGAAGGCGGCGCGTTGTCCCGCGAGCTCGGCGGCGCCCGCACGATCTGCTGGGCGCTGGTCGTCGCGCTGCCCGTGACCATCCCGGTCACGCTGTGCACAGCGGACTTCTCCCGTGCCACCGGCACCGTGTGGTTCAACTTCGGTTACGTGACAACGGTTTCGATGTTCCTCGGTTTCGTCGCCTGGTACGCCGCGATGGCCGCGGGCGGTGTCGCGAAGATCGGCCAGCTCCAGCTGGCGCAGCCGGTGCTGTCGCTCGGCTGGGCCGCGCTGGTGCTCGGCGAACCGGTCGGCTGGCCCGCGCTCGTGACCGCTGCGGTGGTGCTCGTGTGCGTGGTGCTGACGCAACGAAGCCGTGTGGTGTCAACGAAGTCCGTGCCGGAGCCGGCGGTCCGCTGACCGCCTGGGTGTCGTACCGCGGCCCTATACTGCACCCCTTCGGCTTTGGGGGTCGGCAGTGGCTACACCGGACGAGTTCCTGGACATCGCGGGCGCGCTCACCGAGGCGCACCGCTCGCAGGGGCAGCAGTACGACACCTTCCGCGTGCGGGGCAAGGTGTTCGGCTACTACTGGCCGCGCACGCGGACCGCCGGTCTGCGGCAGACGCTGTCCGAGCAGCAGGCGCTGGTCGCCGAACGCCCGGACGTGTTCGAGGTGCAGTTCACCTCGGGCGGCTTCGGCTGGGTCGTGGTGCACCTGGAGGGCGTCGGGGCCGACGAGCTGGCCGAGCTGGTCTTCGAGGCGTGGCGGCTGTCCGCGCCGGAGGAGCTGGTCGCGCAGGTCCCCGACCTCGCGGGCGGTGTCCGCGCGGGCTAGCGGAACAGGATGCGGGTGATCTCCGTGTCGGTGGCGCGGCCCTCGTCGTAGCCGCCCTCGCGGCCGAGGTCGTTCATGATGGCCAGCGTGTACCGCTGGCCGGGGCCGACGAAGCCGACGGAGTTCATCACCCAGCCGCTGTCCTCCTCCGACCAGCCGTTCTTCGCGCCGGAGTCGGGGCCCCAGACGCCCCACTGCTGTTCGGGGCCGACGCCGCGCATCTGCTCGACGAGGTAGGCGCGGTCATCCGGGTTCACCTGGTCGAGGACGTGGTTGACCAGGCGGTCCAGGTCGTCGGCGGTGCACTTCTCAAAGCCCCAGTAGGGGAACGCGCTCGTGTAGCCGCGTTGGGCGACGAGGCCGGTCATGCCGTACCGGGGGAACGCGGCGTTGAAGGTCGTGCCGCTGTAGCGCTTCCACAGCGTGTCGGTCGCGTCGTCGTCGGAGCTGTGCAGCATCGCCGTCATCAGGCGGCGGTCCTCGCTGCTCAGGCGGATCTGGCCGGCGCGGTGGCGTTCGAGCAGGTTCACGGCCATCGCGAGCTTGATGGTCGAGGCCGTCCACACCTCGTCACCGGCGTGGTCGTTGCGCCAGACCACACCTTTCTCACGGTCGCGCAGGACGATGCCGACGGTGCCGGGCCGGGTCTCGGCGTACTGCTGAGCGGCCTGGATGCGCTGCTGGAACGCGCATTCGAAGCCGCTGTCGGGCAGCGGGCACGCCGGGGGCGTGGCCACGAGCGGCGCCGCGGCAGGGGTGTGGGCGGCGCCGGTCGGGGGAGCGGGGAGCGGGGTCTCGGCCGTCACGGCAGCGCCGCAGGCCGTCAGGGCGAGCGCGCACGCAACGAGGATCGGCCGGAGCATGAGCCGCACCCTAGACACCCGGCCAGGTGGCGTCGACCGCCGGACGGCAGACCGTCCGATCTGCGCGTTTTGTGGCTGAACCCGACTTCGAGTCAAAGATGTTTGACACGGTGTCGGGTTCGTTTTACCTTGGTGATGTCAGGTTTCTTTGACATCAGGAGCGGGACCGTGGCGGTGGAGGAGAAGCGCGCGTGGGCCATGGGGATCGTCGCCCTGGTCGGGTACGCGGTGTACGTGGTGCTGGTGCTGACAGGTGCCGATGGACGGCCGTTGGCCGAAGCGCCGTACGTCGGCGCGGCGTTGTGGACGATCGGGTCGGGGATCGTCGCCGGCATCGTGGCGGGCATCTGGTTCGGGATCGCGTCCCGGCGCGAGGGCGGGCTCCAGGTCGACGAACGGGACCGGGAGATCGGCCGGTTCGGTGACCACGTGGGCCAGTCGTTCGTGGTCATCGGCGGGATGTCCGCGCTGGTGCTCGCCATGGTGGAAGCGCCGCACTTCTGGATCGCGAACGTGCTGTACCTGGGTTTCGTGCTGTCGGCGGTGCTCGGCTCCGCGGCGAAGCTCGGCGCCTACCGGCAGGGCGTGCTGTGAAGCCCACGAAGGTCACGAACTCCATCCGCGCGCTGCGGTTCGCGCACGGCGAGATGACGCAGGCCGACCTCGCGGCGGCGATCGGCGTGACCCGGCAGACGCTGATCGCCGTCGAGCAGGGGCGGTACTCGCCCTCGCTGGAGGTCGCGTTCCGGATAGCGCGCGTGTTCGGAGTCCCGCTCGAAGAGGTGTTCCAGTACCCGGAGGAGGAGACGACGTGAAAGCCGTTGTGCAGCGAAGATACGGGTCGGCGGTGTTCGGTGACCTGGACGTACCGGTGCCGGGGCGGGGTGAGGTGCTGCTGGAGGTGCGGGCGGCGGGGGTCGACATGGGCACCTGGCACCTGCTCACCGGCCAGCCCTACCTGGTGCGCGTCATCGGGTTCGGGTTCCGCGGCCCGAAGTCGCCGGTGCCGGGCAGGGACGTGTCCGGTGTGGTCGCGGCGGCCTGCCCCGGCGTGAGCGGGTTCGCCGTCGGCGACGAGGTGTTCGGCACCTGCGACGGCGCCTTCGCCGAGTACTCCGTCGCCCCCGTCTCCCGGCTGGCGCGCAAACCGGCGGGGCTCTCGTTCACGGAGGCGGCCGCCCTGCCGATCTCGGGCGGGACCGCGGTGCAGGGCCTGCGCTCGGTCCAGCCGGGCCAGCGGGTCCTGGTGCTGGGCGCCGGCGGCGGCGTCGGGTCGTACGGCGTGCAGATCGCCCGGTCACTCGGCGCGCACGTCACGGGTGTGTGCAGCACGGGCAAGGTGGAGCTGGTGCGCTCGTTGGGCGCGCACGAGGTCGTGGACTACACGGTCGCGGACTTCACCGGAACCTACGACCTGGTGCTGGACTGCGGCGGGCACCGTTCGCTGTCCCGGCTGCGCAAGGCGGTGGGACGGCACGGCACGGTGGTGATCGTCGGTTCCGAGACGGCCGAACCGCTGTTCGGCGGGTTCGACCGGTCGCTGCGGGCCATGGCGCTGAACGCGTTCGTCCCGCAGAAGCTCGTCGCGCTGGCCTCCGCGGAACGCGCCGACGTCTTCGAGGAGCTCCGCGTGCTCGTCGAGGCGGGCCACGTCAGACCGGCCGTCGGCCGCACCTTCCCGTTGGCGGAGGCGGTCGAGGCGATCGAGCACGTCCACTCGCGACGGTCACCCGGCAAGGTCGTCGTCACGATCTGACCGCCGATCCCGCCGGTGGTCACGCGGTGCCGTCGCGCATGCTCACCGCGCGTGCGGCAGCGTGAACGAGTCGACCTGCGGCAGGTCGTGCCCGAGCCGGTCCCGCTTCGCCGTCAGGTACGCGATGTTGTGCGGGTTGGGCGGCATCAGCAGCGGCACGCGGGCGGCGACCTCGATGCCGTTGTCCTCCAGGGCCGCGATCTTGTCGGGGTTGTTGGACATCAGGCGGACGGACCGCACGCGCAGGTGCCGCAGCACGCGGGCGGCGGGGGAGTAGTCGCGGACGTCGACGGGCAGGCCGAGTGAGGTGGCCGAGTCGAGGGTGTCCATGCCGGCGTCTTGCAGCACATGGGTGCGGACCTTTGCCACCAAACCGATTCCGCGGCCTTCGTGGCCACGCAGGTAAACCAGCACGCCGCTGCCCTCGCGGACGATGGTGTTCAGCGCGGCGTCGAGTTGTTCGCCGCACTCGCAGCGCATGGCCCCGAAGATGTCACCGGTCATGCACTCGGAGTGGATGCGGACGAGGACGTTCTCGCGCAGCTTCGTCTTGCCGTAGACGAGTGCCATGTGTTCGTGGCCGTCCGCGCGGAAGGCGATCGCGCGGAAGGTGCCGCGGCGGGTCACCAGGTCGGACTCCGCCACGTCTTCGTCGGTGAAGGCCTGCTCGAACATCTCGGGTCCCCTCGTCACCAGGTTCCTCCCGGGCGGTCAACTACGCTCGGGCCTGACGTCGCACCGTAACCCGGCCGCACAGCGGAGGTCATCCTGTTCAGCATCACCGTCCGCGATCACGTGATGATCGCCCACAGCTTCCGCGGCGAGGTCTTCGGTCCGGCACAACGTCTGCACGGAGCAACGTTCCTGGTGGACGCAACGTTCAAACGGGCTGAGCTCGACGCCGACAACATCGTCGTCGACATCGGACTCGCCACCCAGGAGCTGGGCAAGGTCCTGGCCGCGTTCAACTACCGCAACCTCGACGAAGAACCGCAGTTCGCGGGCATCAACACGTCGACGGAGTGGCTCGCGAAGCACATCGCCGACCAGCTCGCCGACGCCATCGCGGCGGGGGCGCTCGGTGAGGGCGCTCACGGCATCGATGGGATCACCGTCACACTCCACGAGTCGCACGTGGCGTGGGCGAGCTACGAACGTGCACTTCGTACTGCCGGCTGACGTCGCCGATCCGGGCAGTCCCAGCGGCGGCAACGTCTACGACCTCCGGGTCGGCGACGGCCTGCACAAGATTGCCGTCGCTGGTGACTGGCCGCGTCCGCGTGACAGCGGAGCGCTTGAGCAAGCGCTTGCGGGCGTTCCGGACGGGGAGGTGGTCCTCCTCGACGGACTGGTGAGCTGCGGTGTGCCCGAAGTGGTCGTGCCGCACGCACGGCGGCTGCGGCTCGCCGTGCTCGTGCACCTGCCGTTGGCCGATGAGACCGGTCTCGACCCGATGACCGCGCACGACCTGAACGAGCGGGAACGACAGGTCCTGCGCGCCGCCGCAGCTGTCATCGCGACCAGTCCGACGGCGGCGCGTGACATCAAGACCAGGCATGGGCTGGAGCACGTCCACGTCGTCGTCCCGGGCACGGACCCGGCGCCGCCGGCCACCGGCACGGACGGCAAGACGAACCTGCTCTGCGTCGCGTCGATCACACCGCGCAAGGGCCAGGACGTCCTGGTCAGAGCGTTGCAGAGGACGAACCACGACTGGCGGCTGACGTGTGTGGGCCCGCACCGCCCGTTCCTGCACCAGATCCCGCGCGACGACCGCGTCAGCTTCCCCGGACCGCTCACCGGCGAGGCGCTGACCAGCGCCTACGTCAACGCCGACCTGTTCGTGCTGGCGAGCAGGAACGAGACCTGGGGCATGGTCGTCACCGAGGCCCTCGCGCACGGCCTGCCGGTCATCGCGAGCGCCGTCCCGGACGCGCTCGGCACCGGCGGGCTGCTCCTCCCGCCGGGAGACGAAAACGCCTTCGCAGCTGCACTGACGCGCTGGTTCGAAGATCACCGGTTCCGCGCGGAGCTCCGGCGCAGGGCGCGGTCCAGAAGGGCTCATCTGTCCACTTGGGACGAATCTGCGCAGGGCCTGCGGAGGGTGCTGGCTAGTCTGCGGCCATGACCTTCGCGCCGGAATGGCTGGCACTGCGGGAAACCGCCGACGCACGCGCACGTTCGACGGAGCTCGTGGACGTGTTCCGCGGAACTCGGGTGAACCGAACCCCGCTGACGATCCGTGACCTGGGGTGTGGAACGGGATCGATGGGCCGGTGGCTCGCCGGGAAGCTCGGCGGCGTGCAGCAGCACTGGGTGCTGCACGACCGCGACCCCCGGCTGCTCGGCCTTGCGCGGGCGAGCATGAACGCCGTCGAGAACGTCACCGCCGAGACGCGGGAGGGCGACCTCACCGCGCTCACCGCCGCCGACCTCGCGGGTGCCGACCTGGTCACCTGCTCCGCGCTGCTCGACCTGCTCACCGCCGCCGAGGTGAACGCTCTGGCCGCGGCCTGCGTAGGAGCACATGTGCCCGCCTTGTTCACGCTCTCGGTGGCCGGCCGGGTCGAGTTCGACCCGGCCGAGCCGCTCGACGCCGCCTTCCAGGACGCGTTCAACGCGCACCAGCGGCGGGTGGTGGACGGGCGCGCGCTGCTCGGGCCGGACGCACCGGCCGCCGCGCAGGAGGCGTTCGCGGCGCTCGGGGCGGTGGTGCGGACGGCGCAGAGCCCGTGGCGCACGCGTGGTGACGCCCTGCAGCGGGAATGGCTCAGGGGCTGGGTCGCTGCGGCGGTCGAGCAGGAACCCGCACTCGCCCCGGCCGCGTCCGAGTACCTGCGCCGCAGGTCGGAGGCCTCCGCGGTGGTCCACCACGTCGACCTGCTGGCCCTACCTGGAGCTGTGTGATGAAACGTTTCTGGCCGTGGCTCCGCCTGCTGGTGGCGGTGGCGATCCTCGTGGGGCTGGGCCTGCGCCTGGGCACCGGGGCGTTCCTCGACGGGCTGCGCGCGATCGACGCGTTCTCCGTCGCCGCAGCCCTCGCGATCGGGTTCGCGACGACGCTGCTCAGCGCGGGTCGCTGGGTGCTCGTCGCGCGCCGCCTCGGCCTGCCGCTGACCGTGCGGACCGCGGTCGGCGACTACTACCGCGCCCAGCTCGTCAACGCCGTGCTGCCCGCGGGCGTGCTCGGCGACGTGCACCGCGCGGTGCACCACGGGCGCGCGTCCGGTGACGTGGGACGGGGCGTGCGCGCCGTGTTCTTCGAACGGTTCGCCGGCCAGTTCGTGCTGATCGGGATCGGGGTCGCGGTGTTCCTCACCCACCCCGCCCCCGGCCTCGGCTTCGCACCGGACGTGACCACGGTCGCCGTCGTGCTCACCGGTCTGGCGGTGCTCGCCGTCCTCGGCTGGCACGTCGGACCGGTCAAGAGGGTGCTGGTCGACACGCTCGCGGACGGCATCCGGCTGCTGTCGCTCAAGACCTGGCCCGCGGTCGTCGTGCTCTCCGCCGGAGCGGTCGCCGGGTACGTCGCGCTGTTCCTCGTCGCCGCTCGCGCCGCCGGGTCGGACGCCACGGTCACGCAGCTCGCGCCGGTCGTGGTCGTCGCGCTGCTGGTGATGGCGATCCCGGTCAACATCGGCGGGTTCGGCCCGCGCGAGGCGTTCCTCGCGGTGGCGTTCGGCGCCGCCGGGCTGGGCGCCCAGCAGGGGTTCACCACCGGCATCGTCTACGGCGTGCTCGCCCTCGTCGCGAGCCTGCCCGGCGCGGTCGTCCTGCTCACCTCACGGCGCAAGACCGTCGGCCAGGTCGAGGTGATGCCGGAACGACTCGACCAGCCCCGCGAGCACCAGCTCGCCCTTGCGCGCTGAGGCCAGTGACGGCCGCCCGACGACACCGGAGGACGTGTACGGCCTCAGACCCAGGGTGAGCATGTGCCGCCGGTCCTCCGCGAGGTGGTCGGCGGACTCGAAGCCGGGACGGACCAGATCGGGGTGGGCGTGCAACAGGATCGAGGTCTCCAGCTCACCCGCGTGCATGTCGCTGTACGCCGAGGTCTCGATGCCCGCCTTCTCCCGCGCGAACGCCCAGTCGTCGCGGCCGGGGAACAGCGCCATCCCGGTCGACTCCTGCACCACGTTCGACAGCACGTAGTTGCCGCCGTGCGCGTTCACCAGCACGAGGTGCTCCACCCCGTTGTGCCGCAACGAGTCCGCGATGTCCGTGACCAGTGACACCAGCGTGCGCGCGGAGATGCTGACGGTCCCCGGCCAGTCGGCGTGCTCCTGCGAGCAGGAGAACTGGACCGGCGCGAGCAGCCGGACGTCGTACGCCTCGGCGATCCTCGACGCGATCGTCCAGGCGATCACCGCGTCCGTGGCCAGCGGCAGGAACGGGCCGTGCTGCTCGGTGCTGCCGACCGGGAGCACGGCCACGCGCTGCCCGCGGACGTCGGCGGTGGTGTCACTGGGGAACATGGCCCCGACCGTAGTCAATCCGGTGGCACAGCGCAGGAATCTCCCCGGCGGCCAGCTTCGGCATGACCTCGGGCAGCTCCTCGAACGCGCTGGAACCCGTGATCAGCGCGTCGAACCGCTCGTCGGCGAGCAGGTCCAGGGCGAGCGCCATGCGCTCGGCGTACGACCGGTCGGGCCGGCCGACCACGCCGACCTGGCTGCTGCGGATCGTGAGCCGCTTCGAGTGGAAGAACTCGCCCAGCGGCACGGCGACGCGCCGGTCGCCGTACCAGCTCAGCTCGATCACCCGGCCCTCCGGTGCGAGCAGGTTCAACGCCGTGGTGAGCCCGGTTTCCGTCGCGCTCGCGTGGAAGACGAGGTCGCAGCCGTCGAGAGCGGCATCGGGCAGCGCGAACCCGACCCCGAGCCGCCGGGCGACCGACTCGCGGCCGGGGTCGGCGTCGACGAGCTCGACCCGCGCGCCGGGGAACGTCGCGAGCACCGCCGCGATGCTCGACCCGACCATGCCACCGCCGACCACCGCGATCCGGTCGCCGATCAACGGGCGTGCGTCCCACACGGCGTTCACGGCCGTCTCCACGGTCCCCGCGAGCACCGCGCGAGCGGCGGGAACGCCGTCCGGCACCGGGGTGACCGCGGATTCCGGGACCACGTAACGGGTCTGGTGTGGATAGAGGCAGAACACCGTCCGCCCGCGCAGGTCCGCCGGTCCGTGTTCGACGACGCCCACGTTGAGGTACCCGTACTTGACCGGCCACGGGAAGTCACCGTCCTGGAAGGGGGCCCGCATCGTGGCGTACTGGTTCTCCGGCACCCCGCCGCGGTGCACGAGCGTCTCCGTGCCCCGGCTGACCCCCGAGAACAGCGTGCGCACCTCGACCTCGCCCGGACCCGGTCCGGCCAGCTCGACCTGCCGCACCTCCCCTTTTCCGGACTCATTGAGCCAAAAGGCATCCGCCGTACGTGTCACTCACAACACCTCCGCCGCGCTAGGGGCCACTGATGACCACACTCCAGCACACCCGCACCTCCGCCGCTGTCACGCGGGGGCCCCGCGTTCCCCTCAGGGGCACGCGGGAGTCCTACGTTCCCCTCGAACCGGGGGTGTGGGCGGGGGCGCAGGTCGCGTTGCTGGTGGTCGTGGCGGCGATGGTCGGGCTCGGGCCGCTCGGGTGGGCCGCAGGGTTGGCCTACGGGTTCGCCACCTGGGCGTTCCTCGGCTATGGCGTGCAACGGCACCGCATTGCCTCCCTCGGGCCCGCTGACCGGGTCACGCTGGCGCGCGGCCTGCTGGTCGGCGCGGTCACGGCGCTGGTCGCCGACCGCGCGGGGCAGGACGTGCCGGTCGCGCTGGTCGTGGCGCTGGCGGCGGTCGCGTTGTCGCTGGACTGGGTGGACGGCCAGGTCGCGCGCCGCACGGGCACGTCGACCGCGCTGGGCGCCCGGTTCGACATGGAGGTCGACGCGTTCCTGATCCTGGTGCTGAGCGCGTACGTGGCCGTCCACACGGGTCCGTGGGTGCTCGCGATCGGGCTCATGCGGTACGCGTTCGTCGCCGCGTCGTGGAAGTTCCGTTGGCTCAACGCGCCACTTCCGGCCAGCTACGCGCGCAAGGTCGTGGCGGCGGTGCAGGGCATCGTCCTCGTCGTGGCGGCGTCGGGGCTGCTGCCGTTCGCGGGCGTGCTCGTCGGTCTCGCGCTGGTGTCGCTGGTGTGGTCGTTCGGTCGCGATGTGCTCTGGCTGTGGCACAACGGCGCTGCCGTGGTGGGAGAATCCCGCCATGTCTGAGCAGACCTCCACCGCGGCGAAGGTCGGCAACGTCGTCGTCTGGATCTTGCAGATCGCGCTCGCCGTGCAGTTCTTCCTGAACGGCTACTCGCTGTTCACCGACCAGTTCGTCGCGAAGTTCGACGACATCGGCCTCGGCCAGTGGTTCCGGTACTTCACCGGCGTGCTGGAGATCGCCACCGCGGTCGGTCTGCTGGTCCCGCGCATCTGCGGCCTCGCGGCGCTCGCGCTGGCGGGCATCATGGCCGGCGCCGCGCTGACCGAGGTGTTCCTCGTGACCAACGGCGGCCTCGACGACGCGAAGATGCCGCTGCTCTTCATGGTGTGGGCGCTGGTGATCGCGGTCTACCGCCGCGAGCAGGTCCTCGGCGCGCTCAGCCTCGCGAAGAAGAAGTGACCTTCGGGAAGTAGCGCAGCACGGCGACGTCCCCGACCTTCTCGACGTCCTCCAGGTGGAACCGGCGGGCCGGTCCACCGGGGAACTCGGCGGGGTTCACGAAACGCGGGGCCGTCGCCTGCCCGATCAGCATCGGCGCGACGGCCACCCTGACCTCGTCGGCCAGCCCGGCGCTCAGGAACGCCGTGTGGATGCTCGTGCCGCCCTCGACCATCAGCTTCCGCACACCGCGTTCGCCGAGGTCGTCCAGGATCTCGGGGAGTTCGCTGAAGGTCTTCGTCTCCGCCAGGTGTCCGACCGTGGTGACCGGGGCCTGCGAGTACACCAGGCGCTCCCCGCCGCAGTGCCAGAAGCGCAGCCCGGGGTCCAGCCGGCCGCTCCTGGTCACGGTCACCCGCAACGGGAACTCCGGCTTTCCCCCGGCAACCCTGCGCGCGCGCCGCTCCTCGCTGTAGACGAGCAGTCGCGCGTTGTCGCGCCGCAACGTCTCGGCCCCGACCAGGACCGCGTCCGACTCCGCGCGCATCCGGTCGACGTGGTCGAAGTCCTCGGCGTTGGAAAGCGGGAAGCGCTCGGTGCCGCGGTCGTCGATGTGGCCGTCGAGGCTGACGGCCACGCTGAGCAGAACGTGCGGGCGGGTCACGCATCCGATGCTAGTGCAGTTGAACCGGTCCGGGGTCGCGCCGCGTTTAACCCAGGAGCAGGGAAAGGGGAAACTCGGTGCGGACGGTGTTGCGGCGGACGGCCACGGTGCTGGCGGGGCTGTTCGTGTTGTTCGTGCTCATCGCACCGAGCGACCTGGAGAGGTTCACGGTCGAGGCGTTCCTGCGGGTGCCGCTGGAAGGTCTCGTCGGCGTGCTGCTGCTGGTGCTGCTGCCGGACCGGTTCCGTCGGCCCGCCGCGCTCGTCCTCGGTGTGGCGCTGGGGCTCTTCACCGTCGTGAAGGTCATGGACATCGGGTTCGACGCGGTGCTGTACCGGCCGTTCGACCTCGTGCTCGACTGGCCGCTGCTGGTGCCCGCGGTCGACTTCGTGGACGTGACGTTCGGCCGCTTCGCCTCGGTGCTGGCCGTGGCGCTCGCGGTCGCGCTGGTCGCCGGGATCGTGGTGCTGGCCGCGATGTCCGTGCAGCGCCTGGGATCGGTGGCCGCAGGACGGCGCCCGGTCGTCGTCCGGGTCGTCGCGCTGGCCGTCGTGGGGTGCGTTTCCCTTGCGGTGCCGGGAGTCCCGGTCTACTCCGACGCGGCGGCGACCTCGGTGGCCGACCACGCGCGGCGCTTCCAGGCGGGGCTGCGCGACCAGGACGTGTTCGCGAGGGAGGCCGCGGTCGACGCGTTCCGCGGCCGCCAGGGACTGCTGTCGGCGTTGCAGGGCAAGGACGTCGTGTTCACCTTCGTGGAGAGCTACGGCAAGTCGGCGCTGGACCTGCCCGACGTGGCCGCGAAGCTCGCCGACGGCGGCGCACGGCTGAACGCCCGCGGGTACACCGCGAAGTCGGCCTACCTGACCTCGCCGACCGCGGGCGGCGGCAGCTGGATGGCGCAGGCGACGCTGCTGTCCGGGCTGTGGATCGACAACCAGCAGCGCTACCGCAACCTCGTGGCGAGCGACCGGCTCACGCTGCCGCGCGCGTTCCGCGAGGCGTCGTGGCACTCGGCCGGCGTCGTGCCGGGCATCACGCAGGCGTGGCCGGAGGGCGGCTTCTTCCACTACGACGAGGTCTACGCGGCGCAGGACCTCGGCTACACCGGCCCGCGCTTCGGGTACGCGACCACACCGGACCAGTTCACGCTGGAGTCGTTCCAGCGCAACGTCCGCGGGAAGCGGCAGGGCCCGGTGATGGCCGCGATCCCGCTGGTGTCCTCGCACGCACCCTGGTCGCCCACACCGGACTTCGTCGACTGGGACCGCCTCGGCGACGGCGCCGTCTACGCCGGCATGCCCGCCTCGGACGACCCGCCCGAGGCGATCTTCGGCCGCGACCCGGCCGCGGTGCGCGCCGACTACGCGCACTCGGTGTCGTACTCGCTGGAGTCGGTCGTGTCCTACCTGGAGCGCTACGGCGATGACGACCTGGTGTTCGTGTTCCTCGGCGACCACCAGCCCGCGCAGGTGGTGACCGGTGAGGGCGCCTCGAAGGACGTGCCGGTCACGGTCGTCGCCAGGGACCCGGCCGTGCTGGAGCGGGTCGGGGAGTGGGGGTGGGACGACGGGCTCCGTCCGGGCGCGACGGCACCGGTGTCGCGGATGAGCGACTTCCGCGACCAGTTCCTCTCGACGTTCTCCCCGCCGGAGGCGTAGCCGGGGTGCGCCCGAACTCGAGCTCCTCCGGGCCGCGGCGCCGACCGCGAGCCCGGACCGTCGTCCCCCGGACCGTCGTGCTCAGCCCATCGTCTTCTGGCCGTCGATGGTCTCGCGGATGATGTCCGCGTGGCCGGCGTGCTGCGCGGTCTCGGCGACGATGTGCACCAGCACCCGCCGCGCCGACCGGGTCGCGCCCTCGGGGAACCACGGCGCCGTGGGCAGCGCGTGCGTCAGGTCGAGGTCGACCGTCTCGACGAGTCGGTCGGTGTAGGCCGCGACCTCCTGGTAGCGGGCCAGAACGCCCTCCAGCGTCTCGCCCGGCGCCATCCGGAAGTTCGCGGCGTGGTTCTCGTAGTCCGTCGACTCGTGGTCGACCTCCATGGCCGACGTGCCGTGCTCGATGAACCGGACCCAGCTCTCCTCGACCGTCGCGACGTGCTTGATCAGGCCGCCGATGCACAGCGCGCTGGCCGTCGGGCTGGACGCCGCCTGCTCGTCGGTGAGGCCCTGCGCGGTGAACGTCAGGAACCAGCGGTGCTGCCGCAGGCTCTCGAGCAGGTCCGCGCGCTCGCCGGTGAGGATCTCGGTGGTGGTCATCGCCTGTGTCCTTCGCTCGTTTGTCCGACACGAAGGACTCTATGACCACTTGAGGTCAGCTTGTGTCCTAGACGAACGCCGCTCAAGCGGAACTTGAGCGGCGTTCGAGCGACAGGGCGGTGACGTGGTCGTCACCGTCGGTGGTTCACCGGTTCAGGTAACCGTCGTCCGGGCGATCGACCCGGCCGCCGCCCTCCTCGGTCTCCTCGACGTGCATGGCGGTCTCCTCGGGCGCGGTGACGTGGCCGCCCTCGCCCGCCGCGACCGCGACCGCGTCCGGCTCGTCGTCGACGGGCTCGCCACCGCCCTCGGGCGTCGTGAACTGCTGGGGTTCGGTCATGCCCTGGTGGTTTCCGGTGATCGGGGCCCGCAAACTCATCGGCAGTGCAGCCGCACGGCCGTGTCCCGGCCGCCGCCGCGCAGCGTGGCGAGGTTCGCGCCGGTCAGCCCGAGCACGGCCTGGGCGGTCGCACGGGTCGCCGTCGCCGGGGTGAAACCGGTCGCGTCGAACGCGATCGCGCCCCGGTCCGCGACCGGTGCCGAGCAGCCGACCTGCAGCGATCGCAGGTACGCGCGGGCCTTCGCCGCGCTCTGACCGGACAGCACCTGGGCGGCGAGGCCCGTGCTGTTGGCGTTGGAACCGGACTGGGCGCTCGGGAACCCGCCGTCGGCCTGCTGCCGGCCCCGCAGCCACGTCAGGGCGCTGCCGGTGGGCCTGCCGGTCGAGCGCAGGGCCTGGACGACGATCGCGGTCGCGTCCACGTCGCTGACGCACGGCGAGGTCTCGAACGCCACCGGGAACCCGCCGTCGGGGCACTGGCTCGCCGCGAGGTACCCGGCGGCCTTGCCGTCCTTCAGCGCGATGACCCCGTACGACTGCGTGAACGCGTTGGAGAAGTCGCCGAACTGCGACCGGTCGGTGTAGCGGCCGGAGGGCGCCTGCAAGGCCGTGAGCCCGGCGAGCAGGTCACGCCCGGCGAACGCCCGCGGGTCCTTGCCCTTCACCCGTGCGGCGACGGCGAGCTTGGCGTGCGCACCGGCGTACGCCTCGCCGTCCGTGCCGAGGTAGGCACCGGCGATCTCCGGCTTCGCGAGCCACGCGATGGCCCGGTCGGCGTGGCCGTCGGCCGAGCGGGCGGCCGAGAACGCGAGCACCGCGTCGATCGTCAGGCCCTGGTCCGGGTACTTCACGCCACCGAAGTCGGTCTCCAGCCGCTCGCCGTCCACCAGCTGCGCGGCCAGCCACCCCGCGGCGGCGTCGACGCGGTGGGCGGTGCCGGCGTGGGCCGGGACGGCGGTGACGAGCGAGACGCCGACGACGGCGGCGACGATGAGTTTCTGCACGCTCCGACACTCTCATCCCGCTGCGCCCCACCGGCGGGTTTTGCGAGACTCGTCGCATGATCGCCGACGACCTGCGCCACTACCTCCAGCAGACCCGCGACTCCGTGGTGTCCTCTTTGGACAGACTGGCCGAGTACGACGTGCGCCGCCCGCTCGTGCTCAGCGGCACCAACCTGCTCGGCCTCGTCAAGCACCTGGCCGGCATCGAGCTCGGCTACCTCGGCGACTGCGTGGGCAGGCCCGCTCCGGTCGTGCTGCCGTGGGTCGAGGACGGTTCGATCTGGGAGGGCGCCGACATGTGGGCGAAACCGGACGAGAGCCGCGAGTACCTGCTCGACCTCTACCGCACGGCCTGGCGCCACACCGACGAGGCGATCGCCGCGCTGCCGCTGGACGCACCCGCCTCCGTGCCGTGGTGGGCCGAGCACAAGCGGCAGACCACGTTCGGGCACCTGCTGGTCCGCGTGGTCTCGGAGACCGCCCACCACGCCGGGCACTGCGACGTCGTGCGCGAGCTGGTCGACGGCCGCAACGGCGCCGGCAACCCGCCGGAGTACTTCGCCCTGGTGGAGCGCATGGCGGCGCAGACGCGCTGACGGCCACCCTGCCGAAAGTTAAGGTGCACCGGTTCCGAACGCCAGAGGTGCGCGGGCGCCGGGCTTCGTAGGTTCGACCGGGTGACTTGGCTGACTGTGGGTACCGACGCGGTGCTCGGTGTGTTCGCTCTGATGTTCGCGTTCCTGTGGTTCCGCTTCCGGTTGCGGGCCGTCCTGGCCGGAGCGGGGGTGGTGCTGGCCTACGCGGTCAGCGAGGTGGTCAAGCTGCTGGTGCGCGAGGACCGGCCGTGCCGGACCAGGCCGTCGCTCGCGGAGTGCCCCGAGGTGGGCGACTGGTCGTTCCCCAGCAACCACTCGGTGATCGCGGGTGCGGCGGCGATGGCGATCTGGGCCATGCACCGCGCGCTGGGCTGGGTCGCGGCGGTGTGCGCGCTGGCAGCGGCGGCGTCGCGGGTGGTCGTGGGTGTCCACTACGTGCACGACGTGCTGGCCGGGCTGACCCTCGGTGCGCTGGTGTCGTGGGGGATCGCGGTGCTGCTGACCAGGGTGCTGCCGAAGCGGCGGGCACTGCCCGACGACGCGCCGACCGTGGTGATGAGCCGGCTGGGATGATGGGCCCCGTGTGGCTGAGGCTGGTCCTGTGGGTGTGCGCGGCGCTGCCGGTGGTCGCGGCGGGCGTGACCACCAGGGCCGGGCGCCTCGCCGGGTGGGAGGTCCTGCTCTACCTCGCGGTGCTCGCGGCGGCGTTCGCCGCGGTGCGCCGCAGACCCGCTGTCGCGCTGGGCTCGGCGCTCAGCGCGTGGCTGGTCTGCTACCTCGTGCGCGTCGAGCTCGACAGCGCCACCGGTGTCCTCGCGCTGGCCCCGGCGCTCGCGGCCACCAGCTTCTTCGCCGGCCGGTACGCGCGTGACCCGAGGGTCGGCGCGATCACGCTGACCGTCGCGGAGGTCATCGGTGTGGTCGTGGCGCTGGTCGACCGCGGTGGCTCCGACACCGCCCTCGCCGTCACGTCCGGCATCGGCGTCCTGGGCGTGGTGCCGTGGGCGTTCGGGCGGTTCCGCCGCCGGTACGCCGAGCTGCAGGAGGTCGGCTGGGAGCACGCCGCGTTGCTGGAACGCGACGCCGAGAACGCACGTAACGCCGAACGCGCGCGCCTGGCCGGTGAGATGCACGACCTCGTGGGCCACGAACTGGCCAGAGCCGCACTGCTCGTCGGTGCGCTGGAGCTGGAACCGGCGCTCTCACAACAACAACGCGAGGCCGCCAGGACCGCGCGGGCCAGCGTCACCGCCGCCGCGGAACGCCTCGCGGACGTCATGCAGGTGCTGCGCGCCGACGCGGACGAACCGGTCACGTCGGTCGAGGAGGTCGTCAGCCGCTCCGGCCTGCGGGTGGCGCTCGTCAACGACCGCACCGAGCCGCTGGACGGGATCATCGCGCGGACCGTGCACCGCGTCGTCGCCGAGGCGCTGACGAACGTGATCAAGCACGCCCCCGGCGCCGACGTCAGCGTGCGCCTCACCGCGAACCTGGAGCTGCGCGTCACGAACGGTCCCGCGCCGCGGACGCAGGCCGTCGGCAGCGGCAAGGGCCTGGTGGGCCTCGCCGAACGGGTCGCGCTCGTCGGCGGCTGGTTCGAGGCGGGCCCGTCGGACGACGGCGGGTTCGAGGTCAGGGCGAAGCTCCCGGAACGCCCGCGCGCCCGCACCACGCCCACGCACGTGCGCCGCGAACGCACGGAGGAGGAGATCCGCCGGACCGCCCGCCGAACCGTGCTGATCACGTCGGTGGTGTGCGCGGGCATCGCGATCGGCGTGCCGGGCTACATGGTGTTCGACGCGGCGACGTCCGTGCTCACCCCGCAGCAGTTCGACCGCGCCCAGCCGGGGCAGCGCGAGGACGACCTGGACCTGCCGCTGCGCACCCGCGTCGACAACCCGCTCGGCGTCACCGCACCGCCGGGCACCGACTGCCGCTACTACAGCACGCACCCCAACCCGTTCGACGGCGACCGCCACGACCTGCACCAGCTGTGCTTCCGGGATGATCGGCTCGTGTCCAAGCTGTGGCTCGCGAGGAGGAGCGGTTGATCAGGGTCGTGCTCGCGGACGACGAGCCGGTGGTCAGGTTCGGCGTGAAGGCCGTGCTCGCGACCGCGGGGGACGTCGAGGTGGTCGCGGAGGCGGAGAACGGCAGCCAGGCGATCGACCTCGTGGCCCGCCACCGGCCGGACGTGGCCGTGCTCGACATCCGCATGCCGGTGTTCGACGGGCTGGACGCGGCGAAGGTGGTCCGCGAGTGCCACCCCGGCACGAAGACGCTGGTGCTGACCACGTTCGCCGACGACGCGTACATCAGCAGGGCGCTGGGGGAGGGCGCGGCCGGGTTCGTGCTCAAGACCGGTGACCCGCAGGAGATCATCGCCGGTGTGCGGGCGGTCGCGAGCGGGGGCGCGTACCTGTCGCCGCTGGTGGCCAAGCGGGTCGTCGACCGCCTCTCCCGCGCGCACCCGCGCCCCCTGGCGCAGCAGCGCATCGAGGTCCTCACCGCCCGCGAACGCGAGGTGCTCGGCCTGCTCGGTGCCGGCCTGTCCAACGCCGAGATCGCGTCCCGCCTGCACGTCGTGGAGGGCACCGTGAAGGTCTACGTCAGCACGATCTTCCGGCAGCTGGGCGTCCGCAACCGCGTGCAGGCCGCGATCATCGCCCACGAGTCCGGCATCATCCCTGCCTGACCGGCGTCTGCAAGTACCACCAACTCCCAGTTGGTGGTACTTGCAGACGCCGGAAAAGGTCAGGTGCGGGCGCCGATGCCGGAGATGGCGCGGACTTCCATCTCCGCGGCCAGTGCCGCGTTCTCCGGCTCCCGCTTTGAGAAGATCGTCGCCAAGAACCCGCACAGGAACGAGAACGGGATCGACACCAGGCCGGGGTTGCCGAGCGGGAACCACGCGAAGTCGACGTCCGGGAAGATCGACGTCTTCGCACCGGACATCACCGGCGAGAAGATGATGAGCACCAGGCACGACCCGAGGCCGCCGTAGATGCTCCACAGCGTGCCGGTGGTGTTGAAGCGCCGCCAGAAGATCGTGTAGAGGATCGTCGACAGGTTCGCCGACGCCGCCAGCGCCAGTGCCAGCGACACCAGGAACGCCACGTTCTGGCCGTTCGCCGCGATGCCACCGATGATCGACAGCACGCCGACCACCACGGCGGTGAGGCGGGCGACCTTGATCTCGCGGCGTGGTTCCACGTTGCCGCGCTTGATCACGTTGGCGTACACGTCGTGCGCGAACGAGGCCGACGCCGCGAGGGTCAGACCGGCGACCACCGCGAGGATCGTCGCGAACGCCACGGCCGACACGATGCCGAGCAGCACCGCGCCACCGATCTCGAACGCGAGCAGCGGCGCCGCCGAGTTCTCACCGCCCGGTGCCGCGGCGATCTTGTCGGTGCCCACCAGTGCCATCGCGCCGAAGCCGATCACCAGCGTGCACAGGTAGAAGATGACCATCGTCCAGGTCGCCCACACCACGGAACGGCGCGCCTCGGCGGCGTTCGGCACGGTGTAGAAGCGCATCAGCACGTGCGGCAGCGACGCGATGCCGAGCACCAGCGACAGCGCCAGTGACACGAAGTCCAGTTTGGACATCGCGCTGAAGCCGTACTTGGCGCCGGGGTCGAGCACCGCCGCCCCGAGCTCGTTGTGCTCGGTGGCCTGCTCCATGATCGCGGACAGGCTGAAGCCGAACTTGCCGAGCAGGAAGACGCTCATCAGCGTCACGCAGAGCAGCAGCAGGACGGCTTTGATGATCTGCACCCACGTCGTGCCCTTCATGCCGCCGACCAGCACGTAGAGCACCATGACCATGCCGACGACCGCGATCAGCAGCGCCTGGCCCCACTTCGAGGACACGTTGAGCAGCAACGCGATCAGGCCGCCCGCGCCCGCCATCTGCGCGATCATGTAGAAGAACGAGATCACCAGCGTCGCGTTCGCCGCCGCCGCGCGGACCGGGCGCTGCCGCATCCGGAACGCCAGCACGTCGCCGACGGTGAAGCGGCCGGTGTTGCGCAGGCCCTCCGCGATCAGCAGCAGGCCGACGAGCCACGCGACGACCCAGCCGACGGAGTACAGGAAGCCGTCGTAGCCGTGCGCCGCGATGCCGCCGGAGATGCCGAGGAACGACGCGGCGGACAGGAAGTCGCCCGACAGCGCCACGCCGTTCTGCGCGCCGGTGAACGAGCTGCCCGCGGCGTAGTAGTCCGACGCCGTCACGTTGCGGCTGCTGAAGCGGTAGACGATGTAGAGGGTGATCAGGACGAACACCGCGAAGACGCTGAGGTTCAGCACCGGGTTGCCGGTGGTGGGCATGCCTTACTCCTCGACGCCGGTCTTCTCGGCGAGCAGCCTGCGCTGCGGGTCCAGCCTCCGTTTGGCGTAACGCGCGTAGGAGAGCGTGATGACGATGGACACGACGAACTGGCCGAGACCCAGCAGGATCCCGAGGTTGATCACTCCGATGACCTTCGTGCTGACGAAGTCCTTCGCATACGCGGACAGCAGCACGAACGTCAGGTACGAAGCCAGGAACAAAGCGGTCATCGGGAAGATGAACGTCGTGAGCCGGCGGCGCAGGGTCCGGAATTCATCGCTCTGTTGAATCAGCGCGAAGTTCGGTTTGCCGTTCGAATCGACGTACGACAAGGCCTCGGGGTCGTCGAACGACGCGAAACCCCTGATTTCCGGTTGTCCGTGCTGTGTTTCGCCAGGCGACCACATCGCCTTGGTCATCTGTTCCCGCCCCTCCTGCGTGCGGGCACACTCTAGCGCCCGCACGTGTCCAGTCAACGCCGCTGGGAGCTGCGCGAGTACCGGGAACAGGACAAAATCGGACAGGTCCATTCGTCTCAAATGGTTGTCCAGCAGGGATCTTCTGGTTCGGCAGCACCGGAGTTGCGAGATGCGCAACATCGCCGCGACTGGTTCGGACCGTTGTCGCACGTGTGCGGCTGGCCTAGGATCGTCCGGTCCGCGTTTTCGTGACGGTTGGGGATAAAGTGGGGTTCTTAGCGCGCGAACGCACGATCGCGCCTCCCGGTTGGAACCGCTGGCTCGTTCCGCCCGCGGCTCTCGCGATTCACCTCTCCATTGGCCAGGCCTACGCCTGGAGCGTCTTCAAGACGCCGCTGGAGAAATCGCTGGGCATCACCGGGACGCAGAGCGCCCTGCCCTTCCAGCTCGGCATCGTGATGCTGGGCCTGTCGGCCGCGGTGCTCGGCACGACCGTGGAGCGCCGCGGACCGCGCTGGGCGATGTTCATGTCGCTGGTGTGCTTCTGCTCCGGCCTGCTGATCTCGTCCGCCGGCGTGTGGGCCGGCCAGTACTGGGTCGTCGTGGCCGGCTACGGCCTCGTGGGCGGCATCGGCCTCGGCATCGGGTACATCTCGCCGGTCTCGACGCTGATCAAGTGGTTCCCCGACCGTCCGGGCATGGCGACCGGCATCGCGATCATGGGCTTCGGCGGTGGAGCGCTGATCGCCTCCCCGTGGTCGACCTCCATGCTCACCGCGTTCGGCAACACCTCGACCTCGGGCATCGGCAAGGCCTTCCTGGTCCACGGCATCGCCTACGCGGTCTTCATGACCGTCGGCGTGCTGCTGATCCGCCTGCCCTCCAAGGAGTTCGAGGCGGCGAAGGCCGAGCTGGCGAAGGACCGGCCGAAGGCGGTCGTCCCCCACAACGTCTCGGCGAACAACGCGATCAAGACGCCGCAGTTCTGGCTGCTCTGGGTCGTGCTGTGCTTCAACGTCACCGCGGGCATCGGCATCCTGGAGAAGGCCGCGCCCATGCTGGTCGACTTCTTCAAGGAGTCGTCCACGCCGGTCGCCACGGCGGCCGCCACCGGTTTCGTCGCGCTGCTCAGCGCCGCGAACATGGCCGGCCGGATCGTCTGGTCGTCCACCTCGGACCTGGTGGGGCGCAAGAACATCTACCGCCTCTACCTGGGCGTCGGCGCGCTGCTGTACCTGCTGCTGCTGACCATGGGCTCGACCAGCGTCCCGCTGTTCGTGATCGGCGCGATGGTGATCCTGTCGTTCTACGGCGCGGGCTTCGCGACCGTCCCCGCCTACCTGCGCGACCTCTTCGGCACCTACCAGGTCGGCGCGATCCACGGCCGCCTGCTCACCGCGTGGTCGGTGGCAGGCGTGCTCGGGCCGCTGATCGTCAACGCCATCGCGGACGCGGGCAAGAAGGCCGGCCACACCGGACCGGACTTGTACGCGACGTCGTTCTACATCATGATCGGCCTGCTGGTCGTCGGTTTCGTCGCGAACGAGCTGATCCGCCCGGTCGACCCGAGGTTCCACGAGCCGAAGGCCGCGGCCGCGGCCACCGGGGACGCGGCAGGTGACCAGACCACCGTGGCCAGGTGGAACGAGGCCGAGGCTGCGGACACCGCCGCCGAGAAGGCCGAAGACGCGGACAAGTCGGAAGGCGTGGTGCAGAAGTGAGCGCGGAAGTGAACTCTGCCCAAGGGGAGAAGTCGCAGCTGCTGTTGCTGGTCGGCGCGTGGCTGTGGGTGGGCATCCCACTCGCCTACGGGCTGTACCGCCTCTTCCTGAACGCGGCGAAGCTCTTCGTCTGAGCCGATGTTCACCACGCTCGTCAACTGGCGCAACTGGCGCCTACCGGTGAAGCTCGCCGCGGTGTTGATCGTCCCGGTCACCATCGCGGTGGTCTCCGGCGTTCTGCAGATCCAGTCGCACATGGAGCGGGCCGACTCCTACGCCGCACTGCAGCGGCTGGAGAAGGTCCGCACCGCGCTGATCCCGGTCGTCGAAGGCGTCCAGGCGGAACGGCGGGTCGTCGCGGAAGGCGGCGGCCAGGACGTCCTGCGGGACCAGGTCCGCCGCACCGACGACGCACGGGAGGCGTTGCGCACCGCGATCGGGAAGGCCTCGCTCAGCGAGGTCGTCACCGCGCGCATGAACGACGTCGAGGCCAAGGTCGCCCGGCTGCCCGCGCTGCGGGAGCAGACCTCCGACGTGCCGGCCGCGGTCAAGGAGTACACCTCGCTGACCGAGTCGATGCTCGACGTCGACGAGGTGCTCGCGAGCGACTTCGGCGACCCGGCGCTGTCGAAGACCGCGATGGGCCTGCACCACGCGCTCCACGTGCAGGAGGAGGTCCTCTACCAGCAGGCGGTCGTGCTGTCGGGCCTGGACCGCGGGCTGCTCGCGCAGGCCGAGGTGCGGTCGCTGGTCGAGTCGAACGTGAAGCTCAGCTACATCGCCGGCCAGTTCGCCGCGCTCGCGACGCCGGAGCAGCTGAACTCGTACTGGCAGGGCTTCAACGGCCCCGACATCGAGGCCCACCGCAAGATGCTGAGCGCGGCGCTGCTGCACCCGACCTCGGACTCCGCGGCGTCCGGCGGCGCGCGGCCCAGGCCGTTGCCGATCGCGGCCGCGGACTGGACGAAGGCCTCCGGGGCGGTCGCCGAGTCGCTCGACGGCGTCGTCCGCGGCCTGCAGACCGACCTGCGCGACACCGCGAACCGGCTGCGCGACGAGACCAGCGACGCCGCGGGTGCCGCGTCGGCGCTGCTGTTCGCGAGCCTCATCCTGGCCGCGACCGTCGGGTTCGTCGTCGGCCGCTACCTGCTGCGCTCGCTCAACGCGCTGCGCCGCTCCGCGCTGGACGTGGCCTGGGAGAAGCTGCCGGAGATGGTGGCGACCGGGCGCGGCACCACCGAGGTCGAACCGGTGCCGGTGCACACGACCGAGGAGTTCGGCCAGGTGGCGCGCGCGTTCGACGCGGTGCACCAGCAGGCCGTCCGCTCGCTCGTGGAGCAGGCCGGTCTGCGCGCGAACATGCGCAACATCTTCGTGAACCTCTCGCGGCGCAGCCAGAGCCTCGTGGAACGCCAGCTCAGGCTGATGGAGGAGCTGGAGAAGTTCGAGGAGGACCCGGAGCAGCTCGCGAACCTGTTCAAGCTCGACCACCTGGCCACCCGCATGCGCCGCAACAACGAGAACCTGATGGTGCTCTCCGGTGGTGACGTGGCCAGGCGCTTCACCCGCCCGATCCCGCTGACCGACGTGCTGCGCGCGGCGGCCGCGGAGATCGAGCAGTACCAGCGGGTCGTGGTGCACACCGCGCCCGGTGCCGAGGTCGTCGGCTACGTGGCGAGCGACCTCGTCCGCCTGCTCGCCGAGCTCCTCGACAACGCGACGGCGTTCTCGCCGCCGCACACCCAGGTCAGCATCAGCGCGTCCATCGAGGCCGGCGACATCGTGCAGATCGACGTCGTCGACCAGGGCATCGGCCTCGACGCCGAGGCGCTGGGTGCCGTCAACGGCCGGTTGGAGGCCGCCGGCGAGGGCGCAGACGTGCAGGTGTTCCGCGAAATGGGACTTTTCGTCGTCGGCAGGCTCGCGGCGCGCCACCAGATCGTGGTACGTCTCGATGCGAAACAAGGCAAGGGGACTCGCGCGATCGTGTTGGTTCCCGCCGAACTGGCACCACGGCGGGACGAGTCCTGGGAGTCTTTCCGCGGGGAGGCGATCGAGGAGCAGACGTTGCAGACGCCCATGCGCGTTCCTGGACAGCACGCGTCCTGGTTCGCCGCACCCGCTGCGAGCACCCCGCCGCCCCCCGCACGCCAGACGCCCGAGTCGGCCCGAGGCTTCCTCGACGCCTTCCAGCGCGGCGTGCAGAAGGGCCTTCCCGACCGGCAGGAGAGTCGATGAGCACGCAGGTGGACCAGTTCGGCTGGCTGGTCACCAACTTCGCCGAACGCACGCCCGGCATCGAGCACGCGGTGGTGATCTCCGCCGACGGCCTGGTGCTGGTCTCGTCCTCGAAGCTCCCACCGGAGTCGGCCGAGCAGTTCGCGGCGATCGTCGCCGGCGTCGTCTCGCTCGCCGAGTCCGCGTCCTCGTGCTTCGCGGGCGAGGCCGTGGTGCGCACGGTGGTCCAGATGGACCGCGGCGTCATGCTGCTGATGTCGATCAGCGACGGCTCGGTCCTCGCGGTGCTCGCCGCCGCCGGCTGCGACGTCGCGCAGGTCGCGTACGAGATGACGGTGGTCGTGCGGCAGGTGGGTCAGCTGCTCACGCCGGAGCTGCGGGCAGAGCTGGCATGAGCGGCGACGACGATCAGCAGGTCAGCTTCGGCGACCTGATGAGCGGCTTCAGCCTGGACAGCGACCGGATCAGACGCCGTGGCCGCAAGAACAGGGCCAAGCAGGAACCCGCGCCCGAGCCGGTGGCGGAACCGGACCGCCCCGCACCGCCGGTGTTCCCCCGGCCCGACCTGTACGCCCAGCCGGACCCGTACGCCACGACGGTGTTCGAGCCGGTGCCGCCGCTGCCGCCGATCGAGTCGGCGTCGATCGTGCGCGCCTACGCGTGGACCGGTGGCCGGACCACCTCCGAGGTGCACCTCGAGATCGAGACGCTGGTCTCGGTGAACGAGCGGTCGGTGACCGCGGTCCGGCCGGAGCACCAGGAGGTGCTGGCGCTGTGCTCGCAGCCGCGGTCGGTGGCGGAGATCGCCGCACTGCGCGGCCTGCCCCTGGGCGTCACGAAGGTGCTGCTCGGCGACATGGCGGGCCACGGCCTGATCGACGTGCACCGCACCGCGTCGTCGTACGGCGACGACCGTCCCGACGGCGCGTTGATGGAACGCGTGCTGGCCGGCCTGCGCCGCCTCTGACCCTCCTTGCCGACGGCATCTGCAAGTACCACCAACCCTTGATCAAACCGCCGCTGACTACCACCAACTTGTTCGCCGTGCACCGAACCTGGCCGGGCGCGGCGGGGAGCCGGAAGCGCTGTTGGTAGTAGAAAAGTGCTGGTTGATGTTGAGTTGGTGGTACTTGCAGATGCGGGGGCAAGCAGGGGGTCCGCTACGGTCGGGGGGCCGGGCGATCTGTGGGGAGGGGCCGTGGAGTTCCAGGACGTCGTGCGCAAGCGGCGCATGGTGCGGAAGTTCACCGACGAGCCGGTCAGCGACGAGAGCCTGCGGCGGATCATGCGCAACGCGGTGCGCGGGCCGTCGGCCGGGTTCTCGCAGGGGCAGGGGTTCCTGGTGCTGCAGGGGGAGTCGCTGCGGCGGTTCCGGGAGCGGTGCCAGGTCTGGGCCACCGACGACACGAAGGCCGCGCCGGTGCTGGTGGTGCCGATGTCGGTCAAGGACACCTACCTCGACCGGTACGCGCAGCCGGACAAGGGCTGGACCGACCGCAGCGAGGACCACTGGCCGGTGCCGTACTGGCACGTCGACACCGGCATGGCGGCGCTGCTGATCCTGCAGACCGCGGTCGACGAGGGACTGGGCGCGGTGTTCTTCGGGATACCGCGGGAGGAGTGGCCGGCGTTCCGGGCGGAGTTCGGCGTGCCGGACACGCACGAGCCGATCGGAGCCATCGCCATCGGGCACCCGGCGGAGACCGAGGTGTCGCCGGGGGCGTCGCCGCGGACGCGGAAGCGTTCGGCGTTCGAGGAGGTCGTGCGCTGGGGGCAGTGGGGGTGACGACGGCGTTCCGGCTGCTCGGGCCGCTGGAGGTCGTGCTCGGCGGACGGCACGTGCACGTGCCACCGGGCAAGCGCCGGGTGGTGCTGGCCGCGCTGCTGGTGCGGGTGCGGCAGGTGGTCGGGGTGGACGAGCTCGTCGACCTGGTCGGCGGCACCCGCAACGCGCTGCAGACGACGGTCGGGCGGCTGCGGGAGGACCTCGGCGACCCGGAGCTGATCAGGACGCGACCGGGCGGGTACCTGCTCGACGTCGACCCCGCCGAGGTCGACCTGCACCTGTTCGGGCGCGCGGAACCGGAGGTGGCGCTGGGGCTGTGGCGCGGGCGGCCGTTCGCCGACATCGGCAGCGACCGGCTGGAACGCGACCACGGGCCCGCGCTCGTCGAGACCCACCTCGCGGCGCTGGAGGCGCGGATCGAGGGGGACCTGCGCCGGGGCCGGCCCGAGCAGCTGGTGCCGGAGCTGCGGGCGCTCACCCAGCAGCACCCGGTGCGGGAACGGATGTGGGCCCAGCTCGTGCACGCCCTGCACCGCAGCGGCCGGCCGGCCGAGGCGTTGCGGGCCTACGAGGAGGTGCGCAGCAGGCTCGCCGACGAGCTCGGCGTCGATCCGGGCGCCGAGCTGCAGCAGGCGCACCAGCAGGTGCTGCGGGCGGACAACCGGCCCAGGGCGCGCAACGACCTGCCGGGCGACATCGCGGACTTCGCCGGACGGCAGGACGACCTGGACCGGGTGCTCGCCGCGGTGCCGCCGGGGTGCGTGGCGATCACGGCGATCGACGGCATGGCGGGCATCGGCAAGACGACGCTCGCGGTGCGGGCGGCACACCGGCTCAAGGACCGGTTCCCGGACGCGCAGCTGTTCGTGGACCTGCACTCGCACACCGACGGCGTCGAACCGCGCACGCCGCTGGACGCGTTGCACGCGCTGCTGACCGCCCTCGGGGTGCCCGCGAGGGACGTCCCGGACGAGCTGGACGCGCGAGCGGCGCTGTGGCGTGCGGAGATGGCGCACCGCAGGGCGTTGGTGGTGCTGGACAACGCGGTCAGCGCGGCGCAGGTCCGGCCGCTGCTGCCGGGCAGCGGGCTGGTGCTCGTCACGAGCCGGCACCGGCTGGTGGACCTGGACGCGGCCCGCACGATCTCACTGGACGTGTTGCCGGAACAGGACGCGCTGGACCTGCTGACGGGCATCGTCGGCCCGCGCGCCGGCCAGGACCCGCGGGCGGCCCGCGAGATCGTCCGGCTGTGCGGGTGCCTGCCGCTGGCGGTGCGGATCGCCGGTGCGCGGTGGCGGACGCGACCGGCGTGGACCGCGCAGGACCTGCGGCGCCGGCTCGGCGAGCAGCGGCTGACCGAGCTGGCGGCGGGGGAGCGCAGCGTCGCGAAGGCGTTCGCGATGAGCTACGACCAGCTCACCGGCGAGCAGCAGCGGTTGTTCCGGCTGCTCGGGCTGCACCCCGGCGACGACTGGGACGCGTCCCTCGCCGCCGCGCTGATCGGCACGACCCGGCCCGACGCGGAACGGTTGCTGGACGCGCTGCTCGACGCACACCTGGTGCAGCAACGGGACAACGGCCGCTACCGCTTCCACGACCTGCTGGCCGACCACGCGAAGGCGAGCGTCCTCCCGGACGAACGGGAGGAGGGCGTCGTGCGCGTCCTCGACCACTACCTGCACAACGCCGCCGCGGCGGAGGTCCTGATGTCGCCCGGCAACCCGCGGATCCCGCTGGCGGTGCGGTACCCGCCGCTCGACCCGCCGCCGCTCGCGAACGCCCGCCAAGCCGCGGCGTGGCTCGACACCGAGCGCCGCAACCTGCGGGTCGCCGTTTACCTGGCCGCCTACCAGGGCCACTACGAGCACGCCTGGCAGCTGCCGCACCACCTGTCGCAGTACCTGCTGAACCGCGGCCACGGCCGTGACCGCGTGGAGGTGCACAGCCTCGCGCTCGCCGCCGCGTACCAGCTCGGCGACCTCCGTGCCCGCGCGGAGGCGTTGAAGGGCCTGGGCAGGGCGCACTTCGCCCGTCCCGGCGGCAACCCGGCCGAGCACCTGCACGCGGCGCTCGACCTCATGCGCCAGATCGGTGACGTGCGCGGGGAGGCCTCGGTCCTCGGGCTGCTCGGCATCACCGCGCGGGAGGCGAACGACCTCGACGCGGCACAGGGGCACTTCGAACGCGGCCTGGAGCTGATGCGCCAGGTAGGTGCGCCCACCGGTGAGGCGAGCGCGCTGCACCACGTCGGCGTGATGCACGCGCTGCGCGGCGACAACGACCGGGCCATGACACACATCAGGGCGGCGCTGGCGCTGCTGGAGGAGCACGGCGACCGCAACCGGGCCGCGATGGCGTTGCAGGACATCAGCTTCGTGCACTACAACCTGGGCGACGACGACGAGTGCGTCGCCCACCTGGAGCTGTCGCTCGCGGCGTTCCACGAGGCGGGCGACTGGCGCGGTGAGGCGTTCGCGCGCACCGACTTCGCCCACACCGCGCTGGAGCTCGGCAGGCCGGCCAAGGCGCTGGAGATGGCACGCACGGCGGCGGCGTTGTGCCGCACCGGAACCGGGCTGGCCGACGACGACGCGGTGCTGCGCGGCCTGGCCGACGCCGAGGACGGCTACGGCGAGCTCGGCCTGTCGTTCGCGCTGGCCATCGCGGCCGAGGTCGAGGGACGGCTGCACGACGCCGTCCGGTACGCGCGGTGGTGCGTGGACGCGATCACGCGGTCCGGCCGCCACTGGGCCGGTGACCGCGTGCTGGGCCAGCTGTGCCGGCTGCACGCGGCGCTCGGCGACCACGGGACCGCCGTCGCCTTCGGGGAACGGGCGGTCCGCGCCGCCGAGGGCCTGAACCAGCCCAGGGCGGTCGCCGTCGCCCGCGCGCTCCTCGCCGCGGCTACAACCACAGCCCCAGCAGCACCAGCGCGGTGACGGCCGCGGCCACGACCGCCACGGCCACCCACTGCTCCACGACGTCCCTCGTCCTGCGCATTCCCGGCTCCCCTCGGTGGTGTGGCCACCGAGGGTGCGCGGCGCCGCCCACACCTCGTCCCCACCGCGGTCACACCGGCTCACCCGGCGGAACGGTGGTGACGGGACTGCGTGCGCGCAGTGGTGCGCTGAGTGTGCGCCGTGAACGTCCGGTTGATCTGATCGGGCGACGTCCCACCGCCAAAGTGTGGATCAAGGTCGCACCATCTGGCGCCGTCGGGCACCGGACTGGTTGCGTTCGGGGCATCACGTCCACCGCGCGGAGGTCCCACGCCCATGCAGCCGTTCCAGCTGCCGGAGTTCTACACGCCCCACCCGGCCCGGCTGAACCCGAACCTCGAACGCGCCCGCGTCCACACGCGGGCCTGGGCGCGCGAGATGGACATGGTCGACGCGCCGCAGCACGGCACGGTGATCTGGACCGCCGCTGACCTCGAAGCGCACGACTACGCGCTGCTCTGCGCGTACACGCACCCCGACTGCGACGGGGAGGCGCTCGACCTGATCACCGACTGGTACGTCTGGGTCTTCTACTTCGACGACCACTTCGTCGAGCTGTACAAGCGCACCAGGGACGTCCCGGGCGCGCAGGCCCACCTCGACCGGTTGCCGCTGTTCATGCCGGTCGACGGCCACATCACCGCACACCCGGCGAACCCGGTGGAGAAGGGCCTCGCCGACCTGTGGCGCCGCACGGTCGGCCGGCACTCGCTCGACTGGCGGGAGCGGTTCGCCGCCAACACGAAGCACCTGCTCGACGAGTCGATGTGGGAGCTGCACAACATCAGCGCGGCCCGGCTCGCCAACCCGATCGAGTACGTGGAGATGCGCCGCAAGGTCGGTGGCGCACCGTGGTCGGCGAACCTCGTCGAGCACGCCGTCGGCCTCGAGGTGCCCGCGCGCATCGCGCTGTCCCGGCCGATCGGCGTGCTGCGCGACACCTTCAGCGACGCCGTGCACCTGCGCAACGACCTGTTCTCCTACGAGCGCGAGGTGCTCGACGAGGGCGAGCTGTCCAACGGCGTGCTGGTGTTCGAGAAGTTCCTCGGCCTGTCCACCCAGGCCGCCGCGGACGCCGTCAACGACCTGCTGACCTCGCGCCTGCACCAGTTCGAGCACACCGCGCTCACCGAGGTGCCGATCCTGCTCGACGAGCACGGCATCGACCCCGTCGGCCGCGCGGCCGTCCTGGGTTACGTGAAGGGCCTGCAGGACTGGCAGGCGGGCGGTCACGAGTGGCACCTGCGGTCCTCGCGGTACATGAACTCCGGTCCGCCGCCGCAGCTCGGCGTCCTGGGCTCGTTCGCCAAGACCCTGCCGCAGCGGCTCCGGCAGTTCTCCAGCACGCCCAGGGTCGTCGAGCCGTACGCGCTGCCGGCGTTCGAGGTGCCGTTCACCCTCTCCCTGGCACCGCACCTGGACCAGGCCCGCGACCAGGTGGTCGCGTGGGCGGTCGAGCAGGGCATGACCGGTGAGGGCGTCTGGGACGAGGCCCAGGTCCGCGGGTTCGACTTCCCGCTGTGCTCGGCGGGCATCGACCCGGACGCCACGGCGCAGGAGCTGTACCTGTCCGGCTGCTGGCTCACCTGGGGCACCTACGCCGACGACGCCTACCCGCTGTGGTTCGGCCGGACCCGCGACCTGCTCGGCGTGAAGACGCAGACCACCCGCCTCAAGGCGTGCATGCCGGTCGACCTCGTGCAGACCGTGGTGCCCGCCAACGCGATGGAGCGCTCGCTGGCCGAGCTCTGGCAGCGGACCGCGGCGCCGATGAACCCGGCCTTCCGCGCCACGTTCCGCCAGACCGTCGACGCCATGCTCGACGCGTGGGTGTGGGAGGTGGTCAACATGCACCACAACCGCATCCCGGACCCCGTGGACTACGTGGAGATGCGGCGCAGCACGTTCGGCTCCGAGCTGACGACGTCGCTGTCCCGCTTCTCGCACTCCGCGATCGTTCCCGAGCAGCTGTGGCAGACGCGGGTCGTGCAGACGATGGAGCGGTCGGCCATGGACTACTGCACGATGCTCAACGACGTCTTCTCGTACCGCAAGGAGATCCAGCACGAGGGCGAGGTGCACAACATGGTGCGCGTCGTCGAGAACTTCCTCGGCGTGCCGCAGAGCCGTGCCTTCGAGCTGACCTACGCGCTGATGGACGCCCGGCTCGGCCAGTTCGTGCGGTCCGTCGAGACCGACCTGCCGAAGATGTTCGACGACCTGGCCCTGGACGCCGGTGCGCGGGCCGGCCTGACGCGGTACGCCGACGAGCTGAAGGACTGGATCGCCGGGATCATCCACTGGCACGAGGAGACCAGCCGGTACGACGAGGCCGGCGCGCTGCCGGTGGGCCGGCTCCCGGTCTTCCACCGCGGTCCCACCGGTCTGGGCACCGCGGCCGCCCGGCTCACCTCCCGAACGCCGGGCTGAGCCCCCGGTCAGCCCCGGTCAGCCACTGACAGCCGTTGGTCAGCCCCCGGTCAGCGCACCCCGCCACGGTGTGCGCATCGGCCACTCCACAGGGGGAGCACCATGACGAACGTCCTCATCTCCGGCGCCAGCATCGGCGGTCCGGCGCTGGCCTACTGGTTGCGCCACCACGGCTTCGACGTCACCGTCGTCGAACGCCACCGCGGCCTGCGCCCCGGCGGCCAGGCCGTCGACGTCCGCGGTCCTGCGCTCGACGTGGTGGAGCGGATGGGCCTGGGGGACCGGTTGCGGTCCATGACCACGGGCATGCGCGGCATGAGCGTGGTCGACGAGGAGGGCACCGAGCTCCACCGCTCCACCGAGCACACGCTGACCGGTGGCGACCTCGCCAGTCCCGACGTCGAGGTCATGCGCGACGACCTGGCCCGCCTGCTGTTCGACGCGGTGGAGGGCGTCGAGTACCTCTTCGACGACACCATCACCGCGATCGACGGCACCCGCGTCACGTTCGAGCGGGCCGCCCCGCGGGACTTCGACGTGGTCGTGGGCGCGGACGGGCTGCACTCGAACGTCCGGCGGCTCGTGTTCGGTCCCGAGGCGCAGTTCGTCCGCCACCTGGGCACCAACCTCGCCGTGTTCACCGCGCCGAACTTCCTGGGCCTCGACCACTGGCAGGTGTTCCAGCAGGGCGAGGTCGTCGGCGGCGGGGTCATGAGCGCCCGCGCCAACGCGGAGTGCCGGGTCTACATGGGGTTCTACGGCGAGGTGGACTTCGACCACCGCGACGTCGAGGCCCAGCGGCGGCTGGTGGCGGAGAAGTTCGCCGACGCCGGGTGGGAGTGGCAGACCGCGCTCAAGCACATGTGGGAGGCGCCGGACTTCCACTTCGACGCCATGGCGCAGGTCCGGATGCCGTCCTGGTCGCGCGGCGGCGTCGTGCTGCTCGGCGACGCCGGCTACTGCGGTTCGCCGTTGTCCGGTCAGGGCACGAGCTTGGCGCTCGTCGGTGCGTACGTGCTGGCCGGCGAGCTGAGCGTGAACCGCGAGACCGCGTTCCAGCGCTACGAGGAGCTGCTGCGCCCGTACGTGACGGCCAACCAGGACATGGCGCTGAAGAACCAGGCCAACGGCGGGCAGCCGACCGAGGAGTTCGCCGCGGTCGTGAGCTCCTTCCAGCTCCCCGGCCGCTGATGGCCCGGCTCACAGCCATTTGACTCGGGGTGATCCCTCCCGCACGATCGGGTGGACAACAGCATCCGCACGCCGCGGGGGAAGCCGGTGGAACTCCGGCGCTGACCCGCAACGGTGACAGTCCGAATGCCCGTGGCGCGCGGTGGCTCCATCGACCCGTCGAGGACAGCGGGGCAGGGGGAAGAGCAGTGATCCGGACATCCGCGCTGGCCGCAGTGGTAGTGGCCGCGCTCGTCGTGACACCGGCCGCTCAGGCGGCTGAGCCGCCGTCAGCGGGAACGTGGCTGGCCGGCCAGTTCGTCGGTGGCGACCACCTGGTGAAGGGGCCGGACCTCGTCGACCACGGCCTGACCGCGGACGGCGTCTACGGGCTCGCGGCCGCCGGTGTCGGCCGGTCGACGGCGGTGCGGGCCGCGGCGTGGCTCGCCGAACCCGAGCAGTTCCAGTACTTCGCGGGCGACGGCGAGGCCGAGTCCTACGTCGGTGGCCTGGTGAAGCTCGCGCTGGTCGCGCAGGCGCTGGGCACCGACCCGCACGCGTTCGCCGGTGCCGACCTGCTCGAACGCCTTGCGGCGCTGCGGGAGGAGTCCGGCCGCTACCGCGACCGCACCGACCCCGACTACGACCAGACCAACGCGTTCACGCAGGCGCTGGCGATCATCGTGCTGACCCGCGCCGACCAGCCGGTGGCGCAGCCGGTCGCGTTCCAGGTGTCCACGCAGTGCGCGGACGGCGGGTTCCCGATCTCGTTCGGGCAGCCGGTCTGCAAGTCCGATGTGGACGCGACGGCGATCGTGCTGCAGGCGTTGCAGGCGGCGGGGGAGCCGACGGCGTCCGCGCGGGCGCTGGACTGGCTGGTGGCGCAGCAGAAGGCGGACGGCGGGTTCCCGTCGGCGTTGCAGGGCTCGAACGCCAACAGCACCGGCCTCGCGGTCGGCGCGCTCGTCGGGGGCGGCCGGACGGTGGCCGCGGACCGGGCTGTGGCGTACCTGCGGTCGTTGCAGGTTGGCTGTGCCGGACCGGAGGCCGCTCGCGGCGCGATCGCCTACGACAGCACGGGTTTCGAGGTCTACGGCGCCGTGCGCGCGACCACCCAGGCGATGCTCGGCCTGGCCCGCAAGGGCCTCGCCGACGTGTCGTTCGCCGGTGCCACGCCCGGTGTGCCCGCGGTCGACTGCGCGACCCCGCCGACCACCACGCCCCCGTCGACCACCGCACAGCCGACCGTGCCGCCGACGACGACCGCTCCGGTGACCACCTCGTCGACGGCCACCCCGGTCGCTCCCGCGCCGGCCGGTCCGACGCCCCCGGCCACTCAGCGGCTCGCCGCGACCGGCCCCGAGGAGGCCGTCGCGCTGACCCTGCTCGGTTCCTCCGCGCTGCTCGCCGGCGCCGTGCTCGTCCTCGTGTCCCGTCGTCGGAAGGTTGGTGCGTGATGCGCCGCATCCTCGCTGTCCTCGCCCTGGTCGCGAGCTCGTTCGTCGTCGCACCCGCCTCCGCCGCGGACTGCGCGGGCGTGAAGGTCGTGGTGGACTTCACCGCGCTGGGCGGCGGCGTCCAGACCGGCTGCGCTCCCGGCGACCCGGCCACCGGTCTCGCCGCGCTGACCGGCGCGGGCTTCACGTACTCGTTCGTGCCGCGCCAGGCCGGTTTCGTGTGCCGGATCAACGCGCTGCCGAACCCGTGCACCGCGCCCACGACCAGCGCCTACTGGTCGTACTGGCACGCCTCGCCCGGCGGTTCCTGGGCCTACAGCTCCGCGGGTGCGGGCAGCTACGACCCGGCGCCCGGCAGCGTCGAGGGCTGGGCGTTCGGTGCCGGCACCGCCCCCGGCGCCACCCCGTGACGAGGTTCTTCTGCGTGCTGGCACTGGTGATCGCCGCGGCGGTCCCGGTGCCGGCTCAGGCGGCGGGCTGTGACGGCGTGACCGTCGTCGTCGACTTCCGCGGTCTCGGCGGTGGTGTGCAGCAGGGGTGCGCGGCGGGCAGTCCGGGTTCCGGGGTGGCGGCGCTGGCGGCGGCCGGGTTCAGCTACGCCTACGCGTCACGGCAGCAGGGGTTCGTCTGCCGCATCAACGGCAGGCCGGGCACCGACACCGACAGGTGCGTCACCACCTCGCCCGCCACCGCGTACTGGTCGTACTGGCACGCGCCACCCGGTGGTTCGTGGTCCTACAGCAACCAGGGCGCGGCGACCTACGTGCCGGCCCGCGGCAGCGTCGAGGGATGGGCGTTCGGCGCGGGGGAGCAGCCGGGGATCGCCCCGCCGGCCGCACCCGCACCTGCACCGCCACCGGTCCAGCAGCCGCCCGCTCAGCAACCCCCTGCCCAGCAGCCTCCGGTCCAGCAACCGCCCGCACCACCGCAGGTCCCTGTGACCCCGCCTGCCGGGCAGCCGTCCACCACTGCACCGCCCTCGTCCTCTGCCGCGACGACTTCGGCGTCGGCTTCGGAGCCGTCTTCGAGCACGGCCGCCGCCGTGACCTCGGCCGCGGTCGAGGAGAAGGCGCAGCAGCAGGACCAGGAGCCGGGTAGTCCGTTGTGGACGGTGCTCGGCGTGCTGGCGATCGGCGCGCTGGTCATGGCGGGACTGCTCGTGGCCCGTCGCCGGCGCAGCGCGGAAGAGTGAGCGCTCGGCGGAGGTCCGCGGCGTGAGGCTCCACTCCGGCGCGTGGTGGCTGTGGGCCCTGGGCCTGGCCACCGCCGCCAGCCGCACCACGAACCCGTTGCTGCTGGGCCTGGTCCTGGCGGTGGCGGGGGTCGTGGTCGTGACGTGCCGCGCGAACACGCCGTGGGCGGAAACCTATGGTGTGTTCCTCAAGTTCGGTCTGCTGGTCATCGGCCTGCGGGTGCTGCTGCACGTGTTCCTCGGCGGCATCGCGGGCCCGACGACGTTGTTCACCCTGCCGCAGGTCCCGTTGCCGGACTGGGCGCAGGGCATCCGCATCGGCGGACCGGTGACCGCGGAGGGGCTGGTCTTCGCGCTGTACCAGGGGTTGTTGCTCGCCACGATCCTGAGCTGCGTCGGCGCCGCGAACGCCCTCGCCAACCCGAAACGCCTCCTGCGCTCCCTGCCCGCCGCGCTGTACGAGGTGAGCGTGGCCGTGGTGGTGGCGCTGACCGTTGCGCCGCAACTGGTGTCATCGGCGCGTTCGGTCCGCAGAGCCCGCCGGTTGCGCGGCGACACGGCCCGCGGCGTGCGCGCGATCCGCACGATGCTGGTGCCGGTGCTGGAGGACGCGCTGGAACGCTCGCTCGTCCTCGCCGCCTCCATGGACTCGCGCGGCTACGGCCGCACCGCCGGCATCTCGCGCCGCGACCGCGCGGTGACCGGCGCACTGGTCCTGGCGGGCCTCTTCGGCCTCTGCATCGGCACGTACGGCCTGCTCGCCGACGCCTACTCCGGCTGGCCCCTGCTCGCGCTCGGCGTGCTGCTGGCCGTCGCGGGCCTGCTGGTCGGCGCCCGCCGGGTGCCGCGCACCCGCTACCGCCCCGACCGCTGGACCCCGCGCGCGGTCGCCGTGGCGCTGAGCGGCGTGGCGAGCGCCGCGGCACTGGTGCTCTCGACCGACCCGGCGCTGTCGCCGGCGACGGTCCCGCTGCAGGCACCCGAACTACCGCTCGCACCGGCGCTGGCCGTGCTGGTGGCGCTGGCACCGCTGGGGATCGCGAGGGAACGATGATCAGGTTCGAGGACGTCACCATCACCTACACCGGCACCCCGGTGCTGGCTGGCCTGTCCGCGGAGATCCCCGAGGGAGAGCTCTGCCTGGTCGTCGGCCGCACCGGCGCGGGCAAGTCGACGTTCCTGCGCGCGATCAACGGCCTCGTCCCGCACTTCAGCGGCGGCACCCTGGAGGGCCGCGTCCTCGTCGACGGCCGCGACACCGCCCACCACCCACCCCGCGAACTCGCCGACGTGGTCGGCTTCGTCGGCCAGGACCCGCAGGCGGGCTTCGTGGCGGACAACGTCGAGGACGAGCTGGCCTACTCCATGGAGTCCCTCGGCCTGCCCGGCGACGTCATGCGCAAGCGGGTGGAGGAAACCCTGGACCTGCTGGGCATCGCGGACCTGCGCGACCGTCCACTCGCGACCCTGAGCGGCGGCCAGCAACAACGCGTCGCCATCGGCGCCGCCCTCACCGCTCACCCGCGCGTCCTGGTGCTCGACGAACCCACCTCCGCCCTCGACCCCGGCGCCGCCGAGGACGTCCTGGCAGCCGTGCAACGCCTGGTGCACGACCTCGGCATGACCGTCGTGATCGCCGAACACCGCCTCGAACGCGTGGCCCAGTACGCCGACTCCGCGCTGCTCCTGCCGGGCGGCGAGCTGGGGGACGTGGGCGCGACCCTGGCCAAGGCCCCGGTCGCCCCGCCCGTGGTGCGCCTGGCGCAGCTGGCGGGGTGGACGCCGGTGCCGGTCTCGGTCCGGGACGCGCGCCGCATGGCAGGCCCGCTGCGCGCCCGCCTGGCCAAGGCCACCGCACCCGCTGCCCCGTCCGCGACCGCCGCCTCAGGCGAGGTTGCGGGCGCCGCCGCGCGAACCGCCGCGCCGCCCGCTGTCTCACGCGACGCTGCGCGTGCTGCCGCGCCCGCCACCGCGCCCGCCGCCGTGCCCACCTCCACCGCACCCGCCGCCGCAACCCCCGTCCTCTCCACCCGCGACCTCGTCGTCCGCTACAACGACGTCCACGCCGTCCGCGGCATCTCCCTCACCATCGCGCACGGCGAACGCGTGGCGCTGATGGGCCGCAACGGTTCCGGCAAGTCCACCTTCCTGTGGGCCGCCCAGGGCAGCGGCCGCCGCACCTCCGGCACCGTCACCGTCGCCGGCACCGACCCGAAGACCCTCAAGCCCGCCGAGCGCCGCCGCACCGTCGCCCTCGTCCCCCAGCAGCCGAGCGACCTGCTCTACCTGGAGACCGTCGCCGACGAGTGCGCCCAGGCCGACCGCGAGTCCGGCCGCCCCGCGGGGACGTGCCGCGCGGTGCTGGACGGCCTGGCCGACGTCCCCGACGGGACGCACCCGCGTGATCTGTCCGAGGGGCAACGGCTCGCGCTCGTGCTCGCGGTCATGCTGACCGGCACCCCGCGGGTGCTGCTGCTCGACGAACCGACCCGCGGTCTCGACTACCCGGCCAAGGCCGCGCTCGCGCGGGTGCTCGCAGGTCTGGGGAGCGCGGTCGTCCTGGCCACCCACGACGTCGAGTTCGTCGCGGAGTTCGCGACGCGCGTGGTGGTGCTGGCCGACGGCGAGGTCGTCGCGGACGGGCCCGCGCGTGCGGTGGTCACGTCGTCGCCGGTGTTCGCGCCGCAGGTCAGCAAGGTCCTCGGGCCGTGGTTGACCGTGGAGGAGGTCGAGGCAGCGCGATGATCGCCCTCCGCACCCGCTCGGCCGTCGCGCTCGCGATCTCCGGGGTTCTCGGGCTGGCCGCGTTCACGTGGCCGTTGTTCATCGCGCCGACCAGTGACCTCGCACGTGGTGGTGACGCACCGTGGACGTTCGCGTTGCTGCTGCCGGTGGTGCTGGCCGTGGTGCTCGCGGAGATCAGCGACCGCGGCATGGACTCCAAGGCGGTCGCGATGCTCGGCGTGCTGTCGGCGCTCGGTGCCGCCATCCGGCCGCTCGGCGCGGGCACCGCCGGCATCGAGACGGTCTTCTTCCTCATGGTTCTCGGCGGGCGGGTGTTCGGGCCGGGGTTCGGGTTCGTGCTGGGCAACACGACGTTGTTCGCCTCCGCCCTGCTGACCGGCGGCGTCGGGCCGTGGCTGCCGTACCAGATGCTCGGCGCGGCCTGGGTCGCGCTCGGGGCCGGGCTGCTGCCGCAGTGGCGCGGCAAGGCGGAGATCGCGCTGCTCGCCGGGTACGGGGTGGTCAGCTCGCTGGTCTACGGGTTCCTGCTGAACCTGTCGTTCTGGCCGTTCGCGGCCGGCGAGGGCACGAGCGTCAGCTTCGATCCGGAGGCCTCCGCCGCGCAGAACCTCGTGAAGCTCGCCGCGTTCACCCTCGCCACCTCGCTCGGCTGGGACCTCGGGCGTGCCGCCACCACCGCCGTGCTGGTCGCGGTGACGGGGCCGGTGCTGCTCAGGACGTTGCGCCGGGCGGCGCGAAAAGCGGCCTTCCTGCCCGGTCGCGACCGGCCGGAATTGGCTCAGACCATTGACGGCAATCGGGAGGTGTGACCACCCTGTGAGTCGGGCCGCCGCCCCCGACTCGGAGGAGGAGTCGTGAGAACTCGTGTTCTCGCCGCGGTCATCACCGTGACCGCCGCGCTCTCCGTCAGCGCGCAGTCGCAGGCCGCGGAACCGTTGCAGGGCCTGGTGCCGGTCCCGGTCTCCGTGCAGGCACGCGCCGGCGTCACGCACGCGCTGACCGCCACCACCAAGGTCTACACCGCTCCGGCGGCACGGGACGTGGGCGACTTCCTGGCCGGCGTGCTGCGGCCATCGACCGGGTTCGCGCTGCCGGTGTCCGACACGACCGGCACGCCCGCCGACGGCATCGCGCTCCTGCTCTCCGGTGCGCCGGGCATCGTGGGGCAGCAGGGGTACCAGCTCGACGTGGCCGCGTCCGCGATCACCATTCGCGCCAACACCTCCGAGGGTCTGTTCGCGGGTGTGCAGACGTTGCGGCAGCTGTTGCCCGCCAAGGTGGAGAGCACGACCGCGCAGCCCGGCCCGTGGACCGTGCCGGGTGCGTTGATCGTCGACCACCCGCGGTTCTCCTACCGCGGCGCGATGCTGGACGTGGCACGGCACTTCCACCCCGTCGCCTCGGTCAAGAGCTACCTCGACCAGCTCGCGCTCTACAAGATCAACTACCTCCACCTACACCTGAGCGACGACCAGGGCTGGCGGATCGTGGTCGACAGCTGGCCGCGGCTCACCTCCCACGGCGGCAGCACGCAGGTCGGCGGCGGCCCCGGCGGCTTCTACACCAAGGCCCAGTACAGCGAGATCGTGCAGTACGCGGCGGCCCGCAAGATCACGGTCATCCCGGAGGTCGACCTGCCGGGCCACACCAACGCGGCGCTCTCCTCGTACGCGGAGCTCAACTGCACCGGCCAGGCCCCGCCGCTGCGCACCGACATCGAGGTCGGCTACTCCTCGTTGTGCGTCAACAAGGACATCACCTACAGGTTCGTCGACGACGTGGTCCGCGAGATCGCGGCGCTGACCCCCGGCCCGTACTTCCACATCGGCGGCGACGAGGCGCACGCGACCACCGACGCCGACTACAAGGCGTTCATGGACCGCGCCCTGCCGATCGTCAAGAAGTACGGCAAGACCGTGCTCGGCTGGCACGAGTTCGTGAAGACGACGACCGACACCGCCGCGATCCCGCAGTACTGGGGCACCTCCACGGCCAACGCGACGGTGCAGGCGGCGGTCGCGCGCGGCAACAAGGTCGTCATGTCGCCCGCGAACAAGGCGTACCTGGACATGAAGTACAACTCCAGCACGCCGATCGGCCTGACGTGGGCGGGCCTGATCGAGGTCCAGACCGCGTACGACTGGAACCCCGGCACGCACCTGAGCGGCGTCCCCGAGTCCGCCGTCCAGGGCGTCGAGGCTCCACTGTGGACCGAGACGGTCGCGAGCTCGAACGACGTCGAGTACCTGGCGTTCCCGCGGCTCGCGGCGATTGCCGAGCTGGCCTGGTCGCCGTGGTCGACGCACAGTTGGGACCAGTTCAAGGTGCGCCTGGGCAGCCACGGCCCGCGCTGGACCGCCATGGGCATCAACTTCTACCGGTCCGCCCAGGTCCCGTGGGACACCGGTGGCCCTGGGCCCGGCCCGTGCGCGGAGCCCGCGTGGGACCGCGACAAGGCCTACAGCGGCGGCAACGTCGTTTCGCACGGCGGCCACAGGTGGACCGCGCAGTGGTGGACGCGGGGCGAGGAGCCGGGAACCACCGGGCAGTGGGGTGCGTGGCGCGACGGCGGCGTGTGTTGAGCGCTTCTGGGTACTCCGCCGGACATGACTGATCCGGAAGAAGCCGAGGAGTTCGCCGAAGAGGTCGGTGTCGACCCGACCCCGCAGGAGGTGGACGAGTACCGCGAGATGACGCAACCGGGCGAGTGGCGCGCCGACGAGAAGATGGCACCGGGTGGCGCGCCCGCACCGCAGGACGGCGACGACCCCACCGGCGGTTCCGGAGCGTGATGTCCGATTTATCCGGTGCGGGTGAGTAGCGTTCGCCCGCACCGGGTACCAGGGTGTCGTGGATGCCCGAGTTGCCGTATTCGCCCCGTCCCCTCAACTGACCGTCACCGTCGAGGACCTCGACGGTGAGCCCGACGTGCACCTGCACGCGGGCGGCCAGGGTTTCTGGCAGTCCAGGATGATCGCCGCGTTGGGCGTCGAAGCCGTCGTGTGCGCGACCTTCGGCGGCGAGACCGGACGTGTGCTGCGCACGTTGCTGGAAGGCGAGCACGTCGACCTGCGCGCACGTGATGTCGCCGCGCGCAACGGCGCCTACGTGCACGACCGCCGCGACGGAAGCCGGTCCGAGGTGGTCGAGATGCTCCCGGACGCGTTGTCCCGCCACGAGCTCGACGACGTCTACGAGCTGGCCCTGATCGAGGGCATCCGCGCCGGCACGGCCGTGCTGAGCGGCCCGTCCGACGACCGGGTGCTGCCGCACGACGTCTACCACCGCCTCACCGCCGACCTCACCAGCAACGGCTGCCGCGTGATCGTCGACCTCGCCGGCGACCGGCTGGCCGAGGCCGTGCGCGGCGGCCCGCACGTCGTGAAGGTCAGCCACGAGGAGCTGGGCGAGGAGGACGTGCCCAAGCTCATCGCGAAGTGCCGCGAGCTCGCCGAGTCGTGCGTCCACGGCGTGGTGGTCTCCCGTGCGGACGAACCGGCATTGGCCCTGCTGGAGGACAAGCTGTACTTCGTGAAGATGCCCCAGTTGCAGCCGGTCGACACGCGGGGCGCGGGCGACTCCATGACCGCGGGGATTTCAGCGGGCCTCGCACTGGGTATGTCGTTGGAGGACGCGGTGAAGCTCGGCGCCGCCGCGGGCGCGGTCAACGTGACGCGCCACGGTCTCGGCAGCGGGAGCGGCGACGCGGTGCGGGAGCTGAGCAAACGCGTGGAACTGGAGCCGATCGAGGAATGAGCGGATGCGCGCGCTGATCACCAACGACGACGGAATCGACTCGCCCGGCCTGCTGGTGCTGGCGCAGGCCGCGGTCTCACTGGGCTACGAGGTGGTCGTCGCGGCACCGGCCCAGCAGGCCAGCGGCACCAGCGCCTCGGTGGCGGCGGTCGGCGACACCGGCAGGGTGGTCAGCGAACGCCGTGACCTGCCCGGTCTCGACGTCGAGGCGTGGGCGGTCGCCGCCCACCCCGGCCTGATCTCGCTGATCGCCTGCCAGGGCGGTTTCGGCGGCAAGCCCGACGTGCTGCTCTCCGGCATCAACCTGGGCGCGAACGTCGGACGCGCCGTCCTGCACTCCGGCACCGTCGGCGCCGCCCTGACCGCGCACGTGAACGACGTGTCCGCGCTCGCGGTGTCGCTCGACGTCGGGTTGGACCACCCCGAACCGCTGTGGGACAAGGCGGGCGAGCTGGCACGCGTCGTGCTGCCGCTGCTGGGGGAGATGCCCGATGCGACGGTGCTCTCGCTCAACGTGCCGAACGCCGGTGACGTGCGCGGACTCCGCTGGGCGGAGCTGGCCCGGTTCGGCACGGTGCAGAGCCGCGTGGACGAGGCCGGCGAGAACGAGGTCGAGCTCGTCGCCGTGTACTCCGAGGAGTCACCCGCACCCGGCACGGACGCCGCGCTGCTCGGCGAGGGCTACGCGACGCTGACCGCGCTGCGCTCGGTGGAGCGCGACACTAGCGTCGAGCGCCCTTTGCCGCCCTGGCCAGCGTGATCACGAGCCCGATCAGCGCGGTCCGCACCTCCAGGAAGCTCTCGGCCGTGATGTCGTCGACGTAGAACGCCAGCAACCCGAACGACACGAGCAGCAGGAGGCCGTACATCCGCGCCAGGTCGAGCCGCCACGCCATCACGACGCCGAGCGCGCCGACGCCGATCTGCAGCACGTGGTAGTTCGGGTCGAGCCCGAACAGGTCGAGCCACCCGAAGACGAGCTGGAACACCCCGGCCGTGAGGGTGAGCGCCTGTGGCCTGGTGAACCGGAAGCGGTCGGTCGTCGCCAAGGCCATGGTCGCCCTACCCTTCGGATCGCCGCCACACCGCGTCGTACTTCGCTTGGCTTTCGCGGTCCTGCGCGGCGTTGCGCTCTCGACGGCCTGCGGTCGCTGTTCCTCTGGGATACCCGTACTTCGTGAGGCGGTAATCCACGCTTTCGGGTGCGTAGGACAACGCGAAGTAAAGGCCCACAACGAATCCCAGCGCACCGCACGCGATGGCGAGCGGCCACGGCGACCCGAGCCCGAACACGAGCGCCAGCGTGATGGCCGTCGTCAGCGGCGTGACCTGCACCAGGCTGCGGAGCGTGAAGCGCAGCAACCACTTCGGACCGGTCACGTCGTCGTAGACGAACGCGCGGTGCTTCTGCGGCACGCGCCCACCGGCGTAGTACCAGAGCTTCAGCGCGGGGTTCATGCCGTGGCCTTCGCGATCACCTTGCGCAGCACCTCGTTCAGCTGGGCGAGCTCCTCGAACGACATGCCGAGCTGCTCGACGACCTTGAAGGGGATCTTCAACGCCTCGTTCCTGAGCTCCTGGCCCTGCTCGGTGAGGGTCAGCGCCAGCGCGCGCTCGTCGGTCTTGTCGCGCTGCCGCTCGACGTACCCGATGGCCTCCAGTCGCTTCAGCAGCGGGCTGAGGGTGCCGGGGTCGAGCTGCAGGGCCGTGGAGAGGTCCTTCACCGTGCGCGGCGACCGCTCCCACAGGGCCAGCATCACCAGGTACTGCGGGTGGGTGAGGTTGAGGGGTTCGAGGATCGGCCGGTAGACCGCGATCACCGTGCGGCTGGCCACCGCGAGCCCGAAGCAGACCTGCCGCTCCAGCTCAAGGGGGTTCTCCGGGATACTTGGTGTACTAATCATTTGTGTACACAGTATCTCGGGGGCGTGCCTGCGGTCCAGCGGGTGTGGCGGGGGAGACGTTCCCGCTCCAGGCCCTACCTCAGCGCTTCGGTCAGCACCCCGGCCGTCACCGCGGCACCGGCGGCCGTCATCACCGTGCCCCCGTGGTCGACCTCGGGGATCAGCACCGGCTCGTGCAGCACGGGCAGCGCCGCGCGGAACCCGGCCGCGTCCTGCGCCGAGTAGGCGGGCGGGGTGTCCGGCCCGGTGCTCCACCCGGCGTGCACGAACCACGTCGGCACGGTCAGCGAGCGCCAGGGCGAGGTGCCGAGGACTGTGTCACGCGCGTCGGCGAGGACGGTGGCCCGGTCGAGCCTGCGGTGGCCGTCGGGGGACAGGTCGTGGGCGAAGTACGCGCGCTGCAGCGGGTCGGCCGGGTCGATGAGCGGGTTCGCGGCGGCGTTCGCGGCGAGGTAGCCGTCCGGTGTCCAGGTCCGGTCCAGGACGGCGAGCTGCGGGGCGAACGCGGCCTCGATCAGCTCGGGGGTCATGGCGGCGTGCGCGGGCATGGGCAGACCGCCGTCCACGAGAACGAGCGCGCGCACCCGGTCCGGATGGCGCACGGCGAGGTCGACGCCGACGTACGCGCCCATGGACATGCCGCACACCGTCACCGCGTCGAGTTCCAACGCGTCCAGCACGCGCACCATGTCGTCGGTGTGCTGCCGGAGCGACGAGCCCGTCAGTGCCACGCTGTCGGCACGGCCGCGCAGGTCGGGTGCCACCAGCGTGAAGCCGTGCGCGGCGACCCAGCTCCACAGCTTGCGGTTGCTGGTCAGGCCGTGGACGGCGAGCACGGGTGCGGTGTCGCCGTCCACCACCTCGACGGTCAGGGTCCCGCCGGTGACGGGGACGTGGTGCAGCATGTGCCGGAGCTCCTCTCAGGCCTTGCCCGGGTTGAAGATGTGCAACGGGTCGAGGGTGTGCTTGACGGCGTCCTGCACGGCGCACACGTCGGGGCCGAGCTCGCGGATCATGCCGTCGCGCTTGAGCAGGCCCACGCCGTGCTCGCCGGTGACGGTGCCGCCGAGTGCGAGCGCGGCGTCGATGATGTCGGTGAACGCGGCCTGCGCGGCGATGCGCGCGTTGTCGTCGCCGGGCGGGGTGACGAGCATCGGGTGCAGGTTGCCGTCGCCGGCGTGGGCGATGGTCGCCACCTGGACGCCGTGCCGCGCGCCGATCTCCACGATCCGCGCGAGCATCACGGGCACGGCCGACCGCGGCACGCACACGTCCTCGGTCAGCAGCGGCCCGAGGCGTTCCAGCGCCGGGTAGGCGAGGCGGCGGGCGGCGAACAGCGCCTCGGCCTCGGTCGAGTCGGTCGACCGCTCGGTCCACACGGCGCCGGCCTCGGTGAACGCGCTGGCCAGGCCGTCGGCGTCCGCGGCGGTCTCGGCGCGGGCCAGCAGCATGGCCTCGGTGTCGGGTTCGATGCCCAGGCGCTTCCAGTCCTCGACGGCCCGCAGGCACGCGCGGTCGACCAGCTCCAGCGCCGCCGGTTGCAGGCCGCGGCGGGTGCACAGCGCGACCGCGTCACCCGCGGCGACGAGTCCGGCGAACGCGCCGACGACGGTGGCCTGCGGTGCGGGCGCGGGGCGCAGCCGCAGGGTGATCTCGGTGACGACGCCGAGCGTGCCCTCCGAGCCGACCAGCAGGCTGGTCAGGTCGTACCCGGCGACGCCCTTGGTGGTGCGCCGCCCCAGCCGGACCGCCGTGCCGTACGTGACGGGCCCGCCCATCACGACCTCCAAGCCGAGGACGTAGTCGCGGGTCACGCCGTACTTCAGGCAGCACAGGCCGCCGGCGTTCGTGGCGACGTTGCCGCCGATGGTCGACCACGGCGAGCTGGCCGGGTCCGGCGGGTACCAGAGCCCCTGCGCGGCAACGGCTTTCTTGAGGTCGTCGTTCACCACGCCGGGCTGCACGACGGCGAGCAGGTTCTCCTGGTCGATCTCCAGCACCCGGTCCATCCGGCTGAGGTCGAGCACGAGGCAGCCGTCGACGGCGTTCGCCCCGCCGGACAGCCCGGTGCCCGCACCGCGCGGCACGATCGGGACGTTGTGGGCGGCGCAGTGCCGCACCGCCTCCTGGACCTCCGCCGTGGACTGCGGCCGGAACGCGGCCCAGGGCGTGCCCGCGGGCGCCCACTCGGCCTCGTCGTGGCTCAGGTTCACGAGCGAGTTCGGGTCGGTGATCAGGTTCGGCAAGGTCATGACCGCTCCAACGCGCCGTGCGCGGCCTTGTGCGCCACGCGTTCCAGTTCCGCACCCCACTCTGCCGGAGTCGTGTCCGCGTGGAACGGCACGACGCCGAACCCCGCCACCGCGAACCGCGCGAAGAGCAGCAGGTCGAAGGCCTGCGCGGGGGAGGCGAGCGGGGGTGTGAGCAGCGCGGCGATGCTCTCGGCACCCGCGTTCAGCTCCCGGGTACCGGTGGCGATGAGGTCCGGTTCCCGCAGGATCACCTCGCGGCGGCCGAGCTTGAGCGCCCACTGCTCCGGCGTGATCGTGCCGACTGCGGCGCGAACCGCGTCCACCAGTGCCGCGACGGGGTCCGGGCCCGGCCGCAGCGCGCGGACGACCCGGCTGAGGAACGCGTCGTACCAGAAGATCGCGGCCTTGCTGCCGAACGTGCGGAACAGCGTCCGCTCGGACACCCCGGCCCGGTCGGCGATCGCCTTGGTCGAGGTCGCCGCGAACCCGTGCTCCAGGCACAGCTCGATGGCCGCCTGCTGGATGGCGAGGCGGGTGCGCAGGTCCTTCGCGGCGCGGCCGGTGAGCGTCTCCACGCGGCTCAACCTAGCGCGAAATGTCAGCAACTGCCAGATTTTCTGGCAGGAACTGTCAGAGTGTGGGGTGCGGGTTCTGGGGTAGACGACCTGCATGCCCCGCACGACCGTCGTCATCGCCACGCGGAACCGCGCCGACAGCCTGCTGCGCACCCTCGCGCACCTCAGCCCGTCGCGGGTGCCGGTGATCGTGGTCGACAACGCCTCCACCGACGACACCGCCGCACGCGTGCGGGCCGAGTTCCCGCTGGTCCGGGTGTTGCAGTCGCCGGTCAACCGCGGTGCGGCCGGTCGCAACGCCGGGGTGCTGGCCGCGCGCACGCCGTACGTGGCGTTCGCGGACGACGACTCGTGGTGGGCGCCGGGGGCGTTCGAGCGGGCCGAGCGGATCTTCGACGACCACCCGGACCTCGCCGTGATCGCGGGCCGCACGCTCGTCGGTCCTGAGGAGAGACCGGACCCGATCACACCGCTGCTGCGCGACAGCCCGCTCGGTCAGGGCGTGGCGGGGCCCGCGGTGCTGGGGTTCCTGGCCTGCTCGGCGATCGTGCGGCGGCAGGCGTTCGAGGAGGTCGGCGGGTTCAGCGCGCTGCTGTTCTTCCGCGGCGAGGAGACGCTGCTGGCGTGGGACCTCGCGGCAGCGGGCTGGGCGCTCTGCTACGTCGAGGACGTGGTGGCGCACCACCACCCGTCACCGCACCGCGAGCAGGGCGGCGAGATCGTCGAACGGCGCAACGCCGTGCTGACGTCGTGGATGCGCAGGCCCGTGAGCCGGGCACTGGCGGACTCGCTGCGGGACCCGGTGGCGTTCCGCGCGGCCGTGCCCCGCCTGCGCCAGGCGCTCCGGCAGCGCAGCGCGTTGCCGGAACACCTGGAGGCGCAGATCAGGAAAGCGAGCGGACCGCCGCGGCGAGGCGCGTGATGCCCTCGTCGATCTGCTCCGGCGTGACACCCGAGAACGCGAGGCGCATCTCGTTGTCGCCGCCCTCCAGCAGGAAGTCGGAGCCCTTCACGAACTCGACGCCGTGCTCCTTGGCGACCGGGAACAGCTCCTCGATCGACACGCCCGGCAGCTCGACCCACATGAAGTAGCCGCCCTGCGGCGCCGTGAACACGGCCTCGGGCAGCTCCCGCCGCAACGCCGCGACGAGCGCGTCCCGGCGGGCGCGCAGCGCGGTGCGCACGTTGACGACCGACTCGTCGAGGCGACCGGACCGGCAGTACGAGTTCACGATCGACTGCGCCACCATGTTCGGCGAGATGTACGTGGTGGTGGCGATGTCCTGGACCGCCTTGATGACGGACTTCGGCCCCACCAGGTACCCGCAGCGGATGCCGGGCGCCATGGTCTTCGAGAACGACGACGCGTAGACGACCTTCTCGTTCTCGTCCTGCGACAGCATCGTCGGCAGCGGCTCGCCCTCGAACCGCACCTTCACGTACGGGTCGTCCTCGAACAGCACGAAGTCGTACCGGGCCGCGAGCTCCAGCAGCCGCGCCCGCTTGGCCGCGGACAGCGTGTAGCCGGCCGGGTTGTGGAAGTTCGGGATGATGTGCGCGAGCTTCGGCCGCACACCGCTCTCCAGCAGCTTCTCCAGCGCGTCGACGTCGATGCCGTCGGTCTGCAGCTCGATCGCGTGGACCTTCGCGCCGCGCTGGCGCAGGTTCAGCAGCGTGCGGTCGTAGGTCGGCGCCTCGACCACGACGTCGTCGCCCTCGCCCACGAGCAGCTCGAACAGGAACGCGTCGGCCTGCATCGACCCGTTGGTGACGAGCACCTGCTCCGGCTCGACCCCGTGCTGCTCCGCGAGCCAGGTCCGCAGCGGCACGTAGCCGACGCTCGTTCCGTACGCGAAGGTGCCGCCGGGGTCGTCCGTGAAGGCTTTCTGCGCTGCTTCGCGCAGACCTTCCTGGTCGATGATGTCGAGAGAGGGCGCTCCGCGCGTGAACAGGATCGAGGCCATGCGCGGAGCGTACAACTCCCACTATTTGGGCTACGGCGCGTATGCGTATGCGTTGAGCTGGTCGACCGCGCTCTTCGCGCCACCGAGGTGGTAGAGGTCGACCGACAGGTAGTTCGGCTTCTTCCGCGCCGCGGGCTGGCAGAACTGCTGCGCCCGGTTCAGCACCTTCTCGTTGTCCGTCGTGGCGGTGTTCGTGAACGGCACGTCCCGGAAGTGGTTCATGACGAACAGCGGCTGGAACCGGTCGGTGGCCGTGAGCGGTTTTTCAGCCCATCGGCTGTAGCAGGACCAGTCGGACGCGCCCACCCCCGGCCCCATCGACCAGTAGTTCTCGACGGTCCAGTCCCGCTGGTACAGCACACCGGTGTCCTCGCGCCCGTCCTTGTCGTGGTCGGTGAAGACGATCAACCGCTTGTTCGCGCTCTGGAGCTGGCTGCGCGTCGGCCAGCCGTTCTCCTTCACGCCCTCGGCCCGGTACAGCACGTCGTTGAGCCCGTTGACCTTGCGCAGCTCGGCGCGCAGCGTGGCGGCGTCGACGTAGTCCTCCAGGAAGACCGTGATGATCTCCTGGCGGTTGTTCCGCAGGAAGTCGACCATGCGCTGCAGGTCGACGTTGAGCGCCACGGGCCGGCTGACGAGCGTGCAGCTGTTGTGGCAGAGGATCGCGCCGTCCGGCGTCTGGTGGATGTCGAGCATGAACCCGCGCACGCCGTCGTTCAGCTGCTGCACGATGCCGCGCGTCTGGTTCTTGGCGAGGTTGACGAACGGCGGCGCGAACCCGCCGTCGACCCCGTTCGCATACGCGTTGTGGGCCGTCAGGAACGTCATCTGGTCGAGCCGCGGGTCAGCCGGCATCGGGTTCTGCCGACCGGTGACGGGCGTGAGGTACCACCGCGTCTCCCCGCCGAGGCCGAAGACCTCCCACTGGTCACCGAACTGCGTGAGCGAGTGGACCGTGTCCCCCTGTGAGCACGGCGCCATGCTGAGCTGGCGGGTGATGCACTGCCCCGGCGAGTCGGTGTTCTCGAACCTCCCGTCGGCGAGCCGCCACTGCTGGTGGTCCTCGTTGCCCTTCGGGCGGTGCAGGGCGAGTCCGGTGCCGCTCTGGGCGACGTTGAGCCCGGTGCGCACACCGGTGACGTAGAACGTGCCGCTCGGGGCCGCCACCGCCGGGGAGGCGGTGACGACGGGCACCAGGGGCAGTAGCAGCGCGGCTGCGATGGCAGGGAGGTATCGCATGGTGAACAGCGTCACTTAGATGAGCGAAACATGAAACATCTTCAGCAGTGTGAACGTTTAACACTGTGGATGTTCCGCGCGTCGGACCGCCCGTCGCACCTGGTTGCGGGGCCGGTTGAGGGCCTGGTCACGGGGCTGCGGGTTTGGTTGCGAGCAAGGCAGCCGTCGCTCAGGCGAAGGGTCAGGGCCGGTGTGGAGCGCCGCCTCCACAAGCCGCGCAGGGTTCGACTCCCTCAGTCGCCACTCGCCGCGGTGCCGCTCGCCGCACGGCGCGGGTTCCGCGCGGCACAGACCTCGCCGGGCTACGCGTCAGCCCGGCGGCCCACTTCCAGGCGCCTCCTCAGCCCGGCGACCCACCTTCCAGCGCCTTCTCACTCCAGTGCCCCTCCTGGACCTCCTCGCCCCGGCGGGGCCAGCGCCGCGCGCAGCCGCTCCTCCACGTACCGCAGCGCCTCCCGCAGCTGCCCCTCGGTCGCACCCCGGCGCGACCTCACGCCGACCCGGCGGTCCACCACCCGCGGGTGCCGCCACGTCCAGCGGGCGAGCTGGACGACCCTGGCGTTGACGGCGGAGGCGAGGTGCGTGCTGTCGATCACTGGTCCTCCTCGGACGCGAAGTCGTGGAGAACCCAGGATGACGACGAGGTCTGACATTTCCGGGAACCGCAGGTCAGAGCCCCCGGGAAACCTCAGGGACGTCCCGGATGCCCCCACCCCGCCCCCTCGCCACCATCAGAACCATGGACGACGGACTGCGGAGGCTGACCGGCATCGCCTCGATCATCTTCACCATCGGCACGGCACTGCACGCGTTCGTGGTCGTCAACCACCACACGCTCACCCTGATGATGGTGAAGGCGAACGCCGATCCCGCCACCGCCGGCCAGTTCCTGACCACGTTCCGCGTCGTCGGCTGTCTCTACATCGCCGGCAACGCCCTCGGCGTCCTCGCCCTGCGCAAGAGCCCGCCGAGGTGGCTCTTCTGGCCGGTCCTCGCGGTCAACGTCACCCAAGCCGCCGGGGTGTTCATGGTGCCGCCGGAGATGTGGGCGGCCGCGAGAGAGGAGTTCGGCCTGGTGGGCATGCTGCCGTCGCTGGTCACGGATGGCGGCGCGCTCGTCCTCGCCGTCATCCTCGTCGTCGGCCGAGGCCTGAGCATGCGAAAGGGCCCGTTCAGCGGAGCTGAACGGGCCCTTCGTCACACCAAGAGCGAAATCAGATGACGCGGACGTCCTGCGCCTGCGGTCCCTTCTGACCCTGCCCGATCTCGAACTCCACGCGCTGCTGCTCGTCCAGCGACTTGAAGCCGTTGCCGGAGATCTGCGAGTAGTGAACGAAAACGTCCGGTCCGCCGCCGTCCTGGGCGATGAATCCGAAGCCCTTTTCGCCGTTGAACCACTTAACGGTGCCCTGCGCCATGCGAAATGCTCCCTAAAGTCTGCCAACCCCGGAGACCGGGGTAGGACCCAGTGTGCCAGGTCCGCGTCCTTCTCACATCGTGGTTAGCCCGGTGGTGTGAAGAAGTAAGTTGGCACGGGTGCCACCGAGAGGAGCAGGGATGACGAACTGGCTGGACGTCGCGCGGGACGTCGCGGCGACGCTCAGGTCCGACGCGGCGGACCGGGACCGGGCCAACCAGCCGCCCACCAAGGAGGTGGAGCTGCTCCGGCAGAGCGGCCTGCTGAACGTCGGCGACTGGGCCGTGCAGCAGCGGGTCACCCGGGTCATCGGGGCCGCCGACGCCAACGCCGGGCACCTCCTCGGGTACCACTACCTGCAGGTCTGGCGTTCCGGCCTGTTCGACACGTCCTTCTCCCGCCACGACGACCAGTTCTGGGCCGGGGTCAGCAACCCGCTCGACGCCGCGCTCGAACTGACGCCCACGGGCTCCGGGTTCCTGCTCAACGGGCGCAAGACGTTCGCCACCGGCGCGAGCGTCGCCGACCGCATCGTGGTCAGCGCGACGCGCACCGACAACGGCGAGAAGCTGACCTTCCTGCTCGACGGAAAAGCGACGGGAATCACCTACCTGGACGACTGGGACAACATCGGTCAGCGGCTCACCGCGTCCGGCGGGGTCGTGTTCGAGAACGTCGAGGTCTCCGAGGTCCTGGGCGTGCAGCCGGCGAACGAGGACCCGCGGCTCAGCCTCGCCGCGATCGGGTTCCAGCTCGTGCTCGCGCAGCTCTACGTCGCCATCGCCGAGGGCGCGCTGGAGGAGGCCGCCGACTACACCCGCACGAAGACCCGCCCGTGGTTCGTCAGCGGGGTCGACGCCGCGACCGAGGACCCGTACGTCGTCGCCGCCTACGGCGAGATGGTGGCGCAGACGAAGGCGGCCGGGCTGCTCGCGGACCGGGCGGCCGAGCTGCTCTGGGAGGCCAGTGAGCTGGGCCGGGGCCTCACGCCGCAGAAGCGCGCGCAGGTGGCCGTCGAGATCTCCGCCGCCAAGGTGGTCAGCACCAAGCTCGTCAACGACGTCACCAGCCGCATCTTCGAACAGGTCGGCGCGCGCGGCACGGCGGCCAAGTACGGCGTTGACCGGTTCTGGCGCAACGCGCGCACGCTCACGTTGCACGACCCGGTCGTCTACAAGGCCCGTGAGGTCGGCGAGCACTTCCTCACCGGCGCCCGTCCCGCGCACACCGGGTACAGCTGATGGAACCCGTTCTCGCCGACTCGGTCCGGCTCACCGACGAGGGCGTGCTGGTCCTGGACCGCCGCCGGTTCCCGTTCGAACGCGAGTGGGTGCTGTGCCGGACGGCCGAGGAGGTCGCGAAGGCCGTCGAGGACATGGTCACCCAGTCCTCGGGCCCGTACTTCGCCGTCCTCTACGGCATGGTGCTCAAGGCCCGCACCCTCGAACACCTGCCGTTCGAGCAGGCCAGGCAGCAGCTCGCCGCCACCGCGCACGTGCTGGAGAACACCCGGCGCACCAACAACGCCCTGCGCAAGGCCACCGCGGTCGTCCTGGAGGCGGTCGACGAGCACCGGGACGTCAGCCGGGCGCTCGACGGCGCCCGCACCGGGGACGAGCGCTACCGCGGCAAGAGCCGCGCGCTCGGCGAGCACACCGCGGCCCTGCTGCCCGATGACGCGACCGTCCTGACCCACTGCTGGGCCGACCTCTACCTCACGGAGACGGTCAAAGCCGCCCAGCGGCGGGGCAAGCGGCTCAAGTTCTTCTGCACGGAGACCCGCCCGTACCTGCAGGGCGCCCGGCTCACCGCCGAGACGTTGATCGAGATGGGCGTCGACACCACGCTCATCACCGACGGCATGGGCGCGGCGGTGTTGCAGAGCGGTGAGGTCGACGCCTTGGTCACGGCGGCCGACCGGGTGACCATGGACGGGCACGTGGTGAACAAGGTCGGCACACTGGGCCTGGCCGTGGCCGCGCACGCGTTCGGCGTGCCGTTCCACGCCCAGGTGCAGGCGCCCGACCTGAACGCGCCGACGGCGGAGGACGTGGAGATCGAGTACCGCGATGGCGCCGAGGTGCTGCAGGTGCTCGGCCGGCCGAGTGCCACGCCGCGGGCGAAGGGGCTGTACCCGGCGTTCGACGTGACGCCGCCGCGGTTCGTCACCGACGTGGTGACCGACCGCGGTGTCTTCCGCGCCGGGGAGCTGGACGAGTACTACGAGGGAGAACAGCGGTGAGCAAGTGGGTCGTGCTCGACATCGAGGGCACGCTGAGCGCGACGGACCAGGTGCTGGTCGTCCTCTACGACTACGCGCGCCCGCGGCTCGGGCCGTGGATCGAGCAGCACGGTGACGACCCCGTGGTCGCCGACGCGGTCGCGCAGGTCAAGGAGCTGTCCGGTCACGACGACGTCGTCAAGGCGCTGCACGACTGGATGGACGCCGACCAGAAGGTCACGCCGCTCAAGACGTTGCAGGGCCTCATCTGGCAGCAGGGCTACGCGCAGGGCGACCTGGTGGCGGAGTTCTTCCCGGACGTCGTGCCCGCCATGCGCAAGTGGCACGGCGAGGGCGTGAAGCTCGCGATCTTCTCCAGCGGCTCGGTCGCGGGCCAGGTCGCGTTCTTCCGGCACACCACCGACGGCGACCTGACCCCGTTGCTGGAGGACCACTTCGACACGGTCAACGCCGGCCCGAAGCGCGAGGCCGCGTCGTACCACAAGATCGCCGAGACGTTGCGGTCCGACGACATCACCTTCTACAGCGACGTTCCCGCGGAGCTGCACGCCGCGCAGGAGGCGGGCTGGAAGACGGTCGGTGTCGCGCGCGCGGGCGAGCCGTACGCCAACGCCGACTTCGCGCCGCACCCGACGGTGTGGGAGCTGTCGTGACCGCGGAGCTCGCCCGCGAGTGCGCCCGGTTCGCCGCGATGGGCTGGATGCGCGGCACCTCGGGCAACCTCTCCGTGGTCCTGCAACGCGATCCGCTGCGGCTCGCGGTCACGGTCAGCGGCGTCGACAAGGGCGAGATCACCGCCGAGGACAGCGTCGTGATCGACGAGAACGGCGCCGCCGTGGACAGCGACAAGGTCCCGAGCGCCGAGGCGGGCCTGCACGCCCGCATCGCGAAGGTCGCCGGGGCGGGCGCGGTCGTCCACGTCCACGCGCTGGCGCCGGTCGTGGCGGCCGAGCACTGGCCGGACGGCGTGGTGCTCAAGGACCTGGAGATGCTCAAGGGCTTCGGCCGGTACGCGCACGAGGAGGTGGTCGTCCCGGTCGTGCCGAACTCGCAGGACATGGTCGAGCTGGGCGACGCCTTCGAGAAGGGCTTCGACCCGCGCACGCCCGCGCTGATCGTCGCACGGCACGGCGTCTACGTCTGGGGCGACGACCTGGTGCAGGCCCGGCACCGCCTGGAATGCCTGGAGTGGTTGCTGCGCTTCAAGGTGGAGACGCGCACGGAAACCTTCACGGGGAGGCACGCATGACGCTGCTGACGGTGTGGCCGGACTCCGGCCCCGAGGAAACCCTGCTCCGCACCAGCGACCCCGAGGAGGTCGCCACCGCGCTCAAGGAGCACGGCGTGCGGTTCTCCCGCTGGTCCGTCGTGGACGGTGTGACGGCCGAGAACGCGTTGCAGGCGTACGAGAAGGACATCGCCCGCGTCAGCGAGACGGAGGGCTACACCTACGTCGACGCGATGGAGATGACCCCCGCCGACACCGACGAGTACCGCGCGAAGGCCGTCGAGTTCCGCAACCGGTTCCTCGCCGAGCACACGCACGACGACGACGAGGACCGCTACTTCGCCCGTGGCGCCGGTGTTTTCTACCTGCACATCGGCGACAGGGTGTACGGCGTGCTGTGCACCGAGGGCGACCTGCTGAGCGTCCCGGCGAACACCACGCACTGGTTCGACATGGGCACGAAGCCGGACTACGTGTCGGTGCGGTTCTTCCACGACGACGACGGCTGGGTCGGCAACTTCACCGGCAGCGACATCGCCACGAAGTTCCCCACCTTCGACGAACTGGTCGCCGGTTCAGGAATGTGAAAAGTTCGCCCATCTGAATGTTGTCCCGGAATTCCGGAGAACTGTTGATCCCTCCGCCTTCGTGCCCCCAAAGTGGTGCAGACCACTTGTCGAAGGTCGGAGGGATTCACCGTGGAAACCCCTGCGCTCCACCCACGCCGTTCCGTGCTCGCCCTCGCCCTCACCGCACCCCTGCTCGTCGCGCCGGCCGGTCAGGCCCTCGCCCAGCCGCCGTCGGCCCAATGGGTTTCGGCGCCGTACACCTACACCGTGCAGAAGCCGCACAACCTCGCCACCAGCGCGCGCTACAAGTTCGAAGGCGGCGTCCACACCATGTGGGTCTACGACTACGACGAGCCGCACACCCCTGGCAGCCCAACTGATCCCCGCACCGAGCTGCGCTTCAACCAGGAGTACTCCAGCGGGTCGCGCGCGTGGGAGGGCGAGGTCTACATCCCGTCCGGCGTCAGCGGCCCGACGGTCGTGCAGATCCTGCGCGGCAGCCGCCCGGACGGCACCCGCGCCACCGACGTGATGCTCAACGTCGCCAACATCAACGGCGGCACCCTGCGCAAGGACAGCGACCAGGTCATCGCGACCGGCATTTACAACAAGTGGTTCCGCATTCGCGTGGAGCACACCGCTGTCGCGGGCGGGCGTGGCACCGTGAAGACCTATTACAACGGCACCCTCAAACTCACCCACCAGGACGAGGGCCCGGCCACGCGGTACTTCAAGAACGGCGTCTACCACCACGGCAGCGGCCGCGCGGAGGCCCGTTTCCGCAACATCACCTACTGGCGCCAGTGATCCTTTGCCGGAACGGCAACGGAAGTGGTGCGGGTCGGGTCGCGGCTGGCAGGTTTCACCCATGCACGTTTTCCTCACGGGCGCCGGCGGCTACATCGGCGGCGCCGTCGCCAGGCGGCTCATCGGCGCCGGCCACACCGTGCGCGGCCTGACCCGCACCCCCGGCGTCGTCGGCGAGCTGGCCGCGGCGGGCATCGACCCGGTCGTCGGCGACCTCGGCGACACCGCCCTGCTCGACCGGGAGGCCCGGCGGGCGGACGCGGTCGTCAACACCGCGAACAGCGACCACCGCGGTGCGGTGGACACCTTCGTGGAGGCGTTGCGCGGCACGGACAAGGTGCTGGTCCACACCAGCGGCACCAGCGTGGTCGGCGACGACGCGCAGGGCGGGCCGTCCGGCACCGTCGTCGACGACGCCGTGCCGTTCACCCCGGGGGACCACCCGGTCCGGCGTGCCCGCTACGACCTCGACCGCGCCGTGGTCGACGCGGACCTGCGCTCGGTCGTTCTGTGCAACTCGCTGGTCTACGGCACCGGCACCGGCCCCCGCCCGCAGACCGTCCTGGTCCCGCCGCTGGTCGAGCAGGCCAGGAGCAGCGGTGTGGTCCGCGTGGTCGGCCGCGGCCTCAACCGCTGGTCCACCGTGCACCTCGACGACATGGCCGACCTCTACCTCCTGGCCCTCACCGAGCCCGCGGCCACCGGGTTGTACTTCGTGGCGGGCGGTGAGGACGTCTCGTTCGCCGACATCGGCCAGGCCATCGCCCGCCGCCTCGGCCTCGGCCCGGTGCGGCCGTGGGGCCTGGAGGAAGCCGGTGCCGCGTGGGGCGAGGGGTTCGCCCGCTACGCGCTCGGCGCCAACAGCCGGGTCCGCGCCACCCGCGCCCGCGCCCTCGGCTGGCGCCCCTCGCGTCCGTCCCTCACGGACTGGCTCGAACACGAGATGCCCTTATCGTGAGCGCATGGGCTCACAGGTGGCGGTGGCATCGCTCGGCGGCACGATCACGATGACGGGCTCCGGCGCGGTGTCACCGACCCTGGGCGCGCGGGACCTCGTCGGCGGCCTGGAGGTCGGCGAGATCGCCACCCTCGCCACCACCCCCGGCGCCTCGCTGACGTTCGACGTGCTCTTGGAGACCTTCGACTGGGCCGACCGGCAGGTCGCCGAGGGCGCGAGTGGTGTGGTGATCGTCCAGGGCACCGACACCCTCGAAGAGACCGCCTACTTCTTCGACTGCCTGTGGCCGCACGACCACCCGCTCGTCGTCACCGGCGCCATGCGCCACCCCGGCCTGCCCGGCGCGGACGGCCCGGCGAACCTCGCGGCGGCCGTCGCCGTGGCCCGGGCCGAGAACTCCCGCGGTCGCGGCGCACTCCTCGTGCTGGGCGACGAGGTCCACGCCGCCCGCTGGGTCCGCAAGACGCACAGCAGCCTGCCCAGCGCCTTCAGCTCCTTCCCCGGCCCGCTCGGTCTCGTCGTGGAGGGCGCCCCGCACTACTTCCACCCCGCCCACCGGCTGCCCGCCCTGCCACGGCCCCGCACCGTGCCACCGGTCCCGCTCGTCGAGGCCACGATCGACGACGACGGCACCCTGCTCGACTGGTTGAACGTCGGGGGAGTGGTCATCGCCGCCACAGGCGTCGGGCACGTGTCGGCGGGCATGGCCGCGGCGATCTCACGGGCGCGGTTCCCGGTCGTCGTCGCCACGCGGACGGGCGCGGGCACCACGTTCCAGAACACCTACGGCTTCACCGGCTCCGAGTCCGACCTCATCCAGCGCGGCGCGGTGATGGCCGGCTGGCTATGTCCCCGTAAGGCACGCGTGCTGCTGCGGCTCGCCCTCGGCGCGATGGTGCCTATCAACGACGTATTCGCAGCTCGCGGCGGGGTTTTCTAGCTCTGTTTTCACCCGAACGAGCCAGTTACTTGGTTTCATTCCACGCCATAGCGTCCCCGGAATGACCGCGATCACCTCCACGCCGTACAGCCGGGACCTCGGCGACGAGCTCCGCCGGATAAGGGAGTCCTGCACGCCGTTCCACGGCCGCGCGATGGCACTGCACCTCGGCTGGGACCCGAGCAAGGTGTCCGACATCGAGTTGGGCAAAGCCCGCGCGAGCGACATCGACCTCGTTCAGTACCTGGCGACCTGCGGGAAGAACCTGGAGTTCGTCGAGTCCTTCCGCCGCCGGTACCACCACGCGTTCGACCTGTACTTCGCGCAGGACAACAGCAACCTGCGCACACTCGTCATGACCGAGTCGATCGCCACGACGATCATCAGCTACGACGTGCTGACCGTGCCCGGTCTTCTGCAGACCGAGGAGTACGCGCATGCCTTGCTCATCGCGTCGGAGATCGAACTGCCGGAGGACGTTGCGCGGTTCGTGCGGATGCGCATCGAACGTCAGGCCATCATGCGGAAGCTCAGTCGGCCGGACTGCCGGTTCTACGTGCACGAGTTCGCGTTGCGGATGGTGCTGGGCAACGCTCAGCTGATGGAGGAGCAGTACCTTCGCCTGCTCTTCAACACGCATCAGCTCCGGGTCGTGCCCGCCCAGGCCAAAGGCCCGGTGTTCCGCTCGCCGAGCGTGCTGTACGAGTTCCCGAAGGCGGCGCCGGTGGTGTTCACGGAGACCGACACGGTCCAGGTGTTCGCGCAGGACAAGGCAGCTGTGGCGCGGGCCAGGCGGCACTTTCAGCGGCTGGATGCCATCGCGTTGGATGAGGAACAATCGCGGAGCAAGCTGATGGAGTACGTCAGCGGACTGCGAGAGGACCTCCATGATCCCGGATCGGGCTTGGCGTAAGAGCAGCTACAGCAGCGGAAACGGCAACGGCAACTGTGTGGAGGTGTCACTGGCCCAGGACGCGCTCGTGCGGGACACCAAGAACGTGAGCGGTGACGTGCTCACGTTCTCGACTCCCGCGTGGCGCGCGCTCGTCAGCTGGATCGGCTGACGGCGACCGAGGTGTTCGCGGTCTCGACCGTCACGCGGACGGTCTGAGGGGCGAGCGACTGCAGGTACTGGGCGTGGTCGCGGCCGATGGTGTCGCCGAGCGCGATGAACGCGAGGCGCGGCAGGTCGAACGCCGTGGTGGCGCAGAAGTCCTCCAGCCGGTCGAAGCCGCGCCGGATGCCGGTGGCGTCGAGGCCGAAGACGGCGTGCCGGTCGAGCTTGGCGGCGCCCACGTCGAGCAGGTGCAACGCGTGCAGGGCGTGGGTGAACGCCATCGCGCACACCTCGATGCGGGCGCACGACGCCAGGAGCGTGCGCACCATCGACGGGTGCAGCGACTTGCCGGACGTGCGCAGGACGACGTCGATGCCGGCTCGGCGGAACTTCTCGACGATCTCGAACAGGCCGGGCACGCCGAGGGGTTCGCCCCCTCCGAGTGTGACCGTGTCGGGGCGCATGGAGATGAGCGCCTTGGCGATGTGCAGCATGCGGTCGTGGCTGAGCCGCGCGTGTGCGACGTCCCAGGTGATGTCCATGGGCAGGGCTCCCTGAAGGCTCGGCGGATGCGCCGATCGAAGCCGGGGAGGTGTCCCGCTGTCAGGTGACCGGTGTCCCGAACCGGCCGGGACGGCGGTTGACCGGCGCGTGGTCAAGAGCTGCCTAGGCCTGCTTCCCGTGCCGCCACGATGGCCTGCGCGCGGTCCGCGACCTGGAGTTTCGTGAAGATGGCGGAGACCCGGTTGCGGACGGTCTTCTGCGAGAGGCTGAGCCGGTGCGCGATGGAGGCGTTGTCCTTGCCGGAGGCCATCAGCTCCAGCACGTCGCGTTCGCGGTCGGTCAGCTGCGGGAACGCCACCGCCTTGGACGACGAGATCGCCGTGAAGTAGCCCATCATGCGCTGGGCGATGGTCGCGCTGAAGATCGCCTCACCGGCTCCTATGGCCTGCACCGCGCGCACGATCTCGTCGTCGTCCGTGGTCTTGACGAGGTATCCGCGTGCGCCGGCCCGCATCGCGGCGAAGACGAGTTCGTCGTCCTCGTGCATCGTCAGCACGAGCACGCCGACCTCCGGCAGGGCCGCCAGCATCTGCTTCGCGGCCTCGACACCGCCCAGCCGCGGCATGTGCAGGTCGAGCACGACGACGTCCGGGCGGGTGGCGAGCACGACCTCCACGGCCTCGACGCCGTCGGCCGCCGTGCCGACCACCGCGATGCCGTCCTCGCCGTCCAGCAACGCCTTCATGCCGCGCCGGAACACCGGGTGGTCGTCGGCGATCACGACCCGCGCCATCGAGAACCTCCCGCATCAGCGGACTTCCAGCGGAAGCCGCGCGACCACCCGAGTGCCGTGTGGTTGTGCGGGTCCCACTGTGCACGATCCGCCCAGTTCGGCGCAGCGTTCTCGCATGGAGTCCAGCCCGACGCCGGGCGTCGCGTCCGGTGCCACGCCGCGGCCGTCGTCGGTGATCTCCACGACCAGGTCGCCGTCGTGCCGGACCGTGATGACGCAGTGCCGTGCGCCCGAGTGCCGTGCGGTGTTCGTCAACGCCTCCGCGACGATCCGGTAGGCGGCGACCTCGACCGCGGCGGACAGGCCCTCGACCTCCTCGGCCTCGACGCGCACCGCCAGCTCGCCGTGGAACCGCGCGGCCTCGTCCCGCACCGCCAGCGCCAAGCCCTGGTCGAGGATCGGTGGCCGCAACCCGTCCACCAGCCTGCGCACCTCGCCCGCCGTGGAGTCGACGTCACCGAGCACCGGGTCCAGCGCCTCACCCATCGACCGCCGCAATGCCTTGAGCTGCAACCGGATGCCCACCAACGCCGGTCCCACGCCGTCGTGCAGGTCGCGCCGCAGCCGCAGCCGTTCTTCTTCGCGCGCACGCACGAGCCGTTCGCGAGCGAGTTGCAGATCGGCCGTCAGCTTCATCGACTGGGCGGCCGGTGCGGTGGACCGCGCCAGGTCGACCAGGAGGCTGAGCTCCTTGTCGCTCAACCGCTCGTCCGGCGCACGCGGCTCGACCACCAGGTCACCGACCGCGGCACCGCGGTAGGTCATGGGGAACCGCAGCTGCGGCCACCCGCGGCTGCGCCCGTGCTCGGCCAGCACCGACCCGCCGCGGATCGCGACGTACGGCAGCTTCAACGACTCGGCGACCGTCTGCGCGACGGTCGGCAGCACGTCCTGGGACCGTTCGAGCTTCTCGCTCAACGTCGACAGCGCGGCATAGGGATCAGACCGCTCGCCATAAAGCCACCGGTCGAGCTTCTTCTGCACCCAGCTGCGGAACGGCGCGAACACCAGCCCCGCCGCCACGACCCCGATGACCTCGGCGTCACTGCTGAACAACTGACCGGCCGCGAGCATCACACCCAGGTAGATGAGCAGCAACGCCACCGTGAGCGTGCCGTAGAGCAACGACCGGTGGATGAGCAGGCTGATGTCGTACAGCCCGTACCGCACGATCGCGATCACCGCGGCCGCCGGGAACGCCAGCACCCCGATGACCCACGCGAAGTGCCCGTCCGTGGTCTCCAGCGCCGTCGCGACGACCGCCAGCGCCAGCAACGCGAACGCCCACACGAGCAGCCGGCGTTCGTCCCCCTCGGCCCGCCGCCAGCGCAGGAACAACGCCGCCACCGCCGCGACCACCGACACCCCGGCCGCGAGCACGGCGACCACCGTGATGCCCTTGGCCAGCCCGCCACCCGCGTGCTCCCAGAAACCCGCCGGGTCACCCCACGACCCCCAGGCGAGCCCGACCGTGCCGAGGACGGCGCTCACCAGGCTCGCGCCGATGGCGAACCACCACCGGTGCCCCAACGGCCTGCCGTTCGGGAAGACCAGCGCCACAGCGGGCAGCAGCGCGTAGGTCGGCCACCAGACCCACGCCTCCACCCACCGCGCCGGGTGCTCGACCGGCTGGCCCGCCACGGCGACCGTGATCCCCCCGAACAGGCCCATGACGAGCAGCAACCAGCCGACGGCCGACCGTTCCACGTGACCGATCACCCGCACCCCGAGCAGGGTGCAGGCGAAGGCCACGAGCCAGTTGCGGGGATGCGAGACCGCGCCGGTGAGCGCCGTGTGCACCACGGCGTAAAGCACACAGGCGGCCACCAGCGCGCCGACGACCCTGGCGAGGGCGACCTCGCCGCGGGTCAGGCGCTGAGCCAGTGCCACAGGTTGTGGAACGGAGAACCGGAGTCCATCGTGCTGAGCCCGGACCCGCCCGGCCAGCCCTGGAACGTGAGCAGTCGGTGCCGCAGCTGCTCCACGGTCATCGGCTTGCCCGGCCGGTGGGCGTGGTCGAAATCGACGTCACCAGGCTGCGGGCTCATCGCCCGCGCCTGGAGCTCCGCGTACCAGGACAGGAGCTCTTCGTCTGACATGGTCGAGAAGTAGGGCGGCAGCTGTACTTCCTGCCCGGCTTTCTGCTCGGACTTCGACATGCCCAGTAGGAGCCGGCGCCGTTGCGCTAGATACACGGGTGGCCCCGATCGTTGCGACGATCGGGGCCACGCGGGGTTGCGCTGGTGACTCAGGGTAGGACCTGGATCTTGCGGCCCTTCCCGGCCTTGAACTGGTCGAGCGCGCCGGCGTAGTCGGCCAGCGGCAGCCGGTCGCTGATGAACACCTCCGGGTCGAGCACCCCGGTCGCGAACAGGTCGGCCGCCCGTTCGAAGGAGTGCAGCACCGCCATCGAGCCGGTGATCGTGATCTCCTGGTTGTAGATCTTGTACGGCTCGATCGTGACCCGCGCCGAGTAGTCCGAGACGCCGAACTGGAGGAACGTGCCGCCCTTCGCGACCCGGCCCAGCCCGTCCTGGATGGCCTTCTCGTTGCCGGTCGCGTCGATGACGAGGTCCCAGCCCTGCGGCCGGTCCAGCTCGTCCGGCGACGCCGCCGTGGCCGTGACGCCCAGCTGCTGCGCCGTCTTGAGCCGTTCGGCGTTGAGGTCGACGACCTCGATGGACGACGCGCCGGTGAGCTTGCCGAGCTGGAGCATCATCAGGCCCATCGTGCCCGAGCCGTAGATCAGCACCCGGGACGCCATCTGCGAGCGCAGCACGTCGTAGCCGCGCACCGCGCACGACAGCGGCTCGATCAGCGCCGCGTCCTCGGTCCGCACGTGGTCGGGCAGCTTCACGCAGTTCGCCACCGGCGCCACCGCGTACTCCGCCGCGCCACCGGCCGTCGTGACGCCGATGGCCGCCCAGCGCTCGCACAGGTTGTTCTTGCCGTTGCGGCACATCCGGCACTCGTGGCAGTACAGCGACGGGTCGACGGCCACGCGGTCGCCGACCTTCACCTCGTTGACCTGCGCACCGATTTCCACGACCGTGCCCGCGAACTCGTGGCCCGGCACGACCGGCAGGGTGGGTGCGAACTCGCCCTGCAGGATGTGCAGGTCAGTGCCGCACAGGCCGCACGCCGCCACGTCCACGACCACTTCGCGCGGACCGCACCTGGGATCGTCCACAGTGGTCACCTCGACGGACCCGACGCCCGTGATCACTGCTGCTTTCACTTGACCGCTCCCAACGAAAGGCCCTGGACCAGCTTGTCCTGGGCGGCGAACCCGGCGATGAGCACCGGCAGAGACACCACGACCGCGGCCGCGCACACCTTCGCGAGGAACAGGCCCTGCGAGGTGACGAACCCGGTGAGGTAGACGGGCGCGGTACCGGCGACGACACCGGTCAGCACCCGCGCGAACAGCAGTTCGTTCCAGCTGAAGATGAAGCAGATCAACGCCGTCGCCGCGATGCCCGGCATCGCGATCGGCGCCACGACCCTGCGCAGGATCGTCAGCAGGCCGGCACCGTCGATCGACGCGGCCTCCAGGATCTCCTTCGGCACCTCGGACAGGAACGACCGCATCAGCCACACCGCGATCGGCAGGTTCATCGAGGTGTAGAGCAGCGTGAGGAACGAGATGTTGTCGAGCATCCCGGAGAACTGCGCGAACAGGTAGATCGGCAGCAGCGCCGCGACGACCGGCATCATCTTGGTGGACAGGAAGAAGAACAGGACGTCCGTCCACTTCTCCACCGGCCTGATCGACAACGCGTACGCGGCCGGGATCGCCAGCAGCAGCACGATGATCGTCGAGCCGATGGACGCGCTGAACGAGTTCAGCAACGGCGGCCACGCGCCGGCGTCGAAGAACTCGCCGTACCCGTCCAGCGTCAGCGGCGCCAGCAGCGACGGCGGGTTGGTCGCGGCGTCCGACTCGCTGTGCAGCGAGGTCAGGAACATCCACGCCACCGGCGCGAAGAACACCAGGCCGCAGAACCAGGCGAGCGCGCCCCAAGCGCGGCCGATCCACTTGGCGGTCATCGCTTCTCCTCCTTGAACAGCGAGGACACCGTGCGCAGCGCGAACGTCGCGATGATGATCGACCCCGCCACCACGATCACGCCGGCCGCGGAGGCCTCGCCGTACTCGTGGGCCTGGTAGAAGGTCTGGTAGATCATGTACGGCAGGTTCGCCGTGCCCAGACCACCGGACGTGATGGTGAAGACGGCGTCGAAGTTCTGCACGACGTAGATCGAGCCGAGCAGACCGCCGAGCTCCAGGTACTGCCGCAGGTGCGGGAACGTCAGGTACCGGAAGATCTGGAACGACGACGCGCCGTCGATCGTCGCGGCCTCGACCGGTTCGACCGGCTTCGACTGCAGGCCCGCCAGCAGGATCAGCATCATGAACGGCGTCCACTGCCACACCAGCGACAGCACGACCGCCGTCATCGGCATGCTGGAGATCCAGTCCGGCTGGGCGTCGAAACCCAGCCAGTTCAGGATGCCGTTGAACAGGCCGTACTCCGGGTTGTAGAGCACGTGCTTCCAGATCAGCGCCGCCGCCACCGGCACCACGAGGAACGGTGCGATCAGCAGCGTGCGCACCAGCCCGCGGCCGGCGAACTTCTTGTCCAGCAACAGGGCCAGCCCCAGCCCGAGGACGAGGCTGATGAGCACGACCGACGCCGTCAGCACGATGGTGTTGACGACCGACGAGCGCAGGTCGGGGTCGGTGAAGACGTTGACGTAGTTGTCGAACCCGGCGAACCCGCGGTTGGCGGGGTCGAGCGAGTTCCACTTCATGAACGAGATGACCAGCGTGGCGACGAACGGCAGCTGCGTCACGATGATCAGGAAGATCAGCGCGGGCAGCAGCGGTGCCCGCGTGACCCACCGGTTGGTCTTCTTGCGGGGGACGGGCGGCGGCCGGTCGTCGGTGTCCGGCCGCGCCTGCGTCATGACTGCCATGTCAACGGCCCCTTCACTGGCCCTTGTACTTCGCGGCGACCTTCTCAGCGAGCCCCTGACCGTTGTTCAGCGCCTCGTCGACGCTCACCGCACCCGCGATCGCGGAGCTGATCTGCTGCGACACCTGCGTGCCCAGGTCGGTGAACTCGGGGATGCCGACGAACTGGATGCCGGGCGCCGGACGCTCCTGCACACCGGGGTTGAGCGGCTTCGCGCTCTTGATCGCGGCCTCGGCCATCGCGGAGAACGAGCCGGACGACTGCTTGTACTCGGCGCGCTGGTAGGTCGACGCGCGCTTGCCGTCGGGCAGCTTCGACCAGCCGAGGTTCTTGCCGACCAGCTCCTCGTAGCCCTTGCCGGACGCCCACGAGACGAACTTCCAGGCCGCGTCCTGCTTCTTCGAGGCCTTCTGGATGCCGAACGCCCAGGTGTAGAGCCAGCCGGAGCTGTCGGTCTTCACGACCGGCGCCTGGGTGAAGCCGAGCTTGCCCTTGACCGGCGAGTCGGCGGCCTCCAGCAGGCCGGCGGCGACCGTGGCGTCGTACCACATCGCGACCTTGCCCTGCGTCATGTTGTTCAGGCACTCGGCGAACCCGGCCTGCGGGGCGCCCGCCTCACCGTGGTTGCGCACCAGGTCCACGTAGAACTTGGTGGCCTCCTTGAACTCCGGCGCGTTGACCTGCGCCTGCCAGTCCTTGGTGAACCACGTGCCGCCGAAGGTGTTCACGACCGTCGTGAGCGGCGCCATGACCTGGCCCCAGCCCGGCTGGCCGCGCAGGCAGATGCCGCGCACCTCGGGCGTCGCGACCTTCTGCGCGGCCTCGGCGACCTGCTGCCAGGTCGGCTTCTCCGGCAGCGTGACGCCCTTGGCCTCGAAGATGTCCTTGCGGTACATGAGGAACGACGACTCGCCGTAGAACGGCTGCGCGTACACCTTGCCGTCCGCCGCGGTCAGCGACTGCTTGATCGGCTCCAGGATGTCGGCCTGGTCGAAGGCGCTGTCCTTGGCCACGAAGTCGTCCATCGGCGCCAGCCAGCCGTTCTTGGCGAACATCGGCGTCTCGTAGTTGGAGATCGTGGCGACGTCGTACTGACCGGCCTGGCTGGAGAAGTCCTGGCTGATCTTGTCGCGGACGTCGTTCTCGGGCAGCACGGTGAAGTTCACCTTGATGCCGGTGTCCTTGGTGAAGTTGTCCGCGGTGAGCTTCTGCAGGTCCTGCATCTGCGGGTTGTTCACCATCAGGACGTTCACGGAGTCGGCACCGCCGCCTCCGCCACCGCCGGCGCCCGCGCAGGCGGAAGCGAGGAGCAGCACAGCGGTCGCGGCGCCGAGCGTGCGGATCGACGACATCGTCGGTTCCTTTCGGGGGATTTCGGGCACGGCGAAGACACCAGGCGTACCCGTCAGGGGGCTTGTCCTGGCGTCTGCGAGTACTACCGACTGCCAGTCGGCGGTACTCGCAGACGCCCTCAGGCTCTGATCACTTTGGGGCCGAGCAAGGAGTAGCGGTGGGCCTCGTGGGCGGACAGGCCCGAGTCCGTGACGATCGCCTCCAGGTCGCCGATCTCGGCGAACCGGTTGAAGCTCGACACGCCGAACTTCGTGTGCACCCCGACGAAGATCTTCCGCCGGGACACGCTGAGCGCCTTGGCCTTCACCGCGCCGACCACCGGGTCGGGCGTGGTCAGACCGTGCTCGCGGGAGATCCCGTTCGCACCGATGTAAGCCAGGTCGATCACCATCTCGCCGAGCATCCGCAGCACCCAGTGGTCCACGGTGGCCAGCGTGTGGCCGCGGACCCGGCCGCCCAGCAGCAGGACGACGCACGACGGGTGCTCCGACATCGCCGCCGCGGTCGGCAGCGACGCGGTGATGACCGTGAGCGGGTTGGTGGTCGGCAACGCTTCCGCGACGAGCTGCGGCGTGAAACCCTCGTCGATGAAGACCGTCTCGGCGTCGTCGAGCCGTTCGGCCGCGGCCTTCGCGATGCGCCGCTTCTCCGGCACGTGCGACCCGGCCCGGAACCGCAGACCGGTCTCGAAGCCGGCGCTCTCGACCGGAACCGCGCCACCGTGCGTGCGCCGCACCAGCCCGTGCTCGTCGAGCAACCGCAGGTCACGCCGGACGGTCTCCGGTGCGACCTGGAGCTCCTGGGCCATCTCCACCACGTCGACGCGCCCGTCGGCGCGAGCCCTGGCCAGGATGCGGCGCTTGCGGTCCTCGGCTCGCATGTCACCTGCCCGTTCGGATCTGCTGATGCCCGTTCGGGCTGTGCATAGATGAAACACCCCTGAAACGTTGTGGTCGGTACCACAACAGAGTGACATCTTGCCCGGTTTCAGCCCGTTTCACATGGCAAAAGCCGCGCCCACCTGGGACGCGGCTTTCGGGCATGCCCGTTTCGGGTGTCCGAATGGCCCGTTTCTAGCCCAACCAGGCAGCCGCGTCGACCGGCAGCCTGCCGTCGTCGTCGAGCGGCACGCTGGTCACCACCGGTGTCCCGGGCAGCGCGACCGGGTGGCCGGACAGGTTGACGACACAGGTGTGGTCGCCGCGCCGGAACGCCAGCACGTCCTCGCCCAGGTCGAGCCACTCCAGGTCGCCCTCGACGGCCTTGCGCAGGGCGAAGACCCGCCGGTACAGCTCCAGCATGGACCCCGGTTCGCCGGTCTGCGCGCTGACCGAGAACTCCTGCCAGTTCTCCGGCTGCGGCAACCAGCTCGGACCGTCGTCAGCGGACCAGGGCAGCGGCACCCGGCACCCGTCGCGCCCGCGGTCGGTGAACCCCGACCGGTGCCACACCGGGTCCTCCCTCAGCTCGTCCGGCAGGTCCTCGACCTCCCACAACCCCAGTTCCTCGCCCTGGTAGACGTACACCCCACCGGGCAGCGCCGCCGTGAGCATGATCGCCGCGCGGGCCCGTTTCGTGCCCAGTTCGAAGTCCGTGGGCGCCCCGTGCTGCCGGTCCGCGAACGAGAACCCGGTCTTCTCCCGCCCGTACCGCGTGACGTGCCGCGTGACGTCGTGGTTGGACAGCACCCAGGTCGGCGGCGCGCCCACGGGTTCGTGCGCCGCGAGCGTGCTGTCGACGACCTTGCGCAGCTCGGCCGCGTTCCACGGGCAGCACAGGAAGTCGAAGTTGAACGCGCTGTGCATCTCGTCGTTGCGCAGGTACCGCGCGAACCGCTCCGGGTCCGGCAGCCACATCTCCCCGACGAGGATCCGGTCGCCGTCGTACTCGTCGACGACCTTGCGCCAGTGCCGGTAGATCTCGTGCACGCCGTCCTGGTCGGAGTAGGGCAGGTCCGCGTCCGGTTTCGAGAAGTCCTTGACCAGCCCGTCGGCCACGTCGATGCGGAACCCGTCGACACCCCGGTCGAGCCAGAAGCGCAGGATGTCCTCGAACTCGGCGTGGACCACCGGGTTCTCCCAGTTGAAGTCCGGCTGCTCGGCGGCGTAGAGGTGCAGGTACCACCGCCCGTCGTCGAGCTTGCTCCACGCGGGCCCGCCGAACCGCGACTTCCAGTCGTTCGGCAGCTCCTCGCCGTCGCGGATGTGGAAGCGGTCCCACAACCCGTCCCTGAACCACGGGTGCTGGTCGCTGCAGTGGTTCGGCACCAGGTCGATGATGATCCGGATGCCGAGGTCGTGCGCGTCGGCGATGAGCTCCTCGGCATCGGCCAGCGTGCCGAACACCGGCTCGATGTCGCGGTAGTCGGCCACGTCGTACCCGCCGTCGGCCAGCGGGCTGGGGTACCAGGGGTTGAGCCAGATCGCGTCGAACCCGAGTCCGGCGATGTGCTGGAGACGCTGCCTGAGGCCGGCGAGGTCGCCGACGCCGTCACCGTTGCCGTCGGCGAAGCTGCGGAGGTAGACCTGGTAGATGGATGCGTTGCGCCACCAGCTCATGCGCGGTGTCCTTTCAGCCCTTGATAGATCCCGCGGTGAGCCCCGCGAGGATGTGCCGCTGGAACGCCAGGAACAGCGCCACCATCGGCAGGCTCGCCAGCACCAGCCCGGCGAGCAGGAGGTTGATCGGGGTGTCCGGTGCGAAGCGCTGCAACGCGACGCTGAGCGTCTGCTTCGCCGGGTCGGGGAACACGAGCAGCGGCCAGATGAAGTCCTTCCACGCCGCCACGACCGTGAAGATGGAGACGACGGCGAGGATCGGGCGCGAGATCGGCAGGACGATGCGGGTGAGGACCGTCCAGGTGCTCGCACCGTCCATCCTGGCCGCCTCCAGCAGCTCCTCGGGGATCTGGTCGAAGAAGCGCTTGAGCAGGTAGACGTTCAGCGCGTTCGCCGCGGCCGGCAGCCAGATGCCGGCCGGGTTGTTCAGCAGGCCCAGGTCGGTGAGCGTGAGGTAGACCGGCACCAGCAGGGCCGTGGCGGGCAGCATCATCGTGGCCAGCATCAGGCCGAGGACCACGTTGCCGAACAACGGCTTCAGCTTCGACAGCGCGTACGCGGCCGGGATGATCACGACCATCTGCACCGCCCACGCCCCGAACGCGACGACGACGGTGTTCAGGAAGAACTTGCCGAGGTCCATGTAGTTCCAGGCGTCGGCGTACGCACCCGGCTCCCACGTCCGCGGCAGGACCGTCGGCGGCTGCTGGGCGAGCTCGGCCGGTGGTTTGAACGCACCGAGCAGCACCCACACCAGCGGCACGAGGAACGCGACCGTGAACAGGACGAGGGTGAGCGCGAGGACGACCCAGTAGAGCTTGCCGCCGGGTTTGGTGAGGGTCCTCACGCGTCCGCCCTCCTGGTGAGCTTGAGGTAGAGGAAGGAGAAGACACCGAGCACCGCGAACAGGATGAGGCTGAGCGCGCTGGCGGTGCCGAAGTCGTTGTAGACGAAGGCGTAGCGGTAGAGCAGGAGCAGGACCGTGACGGTCGAGTCCTCCGGGCCGCCGCCGGTCATGATGAACGGCTCGGTGAAGACCTGCATGGTCGCGACGACCTGCAGCAGCAACAACATCAGCAGCACGAACTTGGTCTGGGGGATCGTGACGTTCCAGACCTTCCTGAAGATCCCCGCGCCGTCGAGCTCCGCGGCCTCGTACAGCTCGCCGGGGATCGTCTGCAGCGCGGCCAGGTAGATCAGCGTCGCCGCGCCCATGTTCGCCCACGTGGTGAGCAGGACGATGCTGATCAGGCTGGTGTCCGCCGAGTCGAGCCACTGCAGGCCCGGCAGCCCGGCTCCGCGCAGGACCGAGTTGAACAGGCCGGGTCCCGGGTCGTAGAACCACTTCCACAGCAGGGCCGTGACGACCGGCGGCAGCATCACCGGCAGGTAGACCAGCAGCCGGAAGTAGCCCTTGGCGTGCCGCAGCTCGTTGAGCACCACGGCGGTGAGGAACGGGACGCCGAAACCGATCAGCAGCGCGAGGACCGTGTAGTAGGCCGTGTTGCGCCACGCCACCGCGAACAGCGGGTCGTCGAACAGGCGCCGGAAGTTCTCCCAGCCGACCCACTCGGGGTCGGAGACGAAGTTGACCTGCTGGAAGCTCAGGACCACCCCGCGCACGATCGGGTACCAGGAGAACACCGCGAAGACGACGAGCGCGAGGCTGAGGAAGCCGTACGCGGTGACGTGCCGCCGCAACCTACTTCACCTGCGCCAGAACGGCGTTGACCTTGGTCTCCGCGTCCGCGAGCAGCTGCGCGTGGTCGGCGTCCCTGTTCGTGAGGGCCGCCTGCACGACGTTGTCGAGGATCGCGTAGACCTGCTGCGCCTGCGGCGGTTCGAGGCTGCCCCTGGTCTTCTCCGAACCGTCCACGTAGGCCTGGAAGTTCTGCACCGGCATGGTGGCGTACCTGCCCTTGAGCTCCTCCTGCCGCTTGCGCGGCTCACCGGTCCAGATGTCGGCGATCGGCGGGATCGGCAGGCCGACGGGCTGGCCGCGGTCCTTGTACTTCTGCAGGTTCGCTTCGAGCCGGTCCGGGTTGAGGTACTTCCACTGCACCCACTTGAGACCGGCCTTGATCTTCTCCGGCGTGGCCTTCGGGTTGATCATGTAGCCCTCGCCGCCGAGCAGCGTGCCCTGCTGACCGGGGATCGCGGCGAGGCCGTAGTCGTCGTACTTGCCCTTGAACTGGTTGACGATCGCGGCGACGTTGTCCGGCGCGGCCAGGTACATGCCGAGCTGCCCGGCGCCCATCATGTTCTGCACGTCGCCGATCTCCAGGAGCTGCTTCTCGCCCATGGAGCCGTCGTCCCAGCGCATCTCCTTGAGCCGGCGCAGGACTTCCTTGCCCTTGTCGTTGTTGAAGTCGGCCCTGTACTTCTCGCCGTCCTTGCGCGCGACGTCCCCGCCGACGGACTTCATCCACGTGGTGAAGTGCCAGCCGCCCTGGTTGCTCTTGCTGTACTCGGCGAACCCGGTGACACCGGCGTCCTTGAGCTTCTTGGCGGCCGCGCGGACCTCGTCCCACGTCCGCGGCGGCGTGTTCGGGTCGAGGCCCGCCTTGGTGAAGTTCGCGCGGCTGTAGAGCAGACCCATCGTGTAGTTGGCGGTGGGCAGCCCGTAGACCTTGCCGTCGACCGTGAAGACGTCCTTGAGCTCCTGCTTGAGGTCGCCGTAATGCGGGACGTCCTTGACGTGGTCGGTGATGTCGGCGGCCTGCTTGCGCGCGATGAGCGCCGCCGGATCGGTGAAGTAGACGTAGAAGACGTCCTCCAGCTGCCCGCCGGCGAGCTTGGCGGAGAACGTCTTCGGGTCCATGAACCCCTCGTGCGGCACGAGGTCGACGTCGGGGTTCTGCTGCTCGAACTCCGCGACGTCCTCGTCGAACACCTTGCGGTCGAACGCCTGCGTCTGCGGCGGCTGACCGTTGATGTTGATCACGACCTTGCTGCCCGTGTCAGCCGTGGTACCGCTCCCACAGCCGGCAACGAGCACGCAGCCCAACAACACGGCAGCGGACTTCTTCATGGTGGGGCCGCCCTTCTCGCGAGCGCGTCGATGTGACGGCGACCATAAGTCTCCGTTACATCTGAACGCAATATCCAGACTGAAACTCGCAAGAAGTTGACTGACCTACCTGGCCGGTGCCGTGGAGGCCCTCACCACCAGTTCCGGCTCGAACAGCAGCTCGTCGGGCGCGACGGCGTTGCCGCTGATCTGGTTCGCCAGCAGCTCCACGGCCGCCCGCCCCATGGCCTCGATCGGCTGCCGCACCGTGGTGAGGGGCGGATCGGTGCAGGTCATGAAGGCGCTGTCGTCGTACCCGATGATCGACACATCCTTGGGCACGTCCAGCCCCGCCCGCCGGACGGCCCTGATGGCGCCGAGCGCCAGCGGGTCACTGGCGCAGATGATCGCCGTGACGCCGCGCTGCACCAGCTTGGTCGCCGCCGCCTGCCCGCCTTCGAGGCTGAACATGGCGTGCTCGACGTCCGCCCCGCCACACCGCTGGATCGTCTCCAGCTTGCGCTGGCTCGGCATGTGGTCCGGCGGCCCCAGCACCGCACCGATCCGCTTGTGCCCCAACGAGGTCAGGTGCCCGTACGCCTGCTCCACCGCCACCGCGTCGTCGCAGCTGACCCGCGGGAACGCCAGGTCGTCTATGGCGGCGTTGACCAGCACCGCGGGCAGCTTCCTGGCCATCATCTGCTGGTAGTGCCCGTGGCTTGCATCCCTTTGCGCGTACAGCCCGCCGGCGAACACGATCCCGCTGACGTGCTGTTCGAGGAGCAGCTCCAGGTACTCCGCCTCCGTGACCCCACCGGCCGTCCGCGTGCACAGCACGGGCGTGAAGCCCCGTTGGGCCAACGCGTTGCCCACCACGTCCGCGAACGCCGGGAAGATCGGGTTCTGCAGCTCCGGCAGCACCAGCCCGACCAACCGCGCCCGCTCACCCCGCAGCTGGGTAGGCCGCTCGTACCCCAGCACGTCCAGCGCCGTCAGCACCGCCGACCGGGTGGCGTCCGACACGCCGGGCTTGCCGTTCAGCACCCGGCTGACGGTGGCCTCGCTGACCCCGACCTTGGCCGCGACCTCGGCCAGCCTCCGTTGCGTCATGGCGCAAGTGTACGCAAGTTCTTGCGCTCATTTGCGCGCCACGCTCACCCGGCTGGCGGGAGGTCACCGGGGTGGCTCGTGGCTACGCTGGGGGGCCGTTCCCGGGCGAGGGGAGACGTCATGGCTTCCGAACCTGTTCCGAGCGTGCCCGCGCCGATGGTGCCCGCGCCGGCCGAGCCGGACCGGTTCGGCCGGCCGCAGCCGAAGGTGAGCGGCGTGGACTGGTTCCGGCGGATGCCGAACGGCGGCGGCACGGTCTACCGGCGTCCCTGACCCTTGCACGAGATCCCGCGCGCTCGACACCTTCCGGGAGGCGGCGAACGCGTTCGAGGAGCGGCTCGAGTGCTACGCGGGACCGGAGCACGGCGCGGTGCGCAAAGCCGAGTTCCGCAGGGTGTCGGCCAGCGCTCTGCGCCGGCACATCTCGTTGCCGGTCGGGATGACGGACGCCGACGTTGTGCTCTTCATCGCCGACCTGAGCCGGGAGACGTCGGAGCTCGTTCGCGTGCGGCACCACTACCGGTGGTCGCAGACGCTCGCCGACCACTTCCTGTTCTGGTCCGCTGTCAGGCCGATGTTCGTCCGGACGGTCGCGATGGTCCTGCGCGAGCTCACGCAGGACGGTGAGCGGCAGGTGTGGGTGCAGCCGTTCCTCGACGGCGTCGGCTCGCTCATCCTCGACACCAAGGGCGGCAGGGCATCGCGGCCATCTGGTGACCGCGGCCGGCGGTCAGCCCAGCGCCTCCCGCCACAGCAACGCCACCCCGTGCCCCGGCAACAACCACGACCGCACGTCCAGGTCCCGCAGCTCCCCGGCCTGCAGCCACTGCGCGGACGCCGTCGCCGACCGGAACGTGAACGGCATGACCCGGAACTCGTGCGGCGGCGACTCGGCGACCGCGAGCCCCGTCGCGTCAAAGCTGATGGTGTCCACGAAGGACGGGTAGGGCGACTGCCAGTAGCAGAACCCGTCGTTGGTGCGCTGCAAGGTGCGCGACCACACCGTCAGGCCGCAGATCGCGCGCACCACGTGGTCGTCGGCGATGCCGGAGAGGTCGCACTCGAAGATCCGCAGGTCGCCCATGTGGCTCATCGGGCTGAGCTTGGGCAGCGGGCCCATCGCCTCGCGGAAGAACGTCAGGTAGGTGGCCCACTCGCCGAACCTCACCTCGACCGGCGGGATCTGGCTCGGTTCCGCCGAACGGCGCTGGCCCTCGTGGTCGAGGTAGTCGATGGCGATCTGGGTGGAGCGGCGCAGGTCGTCGACGGACTCCAGGAACAGCGACGAGTCGGGGATGAAGTACAGCTCGAAGAGCGGGTAGCGGCAGGCGGCGCTGATGGTGTCGCGCAGCAGGGCGTTGGAGGTCGCGAAGATGACGAAGCGGTCGACGGGGACGCTGTTGCGGAACTGGTACCGCTGCGTCGTCATCAGGTGGTAGGTCTTGGTGTCGATGCCCTGCAGCTCCAGCTTCACGGTGGTGCCGGTGCTGATCGTGAGGTCGTCGCCGCGGGGGAGCATGCCGCTGCCGCCCAGGACGCCGGCGACCACGTCGTCGTTGGCGACGTTCGGGCCGTAGACGGAGGCCAGGAACGTGCGCAGCACCTCGGAGGGGAGCAGGTGCTCCAGGAAGACGGGACCGGTCAGCCGGCCGACCTCGGCGACCAGGCGCTGGTGCCAGAAGAGCTCGTAGGCGCCGAGCAGGAACCCGGCCAGCGCGGGCAGCGGCCAGGCGACGACGAGCACGTCGTGCAGCACCGAGCGGGTGGCGGGTTGCCAGAGCAGGACGACGCTCAGGTCGAGGGCGGCCAGCAGGATCAGGAGAAGTGCGAGGGCCAGCGCCTGTACCCGCCTGTGCGCCACCTTCCCGCCGCCCCCTCACTCCACCGGCTCGTCCATACATGGTGGGAGTGACGGGGCAGCGGCACCAGACCCGTTCGGTGGACGCCGTACTAGCGGGAGCGGTCCCACATCGGCTCGTCGTGCACGCCGACGTAGGTGCTCAGGCCGGCGCGGGGCTTGGTGTCGTCGGACGTCAGGTCGTCGTACAACCCGAGCAGGTGCGTGGTCATCGCGCTCTTCGCGCCCACCTCGTCGTGGCGGCGCAGGAACCAGATGACCTGCTCGTGCTCGTTCGCCGAGCGGTTGTGCACCTCGCGGGACGGGTGCGCGTGGCGCTTGCAGTCCTGCAGACCGGGCACGAGGGCCTGGTACATCTGCTCCAGCAGCTCGTTGTGCGCCGCGCGGATCAGTGCCGAGTGGAACTCCTCGTCCGCCTCGATCACCTCCTGCACGTCCTCCACCTCGGCGCGCTGGTAGCGGTGGTTGAGCTTCGCGAGCTCGTCCAGCTCGCCGTCACCCGCGCGGACCGCGGCCAGCGAGGCGGCCGTGGTCTCCAGGGCGATGCGCACCTCCAGCAGGTCGGTGTGCGTGAACTGGCGGGCGGCGAGGCGGCCCTCCAGGTGCTCCTCGACAGCGGTCAGGTCGGTGCGGCGGACGTACCAGCCCAGGCCGCGGCGGACCTCGACGATGCCCTGGAGCTGAAGGCGCTGCAGAGCCGTGCGCAACGACGAGCGGGCGACGTCCAGTTTGCGGGCCAGCTCCGGCTCGGTGGGCAGTCGATCACCCGCCCTGAGGGTGCCGCCGATGATCTGCTCCCGGAGCTTCTGCTCGATGAGCTCCGGAAGCGGCCGTCGCGAGTCGGGCGAGAGCGCCCAGCTCTCGCCCGGATGGGAGTCGTCGGCGGGCATTGGCCCAGCGTAGGGCGCTGGCGGTCTGGTTGCAACTTGTCTGGCAACCTGTCCGCAGTTGACAGACAACCTACAACTAGGCGATCCTTGCACTGGGGCGAGAGGCCTCGGACCGCCCACACCGAGGAGCCCCGGCTCGCCCAGTCGGGAGGGGAACGAGATGTCCGCAGGGAGTGCACTCGGAATCGCAGCAGCCGTCGCAGTCGCCGTCACCGCGATCGGATGGCGCACCGTGCTCACGATGGTCGCCGTCTCGGTCGTCGCGCTGGCCGTCGTCGGCTTCGTGAACGTCACCAGCATCATGTTCGGCTGATGAGCAGAACCAGGGTGCCCGGTCTGCGCCGCCCGCAGGCCGGGCACCTCCTCTTCCGGGCGCCGTTCCGGGAAAGGGCCACCGGGTGCTCTAGGGTCTCGGCGGTGGCCACTGCTCACACGCTGCACGCGCGCATCGCGCCCGCAGCCGTCCTGGTCGACGAACGGCGCACGCTCTACCGCCTCGCGGCCGACCTGTTCGCGCCGGGCACCGAGTTGTCGGACAACCTCGCCGACCACCCGGTCGTCCGCTACGAGATCGGCCGCGCCCTCGCCGGTGCCGGCGACCTGGACCTCGCTCGCCTGCACGAGGCGGCCGGCCTGCGCGTGCGGGACGCCGGTGTGCCGGTGGCCGCGGACCCGAGGTCGGCCGTGCTGCTCGAAGCACCGCTGCGGATCATCGCGCCGCCCGGTGTGGTCGTGGAGCCGCTGACCGAGGCGGACGGGGAGCGCTTCTCGGCGGCGCTGCGGGTCGTCACCGACGGCGTCCGGCTGTTCCGCGCCCTCGCCCCCGACACCGCCGGCGACCTGCTCGCCCACGTGTCGATGCTCGCCGTGCTCAAGCGGGAGACGTCCGGGGGAGTCGTCTCCGCGTCGTCGCGGTACGTGCCCGGCATCGTGCTGGTCGACGAGCCCGCGCTGCCGATCGAGGTGGCCGAGGCCCTCGTGCACGAGGGCGCGCACGAGAAGTTCTTCGACCTGGCGATCACTCGCGAGTTCCTCGACGCGCACGCCGAGGACGTCGAGCTCTTCGAGACGTCCTGGTCGCACGCGCGGTGGCCGCTGGAGCAGACGTTCGCGGCCTGGCACGCCTACAGCTGCCTCGCCCAGTTCGCGCAGGCCTGCGCGGGCGTCGAGCCCGGCCCCGACTCGCTGCTGCCGAAGGCGCGCGAGCGGGCCGAGGAGATCGGCGCGTGGCTGCTCACCCATGAACAGGACCTGCGTCCGGACGCGCGCTGGCTGTTGCGCGCTCTCGCGGGCGAGCCGGGCGGCGCTCCGTCCGTTGTGGACGACGGCGGTGCCGGGATCGGCGCCGGCGACCGGTTCCGCCTCGGCGCGGGCGTCCGCCACCGGCGTGCCGCGTCGGGACGCGCGGTGGTGGGCCGGGTGGCCCCGCTGCCGGAGATCTTCTTCCTGGACGAGGACGCGGGCCGGGTGATCGGCCAGCTGCCGCACGACGGTGGTCCGGTGACGTACGACGACATCGTTGCGGGGGCGAGCAGGTCGTGGACGGTGGACGGGGAGACCGCGGCGCGGCGTTCGAGGGCCGCGCTGGCCTCGCTCCTGGCGAGCTCGATCGTCGAACGGGTGTCCTGAGCGGTCCGCGGCTGGCGCTCCCGCCGGGTGCCGTTCGTCCCGGTGAAGCGGTGCGGCTTACCGAAGGTTCCGCCGCGCGAACCCGATCGGGTGAGAATGCAAAGCTGCTCGCGCCGGGCTCGTCCGTGTCGGGAAAACTGCTGGTGAAAGGGGTTTGCGGTCCGATGTAGGCTGCCGAATCCCGTTCCGCGGGAAGCGGCGGTTGACGGCCCACGAAGCCCGGTCCGCTAGTTTTCGGCGACGCACGTTCCGGTTCGAGTTCCGCACCGGTGCGGTGCGGCACCATCTGAAGATCATCACAGGGTTCCGCTTCACTTCTCGAGAAGGAACGATGACCACCCCGAACCAGCCTCTTCGCCGGCCGCAGACTCCCGGCGTCCCTGTTCCGCACCTCCCGACCGGTGCGGGTCCGGTGATCGGTCAGCCCGTCACCCCGGTCGACTGGTTCAGGCGGATGCCGAACGGTGGCACCGTGTTCCTGAGGCCCTCCGAGGGCGCGCAGAACGACTGAGTCGTGATCGACGGAGGAGGGCCGGCCACCAGCCGGCCCTTTCCTCGTTCGGGTGCACACCTCCTCGTGGTCGTATAACAACTGGGCCACAAGGCCTACTGTGAGTTGGTTACTGGTCCGTCAAGCGCACGCCGATGGTCTTAGATCTCGGCAACCCGCCGACCCCAATGGAGCAACCCGATGCGCATGACGCCCCTGAGAACCGCCGGCCTCGCCGCCTCCGCCGTGGCGGCCCTGTTCGCGCTCACGACCGCCGCCACCGCCAAGCCGGCACCGGCGCCGGTGTCCGGTGACGAGCGTGCGGTCGCCTACGACGGCAACGTCGACATCAACCACAGGGACGCCTGCACCGTCGGTGGGCTCAGCGGCACGCCGATCGCACCCGGTCAGTTCACCTTCACCGGTGGCGCGAACCAGCAGGACGTCGACATCACCGCCGTCCCGGCCGGCACCACGATCACGGGTGTCGTGGTCAAGGGCGGGGACGCCTACAACGTCTACCTGGCCCCCAAGCTCGCTTCGCTGCCGTGGAACGACCTGCGGGCGCCGCAGAACAACGGCGGGCAGGTGCCGGCGATCAGCCACTGGTACGCGTGCGGGACCACCACGCAGCAGTCGAGCAGCAGCAGCTCGACCACCACGACGACCACGACGGTCACGACCACGTCGAGCAGTGGCACCACGACGACGACCTCGCCGGTGACGACCACGACCACCTCGTCCTCCGGCGCCGTCACGACCACGCCGGCCGTCACCACCACCAACGCCGCCGTCGTGCCGGTGAACGAGGACGACGACCTGGCCTCCACGGGCTTCGGGTCCGCCTGGCTGATCGGCCTGGGCGCCGCCCTGCTCGCCGCCGGTGCCGCCGTGCTGTTCGTGCTGCGCAGGCGCCGCGCATAGGGCCTGTGCCGAAGTCCATGTTCGCGATAGCCGGGCCTGAGGCGGCCCCTGGGGGCACGGGCGGACAGCCCACATACAACACCGGTATGCGGGCTGTCCGCCCGCACCGCCAGGAACCACCTCAGGCGCGACTCTCATCGAACGGGACCTCGACACAGGCCCTAGGAGTTCTGCATCAGCACGCCCCAGAGCGTGCCGAACAGGATGCGTGTGCGGACGTGGAACTCCACGTCCTCGGGAGCCGCCCCGCCACCGTAGGTCCCCACGGTGCGCCGGGCGGCTTCCGCGCCTTCGGCACCGGCCAGGCAGGCGAGGTCCCAGGCGATCGGGCCGCGCCAGGTGTCCTCGAAATCGAGCCACACGGGACCGTGCGGGCCCATCAGCAGGTTGCCGCAGTGCGGGTCGCCGTGCAGGGGCTGGACGTCGCGGTAGTGGGCGTCCCACGACGCCATGAGCTCGGCACGGCGTTCACGGAACGGTTCAAGATCCGGCACGCCTATGCCATTCAGATAGGCCAGCGTGTTGTCGACGTCGTCCACAGGGCCGCGCACGGGCAGAGGGCCGTCATAGGACCGCAGCTCGGCGTGCAGGGCGGGCAGCAGCTTGAGCACGTCAAGGCGTGAGAACTCGTAGCCGGGGTCGTGCGGCACGAACGTGCTGAACGACACCACGAACCCGTCGTACGGATGCGGCCCTGCGGGAAGCTCCGCCGAGGGCATCACGACCGGCACGCCACGAGCGGCCAGGAACGCGGAAATCGCCAGGTCACGCGCGAAGTGATCGGCCACGGACGGGCGCACCAGGGCCGTGCGGGCGGCGACGCGGGCCACCACCGGTGCCGGGCGCAGGTGGACGATGACGTTGCTGCCGTCCTTCAGCACGGCCGGGTCCGTGGCGGTGATGCCGTGCGCGGCGGCCAGTGACACGGCGGCCCTCACGGCGGCGGAGGCGCTCATGGGGACGAGGGTCACATCACCCCTGGGGCAGGAGCGACTCCATTTCCGCGATCTCCTTCTCCTGAGCTGCGACGACGTCCTGCGCGAGCGAGCGCGCGCCCGGATCGGTACCGGCGTCGAGGTGCTTGCGCGCCATCTCCACGGCGCCGCGGTGGTGCTGGATCATCAGCGACAGCCACTGCCGGTCGAAGTCGGTCCCGCGCAGGTCGGCGAGGGTGCCGAGGTCGACCATGCCGTGGTCGGCTGCGTGCCCGTGGTCCGCGTGGGACGAGGCCTTCACCGGGGCGCCCCACGCCTTGAGCCAGCCGTTCATGCGGTCGATCTCCGGCTGCTGGTGCCGCGCGATGCGCTCGGCCAGGTCGACGACGTGCGCGCTGTCCGTGCGCTCGGCCACCAGACCGGTCATCTCCACGGCCTGCTCGTGGTGCGGGACCATGCCCTGCGCGAACGCGACGTCCGCCGAGTTGTGCGTGGCGGGCGAGCCGCACGCGGCCAAAGGGGACATACCCAGCAGAAGGGTCGCGGCTACGGCGAACGTACGAAGCACGGGGGTCACCTTACGTGTGACCTGCGCTACGCCGCTGGCCACGGGCCATGGCCCACCCGAGTGGAGCTGATCGGCTGCGTCTAATATCCGGGGAGTTTCCCGAACGACTGGTCCCACCAAGGCCTGGAGGCACCGTGACGGCCGTAGCCCCGCAGCCGATCGCAACGCGTCCTTTTCCGACGCGCACTGCGGTCAAGGGGTCCTTCCTGCTGCGGATGTTCCGCACCACGGACCACAAGCAAATCGGCATCATGTACCTGGTCACCTCGTTCGCCTTCTTCATGGTCGGCGGCGCGATGGCCATGCTGATGCGGACCGAGCTGGCTAGGCCCGGCATGCAGTTCCTCTCGCAGGAGCAGTTCAACCAGCTCTTCACGATGCACGGCACCGTGATGCTGCTGCTGTACGCGACGCCGATCGTGTTCGGCTTCGCGAACTTCGTCCTCCCGTTGCAGATCGGTTCGCCCGACGTGGCGTTCCCGCGGTTGAACGCGTTCTCGTACTGGCTGTACCTCTTCGGCGGCCTGATCGTGATGTCGGGCTTCATCACCCCCGGTGGTGCCGCCGACTTCGGCTGGTTCGCGTACACGCCGCTGAGCAACGCCATCCACTCGCCCGGTGTCGGCGCCGACCTGTGGATCGCCGGTCTGGTGATCGGTGGTCTCGGCACGATCCTCGGCGCGGTGAACATGATCACCACCGTGGTCTGCCTGCGCGCGCCCGGCATGACGATGTTCCGGATGCCGATCTTCACCTGGAACATCCTGGTGACGTCGGTGCTGGTGCTGCTCGCGTTCCCGATCCTCACCGCGGCGCTGCTCGGCCTGCTGGCCGACCGCCACCTCGGTGCCCACGTGTTCGACACCGCCAACGGCGGCGTGATCCTGTGGCAGCACCTCTTCTGGTTCTTCGGCCACCCCGAGGTCTACATCGTCGCGCTGCCGTTCTTCGGCATCGTGTCGGAGATCTTCCCGGTGTTCAGCCGCAAGCCGATCTTCGGTTACAACGGCCTGGTCTACGCGACGCTCGGCATCGCCGCCCTGTCGGTGGCCGTGTGGGCGCACCACATGTACGCGACCGGCGCCGTGCTGCTGCCGTTCTTCGCCTTCATGACGTTCCTCATCGCGGTCCCGACCGGTGTGAAGTTCTTCAACTGGATCGGCACGATGTGGAAGGGCCAGCTGACGTTCGAGACGCCCATGCTGTTCAGCATCGGCTTCATCGTCACGTTCCTCTTCGGTGGTCTCTCCGGCATCCTGCTGGCCGCGCCCGCGATCGACTTCCACGTGTCCGACACGTACTTCGTCGTGGCGCACTTCCACTACGTGCTCTACGGCACGATCGTCTTCGCGACCTTCGCGGGCATCTACTTCTGGTTCCCGAAGATCACCGGTCGCTTCATGGACGAGCCGCTGGGCAAGCTGCACTTCTGGACGACGTTCCTCGGCTTCCACGCGACGTTCCTCGTCCAGCACTGGCTGGGCAACGAGGGCATGCCGCGCCGGTACGCCGACTACCTGGCGTCCGACGGCTTCACCACGCTCAACATGATCTCCACGATCGGCGCCTACATCCTGGGCGCGTCGACGCTGCCGTTCATCTGGAACGTCTTCAAGTCGTACCGGTACGGCGAGGTCGTGACCGTGGACGACCCGTGGGGCTACGGCAACTCGCTGGAGTGGGCGACCTCGTCCCCGCCGCCGCGGCACAACTTCACCGAGCTGCCCCGGATCCGTTCGGAGCGCCCGGCGTTCGAGCTGCACTACCCGCACATGGTGGAGCGCATCCGCAACGAGGGTCACGTGACCTTCACCGGCAAGGCGATCCGGCACGAGGACGCGCCGCCCGCCCTGTCGGAGCTGGCGGCCTCCGCGCTGAAGTCGGGGACGGCCTCCGAGAAGGACGACTCCGACCACAAGTAACCTGCACGTCACAGGTTCAACGACGAGCCCCGGCCGCCGCGTGCGGCCGGGGCTCGTCGCGTACTACGCGTGCTGCGAGGAGACGACGACGTGAAAACGCCCGTGCTGATCACCGTGACCGGTCCCGACAAGCCCGGTGTCTCCTCGGTGCTGTTCGCCGTGCTGACCAGGCACGGGGTCGAGGTGCTCGACGTCGAGCAGGTCGTGATCCGGGGTCGGCTGGTGCTGGGTGCGCTGGTGTCGACCGACCACGACCCGGAGGGCCTGCAGGAGGCCGTCGAGCAGGCCATGGCGACCGTTTCGATGCAGGTGGAGATCGAGGTCGGCGCCGACTCGAAGCGCAGCGCGCGCCTGGAGTCCTCGCACGTGCTGATCGTCCTGGGCCGCCCGGTGACCGCGAAGGCGTTCACCGAGGTCGCCCGCCGGCTCGCCTCGCTGGGCGTGAACATCGACGCGATCCGCGGTGTGGCCGATTACCCCGTCACCGGTCTCGAACTGCGCGTGTCCGTCGCGGACGACACGCTGGAGAACGACTCGGAGCTGCGGTCGGCGCTCGCGGACGTCTCCGTGCGGGTCGGCCTCGACATCGCGGTCGAACGGGCCGGGCTCACCCGCCGGGCGAAGCGGCTCGTCGTGTTCGACGTCGACTCCACGCTGATCCAGGGCGAGGTGATCGAGATGCTGGCCGCGCACGTCGGGTGCGAGGAGCAGGTCCGCGAGATCACCGAGGCCGCGATGCGCGGCGAGCTCGACTTCGCCGAGTCGCTGCGGCGGCGGGTGGCGCTGCTGGAGGGCCTCGACGCGACGGTGCTGGACGAGGTCGGGGCGTCGCTGGAGCTCACGGCCGGTGCCCGCACGACGATCCGGACGCTCAAGCGCCTCGGCTTCTACTGCGGTGTGGTGTCCGGCGGGTTCACGTCGGTGATCACCGGCCTCGCGGACGAGCTGCAGCTGGACTTCTGCGCGGCGAACACGCTGGAGGTCGTCGACGGCAAGCTGACCGGCAAGGTCGTCGGCGAGATCGTCGACCGGCCGGGCAAGGCCGTGGCGCTGCGCCGGTTCGCCGAGGAGGCCGGCGTGTCGCTGGCCCAGTGCGTGGCGGTCGGTGACGGTGCGAACGACATCGACATGCTGAACGCGGCGGGCCTGGGCATCGCGTTCAACGCCAAGCCCGCGTTGCGCGAGGTGGCCGACACGGCGCTGTCGCACCCGTTCCTGGACGCCGTGCTGTTCATCCTGGGCGTCACCCGTGCCGAGGTGGAGGCCGCGGACGCCGCGGACGGCCTGGAGTCGACCCGGCTGTGACGATCCTCGACCTGATCGCCTCCCGGAACTACGCCGAGGAGTCGGAAGTCCGCGCGATGCCGATGGTCCTGCGCATCGAACGCGTCGACCCGCCGGGCCGCACCGCGTTGCTGGAGGCCGCGGCCGCGTCGGCGGTCGCGGTGTGCCTCGACCCGCGTGCCGACGAGGGCGGGGAGTGGCACGAGGCCGTGCGGGCGTGGGTGGCCGGGCGGATCCGGAAGGTGTCGCGCCGGGCCCGTGGCGTGCAGTGGGAGGCCGTGCAGGCGCTGCCGGGGGTGACGGTCACCGTGGAGGGCGCGTCGGTGCGCTCGCTGCTGCCGGTGCTGGTCTCCGAGACGCCCCGCGAGGTCGCCAAGCTGCAGATCTCCGGGTCGGACCTGCCCCTCGACGAGCCGGGTGCGGTGCCCGAGGGGGCCCACGTGCTGTACACGAACCCTCGCGTGGAGATGTCCGCCGGCAAGCTCGCGGCCCAGGTCGGCCACGCGTCGATGCTGCTCGCACCGCACTTGTCCGGCGACGAGCTGAAGGCGTGGGCGGCGATCGACTACCGCTGCGCCGTGCGCACGCCGTCGGTGGCCGAGTGGGACGCGCTGGTGCACAGCGCGGACGTCGTGGCGGTGCGGGACGCCGGTTTCACCGAGGTGGAACCGGGGACGACAACTGTGATCGCACCTCTGGGCTGACATTTCGGGTTAGAACCGCGTAATTCGGGTAAATCCACGTTTCGTGGGCCTACTCGACGTGCTCGACGCCAGGCTGGGTGACGGCCTGGAGAACCTGCTGTGCTCGCACCACACGCGCAGGCTCCGCCGGCTCGGCTGGGGTGAGGTGCTGGACGGCGACGGCGCCGGGTGGTTCACCCCGCGCCGTCCGGTCCAGCACGGCAACAAGATCCAGGTCCTCGTCGACGGCGCCGAGGCGTTCCCCGCCATCGCCGAGGCCATCGAGAACGCCCAGAAGTACGTGCACATCGCGAACTGGCACGCCTCGCCGGACTTCCGGCTGACCCGTGAGCCGGGCGCGCCGCAGCTGCGCGAGCTGCTGGCCGCCGCCGCGGAACGGGTGCCGGTGCGGGTGCTGCTGTGGGCGGGGCCGCCGGTGCCGTTCTTCGAGCCGACCCGCAAACGGGCGGAGGCCGCGAAGCACGCGTTCCTGGAGTGCGGTGCGGTCCGGTGCGAGCTGGACGCGCGTGAGCGGACGCTGCACTGCCACCACGAGAAGGTCGTGATCGTCGACGACGTGGCGTTCGTCGGCGGCCTCGACATGACCGCGGTGGAGGGCGACCGGCACGACTCGCCCGAGCACCCGCCGCGCGACCTCGGCTGGCACGACCACATCGCGAAGGTCTCCGGCCCGGCCGTGTCCGAGGTGGCCGCCCACTTCGCCGCCCGCTGGCTGGAGATCGCGGGGGAGACCCTGCCCGCGCCCGAGGTACCACCGGAGGCGGGCTCGTCGTCGGTGCAGCTGGTGCGGACGATCCCCGAGGGCACCTACGACTTCGCGCCGCACGGCGACTTCACGCTGCTCGACTCGTACTTGCGGGCGTTCCGCGCGGCCAAGTCGCTGATCTACATCGAGAACCAGTTCCTGTGGTCGCCCGAGATCACCGAGGTGCTGCTGGAGAAGCTGAGCAACCCGCCGTCGGACGAGTTCCGGATGGTGCTGCTGCTGCCGCAGAAGCCCAGCAACGGCGCCGACACCACCCGCGGGCAGCTGGGCAGGCTGCTCGACGCCGACCCCGAGGGCGGTCGGCTGATCGCCGCGACCCTCGTCTCCCACGGCGACGCGCCGGTGTACGTGCACGCCAAGTTGTCCATTGTGGACGACGAGTGGCTGTCGATCGGCTCGGCGAACCTGAACGAGCACTCGCTGTTCAACGACACCGAGGTGAACGTCGTGACCGATGACGCCGAGGTGGCCCGCTCGACCCGGCTGCGGCTGTGGGCGGAGCACCTGGACGCCGACGTGTCCGGACCCGCGCACGAGGTCGTGGACGAGATCTGGCGCCCGGCGCTGAAGCGGCCGTCACGGGTGATGCCGCTGCCCGGGGTGTCGCGGCGGGCCGGAAGGCTGCAAGGACCGTTGCGCGGATTGCTGGTCGACGGCTGATCTCCGGTCTAGCGTGGCCTGCGTGGCCAACGAGGTGACGATCCCGCTGCTGCCGTGCGCCTCCATCGACGAGGTGGCCGAGTTCTACGTGATGCTCGGGTTCGCGATCACGCATCGGCAGTACCGGCCGACGCCCTACCTGTCGGTGCGGCGCGAGGACGTCCAGCTCCACTTCTTCGGCATCCGCGGCTTCGACCCGGCCACGTCGTACAGCTCGTGCCTGGTGCAGGTGGAGGACACGCGTGAGGTGTTCGACGCGTTCGCCCACGGCATGCGGGCGGTGTACGGGAAGGTGCTGTCATCCGGCATCCCGCGGATGACCCGGCCCCGGCGCGACGGGTTCCTCGTGGTCGACCCCGGCGGCAACTGGATCCGCGTCGTGCCGGCGGTGGAGGAGAGCGAGCCCGCGCGCAACGGGCTGGCGCGGGCGCTGCACAGCGCGGAGACGCTGGCCGGGTCGCACGGGGCGGAACGGCAGGCGTTGCGCATCCTCGAAGGGGCGCTGGCCCGCGAGCGGGACGCGTCGGAGGACGACCTGGCGTCGGCGCTGGAGTTCCGCGAAGAGCTGCTTGAACGGCTTAATCTACATAGGTAGTATTACTGGCGTGGAGCCACTGCGCCGCATCGGCAAGGCCACGGTGGACGTGCTGGAGGTGCTGCTCGGCGCCTCCGGACCCCGCTGGGGCCTGGAGATCATCAAGCTGACCGGGCGGCCGTCGGGCAGTGTGTACCCGTTGCTGGACCGGTTGGAGCGGGCCGGCTGGGTGACGTCGTCGTGGGAGGACGACGACACGCGCAAGGGGCCGCGGCGGCGGATGTACGTGCTGACGCCCGACGGTGCGGCGGAGGCTCGTCGCGTGGTCGCGGCGCGTGCTCCGGAACCGCGTTTCGTGCCGAGGGCGGCGCAATGAGAGTCGCGTTGTTGTTGGTGCGCCTCGCGGCTGCCGTTGTGGGCGATGAGCGCTATCGCGAGCAATGGGAAGCGGATGTTGCCGGGGCGCGCGAACTAGGCATGTCGCCGGTGCGCGTGGCGTTCGGGGCTTTGCTCGCTGTTGTCGTCATGCCGTCGAAGGGAGCTGTTGTGGCTGGGATCGGACCGTTGGGGATGGCGTTGCGGCACGCGCAGACGCCGCGTGGCCGTGTGCTGGCGATCGCGGTGGTGTCGGCGTTGTTCGTGCTGGCTGGCGTGGTCATGCTGTTCGCATGAGCAAATAGCTCGGTGTCGTTCCGGCGGGACCGGGCTTAGCTTCGGGCGGTGGCGAACGAACTGACGATTCCACTTCTGCCCTGTCCCTCCATCGACGAGATCGCGCCGTTCTACGAGATGCTCGGGTTCGAGATCACGTACCGGCAGACGAAGCCGAACCCCTATGTGGCGTTGCGGCGCGAAGACATCAACCTGCACTTCTTCGGCATGGACGGCTACGACCCGGAGCAGTCGTACAGCACGTGCGTGGTCATCGTGCCGGACATCAACGAGTTGTTCGAAGCGTTCGCGGCGGGAATGCGTGCCGTGCACGGAAAACTGCTCATCTCCGGCATCCCGCGGATGACCCGGCCCCGGCTGCGCAACGACCGGTACACCGGGTTCGCCGTCGTCGACCCCGGCGGCAACTGGATCCGGATCAGCACGCCCGGCACGGCACCCGAGGCGCGGACCGCGCTGGCCAGGGCGATGGAGAACGCCGCACGCCAGGGGGACGCGCGCGGAGATGAGCGCCAGGCGTTGAAGATCCTGGAGGGTGCGCTGAAGCGGGCCGCCGCCGACGATCCGGAACGGGCGGCGGCGGAGGCCTACCGCGACGAGCTGGTCGAGCGCGTCACCGGGTCTGCGCCGCGTCCAGGCGCTGGAGAGCGGCCCTGACCACATCCGGGTCGTAGGTCGTCCAGAACGGAGGCAGCGAGGCGCGCAGGAAGCCGCCGTAGCGGGCGGTGGCGAGGCGCGGGTCGAGGATCGCGACCACGCCCTTGTCCGACATCGACCGCAGCAGGCGGCCGGCGCCCTGGGCGAGCAGCAGGGCCGCGTGCGTCGCCGCGACCGTCAGGAAGCCGTTGCCTCCACGGGAGTTGACGGCTTTCTGGCGTGCGGAGGCCAGCGGGTCGTCCGGGCGCGGGAACGGGATGCGGTCCATGATCACCAGCTGCAGGCTCGGCCCCGGCACGTCCACGCCCTGCCACAGCGACAGCGTGCCGAACAGGCACGTGCGCTCGTCCTCGGCGAACTTCTTCACCAGCAGGCCGGTCGCGTCGTCGCCCTGGCAGAGGATCGGGTACTCGATCTTGTCCCGCAACGCCTCCGCAGCCGCCTTGGCCGCCCGCGTCGAGGAGAACAGCCCCAGCGCGCGACCGCCGGCGGCGTTCACCAGCCCCTCGATCTCGTCGAGGTACTCCTTCGGCAGCCCGTCCCGGCCCGGCTGCGGCAGGTGCCGTGCCACGTAGAGGATGCCGCTCGACCGGTGCTCGAACGGCGAGCCGACGTCGAGACCGCTCCACTTCGGACCGTCGACGTCCCTGACCTCCTTGTCGGTGGCCGCGCCCTCGATCTTGCGGACCTGCTCCGACGGCGGCAGCCCCCACTGCCGCGCCATCGCGTCGAACGCGCCGCCCAGCGTGAGCGTCGCCGACGTGAGAACCGTGGTGCGCTTGCCGAACAACCGCTCCCGCAACAGCCCGCCGACCCCGAGCGGGGCGACGCGCAACGCCGGCGTCTTCTGGTTGAAGTCGCCCGACACCCACACCACGTCGCGCTCCTCGCCGAACGCGTCGAGGATGCGCACCGCGCAGTCGTGGACCTCCTCCAGCAACGACATCGCGAGCTTGCGGTCCGTGGCGCCGTCCACGTCCTCCTTGCGCTCCGGCCCGAGCGACGACATGCACATGTGCGCCGCGTCCCTGGTCGCCGCCAGCGCACCGGCCAAGGCCCGCGGCAGCTCGTCCAGCCGGCCGGCGGGCAGGTCCTCCAGGATCATCGCGAGCCCGTCGCTCGCCTCCGCCAGCCGGTCGGCGACGTCCTGGTCGATCAGCCGCCCGCAGCGCCGTGCCGCGATCGAGATCGACGCCCCGGTGAGCTCCTCCGTGGCCACCGACGTGACCCGGTCGACCAGGTCGTGCGCCTCGTCGATCACCACCACGTCGTGCTCCGGCAGCACCTGGTAGCCCTCAAGGGCGTCGATGGCGAGCATCGCGTGGTTCGTGACCACGACATCGGCCTTGCCGGCCTGCGCCCGTGCCCGTTCGGCGAAGCAGTCGGACCCGATCGGGCACTTCGACACCCCGAGACACTCCCTGGCCGTGACGCTCACCTGCCGCCACGCGTGCTCGCTGACACCGGGCACCAGCTCGTCCCGGTCGCCCGTCTCGGTGTCCGACGACCACTCGTGCAGCCGCTTCACCTCACGCCCGAGCTTCGACACGGCGAACGGGTCGAACAGCGCGTCCTCCGGCTCCTCCGGCGCGCCGTTGTGCACCCGGTGCATGCACAGGTAGTTCCGCCGCCCCTTGAGGATGGCGTACGTGGGCTCGCGCCCCAGCTCCTTCTTCAACGCCTTCGCGAGCCGCGGCAGGTCCCGGTCCACCAGCTGCCGCTGCAACGCGATCGTGGCCGTCGACACCACCACGGTCTCGCTCTCGGCGACCGCGTGCCGGATGCTCGGCACCAGGTAGGCGAGCGACTTGCCGGTGCCGGTCCCCGCCTGCACGGCCAGGTGCTCACCGGTGCGGATGGAGCGGTCGACGGCCTCGGCCATCTCCACCTGACCGGGGCGCTCGGCGCCGCCGACGGCGTGGACGGCGGTTTCCAGCAGGCTCAGGGTGGGGGGAACTTCAGGCACGGGGAAGACCGTACCCGCCACCCCCGACACTCCTGCTCCACCCGCATCTGCGAGTACCGCCAACTCAACATCAACAGGCACTTTTCCACTACCGACTGGGTCAGTCGCCGCCTCCGCCGCCGCAACCGCCGCCGCAGCTGCTGCCGCCGTCGCTGCTGCTGCAACTGCTCGACGAGCAACCGCCGCCGCAGCTGCTGCCGCCGTCCGACGACTTGGTCCGCGCACCCACCACGGCCGGGGTGAGCCCGAACAACGCCGCCTGCCCGCCCAGACCGGCCACGGCGACCGCGCGCAGGCGGTAGTGCGGGGTGTGGCGTTCGGTGCTGCGCGCGGACGACACCCGGGCCTCGGCGCGGCGCACGATCCGCATCGCCGCCCGTGTGCGCAGGCGGCCGGGGTCACGGGCACCGAGCACGGCGGCCAGCGCGATCAGGGCCACCGCCGCGGGGAAGTACGCCCAGCCCGGCACGGTCACCGGCACGAACGACAGCACGTCCGGTGCCACGAACGACACGACGCCCGCACCGATCAGGGCGAAGCCCAGCAGGAACAGCCACGGGTACAGGCGCGGGCGCAGGGAACGGCGGGCGCGCAGCAGACCGCGGTCCACCAGGTGGGCGCGCAGGCCTGCGGCCTCCTGGCTCTCGGCCACCGCGGACAGCAGGTCCGGCAGGTAGCGGCCGGAGCGGCGGAGCTCGCCGAGGACGCGGGCCTCCAGCGGGGTGGCGGCGCCGTGGCGGGAGGTGGCCGTGGCGAAGCCTTCACGGGACAGGCGCAGCTGGCCCGCGTCGGCGAGGCGGGCGACGGCGACCTCGGCGGCGCGGCGGGGGCCGCCGGCGAGGCAGGCGAGTTCCTCGGGGGTGGTCTGCACTGGGGGATCTCCGTGAGCAGGGGACGTCACGGAGTTCTCGACGGGCCGGGGCACGGTGTTACGCCGGTCACCGAACGAGGTCAGGCGGTCACGTCGGCGAGGACGCGGTCACCCAGGCCGAGTGCCGCCGCGAGGTGGTCCGGCGTCAGCACGACGGCGGCGTCCCGGCGAGCCTCGACCAGGTCCAGGAGCAACGGGCCGAGGTCGGGCCACTGCTCGGCGGCCAGGACGCCGGCGCGGGACTTGCTGACGATCTCACCCGTGCGGATGGTGTGCCACAGGCGCGCGGGACCCAGACCGACCCACAGCACGGCCTCGCGGAACACCGGGATGCGCTGGTCGACGGTCCTCAGCGCGGCACGACCGGCGTCGAGCTGAGGCTTCCAGTACGACACGAGGTTCGCACGGCAGTACGCCGCCACCTCAGCAGCAGTGACCGGGCATGCGGGCCGTGTGCCGCGCACGGTCTGACCGACGGTCCGCAACTGTTGCCACAGCACGGGCGTGACTTCGCCGAAAAGAGGCGTCACCGAAGAAACGGGACGAGAGAGGTCGCCCGCCATCACCACGGAAACGTCCACACCGTCCACGGCGGGCACATCAGCAGCAGCGGCGAGCTCGACGACGACGTCCAGATCGGAGTCGAACACCACGTCGTCCAGCACGCGCGAGCCGTGAAGATGCGCGCCTGCCACAAGACCGGGCAGGCGCGCATCCAGCAGGTCCAGGTACTCCCCGGGCGTCACCACCCGGTCCACGCTACCGGCGGCGGACGAGAGCCCAGGCGCCCGGCAGCAGACCGGCGGCCAGTGCGACCTTCAGCAGGTCACCGAGCAGGAACGGCAGCACGCCCACCGACAGCGCCTTCACGAAGCCCATGCCGGTCATCGCCATCAGCCACGGCACGCCGACCGCGTAGATCGCGAGGTTGCCCAGCACCATCGTGCCGGCCGTGCGCACCGGCGTGCGGTCACCACCGCGGGCGGCGAGCGCGCCGACCAGGGCACCGGCGAACACGAAGCCCACCACGTAGCCCAGCGACACCGGGACGCCGGACGAACCGCCCTGGAACCACGGCACACCGGCGACACCGGCGATCAGGTACAGCAGCATCGAGATCGCGCCGCGCTGCCAGCCCAGCGCGGCACCGACCAGCAGCGCGGCGAACGTCTGACCGGTCAGCGGCACCGGGCTGCCCGGGATCGGCAGCGCCACCTGCGCGGCGAGACCGGTGAGGGCGGCACCGGCCACCACGAGGGTGAGGTCGCGGGCGAGTGCGCCCGGGACGAAGTCGGCGAGCACGGTGCGACGGGGCGCGAGTGCGAGAGCGGCCACGAGCGTTCCCTCCCAGGCGGAATGGCAAGAGGGCCTGAGATTAACCAGGGGAACTCGAGAACGTCTTTGTCTGATCTGCACAAAGTGACCGGTCACACATCGAGTGCGACCTTGCCGCCCACGCGTTCGGTGTTGCGCCTGGTCTTGGCCCATCCGTTGTGGCCGCGGGCCAGCCTGACCACCGCGCGCCAAGACGTGATGTAGAAGGTGTAGATGTACAACGCGTAACCGAACCCGTACCCGATGGACCTCCAGAAACCCACGGGCTCGCAACGCGCGCGGTACACCGGTCCCCACAGCACGAACGGCAACAGCCCGAACGCGCCGTACACGGTGAACAGGACCCACGCGCCGTCGAAGAACCAGAACACGACCTCCGACGGCGACACGGCGAACCGATAGGCCATGAGCGCCACCGGGATCGGGTAGATCAGCGTGCCGAGCAGCTGCATCCACGGCTGGGCGAGGTAGTACGTCATCTCGGCAGCGCCCAGCGTGGTCAGGTGGTCGGAGTCCCAGATGCGCCGCAGGTAGCGCGTGCACTGCATCGTCCCCTGACCCCACCGGGTGCGCTGGGCGAGGAACCGGCGCAACGAGTACAGCGCCTCCTGGTTCACGTGCGTGTCGAGCGTGAACCCGGTGTGCCAGCCCTCGGTCAGCAGGTGCACGCCGAGCTCGAAGTCCTCCAGCAGCGACCCGCGCCACGGGCTGCCCGCCGGTCCGGCGATCGAGTCCAAAGCGGACAGTCGCGTGGCCTGTCCGTTGCCGCCCATGGAGATCGTGCCGGTCGCGCCGCGCGAGAGCTGGATCGCCGCGATGGCCGTGCGGAACTCCAGGTCCTGCATGCGCACCAGCCCGGCGCCGAACGCGCGCCGCCACCGCGACACCCCCGGCTGGCGCTGGCCCGCGTTGATCATCCGCACGTCCACCTGCACCGCGCCGATCCGCGGGTTGCCGAAGAGGTGCTGGGCCGCGCACACCTCCAGGAAGTTCGGTGCCGGCCGGCCGTCCGCGTCGACCACGACGATGATCGCGCTCTCGGTGTCCGCGCGCCGGCCCATCCACAGCTTCACCGTGCGGTAGGCGTCGTTCAACGCGTTGCCCTTGCCGGTGCGCGCGTACGGGCGTTGGCGTTGCACGAGATGGATGTTCGGGTCGCGAACGCCACCGTTGCGCTTCAACGCGCGCACGACTCCCGCGGTGCGGTCGTCGGAGTCGTCGTCGATGACCCACACGTGCGCGATGGGGAACGTCCCGCGCAGATAGCGGATCGTGTCACCGATGACGGCCTCTTCGTCACGGCACGGCACGAAGAAGTGCCACTCCAGCGACGACGGCTCACCGATGGGCGCGGGCTTGCGCCGCAGGTACGGCACCACGATCACGAACACGTACGTCACGAAGGCGACGCTCATGGTCAGGGCGAGCGCCTGCGTGAACCCGAGGACGAGGTCGAGGCTCACTTCCGCGTCGCCAGCCACACGAACGCGACGAGTGCCGCCGCGCCACCGAACACGCTCACCATCGACCCCAGCAGCGTGTGCCCCCAGTAGTAGCCGGTGTCCACGCCCAGCCAGTCCACCAGCCCCACCAGCGTGAGCACCCGGAACTGGTTGACCACCACGACCGCCAGCGCGGCCACGCCCAGCGCGACCAGCACGCGCGACTGGACCCGCGGCCGCAGCGCGATCATCACCGCGCCCACGACCACCAGCGGCAGCACCAGGAACGCCGACGTGCACTCGGGCGTCATGCGCAGGCCCAGCGGCGTGTCCGAGCCCAGTCCGAAGTAGACGGTCTGGCGGTCGGCGACGACCTCCACGCCGTAGGAGCTGACGGCGCTCAGCACCGCACCGGACAGCGAGATCTCCACCGTGCGGTAGAGGCGGTGCGCGAACACGAGTCCGGCGGCGAGTGCGAGCAGGACGACCACCGTCACCCGGCTCGGGAATGCGGCGCGGCGCAGGGCAAGCGTCACCCGAGAATCCTTTCCACCGATGAGGGAGCGCCCAGACGGGCTACTTGACCTTCCATCGGTTGACGGAACGTCAGCCCTCATCCCCGGATCGAGTGATGCCGTGACCGGAAATTGATCAAAAGTCCCACGATCCGTGGCACCGACTGGGCGAGTCGAGTGATCATGTCGCCCGATACGGGGAGTAACCCTCAGTTCCCCCGGAATAACGCCGATGCCGGTAACTGCCCCCGGAAAGCGTGAACCAGCTTGGTTCGAACGCGCCCTGGGGCCGGAGGAATGACGGAGGGAGTTTCATGCGTTTCCGACTGACGGGACTGGCCGGAGTTGCTGCCATCGCAGCACTTCTGGCCGGTGCCGCACCCGCTTCGGCCGCTCCGGGGGACGCCTCGGCCCACGGCGCGAAGCTCACCGTGACCCTGCTCGGCAGCCCGGCGGTCAACGCCGAGCCGTTCGCCGCCGCCACCGCGAACGGGCCGACGCAGAACACGTTCCTGGGCGTCGACCTCACCGGCATCCTCAAGACCGGTGTGATCAACGCTTCCGCGTCGCGCGACGAGAGGTCCGGCGGCGTGTCCTCGCGGGCGAGCACCGCGGACGTCCGGGTCGACCTGCTGTCCGGGGTCACCGGCAAGATCTCCGCCGAGCTGGTGGAGGCGGAGTGCGCGGCCACCCAGAAGGGCCTGGCCGGCAAGGCGAAGCTCACGGGCGTCGACCTGGGCGAGCTCGGCCAGGTCAACGCCGACCCGGCGCCGAACACCGTGCTCGACGTCGCGCTCGCCGGGGTCAAGGTCGCCGAGGTGGTCTTCAACGAGCAGCTGAAGAACGCCGACGGCAGCCTCACGGTCAACGCGATCCACATCAGGCTGCTGCAGGGCGTGCTCGGCTCGATCGGCACCGGTGACGTGATCATCTCGTCCGCCACCTGCGGCCCCGCCGGCCTGCCCATCCCGATGGCGTCGGGCGCCGGCCTGTGGATCGGCCTCGGCCTGCTCGGTGTCGTCGCCGTCCCGGTCGCGTTCGTGGCGCTGCGCAGGCGCGCGTCGCTCACCGCGGTCTAGGAGAGCGGCCGATGTACAAGGTCCCCGGAACCGGCGTGGGCGTCGGCACGGGTGTCGGTGCCCTCGCGGTCACCGGCGCGGACGTGACGTGGTGGATCGCCGCGGGAGTCGTGCTGCTCGTCGCGGGCGCGTTCCTCCTGCGCTCGGCGCGCAGGAAGCGGCGCGCGGTCCCCGTCCCGGCCACAACCAGACCGAATCGAGCGGGCTGATCACCGGTCCGCCCGGGGATGCCCCCGCACCCGGGCGGACCGGCCCGCCTCCCCCGAGAGGACAACGGTGTGAGCAAGGAAGTTCTGCTGGTCGCGGGCACCCGCCCGGAAGCCGTGAAGATCGCCCCCGTCGCGATCGCGTTGAGGGGGCACCCCGGCCTCCGCCCCACGATCGTCCACAGCGGACAGCACTCCGGCATGGTCGAGCAGGCCCTCAGCGCGTTCGACCTCGTCCCCGACCTGCGCCTGGACGTGCCCAGGACCAGCGGCACCCAGGCCGAGCTGGTCTCCCGGCTGCTGCCCGAGTTCGACGCCGTGCTGGCCGGCCGCGACCCGGCGGTCACGCTGGTGCAGGGCGACACGACCACCGCCCTCGCCGCGGCACTCGCCTCGTACTGGCGCGGCATCCCCGTGGCGCACCTGGAGGCCGGTCTGCGCACCGGCGACCTGTACGGCCCGTTCCCCGAGGAGGGGAACCGGCAGATGATCTCCCGCGTCACCTCGCTGCACCTGGCGCCGACCGACGACGCGGCCAACGCCCTCCACGCGGAGTCCTTGCCGGACAGCCACGTCGTGGTCACCGGCAACACGGTCGTGGACGCCGTGCAGCGGGTCGCCGCCCTCGACCTCCCTGCCCGCAGCGCCGACCTCGCCGCGCTGGAACGCGGCCTGGACGCCACCGGCGGCCGGCTGCTGCTGCTCACCGTGCACCGGCGCGAGTCGTGGGGCCGGCCGTTGATGCGCGTGCTCAACGCCGTGCGGTCCCTCGCCGACCGCCACCCCGACCTGCACGTGCTGGTCCCCGCGCACCCGAACCCCGGTGTGCGCGAACAGGTCGTCTCCCTGCTCGGCGGGCACGAGCGGGTCGTCATCACCGGCCCGCTCGACTACCCGGACCTGGTGCGGGTGCTCAAGCGCGCCGCACTGGTGCTCACCGACTCCGGCGGACTCCAGGAGGAGGCGCCGTCGTTCGGCGTGCCCGTGCTGGTGCTGCGCGAGACGACCGAACGCGTGCTGGCCGTCGACGCCGGGTGCGCCTGGCTCGTCGGCACCGACACCACCCGCATCCTCGCCGAGGCGGGCTGGGTGCTCGGCTCCCGGTTGCGGCTCCCCCCAGGGCGCAACCCCTTCGGCGACGGGCGTGCCGCCGTCCGGGTCTGCGCGGCGATCGAGCGGCTGGCCGGCCTGCCGACCGCACTGCCGCGCCGGGAGCCGTTCGCCACCCTCGCGGGCGTGTATTAGCAGCTCGTGCGTCACCAGGTCGGTTGGTCCGGCTTCCACGAACGGGTGATGTACGGGGCGAACTGTCGGCTCAGCCGTGCGACGCGGAGAGGATCGGGGTCAGGAACCGAACATGACCGAGCCCGAGGGGACCGAAGTGCGCAAGAGTGTGATCGCCGGTGTCGTGGTCGCGTTGACCTTCGCCACGGCCGCGCCCGCGCTGGCGGCGAACCCGCCCGGCCGCGCGTCGTCCGGGTCCGCGGACTTCGCGCAGCAGGGCGGCCAGACGGTCGTGGTCGGCCCGCTCGCCGCGTGCGACGTGAACCCGGAGCAGGCGGGCACGGTCACCGGGGCGAGCCCCGCGGTGAGCGGGACCGGGCTCAAGATCGGTGCGACGTCCTCCACCTGCACGACCACCGTGGTCAACGAGGCGGAGTTCACCACCACGACGACGTCGACGGCCAAGGGCACCGCCTTCGAGCTGTCGGCGCTGATGGCGCAGAAGGGCCCGCGGCTCAAGATCGCCGAGTGGACGATCACCTGCTCCGCCGACGCGGAGGGCACGCAGGCGGCCTGGGGGCTCAAGGGCCTGTCCGGCTGGCCGGGGCTGCCCGCGCAGATCCCCGCCGGGTACGTCCACGACGTCAAGTCCAGCACCGGAACCGTGCTGGCCAAGGCGAAGTTCACCGACACCGCGTTCCCGGAGCCGAACGACGGCAGCCTCAGCACGACCCTGCTGCGGATCACGTTCGAGCCGTCGTCCGGCTACACGGGCAGCATCACCCTCGGCACGGCGGCCTGCTCGCCCACCCCGTAGCGGTCGGGGCAGCTCAGGACACCACGACACCCGCGGCGCGCAGCTCGTCCAGAGCGGCGTCGCGGGTGTTCTGCGCCACGGCCGCGGTCAGCCCGGCCAGCACCGTCGTGCGGAACCCGTTGCGGTGCGCGTCGAGCGCCGTGGCCCGCACGCAGTGGTCCGTCGCGATGCCCACGACGTCCACCTCGGTCACGCCCTTGGCGGTGAGCCAGCCCGCGAGGTCGTTCTCCGCCTCGAACCCGGAGTACGCCGCGGCGAACCGGCCCTTCGAGAACACCTGCTCGATCCCGGCGACGTCGAGCTCGGGGTGGAACGACGCACCGGCCGTGCCGGCCACGCAGTGCACCGGCCAGCTGTCGACGAAGTCCGGCGTCTCGCTGAAGTGCTCACCGGGGTCCACGTGGTAGTCGCGGGTCGCCACGACGTGGTCGTAGGACGAGGCCGCGATGTGCCGCGAGATGGCCTCCGCCACGGCCGCGCCACCGGCGACCGCGAGGGACCCGCCCTCGCAGAAGTCGTTCTGCACGTCGACGACGATCAGTGCCTTGGTCACTTCGACTCCTCCAGGTAGACCGTCGGGATCGCGGGCTCGCCGCGCGAGAGCTTCAGGCCCTCCCACGGCACGCTGACCAGCGCGGCCCGCAGGCGTTCGCGGTTCTGCTCCAGCCCGGGGACGCCGTCGGCGAGCTTGCCCGCCCGCATCAGCGGGACCTGCACGAGCCGGTCGTGCGGGCCCAGCTCGGGTTCCGCGGTGGCCTGGAACACGACCTCCTCCAGCGCCGTGCCGGTGTCCTTGTGCCGGCGCAGCGCCTTCTTCCAGCCGCCGCGCGACTGCTTCGACGTGCTGCGCTTCTCCACGTGCCGCCCGTCGACCTCGACGAGCTTGTAGACCATGCCCGCGGTCGGCGCGCCGGACCCGGTCACGACCGAGGTGCCCACGCCGTAGGCGTCCACGGGCTCCGCGCGCAGGGCGGCGATGGCGTACTCGTCGAGGTCGCTGGACACGACGATCCGGGTGTTCTTCGCGCCCAGCGCGTCGAGCTGGTCGCGCGCCTGCCTGGCCATCACGCCGAGGTCGCCGGAGTCGATCCGGATCGCGCCCAGCTCGGGGCCCGCGACGGCCACGGCCGTCTTGATGCCCTCGGTGATGTCGTAGGTGTCGACCAGCAGCGTCGTGCCGACGCCCAGCGCCTCGACCTGGCTGCGGAACGCCTCTTCCTCGGTGTCGTGCAGCAGCGTGAACGCGTGCGCGCACGTGCCGGCCGTCGGGATGCCGTGCCTGCGGCCCGCCTCCAGGTTGGAGGTCGCGTGGAAGCCCGCCAGGTAGGCCGCGCGGGCACATGCCACGGCGGCTTCCTCGTGCGTGCGGCGGGAGCCCATCTCGATCATGTGCCGGCCGTTCGCGGCGGTGACCATGCGGGCGGCGGCCGAGGCGATGGCGCTGTCGTGGTTGAGGATCGACAGCGCCAGCGTCTCCAGCACCACGCCCTCGGCGAACGAGGCGCGCACGGTCAGCACCGGGGAGCCGGGGAAGTAGAGCTCGCCCTCCGGGTAGCCGTCGACCTCACCGGAGAACCGGTAGTTCGCGAGCCACTCCAGCGTGGCGTCGTCGACCACGGCGTTGCGGCGCAGCTGGTCGATCTCCTCCTCGCCGAAGCGGAAGTCCTCGATGGCGTCGAGCAGCCGGTTCACCCCCGCGACCACGCCGTAGCGGCGGCCGTCCGGGAGCCTGCGCGCGAACACCTCGAACACGCACGGACGGTCACCGGTGCCGTCACGCAGCGCGGCCGCGAGCATCGTCAGCTCGTAGTGGTCGGTCAGCAAGGCCGTGGAGTTCATGGTCACCCACCCTAAGGTCGCATCCGGTTTAGCCGCATGCCGTCTCCGCGACTGCGGCGAACATGACACCATTGGCGGTATGACCACGCCCGTCGAACAGGAACGGACGCATGCCGAGCCCATTGGCGCGGAGATCGCAGCCGAGGACCGGCCATGGCAGACCGTGGTCTGGAACGACCCGGTCAACCTCATGTCGTACGTGACGTACGTCTTCCAGAAGCTGTTCGGGTTCAGCAGGGACAAAGCGACCAAGCTGATGCTCGACGTGCACCACAAGGGCAAGGCGATCGTGACATCGGGCACCAAGGACAAGGTGGAGGCCGACGTGGCGAAGCTCCACGCGGCAGGGCTCTGGGCGACCATGCAGCGGGCCTCGTGAAGCGGTGGATCCGCGACGGTGACGTCGTCGTCGGCAGGCTCGACCGCCAGGAGGCGGCGGTCGTGCGGGGTCTGGTCAGCCAGATCCAGGACATGCTGATGGCCCGCGCCGAGGAAGCGCCCCAGGACGAGCTCGCCGAGCTGACCGGGATCAGGACCGGACCCTCGCAGGCACCCGACGACCCGATCCTGGGCCGGTTGCTGCCGGACTTCCACCGGCTCGACGACGACGCGCCCGACCCCGCGGAGGTGGACTCCGCGGCGGCTCTGCGGTCGTTGCACGAGCCGGAGCTGCTGGACCAGAAGACCGGTGCCGCCGAGACCGTGCTGCGGACCTGCTCTCCCGACGGCGGGGAGATCAGGCTGACGATCGGTGAGGCGGAGGCCTGGCTCGCGTCGCTCAACGACGTGCGTCTGGCCCTCGGGACGGCGCTGGACGTCCAGGAGGACATGCCGGACGAGCTGCCCCCGGAGGACCCGCGCTCGCCGCACCTGGGCGTCTACCACTGGCTCACCTGGGTGCAGGAGACGCTGGTCGAGGCGATGCTGGCGTGATCCCCGGCGTGCTGGTCGGGCACCACCACCGCGTCGAACCCGGCTGGAACACCGGCACGACGGTCGTGCTGGTGCCCGCCGGCGCGGTGGGCGCGGTCGACGGCCGCGGCGGCGCCCCCGGCACCCGCGAGACCGACCTGCTGGACCCGGCGAACCTGGTGCAGCAGGTGCACGCGATCTGCCTGTCCGGCGGGTCGGCGTACGGGCTCGCGGCGGCGGACGGCGTGATGCGCTGGCTCTCCGAACGCTCGATCGGCTTCCAGGTCGGCGCGCAGCCGCACCACGTGGTGCCGATCGTGCCCGGTGCGGTGATCTTCGACCTGCCGATGTCCGAGTGGGGCAACCGGCCGGACGCCTCGTTCGGCTACGAAGCCTGTGCCGCTGCCGCCGCGGAGTTCGCCCTGGGCTGCGTCGGCGCGGGTGCCGGTGCGCGGGTCGGGTCGCTCAAGGGCGGCATCGGCGCGTTCACCGGCCGGGTCGGTGGCCACCACATCGGGGCGCTCGCCGTGGTCAACGCGGCCGGTGAGGTCGTGGACCGCGCGACGGGCCTGCCGTGGCTGCCGTCACTCGGCACGTCACCGGTGGTGCTGCCGCAGCGCAAACCGGACGGGCTGAACACCACGATCGGCGTGGTCGCCGTCGACGCGGAACTGTCCAAAGCGGAGTGCCAGCGCCTCGCGATGGCCGCCCAGGACGGGCTCGCGCGGGCGGTGCGCCCCGCGCACTCCATGTTCGACGGTGACACGGTGTTCGCACTGGCCACCGGCGCCCGCCCGCTCGCGGAACCGCGCGCGTTCGCCTTGGACGCGCTCTGCACGGCCGCCGCGGACGCGTTCGCCGAGGCCGTGGTGTCCGGTGCGCGCGAGGCGACGACCGCGAACGGCGTGCAGGCGTTCCGCGACCTCTGAGTGGGTAACCCGCCGGCATGGCCGATGTGATCGATCAGGCAGCCGGTGTCGTGTCCGAGCTCGTACCGCCCTCCGTGGCGGGCCGCGAGGTGCCCGGGAGGGAGCTGGTGGCGGTCGCGCCCGCCGGGCTCTTCGTGGCGTCCTTCCTGGTCCCGCCGGGGGTCGGGAAGGTGCTGATGAAGCTGGGCGTGCTCACCACCCCGCTCGCCGCGTGGGCGGAGCTGGCCGCGTGGCGCACCCTGGACCAGGGGCAGCGGCGGCGCGGTGTGGCGTTGCTGGCGCTCTACCTCGTGGTGGTGCTCAGCCGGCGGCGGTGACCGTCCCGGAGCCCGCATCTGCGCAGGCAAGGCCAGGTGCGGGAGGTGTTATCTCGCATACCGAGACAACTTCCGCCAGCCCGTAGGATTGACTGCGTGCTGGTGATTCGCCGTGACCTGGTGGACGCGATGGTGGCCCACGCCCGCCGTGACCACCCCGACGAGGCGTGCGGGGTGATCGCCGGGCCCGCGGGCTCGGACCGCCCCGAGCGCTTCATCGAGATGGAGAACGCCGAGAGGTCGCCCACCTTCTACCGGTTCGACGCGGGTGAGCAGCTCAAGGTGTGGCGGGAGATGGACGCCAACGACGAGGTGCCGGTGGTCGTCTACCACTCGCACACCGCCACCGAGGCGTACCCGTCCCGCACCGACATCTCGTTCGCGGGCGAGCCGGAGGCGCACTACGTGCTGGTCTCCACGCGTGACCCGATCGAGCACGAGCTGCGGTCGTACCGCATCGTCGACGGCGTCGTGACCGAGGAACCGGTCAAGATCATCGAATCCTGAAGTTTCTCCCGGAGGTAGAACCACCATGGCCGTCACCGTGTCGATCCCGACCATCCTGCGCACCCACACCGGGGGCGAGAAGTCGGTGTCCGCCACCGGCGCGACGCTCGCCGAGGTCATCGACGACCTGGAGAACAACCACGGCGGCCTCAAGGCCCGCCTGGTCAAGGAGGGTGCGCTGCACCGCTTCGTCAACGTCTACGTCAACGACGAGGACGTGCGCTTCGCCGGTGGCCTCGACGCCGCGGTGAAGGACGGCGACAACGTCACCATCCTCCCGGCCGTCGCGGGCGGCTGAGCCACACCATGGCGCGCTACGACTCGCTGCTGGACGCGCTCGGCGGGACCCCGCTGGTGGGCCTGCCGAGGCTGTCCCCGTCGGAGAACGTGCGCATCTGGGCGAAGCTCGAGGACCGCAACCCGACCGGCTCGATCAAGGACCGGCCCGCGCTGGCCATGATCGAGGCGGCGGAGCGGGACGGCGTGCTGCGCCCCGGTGCCACGATCCTGGAGCCGACCTCGGGCAACACCGGCATCGCGCTGGCCATGGCCGCGAAGCTCAAGGGCTACGGCCTGGTGTGCGTGATGCCGGAGAACACCTCGACCGAACGCCGCCAGCTGCTGCAGGCCTACGGCGCGCGGATCGTGTTCTCCCCGGCGGCCGGCGGGTCGAACCAGGCCGTCGCCACGGCCAAGGAGCTCGCCAAGCAGAACCCGGACTGGGTGATGCTCTACCAGTACGGCAACCCGGCCAACGCCGACGCGCACTTCCGCGGCACCGGGCCGGAGATCCTCGCCGACCTGCCGGAGATCACGCACTTCGTGGCCGGCCTGGGCACGACGGGCACGCTCGTCGGTGTCGGGCGGTACCTGCGCGAGGCCAAGCCGGACGTGCAGATCATCGCCGCGGAACCGCGCTACGGCGAGCTGGTGTACGGCCTGCGCAACCTCGACGAGGGCTTCGTGCCGGAGCTGTACGACGAGTCGGTGCTGACCGGGCGGTACTCGGTCGGCTCCTACGACGCGTTGCGCCGCACCCGGCAGCTGCTGGAGTCCGAGGGCATCTTCGCGGGCATCTCGACCGGTGCGATCCTGCACGCCGCGCTGGCCGTGGCGCAGAAGGCCGAGGTCGCAGGCAAGTCCGCCGAGATCGTGTTCATCGTCTGCGACGCCGGCTGGAAGTACCTGTCCACGGGCGCGTACTCGGGCACCCTGGACGAGGCGGCGGCGCGGCTCGACGGGCACCTCTGGGCCTGACCGGTTGTGCGGTGACCACTCCGGTCACCGCACCTCAGCCCGCGAACGCGACTCCCGGCAGTCCGGCGCCGATCCCGGGCAGCACGAGCACGGACCCGTTGAGCTGCCGCTGCACCAACGTCTCGTCGGACAGCCCGACGCGGGCCGAGGTGACGTAGAGGTCGGTGAAGTCGCTGCCGCCGAAGCAGCACGCCGTCGGCTGGTCCACCGGCAGCGCCACCTCCCGGTCCAGCTCGCCGCCCGGGGTGTAGCGGCGCACCGCGTGACCACCCCACAGCGCGACCCACACACACCCGTCGGCGTCCACCGTCAGCCCGTCCGGTGAGCCGTCGGTGCCGCCGATATGGGCGAGCGGGCGGCGATTCGAGACCGTGCCCGCGGCGTTGTCGAAGTCGAACACGTCGATGCGGCGGGTGGGCGTGTCGATGAAGTACATGAGCGTGCCGTCCGGGCTCCAGCCCACGCCGTTGCTCGTGTTGACCTCGCTGACCACGACCTTCGCCGCGCCGTCACCGGAGACCCGCGCGAGCCAGCCCTCGTTCGCCGCCTGGTCGTAGCGCATCGTCCCGGCCCACAGCCGACCGGACGGGTCGACGCCCGCGTCGTTGCCGCGCACCCCGTCGCGCGCCCAGTAGACGAGCCAGCTCTTGGTGCCGTCGCGGTCGACCAGCGCGATGCCGTCGCGCAGGTTGCAGACGAGGCCGCCCTGCGCACGCGGCTTCGCGGCGCCCACGTGCTGGGGGAGCGCGAGCACCGCGTCGTCGTCACGCGCCGGCGCGTACCGGTGCACCTCGGACGCCAGGATGTCCACCCACAGCAGGGTGGAGCTGCTGTGGTCCCAGGTCGGCCCCTCGCCGAGCTGGGCCGATACGCGCACCGCTACCTCGATCGACACCCGACCACCTTAGGTGCACGTAGGCTGGACACGTGGACCGCACTGCGCTCGCGAAACGGGTCATACCGCCGCACCCCGTGCTGTCGCTGCTGGTGGTGGCCGGGTTCGTCGGCTTCCTCTACGTCGTCGAGGCCTTCGACGTCGCCACCGGTGGCTCGCTGGAGGACGACGGCGTGCGGCCGCGCGACTTCAGCCAGTGGGACAACCTGGCGTGGATGCCGCTGATCCACGGCGACTGGAGCCACCTCACCGGCAACGCGGTTCCGTTGCTGCTGCTGGGGTTCCTGGCCTCCTCCGGTGGGTTGAAGCAGTTCTTCCAGGTCACCGCGGTCATCTGGTTGACGAGCACGCTCGGCGTCTGGGTGTTCGGCAGCGAGGGCAGCCACATCGGCGCGTCCGGGCTCGTGTTCGGCTTCCTCACCTTCCTGCTGGTGCGCGGTGTCTTCGCGCGGTCGTGGCTGCAGCTCGTGATCGCCGTCGGCGTGTTCGCCCTGTACGGCGCGGCGCTGTGGGGTGTGCTGCCGGGCCAGCCGGGCGTGTCGTGGGAAGGCCACCTGTTCGGCGCAATGGGTGGAGTCCTGGCCGCGTGGGGTGTTTCTCGCGACAACCGCAGGGCGGCCGCACCGGCTACATTCACGGCGTGACGATCGGGATCATGGACTCGGGCGTCGGCGGCCTGACGGTCGCCAGAGCCGTCATGGAACAGCTGCCCGGCGAGTCGATCCACTACATCGGTGACACCGCGAACGGTCCCTACGGGCCGCTGCCCATCGCGCAGGCCCGCAAGCACGCCCTGGAGGTGTGCGACCGGCTGGTCGACGAGGGCGCCAAGATGCTCGTGATCGCCTGCAACACCGCCTCCGCCGCCTGCTTCCGCGATGCGCGGGAACGCTACGACGTGCCGGTGGTCGAGGTGATCCTGCCCGCGGTGCGCCGCGCGGTGCGGTCGACGCGGTCCGGCCGGGTCGGTGTGATCGCCACGGTCGGCACGATCAACTCGCACGCCTACCAGGACTCCTTCCAGGCCGCGCGGGACGTCACCGTCACGGCGGCGGCCTGCCCGCGGTTCGTCGACTTCGTGGAACGCGGCGTCACCTCCGGCCGGCAGGTGCTGGGTCTCGCCCAGGCCTACCTGGAACCGTTGCAGCGCGCCGAGGTCGACACCGTGGTGCTGGGGTGCACCCACTACCCGCTGCTGACCGGCGTGATCCAGATCGTCATGGGCGAGCACGTGACGCTGGTGTCCAGCGCCGAGGAGACCGTGAAGGACGTGGTGCGGCTGCTGACCGAACGCGACGACTTCGCCGCCGACCCGCCCGTGCACCGGGTGACGTGCACCGGTCCGCCGGAGCGCTTCGCCAAGCTGGCCGCCAGGTTCCTGCCGACGTTCGAACAGTGGGGGTAACGGTGCTGCTGACCGTGCTGGGCTGCTCCGGCAGCATTCCGGGACCTGGCGCGGCGGCGTCGGGGTACCTGCTGGAGGCGGACGGCTTCACGCTGGTGCTGGAGCTCGGCAACGGCGTGCTGGGGCGGTTCCAGCAGGAGCGCCCGCTGTTCTCGATGGACGCGCTGGTGCTGTCGCACCTGCACCCCGACCACTGCATCGACGTGTCGTCGCTGTACGTGGCGCGCAAGTACCACCCCAGCCCGCCGTCCGCCGTCCTGCCGGTCTACGCGCCTTCGCAGGCCCACGCGCGGTTCGCCGCCGCCTACGCGCCTTCCGAGGAGGAACGCGCGTCGCTGGACCTCACGGACGTCTTCGAGTTCCACCCGCTGGGCTCCACCGTCCACATCGGACCGTTCACCGTGGAGTCCGCTGTGGTCGCGCATCCTTGCGAGGCGTACGGGTTCCGGATCTCCTGCGGTGGCGCGACACTGGCCTACACCGGTGACAGCGGACCGTGCGCGGCGCTGGACGCGCTGGCCGACGGGGTGGACGTGCTGCTCGCGGAGGCCAGCTGGACGCACGCGCCCGACCGGGTCGCGGACCTGCACCTGTCCGGGCTCGAAGCGGGACAGCTGGCCGCGCGGGCCGGCGCGGGACGGTTGCTGGTGACGCACGTTCCGCCGTGGACGTCGCGGGACGACGTGCTCGCGGAGGCCCGGTCGGCCTTCGCCGGGCCGAGCGAACTGGTCGTAGAGGGCGGCCGGTACGAAGTGGGGGAGATGGCGTGATCGAGCTGGAACGGGTGGGCGAGCACGAGTTCGTCGCGACGAACGACCGCGGCGCGTCGGTGCGGATCGGGCGCAAGGGGCAGGAGGGCTCGTTCAGCCCGGTGGAGCTGCTCGTCGCGGCCGCCGCGGGCTGCGCGCTGGTGACGTCGGAGACGCTGATCCTGCGCCGCACCGGCGGTGAGGAGCTGTCGGCGGTCGCGGACGCCGTCCAGTCCGAGAGCGGCAACGAGGTCGTGTCGATCCCGGTGGCGCTGTCCTACGACCTGTCCGCGGTGGACGACCCGGAGGCCCTGGAGGTCGTCGTGCGGCGGGCCGTGGAGCAGTTCTGCACGGTCACCCGCACGCTGAAGCAGTCCGCGACCGCGCCGCTTCAGCTCCCGACGCCGCTCCAGACGGCCTCCGACCCGCTGTGACCGGCCCTGACCGTCTGCACCACGGTCCCGGCCGCGAGCACGACGACCAGCACCGACACGACGACTGAGACCACCCGCCACGTCCTCGTGGTGGGTGCCTCCGCCTCGCGTTCCCGGTCGGCGAGGCGCCCGGCGACCAGCAGCGCGATCACCGCGACGCCGAAGCCGAGCGCGACGGGCAGCAGCAGGTCGCCCAGGTCCGCGTGCGCCTGGATGACCGGGTTCGCCGCACCGGTGGCGCGTTCGAGTGCGGCCTGGAGGTCCTCGCCCGCCTGCTTCGCGACCGGCACGGCGGCGACACCGGCCAGGGTGACCCCGAGAACGGGCCAGGCGTACCTGCGCCGCCAGGCCGGGACCAGTGCGATCGCGATCGAGCCGAGCGCCGCCAGGGGCAGCAGCACGACCACGGCGTGCACGAGCAACGGGTGGATCGGAATACCGTCGATCGTCAGCATGTCTCTCCCTACGCCAGTGCGCCCCGCGGGGTTCATTAGGGTATGGGCCGTGGTGCGAAGCGACGGCCGAAACGACGACGTGTTGCGTGACATCCGGATCACGCGTGGATATCAGACCTGGCCGGCCGGCTCGGTCCTGATCGAGTTCGGGAACACCCGCGTGCTGTGCGCCGCGAGTGTCACCGAAGGCGTTCCCCGCTGGCGGTCGGGCTCGGGTCTCGGCTGGGTGACCGCCGAGTACGCGATGCTCCCGTCCGCCACGCACTCCCGCAGCGACCGGGAGTCCGTGAAGGGCCGCATCGGCGGGCGCACGCACGAGATCTCCCGGCTGATCGGCCGCTCGTTGCGCGCGTGCATCGACCTGGCGGCGCTGGGCGAGAACACCATCGTCATCGACTGCGACGTGATCCAGGCCGACGGCGGCACCCGCACGGCGGCGATCACCGGCGCCTACGTGGCGCTGGCCGACGCGGTGACGTACCTGGGCGCGGCCGGTCGCCTGGCCGACCCGTCGCCGCTGTCGTGCGCGGTGTCCGCGGTGTCGGTGGGCGTGGTCGACGGCCGCGTGCGCCTGGACCTGCCCTACGAGGAGGACTCGCGCGCCGAGGTCGACATGAACGTCGTCGCCACCGACGCGGGCACGTTGATCGAGGTGCAGGGCACCGGTGAGGGCGCCACGTTCGCCCGGTCCACCCTGGACCGCATGCTGGACGTGGCCCTGGAGGGCTGCGCGCAGCTCAACCGCCTGCAGGCCGAGGCCCTGTCCGCCCCGTACCCCGGCGTGCTGCCCGAGCCGAAGTCCGGTGGTCGCCGGTGAAGCTCCTGCTCGCCTCCCGCAACGCCAAGAAGCTCCGCGAGCTGCAGCGCATCGTCGTGGCCGAGGAGCTGTCGGGCATCGAGGTGCTGTCGCTCGCCGACGTGCCGGAGTTCCCCGAGGCGCCCGAGACCGCGCCGGACTTCGAGGGCAACGCGCTGGCCAAGGCCCGTGACGCCGCTGCGGCCACCGGTCTGGTGTCCGTGGCCGACGACTCCGGCCTGGCCGTCGACGAGCTGAACGGCATGCCCGGCGTGCTGTCCGCGCGCTGGTCCGGCCGCCACGGCGACGACGACGCGAACCTCGACCTGCTCCTGGGCCAGCTCGGTGACGTGCCGGACGAACGCCGTGGCGCGGCGTTCGTGTCGGTGGTCGCGCTGGTCGTGCCCGGCGGCGAGGAGGTCGTGGTCCGCGGCGAGTGGCGGGGTTCCCTGCTGCGCGAGCGGCGCGGGACGAACGGCTTCGGCTACGACCCGATCTTCCTGCCCGAGGGCTACATGGTCACCTCGGCGGAGCTGAGCGCCGAGGAGAAGGACGCCCAGTCCCACCGGGGCCGGGCGCTGAAGCTGCTGGTCCCGCACCTGCGCAAGCTGCGTTAGGCCGTGACGGCGTGTGCGTGCGAGGCGACCGACACCACGCACACGCCGGCCGCGATGAGCGCCATGCCGCCGAGCATGGCGAGGTTCAGCGGGTCGGAGAACAGCACGCGGCTGGTGAGGGTGACCAGCGCGATGCCCGCGCCCGCCCAGATCGCGTACGTGATGGCGACCGGCAGCCCCATCCGGATCACCACCGACTCCAGGTAGAGAGCGGTGAGGAACCCGGCGCCGAGACCGACGACGGGCCACGGTTTCGTGAAACCGTCGGAGTACTTCAGACAAAGGGTCGCGAAAACTTCCGCTGCCACGGCGATGGTGAGCAGCACCCACTTGAGCATTGAATTTTCCCAGCACGAAATGCACGCAGCGCCAGGCATGCGTGTTTGCTTGCGAACGGTGGACTGAGGGCAGAACGCCCTGGTCAACCGCCGCGCGTGGGGAAGTGGACGCGCAAGACGAAATCAGACGGGATGTCGGGGCCGCGAGGTGCCGTCAAGCGACACACGGTGTATCACCCTCACCGGAACAGGGGCGGCAGTTGTTGCACGCCCTCACCTCGACCATACCCGAAGAAGGGGCCGCCGCCGCAAGTCCTGCGGCGGCGGTGTCACATTTCCAGGTGATTTTTCAGGCCGGGAGCTCGCGCAGGAGCTTCGCGACGTGACCGGTGGCACGCACGTTGTACATCGCCTTCACGACCTTGCCGTCCGGGCCGACGAGGAACGTGGAGCGGATGACGCCCTGCACGGTGCGCCCGTAGTTCTGCTTCTCGCCGAACGCGCCCCACTCGGTGAGGACGGTCTTCTCGGTGTCACCGAGCAGCGGGAAGGTGAGGCCCTCCGCGTCGCGGAACTTCGCGAGCTTCTCCTGCTTGTCCGGCGAGATGCCGACGACGGCGTAGCCCAGGTCGTTCAGCTGGGCGAGGCTGTCGCGGAAGTCGCAGGCCTGCTTGGTGCAGCCCGGGGTGCTCGCGGCCGGGTAGAAGTACACGACCACTGACCTGCCGAGGTAGTCGGACAGCGACACCGGCTTGCCGTCGCTGTCGGGCAGCGTGAAGGCGGGTGCGGTGTCCCCTGGTTCGAGACGGGTGCTCATGGCCTTGAGACTAGGCCTGGCCCTCGAACACGGTCGGTGCGTCCTGGCCCTGGCCGCCGGGCTGCACGGTCAGCTGCATCTGCACCGGCCCCTCCGCCACGGCGAACGCGAGCACCACCTGGGTGTCCTTGCCGGGCGGCAGCTCGGCGACGGCCGCGGCGAGGCCGTTGAGGCCCTGCACCGAGTCGACCAGCTCGGGAGCCGCGGCACCGTTCGCCGTCGCCTTCACGGCGAGCTGGGACGGCTTGTAGGCGTTCTTCGAGCCGTTGTAGACGGTGAGCGTGAAGACGGCCGTGCGCGCGGCGCGCGGGGTGGCCGTGTCCGACGGTGAGAGCGATCTCGGGGCCGACACCACGACGGAGAGACCGGAGCCCCACACCCGCTGGGTGCCGAAGGCGGCGTTGGTGGCTGCGTCGGGCGTCTCGGCCCGTTGCTCGACGGTCAGGCTCTCGTCCGTGGTGACGGCGACACTGGGGCCCGCACATCCCGCCACGGCCAGCAGCAGGCAGAGACCCGCTGCCGATTTGGCGAACTTCACGAACTCCCCTTTCCCACCCCGGCGGTGGGTGTGGACGACTCCCGTCAACTGTGACGGTGCCGCGGGGCGAGCGGGGGAGGAAAGGGGCCCTTGAAGCGGACCTGGTGCCGGGACGATGCCGACTCGTGATGGGCGGCGTGGGCGGCGCCACAAGAGAGCGCCGGCCCCACGCCGTCCGTCGGGTGAAGCTAGGGAGCGCGTCGGGGGGCGTGCGCGCTCACACCGATCATCGCGCAGGGTGTGCCTCGCGCTACAAGCGGAGCCGATTATCACCCGTTCAGATCAACGTCAGTCGTACGAAACGTGAAGCTCAGGCGTGACCGACTCACGTATGTGCGGCTGAACGGCCCAGCGCGGGCGTCCGTTCGGCAAGCTCGCTCAGCAGTTCGAACGACCGCAACCGGTCCTGCTGCCCGTGCACGATGGTCGTCACCATGAGCTCGTCGGCCGCCGTCGACTCCAGCAGTTCGCCCAGCCCGGCGGCGACCGTTTGCGGCGAACCGATGACCTGGGTGGCCATCCGGTCCTCGATCACGAGCTCGTCGATCTCGGTGTACGGGTAGGCGGCGGCCTCCTCCGGCGTGGCCAGCGGAGCCGGCCGGCCCTGGCGCAGCTTCACGAACGACAGCGCACCCGGACCCGCGAGGTAGCGGGCGCGCTCGTCGGTGTCGGCCACGACCACCGAGGCGCACACCATCGCGTACGGCTCGCTGAGGACCTCCGAGGGCCGGAAGTGCTTGCGGTACAACGCGAGCGCCGGCAGCGTGTTCTGCGCGCTGAAGTGGTGGGCGAACGCGAACGGCAGCCCCAGCAGCCCCGCGGCCTGCGCGCTGTAGCCGGACGAGCCGAGCAGCCAGATCGGCGGCTTGTTGCCCGCGGCGGGCACGGCGTTGAGCTCGGCGGTGCCGTCGAAGTAGCCGATGAGCTCGGTCAGCTCCTGCGGGAAGTTCTCCGCGGACAGCCCGGCCTCGGTCCGCCGCAGCGCCCGCGCCGTCTTCTGGTCGGTACCGGGCGCGCGCCCGATGCCCAGGTCGATGCGGCCGGGGTGCAGCGCCTCCAGCATGCCGAACTGCTCGGCGACCACGAGCGGCGCGTGGTTGGGCAGCATGACGCCACCCGACCCGACGCGAATCCGCTCGGTCGCCGACGCGACGTGCCCGATCAGCACCGCGGGCGCCGAGCTCGCGATACCGGGCATGTTGTGGTGCTCGGCGAACCAGTAGCGGTGGTAGCCGAGGCGTTCGGCCTGCTGGGCGAGCTCCCTGGAGTTCTGCAGCGCGGCCGTCGCATCCGAGCCCGAACCGATCGGGGCGAGGTCGAGGACGGACAGCGGGATCTCACTGAGGCGGCTCATACATCGATCAACACCGATACTTCGCGACTTCTTCCGTGAGCCGGGTAACTCGTCGGGCGTCCACCGGTCCGAGCCTGCGCGGTGCTGGTGACTGCTCCGTCACATCCGAAATCACCCGGTGGCGGTCGCGGGTTGACGTGGGTGTGACGGATGTCGTGGTGATCGGAGCGGGCCAGGCGGGCCTCTCGGCCTCCTACTTCCTGCGCAGGCGGAACGTCGACCACGTCGTGCTGGACGCGAACCCCGCACCCGGCGGCGCGTGGCAGCACCGGTGGCCGAGCCTGCGCATGCGCACCGTGCACGGCATCCACGAGCTCCCCGGCATGCCCTTCGAACATCCACCCCCGGACGCCCCCGCCCGCGAGGCGATCCCGTCGTACTTCGCGCGCTACGAGCGCCTGTTCGACCTGCCGGTGCTGCGCCCGGTGACCGTCTCCGCGGTCACCTCCGACTCGCCCCTGCTGCGGGTCGAGACCTCCGCGGGCACCTGGACCACCCGCGGCCTGATCAACGCGACCGGCACGTGGCGCCGCCCGTTCTGGCCGCACTACCCCGGCCAGTCCACGTTCCGCGGCCTGCACCTGCACACCGCCGACTACCAGGGCCCCACCGCCTTCGCCGGCAAACGCGTGGTCGTGGTCGGCGGCGGCGCCTCAGCCACCCAACTGCTGATGGAAATCGCCCCGCTCGCCGCCTCGACCCGCTGGGTCACCCGCCACGAACCGGTGTGGCACGAGGGCCCGTTCACCGAGGACTACGGCCGCCAGGTCGTCGCCCTGGTGGAGGAACGCGTCCGCGCCGGCCTGATCCCGCGCAGCGTGGTGAGCGTGACCGGCCTCCCCCTGAACGACCGGACCCTCGCCGCGCTGGCCGACGGCGTGCTCCAGCGCTGGCCGATGTTCTCCCGCGTCGTCCCCGACGGCGTCGAATGGGAGTCGGGCGAGCGGTACGCCGCCGACGTGATCCTGTGGGCCACCGGGTTCCGGCACGACCTCGACCACCTGGCGCCGCTGCGTCTGCGTGCGGCCGGGGGTGGGGTGCAGGTGGACGGGACGCGGGTCGTGCGTGATCCGCGGATCCACCTCGTCGGGTACGGGCCTTCGGCCAGCACCATCGGGGCGAACCGGGCGGGGCGGAGTGCGGTGCGGGAGTTGGTGCGGTTTCTCGGTCTTGAGGCTGGGGGCTCGGGGGCTGAGGGTTCGGGGGTTGGGCGCTCGGGGGTTGAGGGTGCTTTGGCGGGGTGAAGGCGCTGGTAGTGGCGTTGTGGCGGTCTCGCGTTGTCGCTCGATCGGGTGGCGCGTGTCCTGATCCGGCGGTTCGCCCGTCTTACCGGGGTGACTTCGTGTGGTGTCGCTCGATCGGGTGACTTGTGTCCGGAATCGGCCGCTCGCTCGCCCCGTGGGGGAAGAGGAACGCGGGGAGGCGGGACGGAACGTGTCGGAACGCGTGGGTGCCGGACCGGGTCAGGAGTCCGAGTGAGTCCGGCGCTTGGGCTTGGCGAGTCGGGAGGCGGCGAGCCGGGTGGTGGCGAGTCGGGAGGTGGTGAGCCGGGTGGTGACGAAGACGGCCAGCGCGACACCGGCCAGCGCCAGCACACCCGTGGAGGCCAGGCCGACGTACTGCTCGACGAGGTGCCAGTTGTCGCCGAGGAGGTAGCCCGCGAGGATCAGCGCGGTGTTCCAGAGGAGGCTGCCGGCGGCGGTGTAGCCGAGGAACGTGCCAGTCGCATCCGCTCCACGCCGGCCGGGATGGAGATCAGGCTGCGGAACACCGGGATCATCCGGCCGAAGAAGACCGCGCGGTAGCCGTTGCGGAGGAACCAGGCCTCGGTCTTGTCCACGTCGGACACGCGCACCAGCGGCATGCGGGCGGCGATGCGCCGGACCCGGTCGCGGCCCAGCAGGTGGCCGAGCCAGTAGAGGAGCAGGGCGCCGGCCACCGAACCCGCGGTGGTCCAGAGGATCGCGTCGAGCAGGGACATCTTGCCCTGGGCCGCGGTGAAACCGGCCAGGGGGAGGAAGACCTCGCTGGGCAGGGGCGGGAAGAGGTTCTCCAGCGCGATCGCCAGTGCCGCTCCGGGTGCGCCGGCCGATTGCATCAGGTCGGTGACCCAGTCGACGAGGTTCATGGGATCGACGGTACGGATTCGGGTGGCCGGTGACATTGGGGGAAACCCGAGGTCCGGGGTGGGGGTGACCCCACCCCGGGGTCGGGGTTTGCCGGGGGTGAGCTGGGAAGTCGTTGCCGCGGACGGGGAAACGCGGGAGGCCTCCGAGGGTCACAGTGGTGTCCGAAATGTCGCGTGAGAGTGCTCACGCGACCGGGTGCGGTGGGCGGACCGAGGGCGAGGTTCGGCGGGTCGAGCGGTCCACAGTGGACTGGAGCGGGACGGTGTGCGGGTACGTCCATTGGGCCACATCTGGTGGAAAGGCCTTTCCGGGGCTGAACCGGGTCGTTAGGCTCCGTGCGATGACCGACCAGGCGGGGACGTGTGCGACGTGTGGCACCGCGACCGCTACCTCCCGGCGGAGTCAGGCCCGGTACTGCTCGAACGCGTGCCGGCAGCGCGCGTACCGGCGGCGGGCCACCAACCGGCAGCCGACCGGCGGCTGGCAGACCGGCAACGGCTGGCAAGCGACCAGCATCCAGCCAAGCAACAGCCAGCCGAGCAACGGCCGCGCGAACCACCAGAGCACTGGCCACACCATCCACCGCGCCACCAACGTCCAAGCCGACCAACGCACCAACCAACCGCTGAACCAGCCCAAGAACCACCCGACGAACAAGCCCGCCCACCGCCACCCAGCCCTTGACAGCTTCATCGGCCGCACCGAGGACCTGAACCGCCTGGCAGCCCTCCACACCACCGGCACCGCCCGCGTCCTCACCCTCACCGGCCCGGCCGGTGTCGGCAAGACCAGGCTCGCCAAGGAGTTCACCGCCCGCCTGCCCGAGGTCGCCTGGGTGGAGCTCGCCTCGGTCGCGGGAGGTGACCACGTGCCGCGGGCGTGTGCGACGAGTTTGGGCATCGGCGAGGTCACCGGTGAGACGGTGCTGAGCACGGTGGTGCACGCGTTGGCCGGGCGGACGGTGGTGCTGGTGCTGGACAACTGCGAGCGGGTCGCCGGGGAGTGCGCGGCGTTGCTGGAGCCGTTGCTGATCGGCTGTCCCGGGGTGCGGGTGGTGGCGACGAGCCGGGAGCCGTTGCGGGTGCCGGGGGAGGTGCTGGTGCCGGTGCCGCCGTTGCCGGTCGAGGGGGCGGTCGCGTTGTTCGCCGACCGTGCGGAGGCCAGTCAGCTCGGGGTGCGGTTGCCGGGGCGGGAGGTGCTCGCCGGGCTGTGTGTGCGGCTGGACCGGTTGCCGTTGGCGGTCGAGCTGGCCGCGCGGCTGGTGACGGTGCTGCCGGTCAGCGAGTTGCTGGCCCGTCTGGACGACCGGTTGGAGCTGCTCAACCGCGGCAACCGGACCGCAGCCGTGCGGCACCAGAGCCTGCGCGCGGCCGTCGAGTGGAGCTACGACCACCTCGGCGCCGACGAGCAGCACGTGTTCCGCTGCCTGTCGGTGTTCCCCGGCGGGTTCGGGCTGGAGGTGGCGGTCGCGGCGTGTGCGCTGCGCACGGACCGGGTGCTGGCGCTGCTGTCGGGGCTCGTGTCGAAGTCGCTGCTCACGTTCACGGGCGCGGGGCGGTTCGAGCAGCTGGAGACGCTCCGCTTGTACGGCAGGGAGAAGCTCGGCGAGCTGCGGGACGTCGTGCTGGCGCGGGTCGCGCACTGGTTCGCCGGCCGCTGGACCGCGTTCACGGCGACCGTGTTCAGCGCACCGGCCGTCGTCGAACCGCTGATCGCCGAGTGCGCCGCGCTGCAGAGCGCCGTCGACTGGGCGGCCCGCACCGGCGACCGGAACCACCTGCGGCTCGCGACGATGCTCGCCACGGCCTGGCGCGACCAGGGGCAGGTGTCGCAGGGGCGCCGGTCGCTGCACGCGGCGGTGCGGTCCACGGTGCCCAGCGAACCCGCCGTGCGCTGCCTCGCCCTGTGCCACCTCGCCTACCTGGCCGGCACCGACGACGACACCGGTCTGCCCACGGCCGAGCAGGCCGTCGCGCTGGCCCGCGAGCTCGGCGCACCGGTGCTGCTCGCCCAGGCCCTGAACGCGGTCGCGGGCGAGCTGGTGCGCGCGGGCCGGACCAGCGAGGCGCGCAAGCACTACGAGGAGGCGCTGGCGTTGCTGGTGCCGGTCGCCGGGCCGCTGGACCTCGCGATCATCGAGCACAACCTGGCCTGGTCGGCGCTGCGGGCGGGTGACGAGGAGTTCGCGGACGCCCTGCTCGCCGACGTGCTGCCGGTCTACCGGCGGTTCGCTCCACCACGCCGATTAGCGGTCTTCCTGCACACGGTCGGCGTGCGCGCGTTGCAGCGCGGCGAGACAGACGAGGCCACGGACTGGTTCGAGCAGTCGCTTCGTGCGTCCTGCACGGGTTTCTGGGTGGCGGACGTGCTGGAGGGGCTGGCCGTGATCGCGTACCGGCGCCGTGACCCGAGGCGCGCGCTCAGGCTGGTCGGCGCGGCCTCGTGCCTGAGGGAAGGCGGGCCCACCGACGACCTCGTGTGGCAGCGGGAGGTCGTCGAGGTCGTGCGGGCCGCACGGGTCGCCGTGGGGAACTCGTGTCTCGCCGACGGCCGGCAGATGACGCGTGAGCAAGCGGTCGCCTACGCGCTGGAGGGCCGGATCGAGCAGCAGGAGCTCAGCGCACGCGAACGGCAGGTCGTCGCGCTGGTGGCCGCGGGGCGGACGAACGGTGGCATCGGCACGGAGCTGCACATCTCGCAGCGGATGGTGGAGACGCACCTGCAACGGGTCCGGCGCAAGCTCGACCTGACCAGCCGCACCCAGATCGCGGACTGGGTCGAACGCAGGAACATGCGATCTGACCTGGGCGAACGTGCCCCGTGAGCACACCGCGCCCAGGACGATCGTGAGGTCGGGGGGACTCGAACCCCCACTGGCTGGGACCTAAACCCAGTGCCTCTGCCAATTGGGCTACGACCCCTCGGGTGGAAGCCTATAGCGCGGCCATGTACACGCTCTCCCGGGGCGCACGTGGGTCGTGTGCGGCCCCGCCCACGGCCGTCCACTACGGTGACTGCCAGAACCGCTGCTAGGAGGACATGTGGCACGCGATCCCGACACCATCCAGCGCGAGATCGAACAGGCTCGTGCCGCGCTGGCCAACACCCTGGACGAGCTCAGCGAGCGCGCGAACCCGCAGAAGCTCGTCGAACAGGGCCGCTCGTCCGTGCTGGCCACGCTGAGCCAGCCCAAGGTCAAGTACACCTTGATCGCGGTCGGTGCCGTGGTCGGCTTCGCGCTCGTGCGCAAGCTCTTCCGCTGAGCACCTGGCCAGAAGTCTCGTCCGCCCCCTCGTTGCTGCCCAGGCGTCTGCAAGTACCACCAACATGGTCGCCGCCCGTCGAACCGGATTCCAGATCCGCGGACGGTCGGCGGAGCTGTTGGCAGTAGAAAAGTGCTTGTTGATGTTGAGTCGGTGGTACTTGCAGATGCCGGCAAAGCCGGGGGGCGCTAGGCGTGCACCAACGGTAGTAGGACCTGCTCGACGACCTTCTCCACGAACGGCTCGTCGAGCGGGTCACCGGTGAGCATCAGCCGGTAGATCAACGCCGCGCCCGCGATCTCCACGGCCATGCCGCGCGGGGCGTCGGCCCTCAGCTCACCCCGGTCGGCGGCCCGGTCGAGGATTCCGCGCAACACGTCGCGCTGCGAGATCAGGAACGTCTCCCGGAACGCCGCCGCCAGCTCCGGCTCGTGCGGCAGCTCGCCCACCAGCGCCTGAGCGGCCTTGCCGATCGGACCGGACAGGAACGCGGCGAACGACGACAGGAACTCGCGCAGGTCACCGGCGAGCGAGCCGGTGTCCGGTGCGCCGAGGTTCTGCGTGGCGAGCTGCGTGCACGTGTCGATCACCAGATCGAGCTTCGACTCCCAGCGCCGGTAGATCGTGGCCTTGCCCGCTCTCGCGCGCGCTGCCACCGCGTCCATGGTGAGGGCCCGGTATCCGACCTCGGCCATCACTTCGAGCGCTGCCTGACGTAATGCGTCGTCCCTGCTGGCGTCGCGAGGCCGGCCCCGCTGTGGGGCCCTTCCCTCGTTGAGCGCCGCTGTCGGCACGGCCATGCCACCTCCTAGTGCAAGGGCACGGCTCGTGCGTGTTCTCCCCGCCCCTTTGGCGGGACATCCTAGGCGTCTCGCCCTACTCGCAGGGGCAGCAGCACCCGGTTGTTGGATCGTGTTGTGGTCGGTCGACTCCTGTGCGGCCGGTACCGGGAAGAGGACCGGGAACTCCGCTCCGGCACCTGTCGAGAACCTGAAGATCGTGCCAGGGAGCTGGACAGTCCACATCAGACGGTCAGTCCGCCGGTGCCTTCACGGCCGTGGCCAGCTGGGTCAGGTACCGCTTGGTGATCCGGCCGCCGTAGCGGGTGTCGATGAGCCTGCCGATGCCGGCGACCAGCTCGTCGCGGGTGGGCAGCGTGATGTGGTTCGAGTACGTGAGCAGCAGGTCGACGTAGGTCTCCGCGGTGTAGTCGCGCTCCCACTCGTACCTGCGGAACTCCGGCGGCTCGAAGAACGGGCTGTCGTCGAGCTCGAACGGCACGGTGCCGGCCGCCGGCTGCCGGAAGCCCTGCGGCGTGCCCGGGTCCCAGCGCTCGTAGAGCTCCTGCACGTCGGCGAAGAACTGCTCGGTGCCGCCCGCGACGTGGTGCGTGGAGATCACGGCGAGCGTCCCGCCGTTCCGCAACGCGCGTGCGCACCGGGCCATGCGGGTGTCCGGGTCCAGCCAGTGGAACGCCGTCGCGGACACCACGAGGTCGAACTCCCCGTCCGGCTCCCACTCGTCGAAGTCCGCCACCACGACGTGCGCGCGCGGCGCGTGGGTGCGGGCGATCGCGGCGAGGTCCGGGCTCAGCTCCACGGCGGTCACGGAACCGAGCGCGGTCAGCGGCAGCGTGGCCTGGCCGGTGCCAGGGCCGATCTCCAGGACGCGGTCGCCGTGCAGCGCGGCGAAGAGCTCGGCGGGGTAGGTCGGACGGGCCCGGTGGTAGCGGGCCGCATCCGCGCCGAAGGTGGTGCGCAGGCGCTCGCGTTCGGTCATGCGCCGAGCTCGAGCTCGCGCGAGGGCAGCGCGTCGATCCCCTTCCGGGCGAAGTCGGTCCACGTCCGCCGCACGACCGCGGCCAGCGCCGGGTCCGGCTCCTGCCCGGCCAGCATGCCCGCGCCCCTCCAGGCGTCCGGGTCGAACAGGAACGGCAGCTCCATGCAGTGGCAGGCCCCCAGCGGAGCGCCCTCCGGCCGCCAGCGGAAGTCGTAGGTGGCGGCCTGGCCACCGGCCTTGGCCCAGTCGGCGGCCAGCCGGCGCGCGGGGCCCGCGAAGACGAGCTCGGTGGCGACGGCCCAGGCCTCCGGGTGGTTCGCGACGTACGGGCTGCCGTCGTCCCGCGTGTGTCCGACGAGCAGCTCCACCCGCGGCGCCACCGCGGTCAGGTCGGGCTCGCCCGGCAGCTCCGGGCCGAACGGCATGCTGCCCGACGGCGTGAACCTCGGCCCCAGCTCGGCGGTGACGCGCTGCTGGGCGGCCAGCACGTCCGCCACGGGGGTGCCGGCGTCGACGGAGGCGGAGACGTGCTCGCGCAGCGCCGCCGTCATGGCCGGGCGGTCGGGGCTGCGGGTGCCCAGCGGCGCGCTCTGCAGGATCGCGCGCTGGAACAGGCCCTCGGTGTCGGTGAGCAGCAGCGCGTACACGGAGTCGGCGCCCGCGGACTGGCCGAACGCGGTCACGTTCGCCGGGTCGCCACCGAACTCCGCGATGGTGTCGCGCACCCACCGCAACGCCGCCAGCTGGTCCAGCAGCCCCAGGTCGTCCCGCAGGTAACCGAAGATCCCGAGCCGGTAGCTGACGCTCACGACCACGACGCCCTGCGCGGCCAAGAGCCCTGCGTCGTACTTCGCCGACTCGCCGCTGCCGGTCACGTACGCGCCGCCGTGGAACCACACCATCACCGGCAGGCCGTCGGCGTCGGCCGGTGCCGTCACGCTCAGCACCTGGCAGTGCTCGTCGAACGACAGCCCCTCGACCGAGTTGCCGACCACCGCGGCCAGCGCCGACGGCGACTGCGGGCAGGCCGGGCCGCGGCGGGTGTCGTCCACCACACCGTCCCAGGTGAGCGGCTCTGGCGCGGCGAACCGGGCCGCCGTCGCGTAACGGATCGCACGTGCCCGCACGAGGCCTTCCGCAGTGTTCAGCACGTCCCCGATGGTAGGCGTGGGTGGTCAACTCCACAGCCTCCCGAGTGGGCGCGGCCGGCCTGCCCGGAGCACGATGGACCGGTTGGACCACGAGGCAGAGGAGGAACCCAGGTGCGGGCTACGACGATCTACGGCACCCGTGACATCCGCGTCGAGGAGGTGCCCGACGCGCGCGTCCAGGAGCCGGGTGACGTCGTCGTCCGGGTCGAGCTCGCCTGCATCTGCGGCAGCGACCTGTGGGCGTACCGGGGTGTCGCCAAGCGCGAGAGCGGTCAGCGGATCGGCCACGAGTTCCTCGGTGTCGTCGAGGAGGTCGGCGCGGACGTGCGCAGCGTCCAGGCCGGCGACCGGGTCATCGCGCCGTTCGTGTGGAGCGACGGCACCTGCGCCTACTGCCAGGCCGGGTTGCAGACGTCGTGCCTCAACGGCGGGTTCTGGGGCGGCAAGGGCAGCGACGGCGGCCAGGGCGAGGCCGTGCGGGTGCCGCAGGCCGACGGCACGCTGGTGCGCGTCCCGGCCGACGCGCCGGCGGAGCTGCTGCCCGCGTTCCTGAGCCTGAGCGACGTCATGGGCACCGGGCACCACGCGGCACTGGGCGCGGGCGTGCAACCCGGCAGCACCGTCGCGGTCGTCGGTGACGGCGCCGTGGGCCTGTGCGGTGTGCTCGCGGCCAAGCGCCTCGGCGCCGAGCGGATCATCGCGCTGGGCCGCCACGAGGACCGCGCCAAGATCGCGACCCTGTTCGGCGCGACCGACCAGGTGGCCGAACGCGGTGACGCCGCCGTCGAGCGGATCAAGGAGATGACCGGCGGGCTCGGGGCGGCCGCGGTGCTGGAGTGCGTGGGCACGGAGCAGTCGTGGCAGACCGCCATGGGCATCGTGCGCGACGGCGGCCGCATCGGGTACGTCGGCGTGCCGCACGAGATGCCGGGGCTGCCGCTGGGCAAGCTGTTCGGCCGCAACATCGCCATCGGCGGCGGCGTCGCACCCGCGCGCGCCTACCTGCCCGAGCTGCTCGCCGACGTGCTCGCCGGGCGGATCGACCCCGGTCCCGTGTTCGACCGGACGGTCGCGCTCGCCGACGTCGCCCAGGGCTACCAGGCGATGGACGAGCGGACCGCCCTCAAGGTCATCGTCAAGCCGTGACTCACGGCGCCGGCGTCCGCGCGGCGGCGGTGAGCACGTAGTCCTCGGCGCGCACGCGCTTCGTCCGCATCCAGTACCGCCAGGTGAAGCCCGGCCACACGGTGCGGTTGACGCCCTGCGCGTCGAGGTACCAGCTCTTGCAGCCGCCCTGGGTCCACACGCCCTTGGTCAGCTTGCCCTGGATCTCGCGGTTGAACTCCTGCTGGGCCTCCCGCCGCACGTCCAGCTCCGCCGCGCGGTGCCGGTCGAGGAGCCGGAGGCACTGCGAGATGTACCGGATCTGCGACTCGATCATGAACACGACCGAGTTGTGCCCGAGTCCGGTGTTGGGGCCCAGCAGGAAGAACAGGTTGGGGAAGCCGGACACCGTGATGCCGTAGTAGGTCTCGATGCCCTGCTCGCGCCACTTCTTGGCGAGGTCGACCCCGCCCTTGCCCTGGATGTCCAGGTAGTCGAACGAGTCGACGACGTGGAACCCGGTGCCGTAGATGATGGCGTCGACCTCGTGCTCGACGCCCGCGCTGTCCACGACGGACCTCTCGCGCACCTCGGAGATCTTGTCCGTCACCAGGTCCACGTTGGACCGCGACAGCGCGGGGTAGTAGTCGTTGGAGATCAGCACGCGCTTGCAGCCCATGGTGTAGTCGGGCTTCAGCGCCTTGCGCAGCTCCGGGTCCGGCACCTGCTTCTTCAGGTGCCGCACCGCGATCCCCTGCGCGAACTGCATGATCTTCGGGTTGACCGCGAAGCCCAGCGCCGACGACTCGCGGGTCCAGTAGACGAAGTCGCGGTAGAGCCGCTGCGTGAACGGCAAGGCGCGGAACAGCTTCCGCTCCCAGCCGGTGATCTCGCGGTCGGCCTTGGGCATGATCCACGGCGGCGTGCGCTGGAAGACCTTGAGCGACCCGACCTGCCCGGCGATCTTCGGCACGAACTGGATCGCCGACGCGCCCGTGCCGACGACGGCGACCCGCTTGCCGGTCAGGTCGTAGTCGTGGTCCCACTGCGCGCTGTGGAACGTCTTGCCGGTGAAGTTCTCGATGCCCGGCAGTTCGGGGACGTTCGGGATGTGCAGCGCGCCGACGCCCGCGACCAGCGCCGTGGCGGTGTAGGTGTCGCCCTGCTCGGTGGTGACGTGCCAGCGCTTGGCCTCGTCGTCCCACCGCGCGCCGGAGACCTTGGTGTTGAAGCGGATGTGCGGCCGCAGCCGGTGCTTGTCGGCGACCTTGCGCAGGTACTCCCAGATCTCGCCCTGCTGGGCGAACATCCGCGACCACCCCGGGTTCAGCTCGAACGAGAACGAGTACATGTGCGACGGCACGTCGCACGCGCAACCGGGGTAGGAGTTGTCCCGCCACGTGCCACCGAGGTCGCTCGCCTTTTCGAGGACCACGAAGTCGTGCTCACCGCGGCGCTTCAGCTCGACGGCCATCCCGAGGCCGGAGAAGCCGGTGCCGATGACGAGCACTTTCGTCTCTCGGTGCATGGGGACACCCTCCCACTCGCTTGGCTACTTCGCAGTAGGTTACTCGAAGTAAGTTACGAGCGGTAGACTCCATTCGTGACCGCTCCAGCGCCACGGCGCCGCATGCCCAGGGCGCAGCGCATGGCCCAGATGCTCACCGTCGCCGAGGAGGTCTTCGCGGAGCAGGGCTACCTCGCCACCTCCATGGACGAGATCGCCGAACGCTGCGGCGTCTCCAAGCCGATGATCTACGAGTACTTCGGGTCCAAGGAGGGCCTGCTGATCGGCTGCATCCACCGGGCGCGCGCCGAGCTGCGGGAGAAGACGGCCGCGGCCATCGCGGGCGCGCAGGACCCCGAGCAGTTCCTGCGGCTGGGGCTGCTCGCGTTCTTCGAGTTCATCGTCGACCACCAGCGGTCCTGGGCCCTGCTGCGGCAGGAGGCGGCGATCGCGGTGCCGTCGGCGCAGGAGGAGGTCGAGGGCATCCGGCAGCAGCAGACGGACATGATCGGGTCCGTGCTGGTGTCGTTCGCGCCGGAGATCGACCCGCTGGAGGCGGAGGCGTTCGCGGAGATCGTCGTCGGCGCGTGCGAACGGCTCGCCGTGTGGTGCGAGCGCAGGCCCGGTGTGGGACCCGCGCTCGCGACCGACTACGTGATGGCCGTGGTCTGGCCGGGCGTCGCCGACCGGCTCACGAAGCTGCCTTGACCCGTTCCGCGCGCATCTGCGTGACGGCGGGCAGGTCCAGCGGCGCCACCTTCGTGCCGGTGGCCCACTCGATCAGCATGTCGGCGAGCTGCGGGTTGCGCGGCAGCACCGGGCCGTGCAGGTAGGTGCAGACGATCCGGCCCTGCACCGCGCCCTCGACGCTGCCGTCGTTGCCGGTGCCGACCTTCACGTGCGCCAGCGGACGCGCGGACGGGCCCAGCACCGTGCGGCCCTGGTGGTTCTCGAACCCGGTCAGCACACCGGAGAACAGGCCGTCCGCCGGCTCGGCCAGCACCTCGCCGATGGCACGGCTGCCCCCGGCGTGCGAGGTCGAGTCGATCAGGCCCATGCCGGGGTGCGTCACGTTGTCGGCGCGGGTGAAGCTCTCGCCGAAGATCTGGATGCCCGCGCACACCCCGAGCACCACGGCGCCCTTCGTGACGGCGCGCTGCAGACCGGGGTGCTCGCGCAGGTGCTTCACCGCGAGCGTCTGCGCGGTGTCCTCGCCACCGCCGACGACGTAGATGTCGCACGAGTCCGGCACCGGCTGGCCGTAGTTGATCGGCACGACCTCGGCCTTGATCCCGCGCCACGCCATGCGCTTCTCCAGCACGACGGCGTTGCCGAAGTCCCCGTAGGTGCCGAGGAGGTCCGGCAGCACGAGGGCGATCTGGACGGTCGACTCACTCATCAGCGGCAGCCCTGGCATTCAAGTCGCGGAACGCGGTGTAGTTGGCGATGACCTCGACCGCGCCGGCGGGCAGCTGGTCGAGGGCCCTCAGCGGGTCTTTGACGATCGTGTGCTCGACCTCGGCGTACGTCAGGCGCACGGCCAGGTCGCTGGCGCGCTCACCGGACGCGATCACCTGGCGGCCGCGCAGCTTCTCGAACGGGACGTCCCACAGCCAGCTCAGGTCGCGGCCGTCGGCCTCCTGGGCGTTGATGACCAGGACGGCCGGGTGGTGCGCCTCCCTGACCACGGTGAGCGTCTCGCTCCAGCCCGCCGGGTTCTTGCTCAGCAGCAGCCGCGCACTGCGGCCGTTGCGCTGGATCGTGCGGTACCGGCCGCTGACGTTGCTCACGCCACGCAAACGGCGCACCGCCTCGTCGACCGGCACACCGAGCGTGTGCGCGGCCGCCGTGGCCATGACGGCATTCGCCTGGTTGAACTTGCCCGGCAGCGTCAGCCGCAGCTCCAGCTTCCGGTGCTCCGGCGTGATCATGGCCTCGTCGGCGGTGATCCACGTCGGGTGCGGCCGCGCCAGGTCGCAGTTCGTGCAGTGCCAGTGCTCGCCCTGCCAGCGGATCGGGTCACCGCACCGCGGGCAGCTCGCGCTGTCGTGGTGCCAGCTCGTGCCGGTGGCGACCCAGACGACGTTCTTCGCGTCCCTCGCCGCACTGGTCACCATCACGTCGTCGCAGTTGGCGACGATCACGCAGTTCTGCAGCCCGGCGATCGTGTCGCGGATGCTGCGCTCGATCGTGCGCACCTCACCGACCCGGTCGAGCTGGTCGCGGCTGAGGTTCAGGATCACCGCGACCGCCGGGTTGCTGGCACCGGCGACGGCGGGGAAGTACCCCTCGTCGCACTCCAGCACGGCGTACGGGGCGTCCGGCTGCTTCGACAGCGCCGTCACGTGCCCGTCTGGCATGTTCGCGCCGCTGTGGTTGGTGGCGACCTCACCCAGCGCCGTGACGGCCCTGGCCAGCATCATCGTGCTGGTCGTCTTGCCGTTCGTGCCGGTGACCACGGCGACCCTGCGGCCGGCGGTCAGGCGGTTCAACGCCTGGGGGTCGAGCTTGAGGGCGACTCGGCCGCCGATCATGCCACCTGCGCCGAGACCCATCTTCTGGGACAGCGTGGAGCTCAGGTTGCCCAGCTTCACGGCGGCTGCGGTGCGCAGGGGGAGGCGGGCGGGGGAATCGTTCACCCCGGCGATGCTACCGGCGTGGGCGGGTAACCCTTCGTGGGCGGTGGTTTCGGTGGTGTGAACGGGGTTCGGTACAACGGTGGGTGCTGTTCCCGCGGCTCCGCCCGCGTTCCCCGCGACCGTTCTAACGGGACATCGACCGCAGCGTGCGGATCAGCTCCACCGCCGGCAGTTGGCAGAGCTGCGCCATGTTCTCCACCGCCGCCAGGTCGAGGTGCACCTCCGGTGACGCCCCGGGAGGCAGCACGTGCAGGCGCCCGGCCGCCCACCGGCGCAGTGGCGCGAGGCGGGGGTTGTCCGTGGCGGCGACCAGGGACAGGTTCAGGGTCAGGTGACCTGCCGGCGTGTCGCCGAAGAAGCGTTCGTGCACGCGGGCCAGCACCTCGTGCGCGGGCACGTCGAGTGCGTGGCAGATCTCGACCAGGCGCACGACCGAGCACTGGCGGGTGCCCAGCTCGTACGTCGCCAGGGTCTGCAGGGAGATCTCCGTCTGCAAGCGCTTGTTCAGTTCTTTCCTGGTCCAGCCGCGCTGCTTGCGAAGGCTGCGGATCTCGTCACCGAGCACGCGTTGGTACGCGGCTGTGTCGATCGGTCCTGTCGCAGTCGTCACCGGTTTCCTCCACCCCATGAGCGGGTCTCACGCTGATGGAAGGCGCCGATGCTTCGCCGCTTACGCAACTTACGGCCAACATCCCCCGAACGGGGTAAAGAACTCTACTCTGAGTATCAGTTCACGCAGCGCACGCCGTCCGCGGAGATGGGGGCAGGGGGCGGGGCGGGCTGCTGGCGGGCGCCGTCCAGTGCGAGCAGCGGGGTGCCGGTGAAGCCCTGCGAGCCGGGACCGGAGTAGTCCGCGCCGAGGAACACGCGGACGCGGCCGGCGGGGAGGTCGCCGTCCTCCTCGGTGTCGATGCCGCCCAGGACCTGCTGGACGGCCTTGCCGGCCGCCTCGCCGCCCTGGGGGTAGCGGACGACGGACGTGGCCAGCGCGGCGGCGTTGCCGGTCTGGCCGCCGACGAAGCCCTTCGTGACGAGGGACTGCAGGACCGTGGCCGCGAGGCCGGGCTGGCCGGAGGCGTTGCGGACGTCGACCGTGACGGTGGCGTTGTCGAAGGTCGGGTCGGGGACGTCGGCGGCGTCCGGGGTCTTGCCGAGGTTCTTCACGAACTTGCGGACCTCGTTCTCCTTCACCTCGACCGCGCTGCCGTCCTCGGGGGTCTGCAGGTCGGGGTTGCCGGTCGGGATGGTCTGGAACGTCATGTTCCCGCCGGTCATGTCCTTCATCTGCAACGCGAACTTCGTGATGTCCCAGCCGTCGTCGAGCACGATCGCGCCGGACACGGCCTTGATCATGTCGTTGCGCTTGGTGCTGTCGGCCAGCACGCCCGCGGAGAGCATCTTCTTCGCCAGACCGGCCATGAACACCTGCTGGCGGACGACGCGGTCGAGGTCGCCCATGGGCAGGCCGTGGCGCTGGCGGACGAACGCCAGCGCGTTCTTGCCCTCGATGGTCTGCGGGCCTGCCTTGAAGTTCGCGCCGGAGAAGCTGTCGCGGACGTTCGAGTTCAGGCACACGTCGATGCCGCCGATGGCCTTGGTGATCTCGTAGAAGCCGACCAGGTTGACCTCGGCGTAGTGGTCGATCTTCACGTCGGTCAGGTTCTGGATGGTCTCGATGAGGTTGTTCGCGCCGGCCTTGCGCGACTCCATCTCGACCTCGGGGCCGCTCTTGCCGCTGCCCTTGAGCTTCTCGGCGGCCTGGTTCTTGGCGTAGCCGTAGGCGGAGTTGATCTTGTGGCGGCCGAAGCCGCCCGCGATCTTCACGTAGGAGTCGCGCGGGAACGACACCGCGAAGGCCTTGCCGCTGTCGTTCGGGATGTGCAGCAGGATCAGCGTGTCGGTGTTGAACCCGCCGTCGTCGCTGCCGCCCGCCTGCAGCTCGTTCAGGACGTTCTGCGGCAGCGGGTTGCCCTTGGAGTCGGTGCGGCTGTCCATGCCGACGAGCAGGATGTCGATCGCGCCGTCGGCGGGCTTCTCCCCGGCGTCGGCGAGGTTCAGGTCCTGCTTGGTGAGGCCGTCGGTCAACGAGGTGAGGTTCTGCCACGCGATGCCGGTGACCAGCAGGACCGTCGCCGACAGCATGCTGATGAAGATCCTGGCGCCGGTCGACGCACCGCGCTGGGCCGCGCTCGGGCGGCGGGCGGCGGCGGGACGCGGGCGCTGGGCGGGGCGCTGCGGCGGCTTGGCGGCGGGCGCGGCGGTCTTCGCCGGGGTCGTGCGGACGGTGGGGCGGTCGGCCACCGGACGCGGGCGCGGGCCGGACGACGAGGCGCGGGCGGGCACACGGCGCGGCTCCGCGCGGCCCGCTGGCTCGCCGCGGCTGTCCGACGTGCCGCGACGGGGTGGTTCCACGCGCCTGGGCGGCTCCCGGCGCGGCGGTTCCTGGCGCTTCGGCTGGTCCGACCGGCGCGGGTCCCTGCGGGGCGGCTCCGAGCCGCGCGGCGGGTCCTGAGGACGGCGGGGCTGCCCCGACGGCGGACGCGGGGTGGCGCTGGGTCGCCGAGGAGACCCGTTCGGCTCTCCTGGCCGCGGCGGCCGGTTGTCCACACCCACTCCTCTCGGCACGTGCGGGTACCCCAAGTAGACGTGGTGACTCCCCACTTGGTTGTGCGTAGCGTGACACAGTGGGGAAGACCACCCGATCCAGGCCCCGTGACCAGGGGTTTTGTCCGCTTCGTAGACTGGCCGCCGTGTTGACGATGCAGGACGCGCTGCTCGCGCTGACCAAGTACTGGACCGAACGGGGCTGCCTCGTCGTGCAGCCCTTCAACACCGAGGTCGGAGCCGGGACGCTGAACCCGGCGACCGTGCTCCGGGTGCTCGGTCCCGAGCCGTGGCGCGTCGCGTACGTGGAGCCGTCCGTGCGGCCCGACGACGCCCGTTACGGCGAGAACCCGAACCGGCTGCAGACCCACACCCAGTTCCAGGTGATCCTCAAGCCCGACCCCGGCAACCCGCAGGAGCTCTACCTGGGCTCGCTGGAGGCGCTGGGCATCGACGTGCGGGCCCACGACGTGCGGTTCGTCGAGGACAACTGGGCCTCGCCCGCACTGGGCGCGTGGGGCCTGGGCTGGGAGGTCTGGCTCGACGGCCTGGAGATCACCCAGTTCACCTACTTCCAGCAGGCCGGCGGCATGACGCTGGACCCGGTGTCGGTGGAGATCACCTACGGCATCGAGCGGATCATGATGGCGCTGCAGGGCGTCGACCACTTCAAGAAGATCGCCTACGCGCCCGGCATCTCCTACGGCGAGGCGTTCGGCCAGTCCGAGTACGAGATGTCGCGGTACTACCTCGACGACGCGGACGTGGAGGCGAACAAGCGCCTCTTCGAGGAGTTCGCGGCCGAGGCGCGCCGGATGCTCGACGCCCGCCTGCCCGTCCCGGCGCACAGCTTCGTGCTGAAGTGCTCGCACATCTTCAACGTGCTCGACGCGCGCGGTTCGATCTCTACGACCGAGCGCGCGCGTGCGTTCGGCCGGATGCGCGGGCTGGCCCGCGAGGTCGCCGCGCTGTGGGCGGAGCGGCGCGAGGAGCTCGGCCACCCGCTGGGCCTCGCCGAGACCCTGGCCCCCGCCGCCGCGCCGACGTCGTTCGCCGACGTGACCGAGCCCGCGACGCTGCTGTTCGAGATCGGCACGGAGGAGCTGCCGCCGGCCGAGGTGCTGCGGACCGTGGACGCGGTGCGCGCCGGTGTGACGGCGAAGCTCGGTGCGACCCGCCTGACGCACGGCGAGGTGACCGTGCACGGCACGCCGCGCCGGATCGTCGTGCTGGTGCCCGAGGTGTCGCCGCAGGAGCCGGACGCCGAGCGCACGGTGCGCGGACCGCGGGTCTCCGCCGCGTTCGACGCCGACGGCAACCCGACGAAGGCCGTGCAGGGCTTCGCCCGCGGCCAGGGCGTCGACGTCGCCGCGCTGGGCCGGGTCGAGGAGAACGGCGTCGAGTTCGTGGCGCTCACCAGGACCGATGCCGGTCGCGGTGCCGTCGAGGTGCTCAGCGGGCTGCTCGGCGAGGTCATCTCCGACCTGCGCGCCGAGAAGAACATGAAGTGGAACGACCCGAAGCTGTCGTTCACCCGCCCGATCCGCTGGCTGCTCGCGCTGCTCGGCACCACGCCGGTGCCGGTCGCGGTGTCGGCGCTGGCCTCCGGCACGGTCACCCGCGTGCACCGCACGGCCGACGCGCCGGTGGTCGAGGTGTCCGCCGCGGACGGTTACCCGGAGTTCCTGTCCTCACACGGCATCCAGGTCGACGCGCAGGCCCGCGCCGAGGCGATCGTGGCCGCCGCGCAGGAGCTCGCCGCGTCCGCCGGCGGTGTCGCGGAGGTCGACGGCCTGCTGGACGAGGTGACGAACCTGGTCGAGTGGCCGACGCCGATCCTCGGCTCGTTCGAGGAGCGGTACCTGGAGCTGCCCGGCCAGATCCTCACCACGGTCATGCGCAAGCACCAGCGGTACCTGCCGGTCCGCACCGCCGACGGCGCGCTGCTGCCGCACTTCGTGGCCGTGGCGAACGGGTCGGTGGACGCCGACCTGGTCCGCGCGGGCAACGAGGCCGTGCTGCGCGCCCGGTACGAGGACGCGGCGTTCTTCTGGCGCGCCGACCTCAAGACGCCGCTGGAGGAGATGAAGGCGGGGCTGGCGAAGCTGACGTTCGCGGACAAGCTCGGCTCGATGGCCGACCGCGCCGGCCGCATCGCCGCACTGGCCGGTCGCTTCGCCGGTGTGGTCGAGGTCGACCGCGAGACGCTGGACCGCGCGGGGCAGCTCGCGAAGTTCGACCTCGGCTCGCAGATGGTGATCGAGCTGTCGTCGCTCGCCGGTGTGATGGCGAAGGAGTACGCGGTGCGGGCGGGGGAGACCCCCGAGGTCGCGCAGGCGTTGTGGGAGATGGAGCTGCCCCGGTCGGCCGGTGACGCGCTGCCGTCGTCGGTGCCGGGTGCGCTGCTGTCGCTCGCGGACCGGTTCGACCTGCTGGCAGGCCTCTTCGGCATCGGGGCGCAGCCGACCGGCTCGTCCGACCCGTTCGGGCTCCGGCGGGCGGCGCTGGGCGCGGTGAGCGTGCTGCGCGCGTTCCCCGGCCTGCGCGCGATCACGCTGACGAAGGCGCTGTCGCTCGCCGCGGAAGGGCTCGAGGTGCCGGCCGAGGCGCTGGAGACGGCACGGGAGTTCGCCGTCCGCCGCTACGAGCAGGCGCTGCTCGACGCGGGCCACGAGCACCGGTTCGTGCAGGCGGTGCTGCCGCTGGCCGACTCGCCGGTCCTCGCCGACGAGACGCTCGCGCAGCTGGAGTCGCTGGCGGGCGACGAGTCCTTCGACGCACTCGCGGCCGCGTTGCAGCGGGTGCGCCGGATCGTGCCCGCGGACGTGGCGCCGTCCTACGACGCCGCGGTGCTGGCCGAGCCGGCGGAAGTGGCGCTGCACAAGGCGTTCGACGGTGTGACCAAGGACGTCGCCGGTCTCGCGGCGTTCGTGGCGGCGGCCGGGGAGCTGACCGGGCCGATCAACACGTTCTTCGACGAGGTGCTCGTGATGGCCGAGGACGCGGACGTGAAGGCGGCCCGCCTGGGGCTGCTGGCGTCCATCCGCGACTTCGCGGCGCCGGTGCTCGACTGGACCCAGCTCTAGGAAGTGGCGTCTGCAAGTACCACCGACATGAAGTCGGTGGTACTTGCAGACGCCCGCTCAGCAGGACGGGGTGGGGGTGCCGGGGTGCAGCGTCACGCTGCGGACCCGGCCCACCGCCCCGTTCTGCTTTTGCGGCAACGGGCACACCCGCACGACCGGCGGCTCGGCGCCGACCCGGTTGCCGTCGTTGTCGAACATGATCGGCCCGCCCGCTCCCAGCACCGCGGTCTCCGGTGAGGAGACGAAGCTGATCTGGGTGTTCACCTGGCTGCGCTGCACCGGTTTGGTCACCGGCAGCTTGTTGACGGCCTCCTCGACCACGGACACGGCGTCGTAGCCGTTGACCGCCCAGCCCGCGTCGGTGTGCGCCACGTCGAACCCGATCCGGGTGAACTGGCGCTCGAAGTCGGCGAACCCGGTGTTGCCGGGGACCTGCTTGTCCGCCCCACCGACCAGGGTGGCCACCAGGCGCAGCTTGCCGGAGGTGAAGGAGGGCGAGGACAACGCCTGCACGCGCAGGTCCTCCAGCCGCGGGTCGAGCTCGGCCGCCCGCACCCGCTGCCCGTCCGACGTGCTCACCACCGTGATCGAGCTCGCCGAGCAGTGGCCCTGCGAGAACTCCTGGTCGAGGCTGTGCAGGAACATCGCCAGGTCGCGGCCGCGGGCGATGTAGCCGACCGTCACGTCCTTGGTCACGTTGCAGACCCGCCTGGCGGTCTGCGACACCGTGCTCGCCTCGTCCGGGTCGAACTTGACCTCGGTGATGTTGCCGCCGAACTGCTTGTGCATCAACGGCAACGCGGTGCAGGTGTAGGGGTCGGTGCCGCCGGTCGGCACCATGATGAAGTCGAGCCGGGTGCCCGGCAGCGCCGCGCCGAGCGAGCGGATCTGCTCGGAGCCGCGGAAGGCCACCCGGTAGTAGTGGTCGCGGCCCACGCCGTTCTGGTAGGTCGTGTCGGGCTCGCAGCCGCTGTAGTCCGTCTCCTGCGCCGTGGAACCGCTCTGGTCGAACCCCTCCGCCGTGACCAGGTCCGAGACCATCGGGATCTTCTCCGCCGCCAGCAGGTCGGCGATCTCCGCCGAGTGCTGGTGGCTCAGCCCGATCCCGGCCACGGCGACGACCTCGGGGTGGTCGGCGAGTCGGCGCGCGACCTGCACGGCCTCCTGCTCCGGCCCGTACGCGCCGATGTTGCCGACCAGCAGCCGCACCGGGTGCAGGCAGCCGGTGCCGTTCGCGCGGGCCTGCCCGGCCGCCATGCCCTCCAGCTCGTGCACGGCTCGCGCACCGGCGTACTGGTCGGTCATCGTGAGCAGCACGCCGACCGTCACCGGGGTGCCGCTGGGGTCGCAGACCTCGGCCGCCGCGGCGTTCTGCTTCTCGATCACCTTCAGCACGTTCGTGAACGCGTCGAGCTCGAAGGCGTAGGGCCCCTGGCTCAGCCCGACGCACTCGCCGCCGGCCGACCACACGTCCGCGCTGGGCAGCCAGCCGTCCTTGCAGGACAACCGCTTCCACAGCCACGGACCGCCGGTGACGCCCCCGGCCACGAGCGCGACGACCGCGAGCACGGCGACCGGGCGCAGCCAGTCGGTCCACTTCGCGGGGTGCCGCAGCGCTCGCGGTCTGGGCCAGATCCCGAGGTAGAAGCGTTCGGTGAACGTCACCGGTGGTTCCTCCCGAACCGTTCGTAGCGCTGTGCGCGCCTGAGCAGCAGCGCCGGGTCCTGCGCGCGGTTGGAGAGCTGCCGCAGGGCTTGTTCCACGTGCACGGCGTAGTCCTGCAGCACGTCGGGGTCGGTGACGCACGGGTCGTGGTCGAACGCGGGCACGACGCCGAGCAGCCGGTGGACGTGGGCCAGGTCGCTGCCGCGCGCGGCACCGCCGATCGAGTCCGGCGCGGTCTCGCGCGGGTTCACCTCACCGGTGACCAGGTCGAAGAGGTCGAGCCAGGCCTTGGTCGCCATGTCCGCCAACGACTCCAGCAGCTCCGCCGCCACCGCCGCGCGGTCGCCCAGCAGCAGCGTGTGCCGCAGCCGGGGACCCTCGTCACCGGCGTGGTCGCGCAGCTTGCCGACCACCGCGTCCCACGACGCCTCGTCGGTGCCGGGCCGCGCGGCCAGCAGCCGCAGGCCGAGGTAGCGGACGAGCGGTGGCAGCCGCTGCTCACCGGACTCACCCGGTGTCCACAGCGTCGGCGACGAGTACAGCGGCGAGCCCAGCCCGACCGGGTCGGGCAGCAGCGGGGCGAGCGTCTGCGCCTCCAGCTTGGTGAGCGCCGCCGACAACGTGACGAGGGCCTGCACGTGGTGCTTGTTCGCCCTGCCCCCGGCGGAGAACTCGCGCACGAACGGTTCGAGCAGGCCCGTCTCCGCGCCGCGCAGCAGCCTGGCGGGCTCACGGGTGCGGCTCGGTTCGTCGTGGAGCTTGCGCAGCAGCGTGTCGACGGACTTCGGGTGACCGCGGCTCAACCGGTGCACGACCTTGCCCACGGTGCTCGCGGCGAGGTCGTTGGGCCACAGGTGGCTCTTGGCGAGCTGCACGACGTCCTTGCTCGTCAGGTCCTCCGACCGGACCCGCAGCCACACGCGTGCTGAGCGGGCGAGGTCGGCGTCCACATCGGACTCGGCGAGCACCGGTGCCTCCGGCAGCTCGTCCTCGGCCAGTTCCTCGGCCAGCAGCCCGCCGCTCGTGGTCACGACGAGCAGCGGGTCGGGCAGCGCGGGATGGCCGCCGCGGGCGGTGTCCGCGATCGCCCTGCGCACCCGCAGCAGCGCGCGGACGAACGTCGTGGCCACCGCGATGTCGCCGTCGTCGAGCAGCATCAGCACGTTGTGCCGCCGGGTGCTGACCGGCGCGAGGCTGTGCCGCAGATCGGCCAGCAGGGCGGCGACGAGCAGGTCGTCGACGTCGCGGCGCACGTCGGGGTCCCTGCTGCGGGCCTGGGCGCTCAGCCGCAACCGGGCGTGGTCGGCGTTGAGGGAGAGCCGCTGGTCCTGGTGCCCGAACCACTCCAGCGCCGCCCTGCTCCAGCGGAAGCCGGACGCCCGGCGCGAGGTTTCCAGCATGCCGCCGAGGTAGTCGGCGATCCGGTTCACCACCGGCGCCGGGTCCACCGGCAGCTGGATCAGCGAGCCGGCCGTGGCGGCGAGGTCGCGCACCAGGTCGCGCAGGTTGCGGTCGCGGTAGTTGTTCGTCTGCCGGTTGAGCTCTTCGAGCGCGGCCTCCTGGTCGAGGGTGTCGGTGTCGACGCGCATGGCGATCTGCGCGAGCAGGACGCGTTCGAACGACAGGGGGAAGCCGGGGACCTCGGTGCTCAGCCCCAGCAGCACGGCCGCGAGCACCGGCCGCACCGCGCTGTCCCACGCGGTGTCCTCGTCGTCGGCGCTCAGCTCACGCGGCCGCACGAGCACCGTGGGCGTCCGGTCCTGCCACTCCAGCACCGTCTGGTGCAGCAGCGCGGACTTGCCGGAGCCTCCGCAGCCCTCGACGACGAGCACCGGTGTCGCACCTGCCCCCACGGCCCCGACCAGGCCTTGGACGAGTCCGCGCAGCCGGGTGCGCCCTTCGAACACCGTTGGCCTCCTCCGAGGTGCGGGGATCGAAGAACTCTATGCAGCCGTGGAGTTCCTACGGGGGCGAACGACGCAATCTGCCTGCGGTTTCGCCGTGTTGGCCGAATGGATCACCCGTTCGGCCGCGCGGGGGAGCGCGCTGCGTCGAAGCGCGGCAGGGGACCACCCCCGGTCGCACGGTGAAGGGCGCCCCGATCGGGACGCCCTTCACCTGCGCGGTCACGAGGTCACCTGATCTCGAAGCTGTCGCCGTAGACCTTCCACTTGAGCGGCGTCTTCAGGTCGAAGTTGCCTGCCTTGAGCCACACGCGCTGCGCGGTCTCGATGCGGGAGACGTCCTCGTGCGCGGCCTCCTGCTTCATCGCCCACACGCGGGCGTCCATGAACGCGTTGAGCCAGGTGGTCTCGTTGCCGCCCTGCGACGGCGGCTTCGCCTTGCCCAGCGCGCGCTTGCGGATGTTGCTGAAGCTGGTCTTGTCGCCACCGTCGCCGTGGACGACGATCGCGTCGTAGTAAGCGAACTGGCCGAGCGCGCGCACTCCGTCGGCCTTGCCCTGTGCCACGGCCGGGTTGAAGTACACGCGGTCGCGTTCGGACTCCTGGGCCGCCTTGAAGGTCGAGTCCTTCGCCGCGGTCTTCCAGTCCCTGGTGAAGTTCGGGTCCAGGCCCGAGTGCGAGTCCGTGCCGTTCACCCTGCGCAGTGCGGGGAGGTACTTCTCCAGCACGTTGCCGGGCTTGCGGGACTTGTAGAGCTCGACCAGGTCGAGCATGTCCCCCGTGCCACTGCAGAAGCCGATGATCCCGGCGGTGTAGCCGCGACCGTCGTCGATGTCCTCGATGTAGCCGAACTGGGCCCTCCAGTCCGTGGAGGAGTTCTCCGCGCTGGACACGATCTGCATCGCGATGTCCTTGAGGCGCGGCTCGTCGAGGTTGGCTGCGGAAGCCGTTGTTGCGGTGGTGGTGATGAGCGCGGCGCACGCCAGAAGCGCGGCCGCGATGCGACCAGAGAGTTTCACGGTTTTCCTCCGGGGCAGAGATGTGTGGGGTCCCGGGCGGCGTGAGGGCAACGGTAAGCGGTCCACACCACTATTGGCAAGAGTCTTTACTAATTCGCGAAACGGACAATCCCCGCAACGGGCCCCGGAAACGGCAAAGGCTCCCGGCCGAAGCCGGGAGCCCCTGTGGTGCAACGGAAATCAGATGAACTGACCGCCGCGGGTCACCGCGCCGTAGGCGTCCACGATGCCGTGACCGTAGAAGCCGTTGAACTTCGCGTCACCCTCGCAGGTGGCGTCGAACTCGGCGGAACGGCCGACGTTGACGTACGACACCGTGCGCGGGTTCGGGCACGCACGCTGGATCGCCGTCTTGTACAGCACCTTCTCGACCTTGTCGGGGTCGAGGGTGAGGCCGCCGTTCTTCTTGTCCTTCTTGCCGTACTGGCTCACGACCAGCGCGGCGACACCAGCGGCGTGCGGGGCGGCCATCGAGGTGCCCTGCAGGTACTGGTAGTAGCCGACCCTGTCACCGTCGACGGCCTTCTTGACGCCGGCGTCGAGGCCCTTCTGCGTGATGTTCCCGGCCTCGTCGATGTTGCCCTCGGCGAGGGCGACGTTGCGCGGGTAGGTCGACAGGATCATGTTCTCGTTGGTGCGGTACCACGGCGTGCCGAGGCCGTCGCGGAAGTAGCCGCCGGGAGCCGAGAGCGCGGTCTGCTCCACACCGTAGTTGGAGTAGTCCGCCTTGGCGGTCGACGGGCCGAGCGACGAGACCGAGATGACGTGGTTGCCCTCGGTCGGCAGGTTGAGGCAGGTGGCGTTGTCGATCGGGCGGGGACGGGCGTGACCCGGCGGGTAGTTCGGGCTCGCCGTGTCGGTGCGCGGCTTGCCGAGGTCCTCGTGGTTGTTGCCGCCCGCGCCGATCAGCGTGACGCCCTTGCGGTGCGCGTAGTTCAGGGCGCGCTGCACGGTCGCGATGATCGTGCGCTGCTCCAGCTGCTCCTCCGCCGTGGCGGTGGAGTCGTTGGCGCAGTTCATGTACCACGGGTCGACGTAGAACGACATGTTGATCACGTCGAGGCCGATGTCGGCGCCGTAGGTCAGCGCGTCGACGACCGGCTGCAGGAAGAACGACCCCGCGTCCTGCCCACCGCGGATGTTGACCAGCGACACGCCCGGCGCGACACCGGAGATGCCGAAGCCGTTGGCAGCGGCGCCGATGGTGCCGGCGACGTGCGTGCCGTGGCCGCCGTCGTCCCAGTTGGCCGGGTCGACGCAGCCGCGGAACTCGCACGGGCCGTCGAACTCGCCACCGTCGGCGTCGTTCGGGATGTCGACGGTGAAGTTGCGCGACAGCTCGTTGTTGAAGTTCGGCGCGATGTCCGGGTGCGAACCGTCCACACCGGTGTCGAGGATGCCGACGTACACCCGCTTGTCACCGGCCTGCTTGGCGCGGGCGATGTTCGAGCGGACGAGGTTCAGGCCCCACAGGTCGCCGTCGAGCGGGTCCATGCCCGCGGTCGACTTCGGCGCGGCGGGAGCCTTGTTCGCCGCGGTGGTGGTGTTCTCCTTCTCCACGTTGTCGCGCTTGGCCTTCTCGGCCTTCTTCTGCGCCGGCGCGTGGCCGATCGGCTTCGCGCGTGCGGCGCCGGCGACGTCCTTCGACGCCGAGACCTTCTCCACGAAGCCGTTCGCGGGTGCCTTCACGGTCAGCAGGCCGATCGCCTGGTTGTCCCGCACGACCTCGCCACCCGCCGCGTGCACGGCGTCGATCGCGAAGTCGCGGTTGCCCGGGTCCTGCAGGAGCACCGTGTACTCCGTGTCCTGCTGCTGCCCGGCCGCGGCCGGCGCTGCCCCCGCCGCCGATGTGCCCGCGGCGATCAGCGACACCGTTGCCGCCACCGCCATCACGGTTCTGCGCGTTCTCACCTAGCTGTCTCCTCACACCCGGTCAGGGCTGGATCCAACACAGAAGGTACGGCCCCCGATTGCCGCCCAAGTCCAGCACACTAGGTGCGAAATAGGGCGAACATCAGCGCCTTTCGTACGGAATCGAACTGTAGTCGATCGGCCGCAGAGCGTGATGGCCGAGAAGAAATCTTGACTTAACATCTCGCAAGCGATGAACTCCGCGTTTATGCGAAGACGGGTAATGGCGGCGTCGGCATGCGCGCTCCTCCTTCTCTCCGGTTGCGGCGATGCTGACCAGGGCGGTCTGTCCCTGCCCACGCGCGGCCCCAAACCCGTTGTCGGTGTAATCCTTCCGGACCGAACGTCCTCGACGCGGTGGGAAGAACAAGATCGCCCATTGTTGACGCAGGCGTTCAACTACGCCGACATCGAGCCGTTCATCGAGAACGCGGACGGCAACGAGGCGAAGTTCGCCCAGATCGCCGACGAGATGATCCGGCGCAAGGTGAAGGTACTGGTCATCACGCCGTTGTCGTCGGCCGGTGGCCTCGCCGTGCAGAAGAAGGCGAAAGACGCCGGCATCACGGTCATCGACTACGACCGCGTGACGCTCGGCGGCCTGGCCGAGTACCACGTCGGTTTCGACAGCCGCAACGTCGGCCAGCTCCAGGCGGAGGGGCTGCTCGGCTGCCTCGGTGACCGGCCGGGTGCCCAGATCATCGAGGTCGAGGGCGCGCCCACCGACCACAACGCGACGCTGTTCGCGCAGGGCCACAAGGACCGGCTGGAGGCCAAGTACGCCAGCGGGGCGCTGAAGCTCGTGAAGTCGGCGCCGGTGGACAACTGGGACGCGGTCCTCGGCGGACAGGTGTTCGAGCGGATCCTCACCGAGAACGGCGGCAAGGTCGACGGCGTGGTCGCCGCGAACGACGGCCTCGGCGGCGCGGTCATCGAGGTGCTCAGGAAGAAGGGCCTCGCGGGCAAGGTCCCGGTCACCGGGCAGGACGCCACACTGGACGGTCTGCGGGCCGTGCTGCGCGGCGACCAGTGCGTGACCGTCTACAAGCCGGTGCGCGACGAGGCGGAGGCGGCCGCCCGGCTGGCCATCGCGGTCGCCCGCGGCGACCTGGCCGGTGCCGACGACCTCGCGACGGGCAACCTGCGCGACCCCGTCTCCCGGCGGGACGTGAAGGCCGTGCTGCTGGGCGCCACGCTGATCAAGCGCGACACGGTGCGCACCATGGTGACCCAGGGCGTGATCAAGGCGCAGGAGCTGTGCGCGAGCGAGCTGCAACCGGTGTGCGTGCAGCAGGACATCGTCGGCGGCTGACCCCGGTCGCCCGCCACGACCTCCCCGGCACTAGTCGGGGAGGTCGTGGCGGCCGGAGATGAACTCCTGCACGGCGATCTTCGCCCGGATGATCGGCTGCCGGATCCGCGCCTCGCGCCGGTACGCGCGGGCCAGCTTCCGCGAGCCCTCCCGGTAGCGCCAGCGCGCCCACGGCGACCCCGGCCGCGCGAGCCGGACCGCGCCCACCGCGGGCACGACCGGCACCAGCAGGCCCAGCAGTCCGGTCCAGATCTTGCCCTTGAGCAGTGCCGCGATGGCGAAGCACAGGTTGACGCCGATCGCGATGAGCCGCAACGTGAACGTGCTCGCCGGCGTCGTCTCCGGGTTGAGCTGCAGCACCTCGTCGTAGCCCAGCGGCCGCGCGCCCAGCAGGAACAGCCCGGTCAGCCCCACGGCGAGGAACACCGCGTCCACCGACAGCCGGCCCGCCTTCGTCCAGTACACGTCCCGCAGGTGCAGGATCAGCGCGAACTCGTCCAGCACCAGCGCGGCCCCGACGCCGAGCCCCGCCGCGGCCGCGAGCCGCGCGCCGTGCAGGTCGTCCGGGATCACCAGGCTGGTCACGCTGGACAGGAGCAGCAGCACCGTGCCGAACACGACGTGGTGCACGTGCGTGTCCCCGTGCACGACGTTGCGCGGCCACCAGCGCACCTTCGCCCTGATCATGCGCACGCTGATGCGGATGAACACGAACGTGGTCACCAGTCCGACGAAGAAGAAGAGCAGTCGTTCACTGCCGGTCAAAGCCACGGCCCCCCGGGTCCAACGACCCTCCAGGTTACCGCCTCCGGTGCGGCCCGGAGCCGATGTTGATGCCACCGTCGACGTTTCCGGTGACCTGGACCACGTTGCCGGTGACGGTCCCGGTGACGAGGTTCGTCACGCCGCCGGAGGGCCGCGGGGCGAGCTCGGCGGACAGGCTGGTCAACCGGGCGAACAGGAGGGCGTGCAGTCCGGCGCGCACGCGCGGGGCCACCGCCACCGTGATCGACAACGCCGCCACCTGGGGCACGGCCACCTCCGCGTCCTCGTTCCGGATCTCACGGTAGCAGCGCGAACGATGGCTCGACTGGGAGCGGGAGGTCGTGGTTCACTGTCCATGGTCGTACGTTGTGTGTTCGTGCTTGAGCGTGATCATGCGACGAGGTTGAGAGCGTGTGGATTCTCCAGGTTCCGGAGATGACGCAGTTCCAAGCTTGACCCGGTGGTCGCGAGCGCGATCCGGCACCTGTTAGAGGAGAAGTAGCAAGATGGCAGTACAGGGCACCGTCAAGTGGTTCAACGCGGAGAAGGGCTTCGGCTTCATCTCCCCTGACAACGGTGGCGCCGACGTGTTCGTCCACTACTCCGAGATCCAGATGAACGGCTACAAGGCTCTCGAGGAGAACCAGCGGGTCGAGTTCGAGATCGGTCAGGGCCAGAAGGGCCCGCAGGCCCAGGGCGTTCGCGCCGTCTGAGTCTGACTGGTCAGCACATCTGATCTGTCGCGAAGCCGCTGTCCGTTTTCGGACAGCGGCTTCGCTGCGTCTTGTGCCCGTGCGGGCGCTAATACTCTTGCGGGGCCTCGATCAGGCCGAGCTGGTGCAGCACCGTCGCGGAGTCGCCGTAGACGCGTTGGCAGACCAGCACGTCCTTGTCGAACAGGAAGAACCCGGACATCCGGACCTTGAACGACTTGCCGGTCACCGGTTCGCCGGTCAGGCTGCCCAGGTGCGTGCCCTGCAGCTCGAACTCGACGATCACGGCGTCGTCGGCGTGGTAGACCTCGACGACCTTGCTCTTCTGGTCGGGGAACGCCGCGCGCGTGCGCGTCCAGTAGTCCCGCACCGCCTCGGTGCCGTCGAGGACCTGACCGGTGGCCATGATCTCGAACCGGGGGCGGCTGAAGGGGGCCAGGCCCGCGTCGAAGTCGTACTCGTTCTGCGACTCGATGAGCTCCAGGACGATCGCCTCGCGCAGCGCTCTGAGCGCCTTGGACTCGGTCATGCCGCCCGACCTCCTACGTACGCCGTACGTCGGACGGAAGCTACTCCACGTCGTATGGTCTTCGCCAGTGTCCTCGCCCCGTGAACCGCTGACCCGCGCCCGCATCGTGGATGTGGCGGTGCGGCTGATCGAACGCGAGGGCGTGGAGGCCGTCTCGATGCGGCGGCTCGCGGCGGAGCTGGGCGCGGGCACGATGTCGCTGTACAACCACGTGCCGAACAAGGCGGTGCTGGTCGACCTCGCCGCCGAGCGGATCATGGCGCAGGCCAAGCCCTATCACGTCGACAGCGACGACTGGCGCGACCACGTCCGTGCGCACGCGCGTGCGGTGCGGGAGCTCGCGCGGCAGCATCCGCGGGCGTTCGTGCTGCTCGCGACCCGGCGGCTGAGCGGGGAGGCGGGGTTCCGGACCATCGAGGCCGCGCTGGTGAACATCGAGAAGGCCGGCTTCCGCGGCAAGGTCGCCGTCGGGATGATGCGGGCGATGGTGTCGTACCTGCTCGGAACCCTGATGAGGGAGGTCGCGACGTCGCCGGAGCTCGGCGGGATCGCGCTCTCACCGTTCGAGGGCGTGGACGCGGCGGCGTTCCCGTTGTCGGCGGAGGTCATCGACGAGCTGGGGACCTACGACCACGACCAGGAGTTCGAGTTCGGGCTCGAACTCCTGATCACGGCGTTGGAGCGCTACCAGGGCTAGGGGCGCATCTCGTAGCGGCCGGAGAGCGCGACCACCTGCTGCCACACGGCGTCGAAGCGGGCCTGGTCGACGTGCGGCTTGCGGATCTGCTGCACCGCCCACTGCTGCTGGGCCTCGGTGCTGCTCGGCTTGCCGTGCAACGCGGTCGCGTACCCGGCGAAGTCGCGGACCAGCACGTCGAAGATCTGGTCTACGACGGCGTCACCGGTGTCGGTGGTCTTGGCCTGCTCCAGCACCAGCTGGCCGTAGACGACCAGGGTGAAGAGGTGACCCAGGTTCAGCAGGAAGTCGAGGTCCTTCTGCTGCTCCGCGTCCGGTGCCGCGGTGGTGAGCAGGGTCTTGAGCGCGTTCGCCTGCTCGTGGAACAGCGCCACGTTCGGCAGGTGCGCGTGCTCGGCGTAGATCGGCTCCCAGTCGTGGAACTGGACCTTGCCGAGACCGCGCGCGGGGCCCTGGTGCCAGAAGAAGTCGTCGTCGCTCGCGTCGTGGCGGGTCGGGACCTCGGCGTAGTCCTTGGGGTTGAACAGGTAGTTGGGCATGAACTTCAGCACCAGGGCCAGGTTCACGTGCACGGTGCCCTCGAGCTTGGGCAGTGCGCGGATGTCGGCCGTGGCGCGGGTGAAGTACGTGTCCTTCTCGAAACCCTTGGCGGCGATGACGTCCCAGAGCAGGTCGATGACGTTCTCGCCCTCGCTCGTGACCTTCATCTTGGTGATGGGGTTGAAGAGCAGGTAGCGGCGGTCGTCCTCGCCGGCGCTGCGGAAGTAGTCGACGCTGCGATCGGCGAAGAGCTTCATCGCGGCGAGGCGGGCGTAGGCGTCGACGAAGTTCTGCCGCACGTGCGGGAAGTCGGTGACCGGGTTGCCGTAGAGGATCCGGTTGTGGGCGTGGGTGATCGCCTCGTAGAAGGAGTGCTCGCAGATGCCGATGCTGGCCGTGCACAGGTTGAACTTGCCGACGTTGACGGTGTTCAGCGCGGCGGAGAAGGCGTCGGGGCCGCGGTGCAGGACGTCCGCGTCGGTCAGCGGGTAGTCCTCCAGGCGGAACTCGCTGACGAACATCTGGCTGTCGACGACGTTCTTCACCAGCTTGAAGTTCTCGTGCTGGCTGTCCACGGCGAAGAAGAGGTACTCGTCGTCGATCTTGCCGAAGACGCTGACCATGCCGGCGACGTTGCCGTTGCCGATGTAGTACTTGCTGCCGTTGGCGCGGTAACCGTCGGCGGTCTTCGTGACGATCATGTCGGTGCTGTAGACGTCGGCGCCGTGCTCCTTCTCGGAGAGGCCGAACGCGAAGACGGCGCCGGAGTCGAGCAGCGCCGCCGCCTTCTGCTTGGCCTCCTCGTTGCCGCTCATCCAGATCGGACCGAGGCCGAGCACCGTGACCTGCCAGGCGTACCAGTACTGCAGGCCGTAGAAGCCGAGCACCTCGCTGAACGCGGCGTTGCGTGCGGCGTCCCAGCGCTTGGCGGGGTCGACGCTCGCGGGCGTGCAGAAGGTGGCGAAGAGCTTCTCCCGCTTCACGAAGTCGAGGAACTCCGCGTACCAGACCTTGTCCTGGGCGTCGGCGATGAGCTGCCGCTTGCCGCGGGCCTCGAACCAGTCGACCGTGGCCTTGAGCAGGCGGCGGGTCTCGTCGTCGAGGTGCGCGGGGTCGTAGTGGTTCGGGTCGAGCAGCACGGGGGAGCCTCCTTCGTCTCTCCGCCGGACGCTACCAGTGAGTAACTTGCGGGTCTACGTGGCCTTTCCTCCACCATCAGAAATTGTCAGACCCCCGGCGTAACGTGCCCCACATCACATCTTCGAGGAGGCGCGAGATGACGGTGTTGCTGGCGATCGGCACCCGCAAGGGCCTGTGGCTGGCCCGCAGCGAGGACCGCGTGACGTGGCAGGTGGACGGCCCGCACCACCCCATGCAGGAGGTGTACGCGGTCGCGTTCGACACCCGCGGGGGCACCCGCCTGCTCGCCGGGGTGTCGTCCCCGCACTTCGGCCCCGGCGTGTCCACATCGGACGACCTCGGCGCCACCTGGGACGAACCGGAGTCACCCCCGATCGCGTTCCCGGCCGACGCCTCCCTGGAACGCGTCTGGCAGCTCCAGCCGGCCCCCGCCACCCAGCCCGGCGTCGTCTACGCGGGCACCCAGCCCTCCGCGCTGTTCAAGTCCACCGACGGCGGCCGCACGTTCGAGCTCGTCGAGGGCCTCTGGAACCACCCGCACCGCCCCGAGTGGTCGGCGGGCTTCGGCGGCCAGGCCGTCCACACGATCGTCCCCGACCCGGAAGACCCCGACCGCGTGCTCGTGGCCATGTCCACCGGCGGCGTCTACCGCACCGCCGACGGCGGCAAGTCCTGGGAGGCCCGCAACAAGGGCATCAAGGCGTACTTCTTCCCCGATCCGTGGCCCGAGTTCGGCCAGTGCGTCCACAAGGTGGCCCAGCACCCCTCGTCCCCGTCCCGCTTCTACGCCCAGAACCACCACGGCGTCTACCGCAGCGACGACGGCGGCGACACCTGGCAGTCCATCGCCGACGGCCTCCCCACCGACTTCGGCTTCGCCATGGTCGTGCACCCCCACGACCCGGACACCGTCTTCACGTTCCCGATCGAGGCCGACGCCCGCCGCTTCCCACCCGAGGGCAAGTGCCGCGTCTACCGCACCCGCGACGCCGGCTCGTCGTGGCAGGCCCTGGGCGCCGGCCTGCCCGACGCCTTCTGGACCGCCGTGATGCGCGACGCCATGTGCACCGACACCGCCCCCACCCCCGGCGTCTACTTCGGCTCCCGCTCCGGCGAGGTCTACGCGAGCCCCGACGAGGGCGAGACCTGGCACCAGGTAGCCGCCCACCTGCCCGACGTGATGTCGATCCGCGCGGCGGTGCTCCCTTGACGCCCGCCGGCCCACTCGCGGCGCTTCCTCTCGCGGCCCTCTGTTCCGCGGCGCCTCAACTCGTGGCGTCTCCACCTGCGGCGCTCCGTCCTGCGGCGCTGGTGCCTGCGGCGCCTCCGCCTCCACTCGCGGCCCTCTGTTCCGCGACGCCTCTACTCGCGGCGCTCCCAACCGTGGTGTCCCCACCCGCGGCACCCCGTCCCGCAGCGCCCCCACCCGCCGCGACTCCCAGGCCCGCCGCAAGGCCCGCGCCTGCGGTGCTCAGGCTCGCCGCGACACCCGCGACACCCGCGACACCCGCGACACCCGCGACACCCGGTCGCGCCGCGGTCCCGGCGCGCTTGTCGTCCAGGCCCGCCGCGGCGCCTGCCCACACAGCCCTCAGGCCCGCAGCAAGGCCCGAGTCCGTGGCGCCCAAGTCCGCCGTGGTGCCAGCCCACGCGGCGTCCGCGCTCACCCCGGCGGTGCCCGCATGAAGGTCACCGTCCTGATCCCCGGCGTCCTGCGCACCGCCACGGCCGGCGCTTCCCACGTCGACGTCGACGTCCCCGAACCCGCCACCCTCGGCGCCGCCCTGGACGTCCTCGCCGACACCTACCCCGGCCTGGACCGCCGCCTGCGCGACGAACGCTCCACCCTCCGCCGCTACGTCAACTTCTACGTCAACGGCGAGGAGTGCCGCCGCCTCTCCGGCCCGGCCACCCCACTCCCGGCAGGCGCCGAGATCCAGATCCTGCCCTCGGTGGCCGGCGGCTAGCCGCCGGGGTCGTCCAGGGGTCCGCGGCCACGGGGACGGGTCGCGGACCTCCGGGCGGCGCACTCACGGCTACCGGCCCCCGAGGCGGGTGTGCCCGCCATCCGCATTCCTGACCTCGCTGGTCAGTGCGACTGGTCCTCGGAACCGCCCGCACGGGCGGCGGACCTCTGGGTCCACATGGCCCAGCCACCGACGACGGCGCAGAGCACGGTCACCGAAGCGAGCACCACGAGCAGCGGTGGCACCCACGGTGTCGGCTGTTCGTCGTGGGTGCGGCCGTCCTCGAAGACGCAGGTGCTCGTGAGCGTCCACGGGTCCTGCAGTTCTTCCTTGAGCACTGCCCTCTCGTAGACCAGGCCTCGCGCGCACATCTCGTCGTGCTCGCTGATGACGAACAGGATGTTGCCCCAGGCGAAAACGGCCCCCATGAGCACCAGCAACAGCGGGACCGGCACGACGAGCCAGGTCAGCTTCTCCCTCATCTGGCCAGCATCCCGCAAATCGCTCACGTGCCGGTCACATCGGGAGGCGGTTCGGCGAGCCGCAAGTACGCCGGCCGCAGCAGGTCCACGAGGTTGTCGCGCCGAACGGAGATCGGAACCGCGTCGAGCTGGTCGAGGACCGCGTCCGGGCGCACCGCGGCCGTCGGGTCGCCGAGGGGGATCGCGGTCGTGGTCTGGCGGTGCCAGAACGTGTCGAGGCACTGGGTGAGCGGCGGGACCTCCTCACGGGTCACCGTCGTGCGGGTGGCGCCGCGGAGGGTGCGGAGGCGGTCGAGGAGGTCCTCACGGCCGCGGCCGCGCCAGGCGAGGATCTCGAACGGGTCGTTGTCGAAGGACTCGGCCAGCAGGTAGCAGGTGGCGGCCAGGTGTTTGCAGGGCACCTCCCAGTCGGGGCAGGTGCAGTCCATCGTCAGCTCGCGCATCGTCGCCGGGAACAGCTGCAGGCCGAGGCCGGCGAAGAGGGTCTCGATGTCGCGGGGCATCTCGCCGGCCAGCAGCTTCGCGGTGTAGAGGGCTTGGCCGGCGAGGGCGTGTTCGATGCGCTGCCACTCGGGTGTGGTGAACGACTTGATCGCGATGCGGGCCCGGTACGGGGTGGGGCGGGAGCCCTGGACCAGGGCGATCACCATGCTCGTGGACAGCGACAGGCTCAGCACCTGGCCCTGGCGCGCGTAGGTGCGGCCGCGGGTCAGGCGGCCGCCCATGCCGAACGACTCCAGGACCTCCAGGAAGCGGCGCGACCACCAGGTGGTGGCGATGTCGCCGCGCTGGCTCTTCGCCCTGATGCCGTTGTCGGCCTTGATGGTCCTGCCGTAGCGGGGGTGTTCACCGGACCAGTGGTCACTCACCGACGGCCTCCCCGGAGAGCGTGAGCAGGTCGCGCAGCTGGGAGGTGGACAGCTCGGTGAGCCAGTTCTCGCCCGCGCCCACGACCAGCTGGGCCAGTGCGCGTTTCTCCTCGATCATGGTGTCGATGCGTTCTTCGAGCGTGCCGATGCAGACGAACTTGCGCACCTGGACGTTGCGGTTCTGGCCGATGCGGAACGCGCGGTCCGTCGCCTGGTCCTCGACCGCGGGGTTCCACCAGCGGTCCAGGTGAATGACGTGGTTGGCGGCGGTGAGGTTGAGGCCGGTGCCACCTGCCTTGAGGGACAACAGGAACAGCGACGGGCCGGTGCTGTCCTGGAAGCGTTCGACCATGCGGTCGCGGGCCGCCTTGCCGGTGCCACCGTGCAGGAACATCACCTCGGTGTCGAAGCGGGCCGCGAGGTGGGGCACGAGCATGCTGCCGAACTCGGTGAACTGCGTGAAGCACAACGCCTTGTCGCCCTCGGCGAGGACCTCTTCGAGTACTTCCTCAAGGCGCGCGAGCTTGCCGGAGCGGCCGGAGATGCGGGAGCCGTCGCCCAGGAAGTGGGCCGGGTGGTTGCAGACCTGCTTGAGCTTCGACATCGTCGCCAGCACCAGGCCCTTGCGGCCGATGCCCTCTGCTTCCTCGATCTTCTCCAGCATGTCGTTCACGACGGCCTGGTAGAGCGAGGCCTGCTCGGTGGTGAGGTTGCACAGCTGGCGCACCTCGACCTTGTCCGGCAGGTCGCTGATGATGCGCGGGTCGGTCTTCACGCGGCGCAGCACGAACGGGTTCGTGATCTTGCGCAGGCGGGCGGCGGCGTCCTTGTCGTTGTGGCGTTCCACCGGGACCGCGAAGCGCGCGCGGAAGGTGTTGATCGTGCCGAGCACGCCGGGGTTCGCGAAGTCCATGATCGACCACAGCTCGGCGAGGCGGTTCTCCACCGGGGTGCCGGTCAGGGCGACGCGGTGGCGGGCCTTGAGCCGGCGCACGGCCTGGGACTGGCGGGTGGCGCTGTTCTTGATGTTCTGCGCCTCGTCGAGCACGACCCGGTCCCAGGTCAGGTCGCCCAGCGCGGCACTGTCGCGGCCCGCCAGCGCGTACGTCGTGAGGACCAGGTCGTGGCTCTCGACGGCCTCGCGCAGGGCGTCGCCGTCGAGGCGGCCGGCGCCGTGGTGCACGTGGACGGAGAGCTCCGGCGTGAACCTCGCCGCCTCGCGCTGCCAGTTGCCGACGACCGACATCGGGCAGATCAGCAGGGTCGGCGGGCGCTTGCCGTTCGCGCGGTTCAGGGCCTCCAGCGCCAGCAACTGCACGGTCTTGCCCAAGCCCATGTCGTCGGCGAGACAGGCGCCCAGGCCGATCTTGTCGAGGAACGCCAGCCACGCCAGACCGCGCTGCTGGTACGGGCGCAGCCGGGCGCCGAAGCCCGCCGGCGGCTCGACCGGCTCGATCTGCTCGTCGGCCCTGCCGGACAACAGGTCGCCGAGCCAGCCGTCCGCCTCGACCGACGTGAGCGGCAGCGGCAGGCTCTCGTCCTCCTCGGTCAGTCCACTGTGGAGCATCACCTCGGCGGCGGTCATCTGGCCACCGCCGCGCTGGAGGAACGCGAGCCCCGCCGCCAGGCGCTTCTGGTCGACCTGCACCCACTGGCCGCGCACCTGCACCAGCGGCACCTTCGCCCTGGCGAGCTCGGCGAGCTCCGCGTCGGTGAGCGAGTCCTCGCCCAGAGCGAGTTCCCACCTGTAGTCCACGATGGACTTCAGGCCGATCTCGCTCTCCTTCGCCACGGTCCCCGCCGTGCCGCGGCTCTTCGTGGTGAGCTTCAACCCGAGCCGCACCCGCTGCTGCCACCACGACGGCAGCAGCACGCCGAACCCGGCCTGCGCCAGCACCGGCGCCGCGGTCAGGAACCGGTACGCGCCTTCGGTTCCGACCTCCAGCTCCGCCGGGTGCGCGCCGCGCAACGCCTCGTCCAGGTCGGGGTGCAGCCGGCTCGCGCGGCCGAGGTCCGCCAGCAGGTGCTCCTGCGGCGCCGGGATCCAGCGCCGCAGCACGGCGTCGTCGGCGAACCACACCTGGTGCGCGGGCACCAGCACGCTCGGCTCGTCGACGGCCTGCAGCAGGAACTCGACCGCCCACTCGTCCTCGCCGCGCTGCTCGGGCGAACGCAACCGGAAGCACGTGCGCACCGGACTCTCGCTGCCCGCGCTCTGCCGCCACCGGTCGAGCTGTTCGCGCAGCTCGTAGAGCTCCACCGGGTCCGCGTCGAACTCCGGGTCCCCGGTCAGCGCGGCGAGCCACGCCTCCGCCGTCGTCTGCTGCCCGCGGCGGCGCGGCGCGAGCGAGGTCTTGTCGAGGCGGGCGCGCACCTGCTCGTCCACCACCGCCGTGAGCGCCGCGCGCACCAGCTCCGCCGGGTCGGCGGCGATCTCCTCGCAGCGGCACGCGGGCGGCATCGCCGCCTGCAACGCGGCGAACCGCGCCGAGTCCGTGCCCGACAGCACTGGCACCCACCGCGCCCGCGGCCGGTCCGGTGCGACCGAGGGCAGCACGCGCCCGCGCGTGACGAGGTCCGCCGCGAAGCCCGCCACGTCGAACACGAACCGCGCCGAGTCGCTCAACCGCACGTCCGGACCCGGTTCCGGCCGGTCGCCGAACCGGATCGTGGGCACACCCCACTGCTTCAGCCCGACCTTGCCGCGCTGCGCCCGGCCCGCCGTGAGCGGGTCGCGCACCAGCTCCGGCGACGCCATCGGACCCGACGCGTAGGAGGGCAGCAGCAACGCGCGCCACGTCGCCCCTTCGTCGTCGATCCCGAGCGCCGCCGCGAGCGACTCCGCCGTGGCCGCGAACGGATGCGGTGCGTCCCGGCGGCTGCTCTCACTGCGTGCGGGCAGCCCGGAATCCTCGGCCCACAGCGCAAGCGCGCCGTCGGTCGTGCACAGGCCATGCAGTACGAGCACCTGTGAACCCTATGTGTTCACATTGTCGCCATGGTCGATGACACCCCTGTCGTGCTGGACGGTCAGTCCCTCGGCGGCGACGAAGTCCTGCGCGTCGCCAGGTACCACACGCCGGTGGTCCTGCACGCCGACGGGCTCGACCGCCTCGAAGCGTCGTGGCGCGCCAGCCAGCGCCTCGTCGTGCGCAGGCAGGTGTACGGCCGCACCACCGGTGTGGGCGCGAACCGCGACCAGCTCGTCACCACCGAAGGCTGGGCCGAGCACGGTCTGCGCCTGCTGCGCAGCCACGCCGGCGGCCTCGGCGGCATGCTGCCGGAGGAACAGGTGCGCGCCATGATGGTCGTGCGCCTGAACCAGCTCCTCGCCGGCGGCGCGGGCGTCCGCCGTGCCGTGGCCGACGCCCTGCTCGCGGCGTTGAACAGCAGCTGCTACCCCGGCGTGCACGAGTACGGCGCGATCGGCACCGGCGACCTCACCGCACTCGCCGAGACCGGCCTCACCCTGATCGGCGAGCGCTACTGGCTCGGGTCCACGCAGACCCCGGACCCGATCGACCTCGACTCCGGCGACGCCCTCGCGTTGATCAGCAGCAACGCCCTGACCATCGGCATGGCGGGCCTCGCCTGGCACGACGCCGCGGAACTGCTCAGGGCCACCCACGTCGTGGCCGCCCTGTCGTTCCTCGCCGTCGACGGCGCCGTCGAGGCCTACGCCGAACGCGTCCACCTCGGCCGCCCGCACCCCGGCCAGGTCGCCGTCGCCGCCGAGATGCGCAGGCTGCTCGGCGAGCCGTCCCGTCCGCCCGCACGCATCCAGGACCCGTTCGGCTACCGCTGCTTCCCGCAGATCCACGGCCCCGCCGTCGACGCCGCCACCGACCTCGGCCGCGTCCTCGACGTCGAGTTCAACGCCGCCGCCGAGAACCCGCTCATCGTCTCCGACCACTTCGGCCCCGAGGACGACGCCGCCTACCACCACGGCGCCTTCCACAGCGCGTACCTCGGCCAGGCCCTCGACCGCCTGCGGCTGGCCCTGCTGCACACCGGTCACCTCTCGACCGCCCGGCTCGCCACCCTCGTCGAACCGAACTTCACCGGCCTGCACCCGTTCCTGGCCGAAGGCGTGCGCGGCAGCTCGGGCGTGATGATCCTGGAGTACAGCGCCAACTCCGCGCTCGCCGAGGTCCGCACCCTGGCCGAGCCGGCCAGCATCGGCAACGCCGTCGTCTCGCGCGGCCAGGAGGAGAACTCGAGCTTCGCCTTCCAGTCCGCGAGCCAGGCCCTGCGCTCGCTGGGCGCGTTCCGCCTCGTGCTCGCCTGCGAGATCGTCGCCGCCGTGCGCGCCCTGCGGCTGCGCGGCATCGTGCCCGACACCCCGGAGCTGCGCGCGGCCTTCGAGCTCGCCGAGTCGAAGCTCAACCCGGACATGTCCGACCGCCAGCTCAGCCCGGACGTGGAGGTGGCCTCCGGTCTGCTCGCCGAGTTCGCTTCCTGCTGATTCGCACCTTCCTCTCCCCGCGGTTGGGCGGTGGGGTTGCTGTGGGTTGGGGTGGGCGGCCGCTGGGGGTGTCAGTGGTGGATGGGTTGGCCTGTTGCCGGTGGTGGGTGGGGTGAGGCGGCCTGTGGCGCGAAGCGGCGCGGGCGCTGTGCCGGCGACGGGAGTCGGCCGGGAGCAGCGGGCGCGCCGGGGCCCTGGGGAGCCGGGGGAGGGAACGGGCCTGGCGGCGGGACCGGTCCTGTGACGGGTGCGAGCGTTGGTGAGGCTGGGCGAGCCAGCTGGTGGTGTGGTGGGAGGTGCTCCTCTCGTCGCTGGGTGAGGTGGGCCTGGCGTTGAGGTGCGGGCCTGGGGCGGCACGGGACGTGATGCGTGGTCAGGGATACGGCGGTCGGCGCGGGCGCTGTGGGACACGGGTGTGGGGCGTGGCCGGGTGCGGCGGGCGTGCCGGGACCGCAGGTGCCGGGTTGGCGGCGGACGGTGCGGGCGCTTGCGTGGCAACGCGTGAGGCGTGGCTGGGCAGCGGGCGCGTCGGAGATCCGCGGGGTGCCGGGGGATGGCGGTGGTTGACGCGGGCGCTTGCGGAGCAACGCGTGAGGCGTGGTTGGGAGCCAGCGGGCGCGTCGGAGACCGCGGGGTGCCGGGGTGGCGGTGGTTGACGCGGGCGCTTGCGGAGCACGCGTTGGGCGTGGCCGGGGTGCGGCGGGCGGCCGAGGATGCGCGTGCCGGGGTGGCGGTGGTCGGCGCGGGCGCTTGCGGGGCACGCGGTGCAGGGCGTGGCCGGGGAAGCGGGCGCGTCGAAGGGCCGGGGAGGTGGGCCGCGGGGACGGCGGGCGGCGCGCGAGGCGTGCGGGATCAAGGCACGGGGTGTGCGCGGCGGGCGCCGAGGGCGGGGTGAGGTGCGACCGGGGACCGGTGACGGGCCGAGGTGCCGGCGGGCTGTGCGACGGCGGTTGGCGCGAGGGCGGTCGGCGGTCGGGAGAGGTGCGGTTTGTGGGGAGGTTGTGCGGTGGGCAAGGCCGGGTGGGGCACTGACGGGTCCACCCGGCCGGTGGCGGCGGGAAGCCGGCCACGAGGGGTGGGTCAGTGGACGAGGGGGGACCTCGTGCGGCGGTTGGCGAGGGTGGTGACGCCGGCGCCGGCCAGGCCGACCTGGAGGGCCAGCTCGATCCAGTCGATGCCCGCGGTGTCGGCGACGCCGAGGACGGTGGCCGCCGCGGTGCCCAGCAGAGCCGCCGCGATGCCGACGAGGATCGTCGTGAGCAGCGAGACGTGTTGCCTGCCGGGGACCACCAGGCGGCCGAGGCCGCCGATGAAGGCGCCGATGAGCAGGGCGCTGATCAGGCCGGTGATTTCCACGGTTACCCCCTGAAGACTCTGGTGCGTACTGCTCCAGGGTCCGCCGCCGCGGGGGTCCGCCGAATCAGGTCTTCCCCTGAGGCTGCCCTGACATTCCCCCTAGCAGTGCGGCGGCGGTGGAGGAGAGCTCGCGGCCGGGCACGTCCGGGTCGCAGCCCACGCGGGCCAGGCGGGCCCGGATGGCGGTCGAGGAGCGCTGCATCTCCTCGCCCAGTGCGCGGATGAGGACGGTGGCGTCGTCGGTGGACGGGGTGAGCCAGGCTGCGCGGAGGTCGGAGTCGAGGGAGTCGGTCCAGGGCTGGTTGGCGTTCGCGTGGCGGGCTGGGCGGCCGCGCAGGCGCGTGTGGGCGCCCAGGACGCGGGAGAGCAGCTTGCCGACGGCTGCCCCGCCCTCGGAGGGCAGCCTGAGGCGGCCGTCGGCCACCACCTCCCCCGAGGGGGCGGACCCCAGCAGGTCCAGGACCACGGACTCGTCCGCGTCCGTCGTGGCGCTCAGCCGGTACAGGACCTCACCGAGCTTCGTCTCGTTCTGGTAGGTGCTTGGCATGGGGTTGACGTTAGGGAGGGGGTCTGACGGTTTTCGGCCCCGGTTGCCCCGGGACGGCCCCGGGAAGGGGGAGTTCACTCGAACGGGTACGGGGTCAGCCCCGTGGCACGGCCTTCTGGCCCGTTCCCAGGTCCGCGGCGTCCGCCGCCGCCCGCCCCGCGCCCCACCCGGCGGCCGACCGCACCGTCACGCGCGAGGTCCGCGTCCGCGTGAACATCTCGTCGAACAACGTGTCCACGGCCTTCCTGCGGTTCGCCAGCACCGGCAGCAGCCGCTCGTCCGGCACCGGCTCGTCGGCGGTGTGCAGCCGCTCCGCGATCCGGGACGCGTAGGCGATCAGGAACGACTTGCGGAACGGCCGCGACCGCGCCTCGCTGCCCTTGGTCTCCTTCCCGCCGGCGGCCACCATCGCGCGCGTTGCCTGCACCAGCAACGACGTGGACAGCAGCTCCACGATCTCCAGGTCCACCTCGTCGCCCACGAGCGCGACGAACCCGAACCCGTCGTAGGCCACCGCACGCGCCCGCGATGCCTCCGCCACCACGTGCACGAGCTGCGACTTCTCCTTGAAGTACGCCTTGTCGAGCCACATCCGCCGCGACGTCGCGAGCTGCGGCAGGTCCGCGTCCAGCACCGCCCGTTCGAGCGCGTGCCGGTTCATCAGGTCCTGCGCCTTGGCCGACAGCGCCTCCGCCTCCTCCGGGAACGACGTCGACTCGGCCTTCGCCAGCAGCCCGCGCACCCGGTTGAGCACCTTCGGATCCACACCCGCGCGCACGAGACCGCTCAGCGCGTCACCGGGCAGCGGCAGGATCCGCGGCAGGGTCGGCAGCCGGTTCAGGAACGCGAGCAGCTCCGCGGCCGTGCGGGACGCGTAGGACGCCGTCTCGATGTGCCGTGCCGCCCACGCCTCCAGCAGCGGTCCCTCCCACCAGACCGCGGCGCCGATCTCGTCCAGCTGCCGTTGCCAGCGCGGGTGCACCGTGCTCGCGGCATGGGGCGAACAGGACGAAGCGATCACGTCCACCACGAGCGAGGTGGCCGACTCGTCGAGCGAACGCGACACGATCTCGCGAACGTCGTAGGGCAACCATCCCCGGTCCCACAGCGCGTCGACCGCTTTCACCAGTTCCACGCAGGGCAGTATGAGACGTCCGCCATGTGCACAGGCCGGGGCCCGCCTGGTAGACACGGGATGTGATCGAGCTCCAGTTCCGCGGCCGGACCGTCGTCCGCGACCACGCGCTGGTGATGGCGATCATCAACCGCACCCCGGACTCGTTCTACGACAGGGGCGCCACCTACGCCGAGGACGTCGCCATGGAGGCCGTCCACCGCGTGGTCGGCGAGGGCGCGGACATCGTCGACATCGGCGGGGTGAAGGCCGGTCCGGGCGACCTCGTCGACCCCGAAGAAGAAGTGCGCCGCGTCGTGCCGTTCATCGCCCGTGTGCGCGACGCGTACCCGGACCTCATCATCAGCAGCGACACGTGGCGCGCCGACGTCGGCCGGCTGGCCTGCGAGGCCGGTGCGGACCTGCTCAACGACACGTGGGCGGGCGCGGACCCGCGGCTGGCCGAGGTCGCTGCCGAGTACGGCGCCGGTTACGTCTGTTCGCACACCGGGGGCGTGAAGCCGCGGACGCGTCCGCATAGGGTGAGCTACCCGGACCTCGTGGCGGACGTCGTCGCGGAGACGACGGCGCACGCGGAGAAGGTGGTCGCCCTGGGCGTGCCGCGCAAGAGCGTGCTCATCGACCCCACGCACGACTTCGGCAAGAACACCTGGCACAGCCTCGCGCTGGTGCGGCACACGGACGAGCTGGTCGCCACCGGGTGGCCGGTGCTGATGGCGTTGTCCAACAAGGATTTCGTCGGGGAGACCCTCGGCGTTGAACTGCACGAGCGCGTCGAGGGCACCCTCGTCGCGACTGCGATCGCGGCGGTGGCGGGCGCCGCGGTGTTCCGCGCGCACGAAGTGGCGCGCACCAGACGAGTACTCGAGGCCGTCGCCCGGCTGCAGCAGGAGGTATGAGGTGGACGACGTCTTCGCCCGGTTCTCGGACGACCGGTGGGACGACTTCCTCGACGAGCTCGACAAGATCCGCGTCACGGCGGTGGACCCCGCGGAACGGCAGCAGGTCAAGGCCACCGCGCGCCGTGACGCACGGGAGGCGGCCGGTCAGCCGTTGCTCGTGCGGATGGCCATCGCGGACCACTACCTGAACCTGCTCGCCGTCGGCGTGTGGGCGGGCGACGAGAGCTGGCGCGCGGAGCTGCGTGACCTGGTCGTTTCTCTAGTGCCCGAGGACGACGAGACGCGCGACGACGGCCTGTTGAGCTCCGTCATCGCCGTGGTGCTCGCACAGCTGCTGCAGGACGCCCGTCTGCGCGGTGGTTCCGAGGCGGACGTCATCGCGCGCACGGCGTGGGAGAAGGCGCAGGAGTGGGCCGCCTACGCGGAGGACCGCCACGTCGAACGGCTGCTGCACCACTCGACGGAGGCCGGCGCACGCGTCGTGACCGCCACCGAGGTGCAGGAGGTCGTGGAACTGGCCACGGCCGCCGCCGACGACCAGCACGCGGAGACCATCGCGGCGCTGGAGGCCGAAGGGCTGTCCGCGGAGCTGATGAACGGCGTCTGGGTCGTGGACGGCGACTTCCGCAACCCGGTCCGCGCCGCCGCCCGCGCCATCACCCTCACGGGCTACGGGTGCGTGCTCGCGCGGAACATCCGCCAGTCGGCCGTGATGCTGTGGCACGAGAACACGCTCGCCATGGCGGACTCCAAGGTCCCGCGCTGGCGGGTCTACCCGATCCTCGCGCCGGTCACCCCGCAGTCGAAGTTCTCCGGCGGCGAGGGCCTGCCCTTCACCCGCGACACCCACCCGCTGGCACCCGCTCCAGAAGTCGTGCGCCGGTTGGCCGACGCCGTTGGTGTCAACCTGTCCCATCTGCTGGCTGCATTGCGGTGAAAGGGTGATCTTTGGCTTTCCGCAACCTTCAGTGGTTAATCTTGGTGCCATGCCCAGATTTGCCGAGTTCGATGTGGAAGGCCTGCGGAAATCCAGCGCCGTCGCGGACTTTCCCTGGTCAGAGACGTGGGTCACGCTGATCCGCGTCGACGCCAAGGGAGTTGTCCGGCAAGCCAGCTCGTTGTCGGAGAAAGTTTCTCTGCTGACCGTTGCGTCGGACAAGGACCTCGTCATCGCCTCCTGTCCGGAGATTTACGCGGTCGACGACCTGTCGGCCGCCCGAGCAGCCGTCAGGGCTTCGGTCGCACGCGAGATGTCGCCAAGCCTCGGATGAAGCACCACCCGCCACTCGGGCTCAGCGGCGAGCACGAGTTCCGGGAACCGCCGCAACACCACCTGGAAGCGCTCTCACCCCCAGGTCACGACTCGTCCGGTTGCAGGCTGTGGCCGTCCCACGTGAACCGCACCGTCGTCACCGCGTCGTCGCCGTCGGTGCCCGTGGTCAGCTGGTGGATCGCGATGCCGCTGAGCTCCTGGTAGTCGCACCACTCGTGGTCCGAGGTGAGGACCAGGTCGAGGTCGAACGCGACGAGCAGCTCCAGGAGCTGGCCCCGGTTCGTGGCGTCGACGCCGACGAAGACCTCGTCGAGCAGGATCAGGCGGGGTGCGGTCGGGGTGGCCTGGTAGTGGGCGGCAGCCGCGGCGAACAGCGGGAGGTGCAGGACGATGGCCTTCTCGCCGCCGGACAGGGCGCCGTGGACGCGTTTGGTGACGGGGATCCAGCCGTCGCCGCGGTCGACCTTCACCACGAACTGGTGCCAGGTCGTGTAGTCGAGGACCTGGGCGAGCTGTTGTTCCCAGCCTGTCGCGGTGCCGTGGGCGCGTGCCTCTTCTACGCGCTCGCGGAAGAACTGGTGCAGGGTCGCGCGTTCGTCGTCCCTGAGGCCGGAGGGGTCGCGGAGCAGGAGGTCGCGGGCCTCGTAGGTGCCGAGGGGGAGTTGCGGGTCCACCTGCCAGACGAGCTGCACGCGGATGTTCGACGCGGTCTGCACGCGCTCCAGGCGCTGGTTCATCGTGTCGACGAGGTCGATGGTGGAGCTGATGCGCTGGGCGAGGTGACGGCGGGTGTCGCCGGTGAGGAGCTGGTCGAAGAGGGCGTGCTCGCTGTCGGCGATGTGCGCGAGCATGCGGTCGCGGTCGGAGCGCAGGGTGGCCAGCAGGCCGGAGGCGCCGGTGCTCACGCCGTTCACGGTGGCGGTGAGCAGGGTGACGTCGTCGTCGGGTTCGAGGGAGAGGTCGACGCGGCCGGCGAGCTGGTGGCGTGCGTCGTGCACGGTGTTGTTGAGCTGGGCCTCGGCGTCGCGGATCAGGCGTTGTTCGAACGGGACGTCCGCCAGCTCCTCGACGAGTCCCGCGGCGTCCGATGTGGACACGAGGGCGTCGGCGGGCAGCCGGCTGCCGATCAGGTGGCCGAACCGGGTCCTCGCGGCGTCACGGGCTGTGGTGGCCTCGAAGGCGCGGGCGGTGTCGGCCTTGCGGCGTTCCTCCCACGTGCCGAGGACGCGCGCGAGCGAGGTCTGCTTGTGCCGCAACGCCTCCTGCGAGTCGAGCAGTGAACGGGCCTGCGCGCGCAACGTGACGAGCTGCTGGTCCAGCTCCTGGTACTCGGCGCCGGAGGAGCGTTCGACGGTCTCCAGGACGATCGCGAGCCCCTCGGCTTCCTGCTGTTGCGTCGCGGCGGAGTCGGAGGCCTCCTCCGCGAGCTCGGCGCTGGTGGCGGCGCGGGCCACGGCGTCGGCGGCCAGTGCTTCGGCGGCGGCCGCGTCGAGGCGGTCGTCCAGCCAGCGCTGGCCCGTGGTGCGGAACGTCGCGACCGCGGCCAGGACCGCGTCGAGCCCCTGCTCGGTGGTGGGCAGGTCGGTCGCCAGCGCGGTCACGGCGCGCAGGGCCTCGGTGACGGCGAGGTCGGCCTCCGCGCACCGGGTGGTCGCGGCGGCGACGGCGTCTTTCCGTGCGGCACAACGGAGCTGGGCGCGCGTGCGCTGCTCCTCGGCGAGCTCCAGGGGGTCGTGGCTGGGCTGGCGGGCGATCTCACCGGCCAGGGTCGCGCGGCGCACGGACAGCAGCGACAGGGCCGCGTCGAGGCCGGAGAGGTCGGTGGCGAGCTCCTCGATCGACGCGGTGAGCTCGGCGATGCGCCGGGAACGGCCCCGCTCCCGTGCCGAGGTACCGATGTAGGTGGGCTCCGGCTTGGTCCAGCGACCGTGGGCCGCCGCGAGCCGCCACGAACCGTCGGCGCCGATCGCCGCCGTGTGACCGGTCGCGGTCTCACCGAACGCGATGCCTTCGAGCAGCTGCCGGGCGCGGTTGTCCTCGCTGGTCAGCACGTCGAGCAGGGTGCGGCCGGGTGCGGGCGCGGCCAGCAGGGGCTCGGCGAAGCGGTCCTCGTCGCTCAGGCCGTACGAGTTGACCGGCGTGAGCCACGCGTCGAGCAGGCCGGACGCCTCCAGTGCCGCCTCGACGGACCCGCGCACCGGGGTGGGCACGTCCGGGTGGAACTCGACGAGACGCCACAGCGGGGTGCCCGCGGCCGTCATCCGGTGGTCGAGGTCGCGGGTGTAAGGCGCCGGAGGTGGCACGTCGACCTGGTTGGCCAGCTTCTCGCGGATGGCGTTGTACTGCGAGAGCTGCCGGTTCAGCGCGTTGCGGCTCTCGTGCAACGTCGCCTCGGCGCGTGCGAACTCCTCACGGGCCAGCGCGGCGGCCTCCACGACGGCGGAGGGCACGATCTCGGTGGGGTCGGCCAGCGTCAGCTCGGAGCAGCCGCGGGCCCACGTCGCGAACTCCTCCGCGAAGCGCGCAAACGCTTGCTCGTGCGCTTTCTGCGCCTGGACCTCCGCCTGCTCGGCCTGCGCCAGCTCGTCGCGGGTCTCCTCCAGCCGCTGCTGCGCCGCCTTCTGCACGTGCAGGGCCACCTCGTGCGCGAGGAGCACCCGCCGCACGTCGGCGACCTGCGCGGTCCTGGCGTCGACGGCCGCGTCGAGCAGCTGGCGTTGCACTCGCACGTCGGTGCCGCGGTCGAGCTCGCCGAACACCGACGGCATGCCCGCGCGTTCGGCGGCGTGCTCGGCCTCGGTGGCGGACTTGCGCAGGTGCTCGGCCCGGTCAGCGGCCGTGGACCTGGCCGCGGCCGCCCGGTCGGCGTCCTCGGCGGCACGGGCGCGCAGCTTCTCGGCGTGCGCGGCGGCAGCGGCGGCCCACGCGCTCGCGGTGTCGAGCTGACGGCGCAGCCGGTCGACCTGCTTGCCCTTCCGGTAGGCGGGCAGCTCGGTGATGCCGGTGATCTCGGCCTCGACCCCGCTCGCCTCCGCGATCAGGGCGGTGAGCTGCTCCGCGTTCTGCTCCACGTAGGAGACCTGCTGGTGGTAGCGCTGCTCGCTCTCCTCGGCGGCACGGGTGCGTTCGGCCAGCTCCGCCTCGGCGGACGTCAGCGCCGTGGCCGCCGCACGCAGCACGCGCTGGGCATAGGTGCGTTGACGTGCGGCGAGCACGTCGGCCGTGGCGATCTCCTCGTTGAGCCGCCGCAGCTCCTCGCGTTGCCCGTCGAGCAGCTCGAAGCCCTCGGCGATCTCCCCGAGCTCAGTGGTGTCCAGCGGCGGAAGTGCCCTGGACAGCAACGTCGACAGCACGCTCGGGTCGAGCCGCTCGGACAGCTTCGGCGTGCGCAGCTGCAGCAGGGCCGTGATCAACGAGTCGTAGCGCTGCTCGCTCACGCCGGGGAACAACGTCGTGCGGACCGTGTCGCGGTATTCGGCCGGAGACGGGTGCACGGCGCCGTGCTCACCGATCGCGGTCGCGAGGTCGGAGCTGGTCAGCGGCCGTCCGGCCTCGTTGACCAGCGCCAGGTCGCCGACGCGCTGGTCGGTGGTGAAGTAGTGCGTGGTGACGTTGTTGGTGTTCGTGGTCGCCTGCAATCGCGCGCCACAGGTGAACCAGCGCTCGCCCTGCTGGAACTCCAGCCACACATAGCCCACGCGTGTGCTGCCGTGCACACCCTCGCCCATGAGGTTCCAGTGCATGGTGCGGTCCGCGCTGCCGAACGTCGACAGGCGGTGCGGGCGCAGGTTCGCGTCGAACAGGTACGGCAGCAGCAGTTCGAGCGCCTTCGACTTGCCGGTGCCGTTCGGGCCCCTGAGCAGCAGCCGGCCCTCGTGGAAGGTGAAGATCTCGTCGTAGTAGCGCCAGACGTTGATGATGCCGGCGCGGCTGGGTTGCCACCGGTCAGTCATGCAGCTCCTCGACCGCGTACCTGGCTGCCGCGGGCAGCCTGCTCACGTTGCCGTCCTCGACGCGGGCCAGCCCGAACGCCCGCAGCAGCGCGAGCCCGTCCTGCGCGAGCCGGGCGGCACCGCCGTCCGAACGGTAGGCCTTGGCCCAGTTGGGGAACCGGGTCAGCAGCTCGTCGGTCTCCGCGACCAGGTCGTCCTCGGTCGCGTCGCCCCGGGCGAGCCGGTCGAGCAGGACCAGCGCGGCGACCTTGGCGTGGTCGTCGTCATCGGGGAACCGCGTGTCCGTCGCGATCGCGTCGGCGTCGACGACCAGGAAGCCCTCCGCGCGCTCCTCCAGCGTGCACCCGGCGATGCCGACCGCGGTGTGCACGAGCTTGCGCCCGCTCGGCGAGGCCAGGAACGCCCGCTGGTCCTCGGTGAGCTCGTCGCGGTACACGACCGGGTCGTCGACCAGCCGCCGCAGCACCGAGTGCCGGGTCCAGGTCGTGCGCTGGACCGCCGAGCTGTCGTCCTCGTAGCGGTTCTCCCGGGTCAGGCCCTCAATGCTATCCACTGTGGACGGTGCGACAGGCGCGGCGAGCAGCCGGGTGACGAGCGCGGCGTCCACCCGGTACAGCACCTTCGCGCCGGGCTGGTCGAGGAAGCTCTCCGCCTTGCCGTCGACAGGCCGTGCGGCACCGTGCTGTTCGAGGAACAGCAGCACGTCCACGAACGCCGACCGCTCGTCCCGGCGGGACGGGTCGAACACCGGCAACCCCTCCAGCGCGGTCGTCTGCCGCACGCGGTCGGCGAGCAGGCCGATCGTCGTCGCCGGACCGGCCAGCAACTCCGCGCACACCACGCACAGCAGCGTGTAGCGGCGGCGGTCGAACGGCGCCCGTCCCGACCGCGCACGCCGCGCCGGCCGGGTCGGGTCGGGCCGCTGCGTGGTCTTGGTCAGCCGGGCGTACCCGGCGCGCGGCTCGACGTGCAGCCGCCAGCCGCAGTAGTAGTCGAACCACTTCGTGATCGGCTCACGGCGGCGGCGCACCAGGTCGAAGCCGTCCGGTTCGAGCGCGGCGGTCAGCAACGGGCTCGCGAGCAGCATCCTGATGCCACGCGCCACCTCCTCGCTCTCCAACCGCGCGAGCTGGTTCCCGGTCCGGCTCATCGGCGCTGCACTTCGATCACGTAGTCCGGGCCGCTCAACGTACCCCTCTGCGTGGTGATCTTCGCCCACCCGCGGGCGTTGCGCAGCCTGATGTGCACCCGGCCGTCACTGGTGGAGGCCGCGCGGGTGCCCGTGCTGTCCGGCATCGCCCCGAGCGCCCTGCCGACCAGGTCGAGCAGCCGGTCGAACGTGTCGTGGTCGAGCTCCTGCAGGCTGGAGATCCGGATCGGCCCGTCGGTCTGCAGCTGCTGCCAGGCGAGCTCCAGCTGCTGCCGCTCCCGCTGCGCCTGCTCCTTGCGCGCCCGGCGGATCTGCTCGACGTCGCGGACCTTGCCGGTCGCGCCGATGTGCTCCTGCCGGCCGGACTTGCGCAGCTGCGGCGACACCGGCACCGCGGGCGTGTTGTGCCACGGCTCCGCGCTCGGGATCAGCTCGCCGTCCGCGTGCTGCAGGTGCGCGTGCCTGGCCGGCCACAACCCGAACGCCGCGTTGAACAGCGCGTGCGCCTCGTCGTCGTCGCTCGTGCGCGCGAACCAGCTCGCGAGCGCCCGGAAGTCGGCGGCGGTGTTGGTGGGTTTGCGGCGCTGCTCGCCGATCCGGTCGAGCTTGCCGAGGAAGTCGACGATGGCGGCGCGGACGACGTCCTCGAGCCGGTCGAGCCGCCGCGACCAGGCGGTGAGCTCCTCTACGCGTTCGTGCAGGTCATCACGGGTGAGCCCGGCGAGCGCGCGGCGGATGCGGTCCTTGCGCGCGTCCAGGTCCTCGACGAACCCCTGCAGGTGGCCGACGGTGTCGGCGGTGGGCACGTGCTCCCCGCGCTGCAGCTCGCCGACGAAGAGCACGATGTCCGTGCGGAACGCGTCCAGGTGCGCTTCGAGCTCCCGGAGCGTCGCCTTCGTGCGCGTCTCGGCGGCGGCCAGCGCTTCGAGGCGGTCGGCGATGGCGTCGAGGTGGGAGGCGTCGAGCGCGCCGCGGCTCGTGATCGTCCTCAGCGCTTCCCTGGTGGCGGCGACGGCGGCCTCGCCGTGGCGGGTCAGGACGTGGACGACGTTGTGGCGCTCGTACTCGGCCGCGGTCGTGAAGTGCGCGGCGTGCCGCTGGACCGTCTCCGTGAGACCCCACCGCCCGAGGTTCCCGAGAGCGGTCTTCAGCTCCTCGTCGCCGACCGGGCGGTGCGTCCTGCGCAGCTCCTCGTGGAGGTCGTCGGTGGTGAGAGCGGTCTCAAGGCGCTCGGCCGCCTCGCCGAACACGTGGAGGACCGCGGTGTGCAGCTCCGCGTTCGGCGCCGTGGTGAAGCGGAACAGGTCCGCGGGCACCGTCGGAAACGTCGTCACCTGCACCACCGTAGCGGGTGCGCCTACTTCTTCCGGGTGACATCGTGGGCCGTCAGCCCGTTGTCGGCGGAAGCGGCTGCCGGGGCAGACCGGGGTGCTCCAGGTCGCGGATGCGCGACAGGTCGTAGAGCGGCTTGGCGAGCAGGGCGACGCCGCCTGCCAGCAGGAGGACCAGCGCCGTCTTGGCGAACCGGTGCTCGAAGGGCTGGTCGGCCACCTCCCACGTGGTGCCGATGAGCGTCACGGGCTGCGGCCGGCCGACCTCGGTGAACTGCGAGTGGGCCATCGTCTGCGTGACCTTCTCGCCGGTGCCGGCGGTGATGTCGACGGTGCAGCGCCAGGTGGCGGACAGGTAGCGCCAGTCGCGGTCGCACGAGGTGGCGGTGCCGGTGCCCTCGACGGGACGGGGCCAGAAGTCGGCGCGGGCGGCGATGAACAGGCCGTGGGTGAAGTGGACGGCGGCGAGGGCCAGCAGTCCCGCGGCGACGTACCGGGGCGCATCCCGGCGGAGGCGGCGCACTTCCGCGCGGCGCGGCGGAGGACCGATGCGGCTGTTCTGCCAGGCGATGCCGGAGCCGACGAGGCCGGCGGCGATGAGCACCACCGCACCCATGGTGGGCCACGGTGCGGGGGTGAACGAGGCGCGGGCCGGGACGTAGTGGCCGTGGTCGAGCCTTTGCACGGAGACGGACGTGTCGGCGGGGGTGAGGAGCGAGGAGTCGCTGGTGTGCCGGTGCCGCACGCCGTTGTCGGTGACGATGGCGCTGCAGCTCCAGCGGGTGCCGAGCAGCAGCCAGTTGCGGTCGCACTCGATGTGGTCGGCTTGGGCGACAGGACTGCCCTTCGGGCCGTGGTCCTCCCAGAACAGGAAGAGGAAGGCGGCGGCGTAGGTGCAGAGGGCCAGCCAGACCAGGGCGAGCCAGCGTTGGTGGTGTCCTTTCACGACACCGGCTTCTTCTTGTCGCGGAACATGCGGAAGGTGATGAGGAGGGCGATGCCCGGGGTGCCCATGAGGCACAGGACGTAGGCCGCCTTGTTGGGTTCCACGCGCCGGGCGAGCCCCCATTCCGCGCTGGCCTGGGACGACCTGCCGCCGGTGCGGATCATGGTGCTGGTCATCGGCACCCGCTCGCCGATGTCTGCCGGAGTGAGGAGTGAGTTCTTGCTGCTGTACGGGTAGCGCTTGCCGTCGTCGGCCACGATTGTGGCGTCGCAGTACCAGAGCAGGCCGAAGGCGTACCAGTTGCGGGTGCAGGAGATGTCCTGGGCGTAGCCCTTCGGCTCTCCGCCGGAGGCCGCGTCGCCGTCGAAGAACAGGGTGGCGGCTTGGGCGGTGTAGAGGGCGACGACCCACAGGACGGCGGCGAGGACGATTCGTTTGGTCACCGGCCCGCTCCCGGCTCCTTGTGACCGCCGCCTTCGGCCTTGTTCAGCTCCTTGGAGAGTTCTTTGGCCGGGTGCACCAGGTCGCCGAGGTTGGGGATCAGGTGGCGGAGGTCCTTGCTGGCCACCGCGCGAACCCAGTTCTGGCCGTCGAGAATGCCCTTGCTCAACGGCGCGTCGATCTTGTCCGCGGCGCTGGCGGCAGAGCCGAGCGGGTCGCCCATGTTCCTCTGCTTCGTGGACAGGGGCGGCTGGTTCAGCGTCTCGTAGATTTCTTTGATCTTCTGCTTGCGCGCTGGGCCGTTCTCCTTCACGCGGGCGGCCCATTCGTCGACCTTCCTGGTCGTGCGCTGCGCCACATCGTCGATCTTGTTCAGCGAGTTGTCCACGCCGTCCTGCACGCGCCTGCTCGCGTTGCCGAGCGAGTCACCGACGTTGTCGAGGGAATCCGCCTTGGACACCTTCGTGGCGGAGTCGGAGGCGAGTTCGGCCGCGCGCTGGTTGCCGTGCCGGCTGTTCGGCATCTGCTTGCTCAACGCCGCGAGGTCGTCGGCCTGCTTGCGCATGGCCTGGCCTGCCCTCTTCGCCAACGAGGCGAGCTTCTCCAGCGCTTTGAAGAGCTTCGCGACGAACCGCGCGATCTTGGTGCCGATCTCGACGGCTTTGGTGATGGCACGCGTGATGAAGGCGGCGATCGATGCTCCTGCGGTCGGGACTGCTGATGCCGCCGCCGGAATGCCCCACATCAGCAAGGTTCCGGCGAGGTCGGCCAGCAGGTCCCGGATGAGGGCTCGCGTGGCGGCGACCACCGCACCAGCCACCTTTACCTTGTTCGCGGCGGCCGCTGCGGCTTCCGAGGAGCCGCGGAGGTGGGCGACCAGGCTCGCGCAGCGGGTCCGATACGCGTCGGCCGCGTCGCCGGTCCATTCGTCGAGCGACTTCGAGCCCTTCTCGTAACCGTCGGCTTCGTCCTTCAGCCGCTTCGCGATGTTCTCCCACGTGGTGCCGATGGCCTCGATCGCCGGCGGATCACCCGCGAGCTTGTCGAACGCCTCGCGCACGAAGCCGACGTTCTCGATGATCCAGCCGACGGTGGACGAGGCGAGTGTGCCCAGCGGGTCCGTGAGGAAGCCGGCTGCGTCCAGCACCATCGCGGCGCCGTCGATGCCGAGCGCCACCGGATCGATCGCCTTGCCTTCTGCGAACGGTTTGACGAGGTCCTCGCCCGTGTCGAGGATGCCGGCGCCGGTGAACTTCTTGTTGTCCGGCTCAGCCTGCTTGATCAGCGGGTTCGTCATCGGTCCGTCCCCTCCAGAGCGGTGCGGTTGCCCTCTTCGGCTCGGTGGTAGGTCTCGGCGGTCGAGCACAGCTCGTCACCGGTGGCCTCGACGGCCTGGGGGAGGGCGGCGAGCAGGGCCTTCGCCTCGTCGAGCTCCTCGTTGAAGATGAACGACCACACCTGGCACAGCTCGCCCATCACGGTGGGGCCGAGGCTCACCTGCGCGGCGGAGACGGCTTCCTGCAGGGACGGGGTGAGTTGACCGACGAGCATCTTGCCGTGGGCGGCGACGGTGTCGGCCTGCGTGTGGAAGCCGGTCATCGCAGCACCGAGTTCCCGCCGAAGTCGTCGTCGTCGCCCTGCGGCGGGGCAGGGCGGCCGGGTGGTTCGGAGACGGTGCCCGCCGGGTCGATCACGGCGATGCCCCGGTCGATCTGTTCGCGCAGGAAGGCCATGCCCTCGCCGTCGCCGAGGACGGGCTGGAGGGTGGTCTCGATCTTGCGGGCGGCTTCGACCTGGGCGCGGCGGATGGTGTCCATGATGGTGCGGGCCAGGGTGGTGTGGCCGAGGTCGTCGGCGCGCGGGGTGAGGTGCAGGGACTCGATGCGGCCGCCGGAGCCGACGGTGACGGCGACCGAGCCGTCGGGGCTGTGGGCTTCGGTGCGGGAGTCGCGGAACGCGGTCTGGATCGCGGTGGCCTGTTCCTGGGCCTGGGCGAGGCGCTGTTCGAAGGACGCGAGGTACTCGTACGGGTCGGTCACGGTTCGGATGTTCTCATTCCTCACGACTCTCCGCGCACGGTTCGGCACAATGCGTGCATGTTCATGCCGCTGGTGACGAGGGAGATGCGGGAACGGGCGCGGCTCGTGCCCAACAACTGGTTGCACGTGGTGGATCCCGCGTACGACCGGGTCGTGGCCGAGGCGGTGGTCGGGCGCTACCTCGTCGACGAACGCGGGGAGATCACCGGGCAGTACGTGCCGAACCCGCGGTACCGGGCGAAGGAGCTGGTCTTCGACAACGACCTGGAGTCGTTGATGTACCTCGTGCAGCACGGGCGGGCGGAGAAGCGGGAGCTGGTCGACGCGGTGCTGGCCGCCGAGCTGGTGCTGCCCGCGGACCCGGCGCGCAGGGCGCGGGAGCACGTGGTGATGCGCGGGAACGTCATCGACGCGTTCGCGTCGGAGAAGGCGGTGCCGCCGGACTGGCCGCCGCACTGGCAGCGGTTCAGCGGGGTCGAGCTGGCGGTGGTCGCCGACGCGGTCGCGGAACCGGTCGTGGTGGTGATCGGCGCGCAGGGCGGGGTGCGGTTCGAGGTTCCGGGGGACGTGCTGGTCGACGGGCTGCGCGCGGTGATCACGATGTGGTGAACCAGGGGGCGCCGGGGAGCAACAACGGCGTGCTGTTGCGCCGATCGGGCTAACCTCCGGCCGTGCGGACGAGGCTGAACCCGGTGCAGCAGGCGGTGGTGGCCGTCGGACGGCCGTTGCCGCAGCTCACGGACCCGTTGGAGGTCGAGCTGCGGGTCAGTGCCGCGGTGGGGGCGGTGGCGCACGACGAGCAGTTCTGGGAGGTCGTCGTCCGGCACCTGGCCGACCTGCCCAGCCGGCGCAGCGGGGCGTTGCTCACGGCGCTGGGGCACCTGGTGCCGGGACGGGTCGGGGCGTGGGCGCGGGAGGCTGCGCGGGAGCAGGAACGGCCGCCGTGGGACCTCGGGCGGCTCGTGTTCGGGGAGTGCTGGATCGGGGACCGCTCGATCGACGCGGGCTATCTCGCACTGATGTGCACCTATGCCTATGACGACGAGCCGCACGCCATGGTTTTCATGATCGACGAAATCAGCGGGAGCCTCACGCGGCACGCGTTCCTGACGCGGCAGGTGCAGGAGACGCTGGCGCGGGTGGAGGAGCAGGTGCGGCTCCAGGCGATTCCACCGGAAGCGGCGCACTGGCTGCTTTCCCGCAGCTACGACCGGTTCGAACGGCGGCCGGGGCTCGCGGTGAGCGCGGACGTGCACCACACGCGGCTGGTGGCGCGCAGGCGCATCGGGCTCGCCATGAATTAGGGCTGTGCGAATCGCAACGTGCTGGTTCGGCCGACTGTGCAGATTGTCTGTAGCTCGATCGTGACTCCGCCATTACTGTCCGAGTTGTCGATCACAGGGCGGAGGGACGATCATGGCCGCTCTTCTCGGACATGACGACCAGACCCTCACCCGTGTCCCTGACCAGGCGCGGCACCCGTGGTTGTCGGTCGCGACCCAGCGCTTCGGGCAGACTTCCGCGCTGAGCCAGTTGCTGCTGGGCGCGACCCTCGGGTTCGGCATGGAGTTCTGGGACGCGTTCCTCGCGCTGACGATCGGCGCCGTGCTGCTCAACGTCCTCGCGATCGCGGTCGGCGTGATCGGGCAACGCGAAGGGCTCCCCACGGCGGTCCTCAGCCGCTGGACCGGGTTCGGGCACGCCGGGTCGGCCGTGCTCGGGCTGGTCGTCGCACTCGCCGCCACCGGGTGGTTCGGGGTGCAGACGGGGCTCGCCGGGGTGGCGCTCGCCGGGGTCGCGGGACTGCCGGCGCCGGTGTGGTCGCTGGTGTTCGGGCTCGCGGTCACCGTCATCGCCGCTTTCGGCGTGCGGTGGAGGGCGTGGACGGCCTACCTGACCGTGCCCGCCTATCTCCTCCTCGTCTTCTGGGTCGTGCACGCGAACGTCGCCGACGTCCCCGCGGCGGTGGCGGCACCGGCGCCGGGACTGGGGATCGGCCTGCCGACCGCGGTCACGCTGGTCGTCGGCAGCTTCGTCCTCGGTGCCGCGATCGCGCCGGACACCACCAGGTTCAACCGGTCCACGGCGGACGTGGTGAAGCAGACCGTCCTCGGCGTCACGGCCGGGCAGTGGGTCGCCGGGTGCGCGGGCGTGCTCCTCGCGCACGGGCTCGGCACCACCGACGTCATGGGCGCGGTCAGCCGGTCGGGCGGCTGGGTCGGCGTGCTGGTCGTCGTCGCGGTGGTGCTGAAGGTCAACGACTGGAACCTCCGCTCCGCCTCGCTCGGGCTCGGCAACTTCTTCGACGCGGTGTTCGACCGGCGGATCAGCCGGGCGCAGGTGACCGTCGTGGCCGGCTGCGCGGGCAGCTTCCTGGCCGCAGCGGGAATCCTGCACCAGTTCACGCACTTCCTGGTGCTGCTCGGCGTGGTGTTCCCGCCGGTCGCCGGGATCATGATCGCCGAGTACTACGTGGTGCGGCGGTGGCGCAACGAGATCATCTCCACCCGGCCGCGCGTGCCCAGGTCGGCGCCGTCGTGGGTGCCCGCGACCGTGGTCATCTGGCCCGCCTCCGCCGTCGTCGGCGAGCTCGTCCCGTTCGGCCAGCCCAGTGTGAACGCGCTCCTGCTCGCGTTCGCGCTCTACGTCTCAGCTGGCCGGTTGGACCTGCTGCGCATGCGGTGCAGGCGTGCCACGAACCGTAGGGTGGCCGGGGAAGCGACCGCTGTCTGAGGGGTTCGTACATGCACATCGGTATCGACGTCGGCGGCACGAACACCGATGCCGTTCTCGTTGACGGACGCCGCGTCCTGGCCGAGTGCAAGAGAACCACGACCGCCGACGTCACCACCGGCATCGTCGCCGCGGTCGGCGGGCTGCGGGCGGCGTGCGCGTTCGAACCCGCGGCCGTGCGGGCGGTCATGATCGGCACCACGCACTTCGTCAACGCCGTCGTCGAGGGCAGGGGCCTCGCGCAGACCGCGGCCGTGCGGCTCGGACTTCCCGCCACGAAAGCACTTCCGCCGTTCGTCGACTGGCCGGACCGGCTGCGGCGGGTGATCGGCGGGCACGCCTACCTGTGCCACGGCGGGTACGAGTACGACGGCCGGCTGATCTCGCCGCTCGACCACGACGAGCTGCGCGCGGTGGCCGCCGACATCGCCGCGAAGGGCGTGCGGTCGGTCGCGATCTCCTCGGTGTTCTCGCTCGTCGACGGCGACCTCGAACGCCAGGCGGCGGAGGTCCTCACCGCCGAGGTGCCGGACCTGGTGGTCAGCTTCTCCCACGAGCTCGGCCGGCTCGGCCTGCTGGAGCGGGAGAACGCGACGATCATCAACGCCGCGCTGCGCGAGCTCGCCGCGCAGATCGCCGACGGGCTCGTGGAGTCGTTGGCGGCACAGGGCATCGACGCGCCGCTCTTCCTCAGCCAGAACGACGGCACGCTGATGGACCTGGAGCACGCACGCTGCTACCCGGTCGCCACCTTCTCCTCCGGGCCGACGAACTCGATGCGCGGCGGCGCGTTCCTGTCCGGGCTGGACGAGTGCGTGGTGGTCGACGTCGGCGGCACCACGACCGACGTCGGCGTGCTGCACAACGGTTTCCCGCGCGAGGCCTCCTCCCAGGTGCAGATCAGCGGGGTGCGCACGAACTTCCGGATGCCCGACGTGCTGTCGGTCGGCCTCGGCGGCGGCAGCGTCGTGCGGGAACGCGACGGCGTCCTCGTCGGACCGGACAGCGTCGGATTCCGGTTGGCGCAGAAGGCCCTGGTGTTCGGCGGCGACACGCTGACGGCCACGGACGTCGCCGTCGCCGCCGGGCGCGCGGACATCGGCGACGCCTCGCTCGTGCGCCACCTGGACCGCTCGCTGGTGACCGCGGTGCTCGGCCACGCCGGCGAGCGCATCACCGGGCTGGTCGACCGGATGCGCGCGAGCCCGACGCCGGTGCCGGTCGTGCTGGTCGGGGGCGGCAGCGTCCTGGTGCCGGAGGAGCTCGCCGGTGTCAGCGAGCTCGTCCGGCCGGAGCACCACGGGTTCGCCAACGCCATCGGCGCGGCGATCGCGCAGGTCGGCGGCGAGGTGGACCGCGTGTTCACGATCGACCCGGCACGGCGCGGCGACGTGCTCGACGCGGCCAGGCAGGAGGCCGTGGACAAGGCGGTGGCCGCGGGCGCGAAGGCGGACACCGTGCGGATCGTGGAGGTCGAGGAGATCCCGTTGGCCTACCTGCCGGGCAACGCGAGCAGAGTGCGCGCACGGGCCGTGGGCGATCTCGTGCTGGAGGGCCTGCCGAGGAGGGCCCGTGCGTGAGATCGGAGTCGAGGAGCTGCGGTACCTCGCCCGTGGCGCGGCGATCCTGGGCGCGGGCGGCGGTGGCGACCCCTACATCGGGCGGCTCGTGGCGGAACAGGCGCTGCGGGAGCACGGGCCGGTGCTCGCGGTCGAGCCGCACGAGGTGCCCGACGACGCGCTGGTGGCCGGCATCGGCATGATCGGCGCCCCGACCGTGATGGTCGAGAAGCTGCCCTCCGGCACCGAGGCGGTGACGGCTTTCCGGACCCTGCAACGGGAGCTGGGCCGCCCGATCACGCACGTGCTGCCGATCGAGGTCGGCGGGATGAACTCGCTGGCGCCGTTCCCGGTCGCCGCCGCGCTCGGGCTGCCGGTGCTGGACGCGGACTGCATGGGCCGCGCGTTCCCGATGGTGCAGATGGTGGTGTGCACGCTCGACGGCGTGCCGGCCAAGCCGCTCGCGGTCGCGGACGAGAAGGGCAACTCGGTCGTCCTCGACGTGCTCGACAACCACTGGGCGGAACGGCTCGCGCGCTCGGCGGCGGTCAGGATGGGCTGCACGGCGGTCCTGTGCAGCTTCCCGATGTCCGGTGCGCAGGCCCGCGGCACCGTCATCCCGCGCACGCTGACCCGCGCGGCCCGGCTCGGGCGGCTCGTCGAGCAGGCGCGGCGCGACCACGCCGACCCGTGCGCGGCCGTGGCGGACCACCTCGGCGGGCGGGTGCTGTTCACCGGCAAGGTGGCCGGCGTGCTGCGGGAGAACGACCCCGGCTTCGCCAGGGGCGAGGCGCTGCTGGAGGGGTCCGGCGCGCACGACGGGTCGCGCTGCCGGCTCGCGTTCCAGAACGAGCACCTCGTGGCCACCCTCGACGACGTGGTGGTGGCGTCCGTGCCCGACCTGATCTGCGTGCTGGAGGCCGACGGCGAACCGGTCCCCGGCGAGCGGCTGCGGTACGGGCAGCGCGTGGTCGTCGTGGGAGCGCCGTGCCACCCGCGCTGGCGGACGCCGGAGGGGCTTGCGCTGGTGGGCCCGTCGGCGTTCGGCTACCCGCACGGGTACGAGCCGCTCGGACCGGCCTGACCGCCCCGGACGCGCCGTCGCGGGAGCTTCTCGCCCGCACGGCGCGGCACTACTGTTCCGCGCATGCACCTGCTCCAGCCCGACGAGGTCGACCGGCTCGCGCTGGGCGTGGTCGTGCTCGGCAGCGGTGGGGGCGGCGGGGAACGCGAGACGCACGCCTTCGCGGCCATGTTGCGCCAGCAGTTGCGGGAGAGCGGCCCGGTCACCGTCCTGTCGCCGGAGGAGGCGGACCCGGACGGGCACGGCGCGCGGGTCGGGCTGATCGGTGCGCCGTCGGTGGTGATCGAGAAGCTGCCGTCCGGCCGGGAGGCGGAGGAGGCGCTCAAGGCGTTGCGGGGCCACGACGACACGGCCGTGACCGCCGTGATCGGGTGGGAGGTCGGCGGGTGCAACGGCCTGCTGCCGCTCATCCTGGCCGCGCGGCTGGGCCTGCCGTACGTCGACGTGGACGGGATGGGGAGAGCGTTCCCACGGATCGACCAGACGACCTACGACGCGGCCGGGCTGCCCACGACCCCGTTGGCCATCACCGAACCCGGCGGCAACCGGGCCGTGCTCGACGCGACCGGCATCGAGAAGCTCGCGCGCACGGTCATGGTCGACTTCGGCGGTTGGGCGATGATGGTGGCGAAGCCGTTGCGGCTCGGGGACGCGCTCGGCGCGGGCGTGACGGGCTCGCTGATGCGGGCGTTGCGGCTGGGGGAGATCTGGTCGCGCCGGACCGCACCCGTCGCCGACAGGGCCGCGGAGTCGGGCGGGTTCCTGGTGGCACGGGGGAAGGTCGTCGAGGTCTGGCGCGAGTCGAGCGGTGACTTCCCGCGCGGGACGGCGGCGCTGCGGCTGCTGGACGACGACGACGCCTACGTGCGCCTGGAGATGCAGGGCGAGTACCTGGCCGCGCTGGCCGACGGCGAGACCCTCGTGACGACGCCCGACCTGCTCTGCTGCCTCGACGCCGAGTCGGGCACGCCGGTGTCGGCGGAGCGGCTCACGTTCGGCGCCGTGGTCGACGTGGTAGCGCTCCCATCACCGGCGCAGTGGCTGCACGGCGACGTGCTCGGCCGGGTGGAACCGCGGGCGTTCGGCTACGACCTCGACTACGTGCCCTTCGGGGCCGCCCGGTGATCGACGACGCCGACGCGCTGACCGTGCGGGACCTGCTCGACATCGGCGTGCTCGACGACGCCTCTCTGCTCGCCGGTGGACGCGGGCTCGACGTCGAGGTCGGTGACGTGCGGCTGGCGGCGGACCTGACCGCGGTGGAGGCGTGCGCCGCCGGTGACGTGGTGATCCTGACCGGGAACCAGCCGTACCTCGTCGAGGTGGCGCTGCGCAGGGCCTACAGCGCGGACGTGCGGGCCGTCGTGCTGGTGCGGCCGGTCTCCGGCACCCACCAGCCGCCGTCCGCCGCGACGCTGTCGTTCGCGAACCGGCTCGGCGTGCCGCTGCTGCAGACCGGTGCCGCCGATCCGCTGCTGGTGGCCGACGCGCTGCGCACCGCGGTCCGCCATCCCGAGGTGGTCGCGGCCCGGTTGCTCGTCGCCGTCACCGCGCGGCTGGGCCGGTCCCGCCCCGACCCGCGGTCGGTCGTCACCATCCTGTCCGGCGAGCTGCACGTGACGTGCGCGGTGATCAGCGCCGACGGCACCGCGATCGAGGGCCTGGCCCCACCGGGCCTGCCCGCCGACGTGCTGGTGGGCTCGGTCGCGACGACCGTGGAGCTGGCCGAGGGCTTCGCCGCCGCCGTGCCGGTGGAGACCGACCGCACCGGTCACGTGCACCTGTGGCTCGTCGTGCACGCCGGCGGACGCAACCGGCGCTGGGCGCAGACGGTGCTGCAGATCAGCCAGGTCGCGTCCTGGGCGCTGGGCAGCTGGGTCGCCGCCGAACGGCTGGAGACCGAACGCAGGGCCCGCTCCCGCGGCTCGCTGCTGTCGGAGCTGCTCGCGGCCGGTGACCACGTGCCGCCGCTGCTGGTGCAGCAGGCGGTGCTCGCGGGGTGGCGGCTCGACGGCTGGCACACCGGCGTCCACGTGGTGGCACCCCCGCCGGTGCCCGGTGTGCACGACCCCGGCCACACCGAACGGTTGCGCGTCGAGCTGTCCCGCCGCGGCCTGCACGGCCAGCTCGTCGAGGGTGCGGAGGGCTGGTCGTTCTGGCTCACCAACGACTCGGAGCCACCGCAGTCGCAGCACCGCGAGCTGACCGCGCGGATCGCCGCCGCGCTCGGCCCGAGCCGGTTGGTGGCGGGCATCGGCCGGCCGCACCCGGGGGCGGCCGGTGTCGGGCGGACGCTCGCGGAGGCGCGTGAGGCGGCGGCGATGACCGGCACGGCGAAGGTCGTGCACATCGACGAGCTCGGCGTGCGGCGGTTGCTGTCGATGGCGGCCGAGACGCCGGCGTTGGTCGAGCAGGCGACCCGGCTGCTGGAACCGCTGGTGGGGGTGGAGGACGGGCAGCTGCTGCGGACCCTCGCCGTGTACCTCGACGAGGAGTCCGTGACGTCGTCGGCCGCGGTGCGGCTGAAGGTGCACCGCAACACCGTGTCGCAGCGGATCAACCGGGCGGAGCAGCTGCTCGGGGTGAGCCTGCTGAACGCCGACGAGCGACTGGCCGTGCACCTGGCCTGCCGGGCGGCCCGCGCGTCCGACGAGCTCTAGCCCTCGTCCACGGCACCGGCAGATGCCGGTGAAGCTAGGTCGGGACGAACGCGGGCAGCACGGCGTCCACCTCGTAGCCGCCGTCCGACGTCGGGCCGGCGGTCAGGGTGCCACCGACCATCTCCACGCGGCCGCGCAGGCCGAGCAGGCCGGTGCCCGGTGTCGGCAGAGGACCGGGGGCGGTCGCGGGCGGGGTGTTGCGGATGACGGCGCGGACACTGTTCGGTCCACAGTGGACGGTGATGGCGGTCTCGGCGCCGGGCGCGTGCTTGTGGACGTTGGTCAGGGACTCCTGGACGACGCGGTACATCGTGCGGCGGACGGCGGGGGAGACGGTGTCGGCGTCGCCGTGCTCGGTCAGGGTGACGGTGAGGCCGGTGGCGGCGACGAGGCTGGACAGCTCGTCGGGCAGGACGTCCGGGATGCGGGCGGTGCGGCCCGCGCGCAGGACGCCGACCAGGTCGCGCAGCTCGTCGAGGGCCTTCAGGCCCGCGGTGCGCAGGTCGTCGGCGGCCCTGCGCACGGCGTCGGTCCGCGCGGCCATGCGGAGGGCACCGGCGTGCAGGACCACCAGCTTCAGGCGGTGGGTGACGACGTCGTGCATCTCGGAGGCCAGGCGGGTGCGTTCGTCGGCGCGGGCCTGTTCGAGCAGCAGGGCCTGAGCGGCCTGGGCCTGGCTGAGGCGGTGCTGGGTGCCCTGGTGCAGGCCGGTGAGGGCGGCGATCACGAGCAGGGCCGGGGTGGTGGGGTCCGGTGACCAGGCGCCGAGCGCCCACGCCGCGGGCAGCGTGGCGGCGACCCAGCGGCGGCGGGGCTGGGCGGCGACCGTGACGGCAACCGGGAACGCGGCGTAGCTCGGGGCGAGCAGGCAGAGCAGCCCGACCGCCGTGGCCGAGGTCAGCGGGCGGGAACGGCGCCACCACAGCGCGGCGGCGGCGAGCAGGTGCACCGCCAGGTAGGCGGCGGTCGGGGCGGCCACCAGGTGTGCGGGCGCGGTCAGCTCGCGCCACGTGCCCAGGGCTGCGACGAGCAGCACCAGTGCCAGGTCGCCGGCGGCTTTCACCTCCCTGACGATACTGCGCGGAAGTGGTCCGGATCACCTACGTCAGCAGGCTGTGGACCCTACTTTCGCAGGTGGCGACCGGTCCGGTTTCCGCCTGCCGGACACCGTTGTCCGGCAGGCGGTTCGAGGTCCTGTGTGGACTCGCGTCACGGCCTGCCGAACAGCACTGTCCACAGGAACGACCGGCCGAGCGCCACGGACGAAACCGGCTCGCCGGGTACGAGGACCGGTGTGCGGTTGCGCTCTCGTACACCGTATGGGAGCCTTGACCACATGATCTTCTGACACCACATCCGTGCATCCGAACTTCTCCTCTCGGTAGTGGGTGGTGTCATGTCAGGTCAGTTGACGCTGAAGAAGATCAGCAAGAGCTTCGCCCACCGGCGGGTGTTCGACGACGTTTCGCTCACGGTCAGGCCGGGCGAGCGGGTCGGCGTCGTCGGTGAGAACGGTTCGGGCAAGTCGACGTTGCTGCGGCTGGCCGCCGGGGTGGACACCCCGGACGACGGCGAGGTCACCGTGGTGGCGCAGGGCGTCGGGCACCTCGGGCAGGTGCTCGACCTGCCGCCCGGCGCGACCGTGGGCGACGCCGTCGACTCCGCGCTGGCCGACCTCCGGTCGCTGGAACGGCGGATCGCGGTCGCGGCGCGGGAGCAGCGGCTCGCGGAGTACGGCGACCTGCTCACGGCGTTCGAGCTGCGCGGCGGGTACACGGCCGACGCGCGGGTCGAGGCGGCCATGTCGGCGCTCGGGGTCGGCGGGATCGGCCGGGACCGCGAGCTAGGCGCGGTGTCCGGCGGGCAACGGGCCCGGCTCGCGCTCGCGGGCGTGCTGTCGGCGGAACCGGAGCTGTTGCTGCTGGACGAGCCGACCAACCACCTCGACGGGGAAGCGTTGCGGTGGCTGGAGAAACGGCTGCTGGCCCACCGCGGCACGGTGGTCGTGGTGACGCACGACCGGCTGCTGCTGGAACGGGTGGCCACCACGATCGTCGAGGTCGACGGCGACCGGCGGACCACCGCCCGCTACGGCGCCGGGTACGCGGGCTACCTCGCCGAACGCAGGGCCGCGCGGCAGCGGTGGGAGCAGGCGTACGCGGAGTGGACGGGCGAGGTCGGCCACTGGACGCGGTGGCGTGGCACGACAGCGCACCGGGTCGCGCCCGGCCGCCCGATCCCCGACCACAACAAGTGCAAGTACAACGGCGACGGGCGGCGGGTGCAGGCGTCCGTCCGGACGCGGGTGCGCAGCGCCTCCGAACGGCTGGAGCGGTTGCGCGCCGCACCCGTGCCGAGGCCACCGGACCCGTTGCACCTCAACGCTCCGCTCGACGCGGCGGTGCGCGAGGGCGCGGTGCTGGAACTGCGGGACGTGGTGGTCGGCGAGCGGCTGGCGCTGGCGGAGCTGACCGTCGACGCGGGGCAGCGGCTGCTGGTGACCGGGCCGAACGGTGCGGGCAAGTCGACGTTGCTCGACGTGCTCGCCGGGGTGCTGCGACCGGACAGCGGCACGGTCGAGCGGCACGGTGCGGTCGGCTACCTGCCGCAGGAAACCGTTGTCGCACAACCACGACAGCCGGTGCTGGCGGCCTTCGGCGGTGACGCCGGCGAACTGGCGGCGCTGGGGTTGTTCCGGGAGGACGACTTCGCGACCCCGGTGGGCGCGCTGTCGGTGGGGCAACGGCGGAGGCTCGCGCTGGCGCGGCTCTTGCGGGCCGAGTGGGACGTGCTGCTGCTCGACGAGCCGACGAACCACCTGTCGCCCGCGCTGGTGGAGGAGCTGGAGGCGGCGCTCGCGGACTACCCCGGCGCGGTGGTCGTGGCATCGCACGACCGGTTGCTGCGTCAGCGCTGGGACGGCGCCCGCCTCGACGAACGGCTGCGGTCCGAGGAGGCGCTGGTGCGCCTGCTCGACCTGACCGGCGGTACCGACGAGGTGCGGCACCGCCGGGCGACCGGCGCCTGCGCTCACGGCCGGAAGATCGGCTCGATCCAGTAGTTGCTCGCGTTCCACGTCTCGGTGGGGAAGCCGCCGCCCTCGCCGTAGCGGTAGACCCCGGCCTCCACCCCGGCGTAGAACGGCGCGTTCGCCACGCCGCCGAGGAAGTAGCCCTCGGAGGCGACGTACCCGCCGGCCGGTGTGTAGTAGGAGACGACGTAGTCGACGCCCGGCTGCACCGGGACCGGGGTGACGAAGGTGATCCGCTGCGAGTGCGCGGCACCGGGCGCGGCCTGCTGCGCGAGCAGCGTGCCGTCCGGTCCCCAGACCCGTGCGGTCACGGGACCGGTGTAGCCGCCCCGGCGCAGGACGACGGCCGGGACGGAGCCCGCGCGGTCGAACCGGGTGCGCAGGCCGAGCTCGACGGCGGCGAGGTCGGGGTCGAGCTCGGCCGGGTGGCCCGGCTGCGGCGGCAGGACCAGCTTGGTGTCGCCGTGCAGCGGCGGGGTGGTGCTGCCGCCGACGTGGATGGTGGTCGAGGCGGTGACCGCGCCGAGCGCCGAGGCGGTGCGGGCGCGCGCCCAGATCGTGACCGGGCCGGGAACGCTCGGGAACAGCACCGTCGACCACGTCTCGGTGCGCGCGTCGAGCGAGGTCCAGTTGACCCCGTCGGAGGAGAACTCGACGGTGGTGACGCCGCCGGACTCGCCGTTGACCGCGCCACCGGCGAGCACCAGCGGGGTGTTGAGCGGTACCGAGGTGCCCGTGCTCGGCGAGTGGATCATCGCGTACGGGGTGTCCGCCGCGAGGGCGGGCGCCGCCTGGAGCAGGAGCAGGGCCGGCAGGAGTGCGGCTAATCGCTTCATGGTGCGCAAGTGTCGCACCAGCGGCGGACGGCCCCTGCCTCGGCCGAACGACCGACCCCCGCCCGGGTTGCCGTCTGAAAGCACGACTTTTCCCGGCCCGCCGACCGATCCGGCCGGGTGCCGGTGATCGGCACGCTCGTCCACGTCGGACGGCGGGAGGGCGCGGGCGGTGCTGGATCAGGTGGTTACCCGGTGGGTGGTGCGGATCGACCTCCGCTGGGTGTGGGCGGCGGTCGCGACCGGGGTGCTGGTGTGGGTGGCGGCACGCGTTCCCCACGGCGGTTCGCTGGACCTGCGGGTGTACCTCGCGGGCGGGGAGGCGCTGTGGTCGGGCGAGGGCCTCTACGGACCGGACTTCCCCGGCCCGCGGGGGTTGCCGTTCACCTACCCGCCGTTCGCCGCCGCTCTCTTCGGCCTGCTGGCACCGCTGCCGCTCGTGGTCGCCGCGGTGGCGTGGGCGGCGGCCGGGATCGTGCTGTTCACGCTCGCGTGCCAGGTCGCGGTGAGCCAGGCGGCCGCGCCGGGCACCGTGCCGCGGGCCGGGTTCGGGCTGGCGGCGGCGTGCCTGCTGCTGGAACCGGTGCGCGGCGGGCTCGACCTCGGGCAGGTCAACCTCGTGCTGCTGGGCCTGGTCGCCCTGGACTGCCTGCTGCCGCGCACCCCGTGGCCGCGCGGGCTGCTGGTCGGGCTCGCCGCCGCGGTGAAGCTGACGCCGGCGGTCTTCGTGCTGTTCTTCCTGTGCCGCGGGCGGTGGCGCGCGGTGGCGACCGCCGTGGCGGCGTTCGCGGGCTGCGCCGCCGTCGGCTGGGTGCTGGCGCCGGGGGAGTCGCGGCGGTTCTGGTTCGACGCCGTGCTCGACCCGCAGCGCGTCGGCGGCCTCGCGTACACGGCGAACCAGTCGCTGCGCGGGCTGCTGGTGCGGGCGCAGGCACCGGAGTCGCTGTGGGTCGTGCTGTGCGCGGCGGTGGTCGCGGTGCTGCTGCTCGTGCTGCCGCGGTTGCGGGACGACCTGACCGCCGTGGTGGCGGTCGCCGTCACCGGCCTGCTGGTCTCGCCGGTGTCCTGGTCGCACCACTGGGCGTGGGTCGCGCTCGCGGTCCCACTGCTGCACGGCCGGGTGCGCGTCGCGGTCGTGCTGCTCTTCGCGGCCGGCGTGCACTGGTGGCTGCCCAAGGAGGCCGATCGCGAGCTGCGGTGGACGTGGTGGCAGCACCTCGCCGGCAACGCCTACGTGTGGCTCGGGCTGGCCTTCCTCGGCTGGTGTTTAATGCGAACACGCAAACTTGCGCGTACGCAAGAATGGCGGCTATTCTCGGCGGCGTCGACCGACGCGGAGGAGAACGGCCATGCGGGGCAGGGGAATCGCGTACAGCACGGGGTTCGTGCTGAAGGGGGAGAACTCGTTGCCGGTGTTCGACCCGGAGGCGGTGCGGCGTGACCTGCGGGTCATCCGCGACGAGCTGCACTGCACCGCCGTGCACCTGGTCGGCGGCGACCCGGACCGGCTGGAGCGGGCTGCCCGGTGGGCGGCCGAGCTGGGACTGGAGGTCTGGTTCTCGCCGTACCCGCTGGAGCTGACGGCGCAGCAGCTCACCGCGTTGCTCGCCGACTGCGCCGAGCGGGCGGAACGGGTGCGCGCGGACGGCGCCGAGGTCGTGTTCGTGACCGGTGTCGAGCTGAGCATCATGAACCGCGGGTTCACCCCCGGTGACGACGTCCTGGACCGCGTCGGGCGGCTGCTGGGGAACCCCGCGCGGATGGCGGAGGCGGCCACCCGGCTGAACGAGTTCGTGGCGGACGCGGTGACGAGGGTGCGCGAGGTGTTCCACGGGCGGGTCACCTATGCGGCCATCCCGTTCGAACGGGTCGACTGGGACCTGTTCGACGTCGTGTCGCTGGAGCTGATCCGCTCGGCCGAGGTCGCCGACCGGTACGCCGAGGGCATCCGGTCCGTTGTGGCGCAGGGGAAACCGGTCGCGATCACCGGGTTCGGCACGGCGGCGTGGCGCGGGTCGGGTGCGGTCGCGCCGCGCAGCATGGAGATTGTCGAGCACGACCGGGACGGGCGGCCGGTGGGGATCAAGGCCGGCTACGAGCGCGACGAGGACGAACAGGCGCGGTACCTGCGCGAGGTGCTGGCGGTCCTCGAGGCGGAACGGGTCGACAGCGCGTTCGTGTACCTGTTCGCGCTCAACGACTTCCCGCACCGCCCCGGTGACCCGCGGCGCGACCTCGACATGGCGAGCCCCGGCATCGTGAAGGTCCGCGAGGACGGGTCGTGGGAACCCAAGGCGGCGTTCGCCGCGGTCGCCGAGCACTACGCGCGCACCGGCTGAAACTCGCTTGGCCGCGCGGAAACCGTGCGGCCACAATCGGCTCATCATGAGCACAAGGCTGAGAGCGATCGCCCACGAGACCGTGGCCATCGCGCAGAGCGGTTCTTACCGCACCGCGACGGGAACCGTGCCGGTCGACGTCGCCCCGGCGGTCAGCGGAACGCGGTTGTACACCCCCGAAGACGTCGTGCCGCTGCCCGAGCAGGGCGGTCCGCCGCGCGTCGAGGTCACCGCCGAGTCGACGCTGGTGGCGACCCGGCGGCTGGGCGGAGACGTCGCGGCGCTGGTGTTCGCCTCCGCCCGCAACCCCGGCGGTGGTTTCCTGAACGGCGCGCAGGCCCAGGAGGAGAGCGTCGCGAGGGCGTCGGCGCTGTACCCGTGCCTGCTGGCGGCCGGCGACTTCTACGCCCACCACCGCGCGCACGACGACCTGTCCTACAGCGACCGGGTCATCCACTCGCCGGGCGTGCCGGTGTTCCGCGACGACCGCGGTGAGCTCCTGCCGCGGCCGTACCCGGTGTCGTTCCTCACCGCGGCCGCGCCGAACCTGGGCGCGATCCTGCGCACGCAGCCCGAACGCGCGCCGGCCGTTCCCGGGCAGCTGCGCCGGCGCGCGGTCCGGGTGCTGCACGTCGCGGCCGCCCACGGCCACCGGCGGCTCGTCCTGGGCGCGTGGGGCTGCGGTGTGTTCGCCAACGACCCGGCGACCGTGGCACGGGCGTTCCACGACGCGCTGGGGGAGTGCCGCTTCTTCGACGAGGTGGTGTTCGCGGTGTTCGACCGGCAGCGGGACAGCCCCGCGCTGAGGGCGTTCACCGAGGTGTTCGCCGGGAGCTGACCTCCCGGAAAAAATTTCCGGGGTTCTGCTGAACCGCCGCGGCCCGCTGTCCGTGTGGGTGGCGTCGGGCCGCCAGCCGGCCGGTCGACGAACCCCAGGGAGCACCGATGCCAGCCACGCTGTTGGCCCTGTTCGCCATGCCCGTTTCCGGTCGAGGAGCGCGGCGATGAGCGACTACGACTTCGTCGTCGTCGGCGGTGGCACGGCGGGCTGCGTGCTGGCCGCGCGCCTGTCGGAGAACCCGGCGCACACGGTCCTGCTGCTCGAAGCCGGCCACCACGACACCCCGGACACGCCCACGGCTCACGTCCGCGCGCACCGCTCCAGCTACGACGCGTGGGAGGCGGCCGGGGCCACCGGCTGGAACTTCCAGACCCTGCTGCCGCACCTCAAACGCGTCGAGCACGCCGCGGGCATGGACCCGCGGTGGCGCGGCCGTGGCGGCCCGGTGGTCGTGTCACCGGCGCCGATGGCCGAGCCCGGCTCGTTCTACGACGCCTGCTACCGCGCGGCGGAAGAGGTCGGTGCGCCGTTCACCGCCGACGGCAACGGCCGGGTCGCGGAGGGCGTGGCGCGCACCGAGGTCAACCTCGTCGGCTTCACCCCGCAGAGCCCGTTCGCCGCCTACCTGAAACCGCTGCGCCGCCCCAACCTCACCGTCCTCACCGGTGTCCGCGCCCGGCAGCTGCTCTTCGCCGGACGGCGCTGCACCGGCGTCGAGCACGTGGTCGACGGCCGCCCGCGCATCGCGTTCGCCTCGCGCGAGGTCCTGCTCGCCGCCGGTGCGGTCGGGTCGGCGCAGTTGCTGCTGCTGTCCGGTGTCGGACCGGCGAACCGGTTGCGGGAGCTGGGGATCGACGTCGTGCGCGACCTGCCCGGCGTCGGGGAGAACCTCCAGGACCACCCCTTCGGCCACGTCACGTTCACGTCGCGCGTCTCCGCCGACGACGGGCGGGTGCCCGACACACCGCAGGTGCTGCTGCGCAGCGACCCCGTCGCGGACCCGGACCTGCGGCTGGTGTTCACGCACTTCGCGTTGCCGCACGGCAAGCCGGACAACGGCTTCTCCGTCATGTTCTCGTTGCAGCGCCCGCACAGCCGGGGTTCGGTGCGGCTCGCGACCGCCGATCCGCACGAGGTGCCGCTGGTCGACCCCGGCCACTACCGCGACCCGCGCGACCTCGACCTCATGGTGACGGGGCTGCGGCGGGCCAGGGAGGTGGGCGAGGCGGCCGCGTTGTCCCGGTGGCGGATCGGCGAGCACCTGCCCGGTGCGGGCGTCACGTCCGACGAGGAGCTGCGGGCGTACGTGCGGCGGGTGACCGGGACGTTCCTGCACTTCGCCGGGACGTGCGCGATCGGCGCGGTCGTCGACCCGCAGCTGCGCGTGTACGGGACCGGCGGGCTGCGGGTCGTGGACGCCTCCGTCATGCCGACGGTCGTCGCCGCACCCCCGAGCGCGTCCGTGCTGGCGGTCGCCGAGCGGGCGGCGGTGCTCGTGGCGCGGCGGTGGGAGGACGAACGAGCGGTGCGCGCGACCGGCTGAGGCCGGTCGCTTCGGTGTGGCCGGGCGTGGGCACAGCCAGGCCGTGCCCGGCCACACCTCGGCACCGGCGCCGTTGTCGGGACGGCACCGGTGGTGATCCGCTCCCGGTCGCGGCGGCGGCGCCGGCGCGACCGGGGCGTGTCAGGCGGCCGTCGACAACCCGGCGGCGCGGTCGAGCAGATCGGTGTAGACCGACGGGTCGTCGGCGTCGATCACCGGGAACCCGGTGCCGAACCCGCCGTTGACCCAGCGGGTGCGGATGCCGGGGTTCGCGAGGTTCGTCCCGTCGTGCAGGAACACGTGCGGGCTGCAGTTCACCCGCCCGTCCTTCGCGGCCTCGTACTGGCTCATGACGTCCGCACGGGCACGGCCGTCGTCGAGCGCGCGAGCCAGTTCGCCGACGTCCACGACACCGGTCGACCCGGCGATGTCGAGGATCTCGTGGCGCAGGGAGATGCAGCGGCCCTCCGCCCAGAACGCCCGGCGCAGCGCCAGGTCGAGCTGTTCGGAGGCGTGCCAGCCCTGGGCCTTCGCGGCCTGCACCGCCTCCAGCGGCGGCAGCATCGTGACCGGGTACGTCCAGTCCGGTCCCTGCCACAGCCGCCAGCCCGCGTCCGGTTCCAGCGCGCCGATCACGGACACCTCGGAGTCGACGCCGGGGCGTTCGTTGACCGTGCGGTTGAACAGCTCCAGCGGGAAGGCCCGGTGGTCGAACCAGATCCGGCCCTCCAGCCCCAGCCTGCGCCGTGCCTCGTGCAACCGGTACACGGCCAGGTGGGCGAAGGAGCAGTTGAGGTCGGTGAAGACCGTGATCGTGTCGTGGCTCGACGGGAGCCGCGGGTCAGTCGGCATGCGCGAGAACCCTTTCCGGGAACAGGCGGCACAGCACGTCGTACAGGACCGCGGCGACCACGAACGGGACCACCGCGCTCAGGTCGATCCCGCCCGCCAGCCCCGCGAGCGGGCCGGTGTAGAGGGTGTTGCCGACGAACAGCAGTCCCAGCAGGACGGACGGCACGAACGCGCACACCGCGCGGAGGTTGAACCCGCCGGTGTACCAGTAGCGGCCCTGGCCGGCGGAGGTGAACGCGAGCAGGTCCGCGGCCGAGTAGCGGCCACCGTGCTGCCGGTAGCCCACCAGCATGATCGCGGCCCACGGCGCCACGAACACCAGCAGCACCAGCACGAACGCCGAGATCGAGTCGATCGCGTCGTACACCACCGCGCCCACGTACAGCGCGCTGACGCCGACCACCGACACCAGGACCGTCGCCACCGGCCGGGACAGCCGCCAGAAGATCGACTGCGCCGACAGGCCCGCCGCGTAGATGCACAGGCCACCCTGCGGCAGGGTGCCCGCGAGCCCGTAGGCCACCACGACGACCGCGAACCACGCCGGCACCACACCGGCCACACCGATGATCCACGGCTTACCGGGATCGGTCAGCAGCGTGGTGACGAACGCGCCCACGCCCAGCGCCACCGCGTTGCTCAGGTACATCGCGGAACCGTTCCACCACACGGCGGTCCGGTCGCTCACCGACCTCGGCAGGTAGCGGCTGTAGTCGCCCTGGAAGGTCGAGTACGAGATCGGCACCGTCGCGCTGAACGTGACCGCGAGCAGCCACGTCCTGGTGAAGTCGCCGAGCGCGTACGCACCGCCGGCGTACCCGGGGTCGAACTCCGGCAGCAGCACCACGACGAGCCCCAGCAGCACCGCGGCACCGATGATCGTCATCACCCGGTAGGTGGCCAGCAGCACCGCGTGGCCGTACACCGCGACGAGCACCACGACCACCGCCACGACCGGTGCGACCACGGCGAGCGCCGCACCGTCCGCGGGCGTGCCGAGCAGGCGTTGCCCGGCGAACAGGATCGCGGTCGCGCCGGTCCACACGGCGATCGAGAAGAACCCGATCGCCGCGCAGACCGTGATGACGTTGCCGATGACCCGCCCGCGCACGCCGAAGTGGGCGCCGCTCGACACCGGGTCGTTGGCGCCGGTGGCCTTGCCGAACCGCACCAGCGGCGCGACCACGACCGTGCCGATCAGCAGCCCGATCAGCAACGAGCTGATGCTCGCCCACCAGCCGAGCCCGAACGCCACCGGCACCGAGCCGAGCACGACGGTGCCCAGCGAGAACTGCGCGGAGTTCCAGATCCAGAAGAACTCCCCCGGCGACGACGTCCGCTCCTCGTCCGGGACGACGTCCACGCCGCGGGTCTCCACCACGACCTTCTGCGGAGTGCTCATCGGGCCTCCTCCGCCGCTGCCAGCAGTGCGCGGGCGGTGTCCGGGTCGGGCACCTCGGCGCCCTCCGCCAGCGGTGCCACCACGAGCTCGCGGCACGGTGGCCCGGTGACCTGCCTGCCGGTGGTGAGGTCGAACGACGAGAGGTGCAGCGGGCAGGTGATGCGCAGCGTGCGGCCGTTGACGTAGCCGTAGCGCAGCCGGCCGCGGCGGTGCGGGCAGGCGGACTCGGTGAGGATCCGCCTGCCCGCGACCTCCACCAGGATCAGGTCCTCCGCGAGCTGGCGCACCACGGGTTCGGCGCTCATGCCGCCCTCGCCCTGTCGATCGCGGCCTCGGTCGCCTCGGCCACGACCGCGCTGGTCAGCGTCACGCCGGTCCACACCTTCGCGAGGTCGACCGGCCGCTCGTCGGCCAGCGCCTTGATCGACGCCTGCATCTGCCTGCTGTGGTAGGCGTCGATGTAGAGGTGCTCGTCGTAGTACCTGCGGTTGACGACCCCCAGCCGGTCGCACGCCTGCGCGTAGCACCGGAACGCGTACAGCACGCTCGACTCGAAGTAGGTGTAGGCGCCGAGGAAGTACTCCGGCGCGGGCGCCCGTTCGGCGAGCCAGTGGAACAGGTTGACGTAGGCGAAGCTCTCGTCGCCGACCCGCTCCACGTACCAGTCGAGGTCGGTCGGCATGCCGAGCTCGGCCACCAGCTTGCCGTACAGCGCCGAGTGCTCCTGCTCGTCGTTGCCGCAGCCGAACTCGTCGATCAGCACGCGCAGCACGGCCATCCGCGCCTTGTTCGGCAGCCGCGGCAGGATTCCCAGGTGCGACTGGGACTCCACCAGCCCGTCGACGGCGAACTCCCGCACCACCACGCGGAACTGGTCCAGCGTGGCCTCCTCGGCGAGGAACCGCTCGTGCTCGGACGGACCGGCGGCCTCCTCCTCCTTGAGGAACGCCTCGATCGCCTCCAGCAGCTCACGGCGGTGGCCGAACGACGGCGCCGCCGCCTCCAGCTCCGCGGCCTTGGGCACGACCCAGCGGCTCTCGATGTCGAGCAGGTCGGCGTAGGCGCCGAGGTCGAGGACCGAGCGGTTGTGCACGTAGAGCTGCCGCTGGTCGCTCATGTGCCCACCACCCGGTCTGTCTTGATGATCCCGCGCTCGCGCAGGGCCGTCTTGACGTGGCGGTACCAGTCGTCCTCGAACACGCCGTACTTCTCGCACAGCGCGTTGATCTCGTCCTGCCGCTCCTGCGTGGGCTCGGCGAGCATCTCCGTGCACACCTTCGGCTCCAGGTTGGCGAGCGGGCCGATGAACCCCGCGACGCCCCGCGCCTCCAGCAGCAGGTTCTCCCAGCCCTCGAACACCGGCAGGCCGGGGCACTCGGCGACCAGCGCGCGGGTCAGCTCCGCGGAGCCGCTGGACTCCTTGACGCCGACGACGTTCGGCAGCTGCGTGCAGACGCGCCGCAGCGTCGCGGGCTCGATGCTGTTGCCGGACACGGCTTTCTCGTTGTAGAGGAAGAGTCCGACGTCGAGCGCCTCGGAGACCTCCCGGTAGTGCTGGAAGATCTCGTCCTGGCTGATGTCCGCGCGGAACGGCGTGGTGACCACCACCGCCGACACGCCGAGCCGTTCGGCCAGCCGCGACCGCTCGACCACCGACTCGGTGTCGGGCAGCTGAACGCCGGCCAGCACCGGCAACCCACCGGAGTGCTCGACGGTCGCGCTCACCATGTCGGTCCACTGCCGGGTGTCGAGCAGCCAGCCCTCGCCGGAGCTCAGCGTGGGCATCAGCCCGTTCACGTTGCCCCGCACCGACTCCACGAGCCGCGCGACGCTGTCGGTGTCCACCTGCCCGCTGTCGTCGAGCGGGGTCACCAGCGGCACGATCGTTCCGGAGTAAGCCATCGTCGTTCACACCCTCTCCGGAGCAACCCGCAACGCCAGCGACTCTTCGTAGAGCCGTTCCAGCGGTTGCGGGAAGTCCACCGTGGACTCTTCTGCGGTGTTCCACACCGACACCACCGCGGCGGGCAGGTCGGTGCGGGCGGTGAGCCGGCTGCTGGCCGTGTGCACGGTGGCACCGAGCCTGGTCGCCATGGCGAGCAGCAGCCGTTCGTGCCAGGGCAGGTCGGGCGGCCAGGCCCGGTCGAGGGCGAACTTGAGGTCCGTCTCCTCGTAGCCGATGCGGTCGATCCGCATGTCCGTGTGGAGGACGTCCATGAACGGGTAGTACGCGTCCTGCTCCGCTCTGGGGTGGCTCCACACCAGGTTGTCGCAAAACCCCACGTGTTCGAGGCTCATCGAGACCCGGTCCGCCATCCGCTGCGCGAAGAAGCTCTTGCAGCGGAGGCGGATCGTGTCGTCGGTGCTGTGCATGCCCATGAACAGCGAGGCGTCGATCATCGCCTCAGCGCTCATCGGACAGCAGCACCTCCCGCATCTTGCGCGCGGCGCCGGCGAAGTGCTCCGGCTGGCGGGCGAGCGCGATGCGGACGAACCGCTCGCCGCGGGCCGGCTCGTTCCAGTAGAAGAACGTGCCGGGCAGCACGTAGACCTCGTGCTCCAGCATGGAGGCCTGCAGCTCGGTGGCCGTCAGGTTCTCGTCCGCGATGCGGAACCACGCGACGCTGGTGTCCACGACCGGCTGGACGTACTCGAGGATCGTGCCCTCGAGCGCCTCGCGGATGGTGGCCCGGTTCTCGCTGATGACGTCGCGCACCGACGCGAAGTCGTCGGCGATGGAGTCCTCGACGTACTGGGTGAGGACGTTCAGCACGAACGGCGAGACGTTGAGCAGCACCGCCGTGTGGATGTTGTAGACCTCTTCGCGGATGTTCTCGCTGACCGTGATCATCGCGCACTTGGCGTCCTGCACCGGCCAGGTCTTGCCGGTGTCCTCGATCGCCATGTACGTGACGCCCGAGTCCTCCAGCAGCTGGTAGACGTCGAAGCGGTCCATGCCCTGGTCGCACAGCGCGAACGAGGCGAAGCAGAAGTCGATGACGAGCAGCTTGTCGTGGTCGACGCAGAAGCGGACGACCTCCTCGAAACCGCTGCGGCCGTCCTTGAGCAGCGTGAACCCGGTGGGGTTGTTGGGGTCGACCAGGTAGATCGCGTCGGTCTCGACGACCTTCAGGTTCTCGTAGATCGAGCCGACGTCGTGCAGCGCGGTCTCGGCCAGCGGCCGGGTGTCCACCCGCATGCACTTCAGCAGATCGACCAAGTTGTCGAAGCACGGTTCGACCAAAGAGACGGACATGTTGCGCTGCTTCATGTACATCGCCGCGACCATCGTGGAGACGCTGGCCGAGTAGGACAGCCAGGTCTTTCCCATTGCCAGCGCGGTCGGCTGCTTGTGCAGCCGGAAGAAAGCATCGATGAACTTCTGCTCGAAGTGGGCCTGCTGGTCGCGCTCAGCCTCGTACCACAGGTCAGGAAGTCGAGAAACGATCTTGTCCTGACTCGGCGACTGGTACTGGTGGGTGTGCGCGTCAGCGAGGTTGAACTTTGTTCGAAGAGCGAGCAGTTCGTGCTGTGTGAGATCGACGAAATCTTCCACAGCATTGTTGTTACTCACAGTAATTCCCCCGAGGAATTGTTGTGGGTGGTTTCGCGAACTCCCCAGCCGCGATGGGTGCAAAGCTATCCGAACGCTTCGAGAATTTGTGTAACGGAAAGGTAACGCCAATGTTTCTGCAAAGTTGCCTATGGGATTCCTGAGCTGCTTTTTCGGGAACGCCGAAATGGCGCTGCCCCTGAAGGGGCGCGCCATGCCGGTTTCTGGTGTTCTGCTTGTTATTTAGCGGAGGATGGTTAAGTTTTTTCTGTGTCCGTTTTGACTGGGTTCCGCGGTCAGGCCGCCGAACGCTTCAGGATTTCCTCGTAGACGTCGCTGTCGTCGGCCTCCACGACGGGCCAGCCGACGCCGTAACCGCCCTCCCAGCGCACCTGGATGCCGGGGTTGGCGTGGTCGCTGCCGTCGGGCAGGAACAGGTGCGGGCTGCAGTTCACGACGTCCGTGGCCGCGATGGCAGCCTGGTCGCTCAGCGTGCGGCGGGCCCGGCCGTCGTCGAGTGCCTCGACGAGCTCGGCCACGTCGACCGCACCGGTGTCCTGGGCGCAGTCGACGATCACCTTGCGGTTGCTGATGTTGCGCGACTCGGCCCAGAAAGCCTTGCGCAGCCTCAGGTCGAGCTGCTCGGAGGCGTGCAGGCCCTGCAGCTTGGCCGCCTGCACCGCCTCCAGCGCCGGGAGGACGGTCGACGGGTACAGCCAGTCCTGCACCTGCCACAGCTGCCAGCCGGCGGCGGGCTCCTGCGCCGCCATCCGCCCGACCTCGCTGTCCGTGCCCGAGCGCGGGCTGGAGGCGTTGTTCAGCAGCTCCAGCGGGAACGCGCGCAGGTCGAACCGGACGCGGTCCTGCAGGCCGAGCCGTTCGCGGGTGGCGTGCAGGCGGTGGATGCCGATGTGGGCGAAGGAGCACCAGATGTCGGAGAACACGACGATGGTGCCCTGCTCCGGCGTGAGGTCTGCCTTGGTGACGGTCACTGCGCACTCCTCTGGTCTGCTTCGTACTGGGCGAGCACCGACTCGACCTCGACGTCCTCGTCGGGCAGCCACGGGTCCATCGCGGGCACGCCGCGGACGGTCTCGATGAGCCGCTCGACGCGGTCGGTCGCGGTCGGGCCGTGCGAGCTGAGGACCCGGCGCGGCCGCAGCCGGGCGAGGTCGTCGAGGTTGCGGTCCCACTTGGCCTGGTCGACCAGGGCGGTCCACGGGGCGTTGGCGCGCGTGAAGAGCGCCATGCCCTCCAGGTACTCGCTCTCCTTGGCGTCCGTGGCGTCGTCGACCAGGTCCGGGATGATCGTGCCGAAGCTGTCCGCGCTGAAGAACGCTTCCTCCTGGTGCTCGTACACGGCGAGCGTGGAGGGGGAGTCGTAGGACGGCGGGCGCAGCAGCGTGATCTTGCGGTCGCCCAGGTCGAGCGTCCGGCCGGGGTTGACGAGGCGCACCCGGTTCGGCGGCACGTCCCACTCCTCGCCGAGGCGGGCGACGGCGAGGCCGTTGGTGATCAGCATGGCGTTCGGTGCCGCCATGAGGACTTCCTTGAGGTTCCCCGCGTGGTCGCGGTCGTCGTGGGTGAGCACGATCCACCGCAGGTCCACCGGATCGACCAAAGACCACAGCGACTCCAGGAAGTCGCTGCGGTCGATGCCCATGCCGGTGTCGACGAGGACGGGTTCCCGTGCGCGGACCAGGTGCGCGTTGACGGGCAGCAGGCCCGCGCCGGGAATCGGTAAGTACGACGGGAGGGTGAAGATCTCGGGAGCTGCGCGGTAGGGCTTGCGCATGTTCGGCGGCACGGGTGGTCCCCCCAAGTGCGTGGTGTCAGGTGAGTTGGACGAGTGCGGAACCGACGACCAGCAGCGCGAGGCCGGTGACGCGGACCGCGGTGAAGGGCCGGCGCGGCATCTGGAACAGACCGCGGCTGTCGATCAGCGCGGAGGCCAGCTGCTGGCCGGTGACGGTGAGCGCGACCGTGGTGGCGGCGCCGATCTCCGGGATGAGCATGAACGTCGCGGTGACGTAGGCGGCGGCGCACGCGCCACCGAGCCAGCCCCACCACGGCATCGTCTTGAGCGGCGCCAGCTTCGGCGCGGGAGTGCGGTTGAGCGCGCGCATGACGAGCAGCACGATGGCGATGGCGAGCGTGGCCACCACGAAGCTGATCATCGCGACGGTGATCGGCGCCTTGAGGTCGGCGCGCAGCTTGGCGTTCACCGCGCCCTGGATCGGCAGCACGGCACCGGCGACGATGCCGAGCACGATCCAGCCGGCCTGCTTCACGCTCGTGCCGGACGCGGACTTCGTCGCGACGGCGGTGCCACCGCCCGCGGGCGTGGCCGGTGCGGGCGCGGCGCTGGCGGGTGCGGCTGCCTTCTGCGCCTTGAGCTGACCGCGGATGATCACGGTGATGCCGGCCAGGACGGCGAGGGCGCCCACCGCGATGCCGATCGTGAGCGGCTGCCTCGGCACGCCGAACAGCCCGAACAGGTCCAGCGCGAGCGAGGCGAACATCTGGCCGGTGACGAAGAGGCCGACGGCCGCCAGCGCGCCCAGGCGCGGGAACAGCAGGATGCCGCTGGTGATGTAGAGCGGGCTTGCGAGGCCACCGAGCAGGTGCCACGGCTCGACGTCGGGCACGAGGGAGACCGCGCCGATCGTGCCGACCGCGACCGCGAGGATCGCGAGCAGTGCGGTGGCCACGCTGAGCTGCAGCGTCGAGGCGCCGTACGGCGTGCCGACCGCCTTGTTCAGCTGAAGGTTCACCGACGCCTGCACGGCGAGCAGACATCCGACCAGCAGCGCCGCCGCCAAGAGTGCGAAGTACACGGGACTACCCCCGACCTGAATAAGTGGACAGCGTGTCCATATGACCGCGTCAGCCTAAGGGGCAAGTGGACGCGCTGTCCACTTCCTTGCGGTGCGCGTAGGATTCGGCCATGGCCATCAGGGGCGGACAGGGTGAGGCCCTGCTCGCGGTGACGACCGGGCAGCCGGAGGTCAAGGAGCGCGTCGACGCCGCGCGCAACCGTGCGCGCGTGCTCGCGGCCGCGGAACAGGTGTTCGCGGCCAAGGACGCGCGTCAGGTCACGATGGAGGACATCGCCCGCGCCGCCGGTGTCGGCAGGGCGACGCTGTACCGCCGGTACCCGGACCCGGCGTCGATCGCCGCGGCACTGCTGGACGAGCACGAACGGCAACTGCAGGAGCAGTTGCTGCGCGGCGAGCCGCCGCTCGGTCCCGGCGCGACGCCGTCGGACCGGCTGGCGGCGTTCTACGGCGCGATGACCTCGTTGCTGGACCGGCACCTGCACCTCGTGCTGGGCGCGGAGGTCGGGTCCGCCCGGTTCGGCACGGGCGCCTACGGGTTCTGGCGGGTGCACGTGCGGTCGCTGCTGGTCGAGGCCGGCGTCACGGAGCCGAACGGGCTGATCGAGGTGCTGCTGGCCCCGCTGGCGCCGGAGGTCTACCAGGAGCAGCGCCGCCGCGGCGTGAGCAGGGAGCAGATCGCGGAGGGGCTCACGTGGATGAGCCACCGCCTGCTGATGCCCTGAGCCACGCTGAGCCAGCCTGAGCCGCCGGGTGCCACCCGGCTCGGTCGTGCTGCGGTCCGAAGGCCACTTCCGAGTCGCTGTGGCACCGCGTGAGCCATCCTGCTTCACTGCTGTGAGCTGCGACTATCCTTCCTGAGGCCGGATTTTGAGCCACGGTGATGCCAAATTGAGCCAAAGGTGCTTGTGGGTGGTGCCACCGTGTGCCATAGTGGTGCCATGGATCTGACCCCGTATGTGGCTTCCCTCGGCCGCGAGCTCCTCACCGCCGCCGAGATGGGCAGCGGCGAGGACAGCGCGCTGGTCGAGCGGTTGACCGTGTCGATGGAGTCGGCGATCCGGCTGGCGCTGCTCGAAGCGCTCTCCGCCGCCGCCGACGAGATCACCGCGGATCTGGCACCGGACTCGGTGCAGGTGCTGCTGCGGGGCCGTGACCCCCGGTTCGTCGTGACCCGCCGCGCACCGGAGCCGCAGCCGGCCGAGGTCGCGCCGGAGCCCGCCCCGGCACCGGCCGAGGACGCCTCCGGTTACGAGGACGGCGCCACCGTGCGCATCAACGTCCGCCTGCCCGAACAGCTCAAGGCCGCGATCGACGAGGCAGCCGCCAAGGAGGGCCGCTCGGTCAACGCGTGGCTGGTCCGCGCCGCGACGGCCCAGCTGGCTCCCAAGCGCGACACCGGCACCGACTCCTGGCTGGGCGGCGTCGCCCAGTCGCAGCGGTTCACCGGCTGGGTCCGCTAGCTCCCTGCCGCTCTTCACCTCACGTCTCTGACCTGCGGAGACGGTTTTCCGACACCTTCTGAGGGGACAGCCATGCCTTCTTACGACACGCCAGAACCGATTTCGGTGCTGCTCGACATCTACGCGGGCCACGTCGAGGTCAGGGCGAGCGACCGCACGACGACCTCGGTCGAGATCCGGCCGTCCGACCCGCGCGACACCTCCGACGTCGAGGCCGCGCAGAAGACCCGCGTCGACTTCGCCGACGGCACGCTGACCATCCGCGGCCAGAAGCGCACGTTCGACTTCTCCAAGAAGACCAGGAGCGTCGACGTGGTCATCGAGCTGCCGACCGGTTCGAAGGCCGACCTCGACGTGACCGCGGGCGGCATCCGCACCAGCGGCGTGCTCGGGGAGACCGGCGCCGACATGTCCGCGGGCCACGTCCACGTCGACCGCACCGGCAAGCTGAAGGTCGACACCGGTGCCGGTCAGGTCACCGTCGGCGCCGTGAACGGCGACGCCGACGTGAAGTCCGGCAGCGGCAGCATCCGCGTCGGTGCCGTCACCGGCTCGCTGACGGTGAAGAACTCCAACGGCAACACCGAGATCGGCGCGGTCGGCGGCGAGCTGCGGGCCCGCGCCGCCAACGGCGACATCACCGCCGAGCGGGTCGGCGCGCTGCTGGACGCCAAGACCGCCATGGGGTCCGTCACCGTCGGCGAGGTCGTCCGCGACACCGCCACGCTCAGCACCGCGATGGGCAGCATCGAGCTCGGCATCGCCAGGGGCACCGCCGCGTGGCTCGACGTCAAGACCGGGTTCGGCCGCGTCACCAACACCCTCGACGGCAGCGACGGCCCCGGCGACTCCACCCAGACCGTCAAGGTCCACGCCAGCACGTCGTTCGGCGACATCACGATCCGCCGGGCCTGAGGAGCAACCCCGATGAACGCGATCAAGGCAACCGGCCTGCGCCGCTCGTACGGCGACACCGAGGTGCTCAAGGGCGTCGACCTGACCGTGCCGCGCGGCACCGTCTTCTCGTTGCTCGGCGCGAACGGCGCGGGCAAGACCACCACGGTCAAGATCCTCTCCACGTTGATCCGCGCCGATGGCGGCAGTGCTTCCGTTGCGGGACATGACGTTGCCGCCGACCCGGACGCTGTGCGCGCCGCCATTGGCGTCACCGGCCAGTTCTCCGCCGTAGACAACCTGATGACGGGCAGGGAGAACCTGAAGCTGATGGCCGACCTGCACCACCTCGGCAAGACCGAGGGCAGGCGCAGGGCCGACCGGCTGCTGGAGCAGTTCGACCTCGTCGACGCGGCGGACCGGTCGGCGTCGACCTACTCCGGCGGCATGCGGCGCCGGCTCGACCTCGCGATGACGCTCGTGGGCTCACCGCAGGTGATCTTCCTGGACGAGCCGACCACCGGGCTCGACCCCCGCAGCCGCCGCGCCATGTGGCAGGTCGTGCGGGAGCTGGTCGCCTCCGGCGTCACGATCTTCCTGACCACCCAGTACCTGGAGGAGGCCGACGAGCTCGCCGACCGGATCGCGGTGCTCGACAACGGCCGGGTCGTCGCCGAGGGCACCGCCGACGAGCTCAAGCGGCGCATCCCCGGTGGTCACGTCCTGCTGCAGTTCACCGACCCGCGCCACCTGGAGTCCGCCCTGCGGGTCGTCCGCACCGCCACCCGCGACGGCGACGCGCTCGCGGTGCGCGTGCCGAACGACGGCAGCGTGAGCTCGCTCAAGGCGCTGCTCGACCGGCTCGACCACAACGCCGTCCCGGTCGGCTCGCTGAGCACGCACACCCCCGACCTCGACGACGTCTTCCTCGCCCTCACCGGCAATCCCGAAAAGGTGACCCAGCCATGAGCTACGTGCTGACCGACTCGGCGACGATGGTCCGCCGCAACCTGCGGCGGATGGTCCGCTACCCGTCGATGACGTTCCAGCTGCTGCTGATGCCGGTCGTCTTCCTGCTGCTGTTCGTCTACGTCTTCGGCGGCACGCTCGGCGCCGGCCTCGGCGGGCCGTCCGGTGGCCGCGCCGAGTACCTGAGCTACGTCACCCCGACGATCGTCCTGATGGCGATCACCGCGGCGGTGCAGGGCACGTCGATCTCCATCGCGATGGACATGACCGAGGGCATCGTCGACCGGTTCCGCACCATGCGGATCGCACGGGTGTCCGTCCTCACCGGACACGTCGTCGGCAGCCTCGTGCAGACCGTGCTCGCCATGGCGTTCGTCTTCGGCGTCGCCGTGGCCATCGGGTTCCGGCCGCAGGCGGGCCCGGTCGAGTGGCTGGCCGTCATCGGCCTGCTGGTGGGCATGTCGTTCGCGCTCATCTGGCTCTCCGCCGCGCTGGGCCTCGCCAGCAGGTCCGTCGAGTCGTCGAGCAACATCGGCCTGCCGCTGATCCTGCTGCCGTTCTTCGGCAACGGGTTCGTGCCCACCGACTCGATGCCGGCGGTGCTGCGCTGGTTCGCCGAGTACCAGCCGTTCACCCCGTTCATCGACGCGCTGCGCGGCCTGCTCACGGGCACGCCGATCGGCCACAGCGGCTGGATCGCGCTGGGCTGGTGCGTCGTCATCGGGTTCGGCGGCTACCTGTGGTCCAAGAAGCTGTTCAACCGCGAGTCCACCCGCTGAGAAGGAGACCGAACCATGTTGCAAGGCTTGCCGATGGACCGCGACGCCGGCCCGTTCGTCCCGCCCAGCGCCATCACCGCCGTGCGGTCGGAGCGCCCGGTCAGTCCGATGCTCTTCCCCGACGGCCACGAGGGGTGGCTGGTCACCGGCTACGAGGCCGTCCGGCAGGCGCTGGCGGACAGCCGGTTCAGCTCCCGGCAGGACCTCGGGGTCCTGCACGTGCCGTACCCGACGCCGGGCTGGCCGGAGCAGACCGAGCCGTCCCCGCAGGAGCCCGGCCTGTTCCTGAGCATGGACCCGCCGGACCACACCCGGCTGCGGCGCAAGCTCACCGGCGCGTTCACCGTCCGGCGGATGAAGGCGCTCGAAGAGGGCATCATCGCGATCACCGAACGGCAGCTCGACGCGCTGGCGGAGCTCACCCCGCCGGTCGACCTGGTCGCCGAGTTCGCGCTTCCGGTGCCGTCGCTGGTGATCTGCGAGCTGCTCGGCGTCCCGTACGCCGACCGGGAGACCTTCCAGGTGAACTCCTCCAGGATGATGGAGCGGGACATCACCCTGGAGGACAAGATGGCCGCCTACACGGCCATCGCCACCTACCTGGCCGGCCTCGTCACCGCCAAGCGCGCCGACCCCGCCGACGACCTGCTGTCCGACCTCGCCCGCGACGAGGACCTGAGCGTCCCGGAACTGGTCGGCATGTCGTTCCTGCTGCTGCTCGCCGGGCACGAGACGACGGCGAACATGCTGGCGCTGGGCACGTTCGCGCTGCTGGAGCACCCCGACCAGCTCGCGGCGCTGCGGGCGGACCCCGAGCTGGTCCCCGGCGCCGTCGAGGAGCTGCTGCGCTACCTCGCGGTCGCCGACGTGTTCTTCCGCTACGCAGCGGAGGACGTCGAGTTCTTCGGCGAGACGATCCCGCGGGGGTCGACGGTCGTCCTGTCACTGCTGGCGGGCAACCACGACCCCGCGAGGTTCACCGGCGCCGACGAGCTGGACGTGCACCGCAACGCACGCGGCCACCTGGCGTTCGGGCACGGCATCCACCAGTGCCTCGGCCAGCAGCTGGCCCGCATCGAGATGCGCGCCGGCTTCGAGGGGTTGCTGCGCCGGTTCCCGACGCTGCGGCTGGCCGTGCCCGCTGACGAGGTGAGGCTCAGGACCGACATGAACATCTACGGCGTGCACGCCCTGCCGGTCACCTGGGGGCAGTAGCGGTCAGGCGGTGAACCCGCCGTCGGCGTTGACGGAGGCTCCGGTGACGTACGCACCGGCGTCCCCCGCGAGCGCCACCACCACCTCGGCGATCTCCGCAGCCTGCCCGTAGCGCCCCAGCGCGGTCAGCCCGCGGATCGTCTCCGCCATCGGCCCGTCCGCCGGGTTCATGTCCGTGTCGGTCGGACCGGGGTTCACGATGTTCGCGGTGATGCCCCGCGGTCCCAGTTCGCGGGCCAGGCCCTTCGTCATCCCGATGAGCGCCGTCTTGCTCGCCGAGTACAACGCGAAACCGGGGAACGGCGCGTACACCGCGACGTTGCTGCCGATGCTGATGATCCGGCCGCCGTCGCGCATGTGCCGTGCCGCCGCCCGTGCCGCGAGGTAGGGCGCACGGACGTTCACGGCCATGGTGTGGTCGAACTCGGCACGGCCGATCTCGTCCAGCGGCCCCACCTGGAACGTGCCCGCGTTGTTCACCAGCACGTCGAGCCGGCCGAACTCCGCCGCGGCCGAGTCGACCGCCGCGACCACCGCGTCCGGGTCGGCGCTGTCCGCCCTGATCGCGAACCCGTTGTCCGGCTTGGTGTTCTGGTACGTCACCGCCACCCGCGCACCCAGCGCGGCGAGCCTGGCGGCGACTGCGGCCCCGATCCCGCGGCTGCCACCGGTGACCAGTGCTGCTTTGCCTTCAAGTGATCCCATGGGGCAAAGCCTGGTCGAACGGCAGCCGCGGGTCTGGCGGGAATCAGACCGCGGGTTTGACCCGCAGCGGTGCGGCCGCCTCGTGCAGGTGCTCCAGCACGTACCCGTACGAGCGGAACAGCCCGCACTGGGCGTAGGAGATGCCGTGCTGCTCGCAGAACTCCCGCACGATCACCTGGGCGTGCCGCAGCGCCGGACGGGGCATGCTGGGGAACAGGTGGTGCTCGATCTGGTAGTTCAGCCCGCCGAGCAGGAGGTCGACGAACCAGCCGCCGGTGATGTTGCGGGAGGTCAGCACCTGCTTGCGCAGGAAGTCGAGCGAGTGCCCGGCCGAGAGCACCGGCATGCCCTTGTGGTTGGGGGCGAACGAACATCCCATGTAGAGCCCCCACACCCCCTGGTGCACCAGCACGAACGCGATGGCGTACACGGGGGACAGCACCCAGAAGACGACGCCGAGGTACACGACTACGTTCGCGATCATCACGTACCGCTCCCGGCCGGAGTACCTGATCGAGTGCCAGTGCAGCGCAAAGCCTTCGAGCAGCAGCAGCGGGAAGAACAGGAAGGCCTGGCGGGCGGCGATCCAGCGCAGCGGCCCGCGCTTGGCCGCGCTCTGCCGCTGGGTGAACGCCAGCACCGAGATGTCGACGTCCGGGTCCTCGTCCTCGTGGTTGGGGTTGGCGTGGTGGCGGCTGTGCTTGCCCACCCACCAGTCGTAGCTGACCCCCACCAGTCCACTGTGGAAGTAGCCGGTGGCCTCGTTCCAGCGCCGGGACGCGAAGATCTGCTTGTGGCCGGCGTCGTGGCCGATGAACGCCAGCTGCGTGGTCATGACCGCCAGCGCGACCGCCACCGCGAGCTGCCACCAGCTGTCGCCCAGCACCGCGAACACCACCCACAGCGAGGCGTACACCAGCAGGTTCGCGCCGATGCGGACGTAGTAAGAGCCGCGCCGTCGCCGCAGCAGGCCGGCCTGCTTGATCAACGCGGACAGCTGGGCGAAGTCGCTCGCCTGCCGAAGCACCATTCGTGCAGTTTGACGTGCTTCGGCGGCAAGTCAACGCACAACCGGTGACGGATGCGCAAAGGCCGCCCGCACCGCGCACCGGCGAGTTCGAGCTCGCCCACCACGGCTGGATGTCACCCGGTGTGATGACGTGCGCACGTCTGAGCAGCCACTGCGGCGTCCCGCCCGCCGACCCGCGGGCCAGCCTCCGCGAGCTCACCGCACGGCGCGTCGCGCGACCCGTCCGGGTAGGTTCGGGAGCATCATCGACGCTGTGCGGTCGGGCGGCCGCGGCGGACCGGGCTTGGCTAGTGTGTGCGTCTGGTCCGTGCCGGGTCCGGCACAGTCGACCACGATGCTGGGAGGTCTCCGCCTTGTCTGGGCAGTCGTTCGTCCACCTGCACGTGCACACCGAGTACTCGATGCTCGACGGTGCGGCCAAGGTGGCCCCGCTGTTCGAGGAAGCCGAGCGGCTGGGCATGTCCGCGGTGGGCATGAGCGACCACGGCAACATGTACGGGGCCGACGAGTTCTACCAGACGGCGACGAAGACCGGCATCAAGCCGATCATCGGCATCGAGGCCTACCTCGCACCGCACAACCGGCTGCACAACAAGCCCGTGTTCTGGGGCGACCCGTCCCAGCGCGGTGACGACATCTCCGGTGCGGGCGCCTACACCCACATGACGATGTGGGCGAAGAACGCCACCGGCCTGCGCAACCTGTTCCGGCTGCACACCGAGGCCAGCAAGACCGGCTACTACTACAAGCCGCGCATGGACCGCGGCCTGGTCGCCGAGCACTCCGAGGGCATCATCGCCACGACCGGGTGCCCGTCCGGCGAGGTGCAGACCCGGCTGCGGCTCGGCCAGGTCGAGGAGGCCTACAAGGCCGCAGGCGACTACCAGGACATCTTCGGCAAGGAGAACTTCTTCCTGGAGTTGATGGACCACGGTCTCAGCATCGAGACGCGGGTCCGCGAGGACCTGCTCGCGATCAGCAAGAAGCTCGGCATCCCGCCGCTGGCGACGAACGACAGCCACTACGTCACCAAGGAGCAGGCGGACACGCACTCCGCGTTGCTCTGCGTGCAGTCCGGCAAGATGCTGACCGACCCGAACCGGTTCAAGTTCGACGGTGACGGTTACTACCTGAAGTCGGCCGCCGAGATGCGCGAGGTCTTCAAGGACCTGCCGGAGGCGTGCGACAACACGCTGCTCGTGGCCGAGATGATCGAGTCGTACGAGGACGTGTGGACCCCGCGCGACCGCATCCCGAACTTCGAGGTCCCCGAGGGCGAGGACCAGGCGTCCTGGTTCCGCAAGGAGATCCAGCGCGGCCTGGAGTGGCGGTTCAAGGGGCAGCCGGTCCCCGAGGAGTACATCAAGCGCTGCGACTACGAGGCCCAGGTCATCATCGACAAGGGCTTCCCGGCGTACTTCCTCATCGTCGCCGACCTGATCAGCTACGCCCGCAGCGTCGGCATCCGGGTGGGTCCCGGCCGTGGCTCCGCCGCGGGTGCCGCCGTGTCGTGGGCGATGGGCATCACGAACATCGACCCGATCCCGCACGGTCTGCTGTTCGAGCGGTTCCTGAACCCCGAGCGCACCGCCATGCCCGACATCGACATCGACTTCGACGACCGCCGGCGCGGCGAGATGATCCGCTACGCGAGCGAGAAGTACGGCGCGGACAAGGTGGCGCAGGTCATCACGTTCGGCACCATCAAAACCAAAGCCGCGCTGAAGGACTCGGCGCGCGTGCACCACGGCCAGCCGGGCTTCGCGATCGCCGACAAGATCTCCAAGGCGCTGCCGCCGCCGATCATGGCGAAGGACATCCCGCTCAAGGGCATCGTCGACAAGAGCCACCCGCGCTACGGCGAGGCGGCCGAGGTGCGGTCGCTGCTCGAGACCGACGTGCAGGTGAAGGAGATCTTCGACACCGCGCTCGGCCTCGAGGGCCTGATCCGCAACGCCGGTGTGCACGCGTGCGCGGTCATCATGTCGAAGGACCCGCTCACCGAGTCCATCCCGCTCTGGTACCGCCCCGACGGCTCGTTCATCACCGGCTGGGACTACCCGTCGTGCGAGAACATCGGCCTGCTCAAGATGGACTTCCTCGGTCTGCGCAACCTCACCGTGATGGGTGACGCGATCGACAACATCAAGGCCAACCGCGGTGAGGCCGCCGTCCCGGACTTCGACAACCTGTCGCTGGACGACCCGGAGACCTACGCGCTGCTCGGCCGCGGTGACACGCTCGGCGTGTTCCAGCTCGACGGTGGCCCCATGCGCGACCTGCTGCGGCGCATGCAGCCGACGACGTTCGAGGACATCGTCGCCGTCGGCGCGCTGTACCGGCCCGGCCCGATGGGCGTGAACGCGCACAACGACTACGCCGACCGCAAGAACGGCCGCCAGGACGTCAAGCCGATCCACCCGCAGCTCGAGGAACCGCTCAAGGAGATCCTCGGCGAGACGCACGGCCTGATCGTCTACCAAGAGCAGATCATGTTCATCGCCCAGGAGGTCGCCGGCTACTCCATGGGCCGCGCGGACGTGCTCCGCAAGGCGATGGGCAAGAAGAAGGCCGAGGTCCTCGCGAAGGAGTTCGAGGGCTTCCAGGCGGGTATGCGGGCCGACCCGCGCGGCTTCTCCGACGAGGCCATCCAGGCGCTCTGGGACACGATCCTCCCGTTCGCCGGCTACGCGTTCAACAAGTCGCACGCCGCCGCGTACGGCCTGATCTCCTACTGGACCGCCTACCTGAAGGCGAACTTCCAGGCCGAGTACATGGCCGCCCTGCTCACCTCGGTCGGCGACAACAAGGACAAGTCGGCGGTCTACCTCGCCGAGTGCCGCCGCCTGGGCATCAAGGTCCTCCCGCCGGACGTCAACGAGTCGGCGCTGCGGTTCAGCGCGGTCGGCACCGACATCCGCTTCGGCCTCGGCGCGATCCGCAACGTCGGCGCGAACGTCGTCGAGTCGATCATCAAGACCCGTGCCGAGAAGGGCGCCTACACGTCGTTCACGGACTTCATGGACAAGTCCGAGCTCGTGGTCTGCAACAAGCGCGTGATCGAGTCGCTGACGAAGGCCGGCGCGTTCGACTCGTTCGGCCACCCCCGCCTGGGCATCTTCCAGGTCCACGAGGACGCGGTCGACGGCGTGGTGCCGATCAAGCGCAAGGAGGCGGAGGGCCAGTTCGACCTCTTCGGCTCCGACAGCGCCGACGAGCCGGACGACAGCACCTCACCGCTCGCGCACCTCAAGATCGGCGCGGACGAGTACCCGCGCAAGCAGATGCTCAGCTACGAGAAGGAGATGCTGGGCCTCTACGTCTCCTCGCACCCGCTCGACGGCGCCGAGCGCATCCTGCGCAAGCACGCCCCGCGGCCCATCGCCGTGATCCTGGACGACCCGCCCAAGGACGGCGAGCTGATCGTCTCCGGCATGATCTCCTCGATCGAGCGCCGGGTGAACAAGAACGGCCAGCCCTGGGCCATCACCGTGATCGAGGACCTGGACGCCTCGATCGAGGTGCTGTTCTTCCCGAAGTCCTACGAGGTGCTGAAGGACGACCTGGAGCTCGACTCCGCCGTCTGCGTCAAGGGCCGCGTCAACTGGCGCGAGGACAAGATGGCGATCTTCGGCGACGGCGTCATCCCGCTCGACATCAGCGACGCCGAGCTGAACCCCGACGCCGACCCGCCGATCGTGCTGGGCCTGCAGGCGAAGAACCTCACGCCGGAGATCGTCGAGGAGCTGAAGCTGACCCTCAAGTCGCACGAGGGCCACGTCGCCGTGCACCTGGAGGTCCAGCGCCGCGACAAGACGAAGGAGCTGCTGGTCGTGGACAACTACCGCGTCCAGCCGACCCCGTCGTTCTTCGGCGACCTCAAGACGATCCGCGGTGTGACCGTCCAGAGGTGAATTCGGTTCGACGAGGACTGCTTTCCGCGTCAGCACCGCAAATGGCCTGAGCGATAACTCAGCCGTATCAGCGGAACCGGTCCGCAGGAGTGACGCACGGGATTTCTGCGCATTGCTGTGGATGATGGGAAATGTGGACCACGGGTCGAGCGCGGTCAGCAACCAGGCGGTGGGGACACGGGGGCCGGTGGTCCAGGCCGGCACCGTGCACGGGGGCGTCCACGTGCACCCGGACACCGCGCAGCGCCGCCACGTCCCCCGCCAGCTGCCCGCTACCAGCAGGTACTTCGTCGGCAGGTCGGACGCGCTCGCGGCGCTGACGGCGCTGGCGGAGACCCCGGCCGGGCGGGGGAACCGGGTCTGCGTGGTCGAGGGAGCACCCGGAGTCGGCAAGACGTGCCTGGTCACGCGGTGGGCGAGGGACGTCGCCGAGCGGTTGTTCCCCGACGGGCAGATCTACCTCGACCTGCACGGGTTCACGCCCGGACAGCCCGCCGTCAGCCGGGACCGGGCCACACTGGCGTTGTTGTCCGCGCTGCGGGTGCCTCCCGGCGAGGTGCCGCCGGACAGCGACGAGCGAATGGCTCTTTTCCGCGATCTGGTGCACGACCGCTCTTTGTTGCTGGTGCTCGACAACGCGCGGGACAGCGGTCAGGTGCAACCGCTGTTGCCCGGTGACGGGTGTTTCGTGGTCGTCACCACGCGCCGCAGCCCCGCCGCGCTGCACGCGTTGTACGGCGCGGAGGTCCTGCGGTTGGGAACGCTGACGCGCGCCGAGTCGCTGGAGCTGTTCGAGAACCACCTCGGCGCCGAGCGGGCCGGTGACCCCGCGGTCGCGCTGCTCGCTGAGGAGTGCGCCGACCTGCCGCTCGCCGTGTCGATCGCGGCGGCCTCCGCGGTGCAGCACCCCGGGATGGACCTGGAGCGCTTCGCGGGGGAGCTGCGGGAGCACGGTCTGCGGCTGGACATCCCCGCCGCCGACCTGGGTGCCGTCATCTCCAGCTCGTACGACCTGCTGTCGGACGGGGCCGCCCGCACGGTGCGGTTGACGAGCCTGTGGCCCGGTGACTCCTTCAGCGTCGAGGGCGCGGCGGCGGTGAGCGGGCTGACCGTGCGGGAGGCCGGCGGCCACCTGCGCGAGCTCACGTCGCACAACCTGCTGCTCGCCGACGCCGGCCGGTACCGCTTCCACGACCTGCTCCGGGTGTTCGCGCGGGAACGGTGCGCGGCCGTCGACCCGGACGAGGTGCGCCGCGCGGCGATCACCGGCTTCCTCGACCACGCCCTGCACACCGCCCTCCGCGCCGACCGCGTGCTGAACTCGCACCGGCGGCCGATCGACGCGCCCGCCCCGCCCGAGGGGATGGTCCTCCCCGCGGTGGAGGGCTGCACCGAGGCGGTCGACTGGTTCGCGGCCGAGATCACGGCCCTGCTCGCCGCCGCCCGCATCGCGTTCGACCAGGGGGCGTTCGCCCACGCGTGGATGATCCCGTGGGCGCTCACCGACTTCCTGCACCTGCACGGCCGGTGGCAGGACTGGGCCGACTGCCACACCACCGCGCTCCAGGCCGCGCGGGTGCTGGCCGACGTGGCCGCCGAGAACCGCGTCCTGCAGTCGCTGGCCAGGGCGTACGCCGAGATCGGTGAACCGGCGAAGTCGGCGGAGTGCTACTCGGCCGCGCTGGAGAACTACCGCCGCTGCGGCGACACCCACGGCGAGGCCAACTGCCTCAACGGCAGGGCCGGGAGCCACCTGTACGCGGGCAGGCCGGAGGAGGCGTGCGACGACGCCACCGCCGCGCTGCGGATCTACACCGCCCGCGCCGACCTGGCGGGACAGGCGAGCACGGTCAACCTCCTCGGCCGTGTCCGCACCGCGCAGGGGTCGCTGGACAGCGGGGTCGTGCTGCACGCCAAGGCGGTGCGGCTCTTCCGGCGGCTCGGCGACCGCTACGGCCAGGCGCAGGCGCTCGACGCGATGGGCGTCGCGCTGTCCTCGGCGGGACGGCACCGGTTCGCGTTCGTCTGCCACCGGCGGGCCGTCGAGCTCAACGAGGAGCTGGGAAGCACTGTCCACCTGGCCCGCTCGCGGGAACGGGCCGCACTGGCGCTGGAGGCTTCGCGGTGAACATGCTGTTCCTGTCCGCTGAGGCGTCGGACGGCGAGCTCGTCTCCGCCCTGAACCTGGTGGTCATGGTCCTGCTGCCGGTGGTGGCCGCCGCGGCGCTGTACTGGTCCGGTTCCCGCGAGGAGGTCGGTTCGCAACGGGACCTGCGCCGACGGCTGGGACACGTCGCCACGGGGGTCGCCCTCGCCGGCGCCTGGCTGTCGGGCGTGGTGTTCGACGTGGTCGTGGCGCTCGACGACGTCCCGGTCCGCAGCACCGTCCTGCTCACGATCCTGGGCGGTGGCGTGCTGGCCGTGCCGCTCCTGGTCCTGACGACCAGGCCGAGCCGCACCAGGGAGGTGGGGAGCAGGAGCCACTGGATGCCGTTCCTCTCGATCGGCAAGGCGCTCACCCTGGCCGTCCCGGTGGGACTCGCCGTCATCCACCTGACCGGTGGGGCGCACGTCTTCGTCGTGCCGTTCATCGTCCTGGCGAGCCTCTTCCTCGACGCGGCGCTGCGCAAGGACAAGGCAGAGGCGGAGAGGGACGTGGTCCTCCAGGCCGGCGCGGTGGTCTACATCCGCGGGTTCCGCCGCGAGCTCGACCTGTTCGCCCACACCTCCGCTGACCACGGGATGAACACCGGTCTCGGCATCACGTACAAGCCCAACCGGTTCCGCCGCGGCAGGGCGTCGTTCGCCGAGTTCCTGGAGCCCACCGCCAGTGAGCTGCTGGGACGCTGGCAGCACATGGGGAACCTGCACGACCGCCTGCCCCTGCCCGGGGGAACGGCGGCCTACACGGCCGAAGGAGTGGCGCGAGCACTTCGCGTGGCTGGTGGAGCACTCCCGCTGCGTCATCACGTTCCCGCACCCGTACCGGCAGCTGAGCTACGAGCTGGCGGTCATCAGGAAGGCGGGCGCGTACACGCGGCTCTTCCTGCTCACCCCGCCGGAGTCCCCTTCTCGCCGGAGCGCCCTGCACGCGCGCCGCTGAGCTGCCTTCGCCGCCGCGGCTGCCCAGCCCCACAAAGACTTCGGCCTCGGCGGCTGCACCCTCGAAGACAACCCCGGGCCGGGCGCGGTCGTCGCGTTCGACGACGACTGCAAGGCCGTCGTGCTGTGCAGGAACGCGAAGACCCCGGCCGACTACGTCCAGGTCGTCCGAGCCCGCCTGGAAGCGACCAGGAACGTCGGGAACCAGCAGTAGCCGTGAGCCGAGGTCGAGCCGGTGGTGGTCTGCGACGAACCCCGCACAAAAGGAGAAGCAGGTCGAGACGAATCTCGACCTGCTTCTCCGGTGTACGCCGCCAGGGACTCGAACCCCGGACCCGCTGATTAAGAGTCAGCTGCTCTAACCAACTGAGCTAGCGGCGCTTGTTTGTGTGCCGGTGTCCTGCTCGTTCCGACGAGAAGAACGTTAGCACACGCCTGGGAACCGTTTTACGAGGGCTCCCCCCGACCCTGCGCGAAGCCGGTGTGCAGCAGCCACTGCGCGGCCGTGTAGGTCGGCATCACCCCGGCCGACGCGATGCGGGCGGCACGTCCTTTGAGGACGAACCGACTCGCGCCGAGCAGCGCGTCCGAGGTCATGAACAGGGTTGCGCCGCCGAGGACGCGGCGGGCGCCGGTGCCGCGGGCGGTGGACGCGGCGGCCACCATCGTGCCCAGGGTGAGGGCGTAGAGGGCGACCGGGCGTCCCAGCGGGCCGGCCGCGCGGCCGAAGAGCGCTGCGGCGGCTGCGGAAGCGGCGACGATCGGCACGACGGCGCCGCGGGTGCCGGGGCGGGAGCGGCGGGCCAGTGCCGCCGTGTACCCGAGGTGGGCGGCCAGGAACGAGAACAGGCCGGTGCGGAACGCGCGGTCGGAGTCGCCGAGCAGGGCCACGTCGCCCGCCCACGAGCCGGCGAGGCCCACGGCCATGCCGGGGTCGCGGGGTGGGCTGGCGACCGCCAAAGCGGGCATCAGCGCGGTTTTCGTCACCTTGCGCACGGAGGTGGTGCGGCGCGCGGCCGCGATCGAGTCCACGACCGCGGCCAGCGCGTAGGCCTGTTTCTTCACGTGCGCAGCCTAAAGCGGCCGCGGCACCGTCACGCGACGGTGATCTCCATCACCTTCTCGCCGGTGGGGGTGGGCGAACCTCCTTGTGGCTCAACGGTGACGGCCACCCGTTCGGCGCCGGTGACGCCGCCGGTCAGCAGTGGTGCCGAGCCCGAGGGGAGCACGCCAGCCGAGTGCGGGCCGTCGGAGTTGATCACCCACAGCTGGTAGACGCGGTCGGTCGGCGGGGCGGGCATCGAGCGGCTGAGGAACAGCAGTTCGTTGCGGCTGGGGGAGATCACGGCGGTGGCGGTCGACCCGGCCGGTCCGTTCGCGGTCACCAGCCTGGCGTCCGGTGTGGACAGCAGGTCGGAGAACCGGCCGTACTCGCTCGCCAGCTGGGTCAGCTGGTCCTGCGACGAGTCGGAACCCGTGACCTGCACGGTCAGCACGACGGCCGCGACCAGGCAGGCGGCGGCGAGAAGGCCGCCGGCGGGACGCCAGCTGCGGGAACGGGCGGCGCGCGGGGTGTGCGGGGGCAGCTGGCGGGTCTCGCTCGCCGCCGCCAGCACGCGGGCGCGCAGGTGCGGTGGGGGCGTGAACTCGACGGCGACGCCCAGGCGGGTCGCGGTGGCCGCCAGCTCGGCGACCTCCACGGCGCAACCGGCGCAGTGGGCCAGGTGGGTCTCGAACGCGGCACGTTCGAGGTCGGACAGGGCGTTCACGGCGTAGGCGCCGGTGAGCGTGTGCAGATCGGGGGACGTGGTCCTCATCCGGTCACCCCCATGCAGTCGCGGAGCCGGATCAGGCCGTCGCGCATCCTCGTCTTGACCGTGCCGAGCGGCAGGCCCAGCAGGCTCGCCACCTCGGGGTAGGAGTAGCCCTGGTAGTAGGCGAGCACGACGGACTCGCGCTGCAGCTCGGTGAGGAAGCTCAGGCAGCGGCGCACCTGGCGTTGCTCGAACCGGCCGGAGACCTGCTCGCTCACCTCGTCGAACGGCCGCGCGGGGTCGAGCCGCGCCACGTGCTCCTCGCGGTTGCTCGCCGCCTGCGCGGACCGGACCCGGTCCACGGCACGGCGGTGCGTCAGGGTCATGATCCAGGTCGTGGCACTGCCCCTCTCGGGGTCGAACCTCGTCGCCGTCCGCCACACCTCGAGCATCACCTCCTGGAACACCTCCTCCGACTGCGCCTGGTCCCGCACCACCCGCCTGATCAGGCCGAACACCGAACCGGACGCCACGTCGTAGAGCCGTTCGAACGCGGCCTCGTCACCACGCGCGACCAGGGCCAGCAGCTCGTCGGCTGACGGTTCGGCCGGATGGCCGGTGGCCGGTGGCAGGCCGTGCAGCGGCCGCTCGAGCTTCGGCATCCTGCGTCCTCTCCTGGAGCGTTGTCCTCTGGTGTTCGCAGCAGGAGCGCGAATGGATCGGTCGGTGTCCGACTGACTGGTTGAAGCGCAGGTCACCGCCCTCGACGCCGACTGTGGGCGACGGCTTCGGGTAACGGATCGATAACCGCACCCATCCGCTCACCGGGGGGTCGCGAATCACCGGCAGCAACCGCTCGACCACTCCCTGGAGATGTCCTGTCATGAACAAGACCGTCCGCACCACCGTCCTGGCCGTCGGCGCCGCCTCGCTCGCCCTCTTCGGCGCGGCCTGCGGCTCGGGTGACACGGCCGGCAGCAGCTCCACCACCGCGACCACGTCGGCGACCTCGATGGCACCGCCGTCCTCGTCGGCGATGGCCGACCCCGCCTCGAACCTCGTCGGCCCCGGCTG
>NZ_JBVJRC010000009.1:0-479711 GCF_055608005.1 Lentzea sp. NPDC036955 | reverse complement strand
ACCCGGTCCCATTCCGAACCCGGTAGTTAAGCCCTTCTGCGCCGATGGTACTGCACTGGTTACGGTGTGGGAGAGTAGGTCGCCGCCGAACTTACGTACAGAAGCCCCTGAGGGTCGAGCGCCAGCCGCTCCCCTCAGGGGCTTTCTGCATTTGCCGGCTCACCCCCCCTCAGCACTCCCGCAGCCGCGCTCCAGCCGCCCCTGCGCCCAGGGCTCACTCGACCGGGTGAACGTTGTCCGGATCTCGTCCTTCCTCCGTCTTGTAGATGTCCACCCATCCGAGCTGTCCGGAACTCATGGTCATCTTCGCCCGCCAATATGGAACCGCGTGGGGGAGGCCGCATGTCCTCAACGACTTCAACCCGACCACTCCCGAGCTGAGCCCCCAAGCCGCCCCTCCGGAACTCACCCACCGCAGAGCCCACCGAACCCAGTCGCCCTCAAGCCGAGTCATCCCACGAACTCGATCACCCCGAAGCCGAACCCAGCCGGCCCAGGCCTCGGCCGCCCAGACCTCAGCCGCCAGACCTCAGCCACCCGACCCCGGCCATCCCAACCCCCAGTCACCGCAACCCCAGCCTCCGCAACGCCAATCGCCGCCCAATCCCAGCCACTGCAACCGGAATCACTGCCCAACCCCGGACACCCCAGAGCCGTACCGAACAGCCGACCCGCCACAGGTACCTTCTGCACATGCACAACGAGCAGCGCACCGCCCGCCGGTCCGGGGGCACGAGCAAGACCGCGGACCTCGCGACCAACCCGTTCCGGGTGGATCGCGACCGCGTCGCGAGCTCCCCGTTCTTCGCGCGGCTCGGCGGTGTCACGCAGGTCGTCAGCTCCACCGGCTCCGGTCTGCTCGTGCACAACCGGCTGACCCACAGCCTGAAGGTCGCCCAGGCCGCCCGCGCCATCGCCGAACGCCTCACGAACCGCCCCGAGCTGACCGCGGTGCTGGAGAAGCTCGGCGGTTGCGACCCCGACGTCGTCGAGGCCGCCGCCCTCGCCCACGACCTGGGCCACCCGCCGTTCGGCCACCTCGGCGAGCAGGTGCTCGACCGGTTGGCCCGCCACCGGTTCGCCCTGCCCGACGGGTTCGAGGGCAACGCGCAGTCGTTCCGCATCATCACCACCACCGACGTGCGCGGGCCCAAGGCGCTCGGGCTGGACCTGACCGTCGCCGTCCGTGCCGCGATGCTCAAGTACCCGTGGACCCGTCACCAGGACCTGGGGCTCGCCATCGCGCCCCGCGGTGCGGCCGAGCCGGCTGACATGCCGGGGACCGGCAGTGCGAAGTTCTCCGCCTACGTCACGGAGATGAGCGACCTGCAGCAGGCGCGCGAGCCGTTCGAGGGGCGGATCGAGGCGTGGCAGCAGACGGTCGAGGCGAGTGTCATGGACACCGCGGACGACATCGCCTACGCCATCCACGACCTGGAGGACTTCCACCGGGTCGGGGTGTTGCAGCACGCGACGGTCGCGGCGGAGCTCGGCACGTGGCAGGCGCAGGCGCTGGAGCTCGCCGGGTTGAGCGATGCGGAGCTCGAGGCCGAGATCCGGATGCCGGGGCGGTCGCTGGAGACGTTGCGGCGGCGCATGCACCTCAAGGACTCGTGGGTGATGAACGACGAGGCGTTCGCGATGGCGGTGCGCAAGGTCAGCAAGGAGCTGGTCGACGGGTTGCTCGCGGTACCGTTCGACGGGTCGGTCGAGGCGGAGCAGGCGGTGGCCGGGTTCAGTGCGCGGTGGACGCGCCGGCTCGTCGACGCGGTCGGTGTGATCGAGGAGCCGACGCCGCGATCGGGGCACGTGGTGCTCGCGGTCGCGCAGTGGCACGAGGTGCAGGTGCTCAAGTTCGTCCACCGGCGGTTCGTGTTGTTGCGGCCGGACTTGGCGCTGCACCAGCGCGGGCAAGCCCGGTTGCTGACCTCGCTCGTGGACGCCCTCGACCAGTGGGTCACGGACCGCACCGAGGCGGACCGGTTGCCGCGCAGGCTGCACGACCTCGTCGAGTTGGCCGAAACGGAGTACGCGGCGCTCGCCCGGACGGAGCCGTCCACATTGGTCGGTCCCGCGGGTGAGCTGTCGGTCGGACCGGACGTCGTGCGAGGCCTGGCAAGGGGAAGGGCCGTCGTGGACTTCGTCGCGTCCCTCACCGACAACCAGGCGGCCGCGTTGCTGGAAGCTCTGTCGGGACGAACCGGTCAGTTGTGGACTGACGCGTTTGTTCTGTGAACTGTGATTGCGCCTGCTCAGTGGGAAGTAGCCCAAAAGGATGCTGACTGTGATCAGTCGTGCACCATACGTTGGCGCCTCGACCGGGATCATCCGGTCGTAGGCCGCGTGTTCTCGGGGGACACGCCAACGTTCGGGGGGAAAGCCCTGTGCGCCCATCTCGAAGAGGCACGACACTGGTCACGGCGGGCACCGCGGTGCTGCTGGCCGCGCTGACCGCGGTCGCGCCGGCGAGCGCGGATCCGGTCAAGGCGTCGAAGTCCATCAACGACCGCACGGCGGCACAGATCGCCGCGTTGCAGAGCATCAAGAAGTCGCTCACCCCAGCTGAGTCCAAAGTAGACAGCGCTCTGGTCGTCGAGGCCCGCAAGCGCGTCCAGGTCGGCGTCACCAGCGCCCTCCCGCAGGTCCAGACCGGTGTCGCGGTGTCGTCGAGCTCGACGACCGTCGTCGACGTCCGTGCGAAGCAGTACTCCGAGGGCCTGGTCGACGCCGTCCGTGCCGCGGGCGGGCAGATCCGGGCGGTGTCCCCTGAGAACCGCACGGTTCGCGCCGAGCTGCCGCTGACCAAGCTCGCCGACATCGCCGGCCGCGCCGACGTCGCCCGCGTCGAGCGGGGCAGTGACGCGATGACGCAGAGCGTCGAGAACAAGCGGGACCGCAAGAGCAAGAAGGCTGCTCCGTCCAAAGAGGACAAGGCGCGGCAGATCGAGCGCCGGCTCGCCGAACAGCGGACCGCGGTGCTGGCGGCCAAGACCGCCGAGAGCGACAAGGCCCACAGCGCCGACGCCGCGCGTGGCTCGTTCCACGTCACCGGCGTCGGCGTGAAGCTGTGCGCCCTGTCCGACGGCATCTCGTCGCTGGCCGTGTCGCAGGCCGCGGGTGAGCTGCCCGCCGTCGACGTCGTCCCGGGCCAGGAGGGCTCCGGCGACGAGGGCACGGCGATGCTCGAGATCCTCCACGACCTCGCGCCCAACGCGGAGCTCGGCTTCGCGACGGCGTTCAACGGCGACGCGAGCTTCGCCGACAACATCAGGAAGCTGCGCTTCCAGCTCGGCTGCGACGTCATCGTCGACGACGTCATCTACTTCAACGAGTCGCCGTTCCAGGACGGCATCATCGCCCGCGCGGTCGACGCGGTCGCCGCCGACGGTGCCGTGTTCTTCTCCAGCGCCGGCAACCAGGGCAACGTCGCCGACGGCACGGCCGGCTACTGGGAGGGCAAGTTCGTCGACTCCGGTGTCGGCGTCGGCAAGTTCGCGGGCACCGCCCACGACTTCAACCCCGACCCGAACGCCAAGCAGCTGTTCAACCCGCTGTCGAACTACTCCGGTGACGCCCCGGTCACGCTGCACTGGGCCGACCCGCTGGGCCAGTCGTTCAACGACTACGACCTGTACCTGGTCAACGCCCAGGGCAACGTCGTCACCTTCAGCCAGAACAACCAGGACGGCGCCCAGGACCCGTACGAGCGCCTCAACACCCCGACGAGCTCGACCGGCACGCGGCTCGCGGTCGTCAAGTTCCGCGGTGAGGACGTGCACTTCGGGCTCACGCTGTTCGGCGGCCGCTTCGCCGACTCGAACGACGGGCTGAAGAAGTTCGTCACGCCCGGCGTGACCCGCGGTCACTCCGCCGCCAAGGGCGCGATCTCGGTCGCGGCCGCCCCGGCCGCCGGGGCACTGCCGTTCGACCTCGAACCCGGTGACCCGGCCAACCCGAAGGGCCCGTACCCCGGTGCCTTCGACAGCGCGCAGAAGCCGGAGCGCTTCACCTCCGACGGCCCGCGCAAGACGTTCTTCGCCGCCGACGGCACGCCCCTCGCCGAGACCCGCCAGAAGCCGGACATCACCGCGGCCGACGGCGTCGCCACCTCGGTCAGCGGCTTCAACCCGTTCTTCGGCACCTCGGCCGCCGCGCCGAACGCCGCCGCCATCGCCGGCCTGATCCTGTCCGGCAACCCGACGCTCACGCCCGCCGAGGTCAAGGAAGCCCTCGTCACCACGGCGATCGACATCGTCGAGTCCGGAGTGGACAACCGCACCGGCGCCGGCATCGTCATGGCCGACCGGGCGCTCGCCTACACCGGTGCGTCCCCGCAGGCACTGGCCCGCGCGCAGAAGCCGACCGTCGTGAACGACAACGACGGAAGCGCTTTCCTCAAGCCCGGCACGACCTCCACGGTCACCGTGCCGGTCACCAACGGCGGCGACGGCCCGGCCGCGTCGACGTCCCTGGTGCTGACCTCGCCGACCGCCGGCGTGACCATCGCGCCGCGGTCCAAGTTCTACGGCACCATCGAGGTCGGCCAGACGGCCTCGAACACCTTCAAGGTGACCGTGCCGGCGTCCGCGGGCCTCGGTTCCGCGGTCCGGCTCGACGCCAGGGTGACCTACGCGGGTTCGACGTCGCCGACCACGGCGTCGTTCACCCTCCGCGTCGGTGAGCCGTCACGCGACTTCAAGACGTTCGCCTACACCGGCGCACCGGTCGCGATCCCGGACAACGACCCGACGGGCGCGTCCATCTCCCTGCCCGTCACGGGTGTGGGTGCGGCGTCGAACCTGAAGCTCTCCGTCGACGGTGCGACGTGTTCGACCGCGGACGGTGCCACGACCGTCGGCATCGACCACACGTTCGTCGGTGACCTGGTCGGCACGCTGACGGCGCCCTCGGGCAAGTCGGTCACGCTGTTCTCGCGCACCGGCAGCCTCGGCAACAACATCTGCCAGGCCGTGTTCGACGACTCGGCCGCGCGGGCGTTCTCGACGCTGACCTCGGCCGACCAGCCGTTCACCGGCACCTGGCGGCCGGCCGGACAGCTGTCGTCGCTGCTCGGCGAGGCGGCGGACGGCACCTGGACGTTCAAGGTCGCCGACGTGGTCAGCTCCGACCGCGGCTCGATCCGGGCGGTGACGCTGCACGTCGCCGGCTGGGTGTGACCTGAACGGCTGACAGGGGCCCTGGCACCGAGCTCACGGGTGCCAGGGCCCCGTCACGTCCTCACCGGCCGCTCAACGCAGGAGGGCCGCCTCCCCACCGGGGAAGCGGCCCTCCTGGGCGAAGCGGAAGGACTAGCGGTTCGGCCACTCCCAGCGGATGCCGAACACACCGGGACCGAACCCGAGCGCCACCGCGTGCACCCCGCCGCCGGAGTCCAGCGTCAGGTTGCGGCGGCGGGACGGGGTCTCGTCACCGGCGGGCACGCTGTACTGCTGGACCCGCGAGGGGAGGTTCGCCTCGTCGAAGCGCACCTCGATGACGTACTCGCGGACCGGCAGCCGGAACTTGCGGGCGAACGTGTTGTTGCCCTTCGGGGCGTGGCCCTCGGGGAACACCAGCTGGTACTCCATGATGAGGGTCTCGCCGCGGGTCAGCGGCCGCTCGAACATCATCTCCGCGACCATGATGTTGGCCTCGTGGTCACGGGCGATGCGGCCCAGGTGGCAGTTGCGCACGTTCACGATCTCGGGGAGCACGTCGGACTCCTCGGTCTCGAAGACGAGCGCCCAGCGGTCGGGGCCGTCCTGTTCCGCGCGCAGGATCTGCCGCACCCACACGGACTTCTGCCCGCCGTCGGCAGAGATCTCGATGCGGTCGTGCTGGCTGATCCGGCCGAGCTTCAGGTCGGACGAGGTGTCGACCTTCGAGAGCAGGTTCGCCACGCGTTCGCGGCGAGCCCACAGTGCGTCGATGGGCATCATGGTCGTCGGGCGGCACCGGCGTCCCCGTGGTCGAGGTGGGCCGAGCAGCGCCGAGAGACCGGACTGAGGTACGCCGAGGACCGACTCGAGGTGACGAAGCGCCTCCAGCGACTCCGGGCGCTCTGGCCTGCGCCGCCCGGACTGCCAGTAGCTGAGCGTCGCGACGCTGATCGTCACGCCGCGCAGTGCCAACCGGTGCTGGATGCGGTCGAGGCTGAGTCGACTGGCCTTGATCGCGGCTCGAAGAGCCTCCGGAAACGGTCCGGTGGTCAAGAGCTGCGTAAGGCTGCCGTGGCCCGTTGAGTCGGTGTCGTCAACAGTCAGTGTTGGTCGACCGGCAGCAGTGGTCATGGTGACTCCCCGCTGTCATAAGATCACGCCCCAGTGACCCTACCCGCCCGTGAACTGCGCTGGTCGGCGCCGGATGGAGTCAATGGTTAATCCATACGGTTCACGAGTTCACGCTTTCGAGGCTCATCTGTCAAGCGTCATGAACCGATCAGTAACATCCGCGTGCTGCTCACGCGCCGTGTCGAGGTGGTTCTAGTGTGTGCACGATGACCCCCCTCCGACGGGACCACGCGCCCGGAGGTTCCCCGCCCGTTCCGGTGGTCCGGACGCGGCCCGCGCGCACCGCCGGATGGGAAACGACCGGGAAACTCCGCATGTCGCGCAGGGTGGCGGGGCGGTGAGCCGGGTCCGGCCCGTTCCCGGAGGGCGCGCGGTGGAGGTCGAACCCGAGCGCGTGCACGGGTGGGTCACGCGGTTCGCGGAGCGTCACGGGCCCGTTGACGTGCGGGTTGATGGCAACGTCGTCATCACCGCGGCAGACGGAGCAACAGCGACCTTCGTCACGCGCGGCGGAACCACCCTCGACGAGGTGGTGGAGAAGCTCGCCGAACCGCGGCGGGTCGGACTCGTGCTCGTCCGGCTCGGCGGTCACAGCGTCGGTGTCGCGTTCGGTGACCGGGTCGAGGTGTCCGCGACCGACCGCAAGCAGGTCCACGGCCGCATCCGGGCAGGCGGCTGGTCGCAACAGCGGTTCGCCCGCCGCCGGGAGGGGCAGGCGCGCGTCGCGCTGCGGGCCGCCGCCGACGACGTGGCCCGCGTCCTGGTGCCCCGGCTCGCGGAGCTGGACGGCGTGGTGCTGGGCGGTGACCGGCAGGCGCTCGACGTCCTGCGCGACGACCGCAGGCTCGCCGGCGTCTTCACCAGGGCGGAGGACCGGGTGCTCGACGTGCCCGAACCGCGGCGCGCGGTGCTGGACGAGGCCGCCCGCCGCGCCCGGTGCGTCGAGATCGTGATCCAGGACACGCGGGCAACCCGGCCGGGCGCCGACCGCATGGATGGGGGTGAGGGTGCCTAGAGGGCGCCACCGACCTGCTGGAGTCGCAAGTGCGCAAACGAATGGTGATCGTGGCGGGTGCCGTCGCGCTCGGAGCGGTGGGCATCGCGGTGCCCGCGCTCGCCCTGAACGGTGGCGGCACACCGGACCACGCGCCGACGTCCTCGGCGCCGCGGCCGACCTCCTCCACGGCGCAGGCCCCGCCGACCACGCCGGCGCCCACCTCGATGTCGAGCACGCCGGAGCAGCCGCCGTCGACGACGGTGCTGCCGACGTCCCCCGGGACGAGCCTGCCGCCGACCACGCCGCCGCCGTCGTCGATCCTGCCGACGCCGCTGCCCACCACCCCGCAGCAGCCGCCGACGACCACCTGGGCCACGAGCCCCGCGCTGCCGCCGACGACCTGGACGCCGCCCGCGACGACGCCGCCGGTCTCGTCGCAGCCCGCCGGGTGAGGAGTCACCGCTGAACTGGGAGGCCGAGTTCACCGACTGCTTCGACCGGTCAGCCGACTCGATGCGGTTCACCGCGTTCCTGCTGTGCGGTAGCTGGCACGAAGCGGAGGACGTCGTGCAGTCGGCGTTCTTGAAGCTCTACCTGGCCGGTCCGAAGCTCGCCGACCGGTCGGGGCTCGAACCGTACCTGCGGCAGATCGTGGTGCGGACGTTCCTCGCAGAACGCCGCAAGGTCCGCTGGCGCAGGGAGAAGCTCACCGACACGCCTCCAGAGGGCCTGTCCTCCGCCGCAGGGGCGGAGGACAGGCTCGTCGTCTGGCAGGCGCTGTCCGCCGTGCCCGCACGGCAGCGCGCCGTGCTCGTGCTGCGCTATTGGCACGATCTGAGCGTCGAGGACACCGCCGCCGCGTTGAAGTGCTCCGCGGGCACGGTGAAGTCGCAGGCCAGCAAGGGGCTGGAGACCCTGCGGCGCAAGCTGGGACCGGAGTTCGACCACCTGAGGCTGGAGGTGTGATGGTTCGCGAGGACGACCTGCGGGAGACCTTCTCCGCCCTGCACGCGGAGGGGACGCCGCCGCCCGCCGTCACGGCCGCCGACCTCATCCGGCGCGGGCGGGCCGTGCGGTCCCGGCGGCGTGCGGTCGCCGTGGCCGGCACCGGGCTCGCGACCGTCGGTGTCGTGGCCGTGGCGCTGGCCGTGCTGCCCGGCGCCGCACCACCGGAACCGCTGACACCGGGACCCTCGTCGTCGACCAGCGCGCCGGCCCCGGCGAGCACCTCACCGTCACCGGAGTCGGCCGAGCGGACACCGCCGCAGACGACGACGCTGCCACCCGGCACCACCCCGCAGTCGGGCACGCAGCAGACCCCGCCACCGCAGACGCCGCCGCCGGCGTCGAGCCCACCCGGCACGCCGGACACGTCGAACGCGGTGTCCCCGCCGGGCACACCGGCCACCACGACCTCCGCCTCGGGGCAGTTCCTGCCGACCACGCCCACGTCGTGCTGCTGAGCGGCACAATCCGGGCATGACCACCCGGATCCGCCTCGTCGAGGTCAACGACGCCAACCGCGCCGCCGTGGCGGCCGTGCGCGTGCACCCGTCCCAGGAACGCTTCGTCGCCCCGGTCGAGAAGTCGTTCCAGGACGCGGAGGACCACCCGGAGGGCAACCCCTGGTACCGCGCCGCCTACACCGGTGACGTGCCGGTCGGGTTCGTCATGCTCAGCTGGGACGTGACGCCAGGACCGGGCCTGCTGGGGCCGTACTTCCTGTGGCGCCTGCTCATCGGCGCCGAGCACCAGGGCCGCGGCTACGGCACGGCGGTCCTCGACGAGGTCGTGGCACTGCTGCGCGCGCACGGCGTTCCCGAGCTGCTCACCAGCTACGTGCCGGGTGAGGGCACGCCGGGGCCGTTCTACCTCGGCTACGGCTTCGTGCCGACCGGCGAGGTGGAGGACGGCGAGGTCGTGCTGCGGCTGGACCTCAGCTCGCGACCGTGAAGTGCCGGTCGCCGCGGGGCCGTTCGAGCTCGTCGACCACCGCGATGGCCAGGTCCGCCGCCGAGATCGCGGACGGACCGGTGAGCATCTCGTCGCCGCCGCGCCGGTAGGTGCCGGTGCGCTCACCGGGTTCGAGCAACGCCGGTGGGCTCAGGTAGACCCAGTCCGCCGCGTGCGCCCGGCACACCTCCAGCTGCCGCACGCTCGCCGCCGCGATGGGGCGGACGTGCGCCGGCACGAACCGGTCGTCGTCGAGCACGAGCCCCGTGCCACCCGGTGACCGCAGCGGCGCGGCACCACCCACGACCAGCACCCTCGTCCCGGCGGCCAGCGCGGCGTCCAGCAGTGCCGCGGTGGCCGGCCCGGCGCTCTGCTCCTGCCCCGGCCGCGGCCGGGTGGCGGCGACGACACCGTCCACTCCGGACAGCACGTCGGCCATGAGCGCGCGGTCGGTCGCGTCACCGCGCACCACCCGCACCCCGTCCGGCACCTCGGGCACCGTGCTGCGGACCACCGCCGTCACGTCGTGCCCGCGCCGTGCCGCCTCGGCCACCACCTCGGCGCCGACCATGCCCGCGGCGCCGACCACTGCGATCTTCACCGGAGAACGCCCCTGGCGAGCACGGGCGCGGGACGCTGGCTCGCGACGATCGCGGCCAGTGCGAGGGCGAAACCGGTGAGCTGCACCGGGCCGAGCGTCTGGCCGAGCACCACCACGCCCAGCAGCGCCGCGACCATCGGGGACAGCAGGCCGAGCACCGAGACCGAGGTGACCGGCAGCGTGGTGATCGCGCGGAACCACAGCACGTAGGCGAGCAGCCCGCCGACACCGCCGAGCCACAGGTACCCGATCACCGCCGCCGGCCCGACCGCCGGTGGCGGTCCCTCGACCAGGAACGTCACCGGCACCAGGAACAGCCCGCCCGCGGACAGCTGCCACCCGGCGAACGCCGTCGGCCCCACACCGGCGGGCCGCCCCCACTTCTTCGTCAAGGTCATGCCGAGCGCCATCGTCGCCGCCCCGCCGAGGCCCGCCAGCACGCCGACGAGGTCGAACCCGGCCGCGGGCCCCAGCACCACGAGACCGACGCCGACCACGCCGACGACACCCCACGCGCACCGCCACGCCGACGGGCTCTCCTTGAGCACCCCGACCGCCAGCAGCGCCACCACCAGCGGCTGGGCCGCCCCCAGCGTGGCCGCGACGCCACCGGGCAGGCGTTCGGCGGCGATGAACAGGAACGGGAAGAACAGGCCGATGTTGAGCACGCCGAGCGCGCCGGCCCGCCACCACCAGGACCCGCGCGGCAGCGTCCTGGTGAACGCCAGCGCGACCAGGCCCGCCGGCAGCGCGCGCAGCAACCCGGCGAACAGCGGGTGCCCCGCGGGCAGCAGTTCAGTGGTGACCACGTAGGTCGAGCCCCAGACCACCGGCGCGAAAGCCGCGAGCGCGGTGCGGGAGAGGTCGTTGTTCTGCACGCCTCCCAGTGTTGGTGACCAGTGTGGATGAGTCCAACGCATGTTTGTCACGTCATCCATCGTGGTTCAAGATGGATGGGTGGAACTCCAGCAGATGCGCTACGTCGTCGCGGTCGCCGAGACCGGCAGCTTCACCCGCGCCGCCCAGCGCTGCCTGGTCGTGCAGTCGGCGCTGAGCCACCAGGTCGCCCGCCTCGAACGCGAGCTCGGCGCGCGCCTGTTCGACCGCACCAGCCGCAGCGTGCGGCTGACCCCGGCGGGCACGGCGTTCCTGCCCGCCGCACGCCAGTGCCTCGACTTCGCGGACCGCGCCGCGGCCGAGGTGGCGGCGGCCGTGGGGGAGGTGCGCGGGCGGGTGCTGATCGGCGTGATCCCGACCGTGGCGGCCGTGGACCTGCCGGCGGCGCTGAAGGTGTTCCGGGAGCGCTACCCGCAGGTGCGGGTGGCGTTGCGGATGCAGCCGAGCCACGAGCTCGTCGAGCAGGTCCGCCAAGGCGCCCTGGACCTGGCGTTCCTCGGCCTGCCACCCACCGCGCGCCCCGAGGGGGTGCGCGGGCGTGAACTGGCGCGCGACCGGCATGTCGCCGTGTTCGCGCCATCGCACCCGTTGGCGGAGCGGGACGAGGTGGGGCTGGAGGCGCTGGCCGCGGAGCCGTTCGTGGACTTCCCGACGGGCTCGCCGGGGCGGTCGCAGTCCGACCAGGCGTTCACGGCGGCCGGACTGGTGCGGGAGGTCGCGTTCGAGGTCACGACGGCGGAGCTGATGGCAGGGCTGATCCGCGAGGGGCTGGCGGTCGCGGTGCTGCCGTCGCGGTACGCGCCGCGGTTGGGCGGGGTGGTGACCGTGCCGGTCGTGGACGGGCCGGCACGGGTGGAGCACCTGGTGTGGAGCACGGCCGGGCTGACCCCGGCCGCCGCGGCGTTCCTGGAGGTGCTCGGGGTGCCGAGGGAGGCCGCGGAGCCGTCCTGAGAGCCGTGTGAGCCGCATCAGGTGGTCCGGGCCTCCGGGGAACCTGCCGCCGCGTCTCATGTCGCGCTGGCGGGCCGTTCAGCCCGCCGTGCCCGTCGCCAGCAGCCCGCCGTCGACCCGCACGGTCTCCCCGGTGATCCACGACGCCGCGTCCGAGCACAGGAACGCCACCAGCCCCGCCACGTCCTGCGGCGTCCCGAGCCGCTTCATCGGGTACTGCTGCGACGTCTCCTCCTCGCGGCCGGTGTAGAGCGCCTCGGCGAACTTCGTCTTCACCACGGCCGGTGCGACGGCGTTGACGCGGACCTTCGGGCCCAGCTGCCACGCCAGCTCCTCGGTCAGGCGGATCAGCGCCGCCTTCGAGGCGCCGTACGCGCCGATCACACCGGTCGAGCGGATGCCGCCGACGGAGGCGACGTTGACGACCGCGCCACCGTGCTCGCCCATCCACGCCTTCCACGCGAGCTGCACGAAACCCAGTGCCGCCACCACGTTCACGTCGAAGATCTTGCGCACCGCGGCCAGGTCGGCGTCCATCAGAAAACCGAACTGGGGGTTGATGCCGGTGTTGTTCACCAGCACGTCGAGGCTGCCGAACTCCGCCACCGTGCGCGCCACGACCTCTTCGCGGGACGCGTCGTCGCCCGCGTTGCCCTGGACCGTCAGCACCCCGCCGCCGAGCTCGGCGGCGGCCGCGGCGAGCTGGTCGGCCTTGCGGCCGGTGATCGTGACGGACGCGCCGCGGGAGAGCAGCTCGCGCGCGATGCCGAGGCCGATGCCGCGGGAGGCACCGGTGACCAGCGCGGTCTTGCCGGAGAAGTCGTCGCTCATGGCCGGCAATCTATGCGTCTGGACACAGGTGGAAAATCCGGTGGCCCGCGACCCGTAGAATGGTTCGCGTGATCCTCCTGGAGTAGGCCGCCGCAGTACGTGCCGCCCCTTTGCCGTACCCACCTACCCGGAGTCTTCTTTGATCACCGCAACCGACATGGAGTTGCGCGCGGGCTCACGCATCCTCGTGAGCGGCGCCAACCTGCGCGTCCAGCCCGGCGACCGGATCGGTCTCGTCGGCCGCAACGGCGCCGGCAAGACCACCTCCCTGCGCGTCCTCGCCGGTGAGGGCCAGCCCTACGGCGGCACCATCACCCGCAAGGGCGAGCTCGGCTACCTGCCGCAGGACCCGCGCGAGGGCGACCTGTCCGTCATCGCCAAGGACCGCGTCCTGTCCGCCCGCGGCCTCGACCAGCTGCTCCGCGACCTGGAGAAGGCCCAGTCGAAGATGTCCGAGCTGGTCGACCCCGACGAGCTCGAGAAGGCCGTCACCCGCTACGGCAAGCTCGAAGAGCGGTTCGCCGCGCTCGGCGGGTACGCGGCCGAGTCCGAGGCCGCCCGCATCTGCTCCAACCTCGGCCTGCCCGACCGGGTGCTCGCGCAGCCGCTCAGCACGCTGTCGGGCGGTCAGCGCCGCCGCGTCGAGCTGGCGCGCATCCTGTTCGCCGCCTCCGAGGCGGGCATCGGCGCGAAGTCCAGCACGATCCTGCTGATCGACGAGCCGACCAACCACCTCGACGCCGACTCGATCACCTGGCTGCGCGGCTTCCTCAAGTCCCACGACGGCGGCCTCGTCGTGATCTCCCACGACGTCGAGCTGCTCGACGACGTCGTGAACAAGGTGTGGTTCCTCGACGCGATCCGCGGCGAGGTCGACATCTACAACCTCGGCTGGAAGAAGTACCTCGAAGCCCGCGCCACGGACGAGAAGCGCCGTCGCCGCGAGCGCGCGAACGCCGAGAAGAAGGCCGGCGCGCTGATGACGCAGGCCGCGAAGATGGGCGCGAAGGCCACGAAGGCCGTTGCTGCGCAGAACATGGCGAAGCGCGCGCAGAAGCTCCTCGACGGTCTCGACGACGTGCGCCAGAGCGACAAGGTCGCGAAGATCAGCTTCCCGGCGCCGGCCCCGTGCGGCAAGACCCCTTTGATGGCAGAGGGTCTGAGCAAGTCCTACGGCTCGCTGGAGATCTTCACCGGCGTGGACCTCGCGATCGACCGGGGTTCCCGCGTCGTCGTGCTCGGCTTCAACGGCGCCGGCAAGACGACGCTGCTGCGGTTGCTGGGCGGCAGCGAGAAGATGGACGCGGGCCAGGTCGTGCCCGGCCACGGTCTCAAGATCGGCTACTTCGCGCAGGAGCACGAGACGCTCGACCACGGCGCGTCGGTGTGGGAGAACATCCGGCACATGGCACCGGACGAGCAGGAACAGCGGCTGCGGTCGCTGCTCGGCACGTTCCTGTTCAGCGGCGAGCAGCTCGACCAGCCCGCCGGCACCCTGTCCGGCGGCGAGAAGACCCGGCTGGCGCTCGCCGGCCTGGTGTCCTCGGCGGCGAACGTGCTGCTGCTCGACGAGCCCACCAACAACCTCGACCCGGCCTCGCGCGAGCAGGTGCTCGACGCGCTGCGGCGCTACGAGGGCGCGGTCGTCCTCGTCACGCACGACCCCGGCGCGGTCGAGGCGCTGGAGCCCGAGCGGGTGATCCTGCTGCCCGACGGCACGGAGGACCACTGGTCCGAGGACTACCTGGAGCTCGTGCAGCTCGCGTGATCTCCACGCGTCAAAGGACTACCGTGCGCACCCTGTGATCAACTGAGTGTGATCGAATCGACCGTTCGGCGATCTCTTTGCTTGATCACCTGGCGTTCTGCGTGAACCTGTTCGATCATTGCGACGACAGGGGCCGTCGAACGGCCCGACCTGCTCGTACGGAAGGCGGGACGAGGTGGCTGACCTGAAGAAGGGTGCCCGGATCACCGGCGCCACGCGGGACAAGCTGGCCGCTGACCTGAAGAAGAAGTACGAAAAGGGCGCGAGCATCCGGGCTTTGGCCGAAAGCACCGGGCGTTCCTACGGCTTCGTGCACCGGGTTCTGTCGGAATCCGGCGTCACGCTGCGCGGTCGCGGTGGCGCCACCCGGACGAAGAAGAAGTAGTACCCCACCAGACTGCTACTCTCCGGTAACTAGCTTCTAGTCCGCCGGAGGTACCGACATGCCAGTGCCCGCTGTCGACGCTGGTGTGCTCGAGCGCGGTGGCGTCCGGCTCGCTCTTGCCGGACCGCTCGCCACCGTCACGCTCGACCGTCCCGACGTGCTGAACGCGCAGACGCCCGCCACCTGGCAGGCGTTGCGGCACATCGGTGAACAGCTGGACCCGGACGTCCGCGTCGTGGTCGTCCGGGGTGCCGGCCGCGCCTTCTCGGCGGGGCTGGACCGGCGCATGTTCACCGGTGAGCCGGTCGACGGAGAACCCGGTGGCCTGCCGGGGATGCTCGCGCTGCCGCCCGAGGAGGCGGACGCGCGGATCGCCTCGTACCAGGCCGGGTTCACGTGGCTGAGCGACCCGGCGCGCGTGACGATCGCGGCGGTGCAGGGGCACGCCATCGGCGCGGGCTTCCAGCTGGCGCTGGCGTGCGACTTCCGCGTGCTCACCGAGGACGCGCAGTTCTGCATGGCCGAGACCGGGCTGGGACTGGTGCCCGACCTCGGCGGCACACTGCCCCTGGTGCGCCTCGTGGGGTACTCGCGCGCGGCCGAGATCTGCGTGACCTCCCGGCGGGTCCCCGCCGACGAGTCGCTGCGGATCGGCCTCGCGAACTCCGTCGTGCCCGCGGCCGAGCTGGACGCGACGGTCGAGGCGCTGGTGGCCTCCGTGCTCAAGCCGATGGCGGGCGCGGTCACCGAGACGCTGGCGCTGGTGGCGTCGGCGGCTTTCGGCGTGCCCTTCGCCGACCAGCTGGCCGCGGAACGCGCCGCGCAGCTGCGCCGCATCCGCTCGCTCGCGGCACTGGCGTCCGCTCAGAGCTGAACCGCAGCTCCAGGCGTTCTGTGCAGGAATTGTCAGACCGCTGTGCTGTTCTAGAAGGCGTGGACGGCTACAGCTCCTGGCGATTCATGATGGGGGTGACCTCGGACGCACCGGCCAAGGTGCGCCGCGGCACCTTCCGGCGCGTGCTGGCCTTCGCCCGGCCCCACCGCGCGAAGCTCGTCGTGTTCCTCCTGCTCACGGTGATCTCCTCGGTCCTCGCCGTGTCGACCCCGCTGCTGGCCGGTCGCGTCGTCGACGCGATCGTCGGTGGGTCCGCGCCCTCGGTGGTGGTGTGGCTCGCGGTGGCCATCGCGCTCATCGCGGTGGTCGACGCCGGTCTGGGCGTGGTGGAGCGGTGGCAGTCCACGCGCATCGGTGAGGGCCTGATCTACGACCTGCGCCGGGCCGTGTTCGGCCATGTGCAGAAGATGCCGGTCGCGTTCTTCACCCGCACGCGCACCGGCGCGCTCGTCTCCCGGCTGAACAACGACGTGATCGGCGCCCAGCGCGCGTTCACCTCGACGCTGTCCGGGTTCGTCACCAACATCATCCAGCTGGTCCTGTCGCTGGGCGTGATGTTCACGCTGTCGTGGCAGGTCACCGCGCTGGCCCTGGTGCTGCTGCCGGTGTTCGTGCTGCCCGCCAAGCGGATGGGCCGGCGGATGGCGGACATGCAGCGCGAGGCCTCCACTCTCAACGCCTCGATGGTCACCCAGTCGACCGAGCGCTTCTCCGCTCCCGGCGCGACCCTGGTGAAGCTCTTCGGCCGCCCGGACCGCGAGGAGCAGGAGTTCTCCGACAAGGCCGCGAAGGTCCGCGACATCGGCATCCGCACCGCCATGGCCACCCGCTGGTTCATGACCGGGCTGACGCTCGTGTCCGCGCTCGCGCAGGCCCTGGTCTACGGCCTCGGCGGCTACCTGGCGCTGACCGGCCACCTGGCCGCGGGCACCGTGGTGTCGCTGGCGCTGCTGCTGACCCGCCTGTACGCCCCGCTGACGGCGCTGGCGAACGCCCGCGTCGACGTGATGACGGCGCTGGTGTCGTTCGAGCGGGTCTTCGAGGTGCTCGACCTGGAACCGATGATCCAGGAACGCCCCGGCGCGCGTGCGGTGCCGGACGGGCCGGTGTCGGTCGAGTTCGACGACGTGCGGTTCGGCTACCCGGCCGCCGCGAAGGTGTCGCTCGCCTCGCTGGAGTCGGTCGCCACCCTGGACACCCGCGGCGGCGAGGAGGTGCTGCACGGCGTCAGCTTCAAGGCGGAGGCCGGTCAGCTGGTCGCGGTCGTCGGCTCGTCCGGCGCGGGCAAGTCGACGCTGGCCTCCCTCGTGCCCCGGCTCTACGACATCGACTCCGGGTCCGTGCGCCTGTCCGATGTGGACGTTCGCGACCTGAGCTTCGACTCGCTGCGCGGCACCGTGGGCGTCGTGACGCAGGACGGGCACCTGTTCCACGACACGATCCGCGCGAACCTGGAGTACGCGGCCCCCGGCGCGTCCGACGACGAGCTGTGGGACGCGCTGCGGCGGGCCCGCCTGGTCGAGCTGGTGGAGTCGCTGCCCGACCGGCTCGACACGGTCGTCGGCGAACGCGGCTACCGGTTGTCCGGCGGCGAACGCCAACGCCTGACCATCGCGCGCCTGCTGCTGGCCAAGCCGCGCGTCGTGATCCTCGACGAGGCCACCGCGCACCTGGACTCGGAGTCCGAGGCGGCGGTGCAGGCGGCGCTGACCGAGGCGTTGAAGGGCCGCACCGCGCTCGTGATCGCGCACCGGCTGTCGACCATCCGCAACGCCGACCAGATCCTGGTGCTCGAACACGGCGAGATCGTGGAGCGGGGGACGCACGCCGAGCTGATGCGTGCCGAGGGGCGGTACGCGGACCTGTACAACACGCAGTTCGCCGAGCCCCCGGTCGTCGGGGTGTACCCGACTCCGCAGTTCAGCGCCCACGCGGAGGCCACGTCCCCCTGACGGCACCCGCGCCACGGCGCTCGCGTCGTGGGTGCCGTTGGTCGGCCGCCTTGACGGGGCTCCGCTGGCGCGGCGGCGCTCGTGTCGTCGCGCGACGAGCTGGCGTGAGCGCCGCGCGTGATGCCGCCGGGCGGCGCGTCGTCGCTCGCGCGCACCACGGGGGCGCACGCCCGACGCAACGCCTCGGTCACCGCGGCGTTGCGCGCGCCGTCGCACGACGACCGGGCGGCCGCGGTCGTGCCCGAGGCGTCCCGCTGGGCGAGGCGTTGCGCGCCCGTTCCGCCGCCCGCCGCGCCGCACCTCGCCACGCGCCGGGCTTCGCCTCGGCATGCGCCGTGCGCCGCGCCTCGCACCGCACCGCACCGCGCCTCGCACCGCGCCTCGCATCGCACCGCGCCGTACCTCGGCTCACGCCGCGCACCTCGCCGCGCCACCTCACGCGCCGCGCCTCACTACGCGGCACGCGGGCACCAAGGAAACCGCCGCGGGCCTCGCCGCGCACCTCGCACCGCACGCCACGCCTTGCCCCGCACCGCGCCTCACGCCCCCCACCGCGCACCTCGCCGCGCCACCCCACGCGCCGCGCCTCACTGCGCGCCGCGCGCGGCACGCGGGCACCAAGGTGACCGCCGCCGCGCCCCTCAGCCTTCCGCCGGACCCACGAGCGTTCCGCCGAAACCTGCTCACCCCAGGCGAACCACCCCTCGGCATCACCTCTGGCGGACCACCTGCAGCATCACCCCCGGAGAAACGCGCCAGCCGCGTTCACCGCACTCTGCGACGATCCGGCCTTCTCGACGAACACCGCGAACGCCACGTTCCCCTGGTAGCCCACGAACCAGCCGTGCGCCGTACCGCCACCGGCCTCGGCCGTGCCGGTCTTGCCGGCCAGGCCGCGGAGACCGGCCAGTTGCTTCGCCGTGCCGCTGGTGACGACCTCGGACATCATCTGCCGCAGCGCGGGCAGTGCGGCGCGGGGCGGGGGCGCGCCGACGTCGCCCGGTACGCCGGTGCGGCCGCGCAGCAGGGTCGGGGTCGGGGTGCGGCCGGAGGCCACGGTGGCGGCGACCAGGGCCATGCCGAACGGGCTGGCCTCGACGTTGCCCTGGCCGAAGCTGTTCTCCACCTGCTGGTCGCCGGTGGCGGGCGGCACCTTGCCGGTGTTGGTGGTGGCGCCGGCCATGTCCCAGTCGGCGCCGAGGCCGAAGCGCTTGGCCATCGCGGGCAGGGCCTGCGGGCCGAGCTTCAGGCCGAGCTGGCCGAAGGTCGTGTTGCAGGACAGGGCGAACGCGGTGTGGAACGGCAGGGTCTCGTGGCCGAAGCCGTCGTTGTTCACCGTGCGGGTGCCGATGGTGGCGCGCGCCGGGCACGGCACGGTGGTGCCGGGCTGCACCAGGCCGGCGTCCATCGCCGCGGCCGCGGTCACGATCTTCATCGTCGAGCCGGGGGCGTAGCGGCCGATGAACGGGTTGGTGCCGGCCAGCGCCTTGTTCTGCGCCACCGCGAGGACCTCGGTCGTGGCCGGGTCGAGTGCGACGATCGCGGCGCCCTGCGGCAGGGCGTCGACGGCGGCCTGCGCTGCGGCCTGGCGGGCCGGGTCGATCGTGACGGTGAGCTTCTCGCCCATCTCCGGCTTCTTGCCGTCGAGCGGCACGAACCCGGCGGGCGACTGGAGCCCGACCTCCCAGCCGTCGGTGCCCTTCAGGTCACCCGCGGCACCGGTGATCGTCGTGTACAGGCCCTCCGGCAGCGCACCCGGCACCAGCGGTTTGCCGTCGCGGCCCAGCAGTGCCCCGTCCGCGAGCGCGGCGCGGTAGACCAGGGAACCGCCCTCGGTGAGCTGCGGGTGGATGAGCGCGGGGGTCCAGCGGACCTTCCACGTGGTGCCCGCGCGCTGCAGGCCGATCTTGACCTCGTACTTCAGCACCGCCGAGTTCGGCAGCGACCACGTCACCGCGGCCGGGACCTCGGTCGTGGTCGCGTCCTCCGCGACGGTGGGCGCGGTGAGCAGCCTGGCCTGGTAGGCCGAGGACCCCATGCCCGTCCTGGTCGCGGCGAACGCCTTGCCGGCCACGTCGGGTGCGTCCGTCAACGCGGCGGCGGCGGTCGAGTCGTTCGAGAACAGCCTGGTCGCGAACGACTGCGCCACCGAGCCCGGTGAGTCGACCACCGGCTTGGCCGGTGTCCCGCCCGGTCCGCTCGAACTGGCCGAACCGCCACCCCACAGCATGACGCCCGCCACGCCCACAACGGTGGCCGTGACGAGCGTTCCGCCGATCAACACGAGTCTGCGTGTCCTGCGTTCCACCGGTGAAGCTCCCCCCAGGTAGGTCTTTCCCCGGTGGGAGGCTAACGCGGCGATGTGGAGATCCTGTGGAAGTTCCCGTTGCTGTGCCAGCTTTTGGCCGTTAGGACGAGCACCGGCCGATAGGACTAGCCCAACTGGGGAATCCGGGTCTCGTAGTGCCGCAGCATGTCGGCGTTGGCCGCGTCGCCGCCCTCGACGTTCGCGCTGCGCCACAACGGCAGCTGCACACCCGTCTCGGTCGCCTTGTCGAGCAGCCGCACCATCAGCAGGTTCCACAGGAACGCCGTCGCGATGGTCGACACCGCGGCCGTCACCGGTGCCTGCTCGGGGTAGGTGGAGTCACCGGGCGGCACCAGGTTGTCCAGCACGACGGTCGCGACCTCGGCCAGCGTCGTGCCCGCGCGGCGCGGGGCCTGGGAGCTCGCCGACACCGAGGTGACGGCCACGACCGGGCAGCCGGCCTCCGCCGCCTCCAGCGCCAGCTCCACCGGGTAGTGGTTGACGCCTGAGGTCGAGAACACGAACAGCACGTCGTGCGGCGCCAGACCGGCCTCCCGCAGCACCTCGCCCGCGAGCCCGGAGCGGCGTTCGGCGGCCGTGCTGCTGATCGCACCGTGCATCGGCAGCAGCTCGGGGTGGTAGATCGGGCGCACGCAGGCCAGGCCACCCGCGCGGTAAAAGGTCTCGGCGACCGCCGCCAGGGAGTGGCCGGCGCCGGCGGTGAGGATCGTGCCGTCGGCCTGCACTGCGGCGAGCACCAGCTCCGCCACGTCGTCCAGCGCGCTGGAGTTGTGCTGCTCGACGCGGGTCAGGTGCGTGCGCACGAAGGTGCCGTAGTCGGACCCGGTCACGGTGTCGGTCGTCATGCGGCCCAGTAGTACCCGATTGCCGGAGGCCTCACCAGTAACCCGAGCACCACAACTGCCGATACGCGCCATGAGGGCAGTCGGCGGCGGACGGGGGGTGGGTCGGATCAGGCGGTACTTCGTCACCTGGGTCGTGCTGACCGCCGTGTTCACCGCCGCAGCCGCCACGCACATCACACTGGCGGTCACCTACGCCGAGCTGTGGCCGGTGTGGGTGGCGTTGGCGCAGCTCGTGGTCGCGGTCGGGTGCGCGCGGGCCGCTGTCTGCGCACGGCCCTGAGAACCGGTGCGCAGGTCCTTCGGCCGGTCCACGTCGGCGCCGTCCGCCACGTCCGAGCACTCGACGTGCCGCACGGAGGCCGACCTCAGGTACTCCCGGGCGCCCTGGTCGCCCGCCGCCGACGACACGACACCGGGGAAGTGGTCGCTGCCGATCAGCACCGGATGACCGACCTCGCCGTCGTACACCGCCCGCGCCAGCACGTCCGGAGCGGCGAGCGCCATCAGCCGGCGCAGTGCGGCGACCGTGACACCGGGGGTGTCCACCGGCAGCACCACCACGGCGTCCACCACGCCCACCGCGTGCAGGCCGGTGCGCAACGACGACCCCATGCCCGACTCCCAGCCGGGGTTGTCGACGACGGTCACCCCGGTCAGCGCCGCCCTCGCCCGCACCTCACCGGCCGCGGCACCCAGCACCACGACCACGGGAGCACAGCCCGCTGCCCGCAGCGCCTCGGCCGCGATGTCGACGAAGAGCTTGCCGTGCACCGCAACGAGGGCCTTCGGGGTGCCGAACCGGCGGCCTGCCCCCGCGGCCAGCAGGAGCCCGGCGACGCGCATGCCCCGAACCTAGTCGGTGCGGCGGGCCGGTCGGAAGCCAAGCACCGTGCGCGACCGGGTGCAGAAGCGCTGCCGCAGCCGCTGACCAGCCAGAACAGCTTCCGCTTCCGGCAGTTGCCGCCAGCGGGGAGCAGGTTCAGCCGAGGTTCTCCAAGATCAGGCCGGACGCGGCCTCCGGGACCTCCTCGGGAATCCAGTGGCTGACGTCCTCGACCATCTCGAACCGGTACGCGCCCGTGCACCACTTCTCGGTCTCGAACGCCGCCACCGACCCGAACGCCACGTCCTCGGTGCTCCACACGTACATGGTCTTGACGCCGACCTTGTCCGCGACGCCGTCCGGCCTGCCCGCGCGGTACCAGTTGAGCGCCGCCGACAGCGCGCCCGGCTCGGAGAGGCGCTGGACGTACTCGTCGACGTGCGAGGGCCGCACGCGGTACTCGAACATCTGCCGCAGCGCGTGGGCGTTGTTGTCCAGCATCCGCCTCTCGGTGCTGCGCTCACGCCAGTCCAGCACGTACTGCGACCGCATCCGCTGTTCCTCGTCGGTCTGCAACGCGGTCCGCAGGGCGCCGGGGTGCGGGGTGGAGAACACGGTGAGCGTGCGCAGCCGGTCCGGGTGCTCGATCGCCGTCCACCACGCGACCGCGCCACCCCAGTCGTGGCCGACCAGGTCGACCGTGCCCCAGCCCAGCGCGTCGGCCATCGCCAGCACGTCCCCGACCAGGTGCGTCGTCGTGTACTCCTGGTACCGCTCCGGCCGCACGCCGGGGGAGTAGCCGCGCTGGTCGGGCGCGACGGCGCGGAAGCCGTTGGCGCCCAGGACCGCGACCTGGTGCTCCCACTCGATCGCGGCCTCGGGGAAGCCGTGCAGGAGCAGCACCGGGCGGCCGTCCTCCGGACCGGCCGCGATCGCGTCGAAGGTGCCCGCCTCGGTGGGGATGCTGAGGTGCTCGATCACGGGTGCGAACCCTACCTGTGTGACCTGGATCTCAAGATCCGAGCCGAACGGGGCCGTGTGCCGAAGGCCTGGTGTGCATCCGCAAGTCGACGTGGCGAAACCATCGGGCAGAACGAATGCCGTCGTGCTCGTGTTGCACGGCGGACGGGAGCGCAGCACCGAGCCGGTCCGCCGCCACAACCTCGCTCACCTGCGCATGGTCCCGCTGGCCAGGGCTCTGCGCGCGCCGGGCGTCGAGGTGTGGAACCTGCGCTACCGGATGCGCGGCTGGAACGCGCCGAGCCTCGACCCGGTCAGGGACGCCCGGTGGGCGCTCGACCGGATCGGCGAGCTGCACCCCGGCGCACCGGTCGTGCTCGTCGGGCACTCCATGGGCGGCCGGACCGCGTTGCGCGTCGCCGGCGACCCGAGCGTCGTGGCGGTGTGCGCGCTCGCACCGTGGATCGTGCCGGGGGAGCCCTTCGACCAGCTCAGGGGCAAGGCGCTGCTCATCGCGCACGGCGACCGGGAGCGGATGACCGACCCGGCGAAGTCGCTGGCGTACGCGCGGCAGGCGAAGACCGTGACCGACCGGGTCGCGCGGTTCACCGTCGAGGGCGGCGACCACGCCATGCTGCGCCGGGCCCGCGACTGGACCCGGCTCACCGTCGACTTCGTCCACGGTGAGCTCGGCCTCGAACCGGTGGCGGCGGACATCGCGAACGCGATGCGGGAAGCCTCCCCACGAGGCCTCGACGTCCCCCTGGGAGGGTCGCGTGGCTGAGGTTGCCGTCATCGGAGCCGGGGTCGCCGGGCTCACGGCCGCGTACGTGCTGCAACGCGCGCACGACGTCACGCTCTTCGAGGCCGACGACCGGCTCGGCGGGCACGCGCACACCCACGACCTGGACGGCGTCCACGTCGACAGCGGGTTCATCGTCCACAACGAACGCACCTACCCGAACCTGGTCAGACTGTTCCGCGAGCTCGGCGTGCCCACCCAGGACTCCGAGATGTCCATGAGCGTGCGCTGCGACGGCTGCGGGCTGGAGTACGCCGGGGCGAAGAAGCTGCCGGGCCTGTTCGCGAAGCGCTCCAGCGCCACCAACGTCCGGTACGTGCGCATGCTCGCCGAGGTCACCCGCTTCTACCGGCACGCCCAGCGCGTCCTGCGCAACGAGGAGGCGCACGACGTCACGCTCGGTGCGTTCCTCGCGATCGGCGGCTACTCCCGCTACTTCGTCGACCACTTCATCGTCCCGCTGGTCAGCGCCGTGTGGTCGGCCGGCGCCGCGCTCAGCACGGAGTACCCGGCCTGGTACCTGTTCGAGTTCCTCGCCAACCACGGCATGCTCGCCGTCGGCGGCACCCCGCAGTGGAAGACCGTGACCGGCGGCTCCCGCACCTACGTCGACCGCGCGGTGCAAGGCCTCAGCGCCGTCCACGTGGGCACCCCGGTCCGCGCGGTCACGCGCACCGGCGGCGGCGTGGAGATCCGCGACGAGGACGACGTGCTGCACACCGCCGACCACGTCGTCGTCGCCACGCACCCGGACCAGGCGCTCGGCCTGCTCGCCGACCCCACGCGCGAGGAGAAGGAGGTGCTGGGCGCCTTCCGCTACTCCCGCAACGAGACCTGGCTGCACACCGACGCGTCGGTCCTGCCGCGCACCCGCGGCGCGCGGGCGTCGTGGAACCTCTACAAGCGCGCCTGCCGAGAGGACGGCGACCAAGTGCTCGTCAGCTACCACATGAACCGGCTGATGCGGCTGCGGGAACCGCGCGAGTACGTCGTCACCCTCAACCCGCACGACGTCGACCCCGGCCGGGTGCTCGCCAGGATGACCTACGAGCACCCCGTCTACACGCCCGGCTCCGTTGCCGCGCAACGACGTCTGCCCGAGCTCAACACCGGCACCACCGCGTACGCGGGTGCCTACCACGGCTGGGGCTTCCACGAGGACGGCTGCGCGTCCGGCGTGCGCGCCGCCCGGCACTTCGGGGTGGACTGGTGATCTATGACGTCGTCATCACGCACACCCGCCGCGAGCTGATCGACCGGGCGTTCCGCCACCGCGCCTACCTGTGGCTCGTCGACCTCGACGGGATGCCGCGGCTGCCGTGGTGGGCGCGGCCGTTCGCCCGGTTCGAGGCGCGCGACCACCTCGGGTCACCGGACCGGTCCATCAGGGAGAACCTGGAGGAGTGGCTCGGTGAACGCGGGATCGAGCTGGGCGGCGGCCGGGTCCTGATGCTCGCCAACGCCCGCGTGCTGGGGTACGTGTTCAACCCGCTGTCCGTTTATTGGTGCCACAACGCCGATGGCGAGCTCGTGTGTGTGGTGGCGGAGGTCCACAACACGTACGGCGGACGGCACTGCTACCTGCTCCGCACCGACGAGCACGGCCGCGCGTCGGTGGACAAGGAGTTCTACGTCTCCCCGTTCCTCGGCGTCGACGGCCACTACGTGATGAGGCTGCCGGCACCGGGGGAGCGGCTGTCCGTGACCATCGCGTTGCGGCAGAACGGGAAGACCACCTTCAGCGCCACCATGCGCGGGACCCGCACCTCCGGGCTGCGGATGCTCCTGCGCCGGCCGTTGATGCCCCAGCGCGTCTCCGCGCTGATCCGCCGCCATGGCATCGCCCTGTACCTGCGGCGCCTGCCGATCGTTCCCAGGAGTGAGTAGATGAGCACGCTGTCCCTGCCCCTTCCGAACCAGGGCGTCTGGCCGGGCCTGTTCACCGCACCGCGTTCACCCCTGCGCGCGCGCATCGCCGAGTCGCTGTTCCGCAACGCCGTGCGCACCCTGCCGGTGACCGTGCGGTTCCCGGACGGACGGACGTGGGGCGCGGGCGGGCCGGTCATGCGGCTGGTGCGGCCCGCGGCGTTCTTCCACCGCCTCGGCGCCGACGCCAAGATCGGCTTCGGCGAGGCCTACATGGTGGGCGACTGGGAGTCCGACGAGCTCGCGGACGTGCTCACCGCGTTCGCCGCGCGGCTGTCCACGCTCATCCCGCCCGGCCTGCAGCGGCTGCGGCGGTGGGCGGAGCGGCGGCAGACCGAGGTCAACGACATCGCGGGCTCGCGGCAGAACATCCACCGCCACTACGACCTGTCCAACGACCTGTTCGAGCGGTTCCTGGACGAGACGATGACCTACTCGTCGGCGTTGTTCGACGGCGACCGCGGCCTCGACCTGCACGCCGCCCAGCTGCGCAAGATCGACGGCGTCCTCGACTACGCGGGCGTGCGGGTGGGGTCGCGGGTGCTGGAGATCGGCACCGGCTGGGGCGCGCTCGCCATCAGGGCCGCCCGGCGCGGTGCCACCGTCACCTCGCTGACCATCTCCGCCGAGCAGCGCAAGCTGGCGCTGGAGCGGGTGGCGGCCGCGGGCCTGCGCGACCGGGTGGCGGTGCACCTGCGCGACTACCGGGAGGAGCACGGGCGGTACGACGCCGTCGTCAGCGTCGAGATGATCGAGGCGGTCGGCGCCGAGTACTGGCCCGACTACTTCTCGGTGCTCGACCGGGTGCTCGCCCCCGGCGGCCGGGTGGGGCTGCAGGCGATCACCATGCCGCACGACCGGATGATCGCGAGCAAGGCCAGCTACACCTGGATCCACAAGTACATCTTCCCCGGCGGGCTCATCCCGTCGGTGCGCTCGGTCGAGGAGTCGGTGCGCGACCACACCCGCCTGAAGATCACCGAGATGCGCTCGTTCGGCGACGACTACGCCGAGACGCTGCGACGGTGGCGTGAGAGCTTCCTGGGCCGCTGGGACGAGATCTCCGGTCTCGGCTTCGACGACACGTTCCGCCGGATGTGGGAGTTCTACCTGGCCTACTCGGAGGCCGGGTTCCGGGTCGGCCACCTCGGCGTGCAGCAGTTCGCCATGGCCGAACGACTGGGCCATTAGGACCACGTTCTCCCTCAAAAGGGTGCTGCTTCGCCCACCTGAGGGGACTTCGTGGTCCTCTTGCACGCAGGCGGTATCAAATGGCTCGCTGCGCTCTCTTCTCCAGTGAAGCCCCTAGTGTCGCTGTAGTGGAGGAGGTCGCCGGGATGGTTCAGCCCACAGCCGTGCGGTCCGGTGGCGGTGTCGGCGTCCTCTCAGTCGAAGAGGTCTGGACCGCGCCAACGGTCCCCGTGCGCCGCCGGGCGCGCCAGGAACCGGTCTCCAACCAGTGGCTCGCCGAAGCCGAGTTCACCGACCTCGTCGACGCCGCCCTGGCAGGAGAAAGACGGGCGGTCGAGCACCTGCTCGGCCGCATCCAGCCGCTCATCGTGCGCTACTGCCGCGCCCGCGTGGGCGGCCGGGAACGCACGCTCGTCTCGGCGGAGGACATCGCGCAGGAGGTCTGCGTCGCCGTCCTCGGCGCCCTGTCGAAGTACCGCTACGAGCCCGGCTCGTTCCTGGCCTTCGTCTACGGCATCGCCGCCCACAAGGTCGCCGACGCCCGCCGCCGCGCGGTCCGCAACCGCGCCGAGGTCGTGCCCGAGCTGCCCGACTGCGCCTCCGACGAGGCCGGCCCCGAGCAGCACGCGGTCAACGGCGAGATGATGGCCCAGGTCACGCGGCTGCTGCACCGGCTGCCGCCCCGCCAGCGCGAGATCCTCGTGCTGCGGGTGGCGGTGGGCCTGTCCGCCGAGGAGGTCGCGCTGGCCGTGTCGTCGACGCCGGGTGCGGTGCGGGTCGCCCAGCACCGCGCGCTGACCAGGATGCGGGAGATGATCGCGGAGGAGACGGGCTGAGGTCTGCGGCGTCCTCCTGAGCGCGGCCCCGCGTGGAATTGTCGGTGCCGGGTGGCATCGTGGACCACATGGCGGAACCCGACTTCGACGTGCTCCTCACCGGGACGGTCTTCCTCGACATCATCTTCACCGGCCTGCCGCGGCCACCGGCGGCGGGCACCGAGGTGTGGGCGGACGGGCTCGGGTCGTGCCCCGGCGGGATCGCGAACCTCGCCGTCGCGTTGCGCAGGCTGGAGCTGAGGACCGCGCTGGCGGCCGCGTTCGGTGAGGACGCCTACGGCGACTTCTGCTGGGACGTGCTGGCCGAGCAGGAGGGCGTCGACCTCTCCTACTGCCGCCGGTTCTACGGATGGCATTCACCGGTGACGGTGTCGATGGCGATGGAGCACGACCGTTCGATGGTCACGCACGGGCACAAGGCACCCGTTGTCGCCGATGACCTGTTTTCGCCGCCGCCGTCGGCAAAAGCCTGTTTTGTGCACATTCAGGCGGAAGACGAACAATGGGTGCGCACGGCGAAGCGGAACGGCGCGAAGCTGTTCGCCGACATCGGCTGGGACCGCACCGGGGCGTGGTCGCCGGAGCTGCTGCGCCGTCTTGACGGATTTGACGTCTTCCTCCCGAACCACGTGGAGGCGCAGGGCTACACGCGCACCGACACGCCGGAGGCCGCCGCGCGCGCGTTGGCCGAGCACGTGCCCGTGGTGGTTGTCACACGCGGGGGAGGTGGAGCGGTCGCCGTCGACAGCTCCACCGGGGAATGCGTGGAGGTGCCGGGGCTGAACGTGGCGCCGCTGGACGCGACCGGAGCCGGTGACGTGTTTGGGGCGGGGTTCGTGATGGGCACACTCGCGGGGTGGCCGCTGGAGCACCGCGTGCGTTTCGCGAACCTGTGCGCGGCGCTGTCAGTGCAGCACTTCGGCGGTTCGCTGTCGGCACCGGGCTGGGGAGACATCGCCGTCTGGTGGCGCACGGTGAGCCGGCGACCCGACGAAGAGCTCGCCCGCTACGGGTTCCTCGACGACCTGCTGCCCCACCACACGGGGGTCGAGGTCCGGCGCGCCAGCCCGACGATCGGACTGCGGTTGCTCCGGTAGGTTGAAACCAGTCGATCAGCGGACGCAACCTCACGGGTCTCCCGCGCGACTTAATACGTAGAGCTTTCTCTGGGGTCCGGGTTCGGAAGGAGTTGCGGTTTGTTCGCCGCACGCGCGTCAGGCTTGGTCAAGTTGATGGGGTTGTGCCTGACGGCGGGCGTGCTCCTGGCAGCGATGGTGTTCCCGTTCGCAGGAGGGCTGGGGCTCGCGTCGAACCGCGCCGCCGACCAGGTCGACCAGACGTCGGGTGACCTCGCCAAGGGGGAGCTGCCGCTCGTCACCACCATCACGGACATGAACGGCGAGCCGATCGCCTACCTGTACGACCAGTACCGGATCCCGCTGGAGTCGAACCAGATCTCCGACACGATGAAGGCCGCGATCCTCGCGATCGAGGACAAGCGGTTCTTCGAGCACCGCGGCGTCGACTGGCAGGGCATCGCCCGTGCCGCCGCCAAGGCCGGTGTGGACGGTGGCGCGACCCAGGGCGCCTCGACGCTGACGCAGCAGTACGTCAAGAACTACATGGCGTTCGTGCTCGGCGCCGACAACGAGCAGGAGGCCTGGGAGAAGGCCACCGAGGCGACCGTCGGCCGCAAGCTGCGCGAGGCGCGCGTCGCGTTGCAGCTCGAGCAGCAGATGTCCAAGGACGAGATCCTCGCCGGCTACCTGAACATCGTGCCGCTGGGCAACCAGACCTACGGTGTCGGTGCCGCCGCCAAGGCGTACTTCAAGACGACCGCCGACAAGCTGACCGTCCCGCAGGCGGCGCTGCTCGCCGCCATCGCGAACCGCCCGTCGTCGCTGAACCCCGGCGCGAACCCGGAGAAGGCCCTCGAACGCCGCAACACGGTGATCGACAAGATGCGCGAGAACGGCGCGTTCGGCCAGGACGAGACCGAGGCGAAGAAGAAGGCCGACGAGTACAAGGCCGAGCCGCTGGGCGTGACCGACGACCTGCAGATCCTGCCCAAGGGCTGCGTCGGCGCCGGTGACGGCCCGATCTACGGCTTCTTCTGCTCCTACCTGCTCGACTACCTGCAGGACGCGGGCATCACGAAGGCGCAGCTGCAGCGCGGCGGCCTCACGATCAAGACGACGATGGACCCGAAGGCCACGAAGGCGGCCAAGACGGCCGCCGAGCAGCAGGTGCCGAAGATGCAGAACGGCATCGCGAACGTCATGTCCGTGGTCCAGCCCGGCAAGGACAAGCACCGCGTCCGCGCCCTCGTCGCCTCCCGCGACTACGGCAACAACGCCGACCTGGGCCAGGTCGCCCGCCCCGTGCCCGCCGAGGTGCTCCCGTTCGGCCCCGGCTCGGTCAACAAGGTCTTCACCGCCGCCGCGGCGCTCGAGCAGGGCGTGACGGGCATCGACCGCGAGATCCCGGTCCCGAAGGTCCACTACTCCCGCGTGTACCCCAACGGCGGTTCGGCGTGGAAGGTCGAGAACGCGGGCAGCGGCTACGCGGAGAAGATGTCGCTGACCCAGGCGCTCGCCACGTCGCCGAACACCGGCTTCGTGATCCTGCAGGAGAAGACCGGCCTCGACCGCGTCGTCGACATGGGCTACCGCCTCGGCATGCGCGAGACCCTCGCCACCCACAACCGCGGCGCCGAGCCCCTGAAGTCCGACGGCTCCAACGGCCCCTCCCAGGGCGACTGGACCAAGCAGAACAACGCCGGCTCCTACACCCTCGGCCCTGGCGCGACCAGCGTCCTGGAACTGGCGAACGTCGCCGCCACCATCGTCTCGAACGGCAGCTGGTGCCCGCCCACCCCGGTGGAGCAGGTCCTGGACCGCCACGGCAACCCCATGCCGCTGAAGGAGAAGCCCTGCGAGCAGGCCGTCACCCCTGACCTCGCCAACTCGCTGGCGCAGGGCCTGTCCCACGACACGGTCGGCTCCGGCACCGCCGCCGACGCCGCCCGCGCCGCCGGCTGGACCCGCCCGACGATCGGCAAGACCGGCACCACCGAGGAGCACAAGTCGGTCGCCTTCATGGCCGCCACCCCGCAGTACGCGGGCGCCGTCATGACCTACGCCGACGGCAACCGCCCCGAGGTCATCTGCGCGAACCCGATCCGCTTCTGCCCCGGCTCCAACTCGGGCGTCTACGGCGGCCAGGTGGCCGCGCCGACCTGGTTCAACGCGATGAAGGTGATCCACGAGGGCCTGGACCCGGCCCCGCTCCCCCCGGCGGCGGCGCGCTACAAGTAGCTCCTTCCGCTTTCTCCGGGCCGTCGGACGCGTGATGCGTCCGGCGGCCCTTTGCGTTGCGCCGGTGGGTGGGGGTTGCACCCGTCCTCGGTTCGCTGGGGGAAGAGGGGAGGGGTGGGCGGCGAGGGCTGGGCTCGCGCCTCTGCGGGAGCTTCGGCGCATGGGTGCCAGGTGGCGGGTGGCGGACGATCGCGTCCGTGGCGTCCGTCTTGCTCGGCTGATGCCGTCAGGCACGCTCGCGCAGGGGTCCCCTCGCGTTTCGGGTCCCCCGCGACCCAACGTACGCGCGGGGTCTGACAGTTTCGCGAGGTCGGCGCCGCGATCGTCGCGAAGCGGCGACAAGCGGGGGTTGCCGGTCGCGTACGGCTGGCGGACCCCTCACACCACCCCGTCGGCCTTTCTCGATAAAGCGACTGACCAGTACAAACACCGAAGAACGGCATTGGTCTAGTGGTTGTTATCAACCGCTGACCTCACTCGACTACTCAAAGTAGTCATGAGTGGGCTCCGTCACCCAAATAACCACATCGCTTGCTTCCGGCGATAACGCGAGGTTACGTTCCCTGCCGCATGTCACGGTTCGATAACCGCCAGGACACGGACCCACCCCCGAAGGGGTCCAGTCCACCGCGCGCCATCCGGGTCCCCGAAACCCCGGCACGCACAGCAGGCGGATCGGACTCCCCCCGAGTGTGCATGGAGGCAGTTTTGGCACGGCATCGTGCGAAGGGTCCGCTGATCGACGTGATCGGCAGAGTGGACCTGGACCGCAAGAAGGCCGTCACGGCGGTCGTCGCCGCAGGTGCCCTCGTCGGCGCCGGCTTCACCCAGGCGATGGCCACGGTCACCCCCGTCGACCGGATCGTTCCCGTCGCCGCCACGTCCGAGTTGGCGGCGGCGATGACCCAGCAGCAGCACCAGCCAGGAGCGGTGGAGACGGTGCACGCCGTCGACACCGCCGTGGAGACGCGCCACCTGTTGCAGGCCGAGCAGCTCCAGGTGCAGTTCAACGTCCGCGAGGCCATGAAGGCCGCGGAGGGTGCGTACGCGCAGCGGCAGGAGGCCATCAGGGCCGAGGCGGCACGCGTGGCGGCCGAGGCGGCGCGTGAGGCGGCGCGCAAGGCGGCGGAGGAAGAGGCCCGCAGGCCCAAGGCGGTCAAGCCGGCGCAGGGGTCGTTCACCTCGGGCTTCGGTGCCCGGTGGGGGACCAGCCACAACGGCGTCGACATCGCCAACGCCATCGGCACGCCGATCCTGTCCGTCCTGGACGGCACGGTGGTCGAGGCCGGACCCGCCAGCGGGTTCGGGCTGTGGGTGCGGGTGCAGCACGCGGACGGCACCATCACCGTCTACGGGCACGTCAACACCATCGACGTCGCGCAGGGTGCCGTGGTGAAGGCCGGGCAGCAGATCGCGACCATGGGCAACCGCGGTCAGTCGACCGGGCCGCACCTGCACTTCGAGGTGTGGGTCGACGGGTCGCAGAAGATCAACCCGGTGGGCTGGCTGGCGGCGCGGGGCATCTCGCTCTGAGCGCGGCCGGACGCCGAGGTGGTTCACGCCGGTAGGCCCGATCGGCTCAACGGCGAGGAGTTCGCGGTCACGCAGGGCGACGTCACCTGGCCGTGCGTGACCGCGGAGGTGGCGCCGTGCGAGGACGTGCGCCAGGTTGTGTCTGTGAAAGAGACATCGAGGTCCGCGTCCGGCCAGATCCTCCGCCGCCTGCCGGGGAACGACGGCTGATGCGCGTTCTCATCACCGGCGGTGCCAAGGAGCTGGGCCGGGCCTTCAGCGACGCCGTGGGCGCGCGTGGGCACCGGCTGGTCATCACCGGCCGCGACGAACGCGCGCTGGCCGTGGCCGAGCAGGAGCTGCGGGCCCGTGGTGTCGAGGTCGAGGCGCACGTCGCCGACCTCGCCGACCCGCAGGCCACGCCCAAGCTCATCGAGAGCGTCGGGCCGATCGACGTGCTCGTCAACAACGCCGCGCTCGGCGGGCCGGTCGGGCCGACGTGGGAGGTCGACGAGAACGAGTGGTGGCGGACCTTCGAGGTCAACCTGCGCGGGCTCGCGCTCGCCACCACCGCGGCGCTGCGCACGATGACCAGCGGCCGGATCGTCAACATCGTCAGCAACGCCGGTGTGCACCGCTGGCCGCTGCTGTCGGCGTACTCCGTGTCCAAGGCGGCCGTGCTCAAGCTGGGGGAGAACCTCGCCGCCGAGCTGAGGGACCGGCCCATCGCCGTGCTGAGCTACGACCCCGGCATGGTCGACGTCGGCCTGATGGGCCGCGGCAGCAGGGCCGCACCGGACGACGAAGCGGGCCGCAGCGTCGCGCGGTGGGCGAGGTCGCAGCGGGAGCAGGGCAGGTTCACCCCCGTGGAGCAGTCGGCCGGCGTCCTGGCGCGCATCGTCGACGGGGAGTTCGACCACCGCTCCGGCGGGCTCGTCACTCCCGCGGACTGAGACACCGCCGCACGGGAGAGCGCTGTCACCCGATCGTCAACAGGCAATCTGACCAGTTGGTACGGAAGGCCCTTCCTCGCCGGCGGGTCAACCGGGGATCGTCGCGGGTGCTGCTGAGGTCGTTGCGCGGCACGGTTTCGTGTCGCGCCGAACGACATGCGCTGAACCAACGCCCGATCCCCCTGGAGGCGTCGTGCCCGTGCGAACACCCGCTGCTGCCCTGAGCCTGACGGCGGCCCTGCTACCCGAGCACCTGGAGCGAGCGAGAGGACCGCTGAACGTCGCGCTGCCCGACGAGGTGCGGGCGCGGATCGCGCACTGCCGTGCGTTCGTGCTCGAGGTCAGCGGCTCCGGCCGCGCGATCTACGGTGTCACAACGGGTTTCGGGCCGCTCGTCGAGTTCGGGGGTCGCGAGGACAGCGGCAGCCAGAGCGACAACACGATCCTGCACCACATCGTCGGCCACGGCGAGCTGCTGCCGCCCGAGGTCACCAGGGCCGCGGTGCTGGCCCGGCTCTTCTCGTTGGCACACGGGCGTTCCGGCGTCTCGGAGCACGTCGTCGACGCACTGGTCGCCATGCTCGCGACGGACTTCGCGCCCGCCGTGCCGCGGCTCGGCTCGGTCGGTGCGAGCGGCGACCTGCAACCGCTCGCCTACGTGGCACACGCGTTGCGCGGCAACGGGAACGCGTTCCTCGGCGGCCGGCTGGTGCCCGCGGCCGACGCGCTGCGCGAGGCTGGTCTGCGCCCGGTCGAGCTCGACGGTCGCGACGCCCTCGCCGTCGTGAACGGCATCTCGGTCACCGCCGCCGTGCTCGGTCTCGCCGTCGCGCAGGCACAGCGGTCGCACCGCGTCGCGGAACTGCTGTCCGCCTTGCTGACCGACGTCCTCGGCTGCGGCACGGAGTTCGCGTCACCCGCGCTGCTCGCCGCGTTCGGCCACCCGGACGTCGCCGACGTCGGTGCCGCGCTGCGGACCTGGTTGCGCGGCAGCACCCCCTCCGGTCAACGCCCCCTGCAGGAGGCGTACAGCATCCGGTGCGTGCCACAGCTGGCCGGTGCGGCCCGCACGAGCATCCGGCACGCCGACGAGGTGGTGCGCCGCGACCTCAACGGCGTGAGCGACAACCCGTTGTTCTTCCCCGAGACCGGGGAGGTGCTGCACGGCGGCAACTTCTTCGGCCAGCCCAGCGCCTTCGCCGCCGACGCGCTCAGCCTCGCCCTGGCCCAGCTGGGCAACCTGGCCGAACGCCAGCTCGACCTGCTGGTCGACCCGCACCGCACCGGCGGCCTCCCGCCCATGCTCAGCCCGGCGCCGGGACAGCAGCACGCGGTGCAGGGCATCCAGATCTCCGCGACCGCCACGGTCGCCGCCATGCGCAGGGCCACGCTGCCCGCCTCGGCGCAGAGCCTGCCGACCAACCTGCACAACCAGGACGTCGTCCCGTTCGGCACGCAGGCCGCGCTCACCGCGCTCGACCAGACGAGGCTGCTGCGCTACCTGCACGGCGGGCTCGCCGTCGCGCTGCGCCAGGCCGTCCACGTCGGCGCCCGCCGCCCGCGCGCCCCGAGGCTCGCGGACGTGGTCGACCGGATCGCCGCCGAGGTGCCGGCGATCGAGGAGGACCGGCCGCTGGACACCGCGATCGGCCGGGTGGCCGACCTGCTGGACGAGATCGTCGCCGCCGAGAGCGCGACGGAGAAGGACGGTGTGGGATGAGCGCGCCCGTTTTCAGCCCGGTCTGGGGGCACGCGGCCGTCGACCTGCCGGTGCTGCGACTGCCGATGCCCGGTTCGGAACTGATTCCGTGCGCGGATGACTGCTACCAGATCCCGCTGGAGATCAGCGTCCCCGATGACGAGGTCGGACGGGCCGTCCACCGGTGGTTCCTGGGGCACCACGGCGCATTTTTCGTCTGGAGGTTTCTTTCGGCTTCACTCGATAGGCTGATACGCGAGCGTGATTCGCAACTAGTCCGCCTCACTGCGCTTGGATACGACGCGTACTCGGTGCTGCTGGCGTATTCGGGCAGCTGTTCCCGTGAGGTCTACGAGGACGTCATCCGGCCGTTGATGACGTCGTTCGACCTCGCGTTCAGCGGGCGCTGGGCCCGTGACTACGAGCCCGTGCCCGGTCTGCTGCGCAGGGCCCGTGCCGCACTGGGGCCCGCGGCGGCCGCACCCCTGTCCTCCGCGAGCAAGGCGAACCTGTTGGCACACATGGAGGTCATGCGCAGACTCGTGCCGGACGGCGACTCGCTGCTGCGCGAGTCCGGTCGTGCGCGCATGTCCACCACCGACGCAGAACGAGACAGGTTCGACGAGTTCTTCCTGGTCAGCCGCGAAAACGTGTGCTCCAGCCGTTACCGTGCACACCGCGCCGCCGTCTTCGCCGCCATGGACCGCGACCTCGCGAAGCACCCGGTGCGACCCGAGTACGCCGACACCCTCAGGACGTTCGCCACCCGACTATGAGAGAAGGCCGCGCGTGAACGACTTCAAGGCCGTGGTCATGACCCCGCAGATCTACCGCTACGTGCGCGAGCAGGCAGGCCAGCCCAGTGCGGTGCAGGAGAAGCTGATCGCGCGGACGCTGGAGCTCGGCGACTCGGCGGAGATGCAGGTCCCGCACGAGCAGGCGGTCCTGTTCTCCCTGCTGGTCAAGCTCACCGGCGCGCAGACCGTGGTCGAGGTCGGCACCTACACCGGGTACTCCACGCTCGCGTTCGCGCAGGCGCTCCCACCGTCGGGCAAGGTCATCACCTGCGACGTCTCGCCGGAGTGGACCCGCATCGCCGAGGAGGCGTGGCAGGCCGCCGGCGTGCGGGACCGCATCGAGCTGCGGCTGGGCCCCGCCGGGCAGACGCTCGCGGAGCTGCCCGAGGAGCCCACGATCGACCTGGTGTTCATCGACGCGGACAAGGTCGGGTACGCGCACTACTGGGACCTGCTGGTGCCGCGCGTGCGGCAGGGCGGACTGCTGCTCGCGGACAACACCCTCTACTACGGCGACGCCGCCGACGAGCAGCCCGAGGGCAACGCGGCGGCGATCGACGCGTTCAACCGGTTCGTGCTGGCCGACCCGCGGGTGGAGTCGGTGCTCGTGCCCATCGCCGACGGCCTGACCCTCGCGCGGAAGTTGTAGGCATACCGACCGGTCGGTAGGGTGTCGCCCAAGTGGACTTGGGAGGCGCTCATGGCTCGTTGGGGAATCACGCTGCCGCTGATCGGCGTGCCGGTGCTCGACCACCGCGCGCTGGTCAGCGAGCTGGCCGACCTCGGCTACACCGACGTGTGGTCGGCCGAGACGACCGGGACGGACGCCTTCACGCCGCTCGCGCTGGCCGCCCAGTGGTCGTCGTCGCTGCGCTTCGGCCCCGCGATCGCCCCCGTCTACACCCGCGGTCCCGCGACGCTCGCGATGACGGCGGCGACGCTGGCCGAGGTGACCGGCGGCCGGTTCGTGCTGGGCATCGGCTCGTCCTCGCCCGCGATCGTGCAGCGCTGGAACGCGATCCCGTTCGAGGAGCCGTTCAAGCGCACCCGCGACACCCTGCGGTTCCTGAAGTCCGCGCTGGCGGGGGAGAAGGTCAGCGCCGACTACGACACGTTCTCCGTCAAGGGCTTCAAGCTGGAACGCCCGCCGGCCGAGCGGGTGCCGATCATGCTCGCGGCGCTGCGCCCGAACATGCTGCGCCTGGCCGGTCGTGAGGCCGACGGCGCCATCACGAACTGGCTCGCCGCCACCGACGTCGCACAGGTCCGGTCCGAGCTGGGCGCGGACTCCGAGCTGGCCGCCCGGATCTTCGTCTGCCCGACCGAGGACGCCGACGCCGCACGCGCGCTGGGCCGCATGCTGATCAGCACCTACCTGACCGTGCCCGCCTACGCGGCGTTCCACGACTGGCTGGGCCGCGGCGAGGAGCTGCGCCCGATGCACGAGGCGTGGGCCGCGGGCGACCGCAAGGCCGCCGCGAGGTCGATCCCCGACTCCGTGGTCGACGCCCTGGTCGTGCACGGTTCCGCCGACCGCTGCCGCGAGCGCGTCGCCGAGTACCAGGCCGCCGGCGTGGACACCCCGATCATCGCCCTGCTCCCGACCGGTGGCGACCAGGTCGAGCAGGTGCGCGCGCTGGCACCCAAGGGGTAGCGGTGCCGGGCACCACCGAGCAGCGGATCATCGACGCGGCCGTCCGCCTGTTCGCGTCGCAGGGCTACGACGCGACCTCGGTGCAGGAGATCGTGGCGGCCGCCGAGGTCACCAAGGGCGCGCTGTACCACTACTTCCGCTCCAAGGACGACCTGCTCTTCGAGATCTACCGGCTGCTCATCACCGCCCAGTCCGCGGACATGGACCGGATCATCGCCGCGGGCCTGCCCGCGGCCGAGACGGTGCGGGAGATCCTGACGTCGCTGGTGGTCTCCACCGCGGAACGGGCCGACGAGACCGCCGTGTTCGTCCGGGAGATGCCGCGGCTCGGCGAGGAGCGGATGACCGACTTCCGCGCCGAGCGCCGCCGCTACCACGAGACGTTCCTCGCGGTGGTCGAGAAGGGCCAGGCCTCCGGCGAGTTCAGCTCGACGGTGCCGGCGGAGACCGTCGCGCGGATCGCGTTCGGCGTCGTGAACCAGCTGCCCACGTGGTACCGGCCGGACGGGCCGAAGTCACCGGCCGCCCTGGCGGGGGAGATCGCGGACTTCGTGCTGGCCGGGCTGCGGTAACGGGGAGCCGCGGGAGATCGACCTCTCTGCTGGGGAGGCACCGATGTCGAAGCAGCCACCGGAGTACGGCGTCGCACCGCCGATGCACGAGGTCCCGCCGTCACCGCGGTGGCCGTGGGTCCTGCTGCTCGTGGTCGCGGTGCTGGCCGTGGGCGGAGTGCTCCACGGCGGCAAGGTCGTCGACGCGGTGCGGGAGGCGGCCGGCGAGATGACGAGCGGCGAGGTGGCGGTCGCGGAACCGACCGGTCAGGAACCGACCGGTCAGGAACCGACCGGTCAGGAACCGCCGCCCGCACCCGGCAAGCGCGTGGTCGTGTTCGAGGTGACCGGCACCGGCACGGCGTTCACCGTCGCCACCACCGTCGGGGCTTCCGTGCAGAACGAGACCGGTGTCCGGCTGCCGTGGACCCGCACCGTCGAGGTGCCCGCCGACGAGCTCTCGAAGTCGGTGATGCTCGTCGTCGTGGCCGGTGCCGACGGGGCCGAGGTGCACGGCCGGTACACGATCGACGGCACCACCGTCCGGGAGGGCAAGGCCTCCGGGCCCTACGGCGTGCTGACGATCACCGACAGCTAACGCGCGCGCAGCGCGGCCAGCGCCTTGTCCGCGTGCGCGTTCATCGAGAACTCGCTCTTCACGACCTCCATTACCCTGCGGTCGGTGCCGATGACGAACGTGTGCCGCTTGACCGGCAGCGGCCCGAACCGGCGCTTCACGCCGAACTGCTCGGCGACCTCACCCTCGACATCGGACAGCAGCGGGTAGTCGAAGCCGTTGAGCTCCGCGAACTGCTTCTGCTTGGCCACGTCGTCGGTGGAGATGCCCACGCGCTGGGCCCCGGCCTCGGCGAACTCGGCGGCCAGGTCGCGGAAGTGACAGCTCTGCGCGGTGCAGCCGGTGGTCATCGCGGCGGGGTAGAAGAACAGCACGACCGGGCCGTCGCCGAGCAGTTCGGACAGCGTGCGGGCGACTCCGTCCTGGTCGGGCAGGGTGAAGTCGGGGGCGAGGTCGCCGGGCTTCATGGATCTCCAATACGCTCGGGGCCGTGACCAGCATGTCCGACGTGGCCAAGGCCGCAGGGGTGTCCGCTGCGACCGTATCGCGCGCGCTGCGCGGCGAACCGGGTGTGTCGGAGGCGACGAGGCAACACGTCAGCGAGGTCGCGCGGCGGATGAAGTACGCCATCGCGCGTGATGCCTCCTCATTGGCCGGTGGCCGGCGTTATGCGATAGCGGTCGTGACCGCCGAGGTCAGTCCGGTGCTCGCCGGAGCCGAGGGCGCGCTGCGGGCGGCCGGGTACGACGTGCTGCTGTACGTGCTGGGCACGCGGGAGGCGCGCGCGAAGTTCTTCGACGAAATGCCGCTGGGCCGCCGGGTCGACGGGGTGCTGCTGCTGTCGATGGCGCTGGCCGAGGCGGAACGGGCCGCGCTCACGGCGCTGGAGGTCCCGCACCTGACCGTCGACGACACCGACCTGCGGCACGCGCTGCAGACCGCCGTCGAGCACCTGAAGCTGCTCGGCCACGAGGACGTGGCGCTGGTGCTCGCCGACGGCGTGGACGAGTCCTACGACGAGATCCTGGTGGCCGCCGGGCTCACCGTGCGTCCCGAGTGGACGGTCTGGTGCTCGCCCACGGTCGACGGCGGCGAGCAGGTGGTCGACGTGCTCCTGGACGGCGAGCGCCTGCCCACCGCCGTGATCAGCTCCAGCGGTGCCGCGGCCGTCGGGATCTTCCTGCGCATGCAGCGCGACGGGCGGGCCGTGCCGGACGAGCTGTCGATCGTGTCGCTCGACGGCCAGGAGCTCACCCGCGTCGTCGGCCTGACCGCGGTCGAGGGGGCCGCGAAGGAACAGGGCGAGCGGGCCGTCGCGGACCTGTTCACGCTGATCAGGGGCGGCGAGATCGAACCGGTGGAGCACTCGGCGCGGCTGGTGGTGCGCAACTCCAGCGGCCCGGTCAGCTGATCCCGCCGTACGTGCCGCCGAGCGTGCTGCGGCTGACCTCGACCGCGCTGCCGCGCACCGTGCAGTCCGCGTACCGCACGAGGTGCCAGTCGATCGGCGACCACCACGGCGGCTCGCCGCTGTCCGCGGTCACGTACACGGTGCCGTCGCCGGAGCGCATCGAGCTGGAGCCGCCCGCCGAGCGGATCTCGTCCGGGGTCAGCTCGCCGTCGGCCGCCGCCGTCCGGAGTGCCGCCGTGATCCGGTCGACCTCGCGGTCGGCGAGGGTGCTCGCGAGACCCCAGGAGAACACCGTCCACAGCACCGCCACGACGACGAGCGCCACGACACCGAGCACGACCCTGACGCCGATCCGCAACGCCCCCATGGGCCGACGGTACCGCCGCCGCGCGACCCCGCGGGGCGCATCCGCGGAAGTACTGTGGCGCCATGCCCGCCGAAGAGCGCCTGACCCGGCTGCCCGCCCTGCCGGACACCCCCGGCTACGCCCACGCGGTGGCGGTGAGCGGGAGGCTCCTGTTCGTCTCCGGTCAGGTCGCGGTGGACGAGACGGGACGTGTGGTCGGGGTGGACGACCTGGCGGCGCAGACCAGGCAGGCGCTGAGCAATCTTCATCACGTCATTTCGAGGTTTGGCGCCGACTGGTCGGATGTCGTGAAGTTCACGTGGTACGTGCTCGACGCGTCGGAAGTGCAGACCGTCCGGGACGTGCGTGACGAAATGCTGCGGCCGGTGCTGGGAGACGTGCACAACCCGGCGAGCACGCTCGTCCAGGTCGCGGCGTTGTTCGGGCCGGAATTTCTCGTCGAGGTCGAGGCCGTGGTCGCCATTCCCGATCAGCGATCGGATGTTTGACGAAAACAGGTGTGCGGGGTGGTGCCCGACCGGTGTGCACCCTTCGGGTGACCGGGGTCCATTTGCTCTGGCAATGGACGCGCACCTGTGACATAGCTTGTACCTGTGGAGGAGTTGGTGGCGCGGCTGGCGGACGCTTGGGGCGTCGCCACGAGGTACGAGAACTCCGATCAGCAGCAGGTGACCGTCGAGACGGACGTCGTCGTCGCTGTCCTCGCGCAGTTCGGCGTGGACGCGTCCACTCCGGACTCCGTCGAGCGCGAGCTGGCTCTGGTCGAACGCAGGCGGGCGGAGCAGGCGCTGCCGCCGACGATCGTGATCCGCGAGCAGGAGACGTACGACCTGCGCGGGCCCGCGACCGTCGAGCTGGAGGACGGCGGGACGGTCGGCGTCGAGCGGCATCTGCCGGACTCGTTGCCGCTCGGGTGGCACACGATCCGCACGCAGGCGCAGACCGTCACCCTGGCCGTGGCGCCCAGGACGTTGCCGGACGTGCCGCACACCTGGGGCTGGATGCTCCAGCTGTACGCCGCGCGTTCGCAGGAGTCGTGGGGGATGGGCGACTTCGCCGACCTCGCGACCGTCGCCCGGCGCAGCAGCCAGGAGCTCGACGCGGGCGTCGTGCTGGTCAACCCGGTGCAGGCGCCCAGCCTGACGCACCCGGTCGAGCGCTCGCCGTACTCGCCGACGAGCCGGCGGTTCGCGAACCCGCTGTACCTGCGCATCACCGACACCGCCGAGTTCCTGCAGGCCTGCCCGCGGACCCGGCAGCTCATCCGCGACCTGCGCCCCGCCAACGAGGACCTGATCGACTACGACGCCGTGTGGGACGCGAAGCGGCAGGCGCTGGAGCTGCTCTTCCCCGGCGGCGAGATCGAGATGGACGCCGACCTGGAGCGGTTCGCGACCTACTGCGCGCTCGCCGAGGTCCACGGCAGCGACTGGCGCACGTGGCCGGCCGACCGCGCGGAACCACCGGCCGAACGGGTCGCGTTCCACGCCTGGGTCCAGCACCTGTGCACCCGCCAGCTGCAGGACGTCCGGCTCGCCGCGCACGAGGCCGGCATGGCCGTCGGCGTCATCCACGACCTCCCGGTGGGCGTGCACCCCGGCGGCGCCGACACCTTCGCCGACCCGGACGCGTTCGCCATCGACGTCAAGGTCGGTGCGCCACCGGACGCGTTCAGCGCCGACGGCCAGGACTGGGGACTGCCGCCGTGGCGCCCCGACAAGCTCGCCGAGACCGGCTACCGGCCGTTCCGCCAGGTGCTGCGCAGCGTGCTGCGGCACGCCGACGGCATCCGCATCGACCACGTCGCCGGCCTGTGGCGGCTGTGGTGGATCCCGCCGGGCGAACCGCCGTCGCGCGGCACGTACGTCCACTACGACGCGGACGCGATGCTCGGCGTGCTCGCGCTGGAGGCCTACCGCGCGGGTGCCGTGGTCGTCGGCGAGGACCTCGGCACGGTCGAGCCGGTCGTCACGAAGACGCTGCAGGAGAACGGCATGCTCACCAGCGCCGTCCTCTACTTCCAGCGCGACTACTACGCGGAGGGCCACCCGCTGGTCCCGCCCGCGCAGTGGAACCCGAAGGCGATGGCCAGCATCTCCACCCACGACCTGCCGACCGCCGCGACGTTCTTCGCCGGTGAGGACGGTCCCGACTTCGACGAGCTGATGCGCGCGGAGGGCATCGACCCCGGCGACCGCGTCGCCGGTGCCCACGAGCTGCTGGCCCACGCGCCCTGCGCGCTGGTGCTGACCTCACCGCAGGACGCGCTGGGGGACACCCGGCAGCCCAACGTGCCGGGCACGGTCGACGAGCACCCGAACTGGCGGATCCCCCTCCCCGTGCCGCTGGACGAGTTCTTCCCACTGGTCAGGGACATCACCCGCCCCCTGCGTCAACGCACACCGGAAACACCCGCTTAACGGCAGGTCGCCGACCTGCGGAGTACTGTTGGGCCGTCACCCGACGGCGGACGACGAAGCCCGGATCTTTTGGAGGTGGCGTACCAGATGAGCTCAGCCGTGAGCACGCGGACACCGACCGACGTGCTGGAACTGGCTGTCGAGCAGGTCCTCGCCGCCGTGCGGCCGACCACGCTCGGCGACCCGCTGGCCGGGGCACGGCGTGCGGAGGAATCGCTGCGCGACGCGCTGCGGGACGCCGGTCCCGCACCGGACAACGAGGCCCTCACCCACGCGCTGGCGTGCGCGGAGGCGGCGGTCGAACACCTGAAGTACTGCGAGATCCAGGAAGCCCGCACGTTGCTCATGGCCGCACGTGGGCAGCTGGTGCTGGCGCACGCAAGGGCGTGACCGCTCGACGCGCCGGGGTTGGTGCACCCCGTGCTGCCCGCACGGTGGACCGGACCCCGGCACGGCCGCGGGAACTAACCCGCGCCTCCGCGCAACGCCACCCGCGCGGAATGCCGCATCTCGGTTAGACGGATAGGGTCGTGTGGGTATCGCTACCGCGTGAGGAGCATCGTGCGACCCTGGCCCGGCAGGCCGTATCCGCTAGGCGCTGGTTATGACGGCGTAGGAACGAATTTCGCCCTGTTCTCCGAAGTTGCCGAGTACGTGGAGCTCTGCCTCTTCGACGACGACGGCACAGAGACACGCGTCCGGTTGCCCGAGGTGGACGGTTTCGTGCACCACGGCTACCTGCTCGGCGTCGGCCCCGGCCAGCGGTACGGGTACCGCGTGCACGGGCCGTACGACCCGGAGCGGGGCCTTCGCTGCAACCCCAACAAGCTGCTCATCGACCCGTACGCGAAGGCCATCTCCAACGGCCTCGCGTGGGATGAAGCGCTCTACGGCTACAAGTTCGGCGCGCCCGAGGAGCGCAACGACGCGGACTCGGCGCCGTTCGTGTCGAAGTCCGTGGTGGTCAACCCGTTCTTCGACTGGACGAACGACCGCTCGCCCAGGACGCCGTACAACGAGAGCGTCATCTACGAGGCGCACGTCCGCGGCCTCACGATCGACCACCCGGAGATCCCGCCGCGACTGCGCGGCACCTACGCGGGACTCGCGCACCCGGTGATGATCGACCACCTGATCAAGCTGGGCGTGACGGCGGTCGAGCTGATGCCCGTGCACCAGTTCATCAGCGACCACACGTTGCAGGAGCGCAGGCTCAGCAACTACTGGGGCTACAACACGATCGGGTTCTTCGCGCCGCACGACGGCTACGCGGCCATGCCGCTGAACCAGGTGCAGGAGTTCAAGGGCATGGTCCGCGCCCTGCACCAGGCGGGCATCGAGGTCATCCTCGACGTGGTCTACAACCACACCGCCGAGGGCAACCACCTCGGGCCGACGCTGTCCATGAAGGGCATCGACAACCTGGCCTACTACCGGGTGATGGACGACGAGCCCAAGTTCTACATGGACTACACGGGCACCGGTAACTCCCTGAACGTGCGGACGCCGCACACGTTGCAGCTGATCATGGACTCGCTGCGGTACTGGGTCACCGAGATGCACGTCGATGGCTTCCGGTTCGACCTGGCGGCGACGCTGGCGCGGGAGTTCTACGACGTGGACCGGCTGGCGACGTTCTTCGAGGTCGTGCAGCAGGACCCGGTGGTGTCGCAGGTCAAGCTGATCGCCGAGCCGTGGGACGTCGGTCCCGGTGGGTACCAGGTGGGCAACTTCCCGCCGCTGTGGACGGAGTGGAACGGCAAGTTCCGCGACACCGTCCGGGACTTCTGGCGCGGTGAGCCGGCGACGCTGGGCGAGTTCGCCTCGCGCATCACCGGGTCGTCGGACCTGTACCAGGACGACGGCCGCCGGCCGTACGCGTCGATCAACTTCGTCACCGCCCACGACGGCTTCACCCTCAACGACCTGGTGTCGTACAACGAGAAGCACAACGAGGCCAACGGCGAGGACAACAACGACGGCGAGAGCCACAACCGCTCGTGGAACTGCGGCGTCGAGGGACCGACCGACGACGAGGAGGTCGTGGACCTGCGGGCCCGCCAGCGGCGCAACCTCATCGCCACCCTGATCCTGTCGCAGGGCGTGCCGATGATCCTGCACGGCGACGAGTTCGGCCGCACGCAGAACGGCAACAACAACGCCTACTGCCAGGACAACGAGGTCTCCTGGGTCGACTGGTCGCTGCTGGAGCGGCACGCCGAGCTGGTCGACTTCACCTCGGCGCTGACCGCGTTCCGCAAGGCCCACCCGGTGTTCCGGCGCAAGCGGTTCTTCGCGGGCCGGCCGATCCGCAAGGGCGACGAGCTGCGCGACATCGCGTGGTTCACCCCCTCCGGTGAGGAGATGACCGAGCAGAACTGGGAGGACGACTTCGGCAAGTGCATCGTCGTCTTCCTCAACGGCGAAGGCATGCCGGACCTCGACTCGCGCGGCATGCGCGTGGTCGACGACTCGTTCCTGATGGCGTTCAACGCACACCACGAGGACATCCAGGTGACATTGCCCGACAGCTCTTACGGTACCGAGTGGACGGTCGTGGTCGACACCGCGACCGGCCAGGTCGGCGGTGCCGGCAAGAAGCCGATCGCGGCGGCGGGCAGCCTCGCGCTGACCGCGCGCTCGCTGGTCGTGCTGGAGAGGACCGCCTGATGGGCGCCCCGTACTCCACCTACCGCATCCAGTTCACCCCCGGCTTCACCTTCGCCGACGCCGAGAACATCGCGGACTACCTGCACCGCCTCGGCGTGCACGGGCTCTACGCGTCACCGCTGCTGGAGGCGCGCGAAGGCTCCACGCACGGCTACGACGTCACCGACCCGACCCGCACGCGGGAGGAGCTCGGCGGCAAGCAGGCGCGCGAAGCGTTGCAGGACAAGCTGACCGAACTCGGCATCGGCCTGTACGTCGACATCGTGCCGAACCACATGGCCGTGCCGAACCCGTGGTGGGAGGACGTCCTCGAAAAGGGCCAGGAGTCGGAGTACGCCAAGTACTTCGACATCGACTGGTCCTCGGGGCGGGTGCTGCTGCCGGTGCTGGCCGAGGACGCCGAGGACGAGGAGCACGACCACTTCGTCAAGGTGAACTGGCGGCGCGGCAACCAGGAGCTCAACTACCGCCGGTTCTTCGACATCACCGAGCTGGCCGCGATCCGGGTCGAGGACCCGGACGTGTTCGACATGACCCACTACGAGGTGCTGCGGTGGGGCGCGGAGGGGCTGCGGATCGACCACCCGGACGGCCTCGCCGACCCCGGCGGCTACTTCCGGGCGCTGCGCGCGAAGTTCGACGGCTGGATCGTCGTCGAGAAGATCCTCGGGCCGGACGAGACGCTGCCGCAGAGCTGGCCGGTCGACGGCACCACGGGCTACGACGCGCTGCGCGAGATCTGCGGCGTGTTCATCGCGCCGACGGACGCGTTCGAACCCCGTGACGGGCAGCCGACCTTCCACGAGGTCGAGCACGCGTCACGCCGCCAGGTCGCCGACTCGATCCTGGTCGCCGAGGTGCGCCGGATCGCGCGGCTGGTGAAGGACGTGCCGTTCGAGGACGCGTGCGCGGCCGTCGCCGAGGTGATGGTCAACTTCCCGGTGTACCGGTCCTACCTGCCGGAGGGCCTGGAGCACTGGGACACCGCGGTGCGGCTGTCGTCCTCGCCCGCGGTCGAGGCGCTGGACGAGCAGGTCCGCGCCGACCCGCACGGCGAGCTGGCCACCCGCATCCAGCAGACCTCCGGCATGGTCGTCGCCAAGGGCACCGAGGACACCGCGTTCTACCGGTACACGAACTTCGTGGCCCTCAACGAGGTCGGTGGCTCACCAGACCGGTTCGGCATGCCGGTGGAGGAGTTCCACCAGCGCGCCGCCGCCCGCGAGGCCAGCTGGCCGCGGTCGATGACGACGCTGACCACCCACGACACCAAGCGGTCGGAGGACGTGCGGGCCCGGCTCGCCGTGCTGGCCGAGATCCCGGACGAGTACCTGGCGTTCGAGGAGACCATGACCGCGCGGCACGGGCTGTCCGAGCCGTCGCTCAACCGGCTGGCCTGGCAGTCGCTGCTCGGCGCGTGGCCGATCACCGAGGACCGGCTCGCGCAGTACCTGGAGAAGGCCTCGCGCGAGGCGAAGGTCAAGACCTCGTGGGTCGACCGCGACGCCGAGTTCGACGCCGAGGTGGCCGCGTGGCCCGCGAAGGTGCTCGGGCTGCCCGAGGTCGCCGCGTTCGCCGAGCGGCTCACGGTGCCGGGCTGGTCGAACTCGCTGGGCCAGAAGCTGGTCCAGCTCACCGCGCCCGGCGTGCCGGACATCTACCAGGGCACCGAGCTGTGGGACTACTCGCTGGTCGACCCGGACAACCGCAGGCCGGTCGACTACGAGCTGCGCAGGGAGCTGCTGGCCCGCATCGAGGACGGCTGGGTGCCGGAGGTCGACGAGACCGGCGCCGCGAAGCTGCTGGTGGTGCACCGGGCGTTGCAGGCCAAGGCCCGCGGTTTCCACGGCTACCGCCCGCTGCGCGCGGAGGGACCCGCCGCCGAGCACGTGCTCGCGTTCCAGCGCGAGCACGTCATCACCGTCGCGACCCGGCTCCCGGTCGGGCTGGCGCGCAAGGGCTGGCAGGGCACCGCGCTGCCGCTGCCCGGTCCGGAGTGGACGGACGTGCTCACCGGGCGGCCGGCGACCGAGGACCTGGCCGCGCTGCTCGACCGCTACCCGGTGGCTCTGCTCGTGCGAGGGGAATCGTGAGCTTTTCCGTGTGGGCACCGAAGCCCGAGTCCGTGCACGTCCGGGTCGACGGCGTCGACCACGGGATGAAGCGCGACGGCGACTGGTGGCACTGCGACGTGAGCGGCACCGACTACGCGTTCGTGGTCGACGGCCAGGCGCTGCCGGACCCGCGGTCGCTGTGGCAGCCGAACGGCGTGCACGAGGCGTCCCGCGTCTACGAGCACACCTACGAGTGGCAGGACGGCGGCTGGACCGGCCGCGCGCTGCCCGGCGGGGTGATCTACGAGCTGCACATCGGCACGTTCACGCCCGAGGGCACGTTCGACGCGGCGATCGGGAAGCTCGACCACCTGGTGGACCTGGGCATCACGTTCGTCGAGGTCATGCCGGTCAACAGCTTCGACGGCGTCGAGGGCTGGGGCTACGACGGCGTGCTGTGGGGCGCGGTGCACGAGCCCTACGGCGGGCCGGACGGCTTCAAGCGGTTCGTCGACGCCTGCCACGCCCGCGGCCTGGCCGTGCTGCTCGACGTCGTCTACAACCACCTCGGTCCGTCGGGGGCCTACCTCGACCGGTTCGGCCCGTACTTCGCGGGTAGCAACGACTGGGGTCCCGGCCTCAACCTCGACGGCGCCGGCTCCGACGAGGTGCGCCGGTACGTGCTCGACAACGCCCTGCAGTGGCTGCGCGACTTCCACGTGGACGGGCTGCGGCTCGACGCGGTGCACGCACTGGCCGACCGGAGCGCGGTGCACCTGCTGGAGGAGCTCGCGGTCGAGGTGGACGCGTTGTCGGCGGCGGTCGGGCGGCCGTTGACGCTGATCGCCGAGTCCGACCTGAACGACGCGAGACTGGTGACTGCGCGGGAGGGCGGGGGAACGGGCCTGCACGCGCAGTGGTCGGACGACCTGCACCACTGCCTGCACGTCGCCCTGACGGGTGAGACGTTCGGGTACTACGCGGACTTCGCGGCACCGGGAGCGCTGAAGAACACGCTGGAGGGTGTCTTCTTCCACGCCGGCACCTGGTCGTCGTTCCGGGAGAAGCACCACGGCAAGCCGGTCGACACGGCGTTGATCCCCGGCCACCGGTTCCTGGCCTACACCCAGAACCACGACCAGGTCGGCAACCGGGCGGCCGGTGACCGGTTGCCCGCATCCGTGCCCACCGGGAAGTTGTTGTGCGCGGCGGCGATCGTGCTGTGCTCGCCCTACACGCCCATGATCTTCATGGGGGAGGAGTGGGCGGCCTCCACGCCGTGGCAGTTCTTCGCGTCCTTCCCGGACCCGCAGCTCGCCGAGGCGGTCAGGACCGGGCGGCGCAGGGAGTTCTCCCGCCACGGGTGGGGCGAATCAGACGTACCGGACCCCATGTCGCCGCAGACCGTGGAGAACTCGCGGCTGAGGTGGGACGAGGTCGGTGAGGGGGAGCACGCGAAGGTGTACGAGACCTATCGCGCGCTGATCGCGTTGCGGCGCTCCCGCCCCGAGCTGGCCGATCCGCGACTCGACCGGTTCGTGGTGGAGCAGGACGGGGAGTGCTTCGTGCTGCACCGCGGGCAGACCCGCGTGGTGGTCAACCTGGGCACGACCCCCGTCCCGCTGCCTCACGGGGATGTGCTGCTGACCTCCTCGGCGAACCCGTCGTCGCTTCCTCCGGACTCGTTCGCCGTGGTCGCGTTGACGTGATCCCACAACACCTGGTCGGCCGGGTTCACCGGCCGGCCGAGGTGGGCGTGCACGAACGCGGCGACCAGGCGGTCGGCCGCGACGTGCAGCTTGATGTTGTGGTGCTGTGATATCTGCACCAGCAGCTGGAACGCCTGCTGGGGTGTGCAGGGTTTGCGTGCGGCGATCAGGCCCGTGGCCTGCCCGATGACGGTCCGTGACGCCAGGGCCTTGCGCAACCCTGCCACCTCGGCCTCGAGGGCGGTGATTCTCGCGGACGACACCGCCGGCTCCTTTCACGTCGTCATGGTCACAGCGGCATGCCGGTGGGACGACGACGCTCCAGGTAGCTCATCTTGCGAAGGGCGGGCACACCCAGAGCAAGCCGTCTCATCGGCTTGCGGCTGGGTTCTCAACCGCGAGTGATCACCTTATCAACTGTTTGGATCGCTGCTCGCCGGGTAACCGGTCGGCGTAGCTGACCGCTAGTGGAGGAGCCTGATCCATGGGTGCCGACGAGAAGTTCGAGAACAAGGCCGAGGAGCTCAAGGGCCGCGCCAAGGCCGCGGTCGGCGACGCCACGGACAACGAGCAGTGGCAGGCCGAGGGCCGCGCGGAGCAAGCCAAGGGCGCTCTGAAGCAGGCCGGCGAGAAGGTCAAGGATGCCTTCCGCTCGACCAAGTAAAGACACCGCGTCCGCCGCCCAGTTCGTCCCCGAGGGGAAGAGCTGGGCGGCGTTGCGTTCTGCCGCCGCCGACTGCCGCGGCTGCGAGCTGTACCGCGACGCCACCCAGACGGTGTTCGGCGAGGGGCCGGTGAAAGCCCGGCTGATGATGGTGGGGGAGCAGCCCGGCGACCGCGAGGACGTCGAGGGCCACGTGTTCGTCGGCCCGGCGGGCCGGTTGCTGGACAAGGCGTTGGCTGCCGCGGGCATCGACCGGCCGGACGTCTACCTCACGAACGCGGTGAAGCACTTCAGGTTCACCGCGCGCGGCAAGCGCAGGATTCACCAGCAGCCACGGCGTTCCGAGGTCGTCGCGTGCTTCCCGTGGCTGCGCGAGGAGCTGCGGGTGGTGAAGCCCGACCTGGTGGTGTGCCTGGGTGCCGTGGCGGCGAAGGCGTTGCTGGGCCCGTCGTTCAAGCTCACCGAGAACCGGGGCCGGGTGGTGGAGCACGACGGGCTGCGGGTCGGCGTGACCGTGCACCCGTCGGCCGTGCTGAGGGCCGAGGACTTCACCGAGTCCTACGACGCGTTCGTCGCCGATCTCACGGTGCTGAAGAAGGCGCTCTGAGGTTCGGTCGTCTCGGTGCGGTTCCCCGGAAATGGGACAACCCCCGGACGACTCCCGCGTGAGCGGGCCGAGCGGGACCAGCGCTCGAAGTCCGGGGGTCGGGTGGCTGCCTGGGTTTCGCCAGGCGTCACCGAGGGCTGGTCCTAGCGGACAGCCACCTCACGAGTCCGATAGCTATACAACTTTGGACCACCTCCTCTCTTGTGTACTTCGAACCTATGCGTTGGTCGGCCGCCCGTGCAACGGACTTTTCTCACGCCGACCGGAGGGCGGAGTTCGCGTAGAATCCGCGGGCATGGTGCGCATCCCCTTGAGTTCGCTGCAGCGGGAGCGGGGCAGGCGGCTCGGGCAGTTGCTGCGCGACGCGCGCGGCCAGGAGAGCATGGTCGAGATCGCCGCCAGGGCCGGTCTGTCCGCCGAGACGGTGCGCAAGATCGAGACCGGTCGCGCCCCCACACCGTCCTTCTTCACGATCGCGGCGCTCGCCGGCGCGCTGGGCATCTCCCTGGACGCGCTCAACGAACTCCTGACCCCTCAAAAGTCCGCCTGATCCCCCTCTGCTGCTCAGGCAAGAGGGAGTCAGGGGAGGGTGAGGACTACGGGGCCGTCGGCGGTGATGGCCACGGTGTGTTCGACGTGGGCGGCGCGTGAGCCGTCGTCGGTGCGCAGGGTCCAGCCGTCGTCGTCGCTGCTGTAGCCGTCACGGCCGCCGGCGTGCAGCATCGGTTCGAGGGCCAGCACGACGCCGGGCACGAGCTTCAAGCCCTCGCCGGGCTTGCCCTCGTTGGGGACGAACGGTTCCTCGTGCATCGCGCGGCCGATGCCGTGACCGCCGTGGTGCCGGAGCAGGCCGTAGCCGCCGGCACGGGCCACGGAACCGATGGCGTGCGAGATGTCACCGATCCGCGCGCCCGGCCGGGCGGCGTCGATCCCGGCCCGCAGGGCGCGTTCGGTGCAGTCGATGAGCGCGAGGTCGGCGTCGGTGGCGGTGCCGATCACGAAGCTGGTGGCGGCGTCACCGCACAGCCCGTCGACCACGGCGCCGCAGTCGATGCTGACCAGGTCGCCGTCACCGAGCACCTGCGGGCCCAGGATGCCGTGCACGACGGCGTCGTTCACCGACGCGCAGATGACACCGGGGAACGGGCTGGGCGACCACCGCGGGTGGTAGTCGAGGAACGGCGACGTCGCACCGGCCCCGAAGATCACCTCCCTGGCCACCTCGTCGAGCTCGCGCAGGGTGACCCCCGGTGCGGCGTGGGCACGGCACGCGGCGAGGGCCCGTGCGACGACGCGACCCGCTTCGCGCATGACGTCCAGCTCGGCGGCGGACTTCAGTTCGATCACGGTATAACTATACCGAACCGGGCAAGCAGGGCCTGTGCCGCAAGCGGTTCAGCCGGCGGTGCTCCGCCGTGCCGACCTGGCCACGCCGACGGCCGCGATGACCGCGAACAGCACGCCGGTCGACAGGATCTGGCCGCGGGCCTGGGAGTCGGCCAGCATCAGCCCGACGATCCCCACGATCGCCGCCAGCGCGAGCCACGACAGGTACGGGTAGCCCCACATCGGCACGACCGGGTCGGCGATGCCGCGGCGCATCCGCAGCTGCGACACGGCGATGAAGCCCCACACGACCAGCAGGGCCGAGCCGACGGCGTTGAGCAGCAGCAGGAACACCGTGTCCGGCCACAGGTAGTTGAGCCCCACCGACACGAAGCCGAACGCCACCGACGCCAGCACGGCGTTGCGCGGCACGCCGTTCCTGCGCCGCAGCAACGACTTCGGCGCCTCGCCGCGGTCGGCGAGCGAGGACAGCATCCGGGCCGCGCCGTACAGGGTGGCGTTGATGGCGCTCAGCAGTGCCACGAAGATGACGACGTTCATGATCTGCGCCGCGCCCGGGATGCCGATCCTGGTGAGCACCGCCACGTACGGGCTCGCACCGACCTCGGAGTCGTTCCACGGCAACAGGGTCACGACGACGGCCATCGAGCCGAGGTAGAACACCAGCAGCCGGGTGACCGACGTGCGCACCGCCTTGCCGATGGCGCGCTTGGGGTCCTCGGCGTCGGCGGCGGCGATCGTGACGACCTCCAGTCCGCCGAACGCGAACACGACCGCCATCAGCCCGGCGACCACGCCGCCCCAGCCGTGCGGGAGGAAGTCGCGCAGGTTGCTCACGCCGGGGGAGTCCACACCGGGCAGCAGACCGAGGACCGCGGCACCACCGAGCAGCAGGAACAGCACGATCGCGGCGACCTTGAGGCCCGCGAACCAGAACTCGAACTCGCCGAAGTTCCGCACGTTCGCCAGGTTCACCGCCGTCAGCACCGACATGAACACCAGCACCCAGGCCCACTGCGGCACGGCGGGCAGCCACCCGGACGCGATCTTCGCCGCCCCGGTCGCCTCGACCGCGAGCACCACGACGACCGCCGACCAGTAGCCCCAGCCGACGGTGAACCCGGCCCACGGCCCGATCGCCTTCTCCGCGTGCACCGAGAACGCGCCCCCGCTGGGGTGTTCGGCCGCCATCTCCCCGAGCATGCGCATCACGAGCAGCGCGAGCAGCCCGGCGAGCCCGAACGAGATGAGGACCGCCGGTCCGGCGATCGCGATTCCCGCCCCTGTCCCGACGAAGAGACCGGCGCCGATCACGCCGCCCAGTGCGATCATGGTCAGGTGGCGTTCACGCAGGTGAGTCACGCTCTCCAGCCCCGTTCGAGTGTGCCGATGGCGGCCCGATAGTGAGTTCATGGCGGCGGGGAGTCAAATCGTGTGATCGGCGTTACACCTCGATCAAGTGAGGGTGAGATCCATGAGCTCGCCTAAGGGAGTACTACCGCACCCCGACACGTTCTCCGCGGCCCAGCAGCGCTACTCGGACTGGGGCTGGCTCGTGCTGCGCTCCGAGAACAGGCTGCTGCTGACCACGGACCACCAGGTCTCCGCCGTCGAGCTCGGTTCCGCGATCGGCGAGGAGGTGCGGCACTACCTCGCCCTGCGGATGCTCGGCGGACCGGTGGTGGCGCTGCCGGGGGCTCCCGGGCGGTGGCTCCTGCTCACCGAGTCCGCCGACGAGGCGTCGCAGGTGAACCTGATCCGCCTGCGGGCCCGCGGCGCGCTGACGCACCGGCTGGGCACGCTCGTGCCGCTGCCGCCGTCGCGGATCGACCGCGGCGGTGTCGGCTGGCTGGGGGAGACGCCGGTGGACCGGCCGTTCCTGCCGCCGTTCTCGGCCGTGGTGGCCGCGCTGCGGGCGGTCACGGAGACCGCCGCGCTGCGCTGACCCCGCCTCAGACGAGCAGGAGCGACTTGCCCAGCGTCGTGCGCTCCTCCAGCGCCCGGTGCGCCTTCGCGGCCTGCGTCAACGGGTAGGTCGCACCGATCACCGGGCGGAGCCGGCCCCGTGCCGTGAGCGCGAGCGCTTCCGTGAGCAGCTCGTGCACCGTGGCCGGAGCGGGTGGACCGTCTGCCAACGGGTAGTCCACGTGCACCTGCCGGTGCCGCGCGAGCTCGGGGTCGATGTCCGCGAAGCCGTCCGACGTGCCGTAGGTGACGAAGTGCCCACCCGCGGCCACGGTCTCGAACACGGCCCGGCCGAGCGGCCCGCCCGCACCGTCGAAGGCCACCTGCACGCCGTCGGTCGCGTCGAGCACGCGGTCCTGCCAGCCCTCGGCCGAGTAGTCGACGGTGACGTGCGCTCCCAGGTCCTCCGCCAGGGCGAGCTTGCGGTCACCGCGGGCCGCCGCCACGACCAGGGCCCCGGCAGCACGGGCCAGCTGCACGAGCAGGGAGCCCGCGCCACCCGTCGCGGCGGCCACCAGCACCCAGTCACCCTCGCCGATCTCCACGCGGCGCAGGAGGTTCAGCGCCGTGACGCCGTCGTGCAGCAGCGCCGCCGCCTCGGGCGAGCCCAGGCCGTCCGGCACCGCGACGACGTCACCGACCGGCACGACGACCTGCTCCGCGTACCCCGCGGGGCCGCGCGCGACGACGTGCCGGCCGACCCACGCCGGGTCCACGCCCTCGCCTGCCGACAGCACGTGTCCGGCACCGCCCCCACCGGGCACGTAGGGCGGGTGCGTGGGGAAGTGCTCGTGGCCCCAGCCCCGCCGCAGCAGCGTGTCGAGGAAGATCACGTCCGCGGCCGCCACCCCGACCACGACCTGTCCCGGCCCGGCGACCGGGTCCGGCACCTCCTCCGCGACGAGCACCTCGGGACCACCGAACCCGTGCACGCGAACAGCCCGCATCACAACCCCCACCTCGACGACCGGTCAGGACGCCGACCCCAGGAGCTCCACTTAGCTGGAGATCAAGGCGCTCGCCCGGTGCTCGCGCGGGCCACGAGCGTCGTCGGGAGCTCCCGCGTCCGGGCCTCGCCACCGCCGAGGAGGTCCGTCAGCAGGTCGACGGCGACCTGACCGCCCTCCTCGGTCGGCATCGTCACGGTCGTGAGCGCGGGCGAGCACATCGCCGCGTACAGGATGTCGTCGAACCCGGTCACGCTCACCTGCTCGGGCACCCGCACGCCGCGCGCCGCCAGGTGGCTGAGCACGCCGAGCGCGACCAGGTCGTTGTAGGCGATGAACGCCGTCGCACCGGTCGCCAGCGCCCGTTCGGCCGCGACCAGCCCGCCGGCGAAGTTCGGCTCGAACGACCCGAGCAGCTCCGCACGGCCCCGCAGGCCCTGCTCCCGCCGGTGGTTCGACCAACCGGCCGGGCCGCCGAGGTAGACGTGGTGCGCGTGCCCCAGCGACTCCAGGTGCGCGACGACCTGGTCCATGCCGAGGGCGCTGTCCATCAGCACCGACGACACACCGGGCACGACGCGGTTGAGCAGCACCAGCGGTGTGGCGTCCGCCAGCTCGGCGACCTGCTCGTCGGACAGCAGCGACCCGCACAGCACCAGGCCGTCGACCTGCGCGGCCATCGTCCGCACCAGCTCGGCCTCGACCAGCGCGTCCTTCCTGCTGTCGCAGAAGAACACCGAGGTGCCCGCCTCGCCCGCCCGCGTCTGCACGCCGCGCAGCACCGCGGGGAAGAACGGGTTCTCCAGGTCGGGCACCACGATGCCGAGGTTGCCGGTGCGCCCGGTGATCAGGCTGCGGGCGGCGCGGTTGGGCTGGTAGCCCAGCCCGCGCACGACCTCCAGCACCCGCTGCCGGGTGGCCTCGCTGACCAGACCGGGTGCGCTGAGCGCGCGCGAGACCGTCGACGCGGAGACCTGCGCCTGGCGAGCGACATCCCTGATCGTGACGGCCACGCGAGCCATCATGGCAGCACCGCGACCGGCTCAGCTCACAGTTCGAGGCCCGTCAGCACCAGCACGCGCGGCTCGGTCAGGTCCTCCATCGCCGCCCGCAGCCCCTCGCGCCCGACACCGGACTCCTTCACCCCGCCGTACGGCATCTGGTCGGCCCGGTAGCTCGGCACGTCGCCGACGATCACGCCACCGACCTGGAGCCGGTGCGCCGCGCGGAAGGCGAGCCGCACGTCGGTCGTGAACACCCCGGCCTGCAGGCCGTACCGGGACGCGTTGACCAGGTCGAAGGCCTCCTCGACGCTGTCGACGCGGGTCAGCGTGACGACCGGGCCGAACACCTCCTCGGCGTTGACCTTCGCGGTCGCGGGCACGTCGGTGAGCACGGTCGGCGCGTAGGTGCGGCCGTCGCGGGTGCCGCCGGTCAGCACCGTGGCCCCCGCCTCGGCCACCCACGCCTCGACCCGGTCGGCGGCGGCGTCGTTGATCAACGGACCCACGTCGCCGGCGACGTCGAGCTTCTTCACCTGCGCCACAACGGCGTCCGCCACCGCGTCGTAGACGTCGGTGTGCACGTACACGCGCTGCACCGAGATGCACGACTGCCCGGCCTGGTACATGGCGAACGTGGCGATGCGCTGCGCGGCGAACTCGACGTCGGTCCAGTCCGGCGCCACGATCGCGGCCGCGTTGCCGCCGAGCTCCAGCGTGACGTGCTTGCGCGGCACCCGGTCCCTGATGCCCCACCCGACCGGGCCGGAGCCGGTGAACGACACGACCGGCAGCCGCGGGTCCTCGACGAGCCGCGCGGTGTCCTCGTTGGCCAGGTGCAGCACCGCCCACGCGCCCCCGGGCAGGTCCGTCTCGGCCAGCAGCTCCCCGAGCAGGAACGCGGCCTTCGGCGTGGCGGGCGCCGGCTTCAGCACGATCGGCGCACCGACGGCCAGCGCGGGCGCGACCTTGTGCGCCACCAGGTTCAGCGGGAAGTTGAACGGCGCGATGCCCAGCACCGGCCCGCGCGGCACCCGCCGCACCAGCGCGAGCCGTCCCTCGGCGGCCGGGTCGGTGTCGAGGCGCTGCAGCTCGCCGGAGAACCGGCGGGCCTCCTCGGCGGCCCAGCGGAACGTGGAGACCGCGCGGGTCACCTCGACCCGCGACCACCTGAGCGGCTTGCCGGAGTCGTCGGTGATGGCCTGCGCGAACTCCTCCGCGCGCTCGGCCAGCCGCGTCGACACGTGGTCGAGCGCGGTGGCCCTGCGGTGGGCCGGCAGGGCGGCCAGCTCGGGAGCGACCGCGTGCGCCTGCGCGACCGCGTTCTCGACGTCTTCTGGGGTGTGGAAGTCGGTCATGCGAGCAAAGCTCCTTCGAGAACGTCGAGGCCTTCGGCGAGCAGGTCGTCCGGGATGACGAGTGGGGGCAGCAGACGGATCACGTTGCCGTAAGTGCCGCACGTCAGCACGACGACACCCTGTTCGTGGCACGCCTTCGCCACGCGGGCGGCGACTTCGGGCGTGCGTTCGGTGAGCTCGATGGCGAGCATCGCGCCACGGCCGCGGACCTCGGCGATCGTGCCGGTCTTCTCCGCGACCGCACTGAGCCGGGGGAGCACCATCTCCTCGATGCGGCGTGCGGCGGCGTTGAGGCCCCGCTCGCGCATCGTGCGGATGGCGCCCAGCGCGGCAGCGCACGCCACCGGGTTGCCGCCGTAGGTACCGCCGAGTCCGCCCACGTGCACGGCGTCCATGATCTCGGCGCGTCCCGTGACGGCGGCCAGCGGGAGACCGCCCGCGATGCCCTTGGCCGTGGTGACCAGGTCCGGCACCACGCCCTCGTGGTCGCAGGCGAACCACTCCCCGGTGCGGCAGAACCCGGTCTGGATCTCGTCGGCCACGAACAGCACCCCGCGTTCGCGGCACCACCGCGCGACGGCGGGCAGGAAACCGGGCGCGGGTGTGATGAACCCGCCCTCGCCCTGGACCGGTTCGACCACGACGGCCGCGGTGTTGTCGCCGCCGACCTGCTTCTCGATCGCGGTGATCGCCCGTTCAGCCGCCTCGGCACCGGTGAGGCCGTCGTGCAGCGGGTAAGACGTGGGCACCCGGTACACCTCCGGCGCGAACGGCCCGAAGCGGTGCTTGTACGGCATGTTCTTGGCCGTCAGCGCCATCGTGAGGTTCGTGCGCCCGTGGTAGCCGTGGTCGAACACGACGACCGCCGCCCGGCCGGTGACGTGCCGGGCGATCTTGACCGCGTTCTCCACGGCCTCCGCGCCCGAGTTGACCAGCACCGACCGCTTCTCGTGCGTGCCGGGGGTCAGGGCGTTGAGCTCCTCGCACACCGCCACGTACCCCTCGTAGGGGGTGATCATGAAGCAGGTGTGGCTGAACCGGTCGATCTGCGCGTGCACGGCCTCGGCCACCGCGGGCGCGGGGTTGCCGACGCTCGTGACGGCGATGCCGGAGCCGAGGTCGATCAGCCGGTTGCCGTCGACGTCGACGAGCAGGCCGTCGTCGGCGGAGTCGATGTGGAGGGGCAGCGCGGAGCCGACCCCGGCGGCGACGGCGTTCGTGCGCCGTGCCTGGAGCTCCAGCGACTTCGGGCCGGGCAGCGAGGTGCGCAGTCGGGTCATGGGGTCAGCATGGTCCTGGTCAGCGCGGTGCGCAGTGGCGGAAATGGCGATCAGCAGCGGCCTCGCTGTACAAACTGGCACATGCCGATCACGTTGCGGGAGCTCGCGTCCGCGCTGCGGTTGCCGGTGCTCGCCGGTGACGTGTCACGACCGGTCGGCTGGGTGCACGGCACGGAGCTCGCCGACCCGGCGCCGTTCCTGGAGGGCGGTGAGCTGCTGCTGACCACCGGACTGGGCGAGCCGGGGGAGGACTACGTCGACCGGCTGGTGCGCGCGGGGGTCGTCGGCCTCGGTTTCGGCACCGGGCTCAGCCACGCCGCCGTGCCGCCCGCGCTCGTCGACGCCGCCCGCCGCACCGGGCTCGGGCTGGTGGAGGTGCCGCGCGAGGTGCCGTTCATCGCGATCAGCAAGGCCGTGTCGAGGGCCGTGGCCGCCGACGAGTACGCCGCCCTCACCCGCACCAGCGAGGCCCAGCGCGCGCTCACCCGTGCCGCGGTCAGGGCCGGGGTCGGGGGTGTGGTGCGCCGGCTCGGCCAGTGGGTCGACGGCTGGGTCGTGCTGCTCGACGCCGCCGGTCACCCCGTGCACGCGCACAACCCGCGCCTGGTGCCCGACCTGACCGCCGAGCTGGCCCGGTTGCGGACCGCCGGCGGGCTCGCGAGCGCCGCGTTCGAGCTCGCGGGGACCCACGTGTTCCTCCAGGTGCTCGGCAGCCGGGCACGCGGTGTGCTCGCCGTGGGCACCACCCGGCCCGAACCCGGCATCGTCAACACCGCGGCGTCCCTGCTCACCCTCGCCCTGGCGCGGAACGACGCCGTCGACGCGGCCCGCGGGGAGCTGCGCGCCGCGCAGTTCCGGCTGCTCCTCGCGGGACTGCCGGTCGACGGCCTGCCCGAGCGGTTCCGCGTCCACCTCGTCACCTCGCCACCGGACGACGACGACGTGTTCTGGGCCGAGCACGACGGTGACGTCGTGGTGCTGGCGGCCGAGTCCGACGGCTTCTCGTCGTCCGAAGTGGACGGAACGCAGGTCGTGCGCGGCTACCGGGAGGCCGTGCGGGCGCGGGAAGCGGGGGTGCGCGCGTTCGAGGACCTGGCCGGCCGGATCCCGTTGCCGGACGGGTTCGCCGCCGCGCTGCTGCGGCCGCTCGACGCCGGGGCGAGGGAGGCCTTGCGGGTCTGGCTGGGCCACCACGGCGCGTGGGACCCGGCGGCGGCCCGGCTCGGCGTGCACCGGCACACGTTGAAGAGCCGCGTGCGCAGGGCCGAGCAGGCGCTGGGCCGCTCCCTGGACTCGCCCGGCCTGCGTGCCGAGCTGTGGCTAGCCCTGCACCGCGAAGGTGAGTGAGGCCGTGTAGCCGGCGGACACGTTGCCGGACATGGTCGCCATCTGCTGGTCGACGCCGTCGCGGAACACCATGTCCTGCTGCAGCGAGGATCGCGACATGGTGCGCACCGACTGCGTGTAGCCGGTGGTGCCGTAGACCTCCTTGCACGTCGACTCCGGCAGTGCGAGCTGCGAGGTCGTGATCTTGTTGCCCGCCCCGGTGGCCTCGGAAAGGCTCGGGTAGACCTCGAAGTGGACGTGCGGCCATCGCCCCGAGTACGCGCCGGGGAACACGCTCACGAACTTGAGCCTCCCGCTCGCGTCAGTCTCCTGCACGCCGCGCAGGAAGTTCTCGTCCTTCACGCGGTCGGAGTACATCGAGTAGTCGCCGTTGATGTCGCAGTGCCACAGGTAGACGGCCGCACCGGGGTACGGCGTGCCGTCCTCGTGCCGCACGGTCAGCTCGATCGTCAGCGGCACGCCCTCGGCCGTGCGGGTCGACGAGCCGAAGCTGGAGCGGATGTCGGACCGCACGATGCCGCTCTGCGTCAACGCGTTCGGGCCGTTGGAGCCGTCACCGGGGTACGGCCCGGCGGTCTCCTCGGGGATCGCCTCCAGCGCGACGCCCCGGGCGCCGGCCGAGGTGGAGGTCGTGGGGGACGACGTGGTCGTGGTGGTCGACGGGGCGCAGGCCACGAGGGTGAGGCCCGCGCCGCCGAACAGCGTCAGCGCCCGCCGGCGCCCGAGGAGCGTGGCGAGGTCGTACTGGAGGCCGCGGTCGTGGTTGTCCGTCATGGCACCCAGACTGCGGCCGGTTCCTGTGAGGCACCTGTGGGGAACCTGTTCCTCGGTTGTGCGGTACCTCGACGGCAAGATGGCGTCATGCGGAAGCTGACCTACGGCATGAACGTGAGCCTCGACGGCCACGTCGCCGCGACCGGTGGTGACATCGGCTGGGGCGTGTCGAGCGACGAGCTGTTCGAGTGGTGGCTCGAACAGGAGCAGGCGATCGAGCTGTTCCTGTACGGGCGCGGGTTGTGGGAGGCGATGAGCTCCCACTGGCCGACGGGCGACCAGCGGCCGGGCGCCACCCCGGCCGAGGTCGAGTTCGCGCGGAACTGGCGGGACACGCCGAAGGTGCTGTTCTCCTCCACGGTCGGGGTGGCCGGCTGGAACACCCGCGTGGTGCCCGGCGACGCGGTCGCCGAGATCACCCGGCTCAGGGACGGCGACGGCGGGCCGATGCGGGTCGGCGGCGCGGCGCTGGCCGCGGCGGCCGTGCGGGCCGGGCTGGTCGACGAGTACCAGGTCGTCACCCACCCGGTCCTGGTCGGCGGCGGCACGCCGTTCTTCCCCGTCTTCGACGGCCGGGTGGACCTCGCCCTCGTGGAGACGCGGACGTTCCCCGGCGGGGTGGTCATGACCCGCTACGAGCGGCGTTAGCCGAACTCGGGGAGCACGAGCGCGGAGTGCTCGGGACGGCTGCCGCCCGTCGCCATGGTCTCCCGCTCCCGCAACGCGGCGTTGCGGGCGGCGAGGGCCTCCGCCGTGCCGGGGAACAGCTCCGCGTCGCCTTCCCGCACGAGGTTCTGGTTCGCCTCGACGAACGGCCGGGTGCCGCGTTCGTACGCCGCGAACGCCGCCGCGTGGTCCGGTGCCGTGCCGAGGTGGCCGGCCAGCACGTACGCGCCGACCAGCGCGAGGCTCGACCCCTGCCCGGTGAGGAACGACGGGGCGTATGCGGCGTCACCGACGAGCGCGACGCGACCGGACGACCAGTGCGGCATGCGGATCTGGCTGACCGTGTCGAAGAACAGGTCCTCGGCCGACCGCATCGCCGCGACCAGCCGCGGCACCTCCCAGCCGTCGCCCGCGAAGACCTCCGCGACCAGGTCGCGCTGGGCCAGCGGGTCGTGGAAGGCGCCGAACGGGGCCTCGGCGCGGGTGAAGCTCAGGAACCCGTGCACGGTCGGCTCCTCGCCCACGGCGTAGAGCGCGGCGGCGCGGCCGGGTTCGTTCCACAGCAGCGCCTCGTGCGCGAGACCGAGGTGGTTGGGCAGGGTGAAGCCCGCGAAGCAGTACCCGAGGTAGCGGTGGAACTGCTCCTCCGGGCCGAACGTCAGCGCGCGCACCGCGGAGTGCAGCCCGTCGGCGCCGACGACGTGGTCATAGGTGCGCTGAAGGCCGCTGCGGAACGTCACGTCCACACCGCCGTCGTGGTCGTCCATGGCCACGACGGAGTTGTCGAACAGGAACTCCACGTCGTCGCGCACGACCTCGTAGAGGATCTCGGCGAGGTCACCGCGCCGCACCTCCAGGTCGCGGTGGTCGTCGCCGCCGGTGATCGTCTCCGGCCGGATCGACGCGACGCGCTCACCACCGGCGTCGAGGAACGTGATCCGCTGGGTGTCGACGTGCGCCTCGCGCAGCCGGGGGAGCAGGCCCATCCGCTCGACCACGCCGAGCGCCGTGCCGCGGATGTCGATGGGGTAGCCGCCGCCGCGCAGGGTGTGGGACCGCTCCACGACGGTGACGTCGAAGCCGTGCCGCCGCAGCCAGAACGCGAGGGACGGACCGGCGACGCTGGCGCCGGAGATCAGGACTGAGCTCACGAAAGCCTCCGTTAACTAACTTAGGTATCGTTTCACGACCGACGCAAGCATATACCTAAGTTAGGTAGGTAAGTTGTGGGCGAGGGCCTGAACCCCGCGGCGATGCTGCCGCACCTCCTGCGCCTGGGCACCGTGCTCAACCGGAGCCGCCTGGTCGAGAGGGCCGTGGAACGCGTCGGCATCCCGCTCGACCGGCCGGGCCTGACCGTGCTGATCACCCTGCGCATGGCCGGTCAGCCGCTGCGGGTCGGGGAGATCGCCACGCGGATGCAGGTCGCCGGTCCGCACGTCACGAGGCACCTGCACGACCTGGAACGCGCGGGTCTGGTCCGCCGCGTCACCGACCCCGGCGACCAGAGGGCGCGGCTCGTCGAGCTGACCGAGCCGGGTGACGCGGCGGCCGGGCGGTACCTGGAGGCGGTGCTCGGGTCGTTCGCCGACGCGATCGCCGACTGGTCCACCGAGGACCAGGAGACCTTCGGCCGGCTGCTCGGTCGGTTCGTGGAGGACGTCCAAGCGCACTTCGCCGCCGAATAACGGGCGCCGCGTGCTGTCCTTTCGAAGAGTGGGGCGGGACAATTCCCACCGGTCTTGCCACTGGATCGGCTCCGGCTCACTCGTTCGGACTCGAAAGGAGTCTGTGAAGACAGCTCAGAGCTCGTTCTCGCCCAGAGAGAGAATGTGGAAGCCAAAGCTCGTGGCGTTGTAGCCGGTGTCACGCGAGTCGCTGCCGGCGTGCGCTCGGCACCGTACCGCTGAACGCGCTGCCGACAACGGCGAAGTATTCACCCGAGTGCGATCCTGTTCACCTTCACCGGGAAAGGCCCCGGCATACCGCCAATCGTGCTACTCGCGAGTAGTGCAAATCCCGGAGAAGGGCCGAAGACTTTCTTTCGAGGGCCTGCGGAGGGGCGGCGCCCGTGACGGCCACCGGGCGCCGCCCCTCCCGCGGGCGGGTGGACCCCTGCCGTCCACCCGCTCCCGCTAACCGGGGTGGTCCTCTGCCCTGGCCCTGCGCGACTCCCGTTCGAGCAGCGCTGCCCGGTCGACCTCGTCGTGCGGCACGTCGAGGGCGGCGCTGATCCACGCGCGCCAGTAGGGCCCGGGAATGCGCTTCCCGCGTTCCCACCTCGACACTTCTTCGCGGGTCACGCTGTCGTTCTGTGAGATCTCGCACAACAGGTCCGCCAGTTCGCGCTGGGTCAGGCCCTGCTCTCGCCGCGCCCGCGGAATCAAGGCGGTAATCGGCGGGGTCTCCTGGTGCTCGTGGGCTGCACGGACTGCCTTGAGCACGGTTCTGCTCCGTTTCGGTGAGATGCCGGTGTGCGTCCAGACTGCCGCAAAGCGCGGGAGTTCGGTCCGTGCATTGCGGTGATACCGCCGGTCGTTGAACGTTCGCGTACCGCAGGAATCAACCGATCGGATGTTCGGCCGAACTGAGCTGGGCCAATGGGGTGTGCGCACTCGGATTCCGCACCCCTCAGTAGTGTGACCGCCATGGGCATCGTTGCCGAGGCAATGACCTGGATGACAAGGTAGGAAAAATGCTCTCGACGGTCGAAGTGGTGCAGGTGTTCCTCGCGCGCCTCGCGGCACAGGACGCCTCCGGCATCGCGCGGTTGTGCGCACCGACCGTGGAATGGGAGGCGGCCGACCCGAACGGCGTCCGGTGGGCCCTCGGCGCGCGCACCCGGCGAGAGGTCGAGTCCCACTTCCTGACGCTGTTCGCCACGTTCGACCTGGAACAGCTCGCGGTGCGGCAGGTCGTCGTCGACGGAGGCGACGCGGCCGTGTTCGGCAGGGCGCGCTGGCGGGTGCTCGCGACGGGCGAGCGGGTGCTGGCGCAGTTCGCCGCGGTCCTCTCCGTGCACCTGGGGGAGATCGAGCAGTACTGGCACATGCCCGACACCCTCGCCGTCGCGACCGCGACCGGTGCCGCCGCGCGGACCGGGGCATGAACAGCAGGCGTGAGCAGTCCGCACGTACCCGCGCCAAGCTCCTGGCCGCCGCGGCCGAGGTGTTCGACCGCGACGGTTTCGCCGGCTCCAGCCTGACCGACGTGTGCTCCAGGGCGGATGTGTCGAAAGGCGCGCTGTACTGCCACTTCCGCTCGAAGGAGGCGCTCGGCGTCGCCCTGGTCGAGGAGCAGTCCCTGCTGTGGCACCGGCTGCGCGACGAGTACCTGGACGCGGAGAAGTCACCGGTGCAGGCGCTGGTGCTGATGTCGTTCGAGTTCGTCCGCAGGCTGGAGACCGACCTCGGCGTGCGGGTGAGCGCGAAGCTGTTGCGGGAGGCCGTGTTCTTCGACATCGCAGCCGCCGCCCAGGTCGTCGGCTGGGTCGCGGTGGTGCGTGAGGTGCTGTCGCTGGCCCAGGAACGCGGCGAGCTCAGGGCCGACGTGAACATCCGGCACGCCGCCGAGCAGATGGTCGCGGAGCTGCTCGGCGCGCAGCTCGTCGCCCAGGCGCTGAGCGGCGGCAGTGACCTGCGGTCCCGGCTCGTGCGGCTGTGGCGGTCGATGTCCGGCTGCTTGGTGACGGCGGACGTCGGCCACCAGCTGCGCTTCGAGTGACGTCACCCGATCGGCCCATCAAAGCGTTGCGGCATCCGGTGCACGTGGAATTTTCTTCAGGTCCCGCTCAGTTACGCCGGCCCCGCCTGAACCGATGAGGAGCTGGTGGGACGGCACACGGGCCGTCCGCCACCCGGTTGATCTTCACGGTGACCGGGTAGCCGGGATTCCACGCGACCGGTTAGGTTGCTGCGCGATGAGCGGAGGCGCATGAACGAGCCGTGGGACGGCGACCTGACCGGGTCGGTGATCGACGACCGCTTCGTCGTCGGTTCGCTGCTCGGTTCCGGCGGCATGGCCGAGGTCTACCGCGCCTACGACCGCTCGACCACGAGCTCGGTCGCCATCAAGGTGTTCTCCGGCCCCGGCCTGCCCGACGACGAGATCCGCCTGCAGCGCGAGGCGACGATGCTCGCCTCCGTCGAGTGCCCCGGCATCATCCCCGTGTACAGCTCCGGCAAGGTCGCCCGCCGCCCGTACTTCGTGATGCGCGAGATCTCCGGCGGCACCCTGCGTCAGCGCATGCGCGAACCCCTGCCCCCGCGCCTCATCGCCCGCATCGGCGGCCAGGTCGCGGCGGTCCTCGACCACGTCCACGGCCTCGGCGTCGTGCACCGCGACGTGAAGCCGTCGAACATCCTCCTCGACGACGCCGAGAAGCAGGCCTACCTCGCCGACTTCGGCTTGGCCCTCCTGCCGGAGCTCACCAGGGTCACCTCCTCCGGCATCCTCGTCGGCACCGCCGGCTACCTGGCCCCCGAACAGGTCCGCGGCGCCGAGGTGGGCCCGAAGGCCGACATCTACTCCCTCGGCCTGGTCCTGCTCGAATGCCTGACCGGCCGCGCCGAGTACCCCGGCGGCGACGCGGAGGCCGCCCTCGCCCGCCTCGCCCGCCCACCCCGCGTCCCCGTCGACCTGCCGGTGTCCTGGATCTCGCTGCTGACGGCGATGACCGCCTCCGACCCGTCCCGCCGCCCCACCGCGGCCGAGTGCCGCACCGCACTGGAAGCCGCCCACGAGGCCAGCCGCGGCGTACCCGCCCTCCTGCCCACCGCACCGGTGGCCGCCCACGACACCCCCACCCCACCCACCCGCTCCCGCCGCTGGGCCCTGACCGCCGCCGCGTTCGCCGTCGGGGCCGTCGGTGTCGCGGCCGTGGTGTTCGCGCTGGCCGGTGGCGGTGACAACGCCCCGGCGGCACCGCAGGTGGCATCGGACCCGTCCACGCAGGTCGTGACCGTTTCAGCGTCGACGGTGACCGTGGTGCACACGGCGGAATCCGGCCAACCCGGGGTGGTCCGTCCCACCGGGCAGTCGGGGAGTGCGGGGCCGAGCGGGTCTTCGGCGCCCGGGGTGGTGCCGCCTGAGGTGACCACCACGGACGTCGTGCCCACCAGTGAGGTCGTCGTGGCGGAGGAGACGGACACGACTCGGCGGAGCAAGGAGCGGGCGGCGACCACTTCGAAGCCCCGGCCCACGCAGGGGCAGAAGCCTTAGGGCGTCGGCTGGTCGCGCTTGGCACGGTTCTGGCTCGGAGTGGCTCGGCTCTGTTCGCTTCAACAGCCGCCGCGGCATTCGGCGCACCCCAACGGTCGCCGCAGCTCCACCCCAGCCGCCCCGGCTCAACCGCCGTTCGCCGCCACCCAGCCCATCAGCTGGCCGACTCGTCCACCTCCCCGAACGGCAGATCCGCCAGCTCCCCGCGAACCGTGTCCAGGTCCGGGTACACCGCCGACGCCCCGCTGTCGATCAGCTCGTCCTCGCTCACCCCACCCGTCAGCATGCCGATGGACGGCAGGCCCGCGCGGCGGGCGGCTTCGCAGTCCCAGACCGAGTCGCCGATCATCACCGCTCGGTTGCCCTTCGCCTCGCGGAGGGCGGCTTGGATGATGTCGGGGGCGGGTTTGCTGGCGTCGACGTCGTCGGAGGTGGTCCAGGCGACTTCGCCGGGGTCGAGGAGTTTCAGGTAGTGCTCGATGTGCTTGCTCTTGCCGGAGCTCGCCAGCACGACGGACAGGCCCATGTCGGTGGCGGCGTGGATCAGGCGGTGGGCGCCTTCGAAGGGCTGGATCTCGTCGATCAGCTCGTCGAAGTAGCGTTCCCAGGTCGTGCGGAGGGTGTCGCCGTGCTGTTCTTCCACGTGGTCGCCGGCCACCGCGGCCACCATGCGGTCGCCGCCCATGCCGATCGCGCGGTGCACGCGCCAGGCCGGCACCGTCAGGTCGAGGCTGCGGAACGCGCGCAGCCACGCCACGGTGTGGTGGTAGTTGGTGTCGACCAGGGTTCCGTCCACGTCGAGGACCAGGGTGTTGCTCATGGGCGTGGGCTGCCCGTGTCCTCGTCGGAGCAAACTCCCGTGGGCCCTCCTTCCCGCGTTTCCGTTTTGCGGGGCGCGCGAGGTGGTCTGTTTCGGACATCTACCAGACGGACCCAAGCGTGAATCCGGACGAGCTTCACCCGGTCGGGTGAGACCTCAGCGCACCGAGCCCACCAGCGAACGGGTTCCGCTCAACGCCGCCAGCTCGCGCCGCAGCACCCCGTCGAGCCACTGCGGGTCCGACATCCACGACTGGTTCGTGTGCAGGCAGACGTGCACCGACGACCGGTACACCGACAGCGCCACCCCGACCGCGTGACCTGGGGCGACGGGTGCGACCGGGTACATCTCGGCCAGTGCGGCGCCGTCCAGCGACAGCGGCACGGACGGCAGGGGGACCGAGGTGACCAGCGTGTCGAACAGCAGGGGTGCGCAGCGCGCGGCCACCGGGGCGGCCAGGCGGTGCAGCAGGGCGGGGACCTTGTCGGCGAGCAGCGGGAGGGCGCCTGCGCCGCGGTCGGGGCCGGCGGCCTTGGCGGACTCCATCTGGGTGCGCACCGAGCGCAGGCGTTCCAGCGGGTCCGGTTCGCCGACCGGCAGGGACACCAAGAAACCGGAGATCGAGTTGCCGGCCGCGCCGTCGCCGGAGCGCGTGCGCTGGTTCACCGGGATCAGCGCACGCACCGCGGCGGTCGGGCCGGCCGCGTCGTGCGCGGTCAGCCAGTGGCGCAGCGCACCGGTCACCAGGGCCAGCAGCACGTCGTTCACCGTGCCGCCGTGCGCGCGGCGGATGCGGTGCACGTCGGCGAGGTCCACACGCGACATGACCACCCGGCGCGGGCGCGTGGACGAGGTGAGCACCGGCGAGTTCAGCGTCGGCGGGCGGGTGTTCTGCAGCACGGCGGACGCGATGTCCAGGGTGTCCCTGATGCCCCGCAACGACGGCAGCGACGGGAGCAGCGGGCGCGGCGCCGGCTCCGCGGCATCCGGAATGGACAGTCGGGACGCGTCGAACAGGCGCAGGCCCAGGCCGACCGCCTTCATGCCGTCGCACAACGAGTGGTGCAGCTTCGCGAACACCGCGAACCGGGCGCCGGCCAGGCCCGTGACCACGTGCAGCTCCCACGGCGGGCGCGCCAGGTCGAGCGGCTGGGCCATCAGGTGCGAGATCAGCGTGGCGAAGCGGTCGCGGCCACGAACGTGGTGCGTGAACACGTGATCTTCAGCCGCGAAACCGGGATCCTCCACCCAGCGCGCGCCGCCGAGCAGGCCGGTGCGGGCGCGGGCGCGCAGGCGGGGGACTTCCGCGGCGCGTTCGCAGAGCACGGCGGCGATGCGCGCCGGGTGCACGAGGTTAGTGGGCGTGAACGTGGCCACCGCGCCGAGGTGCAGCGGATTGCTGTTGCCCTCCATGGCGAGGAAGGCGACGTCGAGGGGGGAGAGGTGGTCGGTCATAGGTGTGCAAGGAAAACAGGTCCGCGTGTCCTGCGCATTGCGATGAGATGGCGGCGACTCCCTACCGCCCCAAGTACACCCGAACGGTGGTGCCGCTGTGACTCGTGTGAGTGCGAACCAGGTCACACAGCAGGTTCACCATCACGATCCCGAAGCCCGACAGGCCCGTGAACGACGGCGGGAAGCCGGTTCCGGAGTCGCTCACCTCGCACACCGCCGTGTCGCCCTCGCGCCAGAACCGCAGCACGCCCCGCCCGGACGCGTGCAGGATGCTGTTCGTGGCCAGCTCGTTCACCGCGAGCACCAGGTCGTCAACCTGTTCGCGGCGCAACCACTGCGCGTACGTGGACACGAGCTTGCGCACGTGCGCCAGCGTCCCGACGGAGAACGCGTGCTCCTCGGCCGTCGCGGGCGGCGGCGGCAGTGGCACGTTGTAGACCTCCGACAGCCCCGCCGGGTCCGTGTACGACTCGGACGCGACCCGTCGCGACCCGTCGATCACCACCGGATGCGTCCTGCGCGCGTCCGCCAGCACGTGCTCCGGCAGCGAACCGGCGTTGTACGGGCACAAAATGACGCCCTGGCGCCCTTCGAACGCCGTGTTGACGAGCGCCTCGTGCTGGATGCACGCCGGATATTCGAGGTCGCTGCGACCCGGCCACATCGGCTCGCCGACCATCCGGACGCGGCGCTGCGGCGCCGACGCGCTGAACGCCATCAGCACACCGGGGATGATCCGGCCGGGGTTGCGGCCCGCCTCGGTCATGTCGATGAAGTGCACCTGGTCGGCCCGCTCGGCCAGCCGCGCTCGCAACAGCGCGATCTTGCGCTCCGGCACGGCCACCAGCACCGGCTCGCCGCTGTCGACCCCGTCCGCCGCGAATCTGGCCGTGCTGACGAGGAACTCGTCCTCATCCCGGTAGAACAGGGCCTCGTGTGCGAACGGAGCAATGGAGTTCATCAGCAACCTGAGGGCTTCGGTGGCGTGGGCAACGCTTCATTCTGCTACCCGTAACACCGTTTCGGCGGGGGCCAGCCCGGTGGTTTCGGCAGACGGCGGCCCACCGTGCGGGACGGGCGGCGCGGACTTGCGCGTCCTGTTCTCGACCACCGGCCCACGGGTACCTCCCGTCACGCGGACGGCGGCGCCCGACCGGTGGAACGTCCGAAGTGGAGCGGAGTTGCGGCAGGCCGGCGGACCGGCGCATCATCCCGGCGAAGAGGAGGCGAGGGCATGATTCCGCACTTCACGCTGAGCGGCCAGGAGGACGCCCCGGTGCTGGTCCTCGGCAACGCTCCCGGCACCACCACCGCCCTGTGGAACGACTTCCCGCTCCCGTTCCGGCTGCTGCGCTTCGACCTCCCCGGCCACGGCGGCAGCGCACCCGCCGAGCACGCCACGGTCGAGTCGCTCGCGTCCGGGGTGGTCGAGCTGCTGGACCACCTCGGGCTGCGCCGGGTGCACTACTGCGGCGTGTCGCTCGGCGGCATGCTCGGCATGTGGCTCGCCGCCAACACCGACCGGATCGACCGATTAGCGCTCGTGTGCACGTCCGCGTGGCACCCCGACAAGTCCGGCTGGGACGAGCGGATCAGCGCCGTCCGCTCGTCGGGCCTGGCAGCGGTCGCCGACGCGATCGTCTCGCGCTGGTTCACGCCGGCGTTCTCCCCGGCCGCCGTCACGCGCTTCCGCACGGACCTGCTGGCGGTCGACACCGCCTCCTACCTCGCGTGCGCGCGGGCCGTCCGGGACGCGGACCTGCGGCCGGAGCTCGCGAAGATCGACGCTCCGACCGTGGTGATCGCCGCGGCACGCGACCAGGAGACGCCGCCGGAGTGCGCGCGGCAGATCGCGGAGGACCTGCCGAACTCCGACCTCTACATCGTCGGCGACGCCGCGCACCTGGCCGTCGTCGAGGCACCGAGGACGATCTCGGTGATCCTCGACGGCCACCTCGGTGACGCCTAGGCGATCCAGCCGACCAGCGAACGCCACGCGGTCGTGGAGAACGCCAGCACCTCGCCGTCCGCGTTCTTGGAGTCCCGCACCAGCGCGTCGTGCGACAGGGCGACCTCGACGCAGTTGCCCGCGCCGTTGGTGCCACTGCGAGAACTCTTACGCCAGATCCGTTCCTGAGTCATGAGGTTCCTCTCGAAGTCCACTGACGTACTCCATCAGCTTGCTCTTCGATTGTTGCTCATCCAAGGCAACGGCCGACAGTCGCTCGAACAGCCGCCTGCTCCGCCTGACAGCTGCCTTGTCCTGCGCGAACACCTGGACCGAGTTGGTCTCGCTGTACACGACCGGAGCAGCCTTCTCGAACTCGTAGAGCACGCAGCCCGGCCCCAGCTTGGAGATCATGATGTCCGCGGGGATCAGCCGCACCATGTGCGTGTTGAACATCAGCCGCAGGTACTGGTCCTCCATGTCCCGCGCACTGCCGAGTTGCGCCCGCAGGGCGATCTCGTGGACGTAGAACAGGCACTGGGGAGGCGTGATGCGTCGCAGGATCGTCTGGCGCTCGGCGCGCGCCTCGACGAACCTGTCGACGTCCTCCGGCGCTTCACCTTCCGTGAGCAGCTCCCGCGCGTAGTTCCGGGTCTGGAGCAGGCCGGGTGGGGTGATGAGGTCGTAACTGGTGATCTTCGTCGCCAGCGACTCGGTCATGGCAAGGGTGCGCAGGTTCTCGGGCATCTGCGCGAAGTACGGGTCGAAGGCGTGCCGGTAGCGCTGCCGGAACGCCTCGATGAAGTCGATGTCCTTGCCGCACGTGCTGAGGAACTGGACGATGTCGATCTCGCTGGCGTGCGCCTTGCCGTGCTCGATGTTGGACACCTTGCTCGGGTCCCAGCCGAGCCGTGCCGCCATGGCGCGGCCGTGCATCGACGTCGACGACTCCCGTATGAGGCGGAGCTCGTCACCCAGGTCCCGGCTGTACGCGGTGGAGTAGATCGCGGTCATGGCCAGGGACGCTAAGCGTTGATTTCAAAACAAGGTACTGGCTCGTTCGGGTGAAAACGGACCAGGTCAGACCTTCTCCAGCGGCCGGTGCGGCTCCGCGGGCAGCTCGACCCGGATCTCGTCGCCCGGCCGCACGACGCCACCGGTCAGCACCACCGACATGATCCCCGCGCGCCGGACCAGCTTCCCGCCGGGGTCCTTGCCGACGACCTCCTTGAGCATCCCCGTGGAGAACCGGTCGATCTGCACGCACGGGTTGCGCAGGCCGGTCACCTCGACGACCGCCTCCGGCCCGAGGTGGAGCAGCGTGCCGGTGGGCAGGCCGAGCAGGTCGATGCCGCGGGTGGTGACGTTCTCGCCGATCGCGCCCGGCTCGATGGCGTAACCCTTGGCGCGCAGCTCGTCGAACAGCTCCTCGTGCATGAGGTGCACCTGGCGCAGGTTCGGCTGCGTCGGGTCCTGCGCGACGCGCGAGCGGTGCTTGACCGTCACGCCCTGGTGCACGTCGCCCTCGACACCAAGGCCGGCGAGGAGCGTGATGCTCTCGCGGACGGGCTTGGTGAACGTGTACTCCTCGCTGCGGCTGACCGCCGTCACAACCCCCATGACGTCGATTGTGCACGATGATCCGGAGGCGTGCTGCTGGGCCGTTCGACGTAACGGAATTCGTCCGGAAAATGTTGCTGCCGCACGCATTGCGCAGACCGGGACGTCCCGGTTCCGTCCACGCGACGGGAGTGTCACCTGCGGTGATCACGGAGAGCGTGGAAACGCTCTCACGAACTTCCGTCTGAACTATTGACTAATCCTCACGTGAGGCTGTTGACTGCGTCACACCTCGGCGGAACCGGTTACGGAACCGGTTCCAGAGGCGGCGGAAGGAAGTTCGGCATGCGTGTCACGATCGCTGAGGTCGCCCAACGCGCCCAGGTGTCCAAGGCGACCGTGTCACGTGTGCTGAACGGCAAGCCCGACGTGGACGCCTCCACCGCGCAGCGCGTCCGCAAGGTCATCGACGAGATCGGCTACGTGCCCAGCGCCCGTGCGGTCGGGCTGGCGCGGGGCCGCACCCGCACGGTCGGCATGCTCGCGCCGTCGCTGACCTGGCCGTGGATGGGCGAGGTGCTGCAGGGCATCGTGGACACCCTGGAGGCCGACGGCTACGGGCTGCTGCTCTACACGATCAACCGCGGGCCGGAGTCGCTGAACCAGTTCGCGAACCACGTGTCCGCCAACGCCTTCGACGGCCTGCTCGTGGTCGAGCCGCCGGACACGCTGCACTACATCTCCACGCTCTACCGGGCCGGGCTGCCCGTCGTCATGATCGACGACCGCGGCTCGCACCCGGAGTTCCCCTCGGTGACGACGACGAACCGGCAGGGAGGCGCGGATGTCGCACGGCACCTCGTCGCGGCGGGCCGCCGCAGGTTCGCCGTCGTCACCGGGCCCCCGCACTTCGGGTGCACCCAGGCGAGGCTGGACGGGTTCCGGCTCGCTTTGGCGGAAGCGGGCCTGACGCTGCACCCGGACCTCATCGTCGACGGCGACTTCACCACCGAGGGCGGCGAGGTCGCCGTCGACAAGCTCCTCGCGAGCGGCATCCCGTTCGACGCGATCTTCGCGCACAACGACCTCTCGGCGGTCGGCGTGCTGCGGGCGTTGCGCGAGGCGGGCCGGGTCGTGCCGGACGACGTGGCCGTGGTCGGCTTCGACGACGTCCCGGTCGCCGGCCACACCGAACCCCGGCTGACGACGATCCGCCAGCCCGGCCAGGAGATGGGCGCCGCCGCCGCGCGGATGCTGCTCTCCACGCTCGAAGGACAGCCGATGCCCGACCACCCGCTGGTGCTGCCGACTTCGTTGATCGTGCGCGAATCCGCGCCCTAGAAAAGCACGCGAACACAAATCCGAATACCGAACCCACCGGTCACCGCACGCGACCGGTGTCTTCGGCCTGCCTGTGAGAGAGCGCTCTCACATCATTCGTATCGGGAGAGTCCCCATGCGCAGAACAGTCATCGTCGCGCTGGCACTGGCGCTCGCGGCGGCCGGGTGTTCCTCCGGTGGCAGCACCACCAAGGCGTCCGGAGTACTGACGGTGGGCATGCCCAACGGGCCGCTGACCGAGAACCACAACCCGTTCCTGCCCACGTCGGCGGCGGGTTCGCTCGGCTACCGCTACCAGATCTACGAGCCGCTGGCGTTCGTGAACAACACGCGCCCGGCCCAGGAGCCCGTGCCGTGGCTCGCGACCAAGTGGGACTGGACCGACAACTACAAGAAGGTCTCCTTCACGCTCCGGGAGAACGTGAAGTGGTCCGACGGCAAGCCGTTCACGGCCGCCGACGTCGCCTTCTCGTTCGAGATCCTGAAGAAGTTCCCTGCGCTCAACAACCGCGACTCGCTCAAGGTCGAGACCGCGACGGCGACGCCGGACGGCAAGGTCGAGGTCACGTTCGCGACCCCGCAGTTCGTGACCCGCAACAAGGTCATCAGCGCGATGGTCGTGCCCCAGCACATCTGGAGCACGATCGCCGACCCGACGACCTACACCAACCCCGACCCCGTCGGCACCGGCCCGTACAAGCTGAAGTCGTTCACCTCGCAGACCGTCACGATCGAGCGGCGTGCCGAGTACTGGCAGGAACTGCCCAAGGTCCCGCAGATCCAGTACACCTCCTACAACGACAACACCGCGCAGACCACGGCGCTGGCCTCGGGCGCGAGCCAGTGGTCGTACGTCTTCATCCCGGACTACCAGAAGCTCTACGTCGACAAGGACCCGAAGAACCACAAGCTGTGGTTCCCGGCCGGTCTCGGCATCCACGGCCTGTGGCTGAACCACACCGTGGCGCCGTTCGACAACGCCGCGCTGCGCTCGGCGATGAGCGACGTGATCGACCGCGAGGCGATCTTCGTCCGCGGTGAGGCGCGGCTGTTCCCGAAGCTGGAGTCGCCCACCGGCATGCCGCTGCCCGCCGGTGACTCGTTCCTCGCGCCGGAGTACAAAGACGCCCGGTTCGAGATCAACGTGGACAAGGCCAAGCAGAAGCTCACGGCCGCCGGGTTCACGCTGGACGGCGGCGTGCTCAAGGCGCCCGGTGGCAAGCCGGTCACGATCGAGCTCACCAACCCGTCCGGCTGGTCGGACTACCTGACCGTGCTCGACATCATCAAGAGCGACCTGAAGAAGATCGGCATCGAGGCGACCGTCCGCACGCAGACCGCGGACGCCTGGACCACCGACTTCGCGAACGGCCAGTTCCAGGGCTCGCTGCGGTGGACGAACACCGGTGCGACGCCGTACGAGATGTACCAGAACATCATGGACGGCGCGGAGCTCAAGGCGCTGGGCCAGACCGCCGCGGTGAACTTCGGGCGCTACAACAACCCCGACGCCACGGCCGCGCTGGCCGAGTACGCGAACGCCACGGACGACGCGGCCCGTGCCAAGAGCCTGGCGACGCTGCAGAAGATCATGGTGGAGCAGGTGCCGATGATCCCGACCTCGGCCGGTCCGATCGGTGCGGAGTACAGCACGAAGAGCTGGGTCGGCTGGCCGTCCGAGGAGGACCCGTACGGTCCGCCGCAGGCCACGCTGCCCAACGCCCTGCAGATCGTCATGAAGTTGCAGCCGGCGTCATGACTCAGGAGGTCGCGCTGGAAGCACGGGGTCTGGTCAAGACCTACAAGCGCGTGCGCGCGGTGCAGGACGTTTCCCTCGTCCTGCGCCGCGGGCGCGTGACCGCCCTCGTCGGTGAGTCGGGGTCGGGCAAGTCGACGGTGGCGAAGCTGCTGGCGCGGCTGGTGGACCCCACGTCCGGCGAGATCCTGCTGGACGGCAGGCGGGTGCGGCGGGTCCGGGAGTACCGGCGTTCGGTGCAGATGGTGTTCCAGGACCCGTTCGCCTCGCTCAACCCGGTCCACACCATCCGCTACCACCTCGTCCGGCCGCTGAAGATCCACAAGCGGACCGAGACGCCGGAGGAGCTGATGGAGCGGGTGCACCTGCCCGCAGACTTCCTCTCCCGGTACCCGCACGAGCTGTCGGGGGGCCAGCGCCAGCGCGTCGCCATCGCGCGGGCGCTGGCCGCCAGCCCCGAGGTGCTGCTCGCGGACGAACCGGTGTCCATGCTGGACGTCTCCATCCGGCTCGGGGTGCTGAACCTGTTGCTGGACCTCAAGGAACGGCTCAAGCTGGCCATCCTCTACATCACGCACGACATCGCGTCGGCGCGGTACTTCGCCGACGAGACGTTCGTGATGTACGGCGGGCAGCTCGTCGAGGGCGGCGACAGCGAGACGGTCACGCAGCGGCCCGCGCACCCGTACACGCAGCTGCTGATCGAGTCGGCGCCCGACCCCGACCGGGCCGTCGTCGCACTCGACGCGCCCGCCGAGGACGTCGCCGAGGTCTCCGCGGGGTGCCAGTTCGCCGCGCGCTGCCCGAAGGTGCAGGCCCGGTGCTGGACCGACGCGCCACCGCGGGTGGACGTCGACTCCCGCGGGCACTGGGCGGCCTGCTGGCTGTACGTGGAGGCGGCGGCATGACGTTCCTGCTGCGCCGTGCCGTGTTCTACCTGGTCACGCTGTGGGCGGCGATCACGGCGAACTTCCTGCTGCCGCGGCTGCTGCCCGGCGACCCGGTGCAGGCGATGATCACCAAGCTCGGCGGCCGGCTGAACAGCGACGCGATGGCCTCGCTGTACGTCCTGTTCGGGCTGGACGAGAAGAAGTCGCTGTGGGAGCAGTACGTCGACTACTGGGGCGCGCTGCTGCGCGGTGACCTCGGGCTGTCGTTCACGTTCTTCCCCACGCCGGTGGCCGACGTGCTGTCGCAGTCGCTGCCGTGGACGCTCGGGCTGGTCGGCGTCACCACGGTCATCGCGTTCGTGCTCGGGACCCTGGCGGGGGTGTACGCGGGCTGGAAGCGCGGGTCGTGGCTCGACTCGCTGATCCCGGTGACGACGTTCCTGTCATCCATCCCGTACTTCTGGCTCGGGCTGATCGCGATCTCGGTGTTCTCGGTGACGTTCCCGCTGCTGCCCGCCTCCGGCGGCTACGCGGCGGGGCTCGTGCCGGAGTGGTCGTGGGAGTTCGTCGGCAGCGTGCTGGAGCACGCCGTGCTGCCCGGCATCACGATCGTCGTGTCGTCGGTCGCCGGCTGGGTCCTGGGGATGCGCAACATGATGGTCACCGTGTCGGCCGAGGACTACGTCCTGGTCGCGCGGGCCAAGGGGCTGTCGCAGCGGCGGATCATGTTCGCCTACGCGGCGCGCAACGCCGTCCTGCCGTCGATCTCGGGCTTCGCGCTGTCGCTCGGGTTCATCGTCGGCGGCGCGCTGCTGGTCGAGATGGTGTTCTCCTACCCGGGACTCGGCTACGTGCTGTTCCAGGGCATCGGTGCGAAGGACTACCCGTTGATGCAGGGCGTGTTCCTGGTGATCACCCTGGCGGTGCTGGTGGCGAACCTGCTGGCGGACGTCGGCTACCTGCTGCTGGACCCGCGCACCCGGCGGGAGGGCTGAGCCGAGATGAACTTCAAGACCCGCCTGGGACTGGGCATCCTCGCGTTCTTCGCCGTGATCGCCGTGGTCGGCGAGTGGATCGCGCCGTACGACCCGTCGGAGATGGGCAACGACCTGCTGTCGCCGCCGTCGGCCGCGCACTGGTTCGGCACGACGATGACCGGGCAGGACATCTTCTCGCAGGTGCTCGTCGGCACCCGCGGCGTGATGGTCGTCGGGCTCGTCTGCGGTGTGCTCGCGACGATCCTGTCCATCGTGGTCGGTGTGACCGCCGGGTTCCTCGGTGGCGCCGCCGACGAGGCGTTGTCCATGCTGTCCAACGTCTTCCTGGTGATCCCGGCGCTGCCGCTGATCATCATCGTGGCGTCGATGCTGCCGTCGGCGGACACCGTGCTGATCGCGGCGGTGATCTCGCTGACCGCGTGGGCGTGGGGTGCGCGGGTGCTGCGGGCGCAGACGATGTCGTTGCGCCGCAGGGACTTCGTGGAAGCCGCCCGCGCGTCCGGTGAGCGGACCTGGCGGATCATCGTGTTCGAGGTCCTGCCGAACCTCACGGCCGTCATCGCCTCCGGCTTCGTCGGCACCGTGATCTTCGCCGTGATGCTGCAGATCACGCTGTCGTTCGTCGGCGTCGTCTCGCTGTCGACCTGGAACTGGGGCACGGTCCTGTTCTGGGCGCAGTCGAACCAGGCGCTCGGCCTGGGCGCGTGGTGGTGGTTCGTCCCCGCCGGCCTGTGCATCGCACTGCTCGGCACGGCGCTGGCACTCATCAACTTCGGGATCGACGAGTACGCGAATCCCCGCCTGCGGAAGGTGCGCGCATGAGCCCGGTCCTGGAGATCCGCGACCTCTCGGTCGACTACGGCTCGTTGCGGGCCGTGCACGACGTCTCGCTGACCCTGAACGCCGGTGAGGTGCTGGGCCTCGCCGGCGAGTCGGGGTCCGGCAAGTCGACCCTGGCCTACGCCGCGACCCGGCTGCTGCAACCACCCGGCCGGGTGCCGTCGGGCGAGGTGTGGTTCAAGGGCCACGACCTGCTGGCGCTCACCGACCGGCAGCTGCGGGAGCTGCGCTGGAACGAGATCGCGATCGTGTTCCAGGGCGCCATGAACGCACTGAACCCGGTCATCTCGGTCGGCGCGCAGCTCGACGACGTGCTGCGCACGCACCGGCCCTCGATGGACCGGTCCGCGCGGACCGCTCGCGGCCGTGAGCTCCTGTCGCTCGTGGGCATCCCCGCCGACCGGCTGACCGCCTATCCGCACCAGCTCTCCGGTGGCATGCGCCAGCGCGTGATGATCGCGATGGCGCTCGCGCTGGAACCCGAGGTCGTCATCATGGACGAGCCGACGACCGCGCTGGACGTGGTGGTGCAGCGGCAGATCCTCGGCCAGATGATGCGGCTGCGCGAGACGCTGGGCTTTTCGATCATCTTCATCACGCACGACATCTCGCTGCTCGTCGAGTTCTCCGACCGCATCGCGATCATGTACGGCGGCCGCGTGGTCGAGGAGGCACCGGCGGCGGAGATCTACCGCGCCGCACGCCACCCGTACTCGCAGGGCCTGCTCGGCTCGTTCCCGGCCCTGCGCGGTCCGCGCCGCGAGCTGCGCGGCATCCCCGGCTCCCCGCCGGACCTCAGGTCGATGCCGTCCGGCTGCCCGTTCCACCCGCGCTGCCCGTCCGCGCTCGACGTGTGCAGCGCCGAGATGCCGCGGCTGACCGCCGTGGACGAGCGCCGCCGCGTGGCGTGCTGGTTGGAGGAGGTCCATGTCTGAGCTCGCCGGTCTGCCCGCCGACTTCTACTGGGGCGTCGCGACGTCCGCGTACCAGATCGAGGGCGCGCACGACGAGGACGGCCGCACACCGTCCATTTGGGACACATATTGCCGCCGGCCCGGCGCTGTCGTGAACGGCGAGAACGGTGACGTGGCGTGCGACCACTACCACCGCATGCCCGCCGACGTGGCGATGATCGCCTCGCTCGGCGTCGACCGGTACCGCTTCTCGGTGTCGTGGCCGCGCGTGCAGCCGGGCGGTCGCGGCCCGGTGAACCCCGCGGGGATGGACTTCTACTCGCGCCTGGTGGACACGTTGCTGGAGGCGGGCGTCGCACCGTGGCTGACGCTCTACCACTGGGACCTGCCGCAGGAGCTGGAGGACGCGGGCGGGTGGCCGGAACGCGACACCGCCCACCGCTTCGCCGAGTACGCGGAGCTGGTGCACGACGCACTGGGCGACCGCGTCTCCACGTGGACGACCCTGAACGAGCCGTGGTGCTCGGCGATGCTCGGCTACGACGTGGGCCGGCACGCACCCGGTCGCACGGACTTCGCCGACGCGATGCGCGCCGTGCACCACCTGCTGCTGGGCCACGGCCTCGCGGCGCGGTCGTTGCGCTCGCGCGGCGTGACCGACCTCGGCATCACGCTGAACCTGGGCGTCTCCACCCCGGCCTCCGCCGACCCGCGCGACGTGGACGCCGCCCGCCGCGCCGACGGCCTGGGCACCCGCATCTACCTGGACCCGCTGGTGCACGGGCGGTATCCCGAGGACGTGCTGGCCGACATCGCCGCCCGCGGCGCCGCGCTGCCCGTGCACGAGGGCGACCTGGAGGTCATCTCGACGCCGCTGGACGTGGTCGGCGTGAACTACTACTCGTCGCATGTCGTGAAGGCGACCGACGACCCCGCCGCACCCGAGGTGGTGCCGACCGGGCGGCCGGTGACGCACATGGGCTGGGAGATCGTGCCGGAGCGGTTCACCGAGCTGCTCCTGCGGCTGCACCGCGACTACGGGGTGCCGATGGCGATCACCGAGAACGGCGCGGCGTTCGAGGACTCCGCCGCCCCGTCCGGGTTCGTCGACGACGCCGACCGGGTCGAGTACTTCCGCACGCACATCGCCGCCGTCGCCGAGGCGGTCAGGGGCGGGGCGGACGTGCGCGGGTACTTCGCCTGGTCGCTGATGGACAACTTCGAGTGGGCCTACGGGTACGAGAAGCGGTTCGGGATCGTGCGGGTCGACTACGAGACCCAGGAGCGGACGCTCAAGCAGAGCGCGCTGTGGTTCCGGGACCTGATCGCGGAGCTCCGGGCGGTGCAGATCACGTCCGAAAGCACTAGCTAAGGCGTGCCTTAGTTAGGTTAGGGTCACTTTGCGTGCGAGAACCGCGACGCACAGGGATCCGGCCACGGGAGGACCGCGCGATGGAACCGGTGACAGACCTGGCCGGGATCGGCTTCGGGCCGTCCAACCTCGCGCTCGCCATCGCGGTGCAGGAGCACGAGCGGCCGGTGCTGGCGCGGTTCTTCGAGAAGCAGGCGGCGTTCGGGTGGCACCGGGGCATGCTGCTCGACGACGCGACGATGCAGGTGTCGTTCCTCAAGGACCTGGTGACGCTGCGGAACCCGACGAGCGGGTTCAGCTTCCTGTGCTACCTCCGGGAACGCGGGCGGCTGGTCGACTTCGTCAACCACAAGAACCTCTTCCCGCTGCGCAAGGAGTTCCACGACTACTTCGAGTGGGCGGCGGAACGGGTCGCGCACCAGGTGTCGTACGGCAGCGAGGTCACCGACGTCCGACCGTGCGCCGAGGGGTTCGAGCTCGTCGCGAAAGGCCAGGTCACGCGCACGCGCAACCTCGTGCTCGCGACCGGGCTGGAGGTGAACCTGCCGGAGGGGGTCGAGGCGGGGGAGCGGATCTGGCACAACCGCGACCTGCTGCACCGGGTCGGTGAGCTGGAGGACCCGCGGCGCGTCGTCGTGGTCGGGGCGGGGCAGAGCGCGGCGGAGACCGTGGCGTTCTTCCACGACCGGTTCCCCGGTGCCGAGGTGCACGGGGTGTTCGCGCGGTACGGGTACAGCCCGGCGGACGACAGCCCGTTCGCCAACCGGATCTTCGACCCCGCGGCGGTGGACGACTTCTACCGCGCGCCGGAGGGCGTGAAGAAGAAGCTGATGGGCTACCACGCCAACACCAACTACGGCGTCGTGGACCAAGACCTGATCGAGGAGCTGTACCGGCGGGTGTACCGGGAGAAGGTGCTGGGCCGCCAAAGGCTGGTGCTGCACAACACCTCGCGGCTCACGGACGTGACCGCGGACGGCCGGTGCGTGATCGAGTCGCTGGCCGACGGCGTGCGCGTGCCGGTCGACGCCGACGTGATCGTCTACGCGACCGGGTACCGGCCGGCGGACCCCGTGCGGGTGCTGGGGGAGCTCGGCGACCGGTGCGAGCGGGACGAGCTCGGGCGGTTGAAGGTCACCAGGGACTACCGGGTGGTCACCGACGCCGGCGTCACGGGCGGGATCTACCTGCAGGGCGGCACCGAGCACACGCACGGCATCACGTCGTCGCTGCTGTCCAACACCGCGGTGCGGGCGGGGGAGATCCTCGACTCGATCCTGCGGCGGACGCAGGCCGTGCCCGCGGTCGGGCAGGACGCTGTGGCGAAGGTGGCCGCGCCCGTGAGTTAGGGTGACCTAACTCGTCAGTGGAACCGGAGAGGACCAACCGCCATGACCAACCCGTTCGAGGACCCGCAGGGCCGATTCTTCGTGCTGGTGAACGAGGAGCAGCAGCACTCGCTGTGGCCGGTGTTCGCGGAGGTGCCCGCCGGGTGGACGAAGGTCTTCGGCGAGGAGAGCCGTGAGGCGTGCCTGGCCTACGTCGAGGAGAACTGGACCGACATGCGCTCCCTCTCAATCCGCTAGCCCCCTCTCCCCCTCCTGCTCTTCCGGCATCTGCAAGTACCACCAACACTTGATCAAATCGCCGCTGACTACCACCAACATGTTCGCCGCTCGCCGAACCAGGACTGGGGTTCGCGGGCGGCTGGAAGCGCTGTTGGTAGTAGAAAAGTGCCTGTTGATGTTGAGCTGGTGGTACTTGCAGATGCTTGTGGAGGCGGGGCGCCCGGCTGTCGCGCCCGCGGTGATCGACATGAAGGCCACCACCCCAGTCATGAGTCGGACCGGGTGACCGGCGTGCCTCGGCGGTGCTATGGTTCATTACATGAGTAATGAACCAGGGAAGTAGTCGTGTTCGACGACCGGAGTCCGATCTACCGGCAGATCGCCGACCGGATCAAGGCGGACGTGGTCAGCGGGGCGCTGAAGGCGGACGAGCAGGTCATGTCGACCAACCAGTACGCCGCCTACTACCGGATCAACCCGGCCACCGCGGCCAAGGCGTTCCAGCAGCTCGTGGACGAGAAGGTGCTCTACAAGAAGAGGGGGATCGGGATGTTCGTGAGCACGCGGGCTCGCGACATGCTGCGGGCACAGGGCAGGGAGACCTTCTTCGGCGAGGTGGTCGACCCGATGGTCGCCGAGGCGCGCGCCATCGGCATTCCGCTCGCCGACGTCATCCGGCGCATCGAGCAGCACGACAGGGGGGAAGTGTGATGCAGGTCGACGTGCGGGGTTTAACGGTCCGCTACGGCACCATCACCGCTGTGGACGACATGAGCTTCTCGTTGTCCGGCAACAAGATCTACGGTCTGCTCGGGCGCAACGGCTCCGGCAAGACCAGCCTGATGTCCGCTCTCGCCGGCTACCGCAGGCCCGTCGGCTCGGTGCTGCTCGACGGTGCGCCGGTCTTCGAGAACGCGCGGGCGATGCGGAACGTCTGCCTGGTCCGGCACACGACCGACGCCGCCGACAAGGGCGACAAGGTCGTGCACGCGCTGGAGTACGGCAAGGCGTGGCGCGAGACGTGGGACAACACCTATGCCCGCGAGCTCGTCGAGCTCTTCGGGCTGCCGCTCAAGACCAAGGTCGGCGAGCTGTCGCTGGGGCAGCGGTCCGCGCTCGGCGTCACGATCGGGCTCGCCAGCCGCTCACCGCTGACGATGCTCGACGAGTCGCACCTCGGCATGGACACGCCGACCCGGTACGCCTTCTACGACGCGCTGCTGCAGGACTTCATGCGGCACCCGCGCACCATCGTCATCTCCACGCACCTCATCGAGGAGCTGGCCTCCCTGCTGGAGGAGGTCCTGATCATCGACAACGGCCGGCTCGTGCTCCAGGAGGAGGCCGACGTCCTGCGCTCGCGCGGCACCGAGGTCACCGGGACCGCCGACGACGTCGACGCGTTCACCGCAGGGCTCACCGTGCTGAGCGAGAAGTCGCTGGGGCGCACCAAGTCGGTCATGGTCTACGGCACGCTCGACGACGCGCAGCTCGTCCACGCCCGCCGGCTGGGGCTGGAGCTGGGGCCGATCGCGTTGCAGGACCTGTTCGTGCACCTCACCGAACCGGTCGGGGGGCTGCGGTGAGGGTCTTCCGCCACCTGGCCACGTCGCTCGCCGGGTTCAGCGCGCTCGTCGCGGCCGGGGTGTTCGCCTTCACCGTCGCCCTCACGTTCGCCGTGTCGCTCTTCAAGGACGTCGTGATCAGCGGGTGGTCGGTGGCCGCCGGTCAGGTCGGGCCCTGGTTCGTGCTCTTCGTCGGCGTCCACGTGATCCACAACGTGCTGCCCGTCGCGGTCGCGCACGGCCGCACCCGCCGGGAGCTGCTGGGCGCCGCGACCGGGTTCAGCGTGGTGTTCGCGGCCGCGATGGCCGCGGTCGCGTGGCTCGGGTTCGCCGTCGAGGGCGGCGTCTACGCGCTGATGGACTGGACCGCGGGGGACCGCGGGCTGCCGCACGCCTACTTCCTGATGTACCTCGTGTGGTGCGCGGTCGGCATGCTCCTCGCCGCGGCGTTCGACACGTCCGGACCGGCGGGCCTCGTCGCACTGCCGTTCGGCATCGCCTTCGCGGTCATGGCCAAGGTGCGGATACCCGGCTCCGGCGAGCTCCCGTTCCTGCGCAACGAGATGAGCCTGCTCGGCGCCGGCTGGCACGTCGCGTCCGCGGTCGCGTGGCTGCTGGCGGTCGCGGCGACGTGGCTGATCGCCAAGAACATGCCGGTCAGGTCCAAGAGCGCGTGAGCGGTCAGCCGCTCGCCCGCACGACGAGCGAAGGCGCGAACACCACCGACGTGACGGGCGTGGCGGGGTTCGCGATCTGCCGCAGCAGCTGACGGGCCATCTCCTGCGCCATGTCGGCGATCGGCTGGCGGACGGTCGTGAGCTCCGGCTCGCACGTCAGCGCCGCGCTGCTGTCGTCGAACCCCACCACCGCCACGTCACCGGGCACCGTGCGGCCGTGGCGGTGCAGGACCGCGATCGCACCGGTCGCGATCAGGTCGGAGCCGGCGAACACGCCGTCGACGTCGGGGCAGCGGGCGAGCAGCTCCTCGGTCGAGGCGATCCCGGACTCCCTGGTGAAGTCACCGTGCACCACGACCGCGTCCGGCACGACGTCGAGGAAGCCGCGCACGCGGTCCCGGCCCGTGGGCATGTCCTGCGGGCCGGTGATCGTGGCGATGCGCCGGCAGCCGAGCGCCAGCAGCCGTTCGCCGGCCAGCGCACCGCCCGCCGTCTGGTCCACGTCGACGTAGGTGATCGGCATCGGCTGCCACGGCCGCCCGGCCAGCACGACCGGCAACCCGGCCGCGATCAGCTGACCGGGCACCGGGTCCGCCGGGTCGGTGTGCACGAGGACCACCCCGTCCAACCGGCCGCAGCGCAGGTCGCTCACCGCCTGCTCGCGCGTCCCCGGCCCGGTCATCATGAGCACCAGGTGGATGCCCAGCGGCCGCACCACGCGGGTCACGCCGCTCACGACGCTCGCCAGGTGCGGGTCGCCGAGCATCCGGTGCTCGTCGGGCAGCACCAGCCCGATCGCGTCGGCCCGCCGCGTCACCAGCGAGCGCGCCGCGATGTTCGGCAGGTACCCGGTGCTGGAGATGGCGCGCTGCACCGCGTGCCGCAGCGCCTCGTCGACCGTGCCGAGGCCGTTCACGACCCTCGACGCGGTGGCGCGCGACACCCCGGCGACGCGCGCCACCTCCTCCAGCGTCACGCGTTTCACCTGGCGGCCAGCTCCGCCGTGCGGTGGCGTTCCATCAGCTCGACGATCTCCACCGTCGGCGGGTGCTTCAGGTCCACGCGCGCGTTCTCCAGGACCTTCAACGACTCCGTCAGGTGCGCGCGCACGAACTGGTCACGCGCCTGCGGGTCGGTCGCCGCCAGCTGGATCTCCGCGTCGGTCGGCATGCCCGGCATGTCGTGCCCGACGTGGTTGTTCACGTACGGCACGTCCAGCACCGCGCGCAACCGTTCCAGCTCCTCACGGCGGTGCGCCACCATCTCGGCCGGGCCGCCGTTCTCCAGCAGCTTCAGCACCTGTTCGTTGGTCCCGATCGAGAGCTCCACGAACGCGCGTTCGGTCTGCCCGAACGCGCCCTGCGCTTCCGAGCTCACCGGGGTGTCGGGGGTGGGGGGAGGTGCCTGCTGGCAGCCCGCGAGGAGGCCGGCCAGCAGGCAGAGGATCACCCGTGGTTTCCGTTGTGGTCGCATTTGATCACCACGTTGATGCAGTTGCGGACACGGCGTTCCATCTCGGCACGCGGCCAGACGTTGAAGAAGTCGCCGTGCATGGTCTGTCCGGTGCCCGAGGCCAGTCGCAGGCCCGAGGTGGTGCCGTTCACCGGGTAGCGCAGCACCATCCGCAGCTTCGGCACCGGCACCGGGTGCGAGGACGGGCAGCCGCCCGCGACGGGGTACGACAGGTGCGACTTGTGGTCGGACGAGTCGAGGTCGCGGCCGTTCCAGCACTGCGGGAAGTCCAGGTAGGTCTCCAGCATCGTGCCGGACGGGCATTCGACGAAGTTCTTGGACGGGTTCACGTGCCCGGCGTGCAGGCACGACCACCGCGCGTTGCTGTCGCCGTCGCCGGTGGCCTTCGCGTTGCCCGCGACGACCTTCAGCCCGTAGGGCATCGGCTGGATCGCCGCCGGGTTGTTCACGCCCTCACCGAGGTAGTAGAAGGTGACGCCGGTCGGTGCGATCGCGGTGTTGTCGCGGTAGAGCGTCGGCACCCAGTAGGAGGAGATGTCCGCCGCCGGGTTGCAGTTGCCCGTCGAGCCCTCCAGCGACTGCTGGGTGGTGCGGGCGTTGGTCGAGCGGTTGCCGAAGAAGTCGTGCGAGTGGGAGGCACCGGGCAGGTTCGGCAGGACGATCGGGTCGTCCGGGAGCCGGTGGCTGATCGGGCACTCCGCGAGGAACTCGGCGACGCGCACCGGTGCTCCCTGCGCCGCGCCGGGGACGCTCAGCACCCCGGCGGCCAGTGCGAGGATCGTGGCCAGGTGTAACAAAGGCTTCCTCATTGAAGCTTTCCTCTCCGCAGCAGGATTGGGAGAGCGCTCTCACGCCATTCGAGCATGGCGCAGGTCGCAAACGGGCGTCAATCCGCAAGAAACGTTCAGAAGTCCCGGTTTTCTTGACACCACGCACCCGTGCCCTGACTCTCAGTGCTGAACTCCTGTCGCAGAGAGCGCTCTCTCACGCCTCGTCGCCCGTTCATCGGCTTCAGGAGCACCCATGTCAGGAAGGCCCCACCGCACGAGACTGCCCCTGCTCGTCGCCGCGGCGCTGGTCGCGGCCACGATCACGCCGGCGCAGGCCGCCGGCCCGCTGCTCTCCCAGAACCGTCCCGTCACCGCCTCCAGCAGCGAGAACGCCGCGTTCAGCGCGACGGCCGCTGTCGACGGCGACCCCGGCACCCGCTGGTCCAGCCAGTTCAGCGACCCGCAGTGGATCCAGGTCGACCTCGGCTCCCCGGCGAAGGTCGACCAGGTCGTGCTGGCCTGGGAGGCCGCGAGCGCCAGGGCGTACACGCTCAGCATCTCCGCCGACGGCAACTCGTGGCAGGAGCTGCGCCGCACCACCGCCGGACCCGGCGGCACGGAGACGCTCGCGGTCTCCGGCACCGGCCGGTACGTGCGGCTCGACCTCACCCAGCGCGCCACGCAGTACGGCTACTCGCTGTGGGAGTTCCAGGTGTTCGGCACCCGCGACTCCGGCAGCGCGGAAACCCTGCTGTCGTATGGCAAGACCGGGTCCGCCTCGACGTTCCAGGACGACCCGAACTGCGGTGGCTGCACCCCGGCCAAGGCGTTCGACCGCGACCCCGCCACCCGGTGGGCGACCAGCGCGACCACCGGCTGGGTCGACCCCGGCTGGATCTCCGTCGACCTCGGCGCCACGGCCCGGATCTCCAAGGTCGTGCTGCAGTGGGACCCGGCGTTCGCGACCGCGTACCGGATCGAGGTGTCCGACGACAACGCGACCTGGCGGCAGCTCTACTCGACCACGACCGGCCGCGGGTTCAAGGAGACGCTGACCGTCAGCGGCACCGGCCGGTACGTGCGGATGTACGGCACGGCCCGGTCGAACGGCTACGGCTACTCGCTGTGGGAGTTCCAGGTCTACGGCACCGGCGGCAACCCGACGCCCGCGCCACCGCTGCCCCCGAACCCGTCGTTCCCCGGCCGGCTCGTCTGGTCCGACGAGTTCAACGCCCCCGCGGGCACCGCGCCGGACGCCTCGAAGTGGCAGCCGGAGACCGGTCCCGGGGTGAACAACGAGCTGCAGTACTACACGAACAACAACAACGCCCGCCACGACGGCAACGGCAACCTGGTGCTGCAGGCCCGCCGCGAGGTCACGCCGGGCAGCGCCTGCCCGGTCGACCCGGTCAGCGGCAGCACGACCTGCCAGTACACCTCCGCGCGCCTCAACACCTACGGCAAGTTCACGTTCACCTACGGCCGGGTCGAGGCGCGGATCAAGGTGTCGTCCACGCAGGGGTTGTGGCCCGCGTTCTGGATGCTGGGCGCTGACTTCTTCGACCAGCGCCGGCCGTGGCCCCACACCGGCGAGATCGACATCATGGAGCACGTCGGCAAGGAGCCGAACCGGGTCTACTCGACGCTGCACGCCCCGGCGTACTTCGGCGCGGGCGGGTACGGCTCCCCGCTCGACCTCGGCCAGCCCGCGGCGGCGGCGTTCCGCACGTTCGCCGTCGAGTGGGACTCCAGCCACATGACGTTCAGCGTGGACGGCAACCGGTTCTTCACCGTCGACCGCAACGTCCTGGAGACCACCCGCGGGCCGTGGGTGTACGACCACCCGTTCTTCCTGATCATCAACAACGCCGTGGGCGGCGACTGGCCCGGCCCGCCGGGGGCCGGGACGCAGCTGCCGCAGGACATGGTGCTCGACTACGTCAGGGTGTACCAGTGATCGTCGTGCGAGCGGGTGGCGAGACGTCGAACGCCTCGTCGACCGCCTCGACCTCGATCTGCGCCGTCTCGCCGTTCGTGAGCGGGATCGCGGGCACGAAGTACGCGTCGTTCGGCGTGCCACCGAGGAAGAGCCGTTCGGGACCGGCTTTGTAGACCCGGTACTGCCGGACCCGGCCGGGGGAGCGGGTCCAGGTGAGCCGTGCCGACACCGTGGCGGCGTCGGTGCGGCTCACCAGCTCCACCCGCGGGTTCGCCGGTGCGGCGGGTGCGGTCATGGCCGGGTCGGTGACGCCGATGCGGCCGACGAGGGCGGTCACCGGGCCGCCGGGCAGCACCCGCAGCGCGATCTCGGTGAGCGTCGCACCGGCGTGCTCACCGAGCGGGAACACGCTGCGCCGCCACCCGCCGCTGACGCTGCCGAGGTCGAGCACCCGCTCGGTGGTCCCGATCCGCAGCACGGCCTGCAACCGCGACGGACCGGTGCCGGTGCGGTGCACGACCTCGAACTGGCTGCTGCCGGTGAGGGGGAGCGCCGTCGCGAACAGCCGCACGTCGTTGGCGGACGCGGGTGTGCCGGTGATCTTCAGCGCGGTGCCGCCGTCGTACGGGTCGTCCCAGTCCAGCGAGGGCACGACCTTCGTGCCGCTGCCGGTGACGCTCCACCGCCAGGTCGGCAGCACGTCCTGCAACGCCAGGTTGTTCCACTGCTGCGTCGAACGGACCGTGCCGCCGACGGCGAACTTGCGGCCGTGCCCGGTGTTGAAGTTCGTGACGAACGGCAGGGAGGTGATCGGCGTCAGCTCGGTGATGTGGTGGGCGACGCCCTTCCACGCCGCGTTTGTCGTCGTGTTGGCCGGGTCGCCGTTCGGCCCGACCCAGAACCTGTTGTCCCGCGCGTAGAAGTCGGCGGGACCGGTCGCGGACTTGAACGTCCACTCCGGACGGTAGAAGCCGAGCGAGGTGGTGTGCGGCCCGCCCTCGGGGAAGATCGAGGCCCAGGCGACGCTGGTGTTGTAGCCGTTCGACTCGACGTCCACACCGGACGCCAGGTCGTACGGGCTGCGACCCATCTGCCGGGCGAGGTTCGCCGAGTTCTGCAAGCCCTGCGCGCTCCACCAGAAGTTCAGGAACATCTCGTCGGAGGGGGCGAAGAACATCCGGTTGCGCGCGGTCAGCGCGTTCTGCCAGGAGACGCTGCCGGTGTCGGTCATCGCGTCGTACCAGATGATCCGCAGGCCGCTCCTCTTCAGGTAGACGATGAAGTCGCGCATGTCGGCGGCCAGCTGGGCGTTGCCGCCGGCGGTCTCCTGGTTGAGGAACCAGCCGTCGAAACCGTGGTGGCGGGCCACCTGGACCATCTTGTCCGCCACCGGGAACCGGTCGCCCTCGCGCCGGACGAGGTCCCGCACCCACTGCAGCTGACCGCCGTACGCGGTGGGCGGCAGGAACACGTTGCCGATCACCTTCACGCCGTTGCGGTGCGCGGCGTCGGTGACGGTCGGGTTCGGCGCGAGGATCAGGCCCTCGGAGGCGCTGCCGCCCCAGAACACCAGCTCGTCGACGTACTGCCAGTAGTTGGTGGCGTAGTAGTTCATGTCGAGCGCGCCCTGGGCGGGGTTGCCGCTCGTCGGCGCGTACGCGACCAGCGCCTGCACCCGCGCCTCGTTCGCGCGGGCGTGCGGGTTGGCCGGCCGGGCGGGCACGACGCGCCGGGCGAGGGGGACCGAGCTGCGGTTGTACCGCGCGTCCCGGTCCGTCGCCGGATCCCAGTCGAGGATCGTGGCGGGGTGCCAGTAGGACGCGTACGGCTGGGCGACATCGGCCAGCGCGGAAGCGGGGGCGTCGGGCAGCAGACCTGTTAGCGCTGCCGTTGAGCTCAGTACGAGGAACTGTCTCCTGGTGGGCACGCGCTCACCCTTGTGCGGCATCTGATTCGTCGCATACCGCCTCTACGGTGACCTGATCGGACGACAATTCCCTGCTCAGCTGCGCTCGGTAACCATCCGACCGGACGAATCGGACGAGCCTACCGAGCGGTAGCGTTGGGGACGCCGTTTTGGTTCCCCTGCAACCAATTGAGGTGTATTCGTCGTGCGCATCAAAGTCGTTGTCGCGGCACTCGTCCTGGCCTTCGCCCCCACCGCCACCGCCACCGCGCTGGCCAACCCCCACGAACGCGGTCCGGCACCCACGGCCGCGTCGGTCGAGGCGTCGCGCGGCACCTTCGCCGTCACCCAGACCACCATCGCCCGCCAGCCGGACTTCGGCGGCGGCACCGTCTACACCCCCACCAGCGACCTCAAGTTCGGCGCTGTCGCCGTCTCACCCGGCTTCACCGCCACCCAGTCGTCGGTCGCGCACTTCGGTCCCCGGCTCGCGTCCTTCGGGTTCGTGGTGGTCACCATCAACACCCTGTCCGGCTTCGACGACCCCGACAGCCGCGGCCGCCAGCTGCTCGCGGCACTGGACTACGCCGTCCGCACCAACCCCCGCGTCGACGCCTCGCGCCTGGCCGTGATGGGTCACTCGATGGGCGGCGGCGGCGCACTGCGCGCCTCGGTCTCCCGGCCCGCCCTGCAGGCCTCCATCCCGCTGGCCGCTTGGCACACCACGAAGAACTGGTCGGCCGTCGGCGTCCCGACCCTCGTGCTCGGCGGCCAGAGCGACCCGACCGCACCCAACTCGCAGCACTCGCTGCCGTTCTACACCTCGATGACCGCCGCACCGGACAAGGCGTTCCTCGAACTGCGCGGCGGCGACCACTCCGACCCGCGCAGCGACAACGTGACCGTCCGCAAGTTCACGCTGTCGTGGCTCAAGCGGTTCGTCGACGACGACCTGCGCTACGACCAGTTCCTGTGCCCGGCCCCCGCGCCGAACACCGCCATCAGCGCGTACCGCGACACCTGCCCGCACTCCTGACCCCGGTGGGCAAGGCGTCTGCAAGTACTACCGACACGGTGGTCGGCAGTACTTGCAGACGCCAGAACAAGGATCACTCGTAGGCGATGGCGTCCAGGACGTTGAGCCGTGCGGCGCGGATGGCCGGCAGGATCGCCGCGACCACGCCGACGAACGCGGCCACCACCAGGTACTGGACCATCGTGGCCCACGGGAAACCGAGCTCGGAGATGCCCTGGTCCTTCAGCGCCTGCACGGTCGCGACGCCCAGCGCGAGGCCGACCGCGAGACCGAGGACCGCGCCGAAGACGGAGATCACCACCGACTCGACGGTGATCATCCGCATCACCTGCGAGCGCCGCATGCCGATGGCGCGCAGCAGACCGAGCTCGCGGGTCCGTTCGATCACCGACAGCGCCAGGGTGTTGATGACGCCCAGCACCGCGATGAGGATCGCGAGCGCCAGCAGGATCTGGATCATCAGCAGGACCGTGTCGAACTGCGAGGTCGTCTGCTTCACGAACGCGCTGCGGTCCTGCACGGTGATCTCGGGGTTGTCGGCGAACAGCGGCTCGACCCGCTTCTGCACGTCCGCCGCACTGGTGCCGGGGTTCACCTGCACGAACGCCTGGGCGACCCGGTCGGAGCGGAAGTTCTTGCCCGCCGACTCCGGCAGCACCAGCGCACCCTGCAGCACCTGGGACTTGGCCCAGATGAACCCGACCGTGAAGGTCTGCGGCTGCGCGGCCCTGGCCAGCTGCAGCGACACCGTGCTGCCGACCGTCCAGCCCTTCTCGGCCGCCATCTCCTCGGGCAGCGCGAGCTGGTCGTCCTTCAGCGGCGCGATCTCACCGGACTTCGGCTTCAGCGCGAACATCGTCGCCAGTGCGGGCACGTCGTTGACGCCGACCGCGAACAGCTGGCTGTCGCCCTGGAGCACACCGTCCTGCGACCAGCCGACGGCCGACTTCACGCCCTCGGTCCGTTCGACCTCCGACAGCACGTCCCGCGGGAACGTCGCCGGCTGGCCCTCCGCCTGGCCCTCACCGGAGATGATCAGGTCGGTCTGCAGCTGACCGGAGGCCAGCTTCTCGATCGACTTGGTCGCCGACGTCAGCACCACGCTCACGCCGGTGATCAGCGAGATGCCCACCATCAGCGCGGCGGCGGTGATGGCGGTGCGGCGCGGGTTGCGGGCGGAGTTGCGCCGGCCCAGCAGGCCCGGCATCGACCACGACAGCAGCCGGCCGATCAGCGACACCATCGGCCGCGACAGGATCGGCGTCAGCAGCGCCACGCCCACGAACGCCACCAGGATGCCGCCGAAGATCAACGGCAACGACGCCTGCCGGAAGCCGAAGGCCAGTGCCGTGCCACCGGCGGCCGCGACCAGCGCGCCGGTGACGGTGATCTTCGTCAGCGGCCGGTCCGGCGTGGCCGCCTCGCGCATGGCCGCGACCGGTGCGATCCGCGACGCCCGCAGCGCAGGCAGGACCGCCGCGACCACGGTGACGACGATGCCGACCGCGAACGACGAGATCACCGCGGACGCCGGCACCCCGATGCCCGCGAGCTGCAGGTTCGTGCCGCCCACCGAGCTGAAGATCGTCGCCAGCAGCGCCCCGACGCCGACCCCTGCCCCGAGGCCGGCGATCGACGCGATGAGGCCGATCACGAACGCCTCCAGCACCACCGAGCCGATGACCTGGCCGCGGGAGGCGCCCATCGACCGCAACAGCGCGAGCTCCCGCGTGCGCTGGGCGACGATGATGGAGAACGTGTTGAGGATGATGAAGATGCCGACGAACAACGCGATGCCGGCGAACCCGAGCAGCACGTAGTTGAAGAACTTCAGGCCCTCGTTGATCTGGTCGGCCTGCTCCTTCGCGAGCGTCGCACCGGTCTTCACGTCGTAGCCGGAGCCGAGCTTCGCGGCCACGGCGTCGCGCAGCGCGTCGTCGGACGTGCCGGCCGCGGCGGTCACGGTGACCGAGGAGTACGCGTCCTGCTTGCCCAGCAACAGCCGCTGCGCCACGGGTTCGGTGAACGCCACGGACAGCTCGCCGCCCAGCGACTCGCGGCCACCGGCGTACTCGTAGACACCGGCGATCTTGAAGGTCTTCTTCGGCTCCAGCGTGAGCAGCCCGATCTCGTCGCCGACCTTGAAGCCACCGGTCGAGGCGAGGTAGGCGTTGACGACGACCTCGTCGTCGGCCGCGGGAGCCTTGCCGTCGCGGATCTTCTCCTGGCCGGTGCCGGTCCAGTTGGTGCCGAACCGCGGTGCGCCGGAGGTCGTGATGACCTTGCCGTTCTTGCCGATCGGCCGCGCGGACCCCTGCACCTCGCCGACCGCGGACGCCACGCCCGGCACCGCCTTCACGTCGGCGATCGCCTGCGGCGTGAGCGGCTGGGGCTCCTTGCCCTTCTCCTGCTTCGGCGACACCGAGACGTCCACGTTGGCGAACGCCGACGAGAACAGGTCAGTGAACGACCGCTGCAGCGTGTCGGTCAGCACGAACGACCCGGACACGAACATCACGCCCAGCACCACCGCGAGCGCGGACAGCACCAGCCGGAGCTTGCGCGACAGCAAGCTCTTGATAGTGGCCTTAAGCATGTGGCACCACGACACCGTCGAGGTGCTTCATCGTCTCCAGGACCTCGTCGGCCGAGGGCGCCAGCAGCTCGCGGACGATGTGGCCGTCCTTGAGGAAGATGACGCGGTCTGCGTACGACGCGGCGTTCGGGTCGTGCGTGACCATCACGATCGTCTGCCCGAACTCGCGGGCGGACCGCTGCAGGAACGCGAGCACCTCGGCACCGGACTGCGAGTCCAGGTTGCCGGTCGGCTCGTCCGCGAACACGACCTCGGGCCGCGACACCAGGGCACGCGCGCAGGCCACGCGCTGCTGCTGGCCACCCGACAGCTGCGTCGGGCGGTGCGAGAGCCGGTCGCGCAGGCCGACGGTGTCGATGACGACGTCGAACCACTCCCGGTCGACCTTCTTGCCGCCGATGGCGAGCGGCAGCGTGATGTTCTCCTCGGCGGTCAGCGTCGGCAGCAGGTTGAACTGCTGGAAGATGAACCCGACCTGGTCGCGCCGCAGCTCGGTGAGCCCCCGGTCCTTCAGGCCGGTGACCTTGGTGTCACCGATCCACACCTCGCCGCGGGTCACGTCGTCCAGCCCCGCCAGGCAGTGCATCAGGGTCGACTTGCCCGACCCCGACGGTCCCATGATCGCGGTGAACCGCGACCGCTCCAGCTCGACGCTCACCCCCGCGAGCGCGGTCACGGCGGCGTCGCCGGACCCGTATTCCTTCCACACGTCGACGGCTCTCGCCGCGACTCCATCGGACGTGCTCACTGTCTGTCCCCTCCTGTGGGATTTCTTGCGCACCATCTTCGACGACGCGGCGTACCGGAGGGTCAGGTCTTCCCCTGAGATCAACCCTGAACCAGTGTGCCCCCACACCTCAGCACCGGCATGCTGAGAGAGCTCTCAGCCCCGGCGGGTGCGCGTCATCGCGTGGTCGCGAGGGGAACGGTATTCCACAGGCGGCACAGTGTCTTCCGCCTTCGGATGACTAGGCGGTCAACTTCCGTCGCATGGGGACGGTGGGTTCCATCCGCCACGAAACCAGTTCCACCCGCAGGCCTTCGCGCAGCGCGTTCGCGGCGAGCCAGTGGTCCACGTCGCCGAGGTAGGCGCTCGCGGGCCGCGGCCAGCGGTCCAGCCACCGCCCGAACGCGGCGTTGAGCGCGATCGGTCCGCCCGGCGGGCGCACGCCCAGCACGAGCACGGGGTCCTCCCCGGTGACGAACCCGGTGGCGGTCTCGTGCACGCCACCGAAGAGGACCCGGTCCGCGCCCACCTCACGGGCCTTGTCCGCCACCGCGAAGAACGCCGACCCGCGCCCGGAGGCCCGCACCACCAGCTGGTGCGCGCCGAAGTCGGTGTCGAGGAACTCGTCGGCGCACGTGCCGTCATCGGCCAGCACCAGCACGTTCGTGCCGCCGGGGAGTGCCCCGACCTGGTCCGGGTGCGTGATGCCGATGACGGTGATGCCCACGGGACAGATCCTGACCGGCCCGTGTTAAGCCTTGGCGCCGTTGGTGTTAAACAAGTTTCGGCAGCACCTCGGCACCGAAGAGCCGGATCGTCTCGATGACCGACTCGTGGGGCATGCCCCCGATGTCCACCATCACCAGGTGCGTGTCGATGGACAGCGTCCGCGCCAACGCGTTCAGCCGCGCCGCCACCTCGTCGGGCGTCCCGCAGACCGCGGCACCCTCCATGATCTCGTCGACATCGATGTCACCGTCACCGCGCCACGGGTCGGCGAACCGCGCGTACTCGGCCAGGTGCGGCCGCCACCGCTCGCGCGCGTCGGACTCCGCCACGAACACGTGGCTGGGCACCCCGACGCGGCCGGTGGGGAAGCGTTCGCGGTAGCGCTGCACGACGTCTTGGTAGATCGACGGGTCGCGCAGCGTCGAGGGCAGCATCAGCGGCATCTCCAGCTCGGCCCCGAGATCGGCCGACACCGCCGATCCCGACCCGATCCACACCGTCGGGCGCGGCGTCTGCACCGGCCGCGGCGTCGTCGTCACCTCGGTCAGCTGGCCGCGGAACCGCCCGTCCCAGCTCACCTCCGGCTCCTCCAGCAGCTTGAGCAGCAGCCGCAGGTGCTCCTCGAACCGGGCCCGCAGCTCACCGGGCTGCACCCCGAACGCCGCATCGGTCTGCTGGTCCACCCCGCGCGCCACGATCAGCTCCGCGCGCCCGCTCGACAGCACGTCGAGCGTCGCCAGCGCCTCGGCCACCAGGACCGGGTCGCGGTGGGCGAGCAGCGTGACGCCCGTGGACAGCCGCAGCGTGGACGTCCGCGCCGCCACGGCCGACAGCAGCAGTTCGGGGGCGGACACGATGTAGCGGGTGAAGTGGTGCTCGCCGATCGCGACGCCGGCGAACCCCGCATCCTCGGCCACCACCGCCTGCTCGACCATCGCCCGCAGCCGTTCGGCCTGCGGCACCTCCCGGCCCGTGCACGGGTTGGGCAGGTGGTCGCCGAGGATCAGCAGGTAGACGTCCATGACGGACATTTTTCCAGCGCGCGGGGTTAGATGGTCGACATGGTCACCGACAACCGCGCGGAGAGCCGCTACGAGGTCCACGTCGACGGGAAGCTCGCGGGCTTCCTGGAGTACCGGGACGTGGGCGGCGTCCTCGCGCTCGTGCACACCGAGGTCGACGACGCCTACGCCGGGCAGGGCCTCGGCGGGCAGCTCGCGAAGTTCGCACTGGACGACGTCCAGGCCCGCGGGGTGAAGATTTCGCCCCTGTGCCCGTTCGTGGCGAAGTACATCGACAAGCACCCCGAATACCGTGTTACCGTCCGGTAGATAGTTGCGAGCGCTAACGATCGGGGTGAGCGGGCGTGTGGAGTGAGCCGGGCGCGTTCGAGGTGGCACCAGGTGTGCACCGCATTCCGCTGCCGCTGCCCAACGACGGCCTGCGGGCGGTCAACGTGTACGCGGTCGAGGACGGCGACGGCCTGGTGATGATCGACTCCGGCTGGGCCCTCGACGAGGCCCGCGACCAGTTGGAGGCCGCGCTCGGCACCCTGGGCAAGGGCTTCGAGGACATCCGCCGGTTCCTCGTCACGCACGTGCACCGCGACCACTTCACGATGGCGGTGTCGCTGCGCAGGGTGTTCGGCAGCAAGATCGGCCTGGGCCTCGGCGAGCAGCCGTCGCTGCGGCACATGCTGCACGGCCAGGAGGACCAGCACGTCTCCGACCTGCGCAAGTGGGGTGCCGGCGAGCTCGCGGAGACGTGGGTCAAGATCATGCACAGCGTCGACCGCGGCGAGGCGCTGCGCGACTACGAGGAACCCGACGAGTGGCTCACCGCGTCGACCCTCGACCTGGAGCACCGCAGCCTGGAGGTCATCCCGACGCCGGGACACACCCGCGGCCACGTCGTGTTCGTCGACCACACCGCGAAGGTCCTGTTCTCCGGCGACCACGTCCTGCCGCACATCACCCCGTCGATCGGCTTCGAGCCGTTGCGCCCCGAACTGCCCCTGGGCGACTACATGACCTCGCTGCGGCTCACGCGCGGGTTGCCCGACCTCAAGCTCCTGCCCGCGCACGGTCCCGTGACCGACAGCGTCCACGCCCGCGTGGACGAGCTGCTGGGCTTCCACGAGCAGCGGCTGGAGGAGATCGGCAAGGCCGTCGCGGGCACCGCGTTCGAGACCGCCCGCAAGATCGGCTGGACCCGCCGGCAACGCCGGTTCGACGACCTCGACATGTTCAACCAGGTGCTCGCGATCGGCGAGACCGCCGCGCACCTCGACGTCCTCGTCGAACGCGGCGAACTGACCCGGACGGAGTCCGGGGGCGTGTTCGAGTACCTGTCCTGACGGCGGAGGGCCTGAGGGAGTTTCGGGCAAGAGCGATGACCAAACGGGCATTCCTCCATTTTCGCTTCATTCTTCTCGACGGGGAAACTACAGTCGATACCACGAGGTGAGGTGACTCACCGGCTTTCCTCGACGGAATCGCGTCAATGGTCCTCGGCTTTGTCGTGAATTCCGCCGGTGTGTGGCGCACATCTTTTGTTTTTCGACTCGTCGTGTTCCAGGCCCACGGTGGAGTTTGCGATGATTGGTCTAGCGGCATCGGGAGCCGTCGCACGGGCAGACGAGTGGGTGTTGCGGCGCCTGCCCACGGCGGCCTGGGGTGCCGGGAAGAGCGCGGCGGCGGCCGAGGACCTCGTGAGGGAGCTGAGCTCGGAAGTGCTCGCCGGCCTGCCCGAGGTGGCGGAGGTCAGCCGGGACGAGGCGCGGCGCTTGCTCGTCGGCCTGGGGTTCTGCGGCAGCGCGGTGGCGCGGTTCGCCGTGGAGACCGGGCAGGAGGTCGAGCAGGCGTTCGGGCACCTCCGCGTCGGGCGGTCCGCGTGCGCGTTCCGGCGCTACTACGCCGACCTGGCGGAAGCGTCCGGAGCCGGGCATCCGCCACGCCAGGCTTTCGCGTCCGTCGTCACGTGGAACGCGCCCACGGTCGTCGTGAGCGCCGACGGCATGCCGGACGTCCGAATCGCATCCGCGTACGGCGACGGAAGAACGAGGACCTGGACGGGCACGAGCGACGAATCGAATCTTTGGAGGCTGTTCAAGAAGAGCGTCGCCCTCGGTGCCGCCGCCAACGAGTTGCTGTCGCCGCTGATCTCCGGTGAGGTGGAGGTGGAGTCCCCGGAGTTCGTCCGGCGGGCTCTCCTCGCCGCGGAGCTGATCGACAGGATGCGCGAAGAAATGCGCTCGTTCACCGTCAGGAGGCCGACCGGCGGCGGTTCCATGTCGGTCGAGGTCTTCATGGGTGAGATCCGCCAGTACGGCGTTCCCTGGGACCCCGGGGCGGAGGCCCCCAGCGGTCCGCACGAGGCGGAGTGGCTCAAGCGCGACATGATGCTCGGTCAGCGCTCGCCCGAGTACGTGGACCAAGTGCGCCGAAGGTATCCACAGCTGCTGGAAGGGGATGTGCGAGGCGTCGAGGACGCCCTCCGGTCCCCCTCCCTGGAACAGGTCGTGCGGCGGGCCTGCCTGCGCCACCTCTCCTCCGACCACGACAGCGGCGGCAGCCGGCGGGCTCAGGTGCTGTCCGGCGTGCTCGCGGTACGGGCTGTCCACCGTGCGGCAGGCCTGTGCGCCGCCGCGCACCTGGGCCTGGCGAGGAGGTTCCTCTTCGTCCCCCGGCGGCGTTCGGCACCGGCCGGCGAGCGCCCCGGCCTGGAGGTGACCGCGGTGGCCAACGACGCCGGCATCACGGGCATGACCGAAAGCGTCGTCAAACGACTGACCGAGCGCAGGCTCGAACCCGTTCTCGACGACGTCGTCGGGAGAGCGGGAGAAGCCGAGCTGAGCCAGGCGCAGGCCGCACTCGACCGGTGCACCCGCCCCGCGGTCACGATCGTCGATCTTTCCGTCAATCCCTGATCCGTCCCGGGCTCGCGTGCTGGAATGGCGGGCGTGACCCCGCTCGAGCTCGCCGCCTGGACGTGGAAGATGCCACGACGAGGCAGAGGTTTCTGGTTCTCCCTGGCCATCGACGTCCTGTGGCCGATCGTCGTGCTGTTCGTCCGCCTGCGCGTGCGGGGCCGTCAGCACGTGCCCGGCACCGGTGGCGTGATCCTCGCGTTCAACCACCTGTCGAACTCGGACACGGTCGCCGCCGTCGTCTTCGCGCTGATGTCGGACCGCGTCCCGCGCATCCTCGCGAAGGCCTCGCTCTGGCGCACGCCGCTCTTCGGCCGGGTCATGCGCTCAGGCGGCCACATCCCGGTCGAACGGGGCACCGTCAAGGCCGCCAGGGCGCTGCGCCCGGCCGTGGAGGCGCTGAAGGCGGGGGAGTGCGTGATGGTGTTCCCCGAGGGCAGGTTCACCGACGACCCCGGCAACTGGCCGATGAAGGGCAAGTCCGGCGTCGCGCGGATGGCCCTGGAGAGCCGCGCCCCGGTCGTCCCGGTCGCCGAGTGGGGCACCCAGGACCTGCTGCCCAGGGGCACCGTGCTGCCGCGGTTGCTGCCGCGCAAGCGGGTCGAGGTGGTCGCGGGTGCGCCGGTCGACCTGAGCGACCTCTACGACCGCGAACTGACCGCCGAGGTGCTGGACGAGGCGACCGCGCGGGTGATGGATGCGATTGCGGTCACGTTGTCCGGCATACGTTCCGGGGAACCGGGTAGCCGAAGGACATGACTCTGCCCAAGGAAAGCATCAGGCCCGGCGGCGACGGCTTGTGGGCTTCCGTGATCCCGGAACCGCGCGAGGAGCAGCAGTGGGTCGTGCAGGCGGACGACGACCCGTTGATCGTGCTGAGCGTCGACTGACCGCCGGCGACGGACCCGCTACCGCCCAGCTCTGGTGGGCTCGGCGGAGCAGGCAGCCCCGTGGACCAGTCCCGCCAGAACGGCGGGGCTGCCCGCGCTGTCCGGGAAACCGCCCGTGATCAGCGCGGCAGCTTCACCACGGTGACGAAGAAGTCGTCGATCTGGCGCACCACGTCGATGAACCGGTCGAAGTCCACCGGCTTGGTCACGTAGGCGTTCGCGTACAGGCTGTAGCTGCGCAGGATGTCCTCCTCCGCCTCCGACGTCGTCAGCACGACCACCGGGATCGACCGCAGCTCGGCGTCCGCCTTGACCTCGGCCAGCACCTCGCGGCCGTCCTTGCGGGGCAGGTTCAGGTCCAGCAGGATCAGGCCCGGCCGCGGCGCGTTCGCGTACTGGCCCTCGCGGCGCAGGAACTCCAGCGCCTCCACACCGTCCTTCACCACGTGCAGCTGGTTGCGGATCTTGTGGTGCTCGAACGCCTCCTGCGTCATCAGCGCGTCGCCGGGGTCGTCCTCCACGAGCAGGACGTCGATCACGGTCAGCGGTGCCTCGTTCATGCGGTTTCCTCAGGCAGTGCGTCGGTGGCGGGCAGCGTGAACTCGAAGCGCGTACCGGAGTCCACACCGGTGTTCAGCCAGATGGTGCCGCCGTGGTACTCGACGATCTTCCGGCACATCGCCAGTCCGATGCCCGTGCCGGGGTAGGCGTCCTTCGGGTGCAGGCGCTGGAAGATGACGAAGATCCGGTCAGCGTACTCCGGCTCGATCCCGATGCCGTTGTCGTGCACCGAGAACCTCCACATGTCGCCGTCGCGTTCTGCCGCGATGGTGACGACCGGCGGGTCCTCGCCCCTGAACTTCAGCGCGTTGCTGATCAGGTTCTGGAACACCGCGCTGAGCAGCGTCGCCTCGCCGCGCACCGGGGGCAGGTCGGCGACCACGAGGGTCGCGCCGGTCTCCTCGATCCGCTCGGAGAAGCTGTCCTCCAGCTGGCGCACCACCTGGTTGAGGTCCACCATCGTGCGTTCGCGGGTGATGCGGCCCACGCGGGAGAACGCCAGCAGGTCGTTGATCAGGCCCTGCATCCGCTTGGCGCCGTCGACGGCGAAGTCGATGTACTGGTCGGCGCGCTCGTCGAGCTGCCCGCCGTAACGGCGTTGCAGCAGCTGGCAGAACGACGCCACCTTGCGCAGCGGTTCCTGCAGGTCGTGCGAGGCCACGTAGGCGAACTGCTCCAGCTCGGCGTTCGAGCGCTGCAGCTCCGTCTTCGCCGCCTCCAGCGTCGCCAGCTCCTGCACGATGCGGTGGCGCATCGCGTTGACGTCGTCGCCGAGCATCACCGTCTCGCGCGGGCCGTGCACGTCGATGCGGCGCTGGAAGTCGCCGTTCGCAACCTCCCTGACCTGTTCGGCGAGGCTCGCGAGCGGACCGATCAGCATGCGGTGCAGCAGCGCCGACAGGCCGCCGATCACCGCGACCAGCAGCACGCCCATGCCGATGACCAGCCACAACACCACGTTCGCCGCGGCGCTCAGGTCCTGCCTGGCCTGCCGGCCCAGCTCGCCGATGTCGGTCTGCAACCCGGCCAGCTCGGCGCGGATCTGGTCGAACAGCACCTTGCCGCGCTCGATGTCGCTCGGGCTGCCGGGACCGGACAGCTGGACCGCGGTGATCGTCAGCTCCGCGTACTCGGCACGCCACTGGCCCGCCAGCCGGCCGATGCGGTCGAGCCGGCCGCCGGGGTCACCGACGTGGTCGCGCACCCGCTGCGCGGCCTCCCGCTCGGCGTTCTGCCCGTCGAGGTAGGGCCGCAGGAAGTCGTCCTCACCGGTGAGGACGAACCCGCGCAGGCCGGTCTCCTGGTCGAGGAACGCCCGGTTGAGGTCCTTCGCCTCCCGCGCGGCCGGCTCGACCGCGTCGACCGCGCGCTGGCGGGCCGTCGAAAGCGAGTCGAGCGCCACCACGGTCGAGGAGATCGCCACCGCCGTCATCACGAGCAGCACCGTGACGATGACGACCAGCATCCGGCTGGCCGGCATCCGGTCGGACAGTTTCACGTGAGCTTCACCTGGGGTCTTTCAGCAGCAGGACGGCCATGTCGTCGTCTAGTTCCCCGCCGTTGAGCCGGGTAACCTCCGCGATCACCGGATCGAGCCACGACGCGGTGCCGCGGCGCAGCTCGTCCTGCATGATCTCGCACAGGCGCTCGACACCGAGGCGGTCGGTGTCGTCGGGCACCCGGCCCTCGATCAGGCCGTCGGTGAAGCACATGAGCGACCAGCCGGGCGGCAGCGGCACGTCCACGCCGGTCCACGCGTAGTCGGGCAGCACGCCCAGCGGCACGCCGATCTTCGACTGGGGCAGGTCCACGATCTGCTGACCGGCCACCAGCAGCGGTTCGGGGTGACCGGCGAGGAAGTACCGGGCCGAGCGCCGGTCCGGTGCCACGGTGACGGTGCAGGCCGTGGTGAAGATGCCCTCACCGTGCCGCTCCGCGACCAGCACCTGGTCGAGCGTCCGCAGCACCTTCTCCGGCGGTTCGCCCGCGAGCACCAGCGCACGCCACGCGATCCGCAGGCAGACGCCCAGCGCGGCCTCGTCGGGGCCGTGGCCGCAGACGTCGCCGATGATCGCGTGCACCGTGCCGTCGGGCAGGCCGACCGCGTCGTAGAAGTCACCGCCGAGCAGCATCCGCTGGCCACCGGGCTGGTAGCGGACCTCCAGGTCCAGGTCGGAGCCCTTGAGCAGCGGGGGAGGGAGCAGGCCGCGTTCCAGGCGGGCGCGTTCCTGAGCGACCAGGGTGGCCTCGCGCAGCTTCTGCTGGGCGTCGTCGGCCCGGCGCCGTTCGACCGCGTACCGCACGCCGCGCAGCAGCAGCTCGCCGTCGACCTGACCCTTGACCAGGTAGTCCTCGGCACCGGCCGCGACCGCGTCGATGCCCTCGCCCTCGTCGTCCAGGCCGGTGAGCACGATGATCGCGGGCGCGCGGGGTATGCCCAGCAGCCGGTGCAGGCCGTTCAGGCCGTGGGAGTCGGGCAGGCCGAGGTCGAGCAGCACGCACTCCGCGTCGGCCAGCAGGGTCTCCGCTTCGGCCAGCGTGCGGGCACGCGTCAGCTGGAATGGCGCGTTCGCCTCTTCGAGGAGCGCCTCGACGAGGACCGCGTCACCATCGTCGTCCTCGACCAAGAGGACGCGCACGGTCTTGGTTCGCATCACGTCGGACTTTAACGCGATTCGGCTGCGCGGTCGGTGTCCGGCCTATCAGGATGGCGGGCGTGTTGATCCGCCTCGCCCAACCAGCCGAACTGCCGTACCTCCAGGAGATCGAAGTCGCCTCCGGCGAACCGTTCACCGACGTCGGCATGCCCGAGATCGCCGCCGACGCCCCGATGTCGCTGGAAGCCCTGGCAGAGCACGAGGTCTGGGTCGCGGTGGGCGGCAGCGGGGTGCCCGTGGCGTTCATCGCGGTCGGCCCCGTGGACGACGCCACCCACATCCACCAGGTGAGCGTCCACCCGTCGTGCGCACGGCAGGGCATCGGCGCGGCGTTGATCGAGCACGTCACGCCGGCCGACCGCGCTGTGACGCTCACGACGTTCCGCGACGTGCCGTGGAACGCGCCCTACTACGAGCGGCTCGGGTTCCGGACGGTCACCGAGCCGTCACCGGGGCTCGCGGAGCTCATGCGCGAGGAGGCCTCACGGGGCCTCGATCCCGCGACCAGGGTCGCGATGGTCCTTCTCCCAGCGCACGAACGTCCCTGACGCCACCGACAGGCTGCTGAGCAGCCACACCAGCACCCCCGCGTCGTCGGTCACGCCGATCACCGGCAGCAGCTCCGGCACCAGGTCGATCGGCGAGACCAGGTACACCAGCGCCACCGCCCACAGGGCGAGCTGGTTGCGGGGCAGCCCCCGGTACGCGCCGCTGCGCCAGGCCTTCCACAACCGCGGGAGGGCCTTGGCGCGGGTGATCGGGTTGCCGACCGGCCCCGGCAGGCCCTGCGCGCGCCTGCGGCGGTAGCGCACGACGCCCAGCGCCAGGAACACCAGGCCCAGTGCTGTCATCACCCAGCCGACCGGCGTGGGGCTCAGGCCACCGAGCGGCGCGTCGCGCAGCAGCAGGATCAGCAGGCCGGACAGGGAGATGAACGCTCCGAAGACGACCATCGCTAACTCGGCTCCTGGAACAGCATCGTCGGGATGGACTTCGGCGGCTGCCGCTGCGGTTCCGGCTGCGCGAAGTCGAACACCTGCTCCGGTGCCTCCTCCGCGGGAACCTCCTTGACCACCGGCTTGCGCGCCGCCTTCACCGGTGGTGGCGCGGACACGTCGAGCGCCTGCCGCGCCTTGGAGATCCAGACCTTCTGCATCGCCTCGTCCTTGCTGCCGGCCGCGGACGCCGCGAGTCCGGAGAGGACACCGCGGATGCGCGCGACCAGCGCGGGATGCCGCCGGACCGCCTGCCACACCGCGTGATCACCCGGCAACCGGGCCGAGACGAGCTTCGTCACCTGAGCGCGCAGCTCCGATGTGGACAGATCGAGCCAACGCTCGACCGCTGACGGGCCAATCGCCACGTGCACAGCCTCCCCGAGAACGACAACCGCCCCCACAGGATCTCACGGATCGAGCGGGGGCAGGTGGTCCGGGCGCTTTTCGCCGCTCGGGTCAGGAAGCGACGACCTCGAGCAACACCTTGCCGTTCTCGTCGTGGATGCGGAAGGTGGCGATCTCGTGCCACCGCATGGCCACGTTCGCCTGCAACCGGATCGTCTTCTTGTCGCCGGCCACGGGTTCCGGTGCGAACCAGGACGTGACCTGGGCGACGCGGCCCGCGCGGCCGACCGCGACGAGCGAGCCCTTGGACGGGCCGGACATCCCGCTGACCTCGATGTCCATCGACGTGCCCCACGGCTCGTCGGACGCGGTGATCTTCGTGAACACACCGCTGTTCGGGTCCTGCTGCTGCACCTGCATCGACGAGTCGGCCTGGTTGTTGGCCACCCGCGTCTGCGAGGTCGACGTGCTGGGGTTCTGCCCGCCCCCCGCCTGGTTCGACCCGTCGTCGCCACCGACGACCAGCGTGGTGACCACGGCGGTCACCGCGATGACACCGGCTGCCGCGGCGGCCACGCCCTGCGCGATGAACCACCGCCTGCGCTTGCGCCGGGCCGCCACCGCGTCGAGCATGACCCGCACCGACTTGCCGTCCGGGCGTTCCGGAGCCGTCCCCCTCAGCATCCCGCCCGCGTCGGCCTCGTCGATGAGGTCCGGCACCACCGCGAAGTCGCGCAGGTCAAGAGCACACCGCCGACATTCGGTCAGGTGGTTCTCGAACGCCTCCACCTCATCGGCATCGAGGATGCCGAGCACGTAGGCGGCGACGTCGAGGTGGTCTGGTGCCGTTGTCACCGCGTCTCTCCCCGATCGTGCAACGCACGCCGCAACGCACGCAGCGCGTAGTACACCCTCGACTTGACCGTCCCCGGTGGCACGCCCAGTGCCGCCGCGGCCTCACCGACGGTGCGGTCCCGCAGGTACGTTTCGAGAATAGCCTCCCGGTGCTCCTCGGAGAGACCGTTCATCGCCTCGGCGACGACGATCGCCGCGAGGGTGCGGTCCTCCTCACCGCCCGAGGGCGACTCGTCCGAAGGGGTCAGTTCGAACTCCTGCGGACGGACGCTCCGCTTTCGCCTGTCGTCGATGACCAACCGCCTTGCCACCGTGAACAACCACGACCGCAGGAGCACGGGGTCACGTTCGAGCTTCTCGGCGTTGCGCCAAGCCCTGACCAGTGTCTCCTGCACGATGTCCTCGGCCCATTGACGATCATGGCCGGTCAACCGCATGCAGTGTCCCAGCAGGGCGCTGCCGAATTCCTCGTACAGCCGACGGATCAACTCTTCTTCGAGAGATCCCGGTCTTGGTGATTGTTCGTCTAACTCACGTTGACGTCTATGCCGCGCCACGGGGGACATCCTTGCCCCATCAACCGTCTCAAGTCGAGAGGCAAATATTCCTCACGAAGTTCGTGAACCGTTGCCGGATCGTGTCCGTACTCCTCGGTACCCAAGCCGAGAAAGGACCCTGCCGATGCGACGTGGACAGGCCGTCACCGCCCTGGCGGCACTGGCTCTCAGCCTCACCGCGTGCGGCAGCTCGCAAACGCCCGCCACCACGCCCGATGGCGGTCTCAAGGCCGCACCGGCGGACCTGAGCAAGGTCACGCTGCTCGCGGTGGCGGAGTCCGCGCAGGTCGGCTGGCACGTCACCGACGGCGACGGCCTGCCGCTCTACCGGTACGACAAGGACACGCCCAAACCCGCGAAGTCCAACTGCGAGGGTGAGTGCGCGAAGGCGTGGAAGCCGGTGAAGGCCGACAACGACCCGATGGCCGCCGGCGTGGACCCCGGTCTCATCGGGACCGTGACCAGGTCCGACGGCACGAAGCAGCTCACGATCGCCGGGTGGCCGCAGTACACGTTCGCCGAGGACGAGACGGCCGGTGACCTCAAGGGCCAGGCCAAGGGCGGCGTGTGGTTCGCCACCGCCCCCAACGGCGCCAAGATCACCGGCGGCAAGGCCCAGAACAACGCGAAAACCGGTACGACCGGTGCCACGCCGACGGCGCCACCGCCCTCGTCGTCCGCGGCCGCACCCGGTTATTGACCTCGTGCCGATCCCCGGAACCGACTCCCCGAACCAACTTCCTGAACCAACTCCCAGAACCAACTTCCTGGACAACGAGGACTTCAAGACGATGACCAGAGCCCTCGCCACCGTCTTGGCGATGTTGTTCCTGTTCTCCGGCGGTGCGGTCACCGCGTCCGCCCAGCCCGCGGACACCGGGGGAACGGTGCAGGCCGAAGGCGGCCCGTTGACCGCGAACGACCGGGACCTCCTGGTGAAGGTGCGCCAGGCCGGTCTGTGGGAGATGCCGATGGGCGAGCTCGCCCAGACCAAGGCGCAGAACCCGCGCGTGAAGGTGGTCGGGAAGCAGCTGATGCTCGACCACATGAAGCTGGACGAGGCGGTGAAGAAGCTCTCGGCCCAGCTGAACGTCCCGATCCCCGACCTGCCCAGCGCGGCGCAGCAGTCCTGGATGGACGAGCTGAACGGCCTGGAGGGCGCCGCGTTCGACCAGGCGTTCGCCGACCGGCTGCGCGCGGCGCACGGATCGGTGTTCGCGTTCGTCGCGAAGGTGCGCATCCAGACCCGCAACGACCTCATCCGGCCGTTCGCGCAGGTCGGCATCGACGTGGTGATGAAGCACATGACGTTGCTGGAGAGCACCGGCCTCGCGGGTGACGCCGCGTTCGCCGAGCCCGTGCCCGCCGGCGGCATCATCAACGCGACCCTGGCCTCCGGTGAGGGGCCGAACATGTGGGTGATCCTCACGGTCACCGCCGCGGGAGTGGTCCTGACGATCCTCCTGCTCCGAGTCCTCCGCCCGCGACGGCCGGTGCGGTGAGTCTGCAAGACCCCGTCTGAAAACGGGAAACGGAGGTGGTGTCCCCGGGTAAGAGGCACTCCAACGCGGACCTGTTCCCACCCGCCCGGCCCTGCTGTGCCCACTCCTGCACCGCAGGACCGGGCGGGTTCCCGCGAGAGTTTCACCCGTTCGGAGTTCGTTCGGAGGAAGTGTTGTTGTCCAGCCAGATTCCGCTCCTGGTGGCCCAGGCGTCCGAGTTCGACTCGGGCCTGAAGAAGATGGCCCAACTCTCCGCCAGGCTGGCTTACGTCTTCATGTGCGCGACCTTGTCCTGGGGCGTGCTCATCGCGACCGGGTGGGCCGAGAAGCTCACCGGCCGGGAAGGACTGAAGAACGGGCACATGGTGCTCGCGTCGCTCGCGATCGCGTTCGGTGCGGTGCACGCCTTTGCGTTCACGTTGCTGCAGAACGGGGCGTTCAGCTACGTCAAGCTCATCCTGCCCTTCGTCGACGGCGGCCTCTTCCGGCACGCCCTCGGCATCCTCGGACTGGAGGTCATGGCCGCTATCGCCATCCTGGCGTCCATGCGGCACAAGGTCTTCTACCGCAAGTGGCTGCGGTTCCACCAGACGGCGTACATCGCCGTGGCGATCACCGTTGTGCACTCCTGGTTCGGCGCCATCGCGAACGGCAACCTGTCCGTGCTGTGGCTCGCCGGCCTCACGATCCTCGTCCCCACCGCGACCCTCGCCCTGGCGCGGTTCCTGCCCCCGGAGGTGCTGATGCGCATCGGCATGCTGGAGCCCGAGCGGGGCAAGGAGCCCGGCATCGGCGAGGGCGACGCGATGGACGTCAGCGTCAACAACGAGAAGTGCCACCGCTACGGCACCTGCCAGGCGGAGGCCCCCGACGTCTTCCAGCTGATCGAGGACAACCGCCTGACCTACAACCGCCGCCCGCCGGAGGAGCACTTCGCCCAGGCGCGGTCGGCCGCCCGCGCGTGCCCCATGCGCGCGATCGAGATCAGGGAGCGAGTGAAGTGAGCGAGCGGATTGTGGTCGTCGGCGGCGGACTCGGTGGAGTCCGCTCCGCGGAACGGCTGCGCGAGATGGGCTTCGACGGCAGGATCACGATCCTGTCGGCCGAACGCCACCTCCCGTACCACCGCCCATGCCTGTCCAAGCAGATCATCACGGGGGAGTGGCACCCCGACGACTCGCTGCTGTCGTACTCGGGCGACCTCGACGCCGAGTGGCGCCTCAACTCCCCCGCGCTGCACCTGGACCCGAAGACGCAGTCCGTCTGGGTGCCCGGCGGTGAGGAGATCAAGTACGACGGCATGATCATCGCCACCGGCGTGGACGCCAGGGCGATGGGCGGGGCGCCGCGCCACGACCCGCGGGTGCACGTGCTGCGCACGCTGGACGACGCGGTCGCGATCCGCAGGAACATCCGCCAGTCGCAGGGGCTCGTCGCCGTCATCGGCGGTGGCTTCATCGGCTGCGAGCTCGCCTGCTCCGTGCGGCACATGGGCCGCGACGTGGCCCTCATCGTCCGGTCGCCCGCGTTGCTGGGCGGTGTCGTCGGCGACGACATCGGCAAGAAGATCACCGAGGCGCACGTCGAGCACGGCGTGCGGCTGGCCACCGGCGTCGGCATCAAGCACTGGGTGCGCCAGCCCGGCGGCATCGGCATCCACCTGAGCGACGGCCAGGTGTTCTTCGCCTCCTGCGTCGTGCTCGCCGTCGGCGCCTCGCCCGCTGTCGACTGGCTGCGCGGCTCCGGCCTCGTCATCGAGGACGGCGTGCTCTGCGACGCGACCAACCACGTCGTCGGCGCCGAGAACATCGTGGCCTGCGGTGACGTGGCCCGGTGGCCGAACCTGCGCTTCAACGGCGTCGTCCGCCGCGTCGAGCACTGGCTGAACGCGGTCGAGGGCGGCCGCGCGGCAGCCGAGAACCTGTTGGTGGGCCGCAACTCCGCCAAGCCCTACACGCCGGTCCCGCGGTTCTGGACCGAGCAGTACGGCATGCGCGTGCAGGGCGCGGGCCTGCCCGTGCTGGGCACCGACACCACCGACGTCAACGGCCTGACCGGTTTCATCGCCGACGGCAAGCTCGTCGGCATCGTCGGCCTCGAACAACCCGGCAAGATCATCACCGAGACGCCGGAGCTGTTCCGGCAGAACACCGTGGACCTCAGCCGTCCGGTGTGGACCCAGCCGGCCGAGGAGACCCCGCAGCCGCTGCCCACCACCCAGATCCCCGTTCCCGAACCAGTCGCCGCCCGCGCATCGTCGGTTCCCCCGTCGGTCTCGTCGTCGACGTCCCCGCCTTTGCAGCGGCGGAGGCACTCGCGGTCGAGGCCGGAGATGGTGCGCTCGGGCGGAGGACGCGCGAGGCCCTAGATCCGAGGCCGGCCCCACCGGTACAGGGCAAGCGGCGACGAGCGACTCCGACGCGCCGCGCGGCCAGGTGGCGGACCAGACGCCCGCGGCGTGCGCTCGTACCGCGCCGGTGGGGCCGGCCTCGCCCTCTCGCGTCCACAGCGGTGTGGCGGCCCGGTGGGCTCCCGGGCCGCCACACCGGCCTTTCCAGTCCCGCGGTCAGGTGGAATCCACCACTGGGCCCGCCGGTGCCCCGATAACGTCGTCGCCATGAGCGATCCGCCGGTGCGCAACGAGATCGGAACCGTCAACGGCGTCGCCCTCCAGGTGGGCACGATCAACGGCCCGGTCACCGTGCACGTGCCACCCGAGGTGCCCGAGGACGATCCCGGCGCCGACCCGCTCGTGGTCGACGTGCGGCTGCGCAACCTCGACTACGTCTCCCTCACCGACGGCGACCGGGTCGTGGACGTGCCGGCCAGCGGCCACTCCGTGCAGCTGATCGTCACCGGCGTGTCCAGGACTCCGGTGGTGCTCGCCGAGCTGCGGGTCGAGGTGCTCACCAGGACCGACCGGTCAGGGCCGCTGAACCGGCACGCCGCCGCGGTGCCCCGCCGCCGGTTCGAGGTGCTGCTCGACGCCACGCCTCCACGGCTGCGTGCGCTGGGGGACACCGACTTCCCCTACGAGGTCGGCCTGCACGAGTCGGAGGCGTTCGACCTCAAGGTCGTCACCGAGCAGGGCGACGTCGAGTGGGTGCTGCACCTGGACTGGGTGTGCGGGCGGCGCAGCGGGTCCCTGCGCGTCGGGCTCGGGCACTGGCCGTTCCGCACCGCCGCCCGCTACCCCGGGGCGGTGCGGTGACGGGAGGTCGCGTGTACGTGCTGACCCACCCCGTCCGGGTCGTGCCGGTGGTGGTCGAGGACCCCGCGTTCGCCGGCGTGGTCGAGGTCAGCACCCGCACCCACATGAGCGCGGTCATCGCTCCGGGACCGGTCACCGGGCCGGTGGCCGAGCACGTCCCGCTCACGGGGCACAACGTCGTGCTGCGGGTGCGCGGCGCGGTCGTGGTCGAACGGGTCGGCATCGCGCAGGTCCTGGAGCTGCCGCTGGACGCCGACGGGGTCAGCCTGGTCCACAACCACCACACCGCGCCGCTGACACCGGACTTCGTCGAGGAGGTGGTGCGGTCGGGCGCCGCGTACGCGCCGCTGGCGGCTCCCGACGTCGAGGTGGACCTGGACCGCGGCACCACGCGCGGACTCGACGGCGCCACGACCCTGCCGTTGCGGGTGGCGGCGGGGGAGGTCGCCGAGCTGGTGCTGGCCCCGGTGACGAACGTGGTCGACCTGGTGCGGTGGACGCTGGTCGTGCACCTGCGCCGCGGCGAGGACACGGCCGCGGTCACCGCCGGGCTCGCGGTCACCGCGGAGACCTCGATGGGGAACGGTGCCACCGGGGAACGTGCCGCGGTGCAGGTGTTCTACCCGGACCACTGGCACCGGGGTGCCACGCGGAAGGACGTCGTGGCACGGCAGGGGGCGGCGGAGTTCTACGCCTTCGCGGCCCACCTGACGGCGGACGGTTCCGGGTTCGTCCGCTTCCCGGAGCTGGACGGGGACCCGGAACCCGCCGAGGCCACCCGGCTGTGCGCGGAGGCCGACCGGATCGCGGAGGAGGGCGACCGGGACGCCGCGCTCGCCGCGTACACCGCGGCGGCGGAGGCCGGCAGCGGTGCCGCCGCGTTCCGGCTGGGCCACCTCGCCGACGTGACCGGGGCCGTCGAGGACGCCGTGCGCTGGTACACCCTCGCGGCGCGGCGGCAGTTCCGGCCCGCGTTCAACGACCTCGCGGCGCTGTACAACCGGCTCGGCCGCCTCGACGAGGCCGAGCACTGGTACCGGCGGGCCGTCGAGGTCGGCGACTGGGTCGCGGTGAGCGGGCTGGGGGTGGTGCTCGTGCGGCGCGGTGCGCCCGAGGCGGAGGCCGTGCTCCGGATGGCCATGACCACCCCGGCCGGCGAGGCGATGGTCAGGACCACCGGCGACGAGTACGCGCACCGGGTGCGGCAGGCCGCGGCCGTCGCGGCGGGTCTGCTGGGCGACCTGCTGGTGGCGCGGGGCCGCGTCGACGAGGCGGCCGAGGTGCTGCGGGAGGCGGTCCGCGGTGGCAACGCACTCGCCGCGCACTCGCTCGGGCAGCTGCACCACGACCGCGGCGACCTCGACGCGGCACGGCGGTGGTGGCGGGAGTCGGCCGAGGCCGGGTTCCCGTTGAGCGCCCACCACCTGGGCCGGCTGGCCGAGGAGGAGGGGGACGCCGCCGAGGCCGAGCTCTGGTGGCGGCGCGCGGCCGCGGCGTTGCCGGCGACGCTGACCCGCGGCACCTTCGCCCTGGACGGGGAGCACGGGGTCAGCTTCGTGATCGGCGACCTCGCGGAGTCCGGGGAGGTGCTGGCCGCGTACGCGCTCGGCATCCGGTTGCGCTACCGCGGCGAGGCCGAGGAGGGCGGCCACTGGCTGCGGCTCGCGGCGCGCGCCGGTCACCGGGCCGCCCGCTACGAGCTGTCCGACGAGCCGGACTGGACGCAGGTGGCCGAGGTCCACCTGCTGGAGCCGCACCGGCTCGCCGTGCGGCAGGACGGCTGGTACCGCCTGCCCGACCCCGGCTGGACGGCGGGCGCACCGGTGCCGGTCGACGCGCTCGTGGGCGCGTACGCGGTCGACGGGGACGGTGGGCTCGGCCCGTTCCAGCCGAACCCGCTGTACGTGCCGCAGACCAGGGCGCTGCCGACCGATCCGGTGCACGCACTGCTGAGGCGGGTCCTGACCGACGAGGCCGCCGGTGCGCGGCTCCTCGGCCTGCTCGCCGGCACCGTCGTCGAGATCGCCACCGACGAGCGGGGCCACCTGCGGCTGCTGCGGTCCCCGGACGGCCGGCCGTGCGTCGCGGTCGTGACGGCGGAGCTGCACAAGCGGCGGCTGCCCGCGGTGCGGTGGCACCGGGTCGTCGGTGACCGGCTGGCCGAGGTGGTCCCGGACGAGGTCGAGATCCTGCTCAACCCCGGTGACACCGCTCAGCTCCTGCTGCTGACGGCCGCCTTGCGCCCATGACCGGCACGGTCCGCGTCGGGCACGGCGCACCGGAGGTGGTCACGGCCGGGAGCCGAGCGGGCACGCGCAGGCGCAGTCCGAACAGGACACCGGCACGACCGCCCGCCGTGGCTCAGCTGAGCAGCTCGTGCGCCGACGTCGTCGGTTTGCCGGGGTGGACCGGCAGCGACTCCAGGCCGTACACGATCGACAGCCTGCGGAACGCGAGCGCCCCCGGTTCGACGGCCAGGCGCATCTGCGGGAACCGCCGCACCAGTGCCGGGTAGGCGATCCGCAGCTCCATCTTGGCCAGCTCCGCGCCGATGCAGCGGTGGGCGCCGTAGCCGAACGCCAGGTGCTGGCCCGCCGCGCGGGACGGGCAGATCCGGTCGGGGTCGGAGTACACGTCGGTGTCGCGGTTCGCCTGCGACAGCGAGCACACGACGATGTCGCCCGCCTTCACCCGCGTGCCGGCCACGTCGACGTCGCGGCGGGCGATGCGCGGGAACGCGACCTGCACGACCGTGTGGTGCCGCAGCAGCTCGTCGACCAGCGAGCTCACCGCCTTCTCGTCGCCGTGGACCTGCTCCATCAGCTCGGTGGAGCGCAGCAGTGCGAGCGTGCCGAGCGAGATCATGCTGGCGGTGGTCTCGAAGCCGCCGGTGAGCAGGCCGTCGGCGAGGCCGGCGAGCTCGTCGTCGTCCAGGTCGTCGCCGTGCTTGCGGATCAGCTCGCCGAGCAGGCCGTCGCTCGGGTTGGACCGCTGTGCGCGCACCAGCTCGCGGAAGTAGACGATGGACTCCGACACCGCCGACAGCGACGCGGTGGCGGCGCCGGCCAGGTCGAAGCGGGCGACGCTGCGGCGCTGGAACTCCTCGCGCTCGCTCAGCGGCACGCCGAGGAGCTCGCAGATCGTCAGCGCGGGCACCGGCAGCGCGAAGTCCTCGACCAGGTCGACGGCGCCGTCCTTCATCGACATCAGGTCGAGCTGGTCGGCGACGATCTGCTCGATCCGCGGCACCAGCCGCGACAGCCGGCGCATGGTGAACTCCGGCGTCAGCACCTTGCGCAGCCGGGTGTGCTCCGGCGGGTCGCTGAAGCCCAGGCCACCCGGCGCCTCGTCGGCGAACAGGCCCAGCTCCTTGAGGTGGCCGAAGTCGTTGCTGAACGCCTCGACGTCGACGAGCACCTGCTTGGACGCCTCGTGGCCGGTCACCAGCCAGACCGGCACGGGCAGTGGCAGCCTGGTCACCGGGCCGTGCGCGTGCATCCGCGCGAGCTCCGGGACCGGGTCCACACCGTTGCGGCGCAGCGGGGCCAGCACGCGCGACGGCACGAACCACGACGACTCCAGGTCGAAGCCGGTTCGGCTGAGCCGGGCGAGCAGGCGCCGTCCCACCCACTCGGTCAGTCGGGAGCGCACGTCCGTGCCCGACCGCAGCATCTGCTTCATGAGACGGTTTCCCTTCGGCGGCAAGGGGGCTGAGGGATCGGACAATAGCGACAGGACCGTGCGCGTGTCGTCATACCTGAGATCTAGTACCCAGGTAGGTACGCCCGTTCTCAGGGAGTGGTGACGACCTGGCCGGCCCACGACAGCCCGCCGCCGAAAGCGAAGAGCAGCACCGGAGCACCCGAGGGCAGCTCGCCGCGTTCCGCCATTTTGGACAGCGCGAGCGGGACGGAGGCCGCGGAGGTGTTGCCGGAGTGGACGACGTCACGTGCGATGACCACGTCATCGGACAGGTCGAGCTTGCGGGTGAGCGCCTCGACGATCCGCAGGTTGGCCTGGTGCGTGACGACGCCGGCGAGGTCGGTGGTGGCGATGCCCGCCCGCTCGCAGGCCTGCCTGGCGATCGCGGGCAGCTCGCTGGTGGCCCACCGGAACACGGCCTGGCCCTCCTGGGCGAACCGCGGCTGCCACTCGTCGACGAGCCGGACGGCGCCGCTCCTGGTCGGGTCGGAGCCCCACACCACCGGGCCGATCGCCGGGTCTTCCGAGGCGCTGAGCACGGCGGCGCCCGCGCCGTCGCCGAGCAGGATGCACGAGCTGCGGTCGGTCCAGTCGACCAGGTCCGACATCTTCTCGGCGCCGACCACCAGCGCGTGCCGGGCGGCACCGGCGCGGATGGTGTGGTCTGCGGTGGCGAGCGCGGTGCAGAAGCCGGCGCAGGCGTTGTTGAGGTCGAACACGACCGCGGAGGGGATGCCGAGCCGGGCGGCGACCTGGGCCGCGGTCGACGGGCTGCGGTCGATCGCCGAGCACGTGGCCACGATCACCTGGCCGATCTCGGCCGCCGGCACCCCGGACGCGGCGAGGGCCTTGGCGGCGGCCGCGGCGGCCATGTCCGTGACGGACTCGTCGTCGGCGATGCGGCGCGTGGCGATGCCGGTGCGCTGCAGGATCCACTCGTCGTTCGTGTCGACCATCTGCTCCAGGTCGGCGTTGGTCAGCACCCGTTCCGGCTGGTGGTGGCCGAACGCGACAACACGGGATCCGGACAAGGTCAGCTCCTTCAGCAGGCGGGTCGCCGGGAATATAGCAACCGATCGGTCGGTAGCTGAAGGGCCTGTGATCATCGTCGGCGCGGCTATCATCAGGCCGTGAGCCCGCGCCGATCTGCCGCCGACACCCGTGAGACGCGGCAGCGCATCCTCGGCCACAGCCTCGCGATCGCCTCGCAGGAAGGCCTGGAGGGGCTCACGATCGGCCGGCTCGCGACCGAGCTCGGCATGAGCAAGGCCGGGCTGCTGGGCCACTTCGGCACCAAGGAGGCGTTGCAGCTCGCCGTCGTCGACGCCGCCGCGGAGGTGTTCCTGCGCGAGGTGCCGCGCCGGGTCAAGCAGCTGCCGTCCGGGCTGCCGCGGCTGAAGGACGTCTGCGAGGCCTGGGTGTCCTACCTGGAACGCAACGTGCTGCCCGGCGGCTGCTTCTTCACCGCGGCCACGGCCGAGTTCGACGGCCGCAGCGGACCGGTGCGCGACGCGCTGGCGGGCATGAACGCGTTGTGGCGCCGCGACTTGCGCATCCACATCCGGCGCGCGGTGTCCGACGGGGACCTGCCGCCCGACACCGACGTCGAGCAGCTGATCTACGAGCTGCTCGGGATCATGCTGGCGCTCAACCACTTCCTGCAGCTGGAGAAGGACCCGGCGGCACCGGCGCGGGCCCGTCGCGCGCTGGAGCGCCTGTTCCGCTGACCGCTCAGGTCCGAAGTGGACTCACGTGTTCCGCCGCTGCGCCAGCCGGACCTGGATCGACTCGACGGTCACGCCGCCGTCGGCGTGCCGCTGCAGCTTGCCGCGGCTCACGAGGTCGTGCACGCCCTGCCGGGTGATCCCGAGCATCGCCCCGGCCACCCCGAACGACACGTGCTGCCGGCTCGGGTGACCGGCCCTGCGCGCGACGACCCGGCCCAGCGGGGTGGCCCACCAGCCCTCCGGCGGGTCGAACGGGGTGTCGCCGGGGTACAGCACCGTCATCAGCCGGATCGCCAGGTGCCGCGCCTGCTCGTCGCGGCCGCCGAGCAGCTGCTCGGCCCACGTGTTCGCGTCGGCGTGCACCTGGTCGTGCAGCGCGTCGAGGTCGGCGGTGGGCAGCAGGATCTCCAGCGGGTCCAGCAACCGGCTGGTCACCAGGCGGATCAGGTCCACGCGCAGTTCGAGCTGCTCCTGACTGCTCACTTGACAGAAGATAGCAAGTACTTGACGGCTTGTGTCAAGTACTTGCGCCGTCCCAGCCACCACCACGAGCGCGTGGCACGTGTCCGGTGTGCGTCCGGTAGTTACGATCAGGCGCTGTGGAGTTCCGGGTGCTGGGGCCGGTGGAGTGCTACGGCGACGACGGCGCGCGCCTGAACCTGGGCCCGCCCAAGCAACGGGCCGTGCTCGCGCTGCTGCTCGCCCAGGCCGGGCGGGTGATCCCGGTCGACCGGCTGATCAGCGTGCTGTGGGACGACGCACCGCCCAAGACCGCGCTGAAGAACCTCCAGGTCTACGTCTACCAGCTGCGCAAGGTCGTCGGCTCACGGCTGCTGTCGCGCGCGCCCGGCTACCTGATGTCGGTCGACGCCGCGGAGCTCGACCTGATCCGGTTCACCGGGCTGCTGGAGGTGGCCCGCCGCGAGCGGACCCCGCAGCGCTACCGGGAGGCGCTCGCGCTGTGGCGCGGGCCCGCGCTGGCCGACCTCGCCGCGTCCGGGCTGCTGCGCGGGGTGGTCGCCCGGCTGGAGGAGCTGCGGCTGGCGGCACGGGTCGAGTGCGCCGAGGCGGAACTGGACCTGGGACGGCACGTCGAGGTCGTCGCGGACCTCTCCGAATGGGTGCGCGAGCACCCGTTGAACGAACGGCTGCGCGAGCAGCAGATGACCGCGCTGCACCGCGCGGGCAGGCCGGCCGAGGCGCTGGCGGCCTACCGGGAGTGCCGCGGCGTGCTGGCCGACGAGCTGGGCGTGGAGCCCGGTGAGCGGCTGCGCCGGTTGCAGGCCGAGCTGCTGCGGGCGAAACCCGTTGGCGCGCAGGCGGTCCGGCAGCTGCCGCCGGACGTGGTCGCGTTCGCGGGACGGTCCCGCGAGCTCGCGCTGATCCGCTCGCAGGTCCGGCCCGACCGGGTCGCGGTGTGCGTGGTCACCGGGCAGGCGGGCATCGGCAAGTCGGCGCTGGCCGTGCGGGCGGCGCACGAGATCGCCGGGTCGTTCCCGGACGGCCGGCTGTACGCGGACCTGTCCGACGGCGCCGCGGACCGGGTGCTCGGCCGGTTCCTGCGGGCGCTGGGCGACCGGCCCGGTGACGAGGAGGCGGTGCGCTACCGGTCGCTCACGGCGGGGCGGCGGCTGCTCGTGGTGCTCGACAACGCCGCCACGGCCGATCAGGTCCGGCGGCTGCTGCCGACCGGTCCCGGCTCGGTCGTGCTGATCACGTCGCGGCGGCCGCTGACGGCGTTGCCCGGCGCGTCCTGCGTCCGGCTCGGCGCGCTGCCGCTGGACGAGGCCACGCAGCTGCTGTCCGGGGCGGCCGGTCCGGTCGGTGGCGCCGCCGAGCTGGTGCGGTGGTGCGGCGGGGTGCCGCTGGCGCTGCGGATCGCGGGCGCCCGGCTGGCAGCAGGTCCACAGTGGACGGCCGGGGTGCTGGCCGCGCGGCTGGCCGGCGAGACCCGGCGGCTCGACGAGCTGCGGCTCGGTGACGTGGCGGTGCGGTCGGCGTTCTCGGTCAGCTACGCCGAGCTGGGTTCTCCTGCCGCGGCACGGGTCTTCCGGTTGCTCGGGCTGCTCGACGGCCCCGACTTCGCGGTGGCCGCGGCGCGGGCGCTGACCGACGTGCCGGACGTGGAGGAGCTGCTCGCAGAGCTGGCCGGCGCGCACCTGGTCGAGGAACCGGTGCCGGGCCGGTTCGCGGTGCACGACCTGCTGCGCCTGTTCGCCCGCGAGCGGTGCCGCGCCGCGGAGTCGCCGGCCGAGCGCGCGCTCGCGCTGGAACGGCTGCACAAGCACTACCTGGAGGCGCTGGCGGACAACCCGGGCGACCTGTGGCTCGCGGAGGAGCGCGACAACCTCCTCGCCGCCGCCCACCAGGCGTCCCCTGCCGACGCGATCGCCTTCGCCGCCGGGCTGTCGTGGTACTTCCGGCGGCGCTCCGAGCTGGCCGACTGGGCGGAGCTGAACGTGCTGGCGCTGGAGGCGGCGCGGTCGCTGGGGGACGTGCGGGCGGAAGCCCTGGCGTTGAAGGAGCTCGGCGCCGCCTGCGAGCGCGGGTTCCGGTTCGCCGAGGCGCTGGCACACTGGACCGGGGCACTGGAGCTGGCGCGGTCGTTGCACGACCGGCAGCTGGAGGCGGTGCTGCTGAACAACCTCGGCATCGTGCACTGGCGGCGGCGTGACCTGGCGGCGGCCCTGGTGTCGCTGGGTGCCTCGCTGGCCCTGCGGGAGGAGCTGTCCGACGCGCGGGGTGCGGCGTACGTCCGCACGAACCTCGGGCTGGTGCACGCCGCTTCGGGGGACCTGCCGGCCGCTCTGGGGTGCTACGAGGAGACCCTGCGGACGTTCCGGGCGTGCGGTGACCGCTCCGGCGAGCTGCACGCGCTCGCGAACACGGCCGACGCGCACCGCCGGCTGGGGTCGCTCGACCGGGCGCTGGAGCTGGCGGCCGAGGCGCTGGCGCTGGCGCGGTCGGTGGGGGACCGGCAGATCGAGGCCGGGGTGCTGCTCGACCGGGGGAGCGTGCACGAGCTGGCCGGGCGCGCCGGTCCGGCGCGGGAGTCGTACGCGGAGGCCGGGGAGCTGTCGCGGCGGATCGGGTTCCGCTGGGGCGAGTCGGAGGCGGCGCGCAAGCTGGCGGCGCTGGACGGCTGACCGGGGAGCGCGGCCGAACGGCCTAGTCTGGGGTCCGTGGAACTGCTGCACCTCAGGTACTTCGTCGCGGTCGCCGAGGAGCTCAACTTCTCCGCGGCCGCCCGCAAGCTGCACATGGCCGCCTCGCCGCTCAGTCAGCGGATCAAGGACCTGGAGCACGAGCTGGGCAGGCAGCTGTTCGACCGCAGCACCCACCACGTCGCGCTCACGGAGGCGGGCACGGCGCTGCTGCCCCTCGCGCGGGACGTGCTCGACCGGGTCGGGTCGATCCGGTGGCGGCTCGACGAGGCGACCGGGCCGCAGCGCGCGACGGTGTTCGTCGGCATGCCCCCCGGCGTGCACCCGGCCCTGCGCGAACGCGTGGCGGTCCTCGCGGAACGGGTGTGCGGGCGGTTCGAGCTCAAGCGGTGGCCGGGGTCGAGCACGGACCTCGTCGAGGGGGTGAAGGACGGCAGGCTCGGGCTCACGCTGGCCAGGCTGCCGGTGCAGGAGCCCGCGCTCGCGACGGTGCACGTGATGTCGGAACGGCTCGGGGCGGTCGTCCCGGCCGACCGGTTCGCCGGGCACGACTCCGTCAAACTGGCCGAACTCACCGATCTCGCCTATGCGCGGTCGCCCGAGGAAATCATGCCGTCGTATTTCGAGCAGCTCGACGCGCAATTGAACGAACTGGGCATCAAGAAGCGCATCCAGCTCACGAACACCGGTTACGGCGGCGTGAGCGAGCTGGTGTCCGGCGGGCTCGCGTTCTCCGTCTCGATGCTCGACGAGGAGAGCTCGATGCGGGGCTACCAGCTGGAGAACATGGTGGTCCTGCCGTTCGCCGACTTCCGCGCCCAGCTCGACACCGGCCTGCTGTGGCGGCACGACCGCGGCGAGGGCGACCTCCGGGAAATCGTCCGGATCGCGCAAGAGCTGTTCGCGGAACCGATCGCGAAATAATGGTGTGACCGCCGTGGTCATGCCATTGTGAGCGACTTGATCGTTCCCTTCGGAGAAAACCCGCACTAACTTCGGTGGTGCAGGAACTTCGAAAGGACGAACGATGCAGGACATCACCACCGGTCCGTTGGACGGCGTGCGGGTGATCGACCTCTCGACCGTGGTCATGGGCCCGTACGCGGCCCAGATCCTCGGAGACCTCGGCGCCGACGTGATCAAGATCGAGTCCCCGGTCGACACCGTGCGCAACGGCCGCCACCGCACCACCCCCGGCATGACGCCGCTCAGCCTCAACGTCAACCGCAACAAGCGCAGCATCGCCCTGAACCTGAAGGACGAGGACGACCGCGAGTGCGCGCTCAAGCTGATCGACACCGCCGACGTGCTGATCACCAACATGCGGCCCGGCGCGCTGAGCAGGCTCGGCCTGGACTACGCCGACGTCGCCGGGCGCAACCCCGGTCTCGTCTACGCCCACGCCCAGGGCTTCCGCGGCGACTCCGACCGCGCCGGCACCGCCGCCTACGACGAGACGATCCAGGGCGCGTCCGGGCTGGTCGACATCGCGAACCGCGCGCTGGGCCGGCCGGTCTACCTGCCGACGATCATCGGCGACAAGGTGTCGTCGCTGACCATCGCCTACAGCGTGCTCGCGGCGCTCGTGCACCGGGACCGCACCGGCCAGGGCCAGCGGGTCGAGGTGCCGATGGCGGACACGATGATCGCGTTCAACCTGGTCGAGCACCTGTCGGGCCACGCGTTCGTGCCGGAGGAGGGCCCGACTGGGTTCGGCCTGTCGATGGCCAGGGGCCACCACGCCGTGCACACCGCGGACGGTCTCGCCTGCGTCGTCCCGTACACCCCGCAGAACTTCCGCGACTTCTTCGCCGCCGCCGGGCGCCCCGACCTGGTCGAGGACCCGCGGGTGGCCGGTGAGCGGATCGACCCCGGCGACAGCGACGACCTCATGGGCCTCGTCGACGGGTGCGCCGCCGCCCTGCCCACCGAGGAGTGGGCCGAGGTGTGCGCGAAGCACAGCATCCCGTTCGGGCCGGTGCTGGAGCTCGACAAGGCGCACGAGGACGACTACGTCCGCGACGGTCACCTGCTCGACACCGTGCGGCACCCGACCGAGGGCGAGATCCGCTCGATCGGCATCCCCGTCCGGTTCTCCGCGACCCCCGCCACCGTCCGCCGGCTCGCCCCCGTGCCCGGCCAGGACACCGCGGAAGTCCTGAAGGAGCTCGCATGACCGCCGAAGTCCGCACCGAACGCATCGGCTCGGTGCTGCTCATCACCCTCGACCGCCCGCAGGCGCGCAACGCCGTCAACGCGGCCGTCGCCGGTGGCCTCACCGCCGCACTGGACGAGCTGGAGACCACACCCGAGCTGCGGGCCGGCGTGCTGACCGGAGCCGGTGGCACGTTCAGCGCCGGCATGGACCTCAAGGCCGCGCTGAAGGGCGAGTCGCCGTCGGTGCCCGGCCGCGGGTTCGGCGGGCTGACCGAGGCCGAGCTGACCAAGCCGCTGGTCGCCGCCGTCGAGGGCGTCGCGCTGGGCGGCGGGTTCGAGCTGGCACTGGCCTGCGACCTGATCGTCGCTGCCGAGGATGCGCGGTTCGCGTTGCCCGAGGTCAAGCGCGGTCTGATCGCCGCGGGCGGCGGAGTCGTGCGGCTCACCGACCGCATCCCGCACCACCTGGCGCTGGAGCTGCTGCTCACCGGCGAGCCGATCGACGGCCGCCACGCGGGTGAGCTGGGCCTGGCGAACCGGGTCGTGGCACCGGGTGAGGCCGCCGCCGTGGCAGTGCAGCTGGCCGAGCAGATCGCGCGCAACGCACCGCTCGCGCTGGCCGCCGTGAAGACGGTCGTGCGGTCCGCCGACCGCTGGACCGCCCAGCGCGAGGAGATCGCGAAGTTGATGAGCACCGCCGACGTGCGCGAGGGCATGACCGCGTTCGCCGAGCGCCGGGCTCCGCAGTGGACAGGAGAATGACCGTGCTGGGTGTCACACCGTTGAGCGCACCGGCGTTTCCCGCCGTGCAGCCCCGGTTCTTCGACCGCGAGTACCTCAACATCGTCTACCGCACCGATCCCGAGGCGCTGCGCGCCGTCGTGCCGCAGCCGCTGGAGGTCGACGAGCCGCTGGTCCGGTTCGAGGTCATGAAGATGACCGACGTGACCGGCTACGGCCCCTACACCGAGGCCGGTCAGGCGATCCCGGTCGTGTTCGACGGCGAACGCGGCGAGTACCTGCACGCGATGTACCTCGACAGCTTCGCCGCCACCGCGTCCGGCCGCGAGGTGAGCGCCTACCCGAAGGTGATGGGCTCGCCGTCGCTCTACGCCGACCGCGGTGCCCTGGTCGGGACCCTCGACTACGGCACCGTCCGGGTGGCCACCGCGACCATGGGGTACAAGCAGTACGAACTGGACACCCGTCTGGCTGAGGCGGAGATCACGGTTCCAACGTTCATGCTGAAGACCATCCCCGGATATGACGGAACGCCGCGGGTCCAGGAGCTCGTGCGCACGCGGATCACGGACGTCGTGGTCAAGGCCGCGTACACCGGGCCCGCGCGCCTGCAGCTGTTCCAGCACGTCCTCGCACCGCTCGCCGACCTCCCCGTGCTGGAGGTCGTGTCCGCCAGCCACATCGTCACCGACCTGACGCTCGCTCCCGCCAAGCCGGTCCACAACTACTTGGAGGAAGCGTGAACACCGGGAAGAAGGTCAGCACCGTCGCCGTCATCGGTGCGGGGGTGATCGGCCTGTCGTGGGCCCGCCTGTTCTGCGAGCACGGCCTGACCGTGCGCGTCGCCGACCCCCGCCCCGACCTGGTGGTCCCCGACGGCGTCGAGGTCGCGGCGACCGTCGCGGACGCGGTGCGGGACGCGGACCTCGTGCAGGAGAACGGCCCGGAGGACCTGGAGTTCAAGAAGACCCTGTTCGCCGAGCTGGTCCGCGAGGCCCCCGCGCACGCGTTGCTGCTGAGCTCGTCGTCCGCGATCCCGTCCACCGCGTTCACCGAGGGCATCGACGGATCGCGTGTCCTGATCGGACACCCGTTCAACCCGCCGCACGTGATCCCGCTGGTCGAGGTCGTGCCGGGCGAGCAGACGACCGAGGAGTCGGTCAGCCGCGCCGTCGAGTTCTACCGCTCCGTCGGCCGCACGCCGGTCGTGGAGCGCAAGGAGGTCCCCGGCTTCGTCGGCAACCGGCTGCAGGCCGCGCTCTCCCGCGAGGCCGCCTACCTCGTCGAGCAGGGCGTCGTCACACCGCAGGACCTCGACACCGTCGTGACCAGCTCGCTCGGCATCCGCTGGGCGACCGTCGGCCCGTTCCTCGGCGCCCACCTCGGTGGCGGCCCCGGCGGGTACCGGCACCTCGCCGAGCACATCGGCAGGTCCATGCGGGACCTGGCGCTCGGCACCCCCTCGGACGACCCCGAACGGCTCATCAGGGCCGTGGAAGACGCTTACGGCTCCTCCACGTACTCGGCGCTGGCCGAGGCGCGCGACCGCAAGCAGCTCGCCGTTCTGACCGCAGTGGAGGACAACTGACATGGACCGCATCGAAGACCAGCTCGTCGCCGACTTCTACGACTACGAGGCGCTGCTGAGCGACGAGGAGCGCAAGATCCTGCTGCACGCCCGCGAGTTCATGGCCACCGAGGTCAAGCCGATGGTCAACGAGTTCTGGGCGCGCGGCGAGTTCCCGCCGGAGCTCATCGACAAGTTCCGCGGCGCCGGCCTCACCGCCCTGTCCTACGAGGGCTACGGCGAGCACCCGGCCGCCGTCAGCAACCTGCTCACCGGCATGCTGGCGATGGAGCTCACCCGCACCGACGCCTCGGTCGCCACGTTCTTCGGCGTCCACAACGGACTCGCGATGTACTCGATCTACTCCGGCGGCTCGCAGGAGCAGCGCGACCGCTGGCTGCCCGCCATGGCAGCGATGGACAAGATCGGCGCGTTCGCGATGACCGAACCGCTCGGCGGCTCCGACGTCGCGGGCGGCATGCGCACCACGGCCCAGCGCGACGGCGACACGTGGGTGCTCAACGGCGCCAAGAGGTGGATCGGCAACGCCACCTTCGCCGACTACGTGGTCGTGTGGGCGCGCGACCTGGACGACAACCAGGTCAAGGGTTTCGTGGTCGAGAAGGGCATGCCCGGCTTCACCGCGGCCAAGATCGAGGGCAAGATCGCGTTCCGGATCGTCGAGAACGCCGAGATCACCCTCACCGACGTCCGCGTGCCCGAGGCGAACCGGTTGCAGAACATCAACTCGTTCCGCGACGTCGCGGAGATCCTGCGCGCCACCCGCGGCGGTGTCGCGTGGCAGGCGCTTGGCGTGATGATCGGAGCCTACGAGGCCGCGCTCGCCTACGCCCGTGAGCGCGAGCAGTTCGGCCGCCCGATCGCCGGTTTCCAGCTGGTGCAGGACCTGCTGGTGAAGTCGCTGGGCAACATCACCGCCTGCTGGGGCATGCTGGTGCAGCTCGCCCGGCTCCAGGACGCCGGCATCTTCCGCGACGAGCACTCCTCGCTCGCCAAGGCGTTCGTCACCGCGCGGATGCGCGAGGTCGTGGCGTGGGCGCGGGAGATCTTCGGCGGCAACGGGATCGTGCTGGAGCACGACGTGGCGCGGTTCTTCGCCGACGCCGAGGCCATCTACTCGTTCGAGGGCACGCGGGAGATGAACACCCTGATCGTGGGCAAGGCGATCACGGGCGAGAGCGCGTTCGTGTAGGCACGGCGCAGAAGGGCCGCCGGTGGGCACCGGCGGCCCTTGCCATGTCAGCCGTGCCCGGCGACGCGGTGCGGCTGGTAGGCCTGCTCCAGCGAGCGCGCCTCGTCGTCGGTCAGCTCGAAGTCCAGCGCCGCCACCGCGTCGTCCAGGTGCGCGGGCTTCGTGACGCCGACGATCGGCGCCGTCACGACCGGGTTGCGCAGCAGCCACGCCAGCGCCACCTGCGCCCGCGAGACGCCCCGCGCGGCGGCGACCGCGGCCACCTGCTCGACGATCGCCCGGTCCGACTCGACGTACAGCGTCGACCCGAACTCGTCGGTCTCCGCGCGTGCGGTCGTGGCGTCCCAGTCGCGGGTCAGCCGCCCGCGCGCCAGCGGGCTCCACGGGATGACCGCGATGCCCTGGTCCGCGCACAGCGGCAGCATCTCGCGCTCCTCCTCGCGGTAGAGGAGGTTGTAGTGGTTCTGCATGGACACGAACCGCGTCCAGCCGTTCGCCCGCTGCGTGTACAACGCCTTGGAGAACTGCCACGCGTACATCGACGAGGCGCCGAGGTAGCGGGCCTTGCCGGACTTCACGACGTCGTGCAGCGCCTCGAGGGTCTCCTCCAGCGGGACGGCGGGGTCGAAGCGGTGGATCTGGTACAGGTCCACGTAGTCGGTGCCCAGCCGGCGCAGCGAGTTGTCGATCTCGGCGAGGATCGCCTTGCGCGACAGGCCGGCGCCGTTCGGGCCGGCGTGCATGCGGCCGTTCACCTTGGTGGCGAGCACGACCTCGTCGCGGCGGGCGAAGTCCTTGAGCGCGCGACCGGTGAACTCCTCAGACGACCCCGCCGAGTAGACGTTGGCCGTGTCGAAGAAGTTGATGCCGGCTTCAAGGGCGTTCTTGATGAACGGCCGGGCCTCCTCCTCCGGCATCGACCACGGGTGCGTGCCCAGCGACGGATCGCCGTAGCTCATCATGCCGAGACAGATCTCCGACACGTCCATGCCGGCGAGCTTGGTGTAGCGCACGTTCAGCCCCTCAGGAAAACGACGGTCACGGTCGGGTGATGGCGACAACAACCCGTTCAACATCAACGTAGTCCCGATCGCCGGATCGTGCCCCTTCTCGACACGACAGTGGCTGCGCACCCGGAGGCACCGGCTCGCGGGTCTAGCTTCTGTGGGCATGACGAGCACCGACGTGGTCACCGCGGCGCGACCCGCTGGAGAGGTGCTGGCCTGGAGCCGTGCCGTGGTCGAGGCACCGCTGACGGCCGCCATCGCCACGTTGCCGGACCAGACCCGCGCGGTCGTCGGCCACCACCTGGCCGGGCAGGACCCCCTCGTCGCCGCTCTGGCCCTGCTCGCCGCGGAGTCCGTCGGCAGCGCGGATGCCGCTGTCGAGGTCGCCGTGGCATTGCAGCTCGCGCACCTGCACGACCAGGTGCACGCCGACCTGATGACTCGCGCGGCCCGCCGCGGCTCCCGGCCGAGCGCGTGGGTGGAGTTCGGCGACCGCCGGGCCGTCTCGGCGGCGGACGCCCTGCTGACGCTCGCGTTCACCCACCTCACCGGGCCCGGGGTGATGGCGCTCAACGCGGCACTGCTGTCCGTTGTGGACGGTTACGTGCGGGAGGTCGAGATGGCCGGACGCCCCGGCACCGTCGAGGTCACCGAGCACCTGCGCGTCGCCGCCGCCCAGCACGCCTCCCTCGCGGCCTGCGCGTGCGAGCTGGGCGCACTGGCCGCCGGCGCGACCCGTGACCAAGCCGGTCGCCTCCGCGCGTTCGGCGACCACCTCGGCCTGGCGCGCAAGCACGTCGACGACGTCCTCGCCCTGTGGGGCGGCCCCGCGGTCTCCGGCCGTCCACTGCACGACGACCTGGCGCACGACCGCCGCACGCTCCCCGTGGTGGCCGCGCTGGCCGCCGGTGCCGAGTTGACCGGCTCACCCGCGGAGCAGGCCCGCGCGGTCGAGCAGGCGGGCGGGCGCCGGTGGTGCGAGCAGCAGGCCGGGGTGTTGCTGGACAGCGCGCTCGGTCACCTGCGCGCGGCGGGTGTGCGGCAGCGGGCGGTGGACGAGCTGGCCGGGCTGGCGGTGGCGGTGACGACCGGCCGGTTCTCGCCGGTGCGCGTTCCCGCGGTCGTCGTGCCCGCTCAGGCGACCGCGGATCAGGTGCCGTCGTGAGGTAGGTGGTTCGGTTGCTCGCTGGTCCCGGTCGGCCACCGTGTTCCGGCAGGACGACCGCCCTGCCGGAACACCGGCCGGAATCAGCTGCAGTAGGCGTACATCAGGTCGTTCTTCGCCCAACCGCGGACACCCGTCGCCACGTTCTGCACCTCGATCCACTCCCAGCCGGACACGGCCTGCCCGCAGGACAGGTACGCGTACTGACCGGGGTAGCCCGAGCCCAGGACGGTGTACCCCGTGCCGGGTCCGGAGCGGATGTTGACGCCGGCGACCTTGAAGTCGCCCGAGTTCTGCAGCGGGTCGGCGCTCGCAGGAGCGGCGACGAGGGTGATGGCAGCCGCGGACACCACGGTGGCGGACGCGAGCATGCGGAACAGAGACATTCGAAACCCCCCAGGTTTGAACGATCTGAATACATGCCTACCGGATCTGTCGCCGGGAGCGCAACCGCCCGCCGAGTCCCGGTTGAGGCGTGCGGAGCACAGTCGGGGTGCCGGGTTCGGGTTCGATACAGAGACCTGGACCACCCTCGGTTGCACGTCCAATAGTAGGAAGTCAAACTATTCTCATGACGACGTCCCTCGCGCCCGCGTTGCACAAGCCGGTCAACCCGGTGCGCTTCGTGACCGCGTCCAGCCTCTTCGACGGCCACGACGCGGCGATCAACATCATGCGGCGCATCCTGCAGGCGCAGGGCGCGGAGGTCATCCACCTCGGGCACAACCGGTCGGTCGCCGAGGTCGTGACCGCGGCGGTCCAGGAGGACGCGCAGGGCATCGCCATCAGCGCCTACCAGGGCGGGCACGTCGAGTACTTCTCGTACCTGGTCGAGTTGCTGAACGAGCGCGGTGCCGGGCACATCCGGGTCTACGGCGGCGGTGGCGGCGTCATCGTGCCCGAGGAGATCGAGCTGCTGCACTCCCGCGGGGTCGCGCGGATCTTCTCGCCGCAGGACGGGCAGACGCTCGGCCTCGCCCGCATGATCAACCTGATGATCGAGGAGTGCGACCACGCGCTCACCGCGCCGTTCAGCCACGACGCGCTGCTGACGGGAGCCGACGAGGCCCTGGCGCGCGCGATCACGCACATCGAGGCGGGCACGGCCGAGCCGCTGGAGGCCACGCGCAAGGTCCCGGTGCTCGGCATCACGGGCACCGGTGGCTCCGGCAAGTCGTCGCTCACCGACGAGCTCGTCCGCCGCTTCCGGCTCGACCAGCAGGACAAGCTGCGCATCGCCGTGCTCGCGGTCGACCCGACCCGGCGCCGCGGCGGTGGCGCGCTGCTCGGCGACCGGATCCGGATGAACTGCCTCGACGGCGACCGGGTGTTCTTCCGCTCGCTGGCCACGCGCCGCGCCGGCAGCGAGATCCCGGACGGCCTGGAGCAGGCGATCGTGGCGTGCAAGGCCTCCGGTGCCGACCTGGTCATCGTCGAGACCCCCGGCATCGGCCAGGGCGACGCGGCGATCGTGCCGTTCGTCGACTTCTCGCTGTACGTGATGACGCCGGAGTTCGGTGCCGCGTCGCAGCTCGAGAAGATCGACATGCTCGACTACGCCGACGCCGTGGCGATCAACAAGTTCGAGCGCCGCGGTGCCGAGGACGCGCGCCGCGACGTGGCCCGCCAGATGGTCCGCAACCGCGAGGCGTTCGGCGTGAAGTGGGAGGACATGCCGGTCTACGGCACGTCCGCCGCGACGTTCAACGACGACGGCGTCACCGCGCTCTACCAGTTCCTGCGCGACGGCCTGAAGGAGCACGGCCTGCACGTCGAGGACGGCGCGCTGGCACCGGTCTCCGGCAAGACGTCGACCAGCGCGTCCACCGTCGTGCCCGCCTCCCGCGCCCGCTACCTCAGCGACATCTCCGACACCGTGCGCGGCTACCACCGCCGCACCGAGGAGCAGGTCGCCGCGGTCCGCGCGCACACCCAGCTCACCGCGGCGCAGAAGGCGCTGGAGGCAGCGGGGAAGGGCGTCGCGGACATCGCGGAGCTCGCCTCCGCCGCCGAGCGCGGCCTCGACCGCGACACCACCGACCTGCTCGGTGCGTGGCCCGCGACCGTCGAGCAGTACAGCGGTGACGAGCTCGTGTTCACGGTGCGCGACAAGGAGATCCGCACCAGGCTCACGCGGGAGACGCTGTCCGGCAACCAGGTCCGCCGCGTCAGCCTGCCCCGGTACGACGACGAGGGCTCGCTGCTGCGGTTCCTGCGCAAGGAGAACCTGCCGGGCTTCTTCCCGTTCACCGCGGGCGTCTTCCCGTTCAAGCGCGAGGGCGAGGACCCGGCGCGCATGTTCGCGGGCGAGGGCGACGCGTTCCGCACCAACCGCCGCTTCAAGTACCTGTCGAAGGGCAATCCGGCCACCCGCCTGTCGACCGCGTTCGACTCGGTGACGCTCTACGGCCGCGACCCCGACACCCCGCCGGACGTCTACGGCAAGATCGGCACCTCCGGTGTCTCGATCGCGTCGCTGGACGACATGAAGGCGCTCTACGACGGCTTCGACCTGGTCGCGCCGACGACGTCGGTGTCGATGACGATCAACGGCCCGGCGCCGACGATCCTCGCGTACTTCCTCAACACCGTGATCGACCAGCAGGTCGCGAAGTTCACCGCCGAGGAGGGCCGCGAGCCGTCCGCGGAGGAGCACGCCCGGATCAAGGCGTTCGCGCTGGCCAACGTCCGCGGCACCGTGCAGGCCGACATCCTCAAGGAGGACCAGGGCCAGAACACCTGCATCTTCTCCACGGAGTTCTCGCTGCGCATGATGGCGGACATCCAGGAGTGGTTCATCCAGCAGCAGGTGCGCAACTTCTACTCGGTGTCCATCTCGGGCTACCACATCGCCGAGGCCGGGGCGAACCCCATCAGCCAGCTCGCCTTCACGCTCGCCAACGGCTTCACCTACGTCGAGTCGTACCTGGCGCGCGGCATGAACATCGACGACTTCGCGCCGAACCTGTCGTTCTTCTTCTCCAACGGCATGGACGCGGAGTACAGCGTCATCGGCCGCGTCGCCCGGCGGATCTGGGCCGTGGCCATGCGCGACCGCTACGGCGCCTCGGAGCGGTCGCAGAAGTTCAAGTACCACGTGCAGACCTCGGGCCGTTCGCTGCACGCGCAGGAGATGGACTTCAACGACATCCGCACCACGCTGCAGGCGTTGTGCGCGCTGTACGACAACTGCAACTCCCTGCACACCAACGCCTACGACGAGGCGATCACCACTCCCACGGAGTCGTCCGTCCGGCGCGCGATGGCCATCCAGATGATCATCAACAAGGAGTGGGGCCTCTCGGCCAACGAGAACCCGCTGCAGGGCTCGTTCGTCATCGACGAGCTGACCGACCTCGTCGAAGAGGCCGTGCTGATGGAGTTCGACCGCATCTCCGAACGCGGCGGCGTCCTCGGCGCGATGGAGACCGGCTACCAGCGCGGCCGCATCCAGGACGAGTCGATGCTCTACGAGCAGCGCAAGCACGACGGCTCGCTGCCGCTGGTCGGCGTCAACACCTTCCTGCCGGAGGACGGCACCCGCGAGGTCGTGAAGATCGAGCTCGCGCGCGCCACCGAGGAAGAGAAGGAGTCGCAGGTCGAGCGGACCCGCGCGTTCCAGGCCGCGCACCGCGACGAGGCCCAGAAGGCCCTCGCACGCCTGCGCGAGGTGGCGCAGACGAACGAGAACGTGTTCGCCGTGCTGATGGACGCCGCACGCGTGTGCACGCTCGGGCAGATCACCGAGGCGTTCTTCGAGGTGGGCGGCCAGTACCGCCGCAACATCTGACCCCTGCTTCTGCAAGTACCACCAACTCAACATCAACAGGCACTTTTCTACTACCAACAGCGCCTCCGACCGCCTGCCGACGCGGTCCTAATTCGGTGGACGACGAACATGTTGGTAGTAGTTGGCGGCGGTTTGATCAAGGGTTGGTGGTACTTGCAGACGCCCTTGCCGACAGGGGCAAGGGGCTAGTGCGTTGACCAGATACGTTCACCGGGTTGGGGACACGCCGGACAAGATCCCTGACGCAGGCTTGTGGTGATCCCATGCTCGGCGGTGACGTAGTGGCCGCCGAGCATGAGGACGGGTCGATGGCCGAGCCGGTCAGAGCACGTCGATTGACCGAGGACGAGGGCCGCCGCCTGCTGAACTATGTGCGTCGGGGCAAGCAGGGCACGATCCGGATGCGTCGGGCGATGATCATCCTGGCCTCGTCGTCCGGGACGCCCGCGCCGTCGATCGCGCGCTTGGTCGCGGCGGACGCCGACACGGTGCGGGACGTGATTCATGACTTCAACGCCCGCGGCCTGGCGGCGCTGGGCCCTAGCTGGGCCCTAGCTGGGCGGGAGGCCGTCCCCGCCTGATCAGCCCTGACGACATCGCGTTCGTCGTGGCGACGGCCAAGGCCCGCCCTGCCGGGGCGGGCCTGCCCTTCACCCGCTGGAGCCTGCGCAAACTCGCCGCCCACCTGCACCGCAACCCCGGCCGGCGGGTGCGGATCGGCCGTGAGCGGCTTCGGCAGATCCTGCACAGTCACGGCATCAGCTTCCAGCGCACCCGGACCTGGAAGACCTCCAACGATCCGGCCTTCGACGCCAAGCTCGACCGCATCGACGAAGTCCTGACCCGCTTCCCACGGCGGTGTTTCGCCTTCGACCAATCCGGGCCGCTGTCGATCCGCCCGCACCACGGCTGCGGCTGGGCACCGCGCACGCGTCCCGACCGGATTCCGGCGACCTACCGACGCACGCACGGCATCCGCTACTTCCACGGCTGCTACTCCATCGGCGACGACACGCTCTGGGGCGTCACCCGCCGCCGCAAGGGCGGTGACCACAGCCTGGCCGCCCTGAAATCGATCAGGGCGGCCAGACCGGACGGCGCACCGATCTACGTGATCATGGACAACCTGTCGGCCAACAAAACTCCGAAGATCCTCACCTGGGCCGCCGACAACAACGTCGAGATCTGCCTGACCCCGACCTACGCCTCCTGGGCCAACCCCATCGAGCCGCAGTTCGGACCACTGCGCACTTTCGTCATCGCCAACTCCGACCACCCCAACCACACGGTTCTGGCACGCCGGCTCCAACAACACCTGCGCTGGCGCAACGCCAACGCCCGCCACCCCGACGTCCTCGCCGCCCAACGCCGCGAACGAGCACGCATCCGCAGCGAACGCCACCAACGCTGGGGCCGACCACGAGCAGCCTGACCAACCCGGCGAACCTATGTGGTCAACGCACTAGACGGCGTAGGGCCGGCCGACGATCCACCCGCCCACCCGGTCGGGCAGCTCGTCGGTCGGCACCAGCTCGACCGGGTCGCCCACGTTCACCACGCCGGGCCGCACCACCCAGCTGTCCAGGCACAGCACCCCGCCGAACTCGTGCCGGATCCGCCGGTGCACGTCCAGGTCCTGCGCCCCGGTGTCGGGGTCGATCGTCGTCACCACGCACCGCGCCCGCTGCCGGTACATGCCGATGACGACGTCGCCGACCACCAGCGCGTGCCCCGGCCAGCTCTCCTCCTCACCGGCCTCGACCCCGCCGACGAGGATGTTGGGCCGCAGCCGCCGCACGTCCACGCCCGCCGCCGCGACCTGGCCGTCGGTGGCCACCAGGACGTTGAGCACGTCGAAGCGCTCCGGCCCGGTGTAGCGGGTCAGCCGGCCGCCGAACGGCAGCACCCGCTCGTGCGCTTCCCAGCTGTCCCACGGGTGCCCGTCCACGAGCGGGCCGTCCGGCCCGGTCGTCGCGGGGATGGTCAGCAGGCCGTACCGGGTGCGGCCGGTCAGGACCCCGCGCGGGCCCTGCACGTGCACGAGCCGGTCGCCCTCGACCCCGTCGGAGGTGAAGGCCGCCGACTCCAGTTGCTCGCCGCCGAGCGACTTCACCGGGTAGCGCCACAGTCCTGAGACGTGCATCGGTCTACTCCGTCGGGAGGTCGTGGGTGGAGGTGGGGTCGACGCGCCGGTCCGCGGCGGCGATCCGCACGTCGTTGATGCTCGCCTCACGCCGGGACATCAGGCCGGACGGAGCGAACTCCCAGTTCTCGTTGCCGTAGCTGCGCCACCACTGGCCGTCGTCGTCGTGCCACTCGTACTGGAAGCGGACGGCGATGCGGTCGTCGCCGAACGCCCACAGCGACTTGCGGAGCGCGTAGCCGTGCTCGCGCTCCCACTTGCGGGTCAGGAACGCGACGATCTCGCCGGTCCCGCGCACGAACTCGGACCTGTTGCGCCACACCGAGTCCGGTGTGTAGGCGCGGGCCACGCGCTCCGGGTCGCGGGTGTTCCAGGCGTCCTGCGCGGCCTGCACCTTCTGCCGGGCGGTGTCGGCGTCGAACGGTGGCACGAGGGTCACGGCGGCATCCTTTCCAACGGTTGGAAGACGCCGCAAACGTTAGAACATGGCACTAACGGATGCAAGGACGTGTTACCGTTAGGTCGTGTTGCTCACGCCCGACGAACCCCGGCCGGTCCTGCTCATGAACACGATCTGGGCGAACCGGTCGCAGGTGAACGACGACCTGGTGACCGTCGCTGGGCTGAACGGGTTCCTCGGGTTCGCCGCCGGTGAGACCGGCGAGGACGACCTGCGCGCGTTCCGCACGCTCCGCCAGGCCCTGCGGGACCTCGCCGCCGTGCTGACGCAGGACACGCGTGCGGTCGCCCAGGACCGCGACCTCGCGCGGGCCGTCACCGACCTCAACCTCGCCGCCAAGCGCGCCACCGAGTGGCCGCAGCTCGCGGAGGAAGACGGAAAACTGGTGCGGCGCAACGAAGTCGGCGGTTCGCGGGTCGACCGCGCGCTGGCCTCTATCGCGGCCGAGGCGGTGGAGCTGTTCACCGGCGAGCAGCAGGTGCTGTTGCGAGCCTGTTACGCGCCAGGGTGTGTGCTCTACTTCGTGAAGGACCACCCGCGGCGGGAATGGTGCTCACCGGGCTGCGGCAACCGGGTCCGCGCGGCCAGGCACTACCGGCGCAACCGGGCGGGCGAGTGAGCGAACCGCCTGGTCCGAACGGGTTTTCCTGATCGCACGGCCTACACGTGAGCCGCCCGAGTTCCGATAAGTGGACAAGGGAGCGCTTTTTTGTGTGGTGGTGATCCGCGATGTCCCGAGAATCCGTACCAGGCCACGACATCAGCTATCACCTCGTCTGCTTCGACGAGACCGGCAACGAGCGGGGGCACGACAGCGCGGACGTCCTACGCGACGCACGCGCCGGTGTCACCGATGTTTTCTTCTTCGTGCACGGGTGGAACGGTGACGTCCCGGCCGCCCGGCACCAGTACGGCCAGTGGGTCGCGACGATGGCCGCCTGCGGGGCGGAACGTGCGGCGGCGCACCGGCTTCCGGGCGGGTTCCGCGCACTGCTGGTCGGCCTGCACTGGCCGTCGAAGGCGTGGGGCGACGAGGACGTCAGGTCGGAGGAGTTCGTCAGGGCCTCGGCCGCGCGGCTCGGCGGGGGAGCGGCCCGCACGGCCGCGGTGCGCACGATCGTGCAGGCCGCACTGCACCACCCGTGCCGGATGTCGCCCGCCGTCAAGGAGGCCTACGTCTACCTCGAAGGCTCGGTGCCGGACCTGCCGGGCGAGGACGGGATGCCGTTCGACCCCCAGCAGCTCTACCGCGCGTGCCTGGAGGACCCCGCGCTCGGTGGCATCCTGTCGCCGTTGCGAATCCTGACGTTCTGGAAGATGAAACGACGCGCGCGGGTGTTCGGCGACAGCGGTGCGGCCCGGATCGCCCGCGAGGTCGCCCAAGCCGCACCGGACGCGCGCATCCACCTGATGGGCCACAGCTTCGGCTGCATCACCGCGACCGCCATGGCGACCGCGGTGCCGGCGGCGACGCTCACCCTGGTGCAGGGCGCGATGTCGCTGTGGTCGTTCGCGGAACGGCTGCCAGACGAACCGGGAGCCGGTCACTTCCGCGGCGTGCTCGGCCGGGTGCCCGGCCCGATCGTCGTGACCACCTCGGCGCACGACCACGCGATCGGCCGGTTCTACCCGCTGGCCGCGCGGTCGGGCCGGCAGCTCGACCTCGACGCGTACCCGAAGTACGGCGGCATCGGAGCCCATGGCGTGCAAGGCACCTACGTCCACGGCCACCACGTCGGGTCGGTCGGCGACCTGGTCAGGGGTCAGGTGCACAACGTCGACTGCTCGTCGGTGATCCGCCGCGGCGACGGGATCGCGGGTGCGCACAACGACATCTGCCACCCGGAGCTGGCACGCGTGCTGTGGCGGGCCGTGCTGGCCCGCTGACGGGGTCGTGCCCGTCCCGTGCCGCGGGCTCGACCCCCGCGCGGCACGGGACGGGCACGGTCACCCCGTGCCCAGTCGCAGGACCACCTGCGGCACCAGCGTGCTGCCCAGGCACGGGCGCAGGTCCGCGCGCAACGCGGACAGGCTCACCGGCGGCTGCGCGGGCAGCACCGCCGCACCGACTGTCGCCGCCGTCAGGACGACCCGCTGCATCGCCTGCCCCGCACGGATCTCCGCCGCGGCGCCCTGCGCGAACGTGCACAGCACCAGGTCCTGCCCACCGGGTGTCACGTGCAGCCACGCGCGTTCCACCTCCGCGGCCCGCGACAGCAGCCCGCGCCAGGGGCCCACCCCGGGGAACGTCGTCCACGTGCGACGGTGCGCGCGCAGGGCGTGCAGCAGCGCGAGCACGTCCGGGTCCGGGTCCTGGTGCCCGCCCAGCCGCACGGCCGCGGCGGCGTCGTGCGCACCGGCCCCCGGCAGCAGCGTCACCAGCGGGCGGATCCCGTGGCCCTGCAACGCCAGCCGGACGTTCAGCAGCGCCACACCGCACGCGATCCTGGCCTCCCGGCTGTGCGGGCTCGTGGTGTGCAGCTCGATCCGCTCGGGCCGCACCTCGAACCGGACCTGCGGCGCGGCCTGCGTGGCGAGCGCGAGCACCCCGCGCACGTCCTCACCCGCCAGTCCGAGCGATTCGGGCACGACGGTGGTCATGCCCTCACTGTCCGGGCAGCGCGGTGCGCGGACCACGGCCGAAGGTCCTCATTTGCCAGGGCCGTGTGATCGCGGGATGTGTGCGACGCTAGCGGCGTGCCCACCCCTCCCGGCCGCCGTGACCTCGACGAACTGCTCGACGAGGTGCGGGATCGCATGGACGAGATCGTCACCACCCGTGACCACATGCAGGAGCTGCTCGGCGCCGTCCTCGCCGTGGCGTCCGGGCTGGAGCTCGACTCGACGTTGCAGCGGATCGTGCAGGCCGCCGTCGACCTCGTCGGCGCCCGCTACGGCGCGCTGGGCGTGCTGGGGACGCGCGACGACCTGTCCGAGTTCGTCCACGTGGGCGTGGACGCGGAGACGAGCGCGAAGATGGGCCACCTGCCCGAGGGCAAGGGCCTGCTGGGGCTGCTGATCAAGGACCCGACCCCGTTGCGGCTGCACGACCTGGCCCGGCACGACATGTCGGTCGGCTTCCCGCCGAACCACCCGCCGATGCACAGCTTCCTCGGCGTGCCGGTGCGGGTGCGCGACGAGGTCTTCGGCAACCTCTACATGACCGAGAAGATCGACGCCGCCGAGTTCACCGCCGACGACGAGGCGGTCCTGCAGGCACTGGCCGCGGCGGCGGGCATCGCGATCGACAACGCCCGGCTGTTCGAGAAGTCCCGGATGCGGGAACGGTGGCTGGAGGCCATCGGCGAGGTCAACTCCGAGCTGCTGGGCGGCGCGTCCGGTGAGTACGCGCTGCGCCTGATCACCCAGCGGACCGTGGAGCTGGCCTCCGCCGACGCGGCGCTGGTGGTGCTCGGCGACGGCCGGCACGCCCCGCTCGCGGTGGCCGCGAACGCGGGCGCGCGGCTCGGCGACTTCGACCCCGCCGACTACGCCCTCGACGAGGTGGTCCGCACCGGAACACCCCTGCTGTCCGACGACCTCACCGCCGCCTTCGGCTCCGTGCTCGCGGTGCCGCTGCGGTCGGGTTCCGCCGTCACCGGCGCCCTGGTCGTGCTGCGCCGCGGCACCGAGTCCCGCTTCCTGCCCGACCAGGTCCCGATGCTGGCCTCGTTCGCCGACCAGGCGGCGGTGGCGCTGGAGTTCGCGGAACAGCAACGCTCCCAACGGTTGCTGTACGTGCTGGAGGACCGCGACCGCATCGCCCGCGACCTGCACGACCACGTGATCCAGCGGTTGTTCGTCACCGGGCTGACCCTGCAGGCCACCCTGCGCCGCATCACCGAACCGGAGGTCGCCGCCCGCCTGCGCACCGCCGTGGAGCAGCTCGACGAGACCGTGCGCGAGATCCGCACCTCGATCTTCGACCTGCACTCGACCGACAACACCTCGCTGCGCCGCCGCCTGCTCGACCTCGTCGCCGGCCTGACCGAGTCCACGCACCTGTCCCCGGCCGTGCGGATGTCCGGCACCGTCGACAACTCCGTGCCACCCGAGCTCGCCGAACACGTCGAGGCCGTGGTGCGCGAGGCCGTCACGAACGCCGTGCGGCACGCGGAGGCCACCGAGCTCACGGTGCTGGTCGACGCGGGCGACGACGTGGTGATCACCGTGCAGGACAACGGGATCGGCATCGCACCCGACGTGGCGCGCAGCGGGCTGCGCAACCTCGCGCACCGGGCGGCGCAGTTCGGCGGAACGTTCGCGGTGCGCGCGGCCGACGGCGGGGGAGCGCGCGTGGTGTGGCGGGTCCCGCTGGACCGGTCGTCCTAGCCCGTTCTAGCGGGGCTTCTCGCCGTCCCTGCGGAACTGCGACGCGAACACCGCCGCCTGCGTGCGGCGCTGCATGCCGAGCTTCGCCAGCAGGTGCGAGACGTAGTTCTTGACGGTCTTCTCCGCGAGGAACATCCGCTCGGCGATCTGCCGGTTCGTCAGCCCCTCGCCGATGAGGTCGAGCACCGTGCGCTCCTGCTCGCTGAGCACGCGCAGCGGGTCGCCCTCCTCGCGTTCGCGGCGGATCCGGTTGAGCAGGGCGCTGGTCGTGCGCGCGTCGAGCAGCGACTGGCCGGCGGCGACCGTGCGGACCGCGTTCACCAGGTCGGCGCCCAGGATCTGCTTGAGCACGAACCCGGAGGCGCCCGCCATGATCGCGTCGAACAGGGCCTCGTCGTCGGCGAAGCTCGTCAGCATCAGGCACTGCAGACCGGGGACGCGGCTGCGCAGCTCCCGGCACAGCTCGATGCCGTTGCCGTCGGGGAGCCGGATGTCGAGCACCGCCACGTCGGCCTGGGCCTCCGGCACCGCGGCCAGCGCCTCCGCGACCGTCGCGGCGTCACCGACCACCTCCAGGTCGGGCTCCTCACCGAGCAGGTCCGCGATGCCGCGGCGGACGATCTCGTGGTCGTCGACGAGGAAAACACGCGTCGCCATGGGGTTCACGGTAGTCCAAGGACACTGCTCCGAGGGGCCTGGAGGCACTCGCCGCACTGGGCCGATCGGGCGTCGTCCGGGGCCGCTGGAACGCGAAAGGTCCGGGTCGCTGGAAAGCGCCCGGACCTGTCACGACGTGACCTGCTGCGGTCAGCCCTGCTTGATCGCCGAGATCTCGAACTCGAGGACGACCTTCTCGCTCACCAGCACGCCGCCGGTCTCCAGCGCCGCGTTCCAGGTGACGCCGTAGTCCTTGCGGTTGATGGTGTGCGAGCCCTCGAAGCCCACGCGGGTGTTGCCGAACGGGTCCACGGCCACGCCCTCGAACGCGAACGGGATGGTGATCGACTTGGTGACGTCCTTGATGGTCAGGTCACCGGTGATCTCGAAGTTGCCGTCGTCGACCTGCTTCGCGGAGGTCGAGACGAACTTGATCTCCGGGTAGGTCTCGACGTCGAGGAAGTCGTTGGTGGTGAGGTGGCCGTCGCGCTGCGCGTTGCGGGTGTCGATCGTCGCGACCTTCACGGTCACCTCGGCGGTGGTGTTCTCCGGCTTGTCACCGTCGATCTTGATCTTGCCGTCGAACTCGTTGAACGCACCACGAACCTTGGTGACCATCGCGTGGCGGGCGACGAAGCCGATGCGGGAGTGCGACGCGTCGATGACGTAGTCGCCGGTCAGTTCGGAGAGGTTGGTGGGCGTGGTCATGGCGGTATGTCCTTCGGTCGGTCGGGTTGGTTGAACTGTCATCTACCTTGCACCAACCATGGATGATGTGTCAACTATTCCCGTATGCTGAGCGTGTGACCCGATGGCTTGAACCTGAACAACAGCTGGCGTGGCGTGCCTACGTCCGCATGCAAGGGGAGCTGAACGCCCACCTGAGCAGGCAGATGTCCGCCGACTCCGACATTTCCATGGCCGACTTCGCCGTGCTCGTCCAACTGACCGACACGCCGGACGAACGCGTGCGCGTGCTGGAGCTGGCCCGGTCGCTGAACTGGGAGAAGAGCCGCATCTCGCACCACCTCGGACGGATGGTGAAGCGCGGGCTCGTCGCCCGCGAGGGGTGCGCCAGCGACGGGCGCGGCTCCTACGTGGTGCTGACCCAGCAGGGCCGCGCGGCCATCGAGGCGGCGGCGCCCCGGCACGCCGAGACGGTCCACCACCTGGTGTTCGACCTGCTCGGTGACGAGGAGGTCGCGGCGCTGCGGTCGATCTCAGAGAAGATCTTCACGCGGTTAACGACAGGCGAATGTGCGGCGGTAGTCGCTCGGTGCGACGCCGACGACCCGGTGGAAGTGGTGGCGCAGGAGTGCGGCGGTGCCGAAGCCTGACCGGGTCGCCACCGCGTCGACGTCGAGGTCGGTCTCCTCGAGCAGCCGGCGCGCGTGCAGCACCCGTTGGAGTGACAGCCACTTGTTCGGCGTGGTGCCGGTCTCCGCGACGAACCTCCTGGCGAACGTCCGCTCGGACATGACGGCGAGCTTCGCCATCGACGCCACCGTGTGGTTGTCCGCGATCGTGTCGAGCACCTGCTCCAGCACCGGTTCGAGGCTGTCGGCCGAGCAGTCGGGGATGGGCAGCTCCACGAACTGCCGCTGACCGCCGTCGCGCTGCGGCGGCACGACCATCCTGCGCGCGATGGTCGTGGCGACCCTGGTGCCGAGCTCGCGGCGCACCAGGTGCAGGCAGGCGTCGATGCCGGCGGCCGTGCCCGCGCTGGTGATGATGTTGCCGTCGTCGACGAACAGCACGTCCGGGTCGACCTGGGCCCTGGGGAAGCGCTCCTGGAACGCCTTCGTCTCACGCCAGTGGGTGGTGCACCGGCGGTCGTCGAGCAGGCCCGCCTCGCCGAGGATGAACGCCCCGCTGCAGACGCTCAGCAGCGTCGCGTCGGTCTCGCGCAACGTCTTGAGCAGCTTCTCCGGGTAGGCCTCGCGGATCTTGGCCGCGGGCAGCGCGACCAGGTCGGCGTCGAGCAGGGCCTCGAAGCCGTGCTCCGGGGTGATGGAGACGCCGGGGACGTCCGTGTGCACCGGTTCGTTCGGGAGCTCGCCGCAGACCCGGAAGTCGATCAGCGGCACGCCCTCCTCGGTCCGGTCGACGCCGAACACCTCGCAGAGCACGCCGAACTCGAACGGCGCGACGCCGTTGATGAGCGGAACCGCCACCGATCGGAGCATGGCAGGATTTTAGCGTGCATCGTCAGATCTGCCACTGTTGGCGGGATTTTGTCGGCCGCAAACTTTCTGCATGACTCTTTCAGCGATCCTCCTGGTAGTGGCAGTCCTCGCCGTCTGGCTCGACCGGCACCGCGACCGCAGTGCCGGCCTGGCGGGCTCCTCCGACGTCGTCGACCGCGACCGCATCCGCGTGCGCAACGACATCCGGTACCTCACTTGATGAGCGGCTGCGGTCCCGTGTAGCGGGCGATCGGGCGGATGATCTTCGTGTCCTCGGACTGTTCCAGGGCGTTGGCACACCACCCGATCACCCGGCTGCACGCGAACGTGGGCGTGAACATGTCGCGCGGGATCCCGCACTGCTCCATCACGACACCCGCGTAGAACTCGACGTTCGCGTACAGCTGCCGGCCCGGCTTGAGCTCGGCCAGCAGCTCGGTCACCCGGCGCTCGACCGTCGTCGCGAACTCCGTCAGCGGCGTCGGCCGCTCCAGCGCGATCTCCCTGAGCAGGCGTGCCCGCGGGTCCTTCGTCCGGTAGACGGCGTGACCGAAGCCCATGATCCGGTTGCCCTGCTCGATCTGCTCGCGCACCCAGGCGTCGACGTTGTCCGGCGAGCCGATGAGGTCGAGGCTCTCCAGCGCCCGGTCCGGCGCGCCACCGTGCAGCGGCCCGGAGAACGTGCCGATCGCCGCCGTCACCGCCGACACGACGTCAGCTCCCGAGCTCGCGACGACGCGTGCCGTGAACGTTGACGCGTTGAAGCCGTGGTCGATCGTCGCGATCAAGTACTGCTCGACTGCACGACTCGTCCACGTTGACGGCTCCTGTCCAGTCAACATGTACAGCCAGTTCGTCGACGTTGACAGCTCAACCCTGGGGTGGACGGGCTCAAGCCCGAGCTTGAGCCGGTGCAGTGCGGCCAGGATCGTCGGCGTCACAGCACACACGCGCAGCGCGTCGGCCCGGCGTGCCGCCATCGGCGCGTCCCACATCGGCTGCGACGGCAGCAACGACAACGCCGTCCGCAGCCCGGCCAGCGGCGTGACCCCGGCCTGCGCAATGGCGGGCAGCACGGCGGCGATGCCGTCGGGCAGCTCGCGCAGCTCCGCCGTCCGCCGTGCGAACAGCTCGCTCTCCGCCGCGTCCGGCAGCCGGCCCTCGGCGAACAGGAACCACACGTCCTCGAACGACCGGGTCCTGGCCAGCTCGATCGCGTCGTGCTCGCGGTAGTGGTAGTAGCCCGCAGCCCCGTTCACGTCCCCGATCAGGGTGGTGGTGACGACGACGTCCTTCAACCCTTTGGGTGCATCAATCAACATGGACAAGAGGCTCCGTCAACCTCCAGGTACAGTCAACGTTGATGGAATCAATGCTGACGACAATCCAGACCGCTCGCCGCCTCGGCGTGAAGCCGGCGACGGTGTACGCCTACGTCAGCCGCGGCCTGCTGACCAGCACGAAGCTGAACCGCGCGAGCATGTTCGACGTCGCCGAGGTCGAGGCCCTGGCGCAGCGCACTGGTGCGCGCGGAGCAGTGGCCGCTGTGACCGATCGCATCCGCACCCGCATCTCCCTGCTGGAGCACGACCGGCTGTTCTACCGCGGCCGCTCCGCCGTCGAGCTGAGCGGGACGCGCCGGTTCGAGGACGTGGCGCAGTGGCTGTGGACCGCCGTGGAGACCACCGGTGTCGAGTTCCCCGAGGGCCAGGAGATCTGGATGGCCCTCCCCGACAGCGCGACCCTCACCGACCGCGTCCGCGTGGCCGTGGCCCTCGCCGGCGCCGGCGACCCGCTGCGCTTCGACCTCGACCGCGCCGTCTCGACCGCCAAGGCCCTCATCGCCGACGTCGTCGAGTCCCTCCCGCTCATCCAACGCCCGCAGGGCACCGACATCGCCGACCGACTCTGGGCCCGCCTGTCACCCGAACCGCCCCAGCCCGCCGTCCTCAACGCGGCCCTGGTCCTGCTCGCCGACCACGACCTGGCCGTCTCCACGATGGCCGCCAGGGTCGCCGCCTCCGCCCGCGCCCACCCGTACGCCGTGGTGTCCGCGGGCCTCGGCGCCATGGAGGGCCAGAAGCACGGCACCGCCAGCACCCTCACCCACCGCTTCCTCCTGCAAGCCGCCCCCGACCCGATGGCCGCGGTGGCCGAACGCCTGCGCGCAGGCGAGCCGATCCCCGGCTTCGGCCACGCCGTCTACGAACGCCACGACCCCCGCGCCGACCACCTGCTCGCCCTCCTGCGCACCCACGGCGACGCCGACCTGGTGGCGGACCGCGTCATCGCCACCCAACCACTCACGTTCCCCAACGTCGACCTGGCCCTCGCCCAACTCGGGGTCACGTTCCAGATGTCCCCCGACGCCGGCGAGGCGATCTTCGCGATCGCCCGGATCGTCGGCTGGATCGCGCACGCGATCGAGGAGTACGCCGAGCCGGGGCTGCGGTTCCGGACGCTGGGCGTGTACACGGGCGACCGCCCGTAGCCGCCCGGCGCAACCGCTGGGGCAGACGAAGGGGTAGCTGTCGGGCGTGAGTGCGTGTCACGGGCGTCGGGGCGGTGCGGTTGTGCACGGCACGGGCGCTGGGTGGCGCGCTTGGGTGCGGCACGGGACCTGGGTGGCGCGCTTGCGCGCCGGCGGCGAGCCGGTGGGCGCGCCTCGCCCACACCGTCGCTCGTGTCGTCCGGCTTACGCGGTCGCCGTCAGCTCGCGCTGCGCTGGCCGCATCGCCTTGCTTGCGCCGCTCCGCCCACCTGCTCGCCCCGCTGCGACTGCGTCGCGCCGGCCGCGTCGCCCGCGCTCTCTTACGCCGCGCTGACGATGCCACTCCGCTTGTGCCGCGCTGCCCAGCCCGCCCACGCCGCGCTGCTTGCTCCACGCCGCCCTGCCTGCACCACGCCGCGCCGCGTGGGGGCGGCGCGGTCGGCCTTGCGTTCGCGGCGCGGGTGGTCAGCGCACGCCGAGGCGCTTCAGCACGCTCGTCGTGATGCCCGCGGCGTCCAGGCCGTGGGCGCGCAGGATGCGAGCGCGGGAGTCGTGCGGCAGGAAGCGCGGGGGCAGGGCGAACGTCGCCACGCACGTCGGGCCGCCTGCCAGCGCCTGGCCCAGGCGGGCGCCCAGCGCGCCTGTCGAGGTGGTGTCCTCCACGGCCAGCACCAGGCGGAAACCGCTGCTGTACTTCACGAGGTGCGGGTCCAGCGGCGCGGTCCAGCGCGGGTCGACGACCGTGACACGGACGTCGTGTGCGGCCAACTCCTCCGCGGCTGCGAGGCACGGGCCGGCGAGTGGGCCGACCGCGACCAGCAGGACGTCGGCGTCCGGGGTCTCGTGCAGCACGTCGAAGTGGCCCACCCGCCGCACCGCGGGCACGTCGGGGCCGGCGGACGCCTTCGGGTAGCGCACGACCGTCGGGCCGTCGGAGACGTCGACCGCCTCGCGCAGCAACGCGGCCAGCGACGCCGGGTCCCGTGGTGCGGCCAGGCGCAGGCCCGGCACCACGGGCAGCACGGAGGCGTCCCACATGCCGTGGTGCGAGGCACCGTCCGGGCCCGTGACACCCGCACGGTCGAGCACGAACGTCACCGGCAACCGGTGCAGCGCCACGTCCATCAGCAGCTGGTCGAAGGCGCGTGACAGGAACGTCGCGTAGACGGCCACCACCGGGTGCAGGCCGCCCATCGCCATGCCCGCCGCCGACGTCACGGCGTGCTGCTCGGCGATGCCGACGTCGAACACCCGGGACGGGAAGCGCGCCGAGAACGGCCGCAGGCCGACGGGTTCGAGCATCGCCGCGGTCACGCACACCACGTCGGGCCGGTCGGCGCCGATCGCCACGATCTCGTCCGAGAACACGTCGGTCCACGTGCGTGCCGAGGTGGTACCGGCCGCGCCGACCGCGTGCATGCGGTCCGCCTCGTCGGCCTCGGCCGCGTCGTACCCCTTGCCCTTCACCGTCCTGCAGTGCACGACCACGGGACGGCCCAGCGACTTGGCCTCCCACAGGGCGTTCTCGACGGCGTGCACGTCGTGCCCGTCGACCTCGCCGAGGTAGGCCAGGCCCAGCGCCTCGAACAGGCAGCGCGCCGTGCCGTCGAGCAACGACGCCGCGAGCCCGCCGGCCGTCGGGTCGTAGGAACGGCCGTTGTCGTTCAGCAGCACCACGACCGGCCGCGACGACCCGCCGATGTTGTTCAGCGCCTCCCAGCACATGCCGCCGGTCAGCGCGCCGTCACCGACGACCGCCACCACCCGCCGGTCCACGCCGCCGAGCTCGAACGCCTTCGCCAGACCGTCCGCATAGGACAGTGCGGTGGAGGCGTGCGAGTTCTCGACGACGTCGTGCGCCGACTCGGCCGCGGACGGGTAGCCGGACAGGCCACCGGCCTGCCGCAGCGAGTCGAAGTCGGCGCGGCGACCGGTCAGCAGCTTGTGCACGTACGACTGGTGCCCGGTGTCGAACAGCACGACGTCGACCGGGGACGAGAACACCCGGTGCACCGCGATCGTCAGCTCCACCGCGCCCAGGTTCGGGCCGAGGTGCCCGCCGGTGCGGTGCACCTTGGCGATGAGGAACGACCGGATCTCCGCGGCCAGCCGCGCCAGCTCGGACGAGGACAGCGCCCGCACGTCCGCGGGCGAGGTGATGTCAGCCAGCACGGCGCACCGCCAGCGGCAGTGTGAACGAGATCGTCTCGGTCGCCGTCGTGTGCGTGGACACCGACACCGTGCCCAGCGCCTCCAACGCCGCCACCACCTCGTCGACCAGCTCCGGTGGCGCCGACGCACCCGCTGACAGGCCCACCGTCGTCACGCCCTCCAGCCACGCCGGATCGATCTCCGAGGCGTCGTCGACCAGGTGCGCCGGGGTGCCGGTGCGGGCCGCGAGCTCCACCATCCGCACCGAGTTCGACGAGTTGCGCGACCCCACCACGAGCACGAGGTCGGACTGCGCGGCCACCTCCCGGATCGCGATCTGCCGGTTGGTGGTGGCGTAGCAGATGTCGTCCGAACCGGGACCGCGCACGTGCGGGAACCGCCGCCGCAGCGCCGCGACCACCTCGGACGTCTCGTCGACCGCCAGCGTCGTCTGCGTCAGGTACGACACCGGCCCGGTGATCTCCAGCGCCTCGACGTCGGCGACGGTCTCCACGAGCACCATCCGGTCGGGCGCCTCGCCCAGCGTGCCCTCGACCTCCTCGTGCCCGGCGTGTCCGATGAGGACGATCGTGTCACCGCGGGCGGCGAACCGCCGCGCCTCCGCGTGCACCTTGGTCACCAGCGGGCAGGTCGCGTCCAGCACCTCCAGCGACCGCTCCGCGGCCTCGGCCCGCACAGCGGGGGAGACGCCGTGCGCGGAGAAGACGGCCGTGGCACCGGGCGGAACCTCCGACAGCTCCTCCACGAACACGGCGCCGCGGGCCTCCAGACCGCGCACGACGTGGACGTTGTGCACGATCTGCTTGCGCACGTAGATCGGGCCACCGCGCTGGTCGAGCAGTCGTTCCACGATCTCGACAGCCCGCTCCACCCCGGCGCAGAACGACCGGGGCGAGGCGAGCAGCACCGAACGCGGCGGGTGTTCCGTCATCGGGCGCCTTCCGGGGAAGAGGGGCGGTCAGTGGTCTCGGTGAGTGACCAGCTGGGCGAGCGTGCCGAGCTCCACGGCCGCCCGCGCGGCCGGCGAGGACTCGCCCAGGTGCAGCAACGCCCGCGTGTGCAGCTCGTCGGCCTGCTCCTGGCTCCACGCCCGCCCGCCGGCGGAGTCGACCAGCGAGGCCGCCAGCGCCAGCTCGGCCGCAGACAGCTCGCCCGCCCGGAAGTACAGCGCCGCCAGCTGCTCCGACGCGGGCGTGCCGGCCGTGAGCGCCCGCACCACCGGCAGCGACTTCTTGCGGCTGTGCAGGTCGGTGTGCGCGGCCTTGCCCGTCACCGCCGGGTCGCCCCAGATGCCGAGCAGGTCGTCCACGTGCTGGAACGCGAGCCCGAGCTGGGTGCCGTAGCCGCGCAGCGACTCGACCTGCCCGTCGGTCCCGCCGCCGTACAGCGCGCCCAGCGCGGTCGAGGCACCCAGCAACGCGCCGGTCTTGCCCAGCGCCATCGTGACCACCTCGGGCACCACCACGTCCGTGCGGTTCTCGAAGTCGAGGTCGTGCGCCTGCCCGTCGAGCAACGCGACGACCGCGTCGCCCAGCACCCGGATCGCCTCCAGCGCCCGCGGGTGCCCGGACGCCGCGAGGACGTCCACCGCGAGCGCCTGCAGCGCGTCACCGGCCAGGATCGCCGCGTTGACGCCGAACACGGTCCACGCCGTGGCGCGGTGGCGGCGGGTCTCGTCACCGTCCATCACGTCGTCGTGCAGCAGCGAGAAGTTGTGGATCAGCTCCACCGCCACCGCCGCCGGGATGGCGGCCGCCGCCTTGCCGCCGACGGCCTCGGCCGCCAGCAGCACCATCGCCGGCCGGATCGCCTTGCCGCTGTTCTCCAGCACCGGGTTGCCGTGCTCGTCGCGCCACCCGAAGTGGTACTCGGCGATCACGCGCATCGACTCGGGCAGCTGACTGACGGCCCTGCGCAGAGCCGGGGTCACCAGGCTCCGGCTCCACGCGAGCACCTCGCCCGCGGGGCGTCCCGCGGCGAGCCGTTCGGTGCTGGGGGAGGACATCTCCGCTGTCATCGCTAGAGACCGATCTCCACGTTCTCCAGCACGCCCAGCGCGTCCGGCACGAGAACGGCGGCCGAGTAGTAGGTCGACACCAGGTACTTGAGCATCGCGTGCTCGTCGACGCCCATGAACCGCACGTTCAGGCCGGGCTCGTACTCGTCGGGGATGCCGGTCTGGCGCAGGCCGACGACGCCCTGCTTCTCCTCGCCCAGGCGCATCGCGATGATCGACGTCGTGCCGTTCTTGCTGACCGGGATCTTGTCGCACGGCGCGATGGGCACGCCCCGCCACGTCTGCATCGGCTTGCCCTCCACCACGGCCGTCGGCGTGTAGAGGCCGCGCTCGGACAGCTGCCGGCCGAACGCCGCGATCGCCCTGGGGTGGGCCAGGATCAGCTTCGTGTTGCGGCGCCGGGAGATCAGCTCGTCCATGTCGTCCGGCGTGACCGGTCCCGACCTGGTGCTGAGCCGCTGCTTGAGGTCGGCGTTGTGCAGCAGGCCGAACTCCCGGTTGTTGATCAGCTCGTGCTCCTGCCGCTCGCGCAGGGCCTCGATGGTGAGCCGCAGCTGGTGCTCGACCTGGTCCATCGGCTGGCTGTAGAGGTCGGCGACGCGGGTGTGCACGCGCAGGACCGTCTGCGCCACCGACAGCTCGTACTCGCGCGGCCGCAGCTCGTAGTCGACGAACGTGCCGGGCAGCACCGGTTCGCCGTCGTGGCCGGAGGCGATGTCGATCTCGGCCTCGCCGTGCTTGTTCTGCGGGTTCGTCGGGTGCGCGAGCTGCTGCTCGATGTGCGTGCGCAACGGCTCGACCTGCTGGTTGAGCTGGTTGAACACCGAGCGCGGCAGCTCGACCACGGTCGTGTGGGTGAGCGCGCGGGCGGTGAAGCTCCACGCCACCTCGGCACCGGACAGCACCTCGTTGTCACCGAAGTGCTCACCGTCGGCCACGGTGCCCAGCGCCACGTCGTCGCCGAACTTGCCGCGACCGGTCTTGGCGACCTTGCCGTGCGCGATGACGACGATGGTGTCCACCGGGGTGCCGCGCTCGGCGATCACCTCGCCCGGCTGGTACTCGCGCTGCTCGAACCGGCTCGCGAGGGCCACCAGCGAGTCCTCGTCCTCGAACCCGCGCAGCAGCGGGAACTCGGCCAGCTCCTGCGGCACCGGGCGCACCTCGGAACCGACGCTGGTGAACGTGACCCGGCCGTCGCCGATCGCGAACGTGAGCCGCCGGTTGACCCGGAAGGCACCACCCTTGGCCTCGACCCACGGCAGCAGTCGCAGCAGCCACCGCGGGGAGATGCCCTGCATCTGCGGCGCGGACTTGGTGGTCGACGAGAGGTTGCGGGCGGCTGCCCTGGAGAGGCTCAGCTGCTTGTCGTCGACCCCGAGACCCGGATCGGTAACAGTCACTGCGAGTCCTGCCAATCTTGTTCAGCGGGAGGAGGGATCAGCGGACCAGCACCGCGGCGGTGCCGAGTCCGGACGGCGCGTGGAACGACCGTCGGGTGGGGGTGGTGGCGGGGCGGTAGCGGCCGGAGCGCTGCGTCCACAGCAGCTCACCGGCCAGCCACGACCGCATGGCCTCGGCGTACCGGGACAGCCCGGCCGTCGCCTCGGCGTCGAGGTCGTACTCGGTGGCCAGGGCAGGCAGCTCGGCCATGATCGTGCCGATCTGCCGCAGCCGCGCCGAGATCAGGTCGCCCACGAGGTCCACGGCCTGCTGCAGCTCGCAGTCGAAGAACTGCCGCACCGCCAGCACCGCGCTGGTCGTGCTGCCGCCGGTGGCGTGCACGCGGTCGTGGTTGAAGAGGTCCATCCGCAGCGACGGGACGTCGCCGAACGAGTCGACCAGCGCCCTCATCGTGGAGTTGCGCAGCAGCTCCTCCGGCAGGTCGGCGCGGGCGGCCTTGCGCACGAGCCGGGCCGACAGCTCACCCATGATCGACCTGCGGCGCATCTCCACCAGGTCGACCGGGTCGGGAACACGGCCCTGCACGGTGTTGTGCAGCTCCCACAGCAGTGCGTCGAGGTAGTCGAGCAGCATCGCGCGGTCGGCCTCGTCGGGGGTGCCGCGGGACAGCAGGTCCGCGAGCCCCCTCTCGGCCGGGTTCACCGCCGGCACCGACGGGTCCGCGAGCACCGCCTTCAGCCGGGCGGCGAACGCCCGGCCGCCCGCGAGGTTGCGCGGCCGCAGGAAGCCGTCGAGGAACGCGTCGTCGACGTAGAAGCCCCAGACGCCCCAGTCGTTGACGTACCGCAGCTCCTCGGCCGGCAGCGCCGGGAACGCCAGCGGCGTGAAGCCGCCGTAGTCCGCGGCGTCGTAGAACGCCTCCGTCCACGGCGAACCGGTGAACATGCCCATGTCCCGCGCCCACGCCCTGCTGTGCTGCCGGACGCGGTCCACGTGCGGCGAAAGCCGTGCCGCGTAAGGCATCTCGAACTCGGGAAGCTCAACCACGGGCCACCCCGAGCCACGCGCCGGACGTGCCCAGGCCGGTCGGCCCGCGCAGGATCGTGCGGAAGAACGCGCTGTTGCCCGCACCCGAGTCGGACTTGGTGTAGCGACCGGCGTGCAGGTGCCACTCGTGGCCCCCGGACTGCCAGTCCTGCAGCCCCTTCACGTACTTCAGCACGCGGGCCTGCTCGGACGGGTCGGTCCCGTGCTCGGCGAACAGCACCGGCAGCTCGGTGAACACGGTGTTCTCGAACTGGTGCAGGCGGGAGGTGAGCAGCTTGTTCACCGCCTCGACCGCCGTCTGCGTGTCGTGGCCGAAGAACTTCTCGAACACCAGCACACCGTTGGAGTTCTCGCCCTCGCGCAACACTTCCCGCTCGTAGGAGAAGATGTCGTTGCGCAGGTGGATCGCGTCGGAGAACGTGTCGGAGAGGACCCGCAGCGGGCGGGTGCCCGCGATGGACGCGGGCACCTCGGCAGCTTCGGAGACCTCCACCAGGTTCGCCGACCAGGGCGCGCCGCCGACCTTGCGGCGCATCTCGATGTACTCGATCGGGTTGGCGACCGTGCCGCTCTCGATGTTCTTGATCTCCCACATGCACTCGAGCAGCAGGTTGTGGGTGCTCGTGGTGAACCGGCGCCGCCAGTCCTGCGACATCAGCGGAATCGTCCGCTGCCACAGGTCGACGAGACCGCGCTCGGTCGGGTTCTGCGGCTCCGGCCACGGATCGGTGCCGTTGAGCGGCATGAACGCCGGCAGCCGGTCCAGGTAGGCCTTCGCCCCCGCCACGTCCTTGGTCTGCTTGAACTCCGCGAAGAACTCGTCGTCGAAGTAGAAGACCCAGACGTACCAGTCGGTGATGAGGTCGAGGACGTCCGCGGGGGCGTCGGGGTGGGTCCACGCGCACATGAACCCGTAGTCGTCGCCCGCGAGGACCTCCTCGGTCCACACCCCGGTGTCGAGCATCCCCATGTCCCGCGCCCACTGCGTGGAGTGGACGCGGGCCCGTTCGAGGTGCGGGTTCATCCGCGCCGGGTGCGGCACGTAGAACTCCGGCATGGTGAAGGAGGCCAAGACCTACCCCTCGCGACCGAGCTCGACGTGCTCCAGCACGCCGATCGCGTCCGGCACCATGATGGCGGCGGAGTAGTAGGCGCTGACCAGGTAGTTGATGATCGCCTGGTCGTTGATGCCCATGAACCGCACCGACAGGCCCGGCTGGTACTCGTCGGGGATGCCGGTCTGGTGCAGGCCGATGACGCCCTGGTTCTGCTCGCCGACGCGCATGAGCATCACCGACGACGTGCGGGTGTCCGAGATGGGGATCTTGTTGCACGGCAGCACCGGGATGCCGCGCCAGGCAGGCACCTGCTGGCCGTTGAAGTCGATGTGCTGCGGGTAGACGCCGCGCTTGTTGCACTCGCGGCCGAACGCGGCGATCGTGCGCGGGTGGGCCAGGAAGTACGAGGGGTCCTTCCACACCACCGAGAGCAGGTCGTCGAAGTCGTCCGGGGTCGGCGGGCCGGTGCGGGTGTGGATGCGCTGCTTGAGGTCGGCGTTGTGCAGCAGGCCGAACGACCGGTTGTTGACGATCTCGTGTTCCTGGCGTTCGCGCAGGGCCTCGATCGTGAGCCGCAGCTGCTGCTCGACCTGGTCCATCGGGTGGTTGTAGAGGTCCGCGACGCGGGTGTGGACCTGCAGCACGGTCTGCGCGACGCTCAGCTCGTACTCGCGCGGCGAGAGCTCGTAGTCGACGAACGTGCCGGGCAGCACCGGCTCGCCGTCGTGGCCGGCCGCCATGTCGATCTCGGCCTCGCCGTGCTTGTTCTGCGGCTTGTTGCGGCTGTTGTAGGCCTGCTGGATGTGCGCGCGCAGGCCGCCGGCCTCACCGTTGAGGGCCTGGAAGTCCTCCCACGACAGGGTCAGGACGGTGACCGGGGTGACCGCCTTCGCGGTGTACTCCCACTCGCCCTGCGGCCCGGCGAGCACGGTCTCGCCGAAGTACTCGCCGTCGGCGAGGTTGCCCAGGACGGTCTGGCCGCCGTACTCGCCGGTGCCGACCTTGTCGACCTTGCCGTGCGCGATCAGCACGACCTGGTCCTTCGGGCGGCCCTGCTCGACGATGACGTCGCCGACGCGGTACTCGCGCTGCTGGAACCGACCGGCCAGCGCGGCCAGCACGGCGTCGTCGTCGAACCCGCGCAGCAGCGCGAGCTCCGTGAGCTCCATCGGGATGACCCGGATCTCGGAGCCGGTGTTGGTGAACGAGACGCGGCCGTCGCCCAGCGTGTAGGTGAGGCGCCGGTTGACGCGGTAGGCGCCACCCGCCGCCTGCACCCAGGGCAGCACCTTGAGCAGCCAGCGGGAGGTGATTCCCTGCATCTGGGGTACGGACTTGGTGGTCGTGGCCAGATTACGAGCGGCGGCCGTACCCAAACTCAGCTGCTGACGGCCCTCATTGAGGTCAGAATCCGTCACAGTCACAACCTGCACCCACCTATCTCAATGCGCTGATGGACCAATCCGACAAAGGCCGGAATGGACGTTAGTTCTCGCGGATGAGAAGTGGGAAGCGGCCAAGAAGGCGACATTCGGGTGGGTGGTTTACGCCTATGGGTGCTACGCAGGGTACAACTTCTGCCGTACCGGCAACCGTGGTATCGGCAGAAGAGTGAAGAGGCTTGATTCTTCGGAGTTCCGAAGCTGTCACTCGTTTGGTCCTGTAAGACCACTCCATTGTGGTATTGGTGGACGGCAGTACCCTGCTATATGAAACCGCTTCGAATGCAATCGAAATCCACCCGAAGCGGTGTGCGTCAATGCCACTCCCGGGAACTCGTCGCACACTGCGGCGAAAACCCGGTTTTGGGCCGGACGTCATTCGTGCTATTGCGCTCCCGTGGCGTTCAGGAAAGCTTCCAGCTGGCTGACGACGAACGCGTGGTCCTCGGCCTGCGGCAGGCCGGACACGCCGACCGTGCCCACCGGCCCCGTGCCGCGGACGATCACGGGGAACACGCCGCCGTGCGCCGCGTACCGGTCGGGGTCGAGCCGTGACGCCGCCTCGAACGTCGTGCCCTTCTCCCGGAACGACGTGCCCACCTGGAACGAGCTGTGGCCGAACAGCTCGACCACGCGGGCCTTGCGCTCCAGCCACCGGTCGTTGTTCGGCGCGGTGCCGGGCAGGGAGGCGTGGAACAGGCGGTGCCCGCCACGGCACACCGAGATCGCAATGGGCAGGCCCTGCTCGCGAGCCGCCCTGAGCAGGTGCAGGCCCAGCTCGATCGCGATGTCGTTGTCGAAGGAGCCGAACTGCAGCCGTTCTTCTTGCGCCAAGAGCTCTTCGCTGGTCACAGGGTCACCACCCGGTTGTCGTGTGCGGACGTGAAAGCGGCCTCGATGACCTGCAGCGCGTGCACGGCCCCTGCCGGGTCGACCGGAATCCGCCCGGCCTGCAGCTCGCGGTAGAAGTGCTGGTAGGCGCCGTGTTCGAGGGGCACCTCGGTGGCGTCGCCGAGCACGCCGAGCCGGCCGGTGCGGGGCTCCGCGCCCCAGTCCGGATCCGCCGGGCGGCCACCGGCGGCGAGCGCGTCCTCCTGCCCGTCCAGGCCGTCGACGACGAACGCGCCCTCGCTGCCCAGGACGCGGAACCTCGGCCCGTGGTGGGCGGCGTGCGCGTTGGCCCACAGGTGCGAGCGGACGCCGTTCTCGTGCGTCAGCGCCACGAACACGTCGTCGTCGACCCGCACGCCGGGGCGGCGCAGGTCGAGCTCGGCGTAGACGTGCCGGACCGGCCCGAACAGCTCCAGGGCCTGGTCGACGAGGTGGGCGCCGAGGTCGTAGAGCAGCCCGCCGGCCTCCTCCGGCGCACCCCGCTCGCGCCAGTTGTCCCAGACCTCGGGCACCCAGCGCTCGAAGCGGGACTCGAACCGGCGGACCTCACCCAGCCGCCCGACGACCTCCCGGACGGTCAGGAAGTCGCTGTCCCAGCGGCGGTTCTGGAAGACCGTCAGCGGCACGCCCTTCGCGCGGGCCGCGTCGACCAGCTCCCGCGCCTCGCTGCTCGTGGGTGCGAACGGCTTGTCGACGACGACCGCGACGCCCTTCTCGACCGCCCGCCGCGCGTACTCCACGTGCGTCCGGTTCGGCGTCGCGACCACCACCAGGTCGAGGTCCATGGCGAACAGCTCGTCCGCGGTGACGATGCGCGCCCCGGGGTGGTCGGCGCGCACCTGCGCCTGCCGCTCCGGGTTCGCCGTCACGACCGCGGCGAGCTCCATGCCCTCGGTCGAGGTGATGAGCGGGGCGTGGAAGACGCGTCCCGCGATGCCGTACCCCAGCAGTCCTGCCCGTGTCATGGTCCCGATTAAAGCAACGCTGTTGCATAATTGCCAGGTGGACCTCGCCGCAGTGCGCTCGCACAACGACCGGACAGTGCTCGGGCTCGTGCGCTCAGGGGCTCTGAGCAGGGCTGACATCGCCGACCGCGCCGGGCTGACCCCGCAGGCGGTGTCGAAGATCGTGGCACGGCTCCTGGCGGCCGGCCTGCTGGAGGAGACCGGCACCGTGCGCGGCGGCGGTCGCGGCAAGCCCCGGACGTCGCTGCGGCTGCGCGCCGACGGTGCCTGTGCCTACGGCGCGTACGTCGACCGCGACGAGCTGCGGGTCGTGCGCCTCGACCTCACCGGCGCGCAGGTGTCGTCGTCGGTCGTGCCCCTCGCGCCGATGTTCGCGCCCGCGGACGTGCTGGACGCGCTCGCGCCGCTGGTCGAGCCGGGCGGGAACGTGCTGGGCCTGGGCATCGCCATCGCGGGCCCGCTCGACTTCCGCGACGGGGTGGTGTCCCCGAACGGGCTGCCCGGCTGGTCGGCGGTGCCGTTGCGGGTGCTGGCCGAGGAACGGCTGGGACTGCCCGTGGTGGTCGACAAGGACACGAACGCGGCCGTGCTCGCTGAGGCGTGGGCCCGGCCGTTGCGCGACGCGGCACTGGTGTTCGCCGGCACCGGCCTGGGCATGGGTCTGCTGCTCGGCGGCGAGGTGCACCGCGGCGCACGGTCGGGGGCGGGCGAGTTCGGGCACACCACGATCCAGCTCGACGGCCCGCTGTGCGTGTGCGGGCGGCGCGGGTGCGTGGAGGCGGTGCACAACGCGGCGGTGTCCGGGACGGAGGCGGCGCGGGTGCTCGCGGCCGCGGTGGTGAACCTGGTGCAGCTGCTGGACCTCGACCAGATCGTCCTCAGTGGACGGCGGGTCCTGGAGTCGCCGGAGCTGTACCTGCGGGCACTGGCCGGTGTGGACGTGAGCGTGTCGGCGCACGGCCCGGACCTCGTGCCCGTCGGCGCCGCGCTGCTCGTGCTGGACGAGCTGTTCTAGCGAGCCCCTTACTGCTTTACTATGGTACTAGCAAAGCAGTAAGGGGCTCCCGTGTTCGTCTTCCGGCTCGACACCCACTCCGGCGTGCCGCCGTACCTGCAGCTCGTCCAGCAGGTGCGCCAGGCGGTGCTGCTGGGCTTCCTCCACCCCGGTGACCGCCTCCCGCTCATCCGCGAGGTGGTCGAGGACCTGGCCATCAACCCGAACACCGTCGCCAAGGCGTACCGGCAGATGGAGCAGGAGGGCCTGGTCACCGGCCGGCCCGGCCAGGGCACGTTCGTCAACGAGCAGCAGTCGCCCGTGATGCCCGCCTCGACGTACACGTCGCTGCGCCGCGGCCTGGCGACCTGGCTGCGCCGTGCCTACGCGGCGGGCCTCGACGAGCAGGCGGTCACCGCGCTGCTCACCTCGGTGCACCAGCAGGTCAGGAACGAGGACGTGGCGTGACGGCGGCCGGGTTTGCGCTGCGCACCGACGGTGTCGGCAAGAGGTACCGGAAGGGCTGGGCGCTGCGCGACTGCACCCTGTCCCTGCCCGCGGGCGGCGTGATCGCCCTGGTCGGGCCGAACGGCGCGGGCAAGACCACGTTGCTGCGGCTGGTCGTCGGGTTGCTGGCGCCGAGCACCGGCACGGTGGAGGTCCTCGGCCACGACGTCACCGCCAGCACCCCGCACACCCTGTCCAGGATCGGGTTCCTGGCCCAGGACCACCCGCTGTACAAGCGGTTCACCGTCGCCGAGATGCTCCGCTTCGGCCGGACCTGCAACCTGCGGTTCGACCAGGGGCTGGCCGAACGCCGGCTGGCGGCGCTGGGCATCCCGCTCGACCGCAGGACCGGCACGCTCTCCGGCGGGCAGCAGGCCCAGGTCGCGCTGGCACTGGCACTGGCGAAGCGGCCGGACCTGCTCGTGCTCGACGAGCCGGTGGCGAGCCTCGACCCGCTGGCCCGGCGCGAGTTCCTCCAAGTCCTCATGGGCGCGGTGGCCGAAGGAGGCGTGACCGTCCTGTTCTCGTCCCACGTCGTGCACGAGCTGGAACGCGTCTGCGACCACCTGGTCGTGCTCAACCAGGGCCGGGTCACGCTCACCGGCGACATCGACACCCTGCTCGCCGAGCACCGGCTGCTCGTCGGCCCGCGCACGGCCACCGACCTCGACCGGGCCGGCACCGTCGTGGAGGCCGTCCACAGCGACCGGCACACGACCCTGCTGGTCCGCGACGGCGGGCTCCCGGTCGCGCCGGGGTGGCAGGCCCGGCCGGTCGCGCTGGAGGACCTGGTGCTCGCGTACCTGAGCCGGCCGTCGGAGCCGGGTGCCGAGGTCACGGCGGTGGGGGCGTCATGACGTGGTTGCTCTGGCGCCAGCACCGGACCGAAGTCTGCGTCCTGGGCCTGCTCGTCGGCGCGTTCGGCATCGCCCTGCTCGTGCTCGGGACGCAGGCCCACGACCTGTTCCCCGGCGGTCCCGCCCGGTGCGAGGGGCAGGCCGGGGTCAGCGACGCCTGCACGGCCGCGTTCCGCCGGCTCGACGACGAGTACGGGTTCGTCGAGAACCTCCTGGCCGCCTTCTACCTGGTCCCCGTCGTCATCGGCGCGTTCCTCGGGGCGCCGCTGCTCGCGCGCGAACTGGAGGACGGCACCTGGCAGCTCGCCTGGACGCAGGCCGTGCCGCGGATGCGCTGGCTCGCGGCCAAGCTCCTCGCACTGGCCGGCGTCACCGTCGCGCTCACCGGCCTGTTCACCGCGGTGCTCACGTGGTTCCGCCGGCCGTTCGACGCGTGGGAGGGGCGGTTCCAGTACGACGCCTTCGACCTGCAGGGGCTCGTTCCGGTGGCGTACGCGCTGTTCGCGTTCGGCGTGGCCACCGCCGCCGGTGCGGTCCTGCGGCGCAGCCTGCCCGCGTTCGGCGTCGCGTTCGGTGCGTTCCTCGCCGCCCGGATGTCGGTGGCGCTGCTGGCCCGTCCCGCGTACGCCACACCGCTCACCGCCACGAAACCGGTCCCCGTCGGCGGCGCCCAGGACCGGGCCGCACCCGGCTTCGCCGACTGGACGGTCGAGCGCGGCTACGCGGACGCCACCGGGCGCAGGCTGAGCTCCACCGAGTACCTCGCACTGGAGGACAGCGCCGACCGGGCCGGCACCAACCTCAACCAGTTCCTGCACGAGCGGGGCGTCCAGCGGTTCGAGGTCTACCACCCGGCCGACCGGTTCTGGACGTTCCAGCTCATCGAGTCGGCCCTGTTCGCGACCGTCGCGGCGGTCCTGCTCGGCGTGGTGGTGTGGCGGGTGCGGCGCCGCCTGCTCTAGACCCCGCATCCCCCTTGCAGATGCCGGGGCAGGCAGGGAGGGGGAGGAGTGCGGCGGTGCTTACCATTGGGGCGTGGACGTCGAGCACGTCGTCGGGCTGCCGCACCCGCGGCTGCGGCCGTTCGTGACGCGGTACTCCGGCTACCGGATGCGGACCGCGCCCGGCACCCACCGCGGCCTGCCCTCGCGGTCGCTCACGCTCGTCGTCACCCTGGACGGCACGGTCGACCTGCCGGAGGGCCGCTTCTCCGCGTTGTGCGGCGGGCTGCACGACGAGGCCGTGCTCATCACCCACGACGGGTTCCAGCACGGCGTGCAGTGCGACCTCACGCCACTGGGCGCACGGGCGTTGTTCGGGGTGCCCGCGGGGGAGCTGGCCGGGGTGTCCGTCGGGCTGGACGCGCTCGACGCGCCCGCCGGGGAGCTGCGCGAGCGCTTGCGGGCCGCACCGACGTGGCTGGACCGGTTCGCGCACCTGGACCGGGTGCTCGGCGGGCTGCTGCGGCCGGTGCGGCAGCAGGTGGAGGTGGCGTGGGCGTGGCAGCGGCTCGCCGACGGCGCCGGGGTCGGTGCCATCGCCGCGGAGGTCGGGTGGAGCCGCCAGCACCTCAGCGCCCGCTTCGCCGCCGAGTACGGGCTCACGCCGAAGGTCGCGAGCCGGGTGATGCGGTTCGAGCGGGCGAACCGGATGCTGCGCGGCGAACGCAGGCCCACGCTCACCGAGGTGGCCGCCGCCTGCGGGTACGCCGACCAGGCGCACCTCAACCGGGACTGGCGGGCGCTGTGCGGGGCCACGCCCACCGAGTGGATCACGGCCGAGCTTCCATTCGTCCAAGGCAGCGAGGGCCCGCACGTCGCAAGGTAGTCCCATGACGACACCCGCACCCACCTGCTGGCCCACGCTGACCTACCGGGACGCACCCGCCGCGATCCGGTTCCTGGTCGAGGGCTTCGGTTTCCGCGAACACCTCGTCGTGCCGGGGCCGGCCGACGGCGAGGTCGTGCACTGCGAGCTGGTCTGGCCCGAGGGCGGCGGCGTGATGCTCGGGTCCGCGCAGCGGTCCGCCGGCGAGCCAGGGGCGACCGCCGCCGGCCGCGCGTCCGTGTACGTGGTGACCGACCGCCCGGACGAGATCCACGCCCAGGCCTTGGCGCACGGCGCGACGGAGATCCGCGGGCTGCGCGACGAGGACTACGGGTCGCGCGGCTTCACCGTGGCTGATTCCGAGGGCAACCGCTGGAGCTTCGGCACCTATCGCGGCGCCTGACGCAACCCGCCGCACCGGTCGCGGAGTGTCCTGGGGTCAGCTCGGTGGACCAGACCGTGCTCCGGGCCTACCGCCTGCGGGACTGAATCGAGTGACTAGGCCGTACGGTCGCTGGAGCTGCGTCTCAAAGGCGTAACCGGACGGCCGTTCGGTCGTTGTCCTCGCTGCGGCACCTGCCCGGGGCAGTGCACGGGACGATGAGGACGCGGGCGTCTCGCGCACGGGCAGGTGCCGCCGTATTCGATGGCCGGGACCGGCCCGATGTGGTGGCATCTGCGGTCATGGGGTTCGAGGAGCTGGTCGCCGAGGGGGCGGCGGTACCGCTGGAGGGCTGGGACTTCTCCTGGTTCGACGGCCGTGCCACCGAGGAACGACCGCCGTGGGGCTACGCGGGGCTGATCGCCGAACGGCTGGCGCGGGTCGGGACCGCGCTGGACCTGCAGACCGGCGGGGGAGAGGTCACGGCGTCCGCGCCGGTCAAGCCGCCGGTGCTGGTGGCCACCGAGTCGTGGGCGCCGAACGCTGCCGTGGCCCGGCAGAACCTGCCCGGCGCCGCGGTGCTGCGGGTGCCGGACGAGGGGCCGTTGCCGTTCCGGGACGCCGCGTTCGACCTCGTCCTCAGCCGCCACCCGGTCGTGACGCCGTGGGCCGAGGTCGCGCGGGTCCTGCGGCCCGGCGGCACCTACCTGTCGCAGCAGATCGGGGCCGGCACGAACCGCGAGCTCACCGACTTCATGATGGGGCCGCAGCCGGTCAGCCAGACGCGCAGCACCGAGAGCGCGCGGCGGGACGCCAAGGCCGCCGGGCTGGAGGTGCTGCGGCTCGAACCCGTGGCGCTGCGGGTGGCGTTCTTCGACGTCGGCGCGGTGGTGCACTTCCTGCGCAAGGTCCTGTGGACCGTTCCCGGCTTCACCGTCGAGGGGTACCGGGAACGGCTCAAGGCGATGCACGAGCACATCGAGGCGCACGGCGAGTTCGCGTGCACCTCGACGCGCTTGCTGGTCGAGGCCCGTCGGCCCTAGCGGGGCTGGCGCTCCCGGCGCACGGTCACGCGCTTGCCCTTGATCGTCGCGTCGCGCAGCTGCGTGATCACGTCGTTCGCGGCCTCGCCGGGCACCTCGACCAGCGAGAACCGGTCCGCGATCTCGATCGCGCCGATCTCGCGGCCCTTCAGGCCGGTCTCACCGGTGATCGCGCCCACGATGTCCTGCGGGCGGATGCCCGACGAGCGGCCGGCACCCAGGAACAGGCGGGTCATGCCCTCGGACGGGCCGCGGCGCTCCCGGCGGGGACCGGCGGGGGCACCGTCGCGGCGCGGGCGGTCCTCGCGCGGGCGGACCTCGGGGATCTCCTCCTCGTCCGCGGCGGCACCGGAGGCCTCGTGCGCGAGCTTCACGGCGGCGAGCGCGATCTCCATCACGTCGAACTCGTCGGCCAGCGTCTCGACCACGACGCGGAAGCGCGACAGGTCGTCCTCGAGCAGCGACTCGTGCAGCGACGAGCGGGTGAGCTCCAGCTGGCGGGCGCGCAGGTCGGCGACCGTCGGCACCTTCTCGACCGGGATCTTGGTCTTGGTGACCCGCTCGATCGTCTTCAGCATCGAGTTCTCGCGCGGCTCGACCAGCGTGATCGCCACGCCCTCGCGGCCCGCGCGGCCGACGCGGCCGATGCGGTGGGTGTACGCCTCGGGCGCGGACGGCACGTTGTAGTTCACGACGTGCGTGAGCTGCTCGATGTCGAGGCCGCGTGCTGCGACGTCCGTGGCCACCAGCAGGTCGGCCGTGCCGGAGCGCAGTCGCGCCATGACCCGGTCGCGCTGCTCCTGGCTGATGCCGCCGTGCAGCGACTCGGCGCGGTAGCCGCGGCCGTTCAGCGTCTCGGTGAGCTGGTCGACCTCGTCGCGCGTGCGGCAGAAGACGACGGCGGCGGTCGGCGACTCGACGTCCAGCACGCGGCCGAGCGCGGCCGGCTTGTGCTCGCGGCGCACCAGGTACGCGGTCTGGCGCACCCGCGGCGCCTCGCCCGGCTGGGTCTTCTCGCGCTCGATCTGGATCAGCTCGGGGCTGCGCAGGTGGCTCTTCGCCATGCGGTCGATGCGCGGCGGCATCGTCGCGGAGAACAGCACCGTCTGCCGGTCGGCCGGGGTCTCGGTGAGGATCGCGTCGATGTCCTCCGCGAAGCCCATGTCGAGCATCTCGTCGGCCTCGTCGAGGACCACGATCCGCAGCGCGTCGAGCTGCAGCGTGCCGCGTCCCAAGTGGTCGATGGCACGGCCGGGGGTGGCGACCACCACGTCGACACCGCGGGACAGCTCCCGCAGCTGCCGCCCGATCGGCTGACCGCCGTAGATCGGCAGCACCCGCGTGCCCAGGTGCCGGCCGTAGCGGTGCACCGCCTCCGACACCTGCACCGCCAGCTCACGGGTCGGGGCGAGCACCAGCGCGAGCGGTTTGTCGCTCTTGCCGATCTGGTCGGCGATGCGTTCGAGCAGCGGCAACGCGAACGCCGCCGTCTTGCCGGTACCGGTGGCCGCCTGGCCGAGCAGGTCACGGCCCGCCAGCAACGGTGGGATGGCTTCGCTCTGGATCGGCGTCGGCTCCTCGTAGCCCAGCGTGGTGAGCGCGTTGAGGATGTCGGGCCGCAGCCCCAGGTCGGCGAAACCGTTGTCGGCGGTGGTCATGGCGCACATCTTCCCTTACCGGCGGTTGCCACACCCGACTAGGTCCGCTGGTCGGCACCGGAGCGGGAAGTGAGAGAATCACCCCGAGGCCGTGCGCACCCGCCGCCGGCCCCGGGGTGGTGCGCCGCTACCGGCGCCGCACCGAGATCCCCGCTCGCGCCACGACACCGTTCACCGCGACCGCGATCTCCACCTGTCCAGACCGGACAGCCGTGAGTACTCCGGTCTCCGGGTCGAACCACGCCACGTGCCACGGCCGCAGCCCCTGCGCCCCGCCGACGTGCAGCGAGCGGGAGCCGGTCCAGGTCGCGGCCATCGGGTAGTCGAGCCGGACGGTCCGGTCGCCCTGCGCGATGGTGGGCTCGATCCGCACCTGGCCGCGCACGGTCGCGGGTGCGTTGAGCGCCAACGAGTCCACGTGCGGCCGGATCTCCGCCCGCACGCCGTGCTCGCCGACGCCCACCAGCGTCCAGCCGGTGAACCCGCCGACCTCGGCCGGTGCCTTGCCGGAGTTGCCGTTGACCACGTAGTGGACGCCGTCCACTTCGGACGCGAAGAACCCGCCGACGTGGCCGCCGATGAACGTGGCCCTGCCGTTCTCCGCCAGCAGCCGTTCGAAGTACCGCGCCTCCAGCGGGTCGGCCAGCTGGCTGGTGCGCGCGGGCGTCGGGTCGCGCGGCGGGTGGTGCATCAGCACGACCGTGTGACCGGGCGCGGTGCCGAGCGCGCGGCCGAGCATCTCGACCTGGTCGGTTCCGCCGCCCCTGAGCGTGCCGGTGGACGAGTCGAGCAGCACGAACCGCGTGCCCCGGTGGTCGAACGTGCGGTGGGTCGCCCCGAACTCGCGCCGGAACCCGTCGATCGTGCCCGGTCCCATGACCTCGTGGTTGCCCGGCACGTAGTACCAGGGGAGGTCGCCGAGCTCCTCGGTCAGCACCCTGCGGGCGAACGCGAGGTCGGCGGGGGAGGCCTCGTCGACCAGGTCGCCGTTGACGACGACGAACTCGGCACCGGAGGCCCTGATCTCCCGCAGGGTCCTGCGCGCCGCCCGCACCAGGGCGCTGTCCGGAGCCCTCGCCACGAACTGCGCGTCGGACATGACCGCGAACCGCCAGCCCGTGGCGGGGCCGATGACCTCCTCGCGCGGTTCGGCGACCGGTGGGAGCGCGACCGCGGGCGGCACCCGAGCGGTGATGTCGTCCACGACCACCTCGCCCCGGTACGAGCGGTCTGCTCTCGTCTCGATCGCGTAGAAGCGGGTGACCGCGATCGGGAACTCCAGCTCGCCCGGCACCGGGACGGAGAGCCGCTGCCAGCCGGTCCAGGTGATGTGCGGGCCGTAGAGGGAGCGGGACTGGCCGCTCGCGTCGGTGACCGTGAACGCCGTCCACTCGCCCCGTGCGCTGCCGTGCACCCACGCGGAGAGCTCCAGCGGTTGTCCGTTGACCCGCAACGGTTTCGGCGGCACCGCGTAGGCCGTGCGGGTGCCGGTCGACCTCGTGAAGTCGTAGCTCAGCCGGAGGCCGGTGCCGGTGTGGCCGGCGGGCTCGGGTGCGGCGGAACCGGTGGCGCGCGCCGACCCGAAGCTCCACTGCGGAGCGTCGTCGAACGGGGCGAGCAGCTCGTCGGCCGCGCCGACGGTGACGGCCGTCAGCGCCTCCCTGCCCTGCGCCCGTGCCCTGATCGTGGTCGCGCCGGGCTTCTTCGCGACGACCTGGAGGTCGGGCGTGACGTCGACGACCGAGCGGTCGTAGTCCAGGTCGAGGTCGGCGCGTTCGATCGGCGCGCTGTAGCCGGCGGCGTCGAACCCGTTGATGCGCAGCGGTTTCCGCCCGTCCGGCGCGAGACTGATCCGCTGTTCCGCCGGGGCGAGCCGCGCGAGCTCGCCGAGCACGGTGAGGCCGACCGTCTTGTGTGTCGAACCTTTGTGGACGGTGAACGAAGCCTTGCCGGGGCGCTGTGCCGCGTGGAAGGTGTCGCCGACCGCCCACCCGCCGGTGGCGCGCGTGAGGTGCGGGCTCGTGGCCGGTCCGAACGTCTCGTCGTGGCCGCGGACGGTGATCCTGCGGGTGAGGCCGGGGAACACCCGCTGGTCGGCCGGCTGGACGTGGAACCCGGTGAGCCGCCCCGAGCCCGGCGGCGCGTAGAGCGCGAGCCCGTTGGCCACCGGGCGTTCCGCGCCGTCCGACGGGGTGTTGACCACCTTGAGCGCGGTGCTGCCCGGTTCCCGCGCGAGCATGGTCGACGACCCGCCGCCGTCGAGGTTGAGCGCGTTGTGGGCGCCCAGCTCGATCATCGTGTCGGCCAGGTCGCGCAGGTCCAGGCCCGGCAGGTGCGCACCCTGCCGCCCGTCGACGGTGAGCAGCACCATCTTCCTGCCGTCCCGCGAGAAGCCGACCGCCGTGCGCGGGTGGAGCGCGTCCACCGGAGCGACGTTCCTGCCGTCCTGCACCAGCAGCTGCCGCCCGCCGATGGCCGTGACGGGCTCGCTGCCGTCGCTGGTCCGGCTCGCGTAGGTGACCTCGACCCGGTCACCCGGCTTGAGCTGCCGGAGCACGCCCGCACCCCGGTCGCGGCCGACGAGCACGTACCCGCTGATGGGCCGGTCACCCGGCGCACCGACCTCCTCGACGACGTCGCCGGAAACCCTGACCTCGGCCGTGTCCGCGGCACCCTGCACGGCCCGCGCCCTGGAGTAGCCGCCCCACAACGGGGTGAACACGCCGATGCCGTCGACGTCGATCTGCGCGCTGTTGAGCTGCGTGATCCGGTGGACGCCGTTCAACGTGCCCTCGAAGAACGTCTCCATGACGCTCCCGACCCCGGCCGCGTCGATGCCGACAGCGCGCCCGTGCCCGGACTTGACGAGCCGCCCGTCCCGGACGCCGACGCCTTCGGGCGCGTTGGAGTTGCCGATGTCGAAGAAGTCCCCGTTGACCGCCGCGACCGCCCTCGGCGTCTGCAGCGAGAGCGGCCGGGCCGCGCTCACCGAGCCGGCGTCGACGTACCCGACCCCGGTGCCGCCGGTGAGGTCGACCGTCATGGCGTCACCGCGGGTCCACCCGCCGGGGCGGTACCAGTCGAAGGAGCTGAGCGTGACGCCGGGGGCGACCGGTGTGGTGGTCCGTTCCGTCTCGATGTGACCGCCGATGCCGGCATGGGCCGGGGCGGGCGCCAGGACGGCGGTGGGCGTCAGGAGGGCGGGCGTCAGGAGGGCCGCGGCGACCATCACCGGTAGTGCGCGTCTCGTCACAGTTCGCGACCATAGACCGGTGCGGTGAAGATCCGCCTGACGGACCGCGCCCGGTCACCCGGCCCGGCGCACTTCTTCGTCCGGTGCACGGTCTTCCGGAACTGTCCGCAGCTCGTTCGCCTCGGCCAGGTACAGGTGCCCGAGGTCGATGAGCAACGTGCCGAGCTCCTCGAAGTGCGCCGCCCGTTCCGGGTCCGGTGCCGTTCCACAGGTCAGCAACATGTGGCGGGCGAGCAGCTCGCCGAACTCCGGGTGCGTTGCCACCACCTCGCGGGAGAGGCGGGACAGCGACGTGCGCAGCAGGTCCTCGGTCAGAACGTCGACGGCCACGGCAAGATCCCCTCGCTCTTGCGGTACTTCACAGAATCATTCTGGATCGTGGAACAATTCCAAGGCGGGGTCTTACGGGTTGTTTCGAGGTCGAGTGGTATCGAAAACATAACTGCGGTGATGTTCAGGCGCCGGCGTTCAAGCATGCCTCCTGAGTAGGCTTGATCCACTTGCCTCGACCACTTCGCCTGGGGGGACAGTGCACCGCATCAAGGCCAGTCCTGCCCTGGCACGGCTGGAATGGGTCCTCGACGGCCTGGACGGGAAGCCCGGCTGGGGAGCTGACGTGTCCGACGTGCTCGCGCCGGAGTTCACCGCCGTCGTCACAACCGAGAGGTACGTCGAGGTGACCCGCGGTCGAGCTGCCCGTTACGCGCCGGTCGTCGTGGTCGGTCTCGACGTCGGCGAGACCACCGCCCAGGCGCGGATCCGCCGCCACGACGGCACCGTCGATGTCGTTTCCTGCGTCGTCGAGACCGCCCGGCCGCATCGAATTGCCGGCACGTGGGTCACCGAACTCGTGCCGACGGATCTGACACCGAGGTTGCCGGCCGATTTCACGGACTACGACTTGCCTTCCGCCGCCACGAAAACGCGGCTTGTCGTGTTCTCCGGGGTGCCCGGCAGCGGGAAAAGCACCTTGGCCGACGCGGCAGGCGCCGAGCTGGGGATCCCGGTCTTCGCCACCGACTGGCTGCTCGGCGCGCTGACCCCGTTCGGCGGTCGCCACTTCGAGGCTCCGCTGGCCATCGCTGAGGAAGTGCTGACCACGCTCGCCCTGCGGCAGCTCGTCGCCGGGCAGTCCGTGATCCTCGACCACCCCACCGAAGAGGTGGCGACCAGGAACCGCTGGCGCAGCCTGGCACGCCGAGCCGGTGCGGAGCTCCGCGCGGTCGTGTGCCGCTGCTCCGACCCGGAAATCCACCGCGGCAGGCTCGAAGGGCGCAGCCGCGGGATCCCCGGTTGGCATGACGCCGGCGACTGGTCCAACATGCGGCAGCGGCTGGCCGGCTTTCCCCCTTGGCACGGGGAGGCGCTCTCTGTGGACACCGTTCAACCACGCGAGCTGACCCTTGCCGCAGTCCTGCGGCACATCACCACCTGACGGCGCACCGCCGAGGTGCCACGGCAGGTCGTTACCATCCGAACCATGACCATGCCCGCAGCGATCGAAGCCGTCCGGGACGCGTTCACCGGCCTCACCGCGGGGGAGTTCGACCTGCCGCCGCGGCAGGCGTTCGGGGAGAGCCGGTCGCTGGTCATGGCGGTGCACCACCGGCCGAGCGCGTCGACCGCGGTGAAGGTCGTCAGCATCGAGGTCGAGCGGGACCCGGTGATCACCGGGACCGTGGTGTTCAGCCACCCCGGCGGGCAGTTCGCGACGGATGCGGTGCCGTTGACGACGTTGCGGACCGGTGCGGTGGTGGGGGTGGCGACGGATCTGCTCGCCGACGAGGACGCCGGGCAGATGGCGTTGCTCGGGGCCGGGGCGCAGGCCGCGGACCAGGTGCGGGCGGTGCACGCGGTGCGGCCGCTCAAGAAGCTCGTGGTGTTCAACCGGCACCTCGGGCGGGCCGAGGCGTTGCTGGAGGGGCTCAGGGACGAGTTGCCGGACACCGTGCTGGACGTGGCGGCCGTGGCCGACGAGGCGGTGGCGCAGGCGGACGTCGTGTGCTGTGCGACGGCGGCGACCGTGCCGTTGTTCCGGATGGAGGCGTTGAAGGAACGGGTGCACGTCAACGCGATCGGGTCCTACCGGCCGGTGATGCGGGAGCTGCCGCAGGAGTTGCTGGCGAGCGCCGAGGTCGTGGTGGTGGACCAGGTCGAGGCGGCGTTGAGCGAGGCCGGGGAGATCATCCGGGCGGTGCGGTCCGGGGTGCTCAAGCTGGAGGCGCTGGTGGAGCTGGGGGCGGCGCTGGGGAACCCGCCGCTGCGGCAGGGGCGGACCGTGTTCAAGTCGGTCGGGATCGCGGTGCAGGACTGGGCGGTCGCCAAGCTGTTGACGTGAACGCACAGCCTGAAGACAAGACCTGACAACGAGAACTGGGCGCGCACCCTCTCCGCCGCGAGGGGTGCACGCCCAGTTCGCACCTCCGCGCGGGCCGTGAACGGTCCGCGCGGAGACTTCTCAGGTCAGACCTGCCACTTCTGGCTGGCCACGCCCAGGCACTGCCAGATGTGCGTTCTCGTGCCGTCGCCCGAGGCGCCACCGACGGTGTCGAGGCACTTGTTGGCCTGCGGGTTCACGATGTCCTGCGCCCCGCTGACGGCCCACTTCTGGGCTGCCGAGCCGTTGCAGTCCCAGAGCTGGACCACTGTGCCGTTCGCGGTGCCGCCGCCGTTGACGTCGAGGCACTTGCCCAGTGCGCGGATGGTGCCGTCACCGGGGCGGCTCCACTTCTGGGCGGCGTTGCCGTTGCAGCCGACGATCTGGATGGGCGTGCCGTTGGCCGTGTTGGCCCAGGGCACGTCGAGGCACTTGCCGCCGATGCCGCGGATCTCCGAGCCACCGGCGGGCGGGGTGGAGTCGCTGGAGGAGGCGCGGACCCAGTCGATCACGAGCTGCTGCGGGAACGTCGTGCTGGCGTCGGGGTAGCCGGGCCACTCACCACCGACCGCGAGGTTGATGATGATGAAGAACGGCTTGTTGAACACCCACGGGTTGCCGTTGACGTCGGTCGGGGTGTTGCGGGCGTAGACGTTGCCGTCCACCGACCACGTGATCTCGCCGGGCTTCCAGTCGACCGCGAAGTTGTGGAAGCCGTCGGAGAAGTTCGGGCCGTTGTAGGCGTGTGACTTGCCGCCGGCACCGGAGTAGCCGGGGCCGTGGATGGTGCCGTACACGGTGTTCGTCTGGTGGCCCAGGAACTCCATGATGTCGATCTCACCGGAGCCCGGCCACGGGTTGCCGGTGTTGATGTCGGCGCCCAGCATCCAGAACGCGGGCCAGATGCCCTTGCCGCGCGGCATCTTCATGCGCGCTTCGAAGCGGCCGTAGGTCTGCGTGAACTTGTTCGCGGTGTTGATGCGCGCGGACGTGTACTGGCAGCGGCCGTACCAGCAGTTGTAGTTGCCGGGGTTCTCCTTCTTGGCGGTGATGACCAGGTTGCCCTGGCCGTCGTGCGCCGCGTTGGAGGTACCGGCCTGGTACCACTGGTGTTCCCTGTTGTTGCCGTTGTTGTTGCCCACTTCCATGTTCCACTTGCCACCGTCGACACCGGTGCCGGCGGGAGCGTTGAACTCGTCGGCCCAGGTCACCGCCGCGTTGGCAGGGGGAGCTTGGCTGGTGGTGGCGACGGTGATCCCTGCGGCCACCATCAAGGCGGCGGCAAGGGCCGTCCCGATGCGTCGCTGCATCGAACCGACCTTTCCGGGTGTTTAGTTGTGCGCCCAGTGGTTCGGAAGTGTTGTCGCGCCGTGACTCTCGGTCAACTTGTAAACGTTTTCAGGTTGTCGTCACGTGGGAGCGCTCTCAAGAACTCCAGGCCGTGACCAGCAGGTTTGGAGCCAGTTGACACGAACGGACTCGCTTGCGCGATGAGGCTAAGGGCATTAGCCTCCGGGCTGTGAACGTTCGAGCCAGGCTGAGCACCGCCGCTGTCGTGGACGCCGCGGTGGCGGTGCTGGACGAGCACGGGGTCGAGGGCTTGACGCTCGCCGCCGTCGCCGCGCGCACCGGGGTGGCCACGCCCTCGCTCTACAAGCACGTCGGCAGCCTCGCGGAGCTGAAGGCGCACGTCGCCGTGCGCGCGCTCGACGACATGACCGAGCGCTTCACAAAGGCGGTCCTCGGCAGGGCGGGCGACGACGCGGTCACCGTGCTGATGCACGAGTACCGCGCCTACGTCCGCGAGCACCCGAGGCGGTACGCGGCCATGTCGGTCGACCCGCTGCACGACCCGTCGTTGCGGGAGGCGGGTGTGCGGCTGATGGAGGTCATGCTCGCGACGCTGCGCGGGTACGGCCTCGAAGGTTCCGACGCCGTCCACGCCACGCGCCGGCTGCGGGTCCTCGTGCACGGGTTCGCCGACCTCGAGGCCCGCGGCGGGTTCGGCCTGCCGGAGGAGCTCGACGACACCTACGACCAGCTCGTCCGGATGTACCTCGACAGCCTCGGGGGGACCACGTGAAGATCGCGCACGGCGTGCTGCTGCCGACTGGCTGCGCGTGGCTCGCCCGGGAGCTCAGCCGGACGCGGGAACCAGCCGGAACACCCGCGGTGCCCGCCCGGAGCGCGTGACGTAGCCGTCGAACGCGGGCCACACCGCGAGCATCTTGCCCCACGCCTCGTCCCGTTCGGCGCCTTCGAGCAGCCGGGCGCGGACGGGGCGGATGGTGCCGCGGACGTTCGTCTGCGCGTCCGGGTTCTTGAGCAGGTTCGCGGTCCACGCCGGGTGGTCCGGCCGGCCCCAGTTCGTGCCGGCGACCAGCACGCTGTCGCCGTCGGGCACGTACTGCACCGGCGTCTCGCGGCGCTGACCGCTCCTCGCGCCCGTCGAGATCAGCGTCAGGCCCTTCTGGCCGCTGAACGACGTCGTCATCACCCGGCCGCCGCTGACCCGGTACAGCGCGCGGTCGAACGCCATGACGACCGGGCGCAGGTTCGCGAGCCACCTCTGCTCGCCGAGCCACCGGGCGAGTGCCATCACAGCACCCCTGAGGACCGTGCCGCGTGCACGGCGGCCGTGCGGTTGTGGACGCCGAGCTTGCGCATCGCGCCCTTCAGATACGCCTTCACGGTCTCGGCGCTCAGGCCGAGCTCGCTCGCGATCTCCCGGTTCGCCGCGCCCACGGCCGCCAGCCGCAGCACGTCGAGCTCCCTCGGGGTCAGCGTCGTGGGAACGGAGCCGGTCACGGGTTCGCCGCCGAGGTCGTGGTGGACCTTGCGGAGCCGGTCGCGCAGCGCCGGGTCGTCGACGAGGCGGGCGACCTCGGCCAGTTCGCGGAGTGCCGCTTGGGTGTGCAGAGAAGGCATGTCCAGGTCCTGTGCGAAGCCCTGCGCGATCGCGCCGGCCAGCCTGATCGCCCGGTCGCCGACGGTGGCGTTGCCGCGCACGGCGCCGTAGAGCACGCCCTGCACAGTGCCGCGCACCGCGACCGGATAGGCGAACACCGAGGTCAGGCGCTCCTCACCGACGACCATCGGGTCGAACTCGTGGGTGATCGCGCGGGTGGAGGCGTAGTCGTTGACGCGCACGGGCGTGCCCATCGCGACGGCCGTGCCGCCCAGCCCGCGGCCGGAACCGACCCGCAGGCCGTGCAACGACGTGCCGCGGGTGCCGTGGAAGTGCGAGAGCAGCAGCTGGTTCGCCGCCGTGACAGCGCCGCCGAACACCACGGGCAACCCGGTGGCGCGGCGGAGCATGTCCAGGCGTTGCGGCAGCAACGCGGGGAAGCGGTCCGGCAGCACGTCCAGCAGTCTTGCTGACGGGAGCACCCTCGAAAAGGGGTGCACCCCCGTCCGGGGGTATCGGCGTGCCCTCGGGCCACCGCACCCTCGTCAGCCAGCGAAAGGAGGCCAACCGATGGCCAGTCACGACACCTACCGCGCGGCCCGCGACCTGATGCTCACCGACCCGGGGTCGTTCCGCTGGCCGAGCTTCCCGGACGCCTTCAACTGGGCGCACGACTGGTTCGACGTCATCGCCGAGGGCAACGCCGCCACCGCGCTGCACATCGTCGAGGAGGACGGCCGCGAGCGCGCGCACTCGTTCGACGAGCTGCGCCGCCGGTCCAACCGGGTCGCGCACTGGCTCGCGCGGCACGGCGTCGGCAAGGGCGACAGCGTCATGATCATGCTCGGCAACCAGGCCGAGCTGTGGGAGTCGATGCTCGCGGTGATGAAGCTCGGCGCGGTGATCATGCCGACCACCACCGCACTCGGGCCCGCCGACCTCGCCGACCGGCTGCGGCGCGGTGCCGTCCGGCACGTCCTCGCCCGTGCCGAGGACGCGGACAAGTTCGAGGGCGTGGCCGGGGAGGACACCGGCACGGTGCTGATGGCCGTCGGCGGTGGCGCGCGGGCCGGCTGGCTCGACTACGCGCAGGCCGGCGACGAGCCGGACACCCCGCTGCCGCACCCGCAGACCCGCGCCGACGACCGCTTGCTGCTGTACTTCACCTCCGGCACCACCAGCCGCCCGAAGCTGGTCGAGCACACCCAGGTCTCCTACCCGGTCGGGCACGTCACGACCATGCGCTGGATCGGCATCCGGCCCGGCGACGTGCACCTCAACATCAGCTCGCCCGGCTGGGCCAAGCACGCGTGGAGCTGCTTCTTCGCGCCGTGGATCGCCGAGGCGACGATCTTCGTCTACAACTACGCCCGCTTCGACGCCGCGGCGTTGCTGGAGCAGCTCCGCTCGAAGGGCGTCACCACGTTCTGCGCGCCGCCGACGGTGTGGCGGATGCTGATCAAGGCCGACCTCAGCGGCGGACCCGGTGCGCTGCGGGAGGTCGTGGCCGCGGGCGAACCGCTCAACCCCGAGGTGGTCGAGCAGGTCCGGCAGCACTGGGGCCTCACCCTGCGGGACGGGTTCGGCCAGACCGAGACCACGCTGTCGGTCGGCAACCTGCCCGGTGAGGTCGTGAAGCCCGGCTCGATGGGACGGCCGCTGCCCGGTGTGCCGGTGGTGCTGGTCGACCCGATCACCGGTGAGCGCGCCGACGAGGGCGAGATCTGCATCGACCTGGGGGAGCGGCCGATGTCGCTGATGGCCGGCTACCACGGCGACGAGGAGCGCAACGCCGAGGCGATGGCCGGCGGTCACTACCACACCGGCGACATCGCCTCCCGCGACGAGGACGGCTACCTGTTCTACATCGGACGGTCCGACGACGTGTTCAAGGCCTCGGACTACAAGATCTCGCCGTTCGAGCTGGAGAGCGTGCTGATCGAGCACCCGGCCGTCACCGAGGCCGCCGTCGTGCCCGCGCCCGACCCGCTGCGGCTCGCCGTGCCCAAGGCGTACGTGGCGCTGAGCCCCGGCTGGGAGCCGACCAGGGAGACCGCGCTGCAGATCCTGCGGCACGCCCGCGAGAACCTGGCGCCCTACCAGCGGATCCGGCGGCTGGAGTTCGCCGTGCTGCCCAAGACGGTGTCCGGCAAGATCCGCCGCGTCGACCTGCGCGGCCGCGAGGAGCAGGGCGTCGAGCAGGCGGCGGAGTGGCGCGACGAGCAGTTCCCCGAACTGCGCGGGTGACCGTCGCTCGACCTGGTGCCGACCGGCGATCACTGGGAGCGTGGACGACCTCGCCCACGACGACAGGAGCACACCCATGGTGCGCAAGATCGCCGGTCGGCCCGCTGTGATCACCGGTGCCGCCTCCGGCATGGGCCGCAGCCTCGCGCGGCGGCTGTCCCGGCACGGCTCCCCGGTGGTCATCGCCGACGTGAACGAGGAGGAGCTCGCGAAGACGGCGGCCACGCTGTCCGGGCCGGTGCTGAGCCGGGTGCTCGACGTGCGCGACGCGGAGGACTTCCAGCGCTTCGCCCGGGAGACGCGGGAGTGGCTCGACCTGCCGCTGGCCGCCGTGTTCAACAACGCGGGCGTGGCGACGGCGACGAGCGTGCTGAACGCCGTGCCCGAGGACGACACCTGGCTCTTCGACATCGACTACTGGGGTGTCGTGAACGGCACGCGGGCGTTCCTGCCGATGCTGGTGGAGCAGAACTACGGCGTCGTCGTGAACACCTCCAGCGTCTACGGGCTGGTGGGCATGCCGAACAACAGCGCCTACTGCGCGGCGAAGTTCGCGGTGCGCGGCTTCACCGACTCGCTGCGGCAGGAGCTGCGCGGCACCGGCGTCAGCGCGGTGACCGTGCACCCCGGCGGGATCAAGACCAACATCATCCGCAACGGCCGCATCCGCCGCGACCCCGAGGACCGCGGCCGGGACCTGGAGCAGATCGCGGCCGACTTCGACGCCATCGCGCTCACCACGCCCGACCGCGCAGCCGAGGTCATCCACCGCGGGGTGGAGAAGGGCAAGGCGCGCATCCTCGTCGGACCGGACGCGCACGTGTTCGACGCGCTGGCCCGCATCGCGCCCACGCACTACTTCAGCGCGATGGCGTGGTTGTTCGACCGGCGGCGGTGACGCTGCCGCCGGAGGACTGGGGGAAGATCTCGCGCATGCGTTCCTCGACCGCGGTCCGGCGGACCGAGCAGTGGTTCGTCCGGCAGGGCGCGCCGACCATGATCGAGGGCTACGCCTTCCTCACGCACGTGCTGCCGCGGATGCTGCCCGTGCTCGCCTTCATCGCGGCCGGCAGCCTCGCGTGGCTGGTGCCGCTGCGGGCGGCCGGGCCGGGCCGGTGGGTGCTGCTCGGCGTTGTCGTCGCGGTGACGGTGGGCGCCTGGGCGGTGATCTCGGTGTTCGTGCGGCGGCTGCCGACGTTCTCGCGGCGCACGACCTTCCTGCTGCTCGGGGCGTACGCGGCGATGCCGGTCGCGGTTCCGCTGCTGCAGCTGGTGATCGACGACACGATCACCGCGCCGGGCGAGGAGCTGTTCGGGCTCGTCGGGTTCGTCGTCTTCTTCGGGGTGGCGTTCGTCGCGGCGATGGTGTTCACGACCTACGGCGTGGCCGGGCTGGTGCGGGCGGCGGTCCGGCACGTCCTGCACGACCTGCGCAACAGCGTCCACCTGCTCGGCCGCGCGTTGCCGCCGATGCTGTTCGTGACGCTGTTCCTGTTCTTCACCGGTGAGCTGTGGCAGGCGATGAACCAGCTGTCGTGGCAGCGGGTGAGCCTCGTCGTGCTGCTGTTCGCGGCCATCACCGTGCTCGCCGCGGCGGCCCGGCTGCGCGAGGAGATCGGGCGGGTGGAGCAGGACCTGCGCCCCGAGGTGCTGGCGCGGGCGTGCGAGGGCACCCCGCTGGCCGGTGTCGAGGTCGCGGAACCGTTGCAGCCCAAGCGGCTCACTGGCAGGCAGCTGCGCAACCTGCTCGTCATGCTCGCCACCAGGCAGCTCGTGCAGGCTGCGGTGATCGGGCTGGCGCTGTTCGCGTTCTTCGTGCTGCTCGGGCTGATCGTGGTCACGCCGGCGGTGGCCGAGCAGTGGATCGGGTCGCCGCCGGTCATGTCCCCGGTCCTGGGCCTGCCGTCGGCGATGCTGCGCAACGCCACGCTGTTCGCGGCGTTCGGCAGCATGTACCTGTCGGTGACGTCGATGAGCGACAACGAGCACCGGCGGCAGTTCTTCGCCTCGGTCGTGGAACGGGTCGAGCGCACGCTGGCGGTGCGCGCGGTGTACCTGGACCTCAGAAAGCAGGTTCGGGGCTGAGCGCGGTGTCGCGGCTGGGCGGCACGCCGAACCGGCGCCGGTACTCGCGGCTGAACTGCGACGGGCTGTCGTAGCCCACCCGGTGGCCGGCCCGCGTGACGTCCGTGCCGGTGGCGAGCAGCACCCTGGCCTCCTGCAGGCGGATCTGCTTCTGGAACTGGATCGGGCTCAGCGCGGTGACGGCCTGGAAGTTGCGGTAGAACGCCGACTCGCTCATGCCCGCGACCCGTGCGACGTCCTCGACCTTGAACGACTCCGCGTAGTGCGCGCGGATCCAGCTCACCGCCCTGGAGATGTGCGCGAGGCTGGAGTCGCCGCTGCCCAGCTGCCGCACGGCGGCGCCCTGGTCGCTGTTCACCACCCGCCAGAGGATCTCCTGCTTGACCAGCGGGGCGAGCACCCGCGCGTCCCGCGGCCGCGCGACGAGCCGGGCCAGCCGGGTGACGGCGTCGAGCAGCTCGGGGGTGGCGTCGCTGACGGCCAGGCCCTGCGGGGTGCCGGTGGTCCGCGGCAGGTCGTGGCGCAGCAGCAGCTCGGCCACCGCCTCCGGCCGCAGGACGATGCCGAGGCCGAGCGCGGGGTGCGCCGGGCTCGCGCCGACCCAGTCACCGGTGATCGGCAGGTCGACCGAGGCGACGAGGTACTGGCCCGCCCGGTAGTCGTGGACCCGGTCGCCGAGCGCGATGCGTTTGCGGCCCTGCGCCACGAACGCGAGGATCGTGCCGGTCGTCGACGGGCCCTCGTGGCCGCGGACGACCTTGGCCATGAGCACGTCCTCCACCGGTGTGCTCAGGTCCGGCCGGGCGTGCCGGAGGATCAGGTCACGCAGCTCGTCCACCGCGGTGATGGTCCTCGCCGCCGGAGGATCAGGCAAGCCCGTCCACGAACGTCAGCGCCTCCGACAGCGGTTTGCGGTGCAGGTCCGGCACCTCGCAGTCGTCGGCGGGGTACCCGACCGGGAACAGGATGTAGGGCCGTTCGGACTCGCGGCCCAGCAGGTCGGTCAGGAACGTCATGGGGTTCGGCGTGTGCGTCAGCGTCGCCAGGCCCATCGAGTGCAGGGCGGCGATGAAGAACCCGCACGCGATGCCGACGCTTTCGTTGGTGTAGTAGGTCTTCCGGCCGTTCTGCTGCTTCTGCGCGAACACCACCACGAGCCAGGGCGCGACCTCCAGGAACTCCTTGTGCTCGTCGGTCTCCAGCCGCGCCAGCGCCGCGTGCCACTCGGGGACGTCGCGCTCGCGGTAGAAGTGGCGCTCCTCCCGTTCGGCGGCCTCCCGCACCCGGCGCTTCACCTCCGCGTCGGCCGTCGCGACGAACCGCCACGGCTGCTGGTGCGCGCCGCTCGGGGCGGTGTTCGCGGCCCGCACCGCCACCTCGATCGCCTCGGCGGGAACGGGGTCCGGCGAGAACCAGCGCACCGAACGGCGCCGGTCGAGCAACCGGTGGAACTCCCGGCCGCGGTCGAGGCCCTCCGCGATCGGCAGGCGCGGTGGCGTGTACGGCAGGAACGGGTGGCGGTGCTCTCGGGTCACGCCCTGGACGATGCCGATCCGCGCAGCCGAAGACCAGCTCAAGTTTCTCAGGCCAGTTGTAAGTTCAGCTCATGAATCTGCCGAACGTGACGCTGCGGCAGCTGGAGTACCTGGTCGCCGTCGCCGAGACCGGGTCGCTGACCGGCGCAGCGGCCCGGTGCCACGTCTCGCAGGGCGCGGTCTCGCTGGCGCTCACCGAGCTCGAACGCGTGCTGGACCTGCAGCTGGTCGTCCGGTCACCGCGCAGGGGAGCGGCACTGACCGCCGCCGGCCAGCGGGTGCTCGCCGACGCCCGCAGGGTGGTCGGCGCACTGGGCGACCTCGGCGCGCAGGCCCGCGGGCTGAGCCGGACGGTCGGCGGGACGCTCGTGGTCGGCTGCTACGCGCCGATCGCGCCGTTCCACCTGCCGGCGGCGATGGCCACGTTCGAGCAGGCCAACCCCGGGGTGTCGGTGCGGTTCGTCGAGGGGAGCCTGCCGGAGATCGGCGAGCACCTGCTCACCGGCCGCTGCGAGATCGCGTTCCTCTACGACCAGGACCTGCAGCCGGGTCTCGCGTTCCGCAGGCTGTACGACCAGGAGCCGAAGGTGCTGCTGCCGCAGGGACATCGGCTGCGCCGGCGACGCGCGGTGCACCTGCGTGACCTGGCGGGTGACCCGTTCGTGCTGCTGGACGTCCCGCCGAGTGAACACTACTTCCGCTCGGTGTTCGCGGCGGCGGGGCTCGACATGGTGGTGGCGCACCGGGCCCGCAGCTTCGAGCTGGCCCGGTCCCTGGTGGCGCGCGGCCTCGGCTACTCGATGACCGTGCAGCAGCCGGCGGTGTCGCAGTCCTACGAGGGGCTGGAGGTGGTGAGCCTGCCGTTGCGCGACGCCGTGCCCACCACGCCGGTGGTGCTGGGCTGGGCGCAGGGCGGTCCGCTGACCCGGCGCGCGCAGGCGTTCGCGGACCACTGCGCGGTCCTCTTCCGCCCGTGAGCAACTGCAAGTACCACCAACACATGATCAAACCCCCGCTGACCACCACCAACATGTTCGTCACCTGCCGAAGCAGACTTGCGTGCGCAGGGCGGCCGGGGGTGCTGTTGGTAGTGGAAAAGTGCCTGTTGATGTTGGGTTGGTGGTACTTGCAGATGCGTGCGTCAGGGAGGGGCGGGGTGGTCGCTGATACGTTGCCGTGGGACGGGTGGTGAGGATCCACCACCCCTCGCGGAGAAGGGTTGGCTCGATGAGCTTGCTGCGCAGTTACGTGTCGGGGAAGTGGCACACGCCGGACGCCGAGGGCGCGCCGTTGCACGACGCCGTCACGGGTGAGGAAATCGCCCGGATCTCGTCCGCGGGCATCGACATGGGTGCCGCGCTCGACCACGGGCGCCGCGTGGGCGGGCCGGCGTTGCGCGAGCTCACCTTCCACCAGCGCGCGCAGCTGCTGAAGGCCCTCGGCCTGTACCTCAAGGAGCACAAGGCCGAGCTGTACGCGTTGTCCGCGCGCAGCGGTGCCACGCGGTCCGACTCGTGGATCGACGTCGACGGCGGCTTCGGCGTGCTGCTCGGCTACGCCTCCAAGGCCAAGCGTGAGCTGCCCAACGACAAGGTCTACGTCGACGGGCCGGTCGAGCCGCTGGGCCGCGGCGGCACGTTCGTCGGCCAGCACATCTGCACGCCCCTGCGCGGTGTCGCGGTGCAGATCAACGCCTACAACTTCCCGATGTGGGGGCCGCTCGAGAAGTTCGCGCCCGCGTTCATCGCCGGGGTGCCGTCGCTGATCAAGCCCGCCTCGCAGACCGCGTACGTGACCGAGAAGCTGGTCGAGCTGATGCTCGCCTCCGGTCTGCTGCCGGAGGGGTCGCTGCAGCTCGTCTGCGGGTCGGCCGGCGACCTGCTCGACCACCTGACCGAGCAGGACCTGGTCGGGTTCACCGGCTCCGCGTCGACCGCCCAGCACCTGCGCACGCACCAGGCCGTGATCCGGTCGTCGGTGCGGTTCAACGCCGAGGCGGACTCGCTCAACTGCTCGATCCTCGGGCCGGACGCCGTGCCGGGCACGCCGGAGTTCGACCTGTTCGTCGGCCAGCTCGTCGCCGAGATGACGACCAAGGCCGGTCAGAAGTGCACAGCGATCCGCCGTGCGCTGGTGCCGTCGTCGCTCATCGACGCGGTGGGCGAGGCGACGGCCGCGAAGCTCGCCGAGGTGGTGATCGGCAACCCGGCCGACAGGTCGGTGAAGATGGGGGCGCTCGCCGGTCTGGAGCAGCGCGAGGAGGTGCTGCGGTCGCTGAAGGCGCTGCGGGAGAACGCTTCCGTGGTCTACGGCGACGGCGCGCTGTCCCTCGTGGACGCCGACGCCGAGCGCGGTGCGTTCATGTCGCCGATGTTGCTGCGCGCGCCGGCGGACGCCGTGCAGCCGCACGAGGTCGAGGCGTTCGGGCCGGTGTCCACGCTGATGCCGTACGACTCGGTGGACGACGCGGTGACGCTGGCCGCCAGGGGCTCCGGCTCGCTGGTCGGGTCGATCGTCTCGGCGGACACCGGCTTCGTGCGCGACGTCGTCGTCGGCGTGGCGCCGTGGCACGGGCGGCTGCTGGTCCTCGACCGCGACGACGCGGGGGAGTCGACCGGGCACGGGTCGCCGCTGCCGATGCTGGTGCACGGCGGACCGGGCCGCGCCGGCGGTGGCGAGGAGATGGGCGGCATGCGCGGCGTGCTGCACCACATGCAGCGCACCGCCGTGCAGGGCTCGCCCAAGGCCCTGGCCGCCGTGACGAACCGGTGGGTCACCGGGGCGCCGCGCACCGAGGCCGAGGTGCACCCGTTCCGCAAGACGCTCGCCGAGCTGCGGCTCGGTGACACCGTGGTGGCCGGCCCGCGCACGGTGACGCTGGCCGACATCGAGCACTTCGCCGAGTTCACCGGGGACACGTTCTACGCGCACATGGACGAGGAGGCCGCCGCGGCCAACCCGTTCTTCGGCGGGCGGGTCGCGCACGGCTACCTGGTGGTGTCGTTCGCGGCGGGCCTGTTCGTCTCGCCGGAACCGGGGCCGGTGCTCGCGAACTACGGCCTGGAGAACCTGCGGTTCGTCACGCCGACGTTCCCCGGCGACGAGCTGACGGTGACGCTCACGGTCAAGCAGATCACGCCGCGCGAGGACCAGGACTACGGCGAGGTGCGCTGGGACGCCGACGTGGCGAACCAGAAGGGCGAGTCGGTGGCGCGCTACGACGTGCTGACGCTGGTCGCGAAGAGCTGACAGCACAGCACAGCGGGCCGGCGGCGACCTGCGCCGCCGGCCCGCTGTGTTCAGGAGGAGCCGGGCTACTTCGGGTCGCGCCGGGGCAGCGGCCGCGTGGCCGGTCCCTCCAGCACGTTGCCGTCCACGTCGAACCGCGAGCCGTGGCACGGGCAGTCCCAGCTGCGTTCGGCCGAGTTGAACCGCACCAGGCACCCGAGGTGCGTGCAGCGCATGGACACGGCGTGCAACTGCCCCTCCGGGTCGCGGTAGACACCGGTCTTGCCGAGGCCGTCGCGGATGACGTGCGCGTGGTCGGGCGGCAGCGCGTCGCTGTTCGTGGCGTCGGCCGGCAGCACCCGGTCGCCGACCATCTCCACGGCCACCTCGGCGTTCTTCTTCACGAGCGCCGGCAACGACTTCAGCGACAGCCGGTGCGGGCTGAACCGCTCGGCGAGGTCGTTCGGCTTGCCGGTCACGAGGTCCGCGAGCACGGTGGCGGCGAACGTGCCGGAGGTCAGGCCCCACTTCATGTACCCGGTGGCGGTGAAGATGGTGTCCGCGCCGGGCGTGTAGCTGCCGATCATCGGCAGGCTGTCGTAGGCCGTGGGGTCCTGGGCCGACCAGCGGTGGGTCACCTCGGTGACCGGCCAGTGCCGCCGGGCGAACTCCTCCAGCCGCCGGTACGGCTCCTGCACCGGCTTGCCGGTCTCGTGACCCTGCCCGCACACGATCAGCTGGTCGCCGTACGCGCTGATCGACCACGACGGGCTGCCGGCGCTGATGGCGAGCGCGCTGGGCGGCGGACCGTCCAGCCGGGCGGCGATGGCGTAGGAGCGCGGCGTCTTCAGGCGGGCGAAGAACAGGCCGCGGTCGAGCAGCGGGTAGTGCGTCGCGAGCACGAGCCGGTTGAAGCGCACCTCACCGTCCTTGGTGGACAGCTTCTGCCCGGTCACGTCGAGGACGCGGCTGTGCTCGTAGACCTTGCTGCCGTCACCGTCGACCGCGGCGGCCAGGCCGTGCAGGTACTTCACCGGGTGCAGGGTCAGCTGGTCGTCCAGCCGCACCGCGGCGTGCACCTCGAACGGCAGGTCGAGGTCCGCGTCGAGGCGGACCGGCAGCCCGGCCTGCCGCGCGTGGCGGAACTCGGCCTCGACGGTCGCCACCTCGTCCTCGGCGTAGGCGTAGGTGGCGGCGGAACCGCGCCGCAGGTCGCAGGCGATCTCCTCGCGCTGCACGAGGTCGGCGACCTGGCCCACGGCCGCCAGTGACGCGGCGGCGTAATCGGCGGCGGTCGCGACGTCGTGCGTGCGCACGAGGGTCGAGTACACAGTGGACTGCAGCGCGGTCACCTTGGCGGTGTTGTTGCCCGACGCGCCGGACGCCACGCGGTCGGCCTCCAACACCACGACCCGCAGGCCGCGGCGTTTGAGCAGCAACGCGGTGGTCAGACCGGTGATGCCGGCGCCGACGACCGCGACGTCGAACGAGTGGGTGCCGGTGAGCTGCGGACGGGGTCGGGCGGGCAGTGCGGAGAGCCAGAGCGACTGGTCGCCGGTGGTGGTCATGGCGGCCGGGTACCCGCGAGTGGTCTCTGCATGCCTGCGGCCGTGGCGGGGTATGCGGGGTGCATGGGTAAGCACCGGGTAGTCGTCGTCGGCGGAGGGTTCGGCGGCCTGAACGTCGTGCGCGGGCTCAAGGACGCCGACGTCGAGGTCACGCTGATCGACCGCACCAACCACCACCTGTTCCAGCCGCTGCTCTACCAGGTCGCGACGGCGTTGCTGCCGGCAGGGGACATCGCGCCCGCGTTCCGCGCCATCCTGCGCAAACAACGCAACGCGCACGTGCTGCTGGGCGAGGTGACCGGGTTCGACACGCAGCAGCGGCTGGTCGACGTCGACCTCGCGGACGGCACCGCCCACCGGGTCCCGTACGACACGCTGGTCGTGGCCGCCGGTGCCCGCGACAGCTACTTCGGCAACGACCAGTGGGCCGAGCACGCGCCGCCGATGAAGACCCTGGAGCAGGCCGTCGACCTCCGCTCACGGCTGCTGCGGTCGTTCGAGCACGCCGTCACCAGTGACCCGAAGGAGTGGTTGTCGTTCGCCGTCATCGGCGCCGGCCCGACCGGCGTGGAGCTGGCGGGCCAGCTCGCCGACCTCGCCCGCCGCGCCCTGAAGGGCCAGTTCCGCGAGATCGACCCGCGCGACCTGAGCATCACGCTCCTCGATGCCGTGCCGCACGTGCTGCCGCCGTTCTCCGACCCGCTGCGCAAGCACGCGCGGGCCAAGCTCGAACAGCTCGGCGTCACGGTCATGACCGGCGCCATGGTCGAGTCGATCGACGACCGCGGCCTGACCACGAAGGACGGTGACCGGGTCGAGGCGCGCACGATCATCTGGGCCGCGGGCGTGCAGGCCTCACCGCTGTCGCGCAAGATCGCCGAGGCCACCGGAGCCGAGCTCGACCGCAAGGGCCGGATCAAGGTGGACCCCGCCGACTGCTCGGTGACGCCGGAGATCTTCGCGATCGGCGACATGGCGAACCTGAACGACCTGCCGGGCATCGCCGAGCCCGCGATCCAGGAGGGCCACCACGTCGCCCGCGTGATCAAGGCCCGGCTCACGGGGCGCACCCACCGGCCGTTCAAGTACCTCGACCTCGGCACCATGGCCACGATCTCGCCCGCCGACGCCGTCGCGGACATCAAGAAGCTGCGGCTCAGGGGCGTCATCGGCAAGGTGGCGTGGGCGGTGGTGCACATCGCGTTCCTCGTCGGCTTCCGCAACCGGATCGCCGTGCTCGCGAACTGGGGCTGGAACATCGTGACCGGCCGGCGGACCCAGTCGATCATCCTGCAACCGGTGCAGGCGCGGGACGGGTCCACCGGCAGTTAGCGCCGGCGCGGGTGCGGGTACCCGCCCTGGCGTGAACACCGAGCTGCTGGGCCTCTACCTCAACGACCACCTGACGGCCGAGGTGGCGAGCACCGAGCTGGCCCGCCGGATCAGCCGCACCCGGCCCGAGCTGCGGGCGCTCGCCGACGACGTCGAGTCCGACCGCGAGGAGCTGCTCGACGTGATGCGCGGCTACGGCGTGGAACCCCGCGCGGCCAGGGCCGCGATCGGCCGGCTGGCGGAGAAGGCGGGGCGGCTCAAGCTCAACGGCCGGCTGCTGAGCCGCTCACCGCTGAGCGACGTGCTGGAGCTGGAGGGCCTGCGGCTGGCCGTCGAGGGCAAGGCGGCGCTGTGGCGGACGCTGCGCGCGTTGCCCGGGGCCGACACCGACCGGTTCGACCGGCTGCTGAGCCGGGTGGAGGGCCAGGCGGGCGTGGTCGAGCGGGAGCGGATCCGGATCGCCCCGAAGGTGTTCACCGCGGAGCAGCCCGCCGGCGCCGACGCCGGCGGCCTCGGAGGAGTGGACGTCGAGCGCACGTTCACCGTCGCCGCCTCCCCGGAGAACGTCGTCGGCTACCTGCGCGACTTCGCCCGCACCGAGCAGTGGGACCCCGGCACCGTCACGTGCGCGCGGCTGGACGACGGCCCCGTCGCGGTCGGCTCGCGCTGGCGCAACGTCTCCACGTTCCTCGGCCGCCGCACCGAGCTGGTGTACGAGCTGACCAGGGACGACCCGGACCGGCTGCGGTTCGAGGGGCGCAACGGCACCGCCACCACCGTCGACGACATCTCGGTCACCGCGGGCGGCACACCGGGCACGACGAAGGTCGGCTACCACGTGCACGTGGAGCTCACCGGCCTCGCGAAGCTCGGCGCGCCGGTGGCGAAGCTCGCACTGGAGAAGCTCGGCAGCGACACCGAGCGGTCGCTGATCCGGGTGCTCGGCGACGTCGGCTGAGCCGTCGCGCACCGCGGTAAAGGCAAAGGAAAACCGCAGGTCAGGACGCGTTCCCCGGCTCGGGGGCGATCCCTAGACTCCCTCAGGCCGGTTGCACGGACAGGCTCTTCCTCCTGGCGGCACCGGCCTGAGCACAGAGGGAGAACTGGGGTGTTCGAGAACAACGTCACCAGGCGCGGTTTCGTCACGGGCGCGGCAGCGGTCGCCGGTCTCGCCGGCCTGTCCACCGTCGCACCGGGCCTCGCGGCCGCCGACCCGAAGATCGGCGACCAGCACCGCGAGGAGGAGTTCACCGCCTCCGACGTCAGCGCCGCCGCGCTGATGACGTTCCAGAAGATCGACGGCACGCCCGTCTACTACTGGCGCTCCAACCGCGGCAACACCACCGCGCGCAACTGGCAGTGCACCGACGCGTTCTACACCGCGCTCGTCGCGTGGATCCGCGACCTGCGCTCCCTGTCGTCGAGCTACGGCTCGATCAGCTACATCGTCTCGGCCGGCTTCTACGTCGACAAGGCGGGCCAGCACGGCGCCGGCACCGCCATGGACCTCGACCACGTCCGCTGGTCCGGCGGCAACACCACCTCCCCGCTCGACCAGGCCCACGCGTCGGGCACCGCGTCGGTCCGCAAGCGCTACCTGGCCACCGAGGCCGTGTGCCGCCGCCGGTTCCGCTACGTGCTCGACGGCTGGTACAACGCCGACCACGCCGACCACATCCACGCCGACTTCGGCGGCATGCCGGTCCGCGCGGTCAAGGACTCCGAGTCCGACACCAAGTTCGTCCAGGCCGTGTGCAACAACTTCCGCGGCGCCGGCCTCGCCATCGACGGCATCTGGGGCCCGGCCACCACGAGCGCGTTCACCGGCCTCAAGTCGGCGCTCGCCATCACCGGCGACCCGCACACCAGCTCGTCGGTGTGGCAGTCGATGCTGTCGAAGATCGCGACCAAGGGCTTCGCGAACCAGAACATCTGACCCGCGCTCCGCATCGACCGGCTTTGCCGTGACATTTCGCGGTCGGCCGGTCTCGATTCACGAGCGGTGCGTTCACCGCACCTCGTGAATGCGCGAGGAAGCTTGGGGAATTGCCGCGCTGAAAACGGCGAGGGGCGCATCCAGCACCGTGGATGCGCCCCTCGCCGTGAGGTGGGGAAGTGCCTACCTGGGCGCGCTGCCGCCCGGGCCGCCGAGGCCGAACAGGATCCGCTGGATGAGTTCGGGATCGACCTCCGGCTCGTCGCCCAGCGCCTCCGCGGCCGGCGAGCGGCGGCGTTCGCGGCGGGGGAGCGGGACCGCGGTCGCGTTCACGCCGGTCGGGAGCGGGATCTCGCACCAGATCAGCTTCACGCCACCGCTGAGCTGCAGCTCACCGGTGCGCAGGTCGGGGGAGGTGGGCGGCATGACGAACCGGGCCGCCTCCAGCTCCACCACCAGGTAGTCGCCGGTCAGCCGCAGCCGCAGCGTGATCAGCCGTGAGGTCTTCGGGTCCGCGGCCTCGATCGCCGCCTCCACCAGGGCGCATGCGACGGCGGAGCACTCGCCGACCATGTTGCGCAGCCGCCACTCGCCCAGTGTGAACCGGACGAACAGGTCCGCGCAGTTCACCGCGGTGGGCAGCGCGATGAGTGTCAGGTCGTCGACCTGGGCGGTCGGGGCGTTCGCCTGCATGCTGCCTCCGTTTCGCGTGCGGCGCGCGAGGCCACGACAGACACCCACATGGCCGTCGCGGTGTGCCGGAATCTACATGGGTATACGGAGGAAGCAACGGCCCGGTTGACCCGTCCGTCAAAAGTCACGCTCAAGTCACGACCAGAGGGCCTGTTGTTCACTCAGTGTGGGAATGGCGGGGCCCCATGATCACTTTCCGTGATAACGGGAGTCGGCATCGCTTCCGGGCGAACCGGTACCGGGTGCCGGGAGGGGCGCCTGCTGCGGCGGGGCGACGAGGGGGACGGTGCCAGGCCGTCGCGCTGGTCGTGGGGCGCATTTCCATTTCGGGGTGGTGGCGACATCACGGCACTTAAAAATATTTAAAACGGATTAATCGTCTGAACGGTGGATCAGCGGTGCCGGGCCGTCGGCTAACTTCGGTCGTGATCGCCACAGCGGTCACCTCGACCACCTGAACACGCCGGTCCCCACACCTGGCGCCGAGAGCCCCGGCAGATCCACCTCACCACACCGGTGTGGAAGGGCACGTGCGCACTGCTCACCGGTTCCTCCCTCCTGCTCGGAACCCGGTGGTGCGGCAGCGGTGCAGCGCGGCCGGCCGGTGCCCGCCGGCGGCGCGGACCCCGTCCCGGGGTCCGCGCCGCCGGCGGTGTTCACGACACGACCCTCCGGAGCCTCAGTTGGACGCGTGCACCACCCAGAGGCCCGCGGTCGACGTGGAGGGAACCACCCGTGCTCTCCGCGACCCTGCGGGCGATGTCGAGCCCCAGCCCGGTGGACCCGCCACCGCTGGTGCCGCGCAGCACCGCGTGCCCGGTGTCCCGGATGCCGGGGCCCGCGTCCTCGACCACCAGCGCCACCAGGTCGGCCTGGTGCACCAGCGCGACACCGAACCGCGTGCCCTCCCGCGTGTGGCGGAAGACGTTGCCCAGCACCGCGTCCAGCGCCGCGGTGAGGTCGGTGCGGGCCAGCGGCACCAGCGCCGGGCGGTCGGCGCCCCTGACCGTCCACGGCCGGTCCTGGTCGTCGGCGAGCGCGGACCAGAACACCAGCCGGTCGCGCACCACGCCCGAGGCGTCCACGGCCGTGCTCTCCGGCTGGAGACCCGACCGGGCCGCCTTGATGATCTCGTCGACCTCTCTCTCAAGCCCCTTCACGGCCGCGCGGATGCGGTCCGCCCCCATCCCCTGTCCGAGGGTGTCCGCGTCCAGCAGCAGGGCCGTGAGGGGTGTTCTGAGGCGGTGGGAGAGGTCGGCGACCACCTCGCGTTCGGCGGCGAGCAGGTGCCGGACGCGTTCGGCCATCGCGTTGAACGCCCGCCCGACCTCCTTGAGCTCGGGCGGGCCCTGCACCGGGACGCGGGCCGACAGGTCGCCGTGCCCCATGCGCCGCGCGCCGTCCGCGAGCGCCCTCGTGGCCTTCACCGCCCGCGCGCCCAGCCGGTCGGCGACGAGCACCGACCCGGCCACCAGGCCGACCGCCACACCGGCCAGCGCGAGCCAGGTGCCCATGACGCCGTGCGTGAGCTGCTCCGCGGGCACGAACGCCTCGACGATCGCGATCTCGTTGCCGCCCAGGGCGATCGGCTGCAGGTAGGCGACGCCGTCCGGGCGTTCGGCGACGCCGGCCCTCGCCTGCCTCACCGCGTCGGCGAGGTCCTTCGCGGTGATGTGCGAGGTGCCGACCGTGACCGGTCCGCTGAAGTGCACGGCGAGCCGCTGCTGCCCGCCGTAGCGGGTGCTCGCGATGGCCTGCCGCACGTCCTGCGGAGTACGCGAGATCACCAGTGCGGGCGTGAGGGCACCGGCCTGCTTCTGCGCCTCGCTGAGCGCGCGGTCGTGGGCGGCGCCCTTGACGACGATCGCGAGCGGGATGAGGAACGCCAGCGCCACCATGCTCGTCGCCGCGAGAGCGACGAGCACCAGTGACCGCCTCACCTCGGTGCGACCAGGCGCACGCCGACACCGCGCACCGTGTGCAGGTACCGCGGCCGGGCGGCCCGTTCGCCGAGCTTGCGCCGCAACCAGCTCAGGTGCACGTCGAGCGTCTGGTCGTCGCGGTGCGAGGGCCACAGGTGCCGCAGGATCTCCGCACGCGGCACGACCTCGCCCTGCCTGCTCGCGAGGAACGCGAGCAGCTCGAACTCCTTGTGCGTCAGCGACAGCTCCTGACCGTCCACAGCGGCCCTGCGGCGGTCCACGTCGACCTCCAGCCCGCCGACCCTGAGCTGCCGGTGGTCCTTGGCCCGCCGCAGCACCGCCTGCACCCGCGCGCCGAGGTGCTCGCTGGAGAACGGTTTGACCAGGTAGTCGTCGGCACCGGCGTTGAGCAGCCGGACGATCTCCTGCTCGTCGTCGCGCGCCGTGGCGATGACGACGGGCGTGTCGGTGACGCCCCGGATCATCCGCAGCGCGTCACCGCCGTCGAGGTCGGGCAGGCCGAGGTCGAGGACCACGACGTCGTAGGCGTGCGCGGAGACTTCGCGCAACGCCTCGATCGCGAGCGCCACACCGTGCACGACGTGGCCCTGGTCGGTGAGCGCGCGCGTGATGGCGGCGCGCACGGCGGAGTCGTCCTCCACCAGGAGTACCGATGCCATGTCGCTAACGGAGGGACGTCGCGGTGAGACGGTCGATCGGGTACCTGACCGCGTGGGCGGTCGTGACCGCGGCGGCCGTCGGGCTGTCCTGGCTCGGAATCCGGTCGGCCATGGAACCCGCCCCCGTTGCCGTCGCCGATGCCACCGGTGGGCCCGGGATTCTGCCGATGCCGACCTTCGAGTCGATGAGCGTGGCCGTGCCGACCACCACCACTACCGCTCCCGCCGCTGTTGCCACCACGACCACCAGGCCTCCCCTGCGCTCGTCCGCTCCGGTGTCAGCTGTTCCGACGAGTACTACGGATGGGCGGGCGTCGGCGGCTCAACTCCCGGCCGGCGAATGGCAGGCGGACGGGTCGTACGTGCACGCGTTCCACCTGCGCGGCGGGGACGTCGTGGTGCGGTTCCGGGCGTCCGGGGTGCAGGCGCTGTCGGCCACGCCCGCGGAGGGGTGGGCGGTGGGCGTGGAGCAGCCCGGTGGGCCGTTGGTGGTGAACTTCCAGGACCCGGCGGGGAGGTTGTCGCGGTTGGAGGCCACTTGGGAGGGCGGGCCCACCGCGCGGGTGGTCGAGAGGTAGGCGGCACGGACGTTGCCCCGCCGCGGAACCGCCCGAGCGGCAGCTCCGCAACGGGGCAACGGTTACAGGCCGATGGCCTTCGCGATCTGCGCCGGCCGGAGCACCCGCAGGATCGCCTCGAACAGGTAGTAGTCGCCGTACGGCAGCGAGACCTCGACGCCGTCCTCCGAGGGCCGGTTGCGGGTGCCGCGCGCCAGGACCGCCTCCGCCCGGCTCGACTGCGACGTCAGGCAGGTGCGGACGAGACCGTCGAGGATCAGCAGCGCGCGCCGGCGGTAGCGCTCCTGGCCGGTGGCCTTCGCGAGGTCCAGCAGGCCGCAGGCCAGGATCGCGCCCGCGGAGGAGTCCTTGACGTCGTTGGCGCCCAAGGGGGAGCGGTAGTCCCACACCGGGACGTTGTCGGGGGTGAGGACGGACAGGGCGTAGTCGGCCATCCTGCGGGCGGTGTCGCGGAACTCGCGCAGGCCCGTGCGGCGGTACATGGTCGTGAAGCCGTAGACGCCCCAGGACTGGCCGCGCGACCAGCACGAGGCCGGGCTGTAGCCCTGGACGGTGCCGGGGCCCAGGGGTGCGCCGGTGTCCGGGTCGAAGTCGAAGACGTGCGGGGTGGAGCCGTCGGCGCGCACGAAGTGGGTCTGGGTGGTGCGGGCGTGGGCGGTGGCGATGTCGATGAACCCGCGGTCGCCGGTCTGCTCGGTGGCGAACGCGAGGAGGTCGAGGTTCATCATCGTGTCGATGATGACGCGGCCCGCGTTGCCGGGGGTGCCGAGGCGGCCCCAGGCGCGGATGAACCGGCCGGTGGCGTTGTAGCGCCGGGTCAGGGTGTTCGCCGCGTCGACGGCGCCGTCGCGCCAGACCCGGTTGCCCGTCAGGCGGTACGCCGTGACCCAGGAGGGGGAGAAGAGGAAGCCCAGGTCGTGGTCGCGGGGGTCCAGGCGGCGCGGGGCCAGGCGGTCGTTCGCGGCCTCGGCGAGGGTGCGGAACAGCGGGTCGCCGGAGTCGAGGTGCGCGAGCCAGAGGGTGCCCGGCCAGAAGCCGCCGACCCAGCCGCCGTCGGCGACGTGGGTCCACTTCTCGAAGCGGGTGATCTCCGGGAACGAGGTGGTGCCCGGTGCGACCGCGCGGAGCTTCGCCAGGCCGTAGTCCAGTGCCGCGCGCAGGCGGGCCGGGTCGGCGGAGGCCGTTCCGGTGCCTGCGGAGGCGACCAGCGGGGTGGTCGCGGCGGACGCGAGGAGGGTGCGTCGAGACAGGTTCACGAGACCGTCCAGTCCCTTTCGGATTCCGTGCGCCCGGCGCCACCCTGCCAGAGACGATCAAGGTCCGGCAAGAGGTATTCGGGTTGTGCATGGGCAGTACGGAAAACCTTGGGATTGACGGTGTGAAAAATTGATTCTTACGCTCGATTGCGTCGAATCGAGTTGGAGGTCTTGAGATGGCACAGGTACGGGTTCGCAAGCCGGTCGCGCCGGTCGTGCTCACGCCGTCGCTGGTGCAGGCGATGATCGCCCGCCGGCAGGCCGTCCAGGTGGCCAAGTTCCGCACCACCTGCACCGACTGCCTGCCCAACTACTGAGCGGCTGAGGGGACTTCGCCGTGGAGCTCGACGCTGATGCGCTGATTCGCGCCTTGGCGGTGTGCTGCGGCGAAGAACCCGCCGACCCGGCGGAGGCGGTGTGGCTCGCCCGCAAGAAGCAGCCGTCGTTCCTCGCCACCCTGTGCTCCGCGTGGGGTGAGCTGAACGACGGGCTGGCCTTCGAGCTGGCCGCGCAACGCGACCGGGTCGCGTTCTACCGGGTGCTGGCGGCCTCGCTGGACTCCCCGGAGATCATTCCGCTCAAGGGCCTGGAGGTCGGGCGGCTCTACCCGGCCGGCTGGGTCAGGTACATGAACGACCTCGATTACCACGTTGGAAAACCCGAACTGCTGTGGGAGGTCGCAGCCGCTTTGGTCGAACGCGGCTGGACGCTCGACTCCGGCACGTTCACGAGGGTGGACAACTCACTGCAGGTGCTGCTGAGCTTCCGGATGCCGCACCCCGACCGCTACCAGCTCCCCTACGGTGTGGAGCTGACGAGCTACGTGAGCCTCGGCGACCTCGGTGCGGTGCCGCCGGTGCTCACGCTCACACCGGACCTGGCGCCGGTGAAGAACCTGATGATGCTGCTGTTCGAACGGTTCGAGCAGCCGTTCCGGGCACGCGACCTCCTCGACGGGGCGTTGCTCGTCGAGGCGGCGCAACCCCGTGACGTGGAGCGGATGCTGGACCGGCTCGACCTGTGGCCCGAGTACGCGGAGCTGGCGTCGCTGCTCGCGCGCGCAGAACTGGGACCGTCGCCGCAAGTCCCGCGTGACGCCGTGGTGAGAGCACGTCGGCGTCGCGCGGGACGGGCCGTGCGCAGCGTGCTGTCCACCGCCGGGCTGGCCCGCAGGGCGCAGCACCGGATGGTGGACCGCGGGCTGCCCGCAGCCGGGCGCAGGGCGTTCGAACGGGTCGGTGCCCGCTGGGCGCTCGACTCGGGGCTGCTGTGCTTCGGGCTGCCGGTGGACGGGCGGTCCGACCGCGTGCGCGTCGGCGGGCGGGGGGACCTGACGTGGGTCGACACCCCGGTTGCCCGGTTCCTGCTGACTCCCGGCGACGAACTGCCGTCGTCCGCCGAGGAGTTCGTCTGAGGAGGTGTGTTGGTCATGGCCGTGAACTCCCGCAAGCCCAAGCTCCCGACGAAGAAGTAGGAGGACTCCAGATGGCGAAGAAGCACGGTCACAAGCAGGCGGTCAAGCCGAAGATCAAGAAGCGGCGCTAGGAGGTCGGGACGCTGTGGTGTTCGTGCTGCTGGGACCCGACGCGGTGGCGCGGCAGCTCGGCGTCCCGATCCTGGACCGGCTCGAAGGGGCCGGTTTCACCCCGCTGCGCTGGCACCTGATCGGCCGGCGACCGTCCGGTTTGGACGCCTTCCACGCCGAGAACATCGACAAGCACTGGAAGGGCTACCTCTACCGGCTCGTCGACCGGCTGTTCGCCCACGGCCCGTTCCTGGCGCTGGAGGTCAGCGGGTCGCACGAGGAGCTGCGGGCCCTCAAGGGCTCCAGCGACCCCGCCCAGGCCGCCCCCGGCACGATCCGCGGCGACCTCGGGACGATCAACGTGGTGCTCGCGCTCATGCACAGCTCGGACACGCCCGCGGACTCCGCACGCGAGAGCGCGGCGTTCCTGCCCGGCGGTTTCGCCGGCACGGGCGACCCGCGGCCGGTGCTCAAGACGCTGGCCCGCGGCGGGGTCGCGGAGACGCGCGGGTTCGACGAGGTGCTCGTCGGGCTGCACTCGCGGATCGAGGCCGCGCTGTGGCACGAGCCGCCGGGCCACCCGGTGGAAGCGGTGCTGGAGCACGACTTCCTGACACCGGAGCTCGACGTGGAGCACGCCGCGGCGCTGGCGGCGACCGTCGGCGTGCGGATCGACCCGTGGGAACGGCTGGTGCTCGCCACCTCACAGCACTTCGCGCCGCGTCGTGGCGGCACTGCGGCGGAGCACCTGCGCTAGCTCCGGGTCGCGGGTGCGGACCCAGCCGTTGAGCGGCGTTCCCGTGCACCCCCTGCCGCGCTTGGCCGCCCACGCACCCTGGCCGTAGCCGATGGTCCGCACGCCCTCGGCGTACGCGTGCTCCGCGGCCGCGTAGAAAGCGGTGCCGAAGTAGGCCAGCCGCGAGCGGTCGTCGGTGTAGTCGAACCCGACCGAGGTGCAGGTCCAGTCGCCCTCGTGGCGGGCGAACATCGCGTAGCCGACGGCGTTGCCGCTGTCCGGCCGGGCCACGAGCGTGGTCGCGTCCATCGCCGCGAGGTCGGCGAGCTTGCGGCGTTCGGCGGCGAAGTCGGCGCTGCCGCGGTACTTCCGCGCGAGCTGGCACTTCAGCGCGGCGAGCTCGTCGAGGTCGGGCTCCTCGCGGCGGACGTCCGCGGCGGACCGCATCTCGCGGCGGATCTCCTTGCGGCGCTTGCGGGGGAACGCGGCGAGGTAGTCGGCGACCCCCGTGCCCGGCAGGTGCAGGTCCCACGTCATCGACAGCGGCACGCACGTGAAACCGCGCTCGCGCAGCACCGGTTCCAGCGGACCGGGCCGGGTGTAGAGGAACGCCGTCGTCGGGACGTCGTGCGCGAGCGCCGCGTTGACCAGGCCGTGCAACGCCTCCGGGTCGGTGGCGCGCGGACCGACGGGCAGGCACTCGTAACCGGGCACCATCACGGTCAGCACCGGCACCCACGGCGGCGAGTCGATGGGCTCGCGGGTGATCGGCAGCGCGGGCGCCGGTCCGGCCAGCGCGTACCCGAGGTCGAAGAACTCGGTGGGCAGCGGCTCGTGCTGGACGAACGCGTGCGCCTCGACCCCGTCGGCGCGCAGCGGAACCGGCGGCGGCAGCCGGCCGCCCATCACGGCGAGCCACGTGGGAGTGGTGAGGATGCTCATGCGCGCAGCAGCACGCCGTCGAGGTGGCGCGGGCTCAACCCGTGCCGCTGCTTGAAGACGGCGTTGCTGCGCCCGCCTTCAAGCACCGGTTTGCCCAGGGCGAGCGCGAGCCGCACCGACTCGGCGAACAGCACCCCGTACGGGCTGTGGTTGCCGTCCACCGAGTAGTCGACACCGCACGTCCAGGTGTGGAACCGGGTCGCGTCGGTGAGGCAGACACCGGCCGCGACGAGCCGGCCGCGCTGGCGCACCTCGATCACGTGCGCGCGCTCGCCCAGCGCCAGCACGAACTTCGCGAACGTGCCCTCGGGGTAGAAACCGCCGTTCTCGAACCGGGCCGCTGTCCGGCCGCACAACGGCGTGATCTCGTCGAGCGACGCCGACGTCACCGGCAGGACCTCCGTCGTGACACCGGCCTCGCGCGCCCTGCGCTCGTTGCGCCGCAGGTTCGCCCGCGCCCGTTCGCCCAGCCGGGACAGGTAGTGCTCGTAGTCGGTGACACCGGTCAGGTCGGCCGCCCACCGGTCGACCAGGTGCCGCGCGGGCAGGCCGTTCGCCCGCAGCTCCTGGCCGAACTCGCTGCCGCGCCGCACGTTCACGAACCCGCACCACTGCGCGCGGAACAGCGACGCGGTGCGCAGCATGGCGTTGATGACCGTCGGCACCACGTCGATGCCGATCGTGGACGGCACGTGCGCGTCGTAGCAGTGCCAGGTGTGGCTGAGCAGCGCGGGCTGGTCGCGGGCCTCCGGGTAGGCGGTGTACAGGCAGCCCAGCGGGTCCGCCGCCGTCTGGAGGTACATCGGGTTCACCGCGACCGCCTGCTCGCCGCGCCGCACCACCAGGTAGGCGAAGGCGTCGATGGTCGTCAGCGGTGCCTGCTCGTAGGCGTCGAGGTACGCGTGCTCGTAGAACACCGGCGCTCCGGCCGCGTGCACCACCGCATCCCAATCGGCAGCATCGAATTCCCTTATGGAGCGGGAAAACTCGACGCGCATCGACGTTGACGCAGGTGGTTTCGGCACGCCCATACTCTACGACCTGTGCCAGGGCGAACGAGGAGATCGAGATGGCATCGGTGTACTTCCTGACGAAGCTGGGCACGACCGAGGAGCTCGCTGCCTCCCCCGGCCAGCCGCTGCCGGACGTGTTGCGCCGGCACGGGATTCCGGTCAACGCGGTGCTCACGTCGGTCAACGGCGAGATCGTCGCCGAGGACACCGTCGTGATCGGCGCGGACGACGTGGTGCAGGTGCGGCAGGTCCGCTTCTACGACCTGGACGTGGCGCGCCGCCCCAAGACCGTCGTCTACGGCACGCCGAACCCGGTCTACACCAAGAAGGTCATGTTCGACACCAACGGTTCGCTGGAACACCGGTGCGAGCAGCTGGACGCCGACTCGTTCGTGCAGTACGTCGAGGAGGCGTTCGTCCAAAGCTACGTGCTGAACGCCGGTGAACGCGTCGTCATCGGCCTGTCCGGCGGACGGGACAGCGTGGCGTACCTGACGCTGCTGGAGCGGACCCGCGACCGGCTGCCCGCGGTCGACATGACCGCGGTGACGATCACCGGCCTGCCGGACTGGGAGGAACCGGCGACGTTCGCCGCGGCCCGCGAGTCCGGCGCACGGCTCGGCATCGACCAGGTGATCGTGACCGCCGAGGACGTCGAGCGGGTGTTCCGGCTGCGCAAACCGTTCGTGGAGGCCATGAACGAGGTCGTCGCCGGCGACGGCGCGCACCTGACGATGGTGATCGGCCACCAGGTGCTGCGGCGGATGCTGGAGGAGGACGCCCGTGCCCGCGGCGCCTCGACGGTGGCGTTCGGCTTCAACGCCGACGACCTCGTGGCCTCCATGGTCACCTGGTACACGACCGGTTTCCGGATGGGCGGCATCCCGGCGCGCGAGATCGGCGGCCTGCGGTACGTGTTCCCGTTGTACCGCATCACGAAGAAGGAGCTGACGCTGTACCTGGAGCTGGTCGCGCCCGAGCTGAACCGGCAGGGCACACCGGGCCGCTTCACCACGGGACCGGACGAGCGGTCGATGTCGTACGCGGTGACGGACCACCTGTTCGACCTGTGGCCGGGCGTGGACTACTACCTGTTCTCGGCGTTCGAGAACATGCAGCGGTACATGTTCCCGATGGTGGAGGCCAAGTGCCGCTACTGCGGCGGCGTCTACCTGCTGCAGGAGGGCCTGCAGAACGCCTCCGACGTGTGCGACGTCTGCGACTTCTTCGCGCGCCGGGAACTCAACTTTGCGTGAGCACCCGTTCTTCACGCGGGACTACTGGGTCTTCGCCGCCGCCGAGTACTCACCGGCCCGCACCGCCGCCGAGGTCGCCTACCTCACGTCGGTGCTGCCGGCCGGTGGGCGGGTCCTCGACCTCGGGTGCGGGGTGGGTCGGCACGCCCACGGGCTGGCGCGCGCCGGGTTCGACGTGGTCGGGGTCGACGTGTCGGAGTGGGCGGTCGACCAGGCCCGGCGCGGGCCGGGGGTCTTCGTGGCGGCCGACCTGACGGGGGCCTGGCCGGACTTCGCCGGCCTGGGTTCCTCGGGGCCGGGTTCCGCTGGGCCGAACTCCGCTGGGCCGGGTTCCGACGGACCAAGTGCACCCCCTGGGGGCCCGCCACGCGGGATCGATCCAGGGTTCGACGCCGTCGTGTGCGTGCAGGCGTTCGGGTGGGGCGGTGACGCGGACCAGGTGCGGTTGCTGCGGCGGGTGCGGTCGGTGCTGAGACCCGGCGGGGTGCTGGTGCTCGACCACTCCAACGCCACGGCGATCCTGCGCGGCTACCGGGACCACGCGGTGGCGGAGGTCGACGGCCACACGTTCACGTTCCACCGCCGCTTCGACCCGCTCACCGGGCGCAGCGGGGGAGAGGTGCGCGTCGAACGGCCCGACGGGTCGTCGTGCGTGCTGCACGACGACGTGCGGCTGTACCACCCGCCGGAGGTCGCCTCGCTGCTCGACCGGGCCGGGTTCGTCGTCGAGCACGTGGACGCGGACTTCACCAGGGGTGCCCCGGTCACCGCGGACACGCGGTACGTCCAGTTCGTCGCCACCGCTCGGGTGTCGGCGCTGGAGGGGCACCGCGGGGCGGCGGAGGGGGTCGACCTGCGGTGGGCACCGGACGAGGTGGAGTTCGTCCAACCCGCCATCGACCGGGCGTGGGCGGCGCTGGGCGGTGTGGCGGAACGGGCGCGCCGCTACGACGTGGCCGACCCGTACGGTGCGAAGGCGGCACCGGTGCTGCAGCGGTACTTCGGGATGTTCCTGGAACCGGAGCAGGTCACCTGTGGTGCGGGTGCGACGGGGTTGCTGCGGTCGCTGGCCGCGCTGGCGGTCGACGGCTTCACCTGCGCCGGGCACCCCGAGTTCGCGCTCGCCGCTGCCGCGATCGGGGCTCCGGAGGGCTCCGCCGTGGTCGTGGTGGACCGGCCCGGCGTCTCCGGTGAGGTCATGGGGCTCGACGAGATCGGTGAGATCGAGGCCGACGTCCTCATCGTCGACGAGACGTGTGCCGCGTACCTGGAACCGCACGACAGCGCGGTGCGGTTGCTGCCGCACCGCCGCGGGCTCGTCGTCATCAGGAGCATGTCGAAGGGCTACTGCTGCGGCGGCCTGCGGGTCGGGTTCGCGCTGGCGTCCAGGGACATCGCGTCCAGGGTGCGGGAGGTCGCCGCACCGCTGGCCGTGTCGGCGCTGTCGCTGGACCTGGCGCTCGCCCTGCTGGAACAGGGGGACGTGCTGCGGCCGCTGCGGGACCGGATCAGGGCGGTGAAGCCGTCGTTCGTGGACCTCCTGCCCGACGTGGCACCCGGCGACCCGCGGGTGCCGTGGGTGCGCGTGCCGTTGTCGGCCGAGGTCTGGCTCAAGGAACGCGGTCTGCAGGGCAAGGTGCTGCCGGACGACATCAGGCTGTCGGTGCCGTTGTCGCAGCAGCGGCGCGAGGCGGTGTTCGGGTGAGGTTGCAGGAGCTGGTGGACGCGCTGCACCGCGGCTTCGACGCCGAGGCGGCGATGGCCGACGTGAAGGCGCTGTGCGAGTTCGACCGGTACCAGGTGTCGGCCGGGCTGCAGGGGGCGGCGGAGTACGTGGCGGACCGGGTGCCGCTGCGCGACGTCGAGGTGCGCCAGCACCGGCCGGAGAGCCGGTGGTGGACATTCCGCGGGCCGCCGGCGTGGACCCCGGTGTCGGCGACCCTGGAGGTCGGCGGCACCGCGCTCGTGTCGTACCCGGACCAGCCGTACGCGCTCGGGGCGTTCTCGGCCGCCTGCGCGGGCCGCACGGTGCCGGTGAGCGCGGAGACCCGGCCGGGGGCGCTGGTGCTGGCACCGGAGCTCTCACCGCACGAGCTGGCCCGCCGCGGGGTCTTCGGCTTCGTCACGCGCGCCGGGCGGGTCGAGCTGCCCCCGCACAGCCCGCTGGTCGCGTTCTGCGTCGACGAGGAGCAGCTCGCGGTCCTGCGGCAGGCAGGGCACGCGCGGGTCTCGGTCGAGCTGGGCGAGCCGGTGCAGATGCCGGTGGTGTCCGGGCTCCTCCCGGGAACGGGACCGGAGCTGCTGCTCACCGCCCACCTGTGCCACCCGCGGCCCAGCGCCAACGACAACGCCTCCGGTGTGGCGGCGTTGATGGCGGTCGCGTCGCTGCTGCGCGAGACGGCCGGTGCGCCGGTGCGGTTCGTGTGGGGACCGGAGTTCGTGGGCACGGCCGCCTACCTGCAGGACGCGCCGGTGCCGGCGGTCGCGGTCAACGTCGACATGGCCGGGGAGGACCAGGCGCTGTGCGGCGGGCCGCTGGTGATCGAACGGTCACCGGACGAGAAACCCTCGTACGTCACGGCGTTGGCCGAACGGGTGGCCGCGCTGATGCCGGGAACGCGGTCCTACAGCGGGGCCGTGCCGTGCGACGTGTGGTCGTGGCGGTCGGTGCCGCACGTCGGTGCCTCGGACCACGCGCTGGTGCCGTGCCCGAACGTCGGCCTCAACCACTGGCCGGACCGGTTCAACCACACCGCGTCCGACACGTTCGACAAGGTGTCGGCCGACGAGCTGCGCCGGACCACCGCGCTCGCGGCCGCGGTGATCGGTGCCATTCGGGTTGATGATGGCTCGCTCAAGGCCGACGTCGCGGACGCGACCTCCGCGTGGGCGGCGGCCTACGTGGCGGGCGGGCTGGCCGGTGCGGCACCGCGGCGGCAGCTGGAGTGGGACGAACCCGTCTACGACCCGTGGGCGACGACGGCGGCCGCACGCCGGCTCGCGCACCGCAGGGCCGTGGCCCAGGCGACCGTGGCGTCGCTGCGGCAGCCACCGACCTCCGGCGAGCCGCGCAGCGGTGGCGTGGTGGCGTTCTGGGACGGGCCGTTCAACCTCCGCGCGCTGGCGGAGGACTGTTCTCAGCAGGACCGTGCCTGGCTGGACGCGCGCATCGCCGAGGACCGCGGCGGTGCCTACGCGCGGATGTCGGCGCTGGCGCGGGGGATCGACGGGCGGCGGTCGCGGTACTCGGTGGGGTGGTGGGCGGCGCTGGCCTCGGAGCTGACGGTTCCGGTCGCGTTCGCGCAGCGGTTCCTCGACGTGCTGTGTGCCGCGGGATGGGCGGGGGAGTCGTGATGTGGCGCAAGGTGCTGAGGGACCGGCGGCTGCGGGTGCTGTTCGTCGGGCAGGTGCTGAACATGTTCGGCAACACCGCCCTCGTGATCGCGCTGGGCATCTGGGTGCTGGAGCTGACCGGGTCCAGCGGCGCGGCCGGGGTGATCTTCTTCCTGATCGCCGTGCCGACGCTGTGCGCGCCGTTCATCGGGCTACTGGTGGACCGGTTCCCGCGCAGGACGGTGCTGATCTGGGCGGACCTCGGCGCCTGCGTGCTGGTGGGTCTGCTGGTGTTCTGGCCGTCGGTGTGGCTCATCTACGTGGTCACCCTCGGGTACGGGGTGTCGGCCCAGGTCTACCGGGCGGCCCGCGGCGGGCTCGTGCACTCGATGGTCACCGAGGACGAGCTCGGCGACGTCAACTCGGTGTTCGGCGCGCTGAACCAGGGGCTGCGGATCGTGGGACCGCTGGCCGGTGCGGCGGTGTTCGCGGCGTTCGGCGGGTCGGCGGTGGCCGCCCTGGACGCCGTGACGTACCTGGCGTCGATCGTGTCGCTGCTGCTGTTGCGCGGTGTTCCCGACCTGACCAGGACACCGGAGCGGGAACCGATCGTGCCCGCCCTGCTCGCCGGGGTGCGGCACATCTGGGGCACCCCGGCGTTGCGGCAGATGGTGATCGCGGGCGCGGTGGCGTTCACCGGCGCCGGGATGCTCAACGTCGCGGTGTTCGACCTCGTGACCGCGGGCCTCGGCCGGCCACCGGAGTTCCTCGGGGTGCTCGGGTCCGTGCAGGGCGCGGGGGCGGTGCTCGGCGCGGTGGCGGTCGGCCGGTTGATGCGGCGGCGCGGGGAGTTCGTGACCGCGGCGACCGGGTTCCTGCTGAACGGCCTGGGTCTGGGGCTCGCGGCCACCACGACCCTGACCGGCGTGTGCGCGGGCGCGGTGCTGATCGGGCTGGGACTGCCGATGATCCTCGTCGCCGCGATGACCCTGGTGCAGCGCAGGACCCCGAACGAGGTGCAGGGACGGGCCATCGCGGCGTCCGAGGCGATGGTGGACCTGCCGTACACGGTGGCGATCGGCGTCGCCACCGTGGTCATCAGCGCGGTCGGGTACTTCGCGATCTACGTCGTGCAGGCGGCGGTGTTCGTCGTCGTCGGGCTCGTGGTGCTGCGCATCCGCGATCAGGTGCGCCAGACGGCGTAGGGCACCTCGACCTCGTCGCGGCTCACACCGCCGTGCTCGAAGCGCGCGGACGGGTCGGGCACCGGGAACGCCGGCGACGCCGCCACGGCCACCACCGGGCCCGCCTCCGGCTGCGGCAGGCCGAGGTCGGACGCGTGGTGCACGGTCGCCGCGTCCCCCAGGGTCGTTGCCACGCGGTCGAAAACGGCCTCCAGCCGGTCCGGCCTCGGGTACAGCCAGCGCATCCGGCCCGCCCCGCCGGACGGGATCGCGCACTCCTCGCGGACGATCGCGTCCCACGCCTCGACGAGATCGGGGTCGGCCGCGACCGGGACCTGGCCGTGGTCCGAATGCGCGACGACGGTCCAACCCGCTGCGGCCCAACGGGAAGCGTGTGCGTCCAGACGCAGCATCGCCTCGTGCACCGACTCGTCGTACCCGTTGCGGTGCACGTGGTCGTCGATGTTGACGTAGGTCCACAGGAAGCCGTGGTCGGCCGAGACCTTGTCCAGGTCCGCCACGACGTTCGCGACGAGCAGCGGTGGGTCCTCCGCCTGCGCGGTGAGCTTGTGCTGTGCGGGCGCGGGTATCCGGGTGCACCCCCGCAGCAGCGCCCGCGCCCAGGTGCCGGTCAGCAGGTCGATCTCCCGCGCCAGGACCGCGGCGCCGTGGCGTTCCAGCACGGTCGGCAGCGACGGGATCGACGGTGTGCCGGTGATGGCGTGCACCAGGCCGGAACCGTTGCGGTACACCGTTCCCGGAACGCGGTGCACGTCGGCGGCGGCACCGGTCAGCGCCGTCAGCCAGGCCGTCGCCGACGTCGACGGCAGCGTGGAGGTGAGCGTGGTGATCTCGGCTTCGAGCCACGTCTGTCCGGCCACGTCCGATGAGAGCCCGTCCACGGCGAGGACGATGACGCCCCTGTCCGCGCTGCGCACCGCGTCGTCGAGCCGGGAAGGCACCTCTGCCAATGACATCGCAGCACTGTAACGCACGTCATCGGGTGACTTTTGCGCGGTTGGGCGCTAAAAGTTCGGGTATTCGAGCCGGATGCGGTAAAGAGGTCCTTTACGGGTGAGGGAAGGCGGGCGGATGGCGGTCGGGGTTCTGGACGTCGGGTGCTTCAGCGCACACCTGGTGGTCGTGGAACGTGACCTGACGCGTCCGCTGGTGTCCCACAAGGTCCGGCTGCGGCTCGACCGCGAGCTGAGCGCGGAGGGCGCCATCAGCCCGGCCGGGATCGACTCGCTGTGCGAGGCCGTGCAGGCCGCCCGCAAGGCCGCGGGGGACACGCCGTTCCTGCCGTTCGCCACCTCGTGCGTGCGCGACTCCGCGAACGCCGGCGAGGTGATGCGCAAGGTGTCGCGCCGCACCGGCGTGGAGCTGAAGGTGTTGTCGGGCAAGGAAGAAGCCCGGCTGTCGTACGCGGCCTCGCGGCACTGGTTCGGCTGGGGCGCCGGCCCGCTCGTCGTGCTCGACGTCGGCGGCGGCACGGTCGAGCTCGCCGCCGGTGACGGCGCCGAACCCGAGTTCGCGATCTCCTTGCCTTTGGGGGCAAGGACTTTGACCCGCTCCGGCCTCGCGGTGGAGGACATGCGGGAAGAGGTGCGCGAGCGCATCGAGGCGGTGTTCCCGCGCTACGACGGCGCTCGCGCGATCGGGTGTTCCAAGGTGTTCCAGCAGCTCGCCCGGCTCGCGGGCGACCGGCGGTCGGCGTCCTCCACGACGCGGCAGCTGCGGGCCAAGGACCTGGAGAAGTGGATCCCCCGGCTGGCCAAGCTCTCCGTGCGGGAACGTGCCGCGCTGCCGGGGATCTCCCGGCACCGCGCGCGGCAGTCGCTCGCGGGGGCGGTGGTGGCCGAGGCGTTGATGCGCGCCACCGGACATGACGTCGTGGACATCTCGCCGTGGTCCACCAAGGAGGGTCTGCTGCTGGACCTGGTCGAACGGTCGCGCCGCGTCACACCGGCCGCCTGACCCGCCCTCAGCGGGTGTTGACCAGAGCGGTCACGGCGTTGTCGACGCTGCCGAAGATGAGCAGCAACTGGTCGACCGCGGTCACTTCGAGGGGCTGCAGCACAGCCCTGCTGTTGCTCACGACTCCGAACCGGATGCCGAACTCGTCGGCCGTGTTCTGGGTCTCCACGAGCGTGCGGATGCCTTCGGAGCCGAAGAAGCGGACCTCGCGCAGATCGATGACCAGCGCGGGCGGCCTGCGGTCGAGCAGAGCGGCGATCCTGCTGGTCACCGGCGCTGACGACATCATGTCTATCTCGCCGGTGAGAGAGACGACCGGGATGGACTGGACATAGGTCGTTCGCTGTTGAAGTTGGTTCATAGGGGACTCCCGTCCGCACCGACCGTACGCGCCCTCCCACGACACCCACAACCCGGACGGGGTCCCCCACCGCGCCGCTCAGGTGAGCAGGAAGGCCCTGACCAGCAGCATCGCGGCCACCAGCACCGCGAAGGCGATGATGACGATCACGGCGATCCGCCCGAGGTTGCGCGGCGGCGTCGCCTCCTGGTGGGACAGCCCCGAGGTCTGCCCGGCCTCCGGGGGTGTGTCACCCGGTTGCACCCCTCCGCCGGGTTCGAGTCCAGGTGTGCGTTCTGGGTCAGCGGTCATAGGGGCACAGGTACCCGTTTTCAGTCTTCCAACTCCGCCCAGACGACTTTGCCGCCACCATCGGGTGTCGTCCCCCAGCGCACGCTCAACGCCTGCACGAGCTGCATGCCGCGCCCGCGCGCACTGGTCGGGTCCACCGGACGCATCTGCGGCAGCCGCTCCGACAGGTCGTGCACCTCGACCAGCATCCCCGCCGCACGCCGCGTCACCGTCAGCGTGATCGGTCCCTTGCCGTGGTCGATGCCGTTCGACACCAGTTCCGTGACGATCAGCTGCGCGTCGTCGGACAGGTCCTCCGACAGTCCCCAGGAGGTCGCGGCCTCCCGTACGACCTGACGTGCGCGCGCACACGACCCGCCCTCGGCGGTCAGGGTCACCCGCACCTCTGCCAGTGGGTCGTTCAACACAGGGCGCATCGTCGCACATCCGGTGGGTCGTCCGGATCTTTCAGCCCCCCGGTGGTCGCACGGGTGGACGTCGTGCTGCACGATTTGGGTCGCACGAGTCGGGCGTGGCGGAAGGAACGGCGACGATGGAGCTCAACGTCGGCAGCGAGGTCCAGCGGGGGTGGCGGGTGCTCGCCGTCGCCGGTGAGCTGGACATCGACACCGTCCCCGTGCTGTCCGCGCGGATGGACGCGGACGTGACCGGGAAGCACGCGGTGCTCGACCTGGAGCTGCTGCAGTTCATGGACTCGACCGGGCTCGCGCTCGTGCTCGACTGGCACCGGCGGCTCGCCGAGTCCGGCGGTCAGCTGCGGATCGCCGCTGTTCAGGCGCCCGTGCTGCGGTTGTTCACGCTGGCCGACGTCGCCGGGGTGCTGAGCCTGCACGAGAGCGTGGACGCGGCGGTGCAGGAGTCCGTGGAGAGCGCCCTCTAGCGGCGTCCGCTCCAGCGCGGGTGGGCTGAACGCGAGCCCACCCGGGGTGCTGTCACGGGTGAGACCACCCCGGCCGGGCTCCGCGCTCACACCTCCCCGGACACCCCCAGGTAGTACGCGATCAACCGGATCAGGTGCTCGGTGTCCACCGGCTTCGTCACGTAGTCGGTGGCACCGGAGGCCAGCGACTTCTCCCGGTCGCCCTTCATCGCCTTCGCCGTGACAGCGATCACAGGCAGGTCCGCGTAGCGCTCCATCGCCCGGATGGCGGAAATCGTGGCGTTGCCGTCCAGCTCGGGCATCATGATGTCCATCAGGACGATCGCCACGTCGTCGTACTGCTCCAGCGCGCGCACGCCGGTGATGCCGTTGTCGGCGAAGATCGCTTCCAGGCCGTGCAGCTCCAGCACGGACGTCAGGGCGAAGACGTTGCGCAGGTCGTCGTCCACGACCAGGACCTTCTCGCCGTGGAAGCGCATCGAGTCGGACGGGGCCAGCGGCGCGGCCGGCGCCACGATCGGCGCGGGTTCGGGCAGGACGACCGCGTCCGACACGACCTTGCCCAGCGGCAGGCAGAGGGTGAACGTCGAGCCGATGCCCGGCTCCGAGCGCACGCGCAGGGCACCGTTGAGGAGCTGGGACAGCTCGCGGCTGATGGACAGGCCCAGGCCGGTGCCGCCGTACTTGCGGGACGTGGTGCCGTCGGCCTGCTGGAACGCCTCGAAGATGACGGCCAGCTTCTCCGCGGGGATGCCGATGCCCGTGTCGTGCACGTCGAACGCCACGGTCGAGGGGTCGTCCATGCGCACGTGCAGGCGGATGCCACCGTCGTGGGTGAACTTCACCGCGTTCGACAGGAGGTTCCGCAGGATCTGCTGGAGGCGGTGCTCGTCGGTGCGCAGGGTCTCCGGCACGTCCGGGTCGACGCGGACCGAGAACTCCAGGTGCTTCTCGGCGGTCAGCGGCAGGCAGAGCGTCTCGACGTAGCGGACCAGCTCGTCGAGGCGCACCCGGTCCTCGTGCAGCGTCATGTGGCCGGCCTCGACCTTGGTCAGGTCGAGGATGTCGTTGATGAGCTGCAGCAGGTCCGAGCCCGACGAGTGGATCGTGCGTGCGAACTCGACCTGCTTCGGGTTCAGGTTGCCGTCGAGGTTGTCGGCCAGCAGCTTGGCGAGGATCAGCAGCGAGTTCAGCGGCGTGCGCAGCTCGTGCGACATGTTCGCCATGAACTCGGACTTGTACTTCGAGGCCGTCTGGAGCTGGCGGGCGCGGTCCTCCAGCTCCTCGGAACCGGCGCGCAGCTCGGTGGTCAGGCGCTGCGACTCGACGAGCAGGGCGTCGGTGCGGGAGTTGGCGAGCATCGTGTTCACGTTGACGCCGATGTTCTCCTTCAGCTGGTCCAGCAGGTCCAGGTGGACGTCGGAGAACTCGTTCAGCGAGGCCAGCTCGATCACGCCCAGGGTCTCGCCCTGGAACAGCACCGGCAGGATGACCAGGTTCACCGGTGCCGACGAGCCCAGCGCGGAGGACACCGTCAGGTAGCCGGCGGGAACCTTGGTGACCAGGATCGTCTTCTTCTCGAACGCGGACTGGCCGACGAGCGACTCGCCCATCTCCACGCGGGTCGCGCGGGCGGCGTCGAGGCGGAAGCCGTAGGAGGCGGTCAGCTCCAGCGTCTGCTTGCTGTCGTCGTCCTCCTGGAGCTGGTAGAACGCGCCCTGGTGGGCGCTGACCAGCGGCGTCAGCTCGCTCATGATCAACGACGCCAGCGCGCGCAGGTCGCGGTGGCCCTGCATCAGGCCGGACAGCCTGGCCAGGTTCGTCTTCAGCCAGTACTGCTCGCGGTTCGCGCGGGTGGTCTCCTTCAGGTTCGCGATCATCTGGTTGACGTTGTCCTTGAGCTCGGCCAGCTCGCCGGACGCGTCCACGGTGATCTGCCTGGTCAGGTCGCCCGCGGTCACGGCGGTGGCGACGGCGGCGATCGCGCGGACCTGGGTCGTGAGGTTCGAGGCCAGCTGGTTCACGTTGTCGGTCAGCTTCGACCACGTGCCGGCCACGCCGTCGACCTCGGCCTGACCGCCCAGCTTGCCCTCGGTGCCGACCTCCCGGGCGACGCGGGTGACCTCGTCGGCGAACGACGACAGCTGGTCGACCATCGTGTTGATCGTGGTCTTCAGCTCCAGGATCTCGCCGCGCGCCGAGACGTCGATCTTCTTCGTCAGGTCGCCCTGCGCCACGGCGGTGGTGACCTGGGCGATGTTGCGGACCTGGTTGGTCAGGTTGTCCGCCATGAAGTTCACCGAGTCGGTGAGGTCCTTCCACGTGCCCGCCACGCCCGACACGCGCGCCTGACCGCCGAGGATGCCCTCGGTGCCGACCTCGCGGGCCACGCGGGTGACCTCGTCGCCGAACGCGCGCAGCGTGTCGACCATGCCGTTCAGCGTGTCGGCGAGGGTCGCGACCTCGCCCTTCGCCTCGACGGTGATCTTCTTCGACAGGTCGCCGTTCGCGACCGCGGTGGCGACGGCGGCGATGTTGCGGACCTGGTCGGTGAGGTTGTCCGCCATCAGGTTGACGTTCTCGGTCAGGTCCTTCCACGTGCCGGCGACGCCCTGCACGCGCGCCTGGCCGCCCAGGCGGCCGTCTGTGCCGACCTCGCGGGCGACGCGGGTGACCTCCTCGGCGAACGAGGACAGCTGGTCGACCATCGTGTTCAACGTCGACTTCAGCTCCAGGATCTCGCCGCGCGCGTCGACCGTGATCTTCTGCGACAGGTCGCCGTTCGCCACGGCCGTCGCGACGTGCGCGATGTTGCGGACCTGGTTGGTCAGGTTGTTCGCCATGAAGTTGACGTTGTCGGTCAGGTCGCGCCACGTGCCCGCCACGCCGGGCACCTGCGCCTGGCCGCCCAGGCGGCCGTCGGTGCCGACCTCGCGGGCGACGCGGGTGACCTCCTCGGCGAACGAGGAGAGCTGGCCGACCATCGTGTTGATCGTGGTCTTCAGTTCGAGGATCTCGCCGCGCGCGTCGATCGTGATCTTCTGCGTCAGGTCGCCGCGCGCGATGGCGGTGGTCACCGAGGCGATGTTGCGGACCTGCGTGGTCAGGTTGTTCGCCATGACGTTCACCGACTCGGTCAGGTCGCGCCAGGTGCCTGCGACGCCGGGGACCTGGGCCTGACCGCCCAGCCGGCCGTCCGAACCGACCTCGCGGGCCACGCGGGTGACCTCGTCGGCGAACGAGGACAGCTGGTCGACCATCGTGTTGATCGTCGACTTGAGCTCCAGGATCTCGCCGCGCGCGTCGACGGTGATCTTCTGGGTCAGGTCGCCCTGCGCCACGGCGGTGGTGACCTGGGCGATGTTGCGGACCTGGGTCGTCAGGTTCTCCGCCATGAGGTTCACGTTGTCGGTCAGGTCGCGCCAGGTGCCCGCCACGCCCGGCACCTTCGCCTGACCGCCGAGCTTGCCGTCCGTGCCGACCTCGCGGGCGACGCGGGTGACCTCGTCGGCGAACGAGGACAGCTGGTCGACCATCGTGTTCAGCGTGTTCTTCAGCTCCAGCATCTCGCCGGAGACGTCGACCGTGATCTTCTGGGTCAGGTCGCCGTTGGCCACCGCCGTCGCCACCTGGGCGATGTTGCGGACCTGCTTGGTCAGGTTGTTCGCCATCGAGTTCACGTTGTCGGTCAGGTCGCGCCACGTCCCGGCGACGCCGGGAACCCGCGCCTGACCGCCCAGGCGGCCGTCGGTGCCGACCTCGCGGGCGACGCGGGTGACCTCGTCGGCGAACGACGACAGCTGGTCGACCAGGCCGTTGACCGTCGAGCCGAGCGTGGCGAACTCACCGCGCAGCGTCTGGTCGGACATGCGCTTGGTCAGGTCGCCCTCGGCCACGGCGGCGAGCACGCGGCTCAGCTCGGTCGTCGGCCGCATCAGGTCCTCGACCAGGCCGTTCACCGAGTCGGCGATCAGCGACCAGCCACCGGCGGTGCCCGCGGGCGCCACCCGTTCGGTGAGCCTGCCCTCCTGGCCGACCGCCTGCCGGACCCGGCCCAGCTCGCCGGCCAGCCACTGGTTGCGCTCCGCGATCTCGTTGAACACGTCCGCGAGAGCCGACACGGGCCCGTTCCCCGGCACCACGAGCCTGCGGCGGAAGTTGCCGTCCCGCAGGTCTCTCATGGCGGAGAGCACCCGGTCGAGGGTCGCGTCCGTCTCTTCGTTGGCCGTGGTCACTCCAAGCCTCCGTGCCTCGGTGGTCGCAGCCAAGCCTGCCACGTTAGGTTGGGAGCGAGGTAACTTGATGCCGCGATGCACGCCAACGACCCGCAGGAGGCCGTGATGACCCGGCCGTCCGCGCAGGACCAGAGCGGATGAGCAGCACCGTGGGCATCGACCTGGACGGCTGGCAGCGCCTGGTGGACGGGCTGCGCGAGGCGGTCCTCGTCGTCGACCCCGCCGGTGCCGTGCGGGTGCGCAACGCCGCGGCCGCCGAGCGGTTCCCCCGGCTGTCCCCCGGCGAGCACCTCGACGTGCACGTCGCCGGCCGGCAGCTGGACCTCGGTGACGGCTGGAGTGCCTGGTACTTCACGGACTCCGCGCTCGACCACGCCCACCTGCGGCTCGCGGGCGGCACGTCGCGGGAGACGACGCTCAAGACCATCGTGCAGCTCGCGGCCGAGCTGCTGGGCGAGCACTGCGTGGCCGTCGTGCCCGCGACGCGCGACCGGCTGGAGTGGTGGCGGTGCGGCGGCGGCGAACCCACGGTCACCCGCACGCCGCGCCGGGCGACGGTGCTGGCGGAGGTCCTGACCGGCACCTCGACGCTGACGAGGATCACCTCCCTGGGTGACGGCAGCTGGGGCGTGCCGGAGGACTTCGGCACCGCACTGGCCGTGCCGCTGGGCGTCGGGGGAGCGCTGGTCGTCGTCCGACGGGGTGAATTCCCGCCGAACGACGTCGAGCGCGTGCGGTTGTTCGGCAAACACGCGGCGGCGGCGCTGGAGTCGTCGTCGAAGCTGACCGAGCAGCGGCGGATGATCGAGGTGCTGCGCTCGGCGCTGCTGCCGCTGCCGCTGCCCGAGCTGCGCGGTGCCTCGCTCGCGTCGGTGTACCTGCCCGCCCACCAGCGGGCGGAGGTCGGCGGCGACTTCTACGACGTGCACCCGCGCACCGACGGCTCGGCGACGTTCGCGCTGGGCGACGTCTGCGGCCACGGGCTGGAGGCCGCGGTCCACAGCGGACGGGTGCGGCAGTCGCTGCAGGCGCTGTCGCTGGTCGAGACGAACCCGGTGCGGCTGCTGCACCTGCTGAACACCTCGCTGCGCGCCACCGGCTCCAAGCTCTTCACCACGATCGTCGTCGGCGAGCTGGTGCCGCTCGCGTCCGGGGGAGTGCGGCTGTCGCTCGCGTCCGGGGGCCACCCGTCGCCGCTGGTGCTGCGCGCGGACGGCACGGTGCAGGAGATCAGCGCCCCCGGTGCGATCGTCGGCATCCTGGCCGACGTCCGGTTCACCGGCGAGCAGGTGACCCTGGCACCCGGCGACACGCTGCTGCTCTACAGCGACGGGTTCACCGAGGCCCGCGCGCACACCGACCGCAACGAGCTGTTCGGCGAGCAGCGGCTCCGCGCGGTGCTCGAGGAGTGCAAGGGGCTGCCGGCGGAGGAGATCGCGCGGCACTGCCAGGAGGCGGTGCTGCGGTGGCTCGGCAGCGGCGACCACGACGACCTCGCCCTGCTCGCGGTCCAGGCCGTGTGAGCTCGCCCGGGTGACGAGCGTCCCCGGTCCGCGCACCGGGCACGGCGGCCGCCGGTGCTACGCCGACCCGGTGTTCGCCGACGTCATCTGAGTGCCGACGACGGACAGCAGCCGCAGCTTCTCGTGGCTCTCGCTGCCCGGCGTGGCGGTGTAGACGAGCAGGAAGTGGTGCTGGTCGGGGTCGAGCAACGTCTGGCAGTGCAGCTCGAGCGCGCCGACGGCCGGGTGGACGTACCGCTTGACCTCGCGCGGGCGCAGGCCGATCTCCTGCCGGTCCCAGACGGTCCGGAACTCCTCGCTGGTCGCCAGCAGGAGGTCGGCGTAGTGCGCGGCCCGCGAGCCCGGTCCGCGCCGGGTCAGGGCCTCCCGCAGCCCCGAGGCGAACATGCGGCCCAGGAACGCGTGGTCGGCTGGCTCGTACAGCGCCCGCGACGACGGGTCGCTGAACCAGCGGAAACCGAGGCTGCGCTCCGGTCCGGTGCGGGCGGCCGCGTCACCGGTGAGCGCGACGCCGAGCGGGGTCTGGCGCAGCGTCTCGCCCAGCTCGGTGACGACCTCGGCCGGGGTGTCGTGCAGGCGGTCGAAGATCCGGGCGAGGCCGGGGCTCACGTGGTCGCTGGTCCCGCCCCTGCCCGGCGGTGGGTGGCCCGCGAGGCGGAACAGGTGGTCGCGCTCGTCGAGGGACAGGTGCAGGCCCTGGGCGATGGCGGCGATCATCTGCTCGGACGGGTGCGGCCCGCGTTCCTGCTCCAGCCGCGCGTAGTAGTCGGCGGACATGCTGCAACGGGCGGCGACCTCCTCGCGGCGCAGGCCGCTGGTCCGGCGGCGCCGCCCGCGCGGCAGGCCGATGTCCTCCGGCTGCAGCGCCTCCCTGCGGTGCCGCAGGAACGCGGCCAGCCCGGCTCGGTCGATCACGGCGTCTCCTCTCGCTGTCCCCTTTCTAACGCCCGCGCCCCGCCGTAGCCACGGACTCCCAGGTCCTGGATGTGCGCGCGCCGTCCGTCCACGGTGGAACGGAGAGACCGCGGACGAACCAGGGGAGTGTGCGATGAGCAGGAAGTTCGACGTCGAGGTGCCGGACCTGACCGGGAAGCGTGCGGTCGTCACCGGCGGCAGCGACGGGGTCGGGCTCGGCATCGCCGGACGGCTCGCGGCGGCGGGGGCCGAGGTCGTGCTGCCCGTCCGCAACCCGCGCAAGGGCGAGGCCGCGCTCGCCGAGATCCGGCGGCGGACACCCGGCGCGACCGTCTCGCTGCGCTCGCTCGACCTGTCCTCGCTGCGCTCGGTCGCCGCGGTGAGCGCCGAGCTGCTGGAGGAGGGCGCGCCCGTGCACGTCCTCGTGAACAACGCGGGCGTCATGACCCCGCCCGAACGGCAGACGACCGCCGACGGGTTCGAGCTCCAGTGGGGCACCAACCACCTCGGCCACGTCGCGCTCGTGACGGCGCTGCTGCCGCTGCTGAAGGCCGGCCGCGCCCGCGTCACCTCGCAGATCAGCATCGCCGCCAACCAGAACGCCATCAACTGGGACGACCTGAACTGGGAGCGCTCCTACAGCGGCGGCAAGGCCTACAGCCAGTCGAAGATCGCACTGGGCCTGTTCGGGCTGGAGCTCGCGCGCCGCAGCGAGGCGGGCGGCTGGGGGATCACGAGCAACCTGGCCCACCCCGGCGTGGCACCGACGAACCTGCTCGCCGCCCGCCCCGAGGTCGGCCGCGCGAGCGACACCCCGGCCGTGCGCCTGATCCGCGTCGCGTCCGCGGTCGGCGTGCTCGGCACCGTGGAGTCCGCGCAGCTGCCGGCTCTGCTGGCCGCCACCGCGCCGCACCCCGCGCCGTTCTACGGCCCGACCCGCTTCGGGCACCTCAGCGGCCCGCCCGCAGAGCAGGCGCTCTACAGCCGCCTGAGGTCCGCCGACGAGGCCCGGCGCGTCTGGGAGGTGTCCGAGGAGCTCGTCGCTAGCGGACTCCGTGCGGGCGGAACTGGACGCTGATGCGCGGCCCGACGACCTTCGCGGTCTTCGGGATGGCGTGCTCCCACGTGCGCTGGCACGACCCGCCCATCACCAGCAGGTCGCCGTGGCCCAGCGCGTACCTGTGCGTCTCGCCGCCGCCGCGGGGCCGGAGCAGGAGCGCGCGCGGCGTGCCGACGGACAGGATCGCGACCATCGTGTCGTCGGTGGCGCCGCGGCCGATGGTGTCGCCGTGCCACGCGACGCTGTCGCGGCCGTCGCGGTAGTAGCAGAGGCCGGCGGTGGTGAACGGTTCACCCAGCTCGGGCCGGTAGTGCTCCGAGAGGGCGGCACGGGCGTTCGTGAGCACGTCCGAGGGCAGCGTGCCGTAGTAGAAGCAGAGCAGGCGTGGCACGTCGACCACGGTGTCGTACATCTGGCGGCGTTCTGCCCGCCACGGCACGGTCTCGACCAGCTCGTCGAACACGGTGTCCGCGCCGGAGAGCCAGCCGGGCTGCACGTCGACCCAGGCGCCGTGGCCGAGCTCGGTGCGGCGCGGGGCGAGCGGGGCCAGGACCGGCTCCGCTTCCAGGTCGAAGAGGGAACCCTGGCGCATGGCGCGCAGCCTAGTCGAACAGGTGTTCTACGACCACTCAGGGCCGCAGCACGGCGCAGACCGCGTCCGCGACCAGGTCGCGGGCCGCTGCCAGGTCGAACACGCCGAGCAGGAACCGGCGCACCGACTCGTGCGCCGGACCCATCGCCACGGGTTCCAGCGCCCACGGCGGCACGGTCCGCAGCTCGCCCGTCTCCATTCGCGCCAGGAACCACGTCAGCACCGGGGCGAACTCCGCCTGCTTGGCCACGGGGTCGGCGTGGTCCGGTGCGGCGTAGAGGAACCGCGCGCGGCTGGGGTTCGCGGTGACCCAGTCGAGGTAGCGCAGCGCCAGGTCGCGGACGGCCGCGAGGGCAGGCCGGTCGTCGAGCGCGGGGGTCATCGCGGCGACGCAGCGGCCGTAGGAGTCGGCGTAGAGCTGTGCGAACACGCCCGCGCGGCTGCCGAAGTGGTGGTAGATGCTGCCGTTCGACATGCCGGAGCGCTCGGTCAGCGCCGCGATGGTGACGGCGTCGAGCCCGCCCTCCTCGACGAGCCGCAGCGCCGCGTCGAGAAGGGACTGTCGTCGGTCGGCCATGGGGGTTAGAGTACCGCTCTGGAGCAACGCTCCAGAGAAGGGGAGAGCAATGGCGCTGTCGATTCCCGGCCTCCTGCGCGACCGGGTCGCCCGCACGCCCGGTGCCGAGGCGGTGCGGTACCGCTCCGGTACCGGCTGGGTCTCGCTGACCTGGGCGGAGCTGCAGGACCGCGTGGCGCGCGAGGCGTTCGGGCTGCGCGAGCGGGGGCTGCGGCGCGGCGACCGGGTCGCGCTCATGGGCCGCACGAGCATCGAGTGGATCGTCACCGACCTCGCCGTGCTGGCCGCCGGTGGCGCCACCACCACGATCTACCCCAACAGCACCGCCGCCGAGGTCGCGCACATCGTCAGCGACTCCGGCAGCAAGCTCGTGGTCGTCGAGACCGACGAGCACGCGGCGCTGGTGCCGGACCTCGACGTGCTGCGGTTCGGCGCGGTCCCGCGGGCCGACGGCGACTACGCCGCGCTGATCGCCGAGCTGGGGCCGGACGACCTCGCGACGCTGATCTACACCTCCGGCACGACCGGCACCCCGAAGGGCGTCGAGCTCACCCACGCGAACTGGGTGACCACCGCGGAGGCCATCGCCTCGCTGGGCATCCTGCGCGAGGACGACCTGCACTTCCTGTGGCTGCCGCTGTCGCACGCGTTCGGCAAGGTGCTGACCATGGCGATGATCGCCGTGGGCGCCGCCACCGCCGTCGACGGCTCGGTCGAGCGGATCGTGGACAACCTCGGCGAGCTGCGGCCGACGATCGTCGCCGCCGCCCCGCGCATCTTCGAGAAGATCCACGGCCGCATCGTCACCGGCGCGCGGGAGAAGGGCGGGCTCACCGAGAAGGTCTTCCGCTGGGCCGACCGCGACCACGGCGCCGCGACCCGCTGGCTCGCCGACCGGCTGGTGTACCGCAGGCTGCGCGACCGCGTCGGCGGCCGGATCCGCTACTTCGTCTCCGGCTCCGCACCGCTCGCCGGTGAGATCGCCGAGTTCTTCTCCCGCGCGGGCATCACGATCCTGGAGGGCTACGGCCTCACCGAGTCGTCGGCGGCCACGTTCTTCAACCGCCCCGGCATGATCAAGATCGGCACGGTCGGCCCGCCGATCCCCGGCACCGAGGTGCGGATCGCCGACGACGGCGAGGTGCTGCTGCGCGGCCCCGGTGTCATGCGCGGCTACCACAACCGCCCGGACGCCACCGCCGAGGCGCTCGTCGACGGCTGGCTGCACACCGGTGACATCGGCGAGGTCGACGACGCGGGCCGGCTGCGGATCACCGACCGCAAGAAGGAGCTCATCAAGACCTCCGGCGGCAAGTACGTCGCCCCGGCCCCGGTCGAGAGCCTGCTGAAGGCCGCGTCCCCCTACATCAGCAACGTCATCATGCACGGCGACCGCCGCAGGTACTGCGTGGCGCTCGTGACGCTGGACCCGGACACGCGGGCGGGGCTGCCGGACCCGGAGGCCGAGATCGGGCGCGCGGTGGAGGTCGTCAACGCGCAGCTGCCGCGGCACGCGACGATCAAGCGGTTCGCGGTGCTGGAGGAGGACTTCAGCGTCGAGGACGGGTTGCTGACCGCGTCGCTCAAACCCCGCCGCCGGGAGATCGAGAAGCGCTACGCGTCCACATTGGACGGCCTGTACTAGACGCCTGTGCGGGCTCGTTCGGGGCGCGCCTCGAACGGAGCCCGCACGGGCGGTGGGTGCTCAGTCGCAGACGGCGCCGCGGGACGCCGAGCCGACCAGCTTCGCGTACTTGGCGAGCACGCCGCGCTGGTAGCGCGGGGGCAGCGGGGCCCACCCGTCACGGCGGCTGTCGAGGTCCGCGTCCACGTCGAGGGTGCCCTCGGCGACGTTGAGCGTGATGCGGTCGCCGTCCTGGACGAACGCGATGGGCCCGCCGTCGACGGCCTCCGGGGCGACGTGGCCGACGCACAGGCCGGTGGTGCCACCGGAGAAGCGGCCGTCGGTGAGCAGCAGGACGTCCTTGCCCAGGCCCGCGCCCTTGATGGCCGCGGTGATCGCCAGCATCTCGCGCATGCCGGGACCGCCCTTGGGACCCTCGTAGCGGATCACCACGACGTCGCCCGCGGTGATCGTGCCGTCCTCCAGGGCGTCCATGGCGGCGCGTTCGCGGTCGAAGACCCTGGCGGTGCCGGTGAAGACGTCCGAGTCGAAGCCCGCGGACTTGACCACGGCGCCGTCCGGGGCGAGGGAGCCCTTCAGGATGGTGATGCCGCCGGTGCGGTGGATGGGCCTGTCCAGGGCCCGCAGGACGTTGCCGTCGGGGTCGGGCGGGGCGATGTCGGCGAGGTTCTCGGCGACGGTCCGGCCGGTGACGGTGAGGCAGTCGCCGTGCAGCAGGCCCGCGTCCAGCAGCGCCTTCATGACCACGGGCACGCCACCGATGCGGTCGACGTCGGTCATCACGTGCCGGCCGAACGGCTTGACGTCCGCCAGGTGCGGCACACGCGCGCTGATGCGGGTGAAGTCGTCGAGGCTGAGCTCGACCTCGGCCTCGTGCGCGATGGCGAGCAGGTGCAGGACGGCGTTGGTGGAGCCGCCGAACGCCATGACGACCGCGATGGCGTTCTCGAACGCCTCGCGCGTCATGATCTGCCGTGCGGTGATGCCCTTGCGCAGCATCTCCACGACCGCTTGGCCGGACCTGCGCGCATAACCGTCGCGGCGGCGGTCGGTGGCCGGTGGCGCGGCACTGCCGGGCAGGGACATGCCGAGCGCCTCCGCCGCGCTGGCCATGGTGTTCGCCGTGTACATGCCGCCGCACGCGCCCTCGCCGGGGCAGATCGCGCGTTCGATCAGGTCCACGTCCGCGCGGCTCATCAGCCCCCGCGCGCACGCGCCCACGGCCTCGAACGCGTCGATGATGGTCACCTCGCGTTCGGTGCCGTCGGTCAGCGTGACCCGGCCCGGCAGGATCGACCCGGCGTAGAGGAACACGCTGGCCAGGTCCAGCCGCGCGGCCGCCATCAGCATGCCCGGCAACGACTTGTCGCACCCGGCCAGCAGCAGCGACCCGTCGAGGCGCTCCGCCTGCATCACCGTCTCGACGCTGTCCGCGATCACCTCCCGCGACACCAGCGAGAAGTGCATGCCCTCGTGGCCCATCGAGATGCCGTCCGACACCGAGATCGTGCCGAACTCCAGCGGGTACCCGCCGGCCGCGTGCACCCCGTCCTTGCCGGCCTTCGCGAGCCGGTCCAGCGACAGGTTGCACGGCGTGATCTCGTTCCACGACGACGCCACACCGATCTGCGGCTTCTCCCAGTCCTCGTCGCCCATGCCGACGGCCCGGAGCATGCCGCGCGCGGCGGTGCGCTCCAAGCCGTCGGTGACGTCCCGGCTGCGTGGCTTCACGTCTGTCATGCCACGAACGGTAGTGCCAATCAGGCGGGATTCGCCGCATGGGTGAGCGTTTCCCACGCGACGAACAGGTTGTCCGTCCCCTGTGGACGCTGGCTCTCGGTGTAGCGCTGGGTGTTCGCCATCCCGATCCCGAGCCGGGTGCTCAGCGCGGTGAAGCTGACCTCGCTCGTCGGCCCGAGGTGGCGGTTGAGCGTGCCACCGCACAACCAGCTCGGCATCGGCTCACCGTTCTGGTACCTCGTGTGCAGTCCCCACGCGTGGCGCATCCGCTCCCGGATCTCGCCCCAGAGGTCCTGGCCCTGGTGCCTGGCGGTCTCCGCGAAGTGCGCGGCGGCCGCGAGCCCGTAGGCGGTGTGGGTGAAGTCCCGGCACGTCTCCTGGGTGAGCCCGTCGACGAACGTGTCCTGGCCGTACCAGTAGGAGATGATCTCGTCCCTGGTGTCGACGGCACTGCCCGGCCGCGTCTTCGGCAGCGCTCCGTCACCGGTCAGGTAGATGAACGCGGGAAGGCGCCCGCGGAAGATCCCGACCGCCCTGTCGTAGACGGCCCGGTCCTCCAGGAACACGGCGATGCCCAGCGTCGCCTCCATCATGCTGAGCTCCCAGTTGCCGGCGGTGTCGACCCGGCCGTTCCCGATCTCCGGCAGGTACACGTCGCGCAGCATGGTGGCGAACCGGCCGCTGTTCGGCCAGTTCCCGCGGACGTGCTCGATGATCTCGGCGGCCTTGGGCCAGCTGCTCGCCGACCACGCCGTCTGCAGCGGGGCGTTGGAGCCGGTGTGGTCGCGGATGGTGGCCGACCAGGCGTCCATGAGCTGGATCGCCTTCTGCGCGTAGCGGTCGTCGCGGGTGATGTACCAGGCGAGCGACATCGTGTACGCGGCGATGGCGTCCTCGCGCTCGTCGGTGCAGCCGAGGTTCGGGTTGGAGTAGGAGCCGCACTCGACGACGGCCCGCGGCTTCGGGACGCGGTTCAGGTCGGCGTACTTGCTCGCCATCATGCGGTCGTAGGCCGTCTTCCACGGCTGGGCGCCGGCCTGGACCTTGGCGCGGACGAAGTCGAGCTGCGGGCGGGAGACGACGACACCGGGGTGGGTGAAGGTGGCAGGAGCGGCGGTCGCCGTCGTGGTGGCCGGGGCGATGAGGGACGCGAGCAGTGCGATCAGCACCGCGCAGGAACGGGTGACCATGCGGACCAGTGTCAGAGGTGTGGACCTTCGCCGTCAAAGACCGGCGCAGATTTTTAGGAACGGTCGTTCTTGACTGATCGTTCCCGAAAACGCTAGGGTCGTGCCATGGGACGACGGAGGTCTTTCGACGTGGACGAGGCCGTGGCGGCGGCTGCGGACCTGTTCGCCCGCAGGGCCTACGACGGGGTCTCGATCGACGACCTGGTGACCCACACCGGCGTGCACCGCAACAGCCTCTACGGCGTGTTCGGCAGCAAGCGCGGGCTGTACCTCGCTGCGCTGCGCCACCACGTCGAGCAGGACGTCCGCCCGCGGCTGGCCGAGGCGGCCGGAGCGGGGCACGTGCCGGGGTGGGACCTGCTGCTGCTCGCGGCGGTCGACCGGGCGCGCGAGGACCCCGAGGTCGCCGGGCTCGTGTCCGCGGTCCTCGGCGAGGTCGACGCGGCGACGGGGGACCCGAGCGCCACCGAGGAGCTGCTGGGGCGGTGGCTGCGCCACCGGGCGACCGGCGACGGCGTTCCCGACAACGACGAGGCACCGGGAACGGTGCAGGGTGAGGAGAGCTGACGTGGCGGTCATCAGTGTGCAGGGCGAGGACCTGGTCGTGGAGATGGAGGGCCTGGACAAGCTGTGGGCGTTGAAGAGCAGGCTGACCATCCCGCTGGCGAACGTGCGGGGCGCGACGGCGGACCCCGGGATCGCGGGTGAGCCGAAGGGGCTGCGGGCGCCGGGGACGCACCTGCCGGGGGTGATCACGGCGGGCACGTTCCACCGGGATGGCGAGAAGGTGTTCTGGGCGGTCCGCGACGGCAAGAACGCCGTGGTCGTGGAGTTGGCCGACGAGCAGTTCACCCGGCTCGTGGTCGAGGTCGACGACCCGCGCGAGGCCGTGGCCCTGGTCGAGAAGGCGATCCGCCGGTGATCGGCAAGGTCGCGGTGGCGCTGGTGGCCGTGGTCTCCGCCGCGGCGGGCGTGGCACCGCCCTTCGTCGCGGGCACCGCCTCCGCCGTCGCCCACACCGCGCGGCACGGCTCCTGGGTGCCCGCGCACGACGAGGAGGTGTCGTTCGTCGTCGACGGCACGACCACCTGGGGAACGCTGCACGTGCCGGCGCGCCGCCGCGGTGAGCGCCTGCGCGCCGCGGTGCTGCTGCCCGGCAGCGGCCCGACCGACCGCGACGGCAACCAGCCACCCGCGCTCATGGCGAACACGCTGCGCGACCTCGCCGGAGTGCTGGCCGCCGACCGGGTCGCGACGCTGCGGTTCGACAAGTACGGCACCGGCCGCACGGGACTGGGCGCGTACGCGGGACGTCCGCAGGACATCGACTACCCGGCGTTCGTCCGGCAGGCCGCGGCCGCACGCGACCTGCTGCACCGCCGTCCTGAGGTCGACCAGCGCCGGGTGGCGCTCGCCGGCCACAGCGAGGGCGGCATGACGGCGCTCGTGGTCGCCGCGCAGGCGCCTCGGCACCGCCGGGCCGCCGCGCTGGTCATGTTGCAACCGCAGGCGTTGCGGTTCCTGGACGTGCTCGCGATGCAGCTGCACGGCCAGATCGCCCAGCTGGTCGCGGCCGGGCAGCTGTCCGAACAGGACGCGGCGGTGATCGACCGCGCGGTCGACACGGCCGTGACCGACCTGCGCACCGGCCGGGCGGTCGACACGACGGCCATGCCACCGGCGCTCGCCGCGCTGTTCGGCTCGCTGGCCGGCCCGAACCGGAAGTTCGTGGTGAGCGACGACGCGGTCAACCCGCCCGACGTCGCCCGCACGCTGCCGCCGCGCACGCCCGTGCTCGTCACCTGCGGCGAGCTCGACCCGCAGGTGCCGTGCCACACCACGGACCAGCTCGTGTCCGTCGTGGGCGGCCGGGTGGTCCTGCCCGGTGCGGGGCACGCGATGACCACGGCCGACGGGACGTTCTCACCCGTTCTCGTGCGCAGCCTCAGGGCACTGCGGTGGTGACGGGCAAGTCCTGAATGGACAGAGCGGACCCTGGCTCTGCCGGCGCCTGCAAGTACCACCAACTCAACATCAACAAGCACTTTTCTACTACCAACTGCGCCGTCGGCCGTCCGTAGACCTGGAACCTGGTTCGACGGGTGGTGACCATGTTGGTGGTAGTCAGCGGCGATTCGATCATGTGTTGGTGGTACTTGCAGACGCCTGGGCAGCAACGAGGGGGCGGGCCAGGTGCTCAGCGGGTCACTCGCGGCACTTCTTGCCCGTGTTCACGCAGTTGACCAGACGGTTCATGATCTTCTGCGACATCACGTTCGCGAAGTCGTCGTGGTCGGTGAGCGGGTTGTGCTCCTCCTCCGGGAAGGAGTCGACCAGGTAGCGGCCCTCCTTCTGGACGTCGAGCGGGATGTCGTAGGTCAGCGAGATGCGCAGCTGCGGCACGGCCTTGAAGCCCTGCTTGCAGCGGCCGTTCTGGTCGGGGAACACGATGTGGTCGCGGTGGTTCGCGGAGTCGATGTTCTTGCCGTCCCAGCAGCTCGGGAAGTCGTGGACCCGCTTGACCTTCGCGCCCTGCGGGCAGATCGGGTACTTGTCCATCAGGACCTTGTCCTCGAACCCGGTGCAGGTCCAGGAGGCCCTGGCGTTCTTCGGGCCGTTCTGGCCCGCCTTGGCGTCGCCGTAGAGCACGCGGAGGAACTTCGGCATCGCGGTGACCTTGCCGACGGGCGAGCCGCGGAAGGTCAGGTCGACGACGGCCGGGCGCTGGATCTCGCCCTCGTTGCCCTCGAGCTCGTTCTCGGCGTTCTCCTCGGCGTTGTCCTGGTCCTTCTTGCCCTCGGTGCCCTCGGCCTGGGCGTTGTCGCTGTTCTGGCCGCCGTTGTCGAGGCCCTGCTCACCCTGGGCCTGGTCCTTGACGGCGCAGGCGGCGGCCGGGTTCAGGTCGGGGGCCTGCCGGCCCTGGCGGCTGAACGCCAGCATCATCCGGTCGAGGATGGCGGCGCGCTTCTCGCGCGTCGGGCCGACGATGACGTTGTCGCGGTCGGCGGCCTTGGTGGCGGCCACCTTCTTCTCGGCCTCCTCGGTCACCTTCTCGATGTTCTCGAGCTCGCGGTCGATCTCCGCCTGGGCCGCGTCCGGCACGTCCTCGGGCAGCAGCGACGCGACGTCGGGGCATTCGAGGCGGGCCTCGGCCTTGGCGGCCTTGTCCTCGTCCTGCTGGGCCTTGTCGTCCTTCTTCGGCGGAACCTGCTCGCCGCCCTCCGCGGCCTCCTCCTCGTCGATGATGCGCACGACGGGCCAGAAGTAGGCGGACCTGTCACCGTTCTTGCAGGTCGTGCCGGCGGCCTGGAGCGACTTGTTGTTCGAGTCCGCGTTCGTGGACAGGTTGCCGACGTAGTCGTGCAGGTGCTGGGCGCCGTTGCGGACGCCGGGCTGCGCGATGAAGTTGTCCGGGTTGAAGTGCCCGTTCTCGTTGCGGCCGCAGTTGACGGTGAACGTGCCGGTGGTGGCGTTCTGCTGCTGCCTGGGTTTCTTGACGTTCGGCTTCACCTTGGTGATGTCGACGAACAAGCTCTTGTCCGCACCGTCGGCGAGCGCGGCGCCATCAGAAGAACTGACGGCCACCACCGCGGCGCCGCCAGCGACCACGGCCATCGCCGCGGCGGCAGCGGTGAGCCAGATCGTGGATTTCCTCCGGTGAATAGCCATGTGCCACCTCGTGGTAGTCCGGAAAAACGGCATGCTGAAGAAGGCGGCGATGAGCCGCGTGTTCGGGTCGAGCTCGGTGTGCGGTCAGTGAGAACGGGAACTGCGTCGTGACCTCTTCTTCGACCGGGAGATCATCCGCATTCCGACCAGGGCCAGTGCCAGAACGGCGATGGCGCCGAAGAAGACGCCGTTGTTGTCGCCGAAGACGCCCTGTTCCGCGGTGCGGGTGAACCTGGTGCCCTCCGGCACGGTCGGGATCACCCCGTCGGTCGGGTTGACCGAGGCGTCCGCGTCGGCGGCGTCCGTCGTGCCCGCCGGGTCCGGGGTCCCGGACGCCGCGGTCGGGGGAGCGAGCGGTTTCGGCGACTCCAGTCCGGCGAAGTCGACGCGACCGGTGTCCTCCAACACCTTCATGTGGTCGAAGACGGTGATCATCGCCTGCGTGGAGAGGATGCGGATGAGCTCGTTCTTCGTGCCCGCGCGGATCTGCGCCGCATAGGCGTAGACCTTGCCGTGCGCCGCGCGGAGCCGGTTGGCGAAGACGGCGTCGAACTCGTCACCGGTCGCCGCGTCCATCTCGGCGAGCCAGCCCTTCTGCTCGTCGGAGGCCTCGGTGGGCAGCGTGTGGCCGAGCAGCACGCCCGCCCTGTTCACCACGTTGTCCAGCAGCGTGTGGCCCTCGACGAGGTGCTTGCTCGCCTCCAGGATCTTGGGCTGGTCCGGCCGTTTGGCCCTGCCCTTGTCACCGGCGGGTTTCTCCCACAGACCGGCCTGCTTGACGCGGTTCATGAAGTCCCGGTCAGCGGGACCGAGCGGCCCCCACTGCGTCTGCACGACCTCGTCACCCGTGCCGGCGCTGCCGGGCGGCGGGGTGGAGATCGGCGTCGACGGGTTCGCGGGTTGGCCGATCGCGCTCCCGGTGCTGAGCAGCACGGCCAGCGCACAGCCGGCCAGCGCGACGAGCAGTCGCGCCGGCATTGCCAGGTCCATGGGGAGTCGCACGAACGGGAGTACGGCCGGGGGCAGGAGCGCGCCTCAGTTCGAGACCCCGGCGTTATCGAACCGTTATCCGGACCCGCGCAACCCGGCCGCGCGGCTCCGACCTACCGTGAACGCCATGAGCAAGCGTTTCGTGGCGTTGGGGGACTCGTTCACCGAGGGAGTGGGCGACGACGACGCCGGTCGACCGAACGGTGTCCGCGGCTGGGCCGACCGCGTGGCCGAGGTGCTGGGTGCGGCGGACCCGGAGTTCGGCTACGCCAACCTGGCCGTGCGTGGCCGCCTGCTGCCCCAGGTGCTGGGGGAGCAGCTGGAGCGGGCCCTCGCGATGAAGCCGGACCTCGTGTCCCTGTACGCGGGCGGCAACGACCTGATGCGCCCCAAGGTGGACATCGACGGCCTGATGCGCCGGTACCGGGCCGCCGTGGCGCGGCTGACCGTCGCGGGCGCGCGCGTGGTCCTGTTCACCGGCGTCGACGGCGCGGACGACCCGGTGTTCCGCCGGATGCGCGGCCGGGTGGCCATCTACAACGAGCACGTGCGCGCCATCGCGGCCGAGCACTCGTGCGTCCTGGTCGACATGTGGTCGATGCGGCAGCTGCGGGACCGCCGGATGTGGTCGGTGGACCGCCTGCACCTCAACGCGCTGGGGCACCGCGAGGTCGCGATCTCGGTGCTGGACGGCCTCGGTGTGCGGCACTCGCTGGAGCGGACCGTGCTGGACATCGCGCCGCTGGTGGACCGGCGGGTGCGGCGCGCGGAGGACCTGCGGTGGGCGCGCGAGCACGTCGTGCCGTGGGTGGTGCGGCGGCTGCGCGGGCAGTCGTCGGGGGACGTCGTCCGGCCGCGGTGGCCGGAGCTGTCGCCGCCGTCGTGAGTCGATCTTTCCTGCCGCGAGAACGTGTTGTGGCAACTAGCGTGCTGTGAGCGCGTAGGCGGGCAACGGCACGTTGCCGTGCTTGGCCGCCGACTGCCGCAGCAGCTCCTTGGCCAGCCCGTCCGGTGCCTCGTGCAGGGCGATCGCGACCTCCCAGTCGGCGTCCTGCAGCTCGCGGGTGTCCACGTCGGACACCCGCTCGACCTCCCACCTCGTGCGGCCCAGCGCATCGAGCACCGTCGCGCGGGTCAGCGGTGCGCGCACGTTGACGTCGGTGTCCCCGGTGATCCGGTCCTGGGCGAGCACGGCCAGCAGGTGCGGCAGCTGGTCCACGGCGGCGGGCTGCGGGTCCCACTCGGCGAACGCGAGCCGGGCGCTCAGCTCACGCGCCTTCGCCAGGGTCCGTTCGAGCAGGCCCGCGGACGCGAAGTACCAGGAGCAGTGCGCCAGCACGACGAGGTCGTACCCGGTTCCGACGTCGTCGGTCAGGACGTCGGTCTCGAACCGCATGTCGATCCGCGCACCGAGCGGTCCGTCGAGCAGGTGCCGGGCGGACTGGCCGACGGTGACCGGCGCGCCGTAGTCCCGCGACGCGACGTCGACGCCCACGACCGTCCCGTTCGGACCGGAGAGGTCGGCGAGCACGGCGGTCATGTCGCCTTGGCCGCAGCCGATCTCCAAAGTCCTGCCACCGACGGGGATTTGCCAGTTTTCGGCCAGTTGCAGGCGGTATCGGGTCTGCACGACCTGGATGTCCGGACTGGCGGCCCAAGCGGCCATGTGTCGCGCGATCTCTGCTGCCCTCATCGCGACCGAGACTAGACGTGCGCACCCTTGAACCAATGGTCCAGACCAGTTAACGTGCTCGCCATCACGTATCCCTGCACGTGAAGGAGCACCATGAAGAGGTTTCGCTGGCAGTTCCTGACCATCGGGGTGGCGGTCGCCGCCGTGGTCGGAGGCGTGCTCGCCGCTCCCGCGAGCGGTGCGACAGGCGTGACGGCCGCGTTCACCAAGACGTCCGACTGGGGCGGCGGCTACGAGGCCAAGTACACGATCGGCAACGGCGGCTCGACCGCGCTCACCTCGTGGACCCTGGAGTTCACGCTGCCGAGCGGGCAGTCGATCGCGTCGCTGTGGGACGGCACCTACACCGCGAACGGCCAGACCGTCACGGTGAAGAACAGCTGGAACGGCAACGTCGGCGTCGGCGGCTCGACCAGCTTCGGCTTCACCGTCCGCGGCTCCGGCGGCAGCCCCACCGGCTGCAAGATCAACGGCGCGTCGTGCGACGGCACCGGTGGCACGACGACGACCACCACCAAGACGACCACCACTACGACCACGACCACGTCGAACCCGCCGCTGCCCGGCACCGGCCGCGGCGCGCCCTACCTGTACCTGGGCTGGGGCAACCCGCAGAGCGCCACGCAGGTCATGAGCCAGACCGGCGTCAAGTGGTTCACGCTCGCGTTCGTGCTCTCCGGCGGCGGCTGCACCCCGTCGTGGGACGGTCAGCGCCCGCTGACCGGCGGTGTCGACCAGCAGACGATCAACGCGGTCCGCGCGGCCGGTGGTGACGTCGTGCCGTCGTTCGGCGGCTGGAGCGGCAACAAGCTCGGCCCGAACTGCTCGACGCCGGAAGCGCTGGCCGGCGCCTACCAGAAGGTGATCGACACCTACGGCCTCAAGGCCATCGACATCGACATCGAGAACTCCGACGAGTTCGAGAACACCACCGTGCAGGACCGCATCCTGACCGCGTTGAAGATCGTCAAGCAGAAGAACCCCGGCATCCAGACGATCGTCACGTTCGGCACCACGACCACCGGGCCGAACTTCTACGGCGCCCGGCTGATCGACCAGGCCAAGGCGCTCAACGCGAACGTCGACGTGTTCACGATCATGCCGTTCGACTTCGGCAGCTCGAACGTCCGCACCGACACGATCGGCGCGGCCACCGCGCTGAAGAACAAGCTCAAGTCGACCTTCGGCTGGAGCGACGCCGAGGCGTTCAAGCACGTCGGCATCTCCGGCATGAACGGCCTGTCCGACCAGCGCGAGGTGACCAGCGTCGAGGACTGGACCGCGATCCGCGACTGGTCGAAGGCGAACGGCCTCGGGCGCCTGGCGTTCTGGGCGGTCAACCGCGACCGCGGCGGCTGCGACGGCCAGGTGGCGGACCAGTGCTCCGGCATCGCGCAGGCCGACCTGGCGTTCACGAAGATCACCGCCGGTTTCTAGGCGACACGGCCGGTTCCCGGTCGAGCACGAGCCGTCAGCGCCGTTTATTCGGTGGCGCTGACGGCTTACGCTTGTGCCATGCGTCGACGACATTGATCTTCAACTGATCTGACCAGGACCGCGACGGCGTGGGCGTGGTGTTCGCACCTCCTCCCGATCTACGCGCTGTACGCGTTGCTCTTCGCCGACAGCGGGCTGTCGGACGCCCACATCTCGGTGCTGCTCGCCATCTGGTCGACCACCGCGGTGGTCTTCGAGGTGCCCTCGGGCGCGATCGCCGACCGGTTCTCCCGGCGCGGCTCGCTGGTCGCCGCCGGGGTGCTGCAGGCACTCGCGCACGCGGCGTGGGTGGTGTTCCCGTCGTTCTGGGGCTTCGCGGCCGGGTTCGTGCTGTGGGGGCTCGGCGGCACGCTCACCTCCGGTGCGTTCGAGGCGCTGCTGTACGACGGTCTGGCGGCGAACGGGGACGAGGAGTCGTACGGGCGGCTCAACGCCCGCGTCGACACCGTCGAGCTGATCGCCCAGGTGCCGGTCGCCGTGGTGGCCACCGTGCTGTTCTCGCTCGGCGGCTACTCGCTGGCCGGGTGGGTCAGCGTGGCGATGTGCCTGCTGTCGGCCGTGATCGCGCTGCGGTTCCCCGAACCGGACAGGGAGCCGGCGCCCGGCGAGGACGGGTACCTCGCGACCCTGCGCACCGGGCTGCGCGAGGCGGTGCCGGTCAGGCGGGCCGTCATCGCGGTCGCGCTGGTGTACGCGATCGACGCCTTCGAGGAGTACTTCACGCTCCTGGCCCACGACTGGCACGTGCCCACGGTGTGGGTGCCGCTGGCCACGATCGGGGTGCCGCTGATGGGTGCGGCCGGTGCGTCGCTCGCGGGCAGGCTGCCGTGGCGCGGCTGGGTGCTGTTCGCCGCGGGTGGCGTGCTGGTGCTCGCGGCCGTGCTGGCGGTACCGGCGGCGATCGTCCTGCTGGGACTGTTCTACGGGCTCTACCGGTTCGTGCTCGTGCACGTGGAGACCGAGTTGCAGCACCGCATCGACACCGACGCGCGGGCCACCGTGACGTCGGTGGCCGGGATCGGGTCGGAGTTCGTGGCGTACGCGGTGTACGCGGCGTGGGTGCTCGGGTCGGCCGTGGCGGTCGGGGTGCTGGTGCTGGTGGTCGCGGTGGTGGTCTCGCTGCGGAGGTGACCGGTGGGCGTGCGCACCCCGGCGGTCAGGCCGGGTTCGACCCGGGCGGAGAGGGACAGGCCGGCCGAGCACGCTGCCGAGGCCGGCCGTTCGACGTCCGCGGGGGAGCTGACGTGCCGATTCCACCGGCGCGGGCGTAACGCCAGGACCGTCCGAACAGATCGAACCTCACAAGCCGGACAATCCGCGGAGGCCGCCGTGTTCGTCGTCCAGATCTTCCTGCCGCTGGCGTTGGCCCTGGTCATGTTCGGCCTCGGCCTCACGCTCACCACCGGGGACTTCGCCAGGGTCGCGAAATACCCCAGGGCGGCCGTCATCGCTCTCGTCTGCCAGGTGGTGGTGCTGCCCGCGATCTGCCTCGGCCTGGTGCTCGCGTTCGGGCTCCAGGGCGTGCTCGCGGTCGGCATGATGCTGCTCGTCGCGTCACCGGGCGGCACGTCGGCGAACCTGTTCAGCCACCTCGCGGGCGGCGACGTCGCGCTCAACATCACGCTGACGGCGATCAACTCCGTGCTGGCGGTGTTCACGCTGCCGCTGGTGGTCGGGCTGAGCATGGCGCACTTCATGGCGGACAGCGCCGAGGTCGGGCTGCAGCCGGCGAAGTTCGTGCAGGTCTTCGCGATCGTGCTGGTGCCGGTGGCGATCGGCATGCTGGTGCGGCGCAGGTTCGAGGCGTGGGCGCTGCGGATGAACGACCCGGTGCGCGTCGCGTCGGTGGTGGTGCTGGTGCTCGTCATCATCGCGGCGATCGCGCAGGCCCACCGGCAGCTGCTCGACAACATCACCACGCTCGGCCCGGTGGCGTTGCTGCTGAGCGTCTTCAGCCTGCTGATCGGCTACTACGTGCCCAAGGCGTTCAACGTCGACCGCGGGCAGGCCGTCGCCAGCGCCATGGAGATCGGCATCCACAACGCCACGATCGCGATCACCCTCGCCCTCACCGTGCTGAACGACGAGACCATGGCGATCCCGCCCGCGGTGTACGGCGTGCTGATGTACCTGCCGGCGGCGATCGCGGCGAAGTTGCTGGCGCGGAACAGGACCGCGGTCGGCTGAAGCGGTTGTGGCTGTGGCTGGGTTGAGCGTGACATGCGTTCAACCACAACCACAACCACATTGCTCGCGGCCGTTCTCCTCGCCCCGTCGGGGAGAACCGCTGGCGCGACCCGCAGCCCGCCCGGCCCTGGCAGGGCGTCCTGAAGGCGGACCGGCCAGGTCCGCGGTGCGACCAGGCAGAGGACTGCCTGTACCTCAACGTCACCAGGCCGCCGCGGGCCGCGCACCGGCCGGTGCTGGTCTGGGTCCACGGCGGCAGCTTCACCACCGGCGCCGGAGCCGACTACGGCGTCGAACGGCTGGTGCGCCGGGGTTCCGTCGTCGTCACTGTCAACTACCGCCTGGGTGCCTTCGGGTACTTCGGCTTCCCCGGGCTCGCCGGGTCCGGCGCGTTCGGGCTGCGCGACCAGCGGGCCGCGCTGGAGTGGGTCCAGCGCAACATCCGGGGCTTCGGCGGTGACCCGCACAACGTCACGCTGTTCGGGGCGTCGGCGGGCGGGCTCTCCACGTGCGCCCAGCTGACGTCGCCCCGGACGCGCGGGCTGTTCCACCGGGCGATCGTCCGGAGTGGACGGGTGCCGATGTCCGCGGCGCTGTCGGACATGACCTCGGCGTGCCCGACGGCCGGGCTGCGCGCGCAGACGCACGAGTTCGCCGAACCGGACCCGCCGATGACCTTCCAGGGGATGCCGGAGTTCCCGTGCGGCGCCACCACGGCTCGGAGCTGCCGTCCCTGTTCGGCTACGGCGGCGGCGGCGTCGAGCTCACCGCGCGGCAACGGGCGCTGGCGGACGAGATGGCCGGTGTGTGGACGCGGTTCGCGCGCACCGGACGTCCCGGCTGGGCCCGCCAGGACGTCCGGGTCTTCGCGACCGGGCAGGTCGCGCCGGCCGACCACCGGTGTGACCTCTGGACCGGCTGAGCGATCCGAGCGGCGCGCGTCCGTGCGACCTGCCGGATGCGCGCAAAGCCGTGCCGCGGCAACCACGCCCGGCCCGGCGCCGGCTCGCCGACCACTTCCGCACCGGCTACCGCGCGGCGCTAACGGTTGAGGTCGCGGTACTTCAGCACCGACAGCGGCCAGAAGACCGCCACGAACACGGCGGGCCACAGCACGGCCAGCAGCACCGAGTGCTGCGCCGCCCAGGAGTCACCGCCGACACCGGGGTTGCCGAACAGCTCCCGCGCCGCGGCCACCGTGGACGACAGCGGGTTCCACTCCGCGACCACGCGCAGCCAGCCCGGCATCAGCTCCGGCGAGACGAACGTGTTCGCGAACATCGTCAACGGGAACAGGAACATCCACGACGCCTGCGCCGCCGCCGGCTTCACCAGCAGGCCGACGTAGATGCCGACCCAGACCAGCGCGAACCGCAGCCACAGCAGCAGTGCGAACGCCAGCAGCGCGTTGACCAGCCCGTCGTGGAACGACCAGCCGATCGCCAGCCCGCACAGCGCGAGCACGAGCAGCTCCAGCGAGGAGTTGACCAGGTCGGCGATGCTGCGCCCGGCCACCACCCCGGTCTGCGACATCGGCGAGGCGCGGAACCGGTCCGTCACGCCCCGGTCGGCGTCCATCGACACCATCAGCAGCGTGCTGCCGACGCCGAACGCGACGGTCTGGCCGAACATTCCCGGCAGCAGGAACTCGATGTAGTCGCCGCCGCCGAAGACGTTCATGGCGCTGCCGAACACCAGCCCGAAGATCAGCACCGAGATGACCGGGTAGGCGAGGTTCGCGAACACCCTGACCGGTTCGCGCACCCAGTGGACGAGCTCCCTCTTGGCGACGACCCACGAGTCGACCGCCGCGTACCCGACCGCGTTCACGCCCGCGCCTCCGCCCGGTGGCCGGTGATCGCCAGGAAGACCTCGTCGAGCGTCGGCCGCCGCAGTGCGATGTCCTCCGCCTCCACCCCGCGGGCCGCCAGCGCGGAGGTCACCCGCGTCAGCGCCGCCACCCGGTCCGCGACCGCCGCGCTCACGCGGAACGCGTCGTGGTCGACCTCGGCGTCCGGTCCGAGCACACCGGCCACGACCGGCAGCTCCTCCGCGGTGCGGACCACGACCTCGATCCGGTCGCCGCCGAGCGTGGACTTGAGCTGGTCGGGCGTGCCCTGGGCGGCGACCCGGCCGGTGTCGAGCACCACGACCTGGTCGGCGAGCTGGTCGGCCTCGTCCAGGTACTGCGTGGTCAGCAGGACCGTCGTGCCCTCGGCGACGACCCGCTTCACCTCCCGCCACACCTCACCGCGGTTGCGCGGGTCGAGCCCGGTCGTCGGTTCGTCCAGGAACAGCACCGACGGCCGCGTGATGAAGCTCGACGCGAGGTCCAGGCGCCGCCGCATGCCGCCCGAGTAGGCCTTCACGCGCGTGTCGGCGGCATCGGTCAGACCGAACTGCGCCAGCAGCTCCTCCGCGCGGGCGTGGGCCTCCTTCCTGGACAGGTGGTAGAGCCGCCCCCACATGACCAGGTTCTCCCGGCCGGTCAGCACGTCGTCCACCGTGGACTGCTGACCGTTCAGCGCCACCTGCCGCCGCACCCGCGGCGCCTCCCGCGCGACGTCGTGGCCCGCCACCTCGGCCCGGCCGCCGTCCAGCCGCAGCAGCGTGGCCAGGATGCGCACCGCCGTCGTCTTGCCGGCGCCGTTGGGCCCGAGCAGGCCGCACACCGTTCCCGCCGGCACCGCCAGGTCGAACCCGTCGAGCGCCGCCTTCCCGCCGAACCCCTTGCGCAGGCCTTCCGCGAGCACCGCGTGTCCCACGTCCTCACCCCCGTGACTGAACTGTGTACAACGTATACGAGGTGTACGTTGTACACGGTTTTAGGATTCACCGGCAAGTGCGGTGTGGACGAGGGGGCTGGGTGAAGCAGAGCGACCGGGACCGCAGCGTGCGCCTGCTGTGGGCGCCGCCGGCGGAGCCGACCAGGGGACCGAAGGCGGCGCTGAGCCAGTCGCGGGTGGTCGGGGCGGCGATGGAGGTGGCCGACGCCGAGGGGGTCGACGCGCTCACCATGCGCCGGGTCGCCGAGGTGCTGGGCAGCACGGCCATGGCGCTGTACCGGCACGTGCCGGGCAAGTCGGAGCTGCTCGACCTGATGGTCGACGCGGCCTGGGGCGAGACCGAGCGCACCCCGCCCGGACCGTGGCGGGAGGGCCTGGAGTTCTTCGCGCGCCAGATGTGGGCGATGTACCGCGCGCACCCGTGGATGCTGCAGCTCACCACCTCGCGGGTCATGCCGGGACCGCACGCCATGACCCGCCGGGACGCGGCCTACGCCGCCGTCTCGCAGCTGGGGCTGCGGCCGGAGGAGATCGTGGCCGTGGTGACGGCGGTCGCCCACCACGTCGACGGGGTCGGCCGCGCGATGGCCGACCGCGTGCGGACCGAACGCGAGACCGGGGTGTCCGAGGAGGACTGGTGGACCGGCAGGGAGGCGCTCTGGGAGCACTTCACGCCGGACCGGCTGCCGATGATGACCCACATCTGGAACACGGGCGGTTTCGAACGGCCGCTGGACGAGTTCGAGTTCGGTCTCGCACGTCTTCTCGACGGTCTCGCGGTGTTCCTGGAGTCCGGAGAACGACCGGTGGTTCGTCGAGAGACGTGCCAGTAGTCCTGTGTGCCCGGTGAGGTGGACTTGAGTCGGCCGTTCGAGTGAAATGCGCTGTTCAGCGCACCGGTGAACCGGAGTCGAGCGGTTGCGTAATGCCATTGTTATGCGCAATCGGATTCAACTCGTTCACGGGCTGAACCGAGCACTCCCGTCCGCCCGTTTTCCTTGTGACACCGTTTCGCCGCGGGGGTCGATTCGGGACGACGAGGAGGTCGCATGACAGCTGGCGCGCACGATGCGGTCACACTTGGCTGCTACGCGCTCGGCGTTCTGGACGCGCAGGAGAGCCATGGCGTGGAGCAGCACCTGAGGGGCTGCCCCTCCTGCCGTGCGCAGGTCGCCGACTTCCACCGGATCCGCAGGGCGCTCGACGAGGTGTCCCGCGAGGTGTTCCTGCACGAGCTCGAAGACGACCTGCCCACGCCGTCGGACCTGGTGCTGCAGCGGGCGCTGCGGCAGATCAGGCAGGAGTCGGTCATCCCGCAGCCGCGGGTGGCCGACCCGCAGCCCAGAGCCAGTCCGCGGCAGGTGGAGGAGCTCGCGGAGCCGCAGCACGCCAAGGCCCGGCGCTGGCCGGGCTACCTCGCCGCCGCGGCCGTCGCCGCGGTGGTGGCGTTCGGCGGTGGTGCGGTCTTCATGCAGAACCGGGCACCGGACACGTCCATCTCCGCGTCGCGCAGCGGCGAGGGGACCTCGGGCGGGATCAGGCTGGTCGCGGAGGTCGCTCCGTCCTCGCAGGACCGCTACGAGGTCACCGCGAGGATCGAGGGCCTGCCCGCCGCCCAGAGGTGCAGGCTCGTCGTCATCGGCGCCGACGGGACGAGGACGGAGGCCCACGTGTGGACCTCCAGCGAGAAGGGGCGGCTCGAGGGGGTGACCGTGCGGGGCATGGTCAGCGTTCCCCTCGACGAGGTGAAGTCGGTGGCGGTCGAGAACGGGGACGGCAAGCCGTTCGTCGTGGCCACCATGTAGGAACGGACGAAGAAGGGCCCGCATTCTGTTCGGAATGCGGGCCCTTCTCGCATTGATGTGATTTATGCGGACTGCAATGCGAGCCACCCGCCGACCACGATGACCAACGCGGCTGTGCCCATGGGTGCGCAATGCGAGAGCAGTTTTGTGGCACGGCCGTCCAGCAGCCGTTCGACCCGGTCGCGGGCCTTCACCAGCAGCAGGCCGACGCCGGTCAGCGTCGCGGCCATGCCGAAGCCGTAGCCGAGGACCAGCAGCACGCCGAACCAGGTGCGCCCGAGCGCGACGGCGCCGAGCAGGACGACGAGCGCGGAGGGTGACGGGACCAGGCCGTTGGCCGCGCCCATGCCGATCAGGCTCGCCCGGCTGTACCCGTGACCGTGCCCGGTTCCGTGCCCATGTCCGTGCCCGTGCCCGTGCCCGTGCCCGTGTCCGTGTCCGGCTCGCGCGAGCGCGGGTTCGCGGGTCAGCGCGGAGCGCAGCAGCAGGACGCCGATGCCGGTGATCAGCAGGCCGCTGACCAGCCCGAGCCAGCGCAGCACCTGCTCGCCGGCCAGCGCGCTGGAGGCGCTGATGACCAGGCCGAGCAGCAGCACGCCACCGGTGTGCGTGACCGTGACCGAGGCACCCACGACGAACGCGTCGCGCGGCGTGCCCTGACGGCCCGCGAGGTAGGCGGCGATGAGCGTCTTGCCGTGACCGGGCAGCGCGGCGTGCGAGGCACCGAGGACGAGCGAGAGCAGCAGCGCGAGGAAACCGAGCCACGGCGTGAGCTCGTCGCTGCCCAGGATGTCGTTGAGGGCGGCGGCCGTCGTGCTGAACGACCGGATCGGGGAACCGGTGGCCTGCTTGGGCTCCGACCCGGAACCGGGCTGCGCGGTGAACGCGACCGAGCGGACGTCGAGCGGGCTGCTGAGCAGGTCCTCCGGGTAGGTCCGCAGCTCGCCGCTGATGCTCTCGGTGGGCACGGGCGAGCCGGTGAGCCGCACCCCAGTGCCGGCGGCGGTGATCTCCCGCCAGCCGATCCGGTCGGTGTTCGACTCGTCGTGGAACTCCAGGCGGGCCGGCCGGGCGAGGTCGACCTTCGCGGTGAGCTCGCAGACCAGCCGGGTGGTGACCAGGCCGGCCTGCCCGACCGGGTGCTCCTTGGTGGCGCCGGCGACGGTCCAGGTGATCCGCCGGCCGTCCACGGTGGACCGGTCGGTGCCGGCCAGCTCGTCGCACCAGCGCCCGGCGTCGCGGTCCCGCAGGTTCTCCTGCAGCGTCGGGATCTCCGCGACGTCGACCACCGACCTGAGGTCGATCCGGTCGGGGTGCAGGTGCAGGCCGTGGTAGTGGTTGACGCTGAAGTTGCCCAGCGGGTGCCCGAAGGCCTCGCCCTGCAGGCCGAAGAACCCGGCCAGCAGCAGGGCGCCGATGACGGCGTACCTCACCGCCCGTCCCGCAGCTCGGCGAGCTTGCGGCCCGCCTTCAGCGCGTGCAGCGGGGAGAAGTTCGCGTTCAGCCGCAGCGCCCGTACCAGCGCCTCCTGCGCCTCGGCCACCCGGCCGAGCGCGGCGAGGATCATGCCGCGGTGGTAGGAGAACGTCGCGTTCTGCCAGCCCAGCGCGGCGGCGCGGTCGGCGTGGGCCAGCGCCTCGGCGTCCCGCCCGTTCACGTGCAGCGCCCACGCCATCGCGTCGGCGACGAACACGCTCTGCCGCTTGCCCCACTCCGACTCGGCCCGGCGCAGCGCCCGCACCCCGTCACCGCGGTCGGCCGCCACGAGCGCCGCGGCGAGGTCGTCGGAGGCACCCTGCGACTCCATCAGCCGCTGCTGCTCGGACAGCACGTCGTACTGCCGGGCCGCCTCCTGCGCCCTGCCGTCGGCCGCGAGCAGCTCCGCGTACTCCTGCAGGTACTGCGGCAGGGGAGCGCGGGCCACGAGCCTGCGGTACTCCTCGATCGCGACCGGGACGTCACCGCGTGCCGCCGCGACCTTCGCCTTGCCCTGGGTGAGGGTCATGTCGTCTCCTCTCGCCGCCAGACCCCGTTCGTAGTGCTGAGCGGCTTCGTCGAGCCGGTTGTGGTCGAACGCGAGCTCGCCCAGCCGGTACCGGCAGAAGGCGATCTCCTCGGGCGTCGCGGCCGCGTTCAGCGCGCGGGTCATCGCGGCGCGGGCGCCGTCGACGTCGCCGTGGAGCTCCAGGTGGAAGGAGGCGCGGGCGAACGAGGCCGTGTTCGGCTTGAGGTCGAGCATCCGCTGCACCGCGTCCTGTGCACCCGCGTCGTCGCCGAGCTGCGTCAGCGCGTCGGCCAGCACGCCGTAGCCCTCCGCGGAGGACGGCAGGGCGGCGACCGCCCGCAACCCCCACTCGCGTGCGGCGTGGAAGTCGTGCCGGGCGTTGGCCAGCGTGCCCATGCCGACGGCGGCCAGACCGGTGTCGCCCGCGTTCTTCAGCGCACCCTCGGCCTTCGCGTAGTACGCCGGGTCGGCCGTGACCCGCGCGAGCTCCACGTAGGAAGCGCCGAGCCGCGCCCACGACGCCGGGTCGTCGGGCACCCGGTGCAGCCGCTGCTGGAGCTGGTGCACCACCCGGTGCAGCTGGTTCTGCTGCGCCACCACGGGAACAGGGGGCTCGCCCCCGGCCCTGCTGCCGGCAGGACCGGAGGCGACCAGGTGGACAAGCGCCGCGGTGACCAGGAGACCCACCGCGACGGCCTGTCGCTGCTGATACCTCACTTCGAGTGCGACCCGTACTCGCGGATGTGGGTCTGGCGCTTGCGCCACAGGAAGAAACCCGCGCCGAACACCAGCGCCGAGCCGACCGCGGTGGTCATCGCCATCGGGTCGAGGTTGCCGATCCGGCCGACCGGGTTCACCGCGACCTCGGCGGTGGTGCCCGAGGTGTTCACGGCCGTGCCGTTGCGGGGCAGCGCCACGTACGGGAACGCCGCCTCGAACGGCTGGTCGTTCTGGTCGACCTTGTCACCGGCGGCCAGCGCCTCGACGAGCTTGCCCGTCACCGCCGCGCCCTCGAACGCCTGCAGGCCGATGTCCACGACGTCGTCGGTGAGGCGGCGGCCGTTCGGGAAGCCCTGTGTGTCACCGGCGAGCAGCCCCAGGCGGTTCGGGTTCGGGTTGGGGTTGATCGACATGTTCAGCCGCAGCATCTCCGCGGGCCGGAACCGGTGCTTGTCGACGTCGGCGTTGTTGATCTGCGAGTTCAGGTCGGCGTTGATCTGCGCGCCGATCTTCGTGCTGATGCCGGTCAGGAAGATCTCGGCCAGGTCGTCGCGCTGGCCCTTCGGCGCCGGGATCTTGTAGATGGCCTCGACCAGCTTCGGCAGCTCCGGGTTCACCACCCGGTCCACCAGCTCCTTCACCCCGGCGTCCTGGTCGGGGCGCAGGCCGTTGAACGCGTCCTTGAGGCCCGCGGGCGCCACGACCTCGTTCACCAGAGGGTTGCCCAGGCGGGAGACCTGCACGAAGTCACCGACCGCCTCCGCCTTGCCCGGCGACAGCTTCATGGTGCGGCGCTGCGTGGTGCTCCAGATGCCGATGTTCGGGTTGCGGTTCGCGTCGTTCTTCAGCGCCAGCGCGTGCTTGGGCAGCTGGATCGCGATCGTGTTGACGTTGTAGCCGCGCAGGGTGTCCTGGCCGACCTCGCTCAGGTTCCCGCCGTAGAGCAGGTCGAACACCCGCAGGTCCAGGAAGAACGGGTCCTCGGCCGGCCCGACGTACACCTTGCCGCCACCGGGCAGCTGCACCGTCGCCTGGTCGCGCAGCTTCTTGAAGTCCGGCATCGACGCGGGGCCGTTCGGCGACGGCGCGACCGGGGCGTTGTCGACGAGCTTGACCTTCTGGCCGTTCTCGTAGATCGCCTCGATGTCGTAGCGCTGGCGGAACAGCAGGTTCTCGTCGTCGAGCGAGTCCACCTGGCCGTTGGTGTAGAGGAACGTGTTGTTCTTGCGGCGGTCGTCGTCGTGGAACTGCCAGCGCAGCACCACGTCGGCCTTGGCGTCGCCGTCGTTGTCGATGTTGAAGTCGTACTGCGCGTCCGTGGCCCACGGGAAGAAGTTCGGGCCCCCGTTGGGCTCCTGGAACGGGAACCAGTTGCCGACCAGGGTGACCGTGTCCCCGTGGTCGGGGCTGACGAACGCGTACAGGTCCGTGTTGTCCACGGCCGGGTCACCGGCGATGAGCGGTGCCTCGCGGTGGGAGGACGCGGTGGCACCGGATCCGCCGAACAGGGCGGCGTTGAGCAGGGTGGCTGCCACCAGCGCGGCCGCGGCCACCTGGCCGCGCCGACCGCTGAGGACGTGCGGTGACGACATCTCTGGTCTGCCTTTCGAGGGGGTCAGGCGCTGTGCATGAGCAGCGGGGGTTCGCCGGGGTGGGCTGAGTGCGCTGAGGTCCACCTCGCCCTGGTGAAGTCGCGGATGCCTTCGACGAGCCGCTCGACGTCGGACTCCGGCCGGACCACCAGGCGCGCGAAGACCCTGCTCATGCCGAGCTCGGTGCCGCACTCGCGGATGAGGACCCGGTGCCGGGACAGCAGCCGCAGGCTCTCCGCCGGCTCCTCGAACGTCTGCGGGGTCGGGAAGTGCGGGTTGCGCGGGATGCGGAAGCCCACCGGCTCACCCGCGCCCGTCCTGGCCGGCTCGAAGCAGGACGGGCTGTGCGCGGTCTGCTGGAAGGGACCCGGGTCCACACCGTGCCGCACGCGATCACCCCGTCCCGGTCGTCGATCTGACACCGGGGCATACGTGCCGCCGTTCACAGCGGTTCACGGACCAGTGTCGGGAAGGTCTCGGCTGGGTCACGCGCGCAACCTCGGCCCCCGCCGCCGACCGGGAGCACCCGCCGGTTTCCGGTCCACAGTGGACGATCACAACCGCCTGATCCGGTCCCTCGCCCGACCCCGCACGTGCTCGGGCACCCGGCCTCGGGGCGCGCTCGGGCCCGTGACGTTCGACAACCGCCCGATCGCCGTGGTCGTTTGGGTCGGTGAACCGCGTCTTGCCAGGTCAGCAGGCTTTCTCGGGACCGCCCGACCGGCGCGCGAGGTCGACGTCACCCGCCCTGCGGGTCGAAGGGCACCACCGTTGCGGAAAATTGTCGGTCCAGGCGGATACCCTGCTGGCAGTCCGCACACAATCCAGGGAGCACCACCCGTGACCGCTGAGACCCTGTACGGGGCCGACGACCTGACGCACCTCGAAGGTCTCGAGGCCGTCCGCAAGCGGCCAGGCATGTACATCGGGTCGACCGACAGCCGGGGCATCAACCACCTCTTCAGCGAGATCGTCGACAACTCGACCGACGAGGGCGTGGCCGGCCACGCCACCAAGATCGTCGTCACCCTGCACGCCGACGGCAGCGTCCAGGTCGACGACGACGGCCGCGGCATCCCCACCGACGTGCACGCCAAGTCCGGTCTGTCCGGTGTGGAACTGGTCCTCACCAAGCTGCACGCGGGCGGCAAGTTCGGCGGCTCCGGCTACAAGACCTCCGGCGGCCTGCACGGCGTCGGCGCCTCCGCCGTCAACGCCCTCTCCCACCGCTTCGACGTCACCGTCCGCCGCGGCGGCAAGGTCCACGAGATGTCGTTCGCCCACGGCGTCCCCGGCGTCTTCGACGGCCCCGGCCCCAAGGCCGCGTTCACCCGCCAGAACGGCCTCAACGTCGTCGGCAAGATGAAGCGCGGCGAGTCGACCGGCACCTCCATCCGCTACTGGTACGACGCCCGCTACTTCGAGAACGGCGCCTCCCTGGACGTCGAGACCGTGCGCATGAAGCTGCGCAACACGGCGTTCCTCGTGCCCGGCGTCACCTACGTGCTCAAGTCGGCGCTGGAAGACGCGATCTCCGAAGAGGTCTTCCACTACCCCAACGGCCTGACCGACATGGTCGACTTCCTGGCCCCCTCCGGCGACCGCGCCGTCTCCGGCACCCTCGTCATCACCGGCACCGGCACCTACTTCGAGAACGCCGCCGACGAGAACGGCGTCATGCGGTCCAAAGTGGAGCGACAGGCCGAGGTCGAGGTCGCCTTGCGCTGGGGCACCGGCTACGACCGCACCGTCGAGTGCTTCACCAACACCATCCGCAACGTGCACGGCGGCACCCACCGCCGCGGCTTCGACCGCGCCGTGCTGAAGGCGGTCCAGGACGCCATCTCCAAGACCCGCGGCCTGCTGAAGCCCAAGGAGGACCCGCCCACGCTGGACGACGTGCTGGAGGGCATGACCGCCGTCGTCCACGTCCGCATCCCCGAACCCCAGTTCACCTCGCAGACCAAGGACGAGCTGTCCACCGCCGGCATCACCAAGGTGCTGCAGGGCATCGTCGACCAGCAGGTGCGCGCCTGGACCGAGGACCGCAGGACCAAGGTCGAGGCCAAGACCGTGCTCCAGAAGGTCGTCGACGCCTCCCGCGTCCGGCTGACCCAGAAGCAGCAGAAGGACGCGGCCCGGCGCAAGACGGCGCTCGAAGGCGCGGCGATGCCGGCGAAGCTGGTGGACTGCCGGACCACGGGTGTGTCGCGGTCTGAGCTCTTCCTCGTGGAGGGCGACAGCGCCCTCGGGTGTTTCACCGCTGAGACGCAGGTCGCGCTGGCGTCGGGCAAGTCGCTGTCGTTCCTGGAACTGGTCGAGGACTGGCAGCGCGGTGTGACGCACTTCGGCTACGCGACGAACAAGGCCGGCCGCGTGGTCGTCGTGCCGCTGGTCGAGCCGCGGCTGACGAAGAGGGATGCCCCGCTGGTCCGCGTCACCCTGGACAACGGCGCGTCGGTCCGCTGCACCCCCGACCACCTGTTCCGCCTGCGCGACGGCTCGTACCGCCGCGCCGACGCGCTGCTGCCCGGCGACTCGCTGATGCCGCTCTACCGGTCGGTGTCGTCGAAGGCCGAGGGCCACAACCTCGACGGCTACGAGCGGGTGTGGATGAACGACCGGCAGGAATGGGTCTACACCCACTACCTGGCCGATGCCCACAACCTGCGCCACGGCCTCGACAGCGCCGCGAACGGCAACGTCCGCCACCACGTGGACGTGGACAAGCGCAACAACGACCCGGCGTTCCGCGCCCGCATCGAGCAGGACTTCCAGGACCGGTACGCCGGGCTGAGCGACGCTGACAGGGCCGCCCACTCCGCCCGGCTGCGGGAAGCGGCGACGCTGGTCAACCACGCGGTCGCCGCTGTCGCGGCGTTGCCGGAGCGCGAGGACGTTTACGACCTGACCGTGGACGGCTACCACAACTTCGCGCTCGAAGCCGGTGTGTTCGTGCACAACAGCGCGCGCATGGCCCGCGTGTCCGAGTACCAGGCGCTCCTCCCGTTGCGCGGCAAGATCCTCAACGTCCAGAAGGCGTCCCTCGCTGACACGCTGCGCAACGCCGAGATCGCCTCCATCGTCCAGGTCCTCGGCGCCGGCACCGGCCGCACGTTCGACATCTCCCAGATGCGCTACGGCCGGGTGATCCTGATGGCCGACGCGGACGTGGACGGCAGCCACATCCGCACGTTGCTGATCACGCTGTTCGCGAAGTACATGCGCCCGGTGATCGAGGACGGCCGCCTCTACGCGGCCATGCCCCCGTTGCACAAGGTCATGACCCGCGGCCGCAACGCCGAGACGCACTTCACCTTCACCCAGCGGCAGATGGAGCAGACCGTCGCGCGGCTGGAGAAGGCCGGCAAGCAGGTAGTGACGCCGGTGCCGCGGTTCAAGGGCCTGGGTGAGATGGACGCGGACGAGCTGTGGGAGACCACGATGAACCCCGCGACCCGCAGCGTCCGCCGCATCACGATGGACGACGTCGAGGCCGCGGAGGTCGCGCTGGAGCTGCTGATGGGCGAGAAGGTCGAGCCGCGCCGCAACTGGCTCGTCGAGTCCGCCGCACGGGTCGACCAGTCGGCCATCGACCTCTAAGCCTTCTCGAGAGAACAGACGGAGTTACGAAGTCATGGCACGCCGTAAGGGACCCACGACCAAGGTCGATCCGGCCGCGTTCGACCGGGCCGGTGCCCGTGTGCTCGACAACTCGCTGAAGACGGAGATCGAGGACTCGTACCTGGAGTACGCGTACTCGGTCATCCACTCGCGGGCTCTGCCGGACGCGCGGGACGGCCTCAAGCCGGTGCACCGGCGCATCCTGTTCTCGATGAACCAGAACGGGCAGCGGCCGAACACCCCGTACGTGAAGTCGTCGCGCGTAGTCGGCGACACCATGGGCCGGTACCACCCGCACGGTGACACGGCGATCTACGACGCGTTGGTCCGTCTCGCTCAGGACTTCAGCCTCAACGAGCCGCTGATCGACGGCCACGGCAACTTCGGCAGCCCCGATGACGGTCCCGCGGCGAGCAGGTACACCGAGTGCCGCATGTCGCCGGTCGCCATGCAGCTGGTCGGCGAGCTCAACGAGGAGACGGTCGACTTCCGTCCGAACTACGACGGTTCGCTGGACGAGCCGAGCGTGCTGCCGGCGGCGTTCCCGAACCTGCTGGTCAACGGCACGTCCGGCATCGCGGTCGGCATGGCGACGAACATGATCCCGCACAACCTGCGCGAGGTGGTGGGTGCGGCGCGGTGGCTCATCACGCACCCGAACGCCGACCTCGACAAGCTCATGGAGTTCGTCCCGGGGCCGGACCTGCCCACCGGTGGCATCCTGCTCGGCCTCGACGAGGTGAGGAAGGCCTACGAGACCGGTCGCGGTGTCGTGCGGATGCGCGCGAAGATCGAGATCGGCCCGCTGGAGGGGTCACGCGGGCGGCAGGCCATCACCGTCACGGAGCTGCCGTACGGCGTGGGTGCGGAGCGGATCGTCGAGAAGATCACCGACGAGGTGAACAAGTCGAAGCGGCTGACCGGCATCGCGGACGTCAAGGACCTGACCGACCGCGAGAACGGCATCCGGCTCGTCATCGAGTGCAAGGTCGGGGTGAACCCGCAGGCGCTGCTCGCGGACCTGTACCGGTTGACGCCGATGGAGCAGTCGTTCGGCATCAACAACCTGGTGCTGGTGGACGGGCAGCCGCGGACGCTCGGGCTCAAGGGGCTGCTGGAGGTCTTCCTGCGGCACCGCTACGACGTCGTCACGCGCAGGACGAAGTTCCGCAGGCGCAAGCGCGAGGAGCGGTTGCACCTGGTCGAGGGGCTGCTCAGGGCGCTGCTCGACATCGACAAGGTCATCAAGCTGATCCGGGGCAGCGAGAACGCCGCTGCCGCGAAGGACGGCCTGATGAAGCAGTTCACGCTCTCGGAGATCCAGGCGTCCTACATCCTCGACACGCCGCTGCGGCGCCTCACCAGGTACGACAAGATCGAGCTGGAGGGCGAGCAGGACAAGCTCACCAGGGAGATCGCGGAGCTGACGGCGATCCTGGAGGATGAGGGCGTCCTGAAGAAGCTCGTGTCGAGCGAGCTGGCCGCGGTGGCGAAGGAGCTGGGCGGGGACCGCAGGACGAGCCTCATCGACGGTGACCTCAAGGAGGTGCTGGCGGCGTCGAAGCCGGCCGGGCCGCTGGAGGTCGCGGACGACCCGTGCCAGGTGATCCTGAGCGCCACCGGGCTCGTCGCGCGCACGGCGGCGGAGTCGGAGGAGGCGTCGGAGGGCAAGCGGCGGGCCGGGCGGGTGAAGCACGACGCGGTGGCCGCGCTGGTGCACTCCACGGCGCGCGGTCAGGTCGTGCTGGTCACGAACCGGGGGCGGGCGTTCAAGACGGACGTGCTGCCGTTGCCGGTGCTGCCGGAGCAGAGTGGGACGGTGAGCCTGCGCGGCGGCATGGCGGCCAGTGAGCTGGTGCCGCTGGAAAAGGGCGAGAAGGTCGTCGGCATCGCGCCGCTCGACCCGGGGTCCTCGCCGGGCATCGCGCTGGGCACGAAGCTGGGCACGGTCAAGGTGTGCTCGCCGGAGTGGCCGGTGCGGTCGGACGAGTTCGAGGTCATCACGCTCAAGGACGGCGACGAGGTCGTCGGTGCGACCTGGCTGGACGACGGCACGGAGGCGCTGGCGTTCGTCAGCTCCGACTCGTCGTTGCTGCGCTACGACGCGAAGCTGGTGCGGCCGCAGGGCCTCAAGGGCGGCGGCATGGCGGGCATCAACCTCAGCGGTGACGCGCACGTGCTGTTCTTCGGCGCGGTCAAGACGGGTGACGGCCAGCACGGCGAGCCGATGGTGGTCACGTCGAGCGGGCAGAGCGTCAAGGTCACGCCGTTCGCCGAGTACCCGGCGAAGGGGCGCGCGACCGGCGGTGTGCGGTCGCAGCGGTTCCTGAAGGGCGAGACGCACCTGGTGGTGGCGTGGATCGGGTCGCGGCCGGCCGGGTCCGACGTGAAGGGCACGCCGGTGGAACTGCCGGAGATCGACCCGCGCCGCGACGGGTCCGGGCACGCGCACCCCGGTCCGGACGTGGTGGGCCACCTGATCGAGAGGGACTAGGTGTTCCGGCGGTTCGAGGTCGGCGAGGCGGAGGCGTTGGCCGACTTCCTCGCCGGCGAGCCGTGGCCGTTCCACGCGAACGCCACCGTCGACCGCGCGGACGTGCTCGACCGCGTCCGATCCGGGTACTACGACGAGACGTACTGGATCGAGGTGGCGGGGGAGCGCGCCGGGATCGTGCGGCTGTTCGACCTCGGGGACGAGACGCCGATGTTCGACCTGCGGGTGGGCGCACGGCACCGCGGCCGCGGCCTGGGCAGGGCCGCGGTCCGCTGGCTCACCGACAAGCTCTTCACCGAGCTGGTGCACGTGCAGCGGATCGAGGCCACGACCCGGCAGGACAACCTGGCGATGCGCCGCGTGTTCGCGCAGTGCGGCTACGTCAAGGAGGCGCACTACCGCCGGGCGTGGCCGGACGGTGAGGGCCGCCGGTTCGACTCGGTGGGGTACGCGGTGCTCCGGCACGACTGGCGCACGGGGACGACGACCGTGCCGGACTTCCACGACCTCGACCAGGAGCCGTAGCTCCCGTCCGTGCGGGGCGGGGCCGCGTCATCCGCCGTTCTCGATCCCCGCGCGCCGCACCCTCGCCTCCGCGACGATCCGGTCCGCCTCGTCGAGTGCGACGTCGCGCAGCTCCGCGAGGGCCCGCATCGCCTCGGCGCGGCGGGCGGACATGGCGAGCCGGAAGTCCTCGCGGACCTCCTCGCGCTGGGCCGCAGCCTGTTCTTCGAGGCCGCGGGCGCGCGACTCGGCCTCCCCGACGATCATCAGCGCCTGGAGCTGCGCGTCCCTGATGACCTCGCGGCGTTCCTCCTCGGCCAGCGCGACCATGCGCGCGAGCCGTTCGGGCAGGCCCCTGAGGTCGATCGGGGTCAGGCAGATGCGGTGCAGGCCGTCCTGCAGCGCCGTGTTCTCCTCCTGCACCGACATCAACCTGCTGGCCAGCGCGTCGGCGCGGGCCTCGGAGGCGTCGCGGTCGGCGGTGACCAGGCGCAGCTCGGCCTCCAGCTCGGCGACGTAGTCGTCCACCTCGTCCCGGTCGTAGCCGCGCCAGCGCAGCCCGAACCACGTGCGCAGCGGAACCAGGTCCGCCCTGCTCTCGACGGTCACGTGCGGCCTCCCATGCCTCCCGCGAGTCAGTCCTGACAGGGGGTACGTACGCGGTGCGGCATCGGTTCTACCGAGTTCACCGGGCACAATGTGGACGTGACCACCAAACTGTGCCCCTGCGGCACCGGCCAGTCCTATGTGGACTGCTGCGGTGCGCTCCACTCCGGCGTCCGCACGGCGGCGACCGCTGAGCAGCTGATGCGCTCCCGGTACAGCGCTTTCGCACTGTCCGATGAGGACTACCTGCTGCGCACCTGGCACTCGCGGCACCGGCCGTCGGACGCGGGCACCGGCGACAACGACCGCTGGCTGAAGCTCGAGGTGCTGGCGACCGAGAACGGCGGACTGCTCCAGAACGAGGGCGTCGTCGAGTTCCGGGCGCACTACGTGGGCGGTGTCGTGCACGAGCGCAGCCGCTTCATCAGGGAGAACGGCCAGTGGGTGTACCTGGAGGGTGACCAGAAGTGACGACCGTGACGATCGGGAGCCGGTTCAACGGCCCGCCGGGGACGGGCAACGGCGGCTACGTCTCCGGCCGCCTCGCCGCGCACGTCGGCGCCGGTCCGGTGAGCGTGCGGCTGCGCAAGCCGGTGCCGCTGGACCGGGAGATGCGGGTCCGCGACGGTGAGCTGCTCGACGGTGACGTGGTGATCGCCTCGGCCGCACCGGCGGCGCTCGACCTGGCGGTCCCTGCCGTCCCCACGCTGGCGGAGGCCCGCGCGGCGGCGGCGCAGGTGCCGTGGCGCGACCGGCACCCGTTCCCGACCTGTTTCGGCTGCGGCCCCGACCGCGAGGACGGCATCGGCGCGCTGCTCGGGCCGCTCGCGGGCCGGGAGGAGTGGGCCGGGGTCTGGCGCCCGACCGCGGTCCTGCCCCACGAGGGCGGGCACGTGCGGCCCGAGGTCGTGTGGGCGGCGCTGGACTGCCCGTCGGCCCAGCCGGTGGCCCCCGACGGCGGTCCGGCGTTCGTGCTCGGCACGTTCGTGGCGCAGGTGGAGCGGCCCGTCGAGCTGGACGTGGACCACGTGCTGCTCGCGTGGGAGCTCGGCCGCGAGGGGCGCAAGGCGTACTCCGCGTCGGCCATCATCGGCCCGGACGGTGTGTGCGGCCGGGCGACCGCGGTGTGGGTCTCGATCGGATGACACCAAATAACCCGACTGGGTGACGGAGCGCTGACGCGTGTTGATAGCGTGCACGACCGTTGCCCGGTTCCACCGAAAGGGCGAGTGAACGGGATGGCACGGAGGTGATCAGGCGCTTGATGGGCCGACGTGCCGCCGCCCGCGGCGACCAACAGACGCAACAGGTGCAGCCGATGCACGCACAGGCCCAGGAACAGGCCCTGCAACCGGCCGAACAGCCGACGCCCACCTACGAGGTGCCGGTGTCCTACGAGGCCCCGTCGTACGAGTACGAACCGGAGCCGCCGAAGCCACCGCAGCCGCAGCGGACGCCGTACGCGGCGAACTTCGTCGGTGCCACGCTCGTCGTCTCCGCACCGGAGGGACCGGGTCAGGGCGCGACCGGGCTGGCGCGCGCACTGCCGGCCGACCGCGGTCGCACCGTGGTCGTCGTCGACTTCCCCAGCGGGGACCAGAGCACGTTCTGGCCGCACGTCGTGACGGCGCTGAACGGGCGCGGGCCGGTCCGGCTCGCCGTCTCGCACGCCGGCACGATGCGCCCCACCGCGCCCGCGCAGTGGCTGGCCGAGCAGCTGCAGACCGAGGTCGTGGCCCCGGACGGCGTGCTGACGACCGTGCCGGGTGCCGCGTTCGTGGTCGGCTCCCAGGGCTACGGCAGCTGGGTGCGGTTCCAGCCGAACGCCTCGCCGATGCCGTTCGGCCGCCGCTTCCCGGTGCCGCAGTGGGAGGCAATGGACCCGAACTCGCCGTGGCCCACCGGCGAGGTCGGCGTCTCCGAACCCATCCCGTCGGGGCTGTGGCTGCGCGCGCAGCAGCCGCCGTTCGACCCGTCCGCCCCGGACGCCCGCCCGATCGTGGCGCTGCCGTGCCGCGACAACGTGCTGACCGTGGTCGTCGGCGGGCCTGGCCAGCCGGCCATCCCGACCGACGAGGTCTGCCGGCTCCTCACCGCGCTGCCCCAGGCCGCCCGGTCGCGGGTGCGGCTCGTGCCCTACGGCGTCGACGCCGAGCTGGGCAAGCTGGTCGCCGACGAACTCGGCGAGCCGATCGCCGCGTTCACCGGCCTGCCGGTCGGCAACCTGCGCGGCGGCGGTCCCGCGGTCATCGCGGTCGACCCGCGCGGGCAGCAGACGTGGCGGCCGTTCGTGACCGAGATGCAGTGCGTCCCGCACGAGAGCGTGCCGGTCGTGACCGGCTACCGCACGCCGGTGCCGGGCCTGAGCGAGGTCTCGCCGGGCGTGTTCTCGCTCGGCGACGGCGTGGTGCTCGAAGTCGTGCCCTCGGGTCTGTGGGTGCGCGAGCACGACGAGCCGTACAACGCCGCCGAGGTCCGCTCTCAGGCCGTGGACCCGGAATGGGCACGTCTGACCGTGGGCACGCCAGGGCGCACGACGCCCGGTGCGGTCGCGGTGCACGGCGCTGCTCTCGTGGAACGCCTTGAGCCCGAGGTCCGCAAGCTGCTTCGAGTCGTCTTCTGCGACTCGAAGGTGTCACCGCCGCCTCCGCCGCCCCCCTCGGTCCCGCAGCACGCCGCCCCGGCCCACGCCGCGGTGGACGGCGGGTTCGCCGAGCCCGCCGAGGCGCCACCGGTGGCGAAGACCGGATCGTCCGCCACCATCGCCGCGGCGCTCGGTGCGGCCGCGCACGCGTTGTCGCAGCGCGACTCCGCGGACAACGGCACCGGCTTCTTCGCGGCCGTGACGCCAGCGGATGCGGAGCGGCCCACGTTCGGTGCCGGGGTGACGCCCGCGGGATCGGAGCGACCGGCGTACGCGGAGCCCGACCACCCGGCGCGGCCCAGTTTCGGTGCCGGGGTGACGGCCGACTACGAGCCGCGACCCGCCTACGAACCCGAGGCACCGCGCGCCACGTTCGCCGGCATCCCGGTCGACACCGACCAGCCTGCCCGGTCCGCGTTCGCCGAGCCCGAGTCGCCCCGTCCGGTGTTCGCCGGTGTGCCGGTCGACCAGGAGGCGACGGTCCGGGTCGCGTTCGCCGCGGTGGGCGCTGATCCGGAACAGCCGGCCCGGCCCGCCTTCGGTGCCGCGGCCGTCGAGGGCGGTCCGGCCATGGCGGCCGTGACGTCGCACGCGCTGGCCGACCCCGACGACGCCGCCTACCCGTCGTCCGACCCGGACGCCGCCGCAGTGCGGTTCCGCGTCGACGGGCCGCTGCCCGCCCAGCCGCTGGCCTTGTGGGAGCAGCCCGCGCAGGGCACCGGCGACCGCGAGACCGTGGCACCCGACCACAGCAGCTCGGAGGTCGAACGCGACGCCGTGCGCCGTGCGCTGGGCGAACGGTACGGCGCGCACGCGGCGACCGTGTGCCGGCTGCTGGCGCAACGACCCGACGCCGAGGAGGACCCGGCGGCGTTCGAGGCGATGGTCACCGACCTGACAGCGTTGCTCGCGTGCGTGTCGCAGGACGAAGAGATGGTCGTCGAGACGCTGCGCATGGGCCGACTGGGCCGGTTGCGCCCGTACGTCGCGTGCATCGTCTCGGGCCTGAACCGGCTGCCGGTGCACAACGGCGTGGCGACCGTGTGGGGTGTCACCGGCCCGACCGGGCCGCGGCGCTACCGCAGCGGTGACGTCCTGGTCGAGCACGGCCTGCTGGACGCCGTCGCGAACCCCGTCCAGCGCGTCGAGGGCGCGGTCGAGTACCTGCTGTGGTCGGTCACCGGCCGCAGGGTCGAGGTCGCCGACCGCGTCGCCGTGGCCACCGAGGAACGCGTCGTGTTCCCGCCCGGCACCACGTTCCGGGTGCTCGCGGTCTCCGAGGCCGAGGGCGAGCACCCGATGCAGGTGCTGCTGCAGGAGGTCGCGGGCCCCGCGGCCGACCAGGAGATCGCGAACCTGCGGCCCAGCGTGCTGTCCCGGCTGGAACGCGCGGCCGCGAACCTGCGCGTGCTGCCGTCGGTGCCGGCCGCCGCGGTGCAGGCCTGACCGCCCACCCGGGCATCCGGTACGCCGAACCGGCGGTCGGCCCGCTGCGCCTGCGTCCGCCCGTGGACTGCGACGGCGAGCCGACCGGCGCGTTCGGCGACCGGCACCCGCCTCGCCGAGCAGGCCAGCGGCTACCGCTTGGTCTACGCGCACCCGGCGCGGACGTGCCCGCCGTGTTCCGCGGCGACATCGCACGGGCGTGGGCCGCGTTCGCGCACACCGGCAACCCCGGCTGGCCGCGAGAGGTCAGCTTTCGGTGGTGAGCCCGAGCGTGCCGTCGAGCTTGGGCACGCAGGCCCCGTCACGCTTGTCGGCGGCCAGGAACTCGCTCAGGCAGTTCGCGAGCTGCTCGTGCCCGCGGGCGTTGGGGTGAAACGACTCCTGCCACGCGTGCGCCGACCGCCGGTCGTCCTTGAGGCCGTCCCAGTCCAGCGTCAGCCGGGTGAACCACTCCTCCTCCGGTGACGAGCCGCTCGCGCACGCCTCGTGGCCCTCACCGGCCCGTGCCAGGTCGAGGAACCGGGCGTTGACCTTCCCGGCCGCCACGCGCAACCCGTTCGACAGCTCCGGCACGCCCTCCTCGACGACCCACTCCAGGTCACCGGTGCGCAGTGGGCAGCCGGACAGGTTCTGCAGCGACTTCGGCACGTTCGGCGCGACCGGCGCCGCGTAGGACTGCACGACGAGCTGGTAGGACGAGTCGAGGTAGCCCGAGTCGCGCATGGTCTGGCGGATCGCGTTCAGCGTGTTCTCGACCTTCGGCACCATCTTCGCGACCCGCTTGGTCCACTCCGGCGCCACCTTCGCCGTGCAGTCGCTGCGCGCACCCCACGCCTGCACGCACGTGTTGAGGATGTCCGCGAACTTGGGGTCGTCGTTGGCCCCGACGGCCACCACGAGCGCGACGACCCGATGGGAGCCGGCGATCCTGCGCAGCTCCGGCAGCTGCTGGGTGCGCAGCCGGTCCGAGTTCGCGCCCGAACAGGCCAGGTTGAACCGCTCGTCGGCCTCGAACCGCGCCTTCATGATCGACGCCTCGCTGGAGCGGTGGCACCAGTTGCCGCCCTCCTCGCCGTTCGTGCCCGGCTCGTAGGAGCCAGCGCCCTCACCGGACAGGGTGCTGTCGCCGAGCGCCACCACCGCCGTCCTGGACTCGCGGTCGGGGTCGGACGGCGGCGGGAACGGGTGGTCGCTCACGACCAGCACGATCGCCAGCACGACGATCGCCATCAGCGGAAGAACTCTGCGCATCGCACACCAGCCTACCGACCCCCTCCCGCCCGCCGTCTTGCCGCACGCGGGGACCTCCCGTGCGCCAGGAGAGTACGAAAGCTCCCCGCGTGCACCCCGCCGGTTTGCTTGCTGCACGTGGGGGCCTTTCGTGCGCCAGGGGAGTACGGAAGCTCCCCGCGTGCACCTGAGCGGTGGCCGAATGAGAGGGCGGAATGGCGTTGCCGCCACCGCGGGTGATGAGGAAAGTGGAGTTGTGGGGAACTTGAGGGAAGTAGTCGTGGTCGGTTACGACCGCACGGCGCTGCTGGACCTGGCGGGGCCGATAGAGGTGTTCCAGGCGGCGAACCACGGGGGTCAGCGCTACCGCGTCACCGTGGCCACGCTCGGGGGAGAACCGTTCACCGCCACCGCGGGGGTGCGGATCGGGGCAGGTGCGGACCTGCGCACGCTCGACCGGCCCATCGACACGCTGCTCGTCGTGGGCGGCTGGGGGTACGACGAGGCCGCGACCGACCCGGTGCTCACGACGCACCTGCGGCGGCTCGCGCTGAAGTCGCGGCGGATCGCGGGCGTCTGCACCGGTGCGGTGGTCCTGGCGGGGGCCGGGCTGCTGCACGGGAAGAAGGCGACGACGCACTGGGCGTTCACGGGCGAGCTCGCGGCGCGCGGGGTCGACGTGGAACCGGACGCGATCTTCGTGTGCGACGGTCAGGTGTCCACTTCGGCCGGTGTGACGGCGGGCATCGACCTGTCGCTCGCGATGGTCGAGCAGGACCACGGCCCGGCGCTGGCCCGCCGGATCGCGCAGTACCTGGTGGTCTTCCTGCAGCGCAGCGGTGGCCAGTCGCAGTTCAGCGTGCACACCCGCACGCCACCGGTGTCCGACGACGCGCTGAGGGCGTTGCTGGACGCGATCCACGCCGACCCGACGCGTGAGTGGACCGTGCCCGTCATGGCGCGCAGGGCGATGATGAGCGTCCGCCACTTCGCCCGCGTCTTCTCGCGCAGCGTCGGCATCTCACCCGCGCAGTACGTCGAACGGGCCCGCGTCGAGGCCGCGGCCGACCGCCTGGCCAGCACCGGTGACGGGCTGGACCTGGTGGCGCGGCAGAGCGGTTTCGGCTCGGCCGAGACGTTGCGCCGGGCCTTCCTGCGCGTGCTCGGCGTGTCGCCGGGCAGCTACCGCGCCCGCTTCCGGACGACGGGGGTCGCCTGATGGACGTCGCGTACGTGCTCTACCCGAACCTGACCGCGCTCGACCTGGTCGGGCCGTTCGAGGTGCTCGGCTGCGTGCCGGTGGTGACACCGCGCTTCGTCGCGCGGACGCTCGACCCGGTGCGCTCCGACAACGGCCTGACCATGGTGCCCACCGACACGTTCGACACGCTCAAGTCGGCGGACGTGGTCGTGGTGCCGGGGTCGGGCCGCTGGAGGGAGGTGCTGCGCGAGTCCGCCGAGCTGGTGGCGTGGCTGCGGGAGGTGCACTCGACGACGAAGTGGACGACGTCGGTGTGCACGGGCTCGACGCTGCTCGCCGAGGCCGGGGTGGTCACGAGGGCCACCACGCACTGGGCCGCCCGCGACGACCTGACCGCGCGCGGGGTGCAGGCGTGCACCGACCGGGTCGTGTTCGACGGCAAGGTCGTGACCGGTGCGGGCGTGTCGGCCGGCATCGACATGGCGTTGCAGCTGGTGGAACGTGAGTTCGGCACGGCGGTCGCGCAGACCGTGCAGGTCGGCATCGAGTACGACCCGCAGCCGCCGCACGCCTACGCGCAGATCCCGGCGGAGATCGAGCAGAACCTCAGGGCGCTGTTCGCCGCGAGCCCGAGCTGATCCGGCCGCCGGCCAGCTCCAACACCCGGTCGGCGGCGGCGTGCACGGCGTCGTGGTGCGTGGCGATCAGCACCGCGGCGCCGTCGTCGGCGACCCGGCGCAGCAGCCCGATCGTGGCGTCGGCGCTGACGGCGTCCAGGTGCGCGGTCGGTTCGTCCGCCAGCAACGCCGACGGCTTCGCGACCACCGCACGCGCCAGCGCCGCCCGTTGCTGCTGCCCGAACGACACCTGCGCCGGGTACCGCCGGGCCAGGTCCGCGATCCCCAGCTCGGCGAGCACGTCCGCCACCGGGCCGACCGGCAGCCCGCGCAACCGCAGTGGCAGCGCGACGTTCTCCTCCAGCGTCAGCTCGGTCGCGAGTCCCAGCGACTGCGGCAGCACCGCGCACGCCGACCACGCCGCCGGCCCCGGCGTGACGGTGCCGGAGTCGGGGAAGTCGAAGCCGCACAGGACGGACAGCAGCGCCGTCTTGCCCGACCCCGACGGCCCGCTCAGCGTCACCAGCTCGCCCGGTGCCACGGACAGGTCGACCCCGCGCAGCACCTCGACGCCGCCGAACGACCGCCGCATCCCCGTCGCGCTGATCACGACGCCACCAGCGGCACGCAGAGGTCGGCCAGCTCGACCAGCCGCGGGTCGTGCGAGGCCACGAGTACGGGCACCGGCAACGACGTCAGCGTCTCCAGCACCAGGTCCGCCGACCGCGCGTCGAGCTGCGAGGTCGGCTCGTCCGCCACCACGACCGAGGCACCGCGCGCCAGCGCGCAGCCGAACGCGAGCCGTTGCTGCTGCCCGCCCGACAACGCCCCGATTCGCCACGTCCCCGAGCCGCCCAGCCCGAGCCGTTCCAGCAGCGACAGGTCCGTCGCGCCCGCCGCCCGCAGGTTGTCGCCGACCGTGAGGTGCCCGATGAGGTTGTCGGCCGGGTTCTGGAACACGACCGCGATCTCCTTGCGCCGCAAGGACCGCAGCTCGCGCCACGACAGCTGCGAGGTCGGCCGGTCGTGCACGAAGACCTCGCCGGCGGACGGCCGTTCGACCAGCGACAGCACCCGCAGCAACGTCGACTTGCCCGACCCGGACGGCCCCGACAGCACGGTCAGGCCGGGCGCGGTGCGCAGCGACATGTCCGCCACCGCCCGCACCCCGCCGTAGGACACCCCGACGCCACAAGCGCGAATCACCTGAGCAGCTCTCCCATCCGCGCGGTGCGCACGCCGCGCAACGCGAGCCACGCCGCCGCCGCGACCACCGCCGCACCGCACACCACCATCAGCCCCAGCAACGGCACCAGGTCCGGCAGCACCGGTGCCGGGTTCAGCCACGGCGCCGGGTCCAGCCGCGGCACCGCGGCCCCCGCGCTCACGAACGACGCCACCGCACCGACCGCCACCGCCGCCACCGCGATCGCGCCCACCTCCAGCAGGTGGCTCGACCACAGCAGTGCGGGCTTCATCCCCATCCGCGTGGACAGCGCGCCCGACACGGCGTTCTGCCGCCGCCGCACCTCGATCGCCAGCAGCAGCGCCACCGCCGCCACCACCGCGAGCACCACGCCGATCGCCGCCACGAACCCGAACGTCCACTGCACGGTCAGGAACGGCAGCCCGTCGAGCACCTTCGCGCGGTCGGCGACGTTCGTGTAGTGGATGCCCGCCTTCTGCAGCTCCGCGGTCAGCGCGCTCACCGGCAGCGACGACCACAGGTGCCACGACCCGACCTGTTCGGGCGCGGGCACCGCGGACCGCGTGATGACGTACCCGCGGGTGCCGAGCTTCGGGAACGACGGCAGCGACTCGGACGGCTTCAGCAGCGGCAGGCCGGGGACCTGCATCTCCTGGTTCGCCGCCCGCCCGATCCGCACCGCGGAGGCGACCGCGCCGGTCTTGCCCAGGCCCGCCAGCACCGCCCGCACCCGGTCCGGGTCGCCGACGATGGCCGCGTCGGTGAACGTCGCCGGGTCCACGACGAGCGCGCCGGAGCTCACGCCGACGAGCGTTGTGGTGCCGCGCAACGACTCCGGCAGCGCCACCTTGCCGGTGGCGAGGTCCTGCGACACCTGCGCCGTGCTGTTGGCGCCCACGTGCACGGCGGACTTCGAGTCCAGCGCCGACCGCTGGGCACCGGCGACCGAGCTGCCGACCGCGATCGTGCCGACCGCCAGCACCCCCACGAGCACCACGCCGGTGACCGGTCCGGCGGCCGCGGCGAGCCGGCGCACCGCCAGCTGCGCGGCCGGCACCCGCCAGAACTGCACGCGGTGCGACCAGGTCAGCGTCCAGCGCAGCACCCGCGTGGCGAGCAACGCCGCCGCGAGCACCACCAGCAGTGGGAACGTCAGCGCCGCCGCGTCGATGCGCGGCAGCTCACCGGCCCCGGGCCGGGTGCCCAGCCCGTTCTCCGCGAGCCGCAGCCACGCGAGCACCGCGAGCCCGCCGACCGCGAGCTCCCACGGCAGCACGGCGAGCCGCCACCGCCGGGGCCGTCCCTGGAACGTCCGGTGCGTCCTCCAGCAGGCGGTCAGCACGGTCACCGCGAGGCTCAGCACCACCACGGCGAGCACCGCGCCGAGCGCGGTCCACAGCGTTCCGGGCGCCGGCGCCGTGCCCGGCCCGTAGAGGGGCAGCAGCACCCGCGCGGCCACCAGTCCCAGCACACCGCCGAGCACCAGCGGCAGCCCCAGCTCCAGCACCCCGCGCAGGCCCAGCGCGAGCGGGCCGGCACCGCGCACCCACAGCAGCCGCAGCTCGGAGTGCCTGCGCTGGGCCCACTGCACGGTCACCGTGCCGACACCGGCGAGCCCGACGAGCACGCTCACGACCACCAGCGGCAGCAACGCCGACCCGACGTTGTCCCGCGCGGTGGCCGACGCGGTGATCGCGGCGCTGACGAGGTCGGTCCTGGTCAGCGGGAGGCCGAGCTTCGCCAGCAGCGCGTTCCCGTTGTCGCGCAGGGCTTCCGCCTCGGCGATGGTGGTCACCGGCGCGGCCGGGAACCGGATCGACACCGTGGCGCTGGAGAAGTCCGCCGGCAGCAGTGCGAGGTCGGCGGCCTGGTGCACCCAGATCACCGACGTGCTGGCGCCCTCACCGGCCAGCGGGTTCGGCACGACGGTCTTCGCCTCGGAACACCACCAGTCCGCCACCGGGTGCGCGAGGTCCGCGTAGATCGCGCTGACCACGAGCGTCGACCCGACGAGCCGGTCGCCGATCTTCACCTTCGCGGCGGACGCGACCGTCTGCGGCACCCACAACCCGGTGCCGCCGCCCTGCAGCACCCGCAGGTGCTCGGTGGCACCCGGCCGGTACCCGAACCGCGCGTAGGTCGCGAGCCCGGTGAAGTCCGGCCGCGCGATGTTGGTGTAGACGGCACCCAGGCCGCCATTGGTCGTGGCCGTGCGGACGGCCTGCGCCAGCGGAATCCCGTCGCCGTCGAGGGAGGGGTGCATCGACTGTGGACAGACGCGGCCCTGCTGGTAGGCGAGCGCCGCGCTGCCGGCCGCCGAGGAGTGCAGGACCGCCGCGGCCACCACGAAGCCGAGCAGCAACGTCGTCACGATGCTCACGACGAGCGTGAGCGGGCTCGACAGCGCTGCCCGGGGGGCGGCTCTCCACGGCAATTGCACCAGCGCACGCTAACCGGCGAGCTGCGTTTTCGGGAGCCCTTGGCCGTTCTCGTCGCCGGACCTACACCCAGCTCCACCGGATGCCGACCCAGTTCACCGACACGTTCGACTCGAAGTGGTGCACCGAGTGCGTGTGGTCGAGCGACAGGTCGATCGTGCGGTGCGGCTCGGTCTCCTCCCAGTCCTGCAGGTAGACGTGCGGGTCGACGGGCAGCGCGGCCGGGTCGAAGTGGACCTCGATCAGGCTCTGCGCGAGGAAGCACCGCACGCCGTGCGCGTACTCGACGCTGTCCACGCGCGTCGGGTCGTGGATCGAGTACTCGAACACCCACGTCTCGCCCAGCCGCAGCGGCCGGTCGAACAGCAGCTCCTCGACGGTCGTCCGGTCCTCCAGCACGGTCTGGCCGAGCCGGCAGTTGCGCAGCGGTTCGTGCGCCACGCGGACCAGGTCGTCGCCGTAGTAGTGCGCGTTGTAGCGGTCCACGCCGTCGGTGTGCGCGCGGACGACCATCTTCACCAGGGCGCGGGAAGCGTGCCGGTCGGCGTCGACGAACACCCGGTCGTGCCGGGCGACGACCTCCAGGTCGTTGGCGTCGAAGCCGGGCATCATGCCGGGCACGACGTCCGGCCAGCCGCTCGGACCGGTCTGCTCCAGCAGGTCCAGCAGCGAGCGGTGCGGGACGTCGAGCAGCTCCTCCAGCACCGCGACCGCGCGCAGCGACTTCGGCGAGACCGGCCGGACCCGGCCCTGCTGCCAGTCGCTCAGCGTCGACAGCGCGACCGGGACGTCCTGCTGGGCCAGCCGCGAGCGCAGCCGCTCCAGGGTGAGCCCACGCCGGCGGATCGCGGCTCTCAGCGCCGCGTGGAACGGCCCGATGCGCAGCAGTGCCTCGAGACTGGGCGTGGTGCTCACCCCCGTGAGCCTAACGACTCCGCGGAGCCCACCGGTTACAGCGAGAAGCCCTCCGGAAACGGGTCTGACGGGTCGAGCAGGTACTGGCCCATCCCGGTGATCCACGCCCGGCCGGCCACCGTCGGCAGCACGGCGGTGCGGTCGCCGAGCGCGACCTCCTCCAGCAGCGTTCCGATGAAGCGGGTGCCGATGAACGACTCGTTCACGAACTCCGCGCCCAGCGCGAGCTCGCCGCGGGCGTGCAGCTGCGCCATCCGGGCGCAGGTGCCGGTGCCGCAGGGGGAGCGGTCGAACCAGCCGGGGTGGATGGCCATCGCGTTGCGCGAGTGGGCGCCGTCGTGACCGGGCGCGGTGAACTGGACGTGCTTGCAGCCGCCGATCGCCGGGTCGGTCGGGTGGACCGGCCGGTTGGTGCGGTTGATCTCGTCCATGATGGACAGTCCGGCGGCGAGGATGCGGTCCTTCTCCGCGCGGTCGAACGGGATGCCGAGGTCCGCGAGCGGCAGGATGGCGTAGAAGTTGCCGCCGTAGGCCATGTCGTAGCGGATCTCGCCGAGACCCGGCACGGTGACCGCCGCGTCGAGCTCGTGGGCGTAGGCCGGGACGTTGCGGATCGTCACGAGCCTCGTGCGGGTGTCGTAGTCGGCGAGCACCAGACCGGCCGGGGTGTCCAGCCGGACCGTCGTCACCGGCTCGGTCACCGCGACCATGCCCGTCTCGACCAGGACCGTGGCCACGCCGATGGTGCCGTGGCCGCACATCGGCAGGCAGCCGGACACCTCGATGTAGAGCACGCCCCAGTCGGCGTCCTGACGGGTGGGCGGCTGGAGGATCGCACCGCTCATCGCCGCGTGCCCGCGCGGTTCGTTGACGAGCAGCTTGCGGACGTGGTCGTGGTCCTTGATGAAGTTGAGCCGCTTGTCGGCCATCGTCTCGCCGGGGATGACGCCGACGCCGCCGGTGATGACGCGCGTGGGCATGCCCTCGGTGTGCGAGTCGACCGCGCTGAAGTACCGGGCGAACCTCATGAGGTGGCCAGCTCCATGTCGGCCTCGATCCGGGTGCGCTGCGCGTCGGACAGCGGGCCGCGCGGGGGACGGCACGGTCCGCCGAAGCGGCCGACGAGGTCCATGCAGTACTTGATGGCCTGCACGAACTCGGTGCGCGAGTCCCAGCGGAAGGCGGGCACCAGGCGTTCGTACAGCGACCGGGCCTCGTCGAGCTTGCCGGCCCGCGCGAGGTCGAACAGCTCGGCCGACTCGGCCGGGAACACGTTGGGGTAGCCCGCGAACCAGCCGGTGGCGCCCATCAGCAGGCTCTCCAGCACCACGTCGTCGGCACCGGCCACGACGGTCAGGTGCGGTGCGGCGGCCCGGATCTCCAGCACCCTGCGCACGTCGCCGGAGAACTCCTTCACGGCCACGACGTGCTCGATCTGGCCGAGCTCCGCGATCAGGTCCGGGGTGAGGTCGACCTTGGTGTCGATCGGGTTGTTGTAGACCATGATCGGCAGACCGGCCTTGGCGACCTCGCGGAAGTGGTGCACGACCTCGCCGCGGTTGGCCCGGTACATCGTGGGCGGCAGGCAGAGCACGCCGTCCGCACCGTCCTCGGCGGCCAGTTCGGCCCAGTGGCGGGCCTGGTGCGCGCCGACGCCGTGCACGCCGACCACCGCGATGCCCTTGCCCTTGACCGCGGCGATGGCGGTCTGCGCGACCTCCCGGCGTTCGGCGTCGGTCAGCGACGAGTACTCGCCGAGCGAGCCGTTCGGGCCGACGCCGCGGCAGCCGGACTCGACCACCCAGCGGCAGTGCTCGGCGAACCGGTCCAGGTCGGGCCGCAGCCCGGCGGGAGCACTGGCGTCCTCCTTGTACGGCAACGCGGTGGCGACGATGACGCCGTCGAGACGTTCGGTCATGAGTCCTCCTCGGGGAGCGCGGCGAGTTCGCCGAGCGGGATCGGGACCGCGATCACGCGGCGCTGGTCGTCGAACGGGATTCCGGTGAGCTCGGCGGCGTTGCGGGCGCAGATGCGGCCCTGGCAGCGGCCCAGCGCGACCCGGCTGGTCAGCTTGAGCTCGCGCATGGTCGTGGCGGCGGCGGTGTCGAGCGCCGCGCGGGTCACCTTCTCGCAGCGGCAGACCGTGGTTTCCGGTGTGAGCCAGGTCCGCCAGCCGGGCCGGACGGCGTGCACCCGCGCCAGTGCCGCGGCGAACAGGCGGCCGTCGCGCACGGCCCTGAGCGCGGATTCCGGTGGTTGCCGCCCGGTGGCTGCGGCCCCGGCGACGACGCCCTCGGCCTCGGACAGGTCGGCGCCGCCGATGCCGGTGACCTCACCGGCCGCGTACACGCCGGGCACCGAGGTCCGCTGGTGGTCGTCCACGTCGTAGAACCCGCCGGTCCTGGCGGCGTGCGGGACGAGGTCGGCGCGCGGCAGGAAGCCGTAGCCGATGCACACGAGGTCTGCCCGCACGGTGCGGTGGCCGACCGGGCGCCAGGCGCTGTCGAGCTTCGCGACGGTGACGCGGTCGCCGTGCTTGGCGACGACGGCGGTGCGGGTCTCCAGGCGCGGCAACACCTTCCGGTACCGCGCGAGCTCGGCGACCTTGTGCCGGTTCGCGGCGACCGCCCTGGCCTCCTTCGCCCACGCCAGCGGCGAGTTCGCCTCGTAGACGCCGACGAGGGTGGCGCCGAGGTCCTGCAACGCGGTCGCGACCGGCAGCAGGAACGGGCCGGTGCCCGCGACCACCACGCGTTCGGCGAGGGTGACGCCCTGCTTGGCCAGCGCCTGGGCGGCACCGGCGGTGATCACGCCGGGCCCGTCCCAGCCGGGGAAGGGCAGCGGGCGGTCGTAGGCGCCGGTGGCGACGACCAGCGCGTCGAAGGGGAGCTGCCGCGGGCCGCGCAGGTGCAGGACGCCGTCCTCGACGAGCCACGCCTCGGTGTCGCGGAGGTGGGTGACGCCGGGGTGCGCGAACGTGGTCCTGCCGCGCAGGAACTGGCCGCCCGCCTCGGGTTCGGAGTCGACCATGACGACGTCCGCGCCCGCGTCGGCGGCGGTCCTGGCGGCGGCCATGCCGGCCGGTCCGGCCCCCACCACCACGACCCTCACGACGTGGTCCTGATGGTGTCGCCGTCCGCGAGCCGGTGCCGGCAGGCGCGGACCTCCGGGGTCCCGTTGATCTCGGCGACGCAGCCGAAGCAGACGCCGATGCCGCAGAAGAAGCGGCCGGGCAGCAGCTCCGCGACGTGGTCGGCCTCGCGGGGGAGGCCGTTGAACGTGACCTTCACACCAGCACCTCCGGCCGGTCGACGCGGAACGGGTGGGGATCGACGTGCGGCGCGGCACCGGTGAGCAGCTCGGCGAGCAGCCGCCCGGTTGCCGGGGCGAGCCCGACACCGGCGCCCTCGTGCCCCGTGGCGTGCCACAGGCCCGGTGTGCGCGGGTCCTCGCCGATGATCGGCAGGTGGTCCGGCGCGTACGGGCGGAAGCCGCCGTACGCGCGCATGACCGGCACTCCGGCGAGCATGGGGAACATCGCGATCGCTCTCTGCGCCAACGCCTTCAGGACCTTCGACTCGATCGTGTCGTCGAACCCCTTGCGCTGCCGGCTCGACCCGATCAGGACCGTGCCGGCCTGCGTCGACTCGACCACGCCGGAGGTCTGCAGGTCGGCCTCGCCGCTCGCGACCGCGCCGACGTAGTCCGCGTCGTAGACCTTGTGCCGGATCGTGCCGGGGATCGGCGTGGTGACGAGGACGACGCCGCGCCGGGGCAGGACGTTCACGCCGAACCGGCGCGCCCACGGCCCGGTCGCGTTGACGACGGCACCGCAGTGCAGGACGCCCCGGTCGGTGGTGACGGACCTGCCGTCCACCGCGGACGTCTCCGCCTGGAGGACCCGGATGCCGCGCAGCAGGGTCCGCGTCGCCTTGACCGGGTTGAGCTGGGCGTCCTGGAGGTAGTGGACCGCGGCGGTGACACCGGGGTTGAGGTGCGGTTCGCACGAGAGGGCTTCCTGCGCGGTGAGCTCGCACGCGTCGATGCCCGCGGCGCGCTGCCCGGCGGCGAAGGCCCTGAGCGGTTCGACGGCCTGCTCCGTCGTGGCGACGACGAGCCCGCCCTTCTCCTCCCACTCCGCGTCCTGCGCCAGCTCCGGCCACAGCTCCCGGCTGGCTCGGGCGAGCTCCAGCTCCGGTCCCGGTCCCTTGTCGCTGACCAGCACGTTCCCCTCGCCGGCCGCGCTGGTGCCCGCCGCCGGCCCGTGGCGGTCGACGACCAGGACGTCGAGCCCGCGCGCCGTCAGCGCCTGCGCGCACGCGGCCCCGACGATCCCCGCTCCCACCACCACGACGTCCGGGTGCATCACTCCACCTCCGTTCAATAGAATGAACGTTAGTGCTTCGGGTACTCCAGCACCAGTACCGAGCTGACCTCACCGCCGACGGTCTCGTACAGGTGCGGCACCGAGCCGGGGAAGCACACGTAGTCGCCGGGCCCGAGCTCGAACGGCGAGTCCGTCGGCCCCACCCGCAGCGTCCCGCCGGTGACCAGCACGTGCTCCTTGCCGGGATGACCTTCGCTGGTCTGCGTCGCGCCCGGCCGCACACGCTGGTCGTAGATCTCGATGACGGTGTCCGCGACGTCCATCCGGCGCATCAGCCGCAGGTCGACCGCGTTGCTGCTGAGCTGCTCCACGTCCCTGGCCCGCACCAGGATGACCTCCGGCGCCGTCCGCTCCGACAGCAGCTCCGACACCGGCACGTTCAAAGCGTTCGACAAACTGAACACTGTCTCGATGGTCGGGTTCCCCGACCCGCTCTCCAGCTGCGACAGCGTGCCCTTCGCGATCGACGACCGCCGCGCGAGCTCCGACAACGACAACCCGCGCTGCTCGCGAAACGCCCTGATGTTGGCGCCGAGCACCCGACCCGCACTCATACCGCGAGATCGTTGCATAGGCTGACCGCATGACTGCCTACACGGAGGCGGAGGGCCAGACGCTCCGCACCGCCGTCTTCGGTGCCATGGTCCTGGTCTCCACCGCGGACCCCGGCGCCGTGGACGAGGAGAGCCACGCCGGCATCCGCGCCATGACCCTGCTCTCCGACGACCTGCGCGAAGTGATCGCCGCGGCCCCACCGTCCCTGCCCCGCGGCTCGTCGGCCGACGTGGAGGAGGGCGTCCTGACCGCGCTGCGCTCCGCCGTGGACATCATCGCCGCGCACGAGCCGCGCGACGTGCCGATCTTCCGCGCGGCGGTGGCGGAGATGTGCCGGTCGGTGGCCGGGGCCGACGGGGCGGTGGCGGTGGCCGAGAAGGCGGTGGTGGAGCGGGTGGTGGCGGCGCTGGGCGCCTAACCGGCCTGCTCGCTCTCCCGCACGAGCCCGCGCAACGCCTCCGTCACGTCGTCCGGCAGCCAGCTGACTGCGAGCAGTTCGTTCCACATCGGCGGCATCGGGCCGAGTGCGCCGCGTGCGGTCTTGACCGCCGCGTTGCGGTTCCCGCAGAACGCCAGTGCTTCCGCGTGGTGCAGCCGCACCGTCTGGTCACGTCTTCTTGCGGCCAGGTACTTCAGGTAGCCGCACAGGTCGCGGAAGCCGGCCAGGGCCTTGGCCCGCGCCTCGACGTGCTCCGCCAGCAGCACGTCGAGGCGCGCCTCGTTCAGGAGCGAGCCCGTGTCGTCCGCGGTGATCCTCCCCGCCGCCCGGTAGGCGTCGCGCGCCTCCGTCAACGCCGCCCGGTCGTGCCGGACCCTGGCTCGTTGCCAGCAGACGTCACCGAGCGCTCGGCGGGACTCGGCGTCCGACTCGTCGAGCGCGGTGGCGGCGTGCAACGAGGCGACGGCTCCGTCCAGATCACCCGCCGCCGCGAGCGCGAGGCCCAGCTCACGGGTCCAGAGAGCGGAGCTCGGCCGGCGCTGCACGGCGGTGGTGAGGGAACCGACGGCGCGGCGGGGATCTCCTGCCGCGCGATAGGCCCTGCCGAGCTCGCCGTGAGCGTCCGCGTCGGCGGGGTTGATCTCGACAGCACGCCGGAGCAGGTCGATCCGGTCGTGGCCGGAGGCGAGCAGGGCGGCGCTGCGCAGCTCGCCGGTGCGTTCCCGCCGCAGCTTGCTCACCTCGGCGGTGAGCTGGTCGTACTCCGCTCTGGACACGGTGATCTGGTCGGCTCCGTGCCGCACCATGCTGTCGACGTGGCCCAGGTCCAGACCGTTGACGATCATGTTGGTGATGGTGGTCCGCGCACGCTCCAGCTCGGCCGGGTCGCTGCTGTAGAGCACCGCGCGCGTAGCCGCCACGTTGAACATCAGGTCCCGCTCGGGGTTCTGGCACACCGGGATGGTCACGTTGTCCCGCAGCGCCCACCGCGCCCCGAGCTCGAGGTACACGTTGGGGTTCGCGTCGGTCAGGTCGGCGATGTAGATCGTCGCGCTGACCGCCTCGGCGAACATCGTGTGATGGATCGGTCCCGCGGCCTGCCGGTCCCGTTCCACCAGCACGTCGACCTCGCACCCGAGCCGCTCGCCGACGGCGGCGCCGACAGGGCGGTACAGGTGTGCCTTGATCGCGTCGAGATCGGTCCACTTCCCCGGACCGTCGAGGATCCGGCCGGGAGAGGCGACGAAGATCCTCAGCCGTTCCGTCACGTCGTGCTCGGCCGCGACGCCAGCCACGCGCTGTGCTCCTTGCTGATCGCCCCCTCGGCCTCCGCCACCGCGGCGGGCCAGTCGGCCTCCTCCACGTCGGCGAGCCGTTCGTAGATCAGCGCCAGGTCGCTCGCGGCCGCGGAGTAGCCGAGGGACAGGTTCTCGTGCTGCTTGAGCCCCAGCCACGCCGCGCCGCCGGCGACCGCCGCCGCCATGACGCCGGACATGTCGACGTCCCAGGCGCCCATGACGCGGGCGCCGGCGAACAGGATCGCGACGAACTCACCGGCGATCAGCAGCATGCGCCACAGGTTCGCGCGGAACTCGTTGGTCGCGGCGCGGGCTTGGTACCACTCCAGCTGGTCCTTCACCCGGCCCTCGCGGTAGGCGGTGCGGCGGTCGGCGAAGGGCTTGCGGCGCAGTTCCTCGCGGCGCTCGGCGCCGGAGGGGTTCGTGCTGGCCAGGCGGAGCTTCTTGCCGTGTTCGGCCACGACCTCGGCGATCCTGAGCTGCAGCAGCTGCTTGGCGCCGGCTCCGGTGAACGGGTCGGCGCCCACGGCGTAGCGCCACACCAGCGACTTGATCTGCTCGGCGACGGCGCGGCCGGCGTTCCACTTCTGCTCGGGGTGCTGCGCCCACAGCAGGATCTCCGTGAACAGCGCGACGAAGAAACCGGCCAGGGCTACGAACGCCCACAGGTCGTAGGTGCCGCCGATCTTCCACTTGAACGCGCCGCCGATCGCGGCGACCACGGCGCTCACCAGCCGCACGCGGCTGAGCAGCAACGTCTTCCGCTGCCCTTGGCGGGACGCCTCGTCCGCGTCGTGGAAAAAGCCGGGCAAGTCCGCGTCGGTCATGTGGTCCCTCTCCGCCAACGCTGATCGTCTGCCTCCGAACGTTGTCGTATCACGTCCCGCTCCAGCGCGGAGGAGGTACCGCGGACGAACCGGGGTGTTCACCCGGACAGCCGAGAGGCGGCTGCTGCTTTCGCGGCGCAAGACGTCCTACCCGCCTTCCTGAGCGGAGGAGGTCCCGTTCTCAGCTACCGCCGCGCATCATGGGGTCATGCTGGAAGCACTGCGGCGGCAGCTGAGCAACGGCCTGTTCGAGAGGGTCGTGGGCCCGGACCGCGAAGACCAGGTCCGCACCATCCACGAGGCACCCGGCCCCCGCATGTTCGCCGACGACCGCCCGATCCGGCAGGTGCACGCCGACCACGCCATGTTCATCGGCGGGTTGCGGGCACTGCTGCTGCAGTCGCTGCACCCGCTGGCGATGGCGGCGGTGGCCGAGCACTCCGACTACCGCACGGACCCGTGGGGGCGTCTTCAGCGCACGAGCCTCTTCGTGGGCGTGACCACGTACGGCACGAAGGAGGACGCGCACAAGGCGATCGACAAGCTGGCGCGCATCCACACGTACATCCACGGCACGGCGTCCGACGGGCGCCACTACCGCGCCGATGACCCGCACCTGCTGGAGTGGGTGCACGTGGCCGAGGTGGACAGCTTCCTGCGCTGCCACCAGCGCTACGGCGAGCAGCCGCTCGACGACTACGACGGGTACGTGCGGGACATGGCGGTGATCGCGCGGGCCATGGGCATCGCGGACCCGCCGGAGACCACGCGGGAGCTCGCGGACCGGCTCGACGCCTACCGGCCCGAGCTCAAGGGCACGCCGGAGGCCCGGGAGGCGGCGCGGTTCCTGCTCCTCAAGGCACCGCTTCCGCTGGTCGCGAAGGGGCCGTACGCGGTGCTGGGCGCCACGGCCGTGGCCACGTTGCCGGTGTGGGCGCGGATGCCGCTGCGGCTGCCCTACCTGCCGGTCTCCGAGGCCACCGGGGTCAAGCTCGCCGGCCACGCGCTGATGCGCGGGCTGCGGTGGGTCACGAGCTGAGGAAGTCCACCACCAGCGGTGACGCGACCGCGCGGAACTCCTCGAAGTAGCCGTGCCGTGCGCCCTCGATCAGCTCCACGCGCGCGCCCGGAATCCGTTCGGCGATCAGCGGTGCGTTCGCGGTGGGGTTGAAGATGTCGTCGGTGCCGTGCACGACCAGGGTCGGGCAGGAGATCGACGGCAGGGCGTCCCACGCGTCGTGTTCCGCGCTGGCCATGAGGTGCAGCTTGCGCGCGTAGGGCGGCATCGCGGGATCGCCGAGCGTGTTGAACGGGCCGCGGTACGCCGGTGTGTACATCAGGTCGACGAGCGCCTTGCGCGCCTTCATCTGGTCGACCTGGGCCAGCGACCTCCTGACCTCGGCACTGCGCTCCACGGCGTGCGGGCCGCCGGGGGAGGTGCAGCCCAGCACTAGTTGGGAGACCCGCTCCGGGTGGGCCGCCGCGATCCACTGCGCGATCCGCCCGCCCATCGACGTGCCGTACACCAGGGCCTGGTCCAGGCCGAGGTCGTCGAGCACCGCGACGCAGTCCGAGGCGAACAGCCGTGTGCTGTACGGGGACTCCGGCTTGTCGCTGGAACCGGTGCCGCGGTTGTCCATCACGATCGTCGTGAAGTGCGGCGTGAAGTCCGGCAGGACCTGCCGCCACCACCGCGACGAGTTCGCCTGGCCCGCGATGAGCAGCAGCGGAGGGCCAGAGCCCTCGACCGAGTAGAAGAGCGCGGTTCCGTCCGTCGCACGAGCGTGGGGCACGGGTGCGCAGTCTACGACCTTGACGCGGTGGTAGATGGTCTAGTCCAATTCACGGTGGACCCCCTGCCGGCCGCCACGCGTGAGGGATGGATCAGCCATGACGTTGTTCGCTCGAATAGCCGCGGTGGCCGCACTGGTGCTCGGCACCGTGCTCGTGAGCCTCGCCCCCGCCAGCGCCGCCGGAGTCACGGCGACGGTCACCAAGCAGTCCTGGGCCACCGGGTACACCGCCACGGTCACGGTCAAGAACGAGACCAGCGCGGCCATCGGCTCCTGGAAGGTCGAGTTCGACCTCCCCGCGGGCACGAGCACCGGTGCCTACTGGGACGCGCTGCTCACCAAGAGCGGCAACCACCACGTGTTCACCAACCGCGAGTACAACGGCTCGGTCGCGCCCGGCGCCAGCGTCTCCTTCGGGTTCAACGCCACCGGCACCGCCGACCCGCAGAACTGCACCGTCAACGGCGCGGCGTGCGCGGGCGGCGGCACCCCGCCGACCTCCACGACCACGACCAGCACCACCACAACGACCACAACCACCACCACGACGACGACGACGACCACGAGCGGACCGCCGCCCACGGGTTCGTTGCCGCGCAAGGTCCTCGTCGGCTACCTGCACGCGAGCTTCGCCAACGGCTCCGGCTACCTCCGGATGCGCGACGTGCCGGACGAGTGGGACGTGATCAACCTGTCGTTCGCGGAACCCACCAGCGCCACCAGCGGTGAGCTGCGGTTCGCGCAGTGCCCGGTCGCGGAGTGCCCGAACGTCGAGTCCGAGGCCGACTTCATCGCCGGCATCCGCGCCCAGCAGCAGAAGGGCAAGAAGGTCCTGATCTCCATCGGCGGTCAGAACGGCCAGGTGCGCCTGGAGACCACCGCCGCGCGCGACGCGTTCGTGCGCTCGGCGTCGGCGATCATCGACAGGTACGGGCTGAACGGCCTCGACGTCGACTTCGAGGGCCACTCGCTGTCGCTCAACGCCGGCGACGTCGACTTCAAGAACCCGACCACGCCGGTCATCGTGAACCTGATCTCCGCGCTGAAGTCGCTGAAGTCCCGCTACGGCGCCGACTTCGTGCTCACGATGGCGCCGGAGACGTTCTTCGTGCAGGTCGGCTACCAGTTCTACGGCGGCACGGGCGGCGCGGACAGCCGCACCGGCGCGTACCTGCCGGTGATCGAGGCGATGCGCAACGACCTGACGCTGCTGCACGTCCAGCACTACAACTCCGGCCCGATCATGGGCCTGGACAACCAGTACCACTCGATGGGCGGCGCGGACTTCCACGTGTCCATGGCCGACATGGTGCTCGCCGGGTTCCCGGTGCGCGGCGACGCGACGAAGTTCTTCGCGCCGCTGCGCCAGGAGCAGGTGGCGATCGGCCTGCCCGCGTCCGTCAACGCCGGCAACGGCTTCACGTCGGTCGCGGACGTCCACACCGCGCTGAACTGCCTCACCAAGGGCACGAACTGCGGCAGCTACAAGCCGAAGGGCGTGTACCCGAACCTGCGCGGCCTCATGACGTGGTCGATCAACTGGGACAAGTTCAACGGCTCCGAGTTCTCCAAGCAGCACCGGGCCTACCTGCCGAGGTAGCGCCACCGCGGGCGGTTCCGCTGTCGTCCCCCGGCGGCGGAACCGCTCAGCACGCCTGCCGGAACGCCAGGTGCAGCCGGGCCGTGATCTCCTGCGCCGCCTCCTGCGGGCGCGCCAGCAGGGCGTGGAACGGCACCGCGGCACCGGACTGCACCCTGATCCGCGCGGCCGTGCAGAACCCGCCGGCACCCGGCAGGTGGCCCGCACCGTGCTCGGTCAGCCCCGCGGCCGGTTCCAGCCCCGCGGTGACGGCGACCGCGGCCGGCGCGGGCACACCGGAGAGCCCGGACAGCTCGGTGAGCAGCCGCAGCGACCGTTCGACCTGCTGCCCCAGCGCGGTGCGGTCGACCACCGAGCCGTGCGCGTCGTACCGCAGGGGAGACCACGCGCACCGCTGGCCGGAGCGGCGGACGGCGAGCCCGCGGTGACCGTCCGGGCTCGGCGCCGACCGCACCCACACCGCGTCCGCCGTGACGTCGGAGGTCAGCCGCTCGGAGCCGGTGAACAGGCCGTGCCCGCGCCCGTGCGCGGCCAGGAGCTCCGGCAGGCGCTCCAGCGCGGGCACCTCCAGCCGTCCGTACTCGTCCATCGGCACGAGGTGGACCTCGACGGCACACCGCTCGACCACCGAACCGGTGCCGATGAGGTCGGTGCGCCAGCTCAGCTCCACCGGCCGCTGCCACGTGATCGCGGCGGCGCTGTGGCCCGGGACCGGCGCGGGCAGGCGGGGCGCCGAGGCGAACAGCTCGGCGGCGACCGCGAGGGTGAAGGCGGCGGCGTTGCCCGCCGCGATCGACTGCCACCCGGCGCGGTCGGTGTCCAGCTTGCGCCCGTCGGCCTTGTCGCTGATGCCGCGCACCGTCAGGAACGGCGCCCGGTTCAGGTGCGCCGCCTTCGCCGTGCCCGCGCTCTCCAGCTCGACGGCGGCCGCGTCCGAGTAGTGCCGTCGCAGGTGCTCCGCCGACGGCGTGAGCCGGGAGTCGAGCACGACCTCACCGGCGGCGATCGGCCGGAACACCACCCTGGGCGCGGTGGGCAGCCGCCACCGCCCGTCCCGGCTGACCGCACGCGCGATCTGCTCCAGCTCGTGGTCGGCGTCCCACGCCTGCGGCCGCGCGCCGAACCCGTTCTCGCCCTCGACACCGCCGTGGTGGCCGTAGACCTTGGTCGCGACGACGACGGCGCCCAGGTCGAGGTCGTCGTGCAGCGCCCCCGCGATCCCGGCGAAGAACACGGCCCGCGGCCGGAACTCCGCGATCGCCCGTTCGGCCAGTACCGCGGCCGGCTGGTTGCCCGCACCCGCCGACGCCAGCGCCACCCGCCCGGTGCCGCCCCGGATCCGGCCGACCTCGAACCGCGTGCCGGCGGCGTGGCGGAGTACCGCCGGCTCCTCGACGAGGTCCCTGACCGCGGTGTACTCGCTCTCCAAGGCCGTCAGCACGACAACGATGTCGGACGCTTCGCTCGTCACGGTGATCCTGTCCTGGCAGCGCACTCCTGCGGGCAAGCTACCTGCCGCGATGCGGTTCCTCCCCGTGCTGTCCGGTTTTTGTCAATGAACCGTCGACTTCACACGTCCGGTCGCCGCGTCCCGCGTCCACTGTGGACAGACGAGTCGGTGTGCTGGAACGAACTGGTTCGGTTCGGAATGTGGTACACGGGGTGGCATGGGCGACGTGACCATCAGGCCGGCGCGACCCGAAGACCTCGGGTCGCTGGCCGAACGACTCGGGCAGGAGCGCTACTTCGCCGACCGCCTGCGCCGGCAGTCGGACCGCAGGGGAGTGCTGCTCACGGCGTGGCTCGACGACGTGCTGATCGGCGACGTCTACCTCTGGCTGGAACCGGCGGAGGAACCGGAGATCCGCCGGTACCTGCCGAGAACGCCGCTGGTCACACACCTGGAGGTGCACCGCGACCACCGCAGGCAGGGCACCGGGACGAAGCTGATCGGCAGGGCCGAGCGGCTGCTGGCCGAACGCGGGCACGGCGTGGTGGCCCTGGCCGTCGAGGTGACCAACACGGCAGCGGCGAAGCTCTACGACGGGCTGGGCTACCGCGGCTGGGGCCATTCGGCCGTCGAGTGCTACGCGCCGCCCGACGAGAACGGGCACCGCGAGGTGGAGGTCTGCGACGTGCTGGTGAAGGACCTGGTCCGCTGAGCACCTGGCCAGAAGTCTTGCCCGCTCCCTTCCCCTCCTTGCAGACGCCGGCGAAGCCAGGGGCGGGGACTCGGGGCGTCACAGGCACAACATCTGGCAACCTGCTCAGAGGTACGTGGTCACGTGCGCCAGACCCAGGTGGGCGATGACCTTGCCCAGGTCGCTGTCACGCGGCGCGTGCTGCTCGTGGTGGTCGAGGTGCCGCTGCCAGACCGCCCGGTCCCTGCGCCAGGCCTCGACGTACTCCTCGCACGACTTCGGCGAGATGGACCGGCAGCGGCGCAAGGCGGCGTCCAGCGACCTGAGCTTCTTCGCCTTCCGGCCGGGATCCACCTCGGTGTCCCTCGTCATGTCCATCGTCTGCGCGATGAACTTCTGCCGCTTCGACAGGTAGCCGGCCCAATGGCCGGTGTTCGCGCCGGTCAGCGGCAGGCCTTCGTCCAGCAGCCAGAAGAGCCCCTCCGCGAGGACGTCGCCGAACTCCTCCGCCTCGGCCCGCTCGTGGACGCTGAACGGGTCGTACTCCTCCTGCACGGCGATCCCGGTGACCGTGGTCCGGCGCAGCTTCTCGTCACCGAGCAGGAAGAACCAGTCCTCGTTGTAGATGTCGGGGAAGAAGGACGACGTCGTGCCGGCGTGCACCGCCATCGCGCCCCCGCCGACGAACGTCTCCTGGGCGCCGCCCGCCTCCCGGTAGGCGTGGCACACGACGGAGTTGTCGGGGTAGCCCGTGATCTTCAGGCCGACTCCGGCGTAGTCGTCGGTGAGCGCCGCCGCCCGGCCGAGGTCGAGGTGGTCCGGCACCTCGATGTCGTCGTCCAGGAAGACGATCCGGTCCCACTTCGCCACCCGCGCCAGCAGGAGGCCCAGGTTGCGCTTCAGGGCGAGGTCGCTGCGGTGGGTGAACTCGGTGTCGCGCAGCAGGGTCGACGTCCTGAACGCGGGCAGGAGCCGCGGGGGGAGGTCTTCCACGTCGATCGCGACGACCTCGACCCCGGCCCGGGAGGCGCGCAAGGCCACTCGGAACGCCGACGTGTCGTTCCGGCTGCACAGCGCCACCAGGACGCAGCCGAGCCGCACCGCCAGGTCGATCGCGTGCTGCATCGCGTGCGACGAGCGGATGGTCGGCACGACGATCGCCCGCAGCGCGGCGGTGGACGTGGTTCTCGGCGCTTCGTCGAGCAGCCCGCGGTGGTTGCCGTGGTGGTGCTCGGAGCGGACCTGGGTGGCGTTCTTCACGGGATCACGCTTGCCATTCGTGCAGGAGGTGGTCGTCGCTGGTCCAGTCCGGCGTGATGACGGTTCCCTGCAGGACCGGCACGCGGCTGAGGATGCTGAACGAGTCCAGGCCCGCGAACCGGGTCCGGGCGTGGGCGGTGTTGCGGTCGCGGAACCGGGCGTCGGTCAGGGTGCGGACCGCGCCGAGCACGCCACGGGAGTAGGCGCCGTTGCAGATGGTGACGGTGCGCTTCTGGTTGAAGGGGTTGCGCGACCGGTAGAAGTGCGCGACGTCCTCCACGAGCACCTGCCTGTCGCCGATCCTGCGCAACTTCGGGAGGAACGTCTCGACCACCTCCCCGTCCGCGACGACCTCGAACCCGCTCGTGTCGGTGTCGTCCGGCCGTTCCTGCTGGCGGATCGGCAGGTCGATGCGGTGCAGGAGCTCGGCGGTGATCTCGTTCCAGTCGACGCCCCCCAGCAGCACGAGGTGGCTGGAGCTCTCGTCGGCCGTGAGGACCCCCGCTCCAGGGCGTACGCGCACGGTGTTCGTCGGGTTCATCGCGCGGATGTGGCCGTGCAGCTCGAACAGCGAGTCCAGGTCCGAGTACTGGTACAGCTCGACGTAGTCGGGATCGTCCGGTCCCGCTCCCGGGAGCTGCCTGCGGAGGCGTTCCGGCAGCTTGGAGCACACGATCGTGATGTCCTCGTTGGGCGGAAGCCGCCACAGGTTGTCGACGAGGACGGGCGTGTCCTCGGCGGGCGACTCGCCCAGCGCGCGGTCGCGCAGCGCGATGAGCTCACCGAGCAGGGCGTCCTCGGCCACCTGTTCCTCGGCGGTCAGCTGGGACAGCACCCGGTACGGCTCGCGGTCGGCCGAGCGGCTCGTGGCGAAGAAGGTGGCGTAGGCCCGCAGGCGCTGTTCCGGCGGCAGCACCGGTTTCTGCCTGCGCTCCCAGGACGAGATCAGCGGAACGCTGACGTCGAACGCCCGGGCCAGCTGGTCCTGGGTGATGCGCTTGCCGGGCCAGCCCTTCCTGCGCAGCTCGCGGAGCCGCTGCGCGAGCCGGAGCGCCGGGTCCACTGCGGAGGTCACGCCATCACTTCCTTCAGCTGAACTTCAGTGAAAGGATCGGCAGTACTCGCTCATCGTCGGAGGTCAACCGGTCATTACACCCGGGTTCAGTCACCTGGTGGAGTGCATGGGGCAATTTTTTCGGCTATTGCTCGGACTTCAGTTGAGCCTTACTCTTAACTATAGACATAAAAAGTAGATCAACTGAAGTTAACTGAAGTTCACTGCCCAAACGGGTGAACCACCGCCAGTGCCCGTACCTCCGCACGTTCGAAGGTCAGGAGGCGGGGAGCCATGAGTACCCCCTCGATACAACCGTGTCAGCGCACGATCCTCGCTGTGGCCATGACACCACCGACGGCCTGCAGCAACCTCGTGATGGCCTTGCTGCGCAGGGCCGTGATCGACCTCGTCGAGCACGCGCTCGTGGACAGCGGCGTGACCCCCGACCTGCGGGACCGGTTCGTCGACCGCGGCGACTGGCTGATCGTGCTGGTCCACCCGACGGACCGGATTCCGAAGACCTGGCTGCTCACCAGGCTCGTACCGCGGTTGAAGGCGCTGCTCGACGAGCGCAACGCCGGGCAGGACCACCCGTTGCGGCTGCGGCTCGTCATCCACCCCGGTGACGTGGCGTGCGACGACTTCGGCTGGTTCGGCGAGGACATCGACATCGCGACCAGGCTGCTCACCGCGTCGACGCACGAGCAGGCCACCGCCCCGCTCGTGCTGGTGGTGTCCGAGCCGATCCACCGCTCGGTGATCCGGCACGGCTACGACGGCGTCGACGACTGGGTGTTCGTGCCGCTGCCCAGGGTCGAGGTGGCGGGCGAGGAGTGCAAGGGGTGGGTGCACGTCCCCGACGAGGTGTGAAGCGCGGCTCCCGCCCTCCCGGCCGGACGACGGGAACCACGCTCTGGCCTCAGGCCAGCGTCGACCAGAACTGGAGCTCGTAGGCCTGCAGCAGGCGTCCGTAGCGCCACGCGTGCTTCGGCTGCCACCCGGCGTCGAGCGCCGCCTGGATCGCCGCCAGCGCCCGCTCCTCCACCTGCGGGGCCGGCTGGGCGAAGAAGTCGACGAACCCGCACGCCTCGTCGCCGAAGTCGTAGTGCTCGCGCAGGCCCTTGGCCATCCGGGCGCAGTAGCCGCCCCACGCCGTGAAGTTCGCCAGGATCGCCAGGACGACGTCCGTGGGCTCGCCGTTCAGCGCCATCCACGACTGGTAGGCCGGGTAGGCCTGGCAGCCGGGGAACGGCTCGTGGGCGTGGAAGTCCTTCGCGGTCATGCCGGCCGCGCGGGCCAGCGGTTCCAGCATCGGCAGCACCAGCTCCTCGCCACCGGCGAGCAGGGTGAAGAACGCCCGTGCGTTCGGCTCCTCTGCCTTCGCGGCGAGGGTGAGGAATGTTCGCCAGTCGGAGGAGACGATGTGGTGCTCCTCGGCGGCGAACGTGGCGATCACGGCGCGCGGGGCTTGTCCGGTTTCGATCAGTTTGACCACGAGGTTGTCGTGTTCACCGGGGTGCAGCTCCGTCCGGATGCGCGTGACCAGGTCCTTTGCGTTCATGGATCATGATTCTTGCGCACCGCGGAAATCGTTCGCCAGAGTGCGGGGCGTTCCTGCACGATGTTTTCTCGTGGCTGAACACACCTACCGAGTACTCGTCCGCGGTCGCTTCGCCGACCTCACCGACGACCAGCGCACCGCGCTGCGGGAACGCCTGGAGGGCTTCGACTTCCTGCGCGACGCCGGGTTCAGCGAGGAGGGCGCGCTGACGTTCGACGAGAAGCTCGACTTCTTCAGCTACCGGGTGATCCTCACGGCGGCGGAGAAGCCGGACGACGCGGGCCTGCGGCGTGCGAGCGCCGCCCTCGACGAGCTGGGCGTCGACTTCCGCGGCCTCAAGGCCAAGGTCACCGACATGGACGAGATGAAGATCAACCGCCCGAAGCGGCTGGGCTGACCGGGACGGACCGGTCCCGTGATCCAGGGCGGAGCACGGGACCGGTTCCTCCGGGTTCAGCGCGTCATCACGGGTAGTTCGCCAGGTAGGCCTCGGTCGACCCCGCGGTCGCCGTGCCACCCGAGCTGTTGATGATCCGCTGGATGGTTCCCTTGCCGCCCAACGACACCGTCACCATGCTGTGGAACTTCACGCCAGGGGTGTTCGGCGCCTCGAACGCCCGGTCGGCGACCACGGACGGGTTCGCGTTCATGAAGGCGTAGCTGCCCAGGCCCCACGCCTCGTGCGTCGTGACGTTGTTCGAGACCTTGTAGGCCGCGTAGCCGCGGGTGGACCCGTTCATCCACGCTGCCTGATTGGGCACCTCGTACGGCATCTCGTTCTGGTAGAAGTACGTCCGGCCGCCCTGGCCGTTCCAGATGGTCTGGTACTTCTGGTAGTGCTCGACGAACAAGCCGTACATCGTCACGTTGTTGCCGTTGACGACCAGCCCGGTGTCCGCGGTGTTGAGGTCCCAGCCGACGCCGTAGGAGTGGTCGCCGCGCCACAGCCACAGGTGGTCGCCGATCACGTCGTGGCTGTTGACCACCAACGAGGTCGTGGCCCGCCCGACCGCCGAACCGCCGATGCGCACGTACAGGTCGTGCACCGAGGTCGGGTTGGCCTGGTGCCGCGCGCTGCTGCCCGGCGCGCCGATCTGCGCCAGCAGCGGCGAGTTGGTCGGAGCCGCGTCGAGCAGCAGACCGGCGATCTTCACACCGTCCACATCGGCCACGTCCAGGGCCATGTTCCCGTTGGTGGGCATGACGGTCGCGAGACCGAGGCCCATGACCACCGTGTCCGGCCGCGTGACGCGGATGGGCTCGGAGACCTGGTGGACGCCCGGCGTCAGCAGCAGGTGCTTGCCGGCCGCCAGCTGCTGGTTGATCGTCGCCGCGCTCGTGCCGGGCTTGGCGATGAAGAACTGCGACAGCGGGATGTTGGTGCCCTGCTGCTGCCCGCTCGCCCACGTGGTGCCGCTGGAGTTGCTGCGCAGCGCCGGGACGAACACGTTGTAGCCGCCGCCGGCGTCGACGTTCAGGAACGGCTTCTCCCGCACGACCGGCGTCTGCGCGACCGTGGTGTACGGCGGCTCCGGGAACGAGGTCTGCGGCGCGTTGCGCGCACCGACGAACACCATGTTCCAGTTCTCCCCGGTCCACGAGCCCCACTCGGTGTTGCGCGACAGCCACTGCTGCTGCGAACCGGAACGGACCTGGCCGGTGACCACGGAGTCGGCGAGGAAGCCGCCGCTGGACCAACCGTTGTCGTCGAGCTGCATGTTGCCGTAGGTCTTGGTGCGGCGCATCGCGGAGGCCTGCGAGACGGCCCACGTGTTGGTGCCGCTCGGCGGCCGGATCGCGAGGTTCTCCGCGCTGCGCCAGAAGTTGTGCGTCGCGTTGCCCTGGAACCAGTCGGCCTCGACGTGCACCTGACCGTTGATCGTCACGCCGTCGGGCAGCAGGCCCAGGCCGAGGACCTGGGTGAAGAAGCCGATGTTGACGTCGACGTTGTAGTTGCCGGGCTTGAACATGATCGCGAACCGGCGGGCGTCGTACTGCCCGGTCTCCTGCTGACGGAACACGTCGTTCAGGCGCGCCTGGATGGTGCTCGCGGGCATCGACGGGTCGAAGACCAGCACGTTCGGCCCGAAGTCGGGCTGGCCGGGGTTCGGGGTGCCGGAGGTGAGGCGGAAGAGCTGCGCGTTGGTCCCGTTGCAGGTGTACTGGACCAGCTGGACATCGCCCGTGGTGGCGCCGGGCACGTCGAGGCACTTCCCGCTGTGGCGGCTCACGAACCGGTAGGTGTCCGTGCCCACCTGCTCGGCGCGCCACTGCTGGTTGTTCGCGGTGAAGGACTGCCACATGTGGATCGCCGCGTTGTCCGCGGTGGACACGTTCGAGACGTCCCAGACGGCACCTTCGCCGACCGTGTGGTAGCCGTCGCTCGTGGGCGTGAACTTCCACGTCTGCCCAGAGCAGGCCTGTTGCCGGAGCTGCGCGCCGTTCGCCGATCCCAGCGACTCCACGCATTTCCCGCTACCGACGTTCGTCACTTGATAAGCGGTTCCTGGCACGACGTCGGCCTGCGCGGCGACCGTCCACACGGGAACGATCGCTGCTGCTGCTAACGCTGCCACCAGCAGGGGGGTTCTCACGGTCCCAGGGTGGAGGCGGTTTGTTGCAACCGTCAACGAACTTACCTGTTTCCGGTCGCGTTCCGGTATTGACAAATGATTTTGTCAAATGGCACCGTGACAGCCGTGGAGCTCTCCCCGTTGCGCCGCTCGCTGCTGGAGCTGCTGGCCTCGCCCGCGTCGGCGACCCAGCTGGCGGCGGCGCTCGACCTGCCCCGGCAGCGGGTCAACTACCACGTGCGCGCCCTGGAGCAGGCCGGCCTCGTCGAGCTCGTCGAGGAACGCCGGCGCCGCGGCTGCGTCGAGCGCGTGCTGCGCGCCCGCCCCGGCCGGTCGGTGGCAGCCGGCGTGCAGGACCAGTTCGCCGCCACCCACCTCGTGTCGGTCGCTGCGGACACCGCACGCGAGGTCGGGCGGATGGCCGGTTCGGCCGCCGACGCCGGAAAGCGCTTGCTCACGTTCACGGTGGAGACCACGGTCCGCTTCGGCGAGCCCGGCGCCGTCCACGAGTTCACCAGCGACCTGGCCGAAGCGGTGCGGCAGCTCGCGTTGCGCTACGACACCGAATCCGGCCGCCCGTACCGGGTGGTCGCACTGGGGCACCCTGGAGTTCCCGATGAGCGATGACGGCGTCCGGATCGAGATCACCGTGGCCGCACCCGTCGAGCAGGTGTGGCGGTCGTTCCGCGACAGGGAGAAGATCCGCCACTGGCACGGCTGGGACCTCCCCGGGCTCGACGCGGAGATCGACCAGATCTACTTCGAGAACGCGCGGGAGGACGGCACCACCCTGGTCGTCCACGGCCACGACACGTTCGCGCTGTCCCCGGTCCCCGAGGGCACGCGGGTCGTGTGCACCCGCGCACCCAAGGGCACGTCGCCGGAGTGGGACGACTACTACGACGACATCACCGAGGGCTGGGTCACGTTCCTGCACCAGCTGAAGTTCGCGCACGAGTTCCACCCCGGCCAGGCGCGGCGAACCCTGTTCTGGCCGGCCGAGGTGGCGTTCGCGGTCGACGGGAGGCCGTTCTTCACCGCCGAGCACCAGCGCGGGGTGGTGGTGGACGCGTGGGGGCCGGGGCTGCTGGTGACGAGCGCGAAGATGACGGTGGTGACGACGTACGGGTTCTCGGACGGGCAGTTGGAGGAGCTGCGCCGGGAAGGGGACGCGGTGGTCGAGGGTGGATGACCGGCCCGCAGGGCATCCTGCGGCTCGACAGCGGTGACGTCGACCCTGCGGTGGCCGCTGACGCGGGTGCGGGGGTCGGAGGCGGACCTGCCGCGGCGTCAGCCGGACGCCGTCGACCCGAGGTAGCGGGTCAGGAAGTCGTTGCGGAACACGCCCTTCGGGTCGTGCTCGCGCAGCAACGCCCGGAAGGCGTCCCACTGCGGGTAGCGGGCGGCCAGCAACGGCGCCGGCACCGTGAAGAGCTTGCCCCAGTGCGGCCGCGGCGCGATGGCCTCCTCCATGCGCGGCAGCACCTCCAGCACCCGGCGGGTGTCGGGCACCCAGGTGAAGTGGATCGCGACGCTGTCCCGGTCGTGCGCGGGGCTCAGCCACTGCGGCTCGGCGGAGATCGTGCGGATCTCGCAGGTCTGCACCAGCGGTGAGATCACCGTCGACATCTCCGCCAGCGCGCGCAACGCCGTCACCGCGCGGGTGCGCGGCACGAAGTACTCGGTCTGCAGCTCGGCTCCGACCGACGGGGTGAACTCGGCGCGGAAGTGCGGCAGCCGCTCGTGCCACGGTCCCGCCACCCCGCCCTGCACGGTGCACCGCGACGGTGGCTGGCCGGGCACCGGGTGCCGCGGGCCGTCCGCCGGCCGGCCGGGGAAGGCGTGCGGGTGGTCGCCCACCCGGTGCTTCACCCACAGCGTCGCGCTGCCCTGCCAGTCGATGAACGCGCTCACGCTGTACGCGCCGTCGAAGACCTGCTCCAGCGACCCGAGCAGCGCGGTCCACGCCACGTCGTCGTACACCGTCTGCTCCACCTGGAACGACGGCACCACGTCCAGCTCGACCGCCGTGACCACGCCCAGCCCGCCCAGCGACACGACCGCGCCCGGTGAGGTCAGCGACACCACGGACCCGTCGCCGCGCATCACCTCCACCGCGCGCACGGCACCGGCCAGCGACCGGGAACCCGAGCCGTGGGTGGCCGTAGTGACCGCGCCCGCGACCGTGATGTGCGGCAACGACGGCAGGGTGTGCAGGGCCAGCCCCTCGGCCTCCAGCCGCGGTGCCAGCTGTGCGAGCGTCATGCCCGCGCTCACCCGTGCCGTGGTCCCGGAGACCTCGAACTCCTCCGGCATCGCCGCCAGCGACACCAGCGTCCCGGTCGTGTCGGCGACCGTGCTGAACGAGTGCCCGCTCCCGACGACGTGCACGGCCGAGGCGCCGCGCACCACGGCTCGCAGGTCGTCGGCCGACTCGGGCGTGACGACCGAGGCCGCGGAGAAGGTGACGTTGCCGGCCCAGTTGGTCCTCATATGCACACGGTAGGCGCCGAACGTCGACTTGTTCCACACTATCTCTTCAGTGTTGAATGAAAACAAGTTGACGCCGGTGGGACGGTGGACCGTCGTGGACCACGAGAACGAAGTGCAGACGCTGCGAAAGATGGCCGGCCTCGTCACGCCGATGGCACTGCGGGTCGCGGTGACCCTCGGCCTGCCGGAGCTGCTGGCCGAACCGGGCACCGCGCACCAGCTCGCCGCCGACCTCGACGTCTCGCCGCTGGGTCTGGACCTGCTGCTGGGGCACCTGGTCACGCTCGGCGTGCTGGAACGCGCGGGTGAGGGCTACCGCACCACGCCGTTCGGCGCCCATCTGCGGTGGGACGCGGACAACGGCCTGGCGAACCTGCTGGACGCGAGCACCGCCGCGGGCCGCGCCGACCTGGCGTTCGTCGACCTGCGGCACAGCGTCACGACCGGCGAGGCGGCCTACCCACTGCGCTACGGCCAGGACTTCTGGTCCGACCTGGCCGACCACCCGCACCTGCGCAGGGCGTTCGACGCGCAGATGGCGTTCCGCATCCGCGAGCAGCTCCCGCAGGTCGTGGCCGGCTTCGACTGGGCCAGGTTCGGCACGGTCGTCGACGTCGGCGGTGGTCCCGGCCGGCAGCTCGCCGCGGTCCTGGCCGCGCACCCCGGGATCACCGGGCACCTGGTCGACCTGGACGTGACCGAGGCGCAGAAGGCGTTCGAGCCGTTCGGCGACCGCGCGAAGGCCACGGCGGGCAGCTTCTTCGACCCGTTGCCGCCGGGGGCCGACGCCTACCTGTTGTTCGACGTCCTGCACGACTGGGACGACGAGCACGCCCGGCGGATCCTGCGGCGCTGCGCGGAGGCGGCGCCGCGGGACGGCCGGGTGCTGGTGGTGGAGGCGGTCGGCGGGCTGCGGGCGAGCACCGAGATGGACCTGGTGATGCTGGTGCACTTCGGTGGCCGGGAACGCCGGGTCGACGAGCTGGAGCGGGTGGCGGCGGACAGCGGTCTGGTGCTCGACCAGGTCGTGGAGCTGACGCCGCAGCGCTACCTGCTGGAGTTCCGCGGGGTCACTCGGTGAGCGCGGCGATCCGTTCCCGGGCCTCGGCGAGGTCGTCCTCGGTCGGGGCGTCGTCCTGGGTGAGCGCGCGCCGCCAGTAGCCGGCGAACTCGATGTCCTCCCTGGACACACCGAGGCTCACGAAGTGCCTGCGCAGCAGGCGAACGGTGGAGGCCTCGCCGGCGAGCCACACCCAGACCGAGGCGGGCACCTCCACGGCGCTGACCGCGGACACCAGGTCCTCCCCGGCGCTGCGGTGCACCCACCGCACGCCGGGCAGGTCCTGTTCCTCCGCGGGGTCGGCGACCTCGACGAAGGCCAGGAACCGCTGGTGCGCGGGCAGGACCTCCAGCAGCGAGCCGATCGCGGGCAACGCGGTCTCGTCGCCCGCGAACACCAGCAGCTCGGCGGTTCCGAGCGGCCGGGCGTAGTCGCGGGACGGCCCGAACCGCCCGAGCACGTCACCGGGTTTCGCGGTGGCGGCCCATCGGGCGGCTGGGCCGTGGTCGCCGTGCAGCACGAAGTCGACCGTCAGCACGCCGTCGGCCAGCGCGCGCACGGTGAAGCTGCGCATCCACGGCCGCGTCTCCTCTGGGAGGGCGAGGTAGGCCTGGTACCAGGTGCCGGTGTCGGTGGCGTCCGAGACGTGGGCGGAGCCGCCCTGCTTGGGGAACAACAGCTTCAGCTGCTGGTCGGGCCACGTGCCGAGGTCGGCGAGGCCGTCGCCGGTGAACGTCACGCGGGTCATCCGCGGGGTCAGCGCCCGCACCCCGGTGACCGTCAGCAGGCTCATGCCAGGTACTCCTTCAGGTGGTGCGCGGTGAGCGTGTCGGAGTGTGCGACGAGGTCGCCGGGGGTGCCGGTGAAGACGACGCGGCCGCCGTCGTGGCCTGCTCCCGGTCCCATGTCGACGATCCAGTCGGCGTGCGCCATGACGGCGAGGTGGTGCTCGATGACGACGACCGTGTTGCCGGCGTCGATGAGCTGGTCGAGCAGGCCGAGGAGCTGGTCGACGTCGGCGAGGTGCAGGCCGGAGGTGGGTTCGTCGAGCACGTAGGTGGCGGCTTTCTCGGCCATGTGGATGGCGAGCTTGAGGCGTTGCCGTTCGCCGCCGGACAGGGTGGTGAGCGGCTGGCCGAGGGACAGGTAGGACAGGCCGACGTCGTGCAGCCGGGAGAGCACGGCGTGGGCCTGGCCGGTGGGGAAGAACTCGCGGGCCTCGGCGACCGGCATGCCCAGGACATCGCTGATGTTCTTGCCCCGCAACGTGTAGCGCAGCACCTCGGGGGTGAACCGCTTGCCTTCGCACTTCTCGCACACGGTGGCGACGCCGGCCATCATCGCGAGGTCGGTGTAGACGAGGCCGATGCCCTTGCAGTGGGTGCAGGCGCCTTCGGAGTTGGCGCTGAACAACGCGGCCTTCACGCCGTTGGCCTTGGCGAACGCGGTGCGGACGGAGTCGAGCAGCCCGGTGTAGGTGGCCGGGTTGGAGCGGCGCGACCCGCGGATCGGGGACTGGTCGACGGTGACGACGCCGGGGCGGCCCCGCAGCGAGCCGTGGACGAGCGAGGACTTGCCGGAGCCGGCCACGCCGGTGACGACGGTGAGCACGCCGAGCGGGAGGTCGACGGAGACGTCGCGCAGGTTGTTGTGCGACGCGCCGGTGATGCTCAGAAAGCCCTTGGGGGAGCGGAACTCGGAGCGCAGCTTGGCACGGTGGTCGAGGTGCCGGCCGGTGAGGGTGCCGGAGGAGCGCAGGCCGCTGACGTCGCCGGAGTAGCAGAGGTGGCCGCCGTTGACGCCGGCGCCGGGGCCGAGGTCGACGACGTGGTCGGCGATCGCGATGGTCTCCGGCTTGTGCTCGACGACGAGGACGGTGTTGCCCTTGTCCCGCAGGCGCAGCAGGAGGTCGTTCATGCGCCGGATGTCGTGCGGGTGCAGGCCGACGGTCGGTTCGTCGAAGACGTAGGTGATGTCGGTGAGCGAGGAACCCAGGTGCCGCACCATCTTCACGCGTTGCGACTCGCCGCCGGACAGCGTGGCGGACTCGCGGTCGAGCGAGAGGTAGCCGAGGCCGATCTCGACCAGCGAGTCCAGCGTGCCGCGCAGTGTCGCGAGCAGTGGTGCGACGGACGGGTCGTCGAGCGAGCGCACGAACTGCGCGAGGTCGCTGATCTGCATGGCGCAGCAGTCGGCGATGTTCACGCCGTTGATCCGCGAGCCGAGTGCGGCCTCGTTGAGCCGAGCGCCGCGGCAGGCGGGGCAGGTGGTGAACGTGACCGCGCGGTCGACGAACGCCCGCACGTGCGGCTGCATGGACTCGCGGTCCTTGGCGAGGATCGTGCGCTGCAGCTTCACGACGAGACCCTCGTAGGTGACGTTGGTGCCGCCGATGGCGATCTTCGTCGTCGGTTTGTGCAGGAGGTCGTGGAGCTCCTGCTCGGTGAACTCGGCGATCGGCTTGTCGGGGGAGTAGAGGCCCGAGTGCGCGAGGACCCGCCAGTACCAGGTGTCGACGCCGTAGTTGGGTGCGTCGATCGCGCCCTCGTTGAGCGACTTCGTGCGGTCCACGAACGCGTCGACGTCGATCGCGGTGACCTTGCCCAGGCCCTCGCAGGTGGGGCACATGCCCTCGGGCAGGTTGAAGCTGAACGCGCCGGACGTGCCGGCGTGCGGCTGCCCGAGGCGGCTGAACACGATCCGCAGCATCGTGTGGGCGTCGGTGGCGGTGCCGACGGTGGAGCGGGCGTTCGCCCCCATCCGCTCCTGGTCGACGATGATCGCCGCGCTGAGGTTGCGCAGCGCGTCCACGTCCGGGCGGCCGATCGAGGGCATGAACGACTGCAGGAACGCGGTGTAGGTCTCGTTGATCATGCGCTGGGACTCGGCGGCGATGGTGCCGAAGACCAGCGAGGACTTGCCGGACCCGGACACGCCGGTGAAGACGGTCAGGCGGCGTTTGGGGATGTCGAGCGAGAGGTCCGCGAGGTTGTTCTCCCTGGCCCCGCGGACCTCGATGACGTCGTGGCTGTCGGCAGCGGTCATTGCGAGTGCTTTCCCCCGGTGTATTGCTTATGCCGTAAAGTGTGGACTGACGAGGTTACTTTACGCTGTAAGGAGTCGCAAGGTGGTCGTCTACGCAGGGCAGGGCGATCCCCGCCGTTCGATCGAGCTGCTCTGGCGTGCCGGGGCCGTGCCGGAACGCCGCCCCGGCCCGCGGCCCGCGCTGAGCGTCGACGCGATCGTGGACGCGGGCATCGCGGTCGCCGACGAGGCCGGCATGGCGGCGTTGTCGATGCGCGCGGTGGGGGAGCGGCTCGGGCGCACGGCCATGGCGCTCTACACCTACGTGCCGGGCAAGAACGAGCTGGTCGACCTCATGTACGACCGCGCGATGGCCGAGCTGCCCACCTCCTACGACCTCGGTGACGGGTGGCGCGCGGCCGCCACGGCGTGGGCGAACGCCATGTGGGAGTTCTACGGCCGCCACCCGTGGGTGCTGCAGGTGTCGCAGGCCCGGCCGGTGCTCGGCCCGCACGAGTTCGCCGTCATCGAGTCGCTGGCCGCCGTCGTGGTCACGACCGGGCTGCCCGCCCGGCGGCTGCGCGGCATCGTCGGCGCGATCAACTACTTCGTGCGCGGCGCCGCCCAGGCGCTGGCCGAGGCGCGGGCGGCCCGCACCGCGACCGGTGAGGGCGACGAGGAGTGGTGGTACGCGCGGTCGGCGGTGCTGCTGGAGGTCGAACCGGACCTCGCGCGGCGGTTCCCGGTGCTGCACCTGCTCGAAGGCGACCGCGAGCCCGTCGACCCGGAGCTGCCGTACCTGGAGAACGACGCGGTGGAGAACTTCCGCGGCGGCCTGGAGGTGCTGCTCGACGGGGTGGCGGCGGCCGTGGCTCGCCGGTAACGCGTTCGCAAGCCGGACCGCATCAACCGTTCGGCTGGTCCTGGGCCCGACTTCCGTCGGCCGGGTCGATGCCTTCGGACGATCGCGCCGCCTTTCCGCCGCTGCCAGGGTGGTGGTGGAAGGGGGAGGTTCCATGTTGAGGAGAACAGCGCTGCTGACGACAGCGCTCGTCGTGCTGACCGCCGTGCCCGCCGACGCGCACCGGTCCGGTGACTGGGCGGGGTGGACGAAGGACCTGGCCGGCTCCCGGCACAACGCCGCGGAGTGGCGGATCAACGCCGGCACCGTCGGCAGGCTCAAGGTGAAGTGGGCGTTCGCCTACGAGCGGGGTGACTACAACACGCCGCGCAGCCAGCCCGCCGTCGTCGGCGACACCATCTACTTCGGTGGCCCCGACGGGAAGTTCTACGCCCGTGACGCCCGCACCGGTCGCGCCCGGTGGGAGTTCGCGCTGCCGCCGGCACCCCGGTACGCGTTCAACTCCGACGGCCCGACGGTGGCGAACGGCAAGGTGTTCTTCGGCGACAGCGCGGGCCGGCTGTTCGCGCTCGACCAGCGCACCGGTCGCGAGGTGTGGCGGGCGCAGACCGACGACAACGCCGCCGCGCTGATCACCAGTTCACCGACCGTCCACAACGGACTCGTCTACGTCGGTACGTCCAGCGGGGAGAACACGTTGCCGCGCGACTACCCGTGCTGCACGTTCCGCGGTCACGTCGACGCCTACGACATCACCAACGGGGCGCTGGTGTGGCGCCACTACACCGTGCCGGAGCCGGTCGAGGCCGGTACGTGGCCCAACGGCGCCAAGCGGTTCGAACCGTCCGGTGCCGGGGTGTGGAGCTCGCCGGTGATCGACCGCAGGTCCGGCACGCTGTACGTGGGCACGGGGCAGAACTACACGGGCAAGGGCGGGGAGTTCGACTCGCTGCTCGCGCTGGACGCGCGCACCGGCCGAGTGCGGTGGACCAACCAGGTCACCGACGCCGACACGTGGCGCAGCGCCTGCAACGAGCCCGACGCCGAGGGCTACTGCCCCGGCCTGAAGGACAACACGAACCTCGACTACGACATCGGCGCGACGCCGAACCTGTTCGAGGTCGACGGCCGCCTGCTCGTCGGTGTCGGCCAGAAGTCCGGTGTGTACCACGTGTTCGACGCGCGGACCGGTCAGGTCGTGTGGCGCCGCCAGCTCGGCGTGCCGCTGCCCAGCGGTGGCATCTCGGGCATCCAGTGGGGGTCGAGCTACGACGGCAAGCGGCTCTACATCTCCACGTTCTTCGCCGATCCCGGCACGCTGTTCGCGGTCGACCCGGCCACGGGCAAGGTGCTGTGGGAGACCCCGGCGCCGGCGGACGGCTGTTCCACCGGCGGTGCGGTCGGCCAGGCGGCCTGCGCGCGGGCGCACGGCGTTCCGGTGACCAGCACGCCCGGGGTGGTCTACCTGGGTGCGGGTGACGGGAAGTTCCGCGCCTACAACGCGAAGACGGGCGCGGTCCTGTGGACGCACGACACCGTGCAGGACGTGCGCGGCGTCAACGGCGTGACCGGGCGGGGCGGGTTCATGGCCGGTCCCGGCAGCGGGGCGGTGGTCTCGGACGGCATGGTCTACGTGCACTCCGGCTACTGGCCCGAGTTCGAGAACCCGCACGGTCACGTGCTCCTGGCGTTCGGGCTGTAGCAGCGACCGGCCTCGCCCTGCACACCGCGGGGCGAGGCCGGTGGTGTCAGCCCAGGAACGCCCCAGGCCTCGGCGAGACGGCCGTGCAGGCGTTGCTGACGCCTTGGGCAAGCAACGAGGGGGCGGGGAAGGCTTCCGGCCAGGTGCTCAGAGCTTTCTCAGGCTGCTGACAGCAGACTCCCAGCCGGCCGGGGCTAACTGGAGGGCAGGGAGGTCGCCATGCTGGTCGAACACACCGTCCCCCTCGGGACCGCGCTGAGAGTCACGGGCTCGTCCGAACGCGGCCCGCGCACCCACAACGCCGACGCGTACGCCTCGCACCACCGCACCTTCGTGCTCGTGGACGGCGTCGGCGACTCGCCGGCCGCCGCCGAGGCCGCGCACGCCGCCGCCCAGGCCGCCGCGCTGCTCACCGACCCGGTCGCCGCGATCCTCGCCGCTCAGGCCGCACTGCAGCTGCACACCGGTGACGCCGTGATCGTGGTCGCCGTCGCCCGCGTCGAGGGCGGGTTCGACATTGCGTGGGCCGGTGACGCCCGTGCGTACGCCTCGGACGGCGCGGACCTCGTGCAGCTGACGACCGACCACACCGTCGCCGAGTACTTCCGCCGGCGTGGCGTCGTGCCCGGACGGCGGATGGAACACGTCGTCACCAACACCGTGCGGCACGCGACACCGGTCACCATCGGCCGTGCCAGCACCCGTGCGCCCCGGCTCGCGCTCGTCTCCGACGGCGTCTACGGGCCGCTGGGACACAACGGCATCGCGGCCATCATGGCCGGCCATAGGCCGGCGGAACGGCTCGTGCGCGCGGCGCTGCACACGGGCGGTACGGACAACGCGACGGCCCTCGTCGTCGGCTGAGGGCGCGGGGTCAGCCGGCCTTCTTGCGCTTCTTCTTGCTGGCCTCGACGCTGCGCTGCAACGCCTCCATGAGGTCCATGACGTCGGTGGCGGCCTCGGGCTCCGCCTCGACGACGACCTCGCGGCCCTTCTGCTTGTCCTTGATGAGCTTGTTCACCCGTTCGGTGTACGTGTCGCGGTAGTCCTTCGGCCGCCAGTCATCGGACATCGACTCGACCAGCGACACCGCCATGTCGAGCTCCTTGCCGCGCGGTGCCCGGCCCTGCGGTGCCACGTCCAGCACGTCCTGCGGCGTGCGGATCTCGTCGGCGAAGTACAGCGTGTGCACCGCGAGGAAGCCGTTCTCCTCCTTCAACGCGGTCAGGTACTGCTTGCCGCGCATGACGAACACCGCGATGCCCGCCCTGTTCGTCTTCTTCATCGCCTGCGCGAGCAGCAGGTACGGCCGGGAGAACTCCTCCTTGGCCGGCCCGAGCCAGTACGTCTTCTGGAAGTGCACCGGGTCGATCTCGTCGAGGTCCACGAACGCCTCGATGTCGAGGGTGCGCGACCGGCCGGGTGCGATGTCGTCGAGCTCCTCCTGCTCGACCACCACGTACTCGCCGTCGTCGACCTCGTGGCCCTTCACGATCTTGTCGTAGGGCACCTCGCGGCCGGTGCGCTCGTTGACGCGCTTGTAGCGGATGCGGTCCGACGTGCCGCGCTGGAACTGGTTGAAGTGCACCGTGTGGTCCTGCGTGGCGCTGTACAGCTCCACCGGGATGTTCACCAGTCCGAAGGAGACGGACCCGCTCCAGATCGCCCGTGCCATGGGGGCCGGGTACCCGCTCGCGCGCGAGTGGAACCTGCGTCAAAAGTGATCATGCAACCTCCTCGGCCCCCGGCGGCGTTTTCCCCTGTGATCGACACTTTCCTGGGGAGGAAAATTGAAGAAGGCACTACTGGGGCTCGGCTTCGCCGTGGCCGCCCTGCTGGGCACCACCGGGGCCGCGCAGGCCTCCACCCCCGACACCTGGACGGTGGAGGCCTGGCACGACGCCGTGATCAGGGACTGCGAGCACCTCGCCTGCACCCCCGTCGGCGTGATCAGGGCAGGTGAGACGCACGTGGCCTACTGCTGGGAGTACGGCCAGTACGTGCGGGACCTGGGCTACAGCAACAACGTCTGGATCATGGTCAGCATGATGGACGGCGGTCGCTACCTGACCCCGGCGATCTACCTCAAGGGCGACATCCGCGCGAACATCCCCTACGAGGACGACTGCGTGGGCTGACCTCGGCGCCGGGGCGCGCGGGCAGGCGCGTCCCGGCACCACTACGGTCGGTGGGGTGCGAGTCGTAGTCCTGTCCGACACCCACGCGCCGCGGTTCTGGAAGCGGTGCCCACCGGCCGTCGCCGAACACCTGCGCACGGCCGAGCTGATCCTGCACGCCGGTGACGCGTGCGTGGCGCCCGTCCTGGACGAGCTGGCGCAGTACGCGCCGGTCGTCGCTGTGTGCGGCAACAACGACGGCGCGGACGTCGTGGCGTGGGGCGCACCCGAGACCGTCGAGCTCGACATCGCGGGCCTGCCCGTCGCGATGGTCCACGACAGCGGCCAGAAGACCGGCAGGCTCGCCCGCCTGCGCCGCCGGTTCCCGGCCGCGCGCCTGGTCGTGTTCGGACACTCGCACATCCCGCTGGACGAGCAGGACGACGGCTTCCGGATCCTCAACCCCGGCTCGCCCACCGACAAGCGCCGCCAGCCGCACGGCACGCTCGCCCTGCTGCACGTCGAGGACGGCGAACTGCTCGACGCGCGGATCGTGCCCGTCACGCCGTGACTAGGTTGTAGGCCATGGGTCTGTCTTGCCGTGTCTTCCTCACCGCCGCCGCGGTTCCGCTCGCCGGATGCACGGCTTCACCGCCCCCGCAACAACAGACCACCTCCACTGCCGCGCCGTTGACGACCACGACCACCACCACGACTGCGGCACGGCACGAACCGCTGTTCGCGCTGGAGCAGAAGTTCGGCGCACGCCTGGGTGTGTTCGCCAGTTGTGGTGACCGCACCGTCGAGCACCGCGCGGACGAGCGGTTCGCGTTCTGCTCGACGTTCAAGGCACTGGCCGCCGCGGCCGTGCTCAGCCGTGACGTCGCACTGGACACCGTCGTCACCTACACCGAGGCCGAGCTGATGAAGAGCTCGCAGATCACCCGCCGGCACGTCACCACCGGCATGTCCCTGCGCGACCTGTGCGACGCGGCGGTCCGCTACAGCGACGGCACGGCCGGAAATCTCCTGCTGCGCACCGCCGGCGGCCCCGCGGAGCTCACCGCGTACCTGCGCGGTCTCGGCGACGAGGTGACCAGGATGGACCGCGTCGAGCCCGACATCACCTCCGCGGTCCCGGGCGACCCGCGCGACACCAGCACCCCGCGCGCCCTCGGCACCACCTACCGCGCGCTCGTGACGGGCACCGCGCTGCCGGAGCGGCACCGGGCGTTCCTGCGCGACCTGATGGAGCGCAACACCACCGGTGACCAGCGCATCCGCGCCGGCGTGCCGAAGGACTGGAAGGTCGCCGACAAGACCGGCACCGGCAGCTACGCGACGATGAACGACATCGGCATCGCCTGGCCGCCCACCGGTGAGCCGCTGCTGATCGCGCTCATGTCCAGCAAACCCGCTGCGGACGCGCCCTACGACCAGGCGCTGCTCGCGGAGGCCGCCGCCTACGTGGCCGCCACCCTGTCCTGAGACCGCGCCCACTGCGCGAGGCGGGGTTCGAGCAGTGCGTAGACGTGCGGGTCGAACCCCATCCCGGTGTGCGTGCTTTGCACCTCGACGCACTCGGCGTACGGGTCCTGGCACAGCTCCCACGGCACGACGCCGTCCGCGCGCGAGAAGATCGAGATCGCCGGCACCCGCAGCGGCTCGGTCATCGACTCGATGTGCTCGGCGTAGCAGGGCCCGTCGAAGCAGTCGGCGTCGAGCAGGCCCGGCAGACCGGCGGCCGACAGCCGCGTCAGGAACCGCGCGACGCGCATGACACCGGGATGCGCGCCCAGCGGGTCGAGCACCGGGCTGCCCATCATCACCAGGCCGCGCACCAGATCGGGTCTTCTGGCGGCGGCCAGGCGCGCTAGACCGCCGCCGCGGCTCTGGCCGAGCAGCACCACCGGCGCACCGGTGCGCTCGGCGTGCGCCTCGACGCTGCGCAGCAACCGGCCGAACAACGTGGTCGTGCAGCCGAGCGTGAACCCGATCCGCGCGCTGACCGGCCGGTAGCCGCGAGCGCGCAACCACGACGCCGCCGGTGCGAGGCTCACGTCACCCGCACCGAAACCAGGCGCCAGCACCACGCCGAGACCGCGGCCCGCTGACGGGTCGCCCGCGCGCCACACCGGGTGGCGCACCAGCCTCGGCACGTCGACCAGAGCCCGGAAGGCGCTCTCCCGAGCCGCGGATCGCAGACCGTCGAACATGCGTCTGGTTTGCCGCGGGCCCGGCCGTTGAAACCAGCGTCACCGCACGGTGATGCTCTTGAGCGAGGCGTGCCCCGGACGCCACCCGGTCGAGACCGCCACGTACCGCGCCTCCGTCGCCGTCCCGTACGTCCGGCCGTCGACGCTGTACCCGGTCGTGTGCGGCGGCACCGGCCCGTCCGTCCACATGAGCCGGACCTCCTCGATCCGGTGCACCGCACCGAGGTCCACGACCATGCGCCCGTCCTGCCCCGGTGTCCACGCGGTCCGCTGGTCACCGTCGACCGCGGCGGCCGGATCGGTCATCCCCTGCGGCAGCACCGAGTTCGGGAACGTGACCCGCCCGAGCGCCAGGTCGTCGAACGGAAACGCTTGCGCGCCCGGCATCGTGACCGTGTGCTCGGCTTGGCCCAGCACCACCGGCAGCGTGCGGCCGTCCCGGTGCTCCAGCGTGAACCGGGCCGGACCGCCGCGGAACGTCACGCGCCGCCCGTCGTGCACCACGGCCGTGATGCCGGCCGGGATGTCGCGCGCGGTGAACCACGGCGCCTCGACCCGCGCGGTGGCGGCGGGCAAGGTGAGCGCGTAGTTCGTCCCACCGGCGGTGGTGACCTGCGTGCCCCGGTACAACCGCGACCCGCGCAGCGCGACCGTGCCGGTGACGGCGGCGCCGGAGAGGTTGAAGAGGCTGAGGTACCCGTCGGCGACGCTCGCCCGCACCCCCGGCGGGCACTGCGGCGGTGCCTGCGCGGCGATGGCCCGCAGATCGGCCCGCACGTAGCCCTCGACCACGCCCGCGGGCAGCGTGATCGTGTCGCCCTCCACCCTGATCGGTTCTGCCCCGCGCGCGACGAACCCGGCGCGGCCGTCGACGTCGAGCCAGCCCGGCGTGCTCAGGTCCGGCCGCGGGTACTCGACGACCGTCTTCCACGCGGCGCCGTCCACCGACGTCTCGACCCGGTAGGCGCCCGCCGCCGCGGACTCCCAGCGCAGCCGCACCTGCCGCACCGCGTGCGCGGCACCCAGGTCCACCGCGAGCCAGCTGTCCACCCGCCCGCGCTCGGCACGGGAGACCGCCCACCGCGTGTCCGGGTTGCCGTCCGTGGCCATGCGCGGCTCACGGCCGGTGTCGTACGACGACGCCGTGGTCGCCTTGCCGCGGGCGAGGTCGCCGTTCACGTCGAAGTCGAACACCGAGTAGCCGTAGGTGGGATGCGGCCGCACCCCGACCACGCGGACATGGCGGGCCGTGGTCTCCGGGAACGTCAGCTCGTCGACCCGGGACGCCTCCCGTGCCCGCACCACGGCCGTGCCCGCGGAACCCCGGTACGTGCGGGAGCCGCTGAGGATGCCGGGCATGTCCAGGTTGTGCACGTCCACCCGGCCGGGCCGGGGGAGCGCGCACACGATCGTGCCGGTGGGCAGCGTGGCCGTGCCCGCGAAGCCGTCCGCGAACGCCAGCAGGCTCGCCGTGGCGGCGAACCCGTCGCGGACCTCCCGGTAGACGACGGTGGCGCGCTTGGTCACGGCAGCGGGCGGCAGCAGCATCGGGGTCGCCCCGCTGATCTTGAACAGCCAGTCGTCGTGCGCGGGCTGCCAGGCGAGCTTCGTGAAGCCCGGCTTCGTGACCGTGCCCGCCCAGGCCGCCGCGGACTGGTGCGTGAGCAGACCGGGGTCCGCGCCGTGGTCGACCGTGAACGCGGCCCGCTCGAAGAACTCCTGCTGCGACACCGGAGCCGGCGCCGGGCGCAGCTCGTGCAGCAGGTAGCTGATCGCGATCTCGGCCCGTGCCTCCGGCTCGTACTTGGCCTCACCGGAGAACTTCGCGAGCCGGTAGGTCGGCGGGTGGTTCTGGTAGGCGAGCAACCGGGCCGCGAGCGCGCTCTCCGCCCACGCCGCCATCCGGTCGCCCAGTACGGTCGCGCGGAACGCGAGCGGGATGACGTCACGCCCGTAGAGGTGCTCCCGGTCGGCGACCATCGGCATCAACGGCTCACCGGCGTCGCTCATGGTCGCGAGGATGGTGCGCCACAACAGCTCCCCGTTCGGCTGCCGGGTCAGCACCTCCGGCAGCGGCCGCCCCGCCAGCAGGAAGTGCACGGCGTTGCGCCCCGAGGTGCGCCACAGCTCCTCCTGGTAGTGCGGGCCGAACGAGCCGTGGTTCTCCACGATGAACGTGTCGTGCAGGTTCCGCGCGGTGTTCGCCGTGATCGGCACACCGTCCACCAGCGCCGGGTTGGCGAGGTCCGCGGCCGGCAACCCGGCCTCGTTGCGGCTCCACCGCCCGAACGCCTCCCGCCACCCGCTGCCGTCACCGTGCCACGCGAGCCCCGGCGCGAGCGCCTGCGCGTAGACGCCCATCTCCTCCAGCTTGGTGTCGCCGCGGTGACCGCCGGTCAGCCCGTTCGGCGTCCAGCTGCCCGACCGCGGGTCGTTGCCCGTGCCGAGCGACGTCGTGTAGTCGGCCTGCCCCCGTGCGATCGTCTCGACGTTCGCCCGCGTCGCCGCGTCCAGCTCGTGCCACAGCAACCGCGCCGCCAGCACGAAGTACGACTGGAACGTGGTGTCCCAGAACAGGGTCTTGCCCCACTCCGTGCCGCCGGTCAGCACGTTGCTCGCGGCGAAGTGCCTGATCGTGGCCAGCGTGCGCTGCCGGAGCACCTCCTTCTCCACACCCGCGAGCGCCGCGTCGTAGGTGCCCCTGGTCAGCAGCACCGCGTTGCCGAGCACGACGGCGAACCCGAAGTCCGTGCGCCGGTACCGCCCGGCCGTCGCGTCGAACTGGGTCTCGGACCACCTCGTGTGCCGCAGCAGCACCTCGTGGTAGATGTCCCGCACAGCCCGCTGCGGGGCCGCCTCGCGGGCGAGCGCGGTGCCCGGCGCCGCGGCGAGGATCCCGGGCGCGGCGGCGAGCAGGCCCGTGGCGTGGAGGAAGCGTCTGCGGTCGATCTGCCATGACATCGTTGTCAGCTCCTCGAGGTGAGACCGGCCCGATCGTGTGAGACGGGCCGGTCGGCGGTCAAGGTGCTGATCGATATAAGTCGTTTTGTGGACAGCCGGGCGTGGTCCGTGCTCAGACGGTGACCGCGATCTCCGCGCCCAGCTTCGCCCCGTCCAGCAGCTCCAGGTCGTCCCCGCTCCAGAACCGCCCGGGGTCATACCAGTTCGGCCGGCGCTGGGGCAGCAGCCCCATGGCCTCGTAGGTGACCGCCACGACCTCCGCGCAGAACGCGCTCTCCAGCGTCGCGTCCGCCTTGGGCCGCAACGGGACCCGTCCCCGCAGCCAGCGCGACGCGAGCCGGGCGGTGGTCGGGAACGGCGTGCCGTCCAGGCGGGCGATGGTCTGCAGGACCGCGTCCTCCACCTCCTTGGTGACGGGGTGGTGCAGCTGCCGCACCCACGCGCGCTGGCCGTACTTGTCGTGCCACGTCACCACGGCGTCGCGCAGGTCGTGCAGCTGGGCACCGCGCTGGTGGGTGCCCGACCACATGTCCTTGAGCGACTTGCCGAGCTCCGCGTGCCACATCAGCGGCGGCAGGTCGTCCAGGACCACCGCCATGCCCACGTGGTTGACCGGGCTGTTGGTCATCGCCTGGATCGCCCGGTCCGCCGCGCTGCGGCCGCGGAAGACCCACACGTCGCCGGTCCGGGTCAGTTCGACGGCTTCGTCCAGGGTTGTCGCCATGGGCACGTAGCCTAGGCAACATGAAGCTCTGGAAGGTGCTCGGCATCGCCGCGTTCGCCGGTGTCGCGGCCAGTGGCGCGCTCGTGGCCCGCAACCAGCGCCGCCGGGCCGCCTACACGCCCGACCAGATCAGGGAGCGCTTGCACGAGCGCCTCGCCGAAGCCGGCCGCGCTCAGGACTGAGCCCGTCAGTCGTGGTCGGGCGCACCGGTCAGGTGGTGGTCGGCGGCGTTGACGGCCTCGGACAGCAGCCTGCGCACGTGCCCGCCGCGGGCGCGGTAGAGCGAACGGCGGCCGTCGCGCCGCACCGTGACCAGACCGGTGAGGCGGAGCTTCGCCAGGTGCTGTGACACCGCGGGCCGCGCGATCTGCACCTTCCCGGCGAGCGTCGTCACGTCGTACTCGTCGCCGCACAACAACCACAGCATGCGCAGCCGCGTCGGGTCGGCGAGCATCCGGAACCCGTCGACGGCGGTCTCGACGTGCTTGCCCGACGGCAGCTGTTGCCAAGACTCCGTTGTTGCAACGTGGTCGCGTGAGCCCATGCCCGCATGATGTCACGGTCGACGTGTGCGTACATGTGCACATATAGTGCCGCGCATGCTGGTCGTGCTGCGCAACCGCACCTACCGCCACCTGTTCGGCGCGCAGGTCGTCGCGCTCACCGGCACCGGCCTCGCGACCGTCGCACTCGGGCTGCTCGCCCACGACCTCGCCGGGGCACAGGCGGGCGCGGTGCTCGGCACCGCGCTGGCGGTCAAGATGCTGGCCTACGTCGGCGTGGCACCGGTCGCGGCCGCCGTGCTCGGCGCGTTGCCGCGGCGGGAGGTGCTCGTGGCGCTGGACCTCGTGCGCGCGGCGGTCGCGGTGGCGCTGCCGTGGGTGGACGAGATCTGGCAGGTCTACACGCTGATGTTCGTGCTGCAGGCCGCATCCGCCGCGTTCACGCCGTTGTTCCAGGCGACCATCCCCGACCTGCTGCCCGACGAACGCGACCACACCCGCGCGCTCACGTTGTCGCGACTGGCCTACGACCTCGAAGGCCTCCTCAGCCCCGCGCTCGCCGCCGCACTGCTCACCGTCGTCAGCTTCGGCCACCTGTTCACCGGCACGTCCATCGGCTTCGCCGCGTCGGCGGTGCTCGTGGTGTCGGTGCTGCTGCCCCGTCCGGTGGCCCGCACGGGCCGCTGCCGCGCCACCACCCGCGGCCTCCGCATCTACCTGGCGACACCACGGCTGCGCGGCCTGCTCGCCGTCCACCTCGCCGCCGCGGCCGCCGGGTCCATGGTGCTCGTCAACACCGTCGGCCACGTCCGCGACGGGCTGGGCCGCGCCGCCCCGGACGTCGCGGTCGCGCTGGCGGCCAACGGGATCGGCTCGCTGGCCGCCGCGCTCGTGCTGCCCCGCCTGCTCGACCGGCTGCCCGACCGCGTGGTCGTGCTGCGCGCCTGCGCGGGACTGACCGCTCTGCTGTTCGCCGGCGTCACCGCGGTCTCGGCGCACTGGACGGGCGTGCTCGTGCTGTGGGCGTTGATCGGCGCGGGGTGCTGCTTCGCGCTCACGCCAGGAGCCCGGCTGCTGCGCCGGTCCGCGGCCGACCCCGACCGCCCCGCGCTGTTCGCCGCCGACTTCGCGCTCTCGCACGCCTGCTGGCTCGTCTGCTACCCGCTGGCCGGCTGGGTCGCGAGCACGGCCGGCACCACCGCGGCGTTCGCCGTGCTCGGCGTGCTCGCCGCTACCGCCGCCCTGGCCGCGCTGCACCTGTGGCCCACGGCCGACCCCGAGGTCGTCGAGCACGTCCACGACGACCTCGACCCCGGCCACGACCACCTGTGCGACGCGGTCCCGGCCGGGGGAGCGTGGCGGCACGCCCACCCGTTCCGCATCGACGACCACCACGAGCGGTGGCCGCGCCACTGACGGGTTACTTGCCTGCGGGAACGACCGCGTCGCGCTCCTGGCCGTTCCCGAAGTTCAGCCAGCGCACCGGCAAATCGATTCAGACGGGCTGCGCCGACTCATTCCGATGCACTCGACAGGGTGACGCCCGCCGATCTTCCGCAGGGCGGTCGTTGAACCGCGACGACACCCGTGACCTGCTGTTCGAGCTTGTCGAGCAGGGCGGTCCGCCGGTCTGACATTGTCCACCGATCGTTGTACACCGGAACAACTCTGAGACCGGACAACGAAATCTGCGTACCGTCGGAAGTGCTTGCACTCCGGGGGGAACGCAAATGCCGATCGTGTTGTCCGAATCCGCGCCCAAGGGACGTGGACTGACCATTCTCTTCGAGCTGGAAGACCTCGCGCGCACCCGTTTCGCACCGGCCCCGCTGCCGATGTACGAACTGGTGTTCACGGTGCACAGCGGCAACTGGGACCGCCTGCTGCTGCCGCAGATCCGCCCGCTCGCCGAGCTCGTGCGACCGGGGCGGTTCATCCCGGACTTCTTCAACTCCGCGCGCGCCGACTTCGACGAGGCCGTGCGCCAGGTGCTCGACGTGCCCGCGACCCGCGTGCGCGACCAGATCGCGACCATGCTCGGCACCACCTCGCCGTGGCTGCGCTCGTTCGCCGCGGGCACGCCCACCTCGCGCCAGGACCTGCGCGCGGCGCTGAACGCCGGCTACCGCGACCTGATCGAGCACGACTGGCCGGAAACCCGCCAGGCGTTCGACGCGGAGGTGCGGCTGCGGTCCAGCCAGGCCGTGACCGGCGGCCTGGGCGACCTGCTCGGCAACCTGCACCCGTCGATCTCCTGGACCGCACCCGCCCTGCACGTGGAGCTCGCCTGGGACACCGAGATCTCGTTGCGCGGCACCGGAATGCTCATCGTCCCGGTGCTGCACGGCCTCACCCGCCCGGCCGTGTCGATGTTCGCGGAACCACAACCGCTGCTCTTCTACCCGGTCGCCACACCCCAGCCCGGCGGCGCCTCCCTGGAGCTGGCCCTGGGCCGCACCCGCACCCTCGTGCTGCGCGCCCTCACGTCCGAACGCACCACCACCGAGCTCGCCCGGCACGTGGGCATCAGCCTGCCCACCGCCTCACAGCACGCGACCGCACTGCGCACCGCCGGTTTCGTGTCGACCCACCGCAACGGCCGTTCCGTCCGCCACCGCCTGACCAGGCGCGGCTGGGAACTGCTCACCTGACCGCCACCGGGAGGCCCGCATGACCGTGCTGCCGCGGTACCGCACCGACCCGAGCCCACGCGCGCTGGCCACCCGCCTGCGCGCCCTGCTCACCGCCGACGTCCCCGTCGCGTGCGGCGTCTACGCCGGCCTGACCGACCCCGTGCCGACGTCCGCCCTGCACGCCCGCATCACACACGCGATGGCGCGCGCGTTCGTGGCCGGCGAGTCCGCCGCCGTACCCCGCTTCTCCCCGCCACCCTCGGCCCAGCTGCGGCTGCTGACCGCGGCCAGCCGGGGCCGCCTGGACGGCGCCGGCGCCGACATGACGACGTTCCCGGTGGACCTGGCCTCGGAACTGTGGTGGCGGGTGCACGCCCACGCGGGCGAGCCGTCGCTGCGCCCCGCCGAACGCCGGGTGGCCTGCGACCTGTTCCTGCGCCTCGGCTACCCGCACCGCGCCGCGTCCGTGATCGGCCTGACCGTGGCCGACGCGCGCAACCACACGTTCGCCGCCGAGTTCGCCGCGGAACAGCTCGCGGTCCTGCGCTGCCACCTGCCCGCCCCGGCCGTGGAGGCGCTCGCACTGCGCGGCGCCCGCTCCGGCCTGCCCGCCGCCACCCGGCGGGACCTGGCCCTGTTCGTGGTGTTCCGCGCCGCGGCCACCGGAGTGGACTCGACGTCCCTGCACGCGGCCGCCGCACTGGCCATGAGGGCCGCCTCGGAACTGCCGCACGCGGGCTTCTCCGACGCGTTGGCACGGGTCCGCCTGCACCGGGCCGTCGCCACGATCCCGTTCGTGCGGCGCGACATCGTGGAAACCCACCGCCTGCTCGGCCGGGCCGTGGAAGGCCTGACCTCCGTCGCACCGGGCGAGGCGGAGTTCGACCGCCTGGCGTGGGCCGACGAGGCCTACGCCCTCCACGCCCTCCTCGTGCAGACGCACCTGGCGATCGGCCTGGGCCAACGCGCGGTCGGCCACGCCGACGAACTGGTCGCCCTGAGCCCCGGCGACGACCGCACGTGGGCGTTGCGCGGCGACGCACTGGTCGCCTGCGGGCGGCTGGAGGAAGCCGTGGAGGCGTACACGCGCGGCGTGGCGCTGGGCGGCTGGGGTGCGGCTCGGGCGGCACACCTGCGGGGGTTCGTGCTGCAACGGCTCGGGCGGGCGGTGGAGGCGGAGGCGGACTTCCTGCTGGCACACCGGATCGACCCGACGGCGTCGGTGGGCGGAGTGGGGGTCGCGGCGGGGCCGAAGGCGACGGCCGGGCGTGTCGGCGCTGGTGCTCCTTCCGCTGTCGTCGCGGCGACGGTGCCGGTCGTGTGGGCGGTTCCAGCGGACCAAGCCGTGCCAACGGTTCAGGCCGTGCCAGCGGTTCAGGCCGTGCCGACAGCGTCCACGTCCGCTGCGTCCAGCGGGTCTGGCGGGTAGACAGGCCGCTCGACCCGCACCGCGCCTTGCCGTCAGCTCTGCCTCGCCCTGCTCAATCTCCCGCCTGCCCTCCCGAGCCGCCCCCTGGCGCCGGTCAGCGGGCGTCGGCCGTCACCAGCAGCCTGAGGTGCGCGGCGACCCAGGTCTGCGAGCTCGGCCCGTCAGCGAAGGCCGTCAGGCGTGCCGCCGCCGTCCGCAGGCCGAGGCGGTGCAGGTGGGCGGCGACCTCGCGGGTGCGGGCGAGCAGGCTCGGGGACAGGTGGTCGAGGCCGCGGTGCGCTGCCTCGGAGGAGACCGTCAGCGCGCTGTCGATGGCCGCGGTCAGCGCGTCCGCGGTCGTGTCACCCGGCGGTAACTGCTGGGGTGCGGTGCCGGTGGCCAGGTCCAGGACCACGACACCGGACTCGGTGTGGACGGCCAGCGGGTCGATCACCAGGGTGCCGCGGTGGCGGCGCACGGAACCGGTGATCGTGGTCGGTGAAGAGCGCAGGGCGGTGGCCAGGGCGTCGAGCGCGTGTGGTGCCACGGCACGGTGAGCGGCCTCCAGCCGGCAGGTGCCGGTCGGGTTGTGGAGGGTCGCGGTCAGGCGTTGCGCGGCCGGGTCGTACGCCACGTCCGACACCTCGGTGATGTGCAGGGCGCGGACCAGCTCCGCCTCGACGCGGGCGCGGACCTGGCGGGGTGGCAGGTCGGCCAGGGCCGCGGCGGTGGCGGGGTAGTCGGTGACGACCAAGGGGAGCGGCAGGTCGTCCCAGGCGGTGCCGACCGGGGTGAGGGACGTCTTGGCGACACGGCTGGTCTTCAGGGTCACCACGCGGCTGGCGCTGCGGGTCGCCGACTCGGACACGACGTTCGAGGCGGCCAGGCGCACAGCGGTGCGCAGCGGGGTGTCGCGCTGGACCAGGACCACGTCACCCGAGGCGAGGTACACGTCGGCGGTGGTCTCGGTGCGGCGGCGGGCGCCGAGCGCGGTCAGGCGGACGCGGCGCAGCGGGGTTTCAGCTGGCTCGTCGAAGCCGAGGACCTCGGCGCGCGGACCGGTCGCGGTGGTGCGGGCGTGCAGCTCGGTGAGCAGGGCGGCGAACTGCTCGGCCGCGTAGTCGGCGCTGCGGGTGCGGTAGGCGGTGAGCTGGGCGAGCAGGTCCGCGATCACCGCGGCCGGCCAGTGCAGGCGCTGGGCGGTCAGGTCCCGGTGCAGGCGGTGCCAGGCGGCGTCGAGGACCTCGCTCGCGTTCGTGGCACCGTCGAGCAGGAGCTGGTCGAGCAGGTCGGTGACCGCGGTCAGATCCGTTGCCGTGGTGGGAGATCCGCCGACGTCCACGGTGTCCGCGCCGGTGGCGTCCGCCGCGCGGAACGCCCACACCGCCAGTGCCGTGGCCTCCTCGCGGTGGACGGCGTCGGTGTGGACGTAGGACAGGTCGCCGGGCACCAGGAACGTCACCGTGCAGGTCGGCAGCTCCGCCTGCGCCGTCTGGTCCTCCGCGGTCGGGCGGCGCAGCTTCGCGCGGTACCCGGCCTGGAACGCCCGGCGGGCGCGGCGCAGGGTGCGCTCGCCCATCAACGCCGTCAGGTCCTCGTCGGTCACCGCGCCCGGCGACCACAGCTCGACCGGTGCGCTCGCCGGCCCGGTCCGCTGGTAGGCGAGCACCACCGCGATGCGGTGGCGGCACACACCGGCCGCGCCACAGCTGCACCGCGCCGCGTCGAGCGCGGTGTTCGGCGGCAGCGTCGTGGTCGTGCCGTCCGGGAACTTCCCCTGGACGGTGCCCGCCGGGTCGGTGTCGAGCGCGGGCACGACTCCCGCGTCGAGCTCCTTGACCGCGCGTTTCACCAGCCCGCGGTTGGCGAGCGCGGCCAGCGCGTCCGGGGTCAGCGCGAGCAGGTCGGGTCTGGTCACCTGAGTTTCTCCGCAACGAATTCGGCGAGCTCGCCAGGGGTCATCGCGCCGACGTGGGCGCCCGCGTTCGCCAGGCGCTGGCCCAGCACGCGGTCGTAGTCCGGGTTCGCCTGCTCGTCGAGCGCCGCCAGGCACAGCACGTGGGTGCCCTGCTCGCACAGGTCCTTCACGACGCGGACCAGGCGTTCCGGGTTGCCGCCCTCGTAGAAGTCGCTGATGATCGCGACGACCGCCCTGCGCGGGCTGTCCACGAGCCCGGCGCCGTACGCGGCGGCCTTGGCGATGTCCGTGCCACCGCCGAGCTGCACCTTCATCAGCAGCTCGACCGGGTCGGTCACGTCCGAGGTCAGGTCCACCACGTTCGTGTCGAACGCGATCAGGTGCGTGCGCAGCCCCGGCAGACCCCACAGGCAGGCCGCGGTGACCGCCGAGTGGATCACCGAGCCGGTCATCGACCCGGACTGGTCCACCAGCAGCACCACCTGCCACTGCTCGATGTGCTTGCGGTTGCGGGAGAAGAACTTCGCGTGCTCGATCGACAGCTTGCGCTCGTCGGGCCGGTAGCGCTGCAGGTTCGCCCTGATCGTGGCGCGGAAGTCGAAGTTGCGCGAGTTGCGGTGGATGCTCGGCCGCCGCGACCGCGTGCCGCTGAACGCCTGCCGCACCTCGGTCTTCAGCTTCTCCACCAGCTGCCGGACGACCGCCTCGACGATCTTGCGGGCCATCGCGAGCACGGCCGGGTTCATCAGGTGCTTGGTCCGCAGCACCGCGCGCAGCAACGCCGCGTTGGGTTCGATCCGTTGCAGCACCTCGGGGTCCGTGACGATGTCGGTGATCTCGTACCGCTCGACCGCGTCGCGTTCCAGCCGTTCCACCGTCTCCTTCGGGAACAGCGCGTGCACCTCGTCCAGCCAGTCGACGGTCTGCACGACCGAGTCCTGGTTGCCGCCCTTGCGCACACCGCGCTGGGCCAGCTCGGGATCACGCCCGTAGAGCCACTCCAGCGCCGCGTCCCTTCGTGCCGCCTCGCCCCGCAGACCCCCGGCGCAGCGCGCGGAGGGCTCACCGAGGATCAGCCGCCAGCGTTCCATGTCCGTCATGCCAGCCCGCCCTTCACCAGCAGCCCGTCGACCCGCCGTTCCACCGCCAGCGCCTCCGCCACGAGCACCGGGTCGGTGTCGAGCCGGGTCACGGCGCGCGCGTCGCCGTCGGCCCCGCGGTGCTCCAGCACGGTCGCCGCGATCGTCTCCCGTTCCCTGGGCGGGAAGTAGCCGAAGGCAAGCCGCAACGCGGGCAGCGCCACCAGGAACTCCTCCTCGGTCATCGCGCTGACCAGCTCGTCCAGCACACCGACCAGCTCAGGGCTCGCGAGCACCTCCTCGCGCGCCACCGCGAACAGCCCGGCGAGCCAGTCGCCCAGCGCCGTGACGGTCCTGACCTTGCGCACGTCCGGCTGCGCACCCAGCGACCAGGCCAGCCCGAGCGCGGCACCGCGCAGGTCCGGTGGCGCCTGCACGTCCTCGCTCACCCTGGTCGCCACGCCCGTCACGTCCGCGATGTCGAGCGACAGCGCGGACTTCGCGTGCAGCACCGCGTCCCTGGTCGCCGCCATCGCCCGCAACCGGTCCGGGTCGGCCGGGGCCGGCCCGCCGTGCAGGCCCTCGACCAGCCACAGCACCCTGGTCGTGCCGGCGTCGACCACCGCGCCCAGCAACGGGTCCTTCGCCGTGCCGAACAACCGGTCGTGCCGCCACAGCCCCAGCACACCGCTCAGCACGTGGCCCAGCGCCGCGAGGTCACCGGTCTCCCGCACGCCCTCGTTCAGCGCCTCCTTGACCTTGCCCGACAACGTGGAGATGCCGCACAGCACCGCGTCGAACAGGACCACGGCCAGCTCCTGCAACTGGGCGTGCCTCGCCCGCCGCTCCAGCACCGCCCCGGCCGCCTCCGGCAGCGTGGCACCGTGCTCGGCGGCCTCGATCAACGCCGCCAGCCGCTCCTCCGCCGGCCGCAGCACCCACTGCTCCTCCAGCACCGGTGCCGCGCCCCGGTCCGGCCCGCTGGTGCGGTGGAAACCGGGAATCCGCAGCACCCGCAGGCGGTGCAGGACCCGGCTGCGCTCCAGCGACCGCGGCTCGGTGAGGTCGAGCGACAGCGTGCCCTCGTGGTCGAGGCCGTGCGTGCGCAACAGCTCCTGCACGGCGCCGACCAACGGCGGCGCCGGTGTGCTCGGGTGCAGCCGGCCGACCTGCTCACCGCGCAGCGCGCCGAGCATCTCGACCAGCGCCGGGTGCGCACCCGGCTGCAGCGTGCCCCGGCGCGACCACGGCGGTGGCTGCGTCAGGTCCTCGGAGATCAACGCACTGGTCAGGCCGTCCAGCACGTCCGTGCGCGCGAGCTGCTCGTGCCCGCGCAACCGCGCCAGCGCCCCGGCCTGCGTGCGCGCGGCGATCAGGTCGGCCGTCGACACCGGCTGCTGCCTGCGCCGCAGCCGCGTCGCCACCGACTCGACGAGCCAGTCCGCCGCCCGCTGCGCACCCTGCTCCCAGACCTGCTGGTAGTAGCCGGGCGACGGCATGCCCGACTGGTAGCCGGTGAACGCGTCCAGCCGCGCGTGCGAGTACGGCACGAGGTAGCTGGCGCCCCGTTCGCGTTCGGGCACCTCCGGCCACTCGGCGGTGTCGTCCCCGGGGGAGGCGGCGAGCATCGCCCTGAGCGCGGGCGTGTGGAAACCACCGGTGACCACGACGACCGGCCGGTCCCCGGCCTCACCCACCGCGGCCCGAACCCAGCGCGCCATGTACTCCTCGCGCGCCGAGTCGCCCTCGTCCGCCGTGGCCGTGCCGCGCAGCAGGTCGAAGTACTCGACGAGCCCCCGCGGGTCCTGCACGGACTCGAAGAGGTGGTCCCACAGCACGTCGACGTTGTCGACCGCGAACTCCCGGCACAGCCGCTCGACCACCTCGGTGTAGCGCAGCTCCGCGTCGGCGTACCGGTTGCTGACGCCGCGGAACGCCCTGTGCCACGCGGGCAGGTCGATGAACCTGACCTCCGCCCCGCAGCGGCGTGCCTCCGCGATCGCCACCCACTCCGGCGAGTAGTCGCAGAACGGTGCCCACGACGCGTGCTCGTCGGAGTAGCTGAACAACGCGATCGGCAGCTCGTGGCCCAGCAGCAGCTCGTCGATGCGCTCGTTGAAGTCCGCGGGGCCCTCGATCAGCACGTACGCCGGCTGCTGCGCGGAGATGGTGGCAGCGACCAGCCGGGCACAGGCGGGACTGTGGTGCCGGACGCCGACGAACACGGCCCCCATCAGCCGGGCAGCAGGTGCCGGGCGCGGTGCAGCTCCTGCCACTGCTTGCCCTTGCGGCGCGGCGCGTGCTGCTCCAGGTACCGCCGCAGCCGGGCCAGGTCCTCGGCGTTGTCCTTGGCCGCCGTGCCCGCCAGGCACTCGACCACGTCCGCCGCCGACCCCTGCTCACCGCGCAGGAACCACCCGCGCAGCCCGACCGCGTGCGCCACCGACACCGCCTCCGCGGTGCTCATGACGGTGGTGAGCCGGTCGCTGCCCTCCCGCAGGTCCCGGAACGTCCTGACCAGGACCTCCAGCACGTCCCGCTTCGGCGCGAGCTGCACACCGGACCGGTCGAGCAGCTTCGCGGCCTCCTGCTCGACCAGCGCCAGCTCGGTGTCGAAGTCCGCGATGGGGAACACCGTCTCGAAGTTGAACCGCCGCTTGAGCGCCGCGCTCATCTCGTTGACACCGCGGTCGCGCGTGTTCGCCGTGGCGATCACGTTGAACCCGTCCTGCGCGAACACCATGCCGTCCGGCCCGTTCAGCTCCCCGATCGCCATCACCCGGTCCGACAGCATCGACAGCATGCAGTCCTGCACCTCGAGCGGGCAGCGGGTGATCTCCTCGAACCGCACGACCTTGCCCTCGGCCATGCCCCGCAGCATCGGCGCCGGCACCAGCGACCGCGGCGACGGTCCCTCCGCCACCAGCAGCGCGTAGTTCCACGAGTACTTGATCTGGTCCTCGGTGGTCGCCGCGCCGCCCTGGATCGTGAGCGTCGACTCGCCGCACACCGCCGCCGCGATCAGCTCGGACAGCAGCGACTTCGCCGTGCCCGGCTCACCGACGAGCATCAGCCCGCGGCTGGTCGCGAGCGTGACCAGCGCCCGGTCCACGAGCGACGGGTCGCCGACGAACTTCTTGCTGACACCGCGCTTCTCGTCGCCGACGACGAACCGCCGCGCGGCTTCGAGGCTCAGCGCCCAGCCCGGCGGCTTCGGCGCGGTGTCGGAGTCGCGCAGGCGGGCGAGCTCGTCGGCGTAGCGGACCTCGGCCGGTGGGCGCTGCATCGTCTGGGTGCTGGTCATGGCTGAAGGGACTCCAGTTCGGAGAGGAGCTCGGAGGTCGTGATCGGGTCGACCTCGTACGAGCGAGGTGCGTCCTTGGGCGCGGACCACGTGCCGCGGCCGCTGGGGGAGAACCACATGTCGCTGAAACCGACCTCGGGGAAGACGTCGACGGCACCGACCGCGATGCCGGGGTCGAGCGACGCGACGAGCGCTCCGCCGCCGGGGAACGGCCGGGTGATCCAGCACTCGACGCCGGCGTCCTGCGGCTCGCCGCGGACCCAGCCCTTCTTCGTCAGCCCGAGGACCTTGCCGATCGGGTGTGGCGTGTTGCAGTACTTCTTCAAGCGGGGCAACAGGTCCTCACCGGCCGGCAGGACGTGCCGCGGCCGGCCGAGCTGCGGGAACGGCTGCAGGATCTCGTAGTCGGCGAACACCTCGCCCCACGCCGCCAGCGAGTCGCCGAGCGCGACCGGGTGCGCGACCCGCACGGTCGCGTCCGCGGGCAGCGCCACCTCGTCGTCGTTCGAGTCCGCGAGCGTGCGGTCCTCGGCGAGGCGGAACGACAGCCCCGAGTCGGTGAGCCACACCAGCCGCCGGACGATGTGCCACAGCAGCGGGTGCGCGGCGAGCACCGTCTGGAACTCCTCGGCCGTCCACGCGCGCTGGTCGACCATCGCCCGCTCCAGCCGCTGGATCTGGTCGGAGGCGACGGTGCGGACGTCCTTCTTCAACGCCGAGAACCGCTTGTGCTCCACCGGGGCGAGGTCCTGGTCGTCCTTGGCACCCGGTTTGGGCAGGTCCTTGCGGCGCTTGCCGTCCGGGTCCAGCACGTAGGGCTTGAGCTGTTCGTCGAAGCCGACGCGGAACTGGCGCGGGCCGTAGTCGATCACCAGCGACGCCGCGTCGTCCAGGCCCAGGCGCGGCACCAGCCGGTCCGCGAGCTGTTCCCGCGAGAGCCCCAGCTCTGCGGCGATCTGCGAGACCTTCTCCTGCGCCCGCGTCTTGAGGCCCTTGAACGGCACCTTCTCGGCGATGCTGTTCAGGTGCGACAGCGCCACCTCGGTGCCGATGTCGGCGAGCACGTCGAGACCGGCGACCGCCCTGGCGTGCTGGCTGGCACCCGGCCAGGCGCGGATCAACGGCGACAGCGCGCGCACCGTCGTGTCGTCGCCGAACCAGCCCAGCGCGTGCAGCGCCCAGCTCTCCTTGGACGAACCCGACCGGTGCCACTGCTCGAACACCGCCCACGCGAACGTGGCCAGCGACGCGGGATCGAGCGCCTCACGCGCGACCGGCAGCCCGGCGTAGACCTCACCGGGCTTGGACAGCGCGGCCGTCATCAGCAGGTGGCTCGCCGCCTGCGGGGACAGCGCGTGCTTGCGGTCGCGCAGCAGCACCTGCGGCAGCAGCCGGGTGTCCGCCCACTCGCCGATCACCGGCAGCTTCGCGGGCAGCACGTCCACCGGGTCGACCGACAGCACGGCGTCGACCGCCGCCTGCGCACCGCACTCCGCGGCGAGTCCCGCCACGTCGACCCCGAGTCCGTGCAGGTGCCGCAGGGCCGCCTCGGCGTCACGGCGGGCGGTACCGGCCTTGCCCGCGGCCACCGGGATGAGCAGCCGGGCGGCCTGCTCACGGTGCCGGGCGAGCCACGCGAGCCCCCAGCGCCGGGGCTGCTTGGTCCGCGCGAACCACCCGGCCATCACCACGGCCACCTCGGCCGTGGCGAACGGCACCAGCACCACGCCACCGGCACCCGGAGTGGACTGCGCGAGCAGCGTCAACGGCGGCACCGCGTCCAGCTCGAACCGCGCGGCGATCCGCTTGCCCCACTCCTCGACGCTGTAGGTGTATTTCGGCGTCCACTGCGCCAGCAGCGGCCGCACCTCGTTCTCGGGTGCCGCCAGGAACAGGTCGTTGTCGTAGTAGCCGATGTTGCCGCTCTTGAAGTCCTTGAGCAGCTTGCGCCAGCTGTGGTGGGCGGTGATCCACTCGCGGCCGGACTCCAGCCACTGGTCGCGTTCACCGTCCTCCCACCGCACCGACGGCGCCGGCAGCGGCAGGCCGGTCAGCACCACGGGCTTCGGCGCTGGCCTGCGGTCCAGCCACGGCGGCGCCGCCAGCAGCGGCGGCAGCTGACCGGGTTCGGCCTCCGGCCACACGTCCACCTCGTGCTCCGCGATCACCGCCCGGACCTCGGCCGGCACCTCCAGCTCGGGGTGCGACATCAGGTGAGCGGTCAGCAGCCGGCGCATCTCGTCGTCGCGCCCGGCCCGTTCCCCCAGCAGCCGGGCCGCCCGCCGCGGGAACGCCGCCATCGCCGACAGCACAGCGGGACGCACGTACTTCGCGGTCAACCGGTCGAGCAGGACCGTGAACGCCTCATCGGTCGGCAGCACCGCGAGCACCTTCACCGCCTGCTTGCGGCCGTCCGCCCAGCCGTACTCCTCGTCGAGCTCCTGCGCCAGCAACGGTGCGATGGCCGGCCCCAGCACGTAGGCCGCCGTGTACAGCACGAACGCCGAGTTGGTCAGCGACGCCTCGGCACGCACGAAGTCCTCGTAGCTGCGCGCCGTGCACGGCAGCATCCACCACTTGCTCGACGTGTGCGGCAGCGCGCAGACCTCGGCGAACCAGTCGGACCGCTCCGGCACCAGGAACGATCGCAGCTCCTTCACCCGGCCCGTCGCGCCCATCTCCTCCAGGGCGGTCTCGGCGGCGGCCCGTTCCGCGTCGTCCGCGACCGCGAGCGCGTACCGGACGGCGATGAGCATCTTGGCCTCGGCGGTGTCGGCCGCCGCGTGGAAACCGTCGGTCACCCGGTGCAGGCAGGCCTTGCCCCAGGTCGCCTTCCTGACGTTCCACTCGTCGGCGAACGTCAGCCCCATGAACTCGACGACCGCCTCGGCGGCGAACGCCGTGCCGTGGTCGGCGATCCACGCGTGCACCACCGGCTGACCGGACGACGTGATGGTCGCGACCGCCGCCGCGCCCAGGGGACTGGGCTGACCGGCGAGGTGCCGGCGGGTCGCCTCGACGAGGTCGGGGGCCGCACCGGCCAGTGCGCGGTCGATCAGCTCGGCGTTGTCGGCGAACTGCCGGCGGACCTTGGCTGCGAGGGCGGGGTCGAGGGTGAACTCCGGGGCCGGGTCCAGGCCGCGCTGGCGGATCACGGTGCGGGCCCAGGCCTTGGGCATCTCCCAGGCGTCCTCGTCGACGGCGGGAGGTGGGGTGTCGGTCGAGGTGTCGGTCGGGGCGTTGGTTGGGGCGCCGGTCGGAGCATCGGAGAGGGAGGAGGTGGAGACGGCCGGTTGTGGGGTGGGCGAGGCCGACAGGGTGGAAGTGGTGGAGGACGGGGTGGTTGCGGGCTGGGCAGCGCCTGGCTGGGCAGCGGTCGGCTGGGCAGCGCTGGGTTGGGCGGCGCCGGGTTGGGTCGCGGTGGGCTGGGCTGCAGCGGGCTGAGCATTGTTGGGCTGGGCAGCGCCAGGCTGTGCGCCTGCGGGCTGCGCAGCGCTGGACTGGGCCGAGCCGCTGGAAGCCGGTGCCGTGCCGACTGTCGGTGCCGTGCCGAGTGCAGGTGCCGTGCCGCCCGTGGGCGCCGTGGCTGCCATCGTGCCGACGGCGGCGTAGCCCTTCTTCTCCTTCTCCGCCACCAGCTTAGCGACGTGGGCCGTGGCCTTCGCCTCGTCGGCGAGGTCCTTGACCTGGGTCTGGCCGGCCGTGCCGATCCGTCCGAAGCGGACAGTCACCTCCGTGCCGTTCTGGTCGACCTCCCAGAACTTCGCCGAGCTGCCGGAGACCAGCTCCCACCTGCGCACCGCGGTGCTCCTCTGGTTCGTGTTCACGACTGCAGGGACTCCAGTTCGGACAGCAGCTCGGAGGTCGTGATCGCGTCGACCTCGACCGCGGTCGAGGCATTCTGCTGGGCGGACCAGTAGCCCCGGCCGTCGGGGGAGTACCAGAGGTCGTCGAACTTGACCTCGGGGAAGACGTCGACCGCGCCGACCGCGATGCCGGGGTCGAGCGACGCCACCAGGGCGCCGCCTGCGGGGAGGGGGCGGGTGATCCAGCACTCGACGCCGGCGTCCTGGGGTTCGCCGCGGACCCAGCCCCTCTTCGTCAGGCCGAGGATCTTGCCCACCGGGTACGGCACGTCGCTGTACTTCTTCAGGTGCGGCAGGAGGTCCTCGCCCTCGGGCAGGACGTGCAGCGGGCGGCCGAGCTGGGGAAACGGCTGGAGGATCTCGTAGTCGGCGAACACCTCGCCCCACGCGTCCGCCGAGTCGCGCAGCTGCACCGGGTGCGCCACGCGGACGGTCGCGGTCTCGGGGAGGGTGACCTCGTCGTCGCCGGAGTCGGCCAGGGTGCGGTCCTCTGCGAGGCGGAACGACAGGCCCTCGTCGGTGATCCACACCAGCCGGCGGACGATGTGCCACAGCAGCGGGTGCGCGGCGAGGACCGCGTGGAACTCCGCGGCGGTCCAGGTGCGCTGGTCGACCATGGCGCGTTCGAGGCGGTGGATCTGGTCGGCCGCGATCGTGCGGACGTCCTTCTTCAACCCCGCGTAGCGCTTGTGCTCCAGCGGGGCGAGGTCCTGGTCGTCCTTCGCGCCGGGCTTGGGAAGCTCCTTGCGGCGCTTGCCGTCCGGGTCCAGCACGTAGGGCTTGAGCTGTTCGTCGAAGCCGACGCGGAACTGGCGCGGGCCGTAGTCGATCACCAGCGACGCCTCGTCGTCCAGGCCCAGACGCGGCACCAGGCGGTCGGCCAGCTGGTCGCGGGACAGGCCCAGCTCGGCGGCGATCTGCGAGACCTTCTCCTGCGCGCGGGTCTTGAGGGCCTTGAACTTGACCTTCTCCGCGATGCTGTTCAGGTGCGACAGCGCCACCTCGGTGCCGATGTCGGCGAGGACGTCCAGACCCGTCACGGCCCTGGTGTGCTGGCTCTCGCCGGGCCAGGCGCGGATCAACGGCGCGAGCGCGCGCACCGTGCTGTCGTCGCCGAACCAGCCGAGCGCGGTCAGCGCCCAGCCCTCCTTCGACGGGGCACCGATCTCCAGCCAGCGCTGGAAGACCGTCCACGCGAACTCCGCCAGCGAGTCGCGGTCTAGCTGTTCGCGGGCGAACAGCAGACCCGCGTAGACGTCGCCGGGCTTGGACAGCGCGGCCGTCATCAGCAGGTGGCTCGCCGCCTGCGCGGACAGGGCCTGCTTGCGGTCGCGCAGCAGCACCTGCGGCAGCAGCCGGGTGTCGGCCCACTCGCCGATGGCCGGCAGCTTCGCGGGCAGCACGTCGACCGGGTCGACGGACAGCAGGGCGCGCAGACCCTCCGCCGCCGCCTTGGGCGCGGCGGCCACGACGTCCACGCCCGTGTTCTGCAGCTGGCGGAGCGCCGCCTCGGCGGCGCGGCGGTCGGCTCCGGGCTTGCCGAGCGCTGCGGGGACGAGCAGGCGCACGGCCGTCTCGCGGTGCCGGGCCAGCCACTCCAGGGCGACCTTGCGGACCTGCTTGAGCCGCACGAACCAGTCCGCCATCAGCGCCGCGACCTCGGGCGTGGCGAACGGCAGCAGGACCACGGCGTTGTTCGAGTTCGCCTCGGCCATCCGCAGCAGCGGCGGCAGCGCGTCCAGCTCGAACCGGGCGGCCAGCATCTTGCCGGTGAGCTCGGCACCCCAGCCCGTGTTCGGGTTCCAGTCGGCCAGCAGCGGGCGCACCACCTCCTCGGGCGCCAGCGCGAACAGGTTCCGCGCGCGGTAGGCGATCTTGCGCTCGTGGAACTCCACCAGGAGTTCCTGCCAGGTCTGGTAGGTGGTCCAGTAGCCCTCGCGGAGCCACTCCGGGCGTTCACCCGGCGCCCACACCACCGACGGCCCTGGCACCGGCAGGGCCGCCACGACGACCGGCTTCACCGGCGGCTTGCGGTGCAGCCACGGCGGTGCGGCCAGCACCGCGGGCAACGCCTCGGCCGGCGCCTCCGGCACCTGGTCGGTCTCGACGGGGGTGAACCCCTCGGGAGCCTCGACGTACGGGTGCGACATGAGGTGCGCGGTCAGCAGCTGCCGCACGGCCGCGTCGCTGCCCGCCCGCTCACCCAGCAGCCGGGCCGCCCGTCGCGGGAACGCCGCCATCGCCGCCAGCAGCGCCGGCCGCACGTACTTGGTGTCCAGCCGGTCGAGCAGGGCCGTGAACGCCTCGTCGCACGGCAGCTGCTGCAACACCCTCAACGCCTGCTTGCGCCGGTCCGACCGCTGGTAGGTGCTGTCGAGGTCGGCGGCGAGCAGCGGCGCGACCGCCGGTCCGAGCACGTACACCGCCGTGTACAGGACCGTCGTCCCCGTGTTCAGCGACGCGTGCGACCGGTCGACCTCGTCGAGCGTGCTGGCGCTGCAGATCGTCATCCACCAGCTCGCCCCGGACTGCGCCCGGCACGCCCGGTCGAACCAGTCGGCCCGCCACGTCACCAGGTAGGCCCGCACCAACTCCGTGTCGGGGGTGCTCAACCGCTCCAGGACGGCTTCGGCCTCCGCGCGCTCCGCGTCGTCGGCCACGGCGAGCGCGTACCGGGTCGTCGTCAGCATCCGGCCCGTCGTGCTGTCCACCCGCGGGTGGACAGCGGCGCCGTAGCGGTACAGGTGCGGCTCGCTGGGTGCGCTCCGCTGGGGCAGCCACTTGCTGCCGGCCTGGATGCCGAGGCTCTCGACCACGGCCTCCACCGCGAACGCGAGCCCGTGGTCGGCGATCCAGTGGTGCACCGTCGCCACGTCCTTGGCCGTCATGGCGGCCACGCAGGCGGCACCGACGGGGTTGTGCCGGCCGGCGAGGTGCTCGCGGGTGGCCTCGACCAGGTCGGGGTGGGAGTCCTCGGCGGCGAGGAGGCGGTCGGAGGTGGCGACCTGGTCCGCGGCGCGGGCGCGGGCGGTGGCGGCGAGCTCGGGGTCGAGGGTGAACTCGGGCGCCGGGTCGAAGCCGCGCTGGCGGATGGCCTCGCGCAGCCACGCCTTCGGCATCCTCCAGGTGTCCTCGTCCACCACGGGCGGTGGGGAAGGAGGCGTGGAGGTGGGGGCGGTGCTCGGCTGGGACGGAGCGGGGGTGGCAGCCGCGGGCTGTGCGGCAGGTTGGCCGAGAGGCGCAGTGGCCGTCAAATGGCCGGTGGTGTGCGCTGTAGTGGCTGCGGGCCGGCTGGACGTCGACGGTGCGGCACCGGGCTGCACGGCGTCGGGAGAGGCAGCCGACGTGGAGCGGTAGCCCTTCTTCTCCTTCTCCGCCACCAGCTTCGCGACGTGCGCCGCGGCTGCCTCCGCCGAGGCGAGCTCCTTGGTCTGGGTCTGCCCGGCGGCGCCGAGGCGTCCGAAGCGGACGGTCACCGCCGACCCGGTCAGCTCCACCTCCCAGAACTTCGCCGAGCCACCGGAGACGAGCTCCCACCTGCGCACGCCGTACCCCCTGAGTCCAATCCGGAGTTGATGTCCTGGACCGTACTCAGGGGGTCTGACAATTTTCGGTGAACCGGGAAATCCGGCTGGTCAGAACCAGATCGCGGTGTCCGGCGGGAGCAGCAGCGAGCCGTCGCGCACCCCGTAGTACGACGAGGCCAGCAGCACGGCGCCGGGGTCGGGCAGGGCGACGACCTCACCGGACAGGTTCACCACGCACGACACCCGCCGGTCCTCGCGCGTGCGCGTGAACCACAGGACGTCCGCGGGTCCGTCCACCCACGTCACGCCGTCGCCCGCGCCCAGCGCCGGGTGGTCGCGCCGCACGCGCAAAGCGGTGCGGTAGAACGACAACATCGAGTCCTGGTCGGCGGCCTGGACCTCGACGCTCAGCTTCGCCCAGTCCGCGGGCTGCGGCAGCCACGAGCCGCCGGTGCCGAACCCGAGCGACGGGCCCGACGCCGACCACGGCAGCGGCACCCGGCAGCCGTCGCGGCCGCGTTCGGTGTGGCCCGACCGCTCCCACATCGGGTCCTGCAGCACCTCGTCGGGCAGGTCGAGCACCTCGGGCAGACCAAGCTCCTCGCCCTGGTAGATGTACGCGGAACCGGGCAGCGCCAGCATCAATGCCAGCGCAGCGCGCGCACGGCGCACACCGGTCTCACCGCCGCCGTACCGCGTCACGTGCCGCTGAACGTCGTGATTGGACAGCACCCACGTGGTGGGCGCGCCCACCGGTGCCACCGCCGCCAGCGACGAGTCGATCACCGAGCGCAACGCGCTGGAGCTCCACTCGGCCGTGAGGTAGTGGAAGTTGAACGCCTGGTGCATCTCGTCGGGACGCAGGTACATCGCCGTGCGCTCGGCGGACGGCGTCCACGCCTCGGCCACGAGCACGCGGTCGCCGGGGTAGGAGTCCACCACCTTGCGCCACTCGCGGTGGATGTCGTGCACACCGTCCTGGTCGAAGAACGGCAGCGGCTCGGTGCCCAGCAGCTTCAGCTGGTCGGTGTGCCCGATGTCGGGCAGCCCGGCCGCCTTGACCATGCCGTGCGCCACGTCGACCCGGAACCCGTCGACGCCGAGGTCCAGCCAGAACCGCAGCACCGACAGGAACTCCTCGCGCACCTCCGGCAGGTCCCAGTTGAGGTCCGGCTGCTCGGGCGCGAACAGGTGCAGGTACCAGGACCCGTCGGCCACGCGCGTCCACGCCGGGCCGCCGAACACCGACTCCCAGTCGTTGGGCGGCTGGTCGCCGACGCCCTCGCGGAAGACGTACCGCTCCCGGTTGCGGCCGGCCAGCGCCTCCTGGAACCACTCGTGCCGGTCGGAGCTGTGGTTCGGCACGATGTCGACGATCACGCGGATGCCGAGCCCGTGGGCGTCCTCGACCAGCGACCGCACGTCGTCGAGCCCGCCGAACGACGGGTCCACCGCGCGGTAGTCGGCCACGTCGTAACCGCCGTCGGCCATCGGCGAGGCGTAGAACGGCGTGATCCACACCGCGTCGACGCCCAGGTCGCGGAGGTAGGGCAGGCGTGAGCGGATGCCGGGCAGGTCACCGACGCCGTCGCCGTTCGAGTCGGCGAAGCTGCGCACGTAGACCTGGTAGATGACGGCGTGTCGCCACCAGTCCTGGGACATGTCCTTGCCTTCCGTGGGTGCGGTGTCAGCGAACCAGGAAAGTCGTTGCAAAAGTTTTCCGCAAGTCGCCAGGAGGATTACTTGAGAAGCAGGCGTAATCCTGCAAACTTTTTCATAGATTTTCCGCAGGCGTTGACCCGGTCGAGCGACGGACGGCTTCTCAGCAGCTGAGACGGGGAAGGCGCTGCGCGAGCAGATCGTTCGCAATGACATGAGCGGCTTCGCGGAAAACTGGCAGACGTGGAAGACGGAACGGGAACGCGGCCTGGCCGATCCCTACGGATGGCTGGCGCTGGTGTCACTCGACTGGCTGGAGACCAAGCCTCGCGCCTATGACGGCATACCGGGGCTGTGGTGGCAGGACGACGACGAGGCGCACTTCGACCCGCAAGGTGCCGAGGTCACGCACGACGGCGTGCCGATCACCGAACCCACGAGCTTCAAACTGGTCCAGAGCGGCCCCGGCACGCGCGTCCGGGCGGGTGACGTGGACATCGAGATCGCCCGGCGCGGCGGCTACCTGGTGCGTGTGCACGACCCGAAGGCCGAGGTGCTCAGCAGCTTCCGCGGCGTGCCGGCGTACGAGCCCGACGAGGCGTGGGTGCTCGAAGGCGTCTTCGAGCCGTTCGACACCCCTGTGCCGACGACGGTCGGTGCGGTCGTGGAAGGGCTCAGCCACGTGTACGAGGCACCAGGGCGTGTGCGGTTCACGCACGACGGCGCCGAGCACACGCTGACGGCGTTCAACGGCAAGGACGGTGGCATCACCATCCTGTTCACCGACGAGACCAGCGGCGTCACCACCTACGCGGCGAACCGGGAGATCTCGGCCAAGCCGGTCGACGGCAAGGTCGTGCTCGACTTCAACCGGGCCGTGAACCTGCCGTGCGCGTTCACGGCCTACGCCACCTGCCCGCTGCCGCCCGCCGGCAACCACCTGCCGTTCAAGGTCGAAGCCGGCGAACGCACCCCGTACGAGCAGGGTTAGGGGCAAGCGGTACCCAGTAGAGCCCGAGGGGTCGGGAACGAGGCCGTAGTCGCGGTTGACCGCGGCTGCGGCCTCCTCGTCCAGCTCTCCGGCGCACCAGCACGTTCGGCCGGCAGACGTCGCCGTGCACCACGGCGGCAGCGGAGCGTTACCGGGTCTGTGGCGAGATTGGGCCGAGCGGGTGTTAACCGCCGGTACGTGTCACGCCCCGTGCCGGATCTGTGGTGAAACCCCTTTCCCCACGTCCCCTGCTGAGACGGCGATCTGTCCGGAGAGCGCTTTCGGATTAGGTTCGGTCGTGGATGGGGTTTCGACCAGGAGCGGGTGCGCATGGCCGTCTTGTGGGGAGTGTCCTTCGACGCCACGGCGATGTCGGGCGTCGTGGTCGAGTTCGTCAAGACCGCCGCGCTGTTCGCCGGACGTGGTCACCGGGTCCACCTCGACCTCGGCTACGACATCAAGGCGGACAAGGGCCCGTTCTTCCGCCCCTACCAGGACGAACAGGTACCGGACTGGATCACGCTCGACCGCGTCGACGGCCTGGACGAGGTCAGCGGCTACGACCAGGCGTTCGTCACCGCCACCCTGGAGGCGGTGCAGCGCGACGAGACTCCCTACGTGCGGGAGGTCGCGGACCGGATCGCCCGGCGGATCGAGCAGACCTGGGAGGACCGCGGCGTCACGACGGTGATGGTCGAGAACGGCACCCTGCCCGAGAACGTCGCCTACACGACCGCCCTCCACCAGGCGATCGAACGCTACGGCGCCCGGCACGCGCTGGGCCGCTTCGTGTTCTGGCGCGACCACGACATGATGTGGCAGAGCGAACCCGGCAAGTACGGCACGTTCCCTTTCCCGGGCACGCCGCCGATGCGCGACTCACCGCACATCCACTACTTCGCGCTGCACGAGGAAGCCCTGCGCCGCACCCTGGAGTGGCAGCCGCACCTGCGCAACATCGACGTCCTGCCCAACACCTTCAGCCCGCCGCACCGCGCGGGCCGCGCGGACTTCAAGCGCCACCACGGCATCCCCGACGACGTCCGGCTGATCGCCCGGTTCACCCGGATCATCCCGCAGAAGCGCATCGACAGGGACCTGCACCTGCTCCGACTGCTGCCCGACGACGTGCACCTGTTCATCGCCGGCGACACCGGTGAGCACCCCGCCGAGACCGTGAAGCTGCGCGCGCTCGCCGACGAGCTCGGCCTGACCCGGCGCGTGGTCTTCGGCGGCACCCTCGCCCAGGCCGAGTCGGCCGGCGCCGCGTTCTCCGTGCGAGACCTGCTGGCGCACGCCGACATCGTGTCGTTCCTGACCTCGTACGACTACGAGAGCTACGGCAACCCGATCAGCGAGGCGGTCGCGGCCGGCGTGCCGTACCTGACCAGCCGGTACGCGTTGTACGACACCGTCTACCCGGGATTTCGGGCGCCGGTGCTGGACGTCCTGGCCCACGACCTGCCGACACCGGAGTTCGCAAGAGACGTCCACGAGCTGATGACCAACGCGGAGAGGAGGGCGGAAGTGGTGGCGCACAACCAGGAGCTCGGCCTGCACAGCAGGACCGCGGCGAACGAACTGGTCGACCGGCTGTTCCCGCCGGCCATGGGGGAGGACGTGCGGCTCAGCGTCGTCCTGCCCGTCTACAACGAGGCGGCCAACCTCGACGCCGTCCTCACCAGCCTGCACGACCAGGAGGGCATCGAGCGCGACCGGTACGAGATCGTGCTGGTGGACAACAACTCCACCGACGACACGGTCGCCATCGCCCACCGCTTCGCCGCCGACCACCCCGGTCTCGCGCTGCACGTGATCTCCGAACCCGAACAGGGCGTGGCGTGCGCGCGCAAGGCGGGCATGGACTACGCGGCCCAGCGCAGCCGTGCCCGCAAGGACCCCGGCGAGCGGTTCTACCTGGTCTCCGCCGACGCCGACTGCCGCGTCGACCGCCGATGGCTCGCCGAGCTGTTCGCCGCCATGGAGGACGACAAGGCCGCGATCGGCGTGTGCGACTACTACTACAACGCCGAGCACTTCACCGGCCGGCCGCGGTTGTGGGACGCCATCCAGCGCACCCTGCGGTGCCGCGCGGTCACGTTCGCGTTGTTCGGCGGCTTCCCCGACGGCAAGGGCTTTGCCGTCGAACGCGAGGCCTACGAACGCGTCGGCGGCATCGAGATCTGCTACCAGCTGCACAACGGCCGGTTCGTGAACCACCTCTCCGACGACTGGGACTTCGGCATCAAGGTCCGCGGCTCCGGCTTCGACATCACCTACGCGCCGCTGTCGAAGGTCGAGATCAACCCGCGGCGGGTCAACCACGCCATCGACGAGGTCATCACCGGTCGCGCCTACGGGTCCGACGGCATCATCGTCATGCGCGACATCCGCCCCGACACCGAGGCGCAGACCGCGGACCTCACCGAGGAGGAAGCGCTGCAGGCGTGGGAGTTCTCCATCAAGGACTTCACGCCGAAGAACACCATCCTGCCCGTGCTGCTCACCCCGTCGTTCCTCGACGACGACGCGGTGGTGGCGTTCTTCGGCGCCGACCTGGCCGAGCGCCTGGGCCGGCGGATCGCCGAGATCAAAGACGAGATGCGGGTCGTCGACCTCACCCCGATCCACTCCTACAAGACGCCCTCCTACCGGCTCTACCTGGAGTTCCGCGACGAGCTCTTCGAACGGCTGCGCGCGGCGGTGGGGGAGGACATCGGCTACCCGCCGCCGCTGCCGGAGTGCTTCGCCGACGTGCCGCAAGAGCGGTTCGCGGAGTTCGTGAAGTACTACTGCGAGGACCGCGAGTCCGGCGAGGCGCACAACTACTTCGGCAACGGAGGAGTGTTCTGATGGACCGCGAACCGAGGGTCTGGCGTTCGTTGCAGGACCCCGCCAACGCCCACCTGCTGGAGTACGTCACCGAGGACCCGTTCGGGGCGCACGTCTTCCCCGGCAACGTCCCCGGCTATCCGGTCGACGGCTTCCTCGACGACCTCAGCGACCAGCTCGTCGGCACCGCACCCATCCACCTGTGGTCCTACATCCCCACGTGCGCCTACAAGTGCCGCTTCTGCCAGTACCCCGTCGTGCTCGTCAAGGGCGCGAACGCGACGGAGAAGCTGACGAGGTGGGTGGACTGGAACATCCGCGAGGCCCAGCTGTGGCTCGCCCGCGTGCCCGAGCTGGCCAAGGCGCCGGTCGGCGAGTTCAACGTCTTCGGCGGCACGCCCTCGTTGCTGCCGCTCGACCAGATCCGCCGGCTGCTCGACTTCTACCGGGACAACTTCGGCTTCACCGACGACACCACCATCCGGTTCGAGGGCGACCCCAGCACGTTCACGCCGGAGAAGCTGGCGGCGTTGCGGGAGCTGGGCTGCACCAAGCTCTCCAGCGGCGTGCAGTCGTTCGACGACCCGGTGCTGCGCGAGTGCGGCCGCGAGCACACCTCGCAGATGTGCGTCGACTTCGTGCGCAACGCGAAGAGCGCCGGGTTCGAGTGGATCAGCATCGACCTGATGTACGGGCTGCTCGACCAGACCGTCGACAGCGTGCGGCGCGACCTCGACGTCGTGCTGGAGGAGGAGATCACCGCCGTCGTCTGCACCAAGCTGCACCTGAAGTCCTACTCGGACACCCGCACCGGTGTCGCCGGAGAGCAGCCGGCACCGTGGCAGCTGCCCGCCTACCGCGACAAGCTGGTGCAGAACGGCCACTTCTGGCCGACTCTGGCCGAGCAGTACCGGATGCGCGAGGTGCTCACCGACGGGCTGCGCGCCGCCGGCTACACCGAGCACCCCACGATGTACTTCGCACGCGACGGCCTCGGCCCGGAGAAGTGGAAGTCCATCATGGTCGACCAGGACCGCCAAGAGGCCGAGGTCGCGATCGGCCTGGGCGGCAGCTCCAGCTGCCGCGCCTCGGAGGCGATCACCGACGTGCAGTGGAAGTCCTACGCGGAGGCCGTGGACGCCGGCCGCGTGCCGCTCGGATCGGCGACCCGGTTCACCGAGGAGGCGCAGGAGGCCAGGAGCGTGAAGATGGCGCTGTCCACGTTGCAGCCGGTGCGCGACGACCTGCACCGCGCCCGCTTCGGGCGGTCGTTGTTCGACGAGCCGTGGCTCGCCAAGTTCACCTCGCTGCGGGAACGCGGGCTGTTCACGATGGACGCCGACGCCGTGACCCTCACCGACGACGGCGAGGTGCTGGTGGAGGCCATCATCAACACCGAGCTGTAGGACCGCATCCCGCGAGCGCGGCGCCGCGCGGCCTTCGTACCGTGTGCTCATGCTGCAACCGGACCGCGAGACCAGGGCCGAGTGGATGAAGGCCGTCACCGCGTTCGTCGACGAGTTCGTCGAGGGACTGGAGGCCGCGCCCGCCTCCACACCGGGCCGGGCGCTGCTGCCCCCACCACCGGCGGAGGCCCCCGGCGAGCTGGCCGACCTGCTGGCGCAGTTCGGGGAGGCCGCACGCCAGTCCGTGGAGACCGCGGGCCCGCGCTTCCTCGCCTACTTCCCGGCCGGTGGCCTCTACAGCTCGGCGCTGGCGGAGCTCCTGGCCCAGGTCACCAACCGCTACACCGGCGTCGCCTCCACCGCGCCCGCGCTCGTGGCGCTGGAACACAGCGTCATCCGCTGGTTCTGCACCGAGTTCGGCCTGCCCGGCGGCTCCGGCGGTGTGTTCACGACCGGGGCCTCGCTCGCCACCCTGTCCGCCGTCCACACCGCCCGCGAGGACCGCGGCGACACCGCGGACGGGACGATCTACGTCACCGCGCACACCCACCACTGCGTGGCGAAAGCCGCGCGCATCACGGGCTTCCCCGCCGACCGCGTCCGCGTCGTGCCCGGCCTGCGCATGGACGTCGACGCGGCCCGCGCCCTGATCGCCGAGGACCGCAGGGCGGGCCTGAAGCCATTCCTGGTCGTCGGCACCGCGGGCGCCACCAGCACCGGCATCGTCGACCCGCTCGACGCCATCGCCGCCCTCGCGCACGAGGAAGGGCTGTGGTTCCACGTCGACGGCGCGTACGGCGGCGCCTTCCAGCTGACCACGCGCGGCCGGGAGGCCTTGCGCGGCATCGAGCGCGCCGACTCCATCGCCTGGGACCCGCACAAGAGCCTGTTCCTGCCCTACGGCACCGGTGTGCTGCTCGTCCGGGACGAGGCACGGCTGCGCGCGGCCCACGTGGCCGACGGCGACTACCTGCAGGACCTCGACCACGACACCGGCGTGCCGAACTACTCCGACCTCGGGCCCGAGCTCACCCGCGAGTTCCGCGGCCTGCGCGTCTGGCTCCCGCTGCACCTGCACGGCGTGGCCGCGTTCCGTGAGGCGCTGGACGAGAAGCTCGACCTAGCCGCTGAGGTCCGCACCGCCCTCGCCGACGTCGAAGGCCTCGAAGTCCTGCCCTCGGAGCTGAGCGTCGTCGTGTTCCGGGCCGCTGACGACCCGACGAGCGAGCGGCTGTTCACGGCGATCAACGACTCGCGGCGGTTCTTCCTGTCCAGCACCCGGCTCGACGGCCGGTTCGCGCTGCGGTTGTGCGTGCTCAGCCACCGCACCCACCGTGAGCACGTGGCGGAGTTCGCAGACCTGGTCAGGCGCTTGTCCGCAGCACCAGCGAGGTAGGCAGCAGCACCGACGGCGGCAGTCCCTCCTCGCCGTCCACCTCGGCGAGGAGGCGCCACGTCAGCATCCGCCCGAACTTCTCCACGTCCTGCCGCACGGTCGACAGCGGCGGTACGGCGGGCACCGAGTCGTCGAACCCGATCACCGCCACGTCACCGGGCACCGACCGGCCGCGGGCGTGCAGCACCTGCAGCGCGCCGAGGGCCATGATGTCCGCGGCCACGAACACGGCGTCCAGCGCCGGGTCCCGGTCCAGCAGCGCCGCCATCGCGGCCGCACCGCCCTCGGACGTGAAGTCGCCGTGCACCACCAGGTCGGCGGCCCGCCCGCTCATGGCGCGGCGCCACCCGGCCAGCCGGTCGAGGCCCGCCGCCATGTCCGCGGGGCCCGCGATGGTCGCGATCCGCCGCCGTCCCGACGAGATGAGGTGCTTGGTCGCCTCCTGGGCGCCGGTGAAGTTGTCCGAGTCCACGAACGGCACCGTGCCGCCCGACAGCGGACGGCCGCCGACCACGACGGGCAACCCGTTCTCCTGCAACACCGACAGCAGCGGGTCGTGGCCGTGTAGGCTCACCACGAGCGCGCCGTCCACGTGCCCGCCGGTGAGGTAGGCGGACACGTCACCGGGCTGGCTCATCATCAGCACGAGCTGGGTGCGGCCCGCCAGTTCGGCGTGGACCCCGCGCATCAGGCCGGCGAAGAACGGGTCGGACAGCACCCGGCCGCTCGGTTCGGACAGCACGAGCGCGATGGCGTTGGCCCGGTGCCCGGCCAGCGACCGCGCGGCCTGGTTCGGAGTGTAGTCGAGCTGCACGACGGCGCGCTTGACCGCAGCCTTCGCCCGTTCGCTCACGTGCGGTGCGCTGTTGAGGACGCGGGACACGGTGGACTTGGACACCCCGGCCAGCCGGGCGACCTCGTCGATGCCGGCTCGTCTGTTCACTTGGCGACTTCCTCTGGCGGCGGCGGCGTTCTGGGAACGCTCCCAGAAACAGTGAGGAGTCTTTACCGCAGCCGGGTGGCGCGTCAAGCGAACGAGGGGGTGCTCTCAGTTCGTCAGGCGGTGGCGCGGCGCACCAGCGAGGTCGGGAGCAGCAGCGACGGCGGCAGACCGTCCTCACCGGCCAGCTCCGCGAGCAGCCGCCACGTCATGGTGCGGCCGAGCTCCTCCACGTCCTGGCGGATCGTGGTGAGCGGTGGCGTCGAGGTCGCGGCCAGCACCGAGTCGTCGAACCCGATCACCGCCACGTCGTCGGGCACCCGCTTGCCCTGCGCGTGCAGCGTCTGCAACGCCCCCACCGCCATGATGTCCGCCGCCACGAACACGGCGTCGAGGTCGGGCGCCTGCTCCAGCAGCTCGGCCATGGCCCGCGCGCCGCTCTCCGGCGTGAAGTCCGCGTGCGCCACCAGGTCCGTGGCGATCTTGCCCTCGCTCAGCCCGCGCCGGAACCCGCTCAGCCGGTCCGCGCCCACCGCCATGTCCTTCGGGCCGGCGACCGTGCCGATCCGCTTGCGCCCCAACGAGACCAGGTGCCGCGCGGCCTCCAGGCCACCGGTGAAGTTGTCGGCGTCCACGAACGGCACGCTGGTGTTGCCCAGCGGCCGCCCGCCGACCACGACCGGCATGCCCATCTCGTGCAGCATCGGCACCAGCGGGTCCTCGCCGTGCAGGCTGACCAGCAGCGCACCGTCGGCGTGCCCGCTCGCGAGGTAGGCGACCAGGTCGTCGGTGTCCGACGGCTGGCTCATCATCAGCAGCAGCTGCACGTGCCGCCCGGCCAGTTCGGAGTGCACCCCGCGCAGCACGCCCGCGAAGAACGGGTCGCTCAGCACCCGCCCGGTCGGCTCCGACACGACGAGCGCGATGGCGTTCGCCCGGTTGCCGGCCAGCGCGCGGGCGGCCTGGTTGGGGGAGTAGCCGAGCTGCGCGATGGCGGCGTGCACGGCCTCGCGCGCCTTCGTGCTGACGTACGGCTCGCCGTTGATGACCCGGGAGACGGTCGACTTCGACACCCCGGCGACCCGCGCGACCTCCTCGATGCGAGGCCCGGGTCGTCTTTTCGCCGTCTCCGTCATGACGTCATCCTAGGGCTCCGGCGGAATCCGGCGGCGGTGCGGCGCGCTCATGTCGGAAACCGGACAGTTCAATGACATCGGCGGGCGCGGCTAATCGGGCTCGAATGCCGCGTTGCGCATTCGGGTCTGGGCAACGACATCGTCCTGCGCGCGCTTTACCGGGGCGCGACCCGCTGCTCCGCGCGGGTCCGCCATGGCGGCCACCGGCTGCCGGCGCGTTTGTTCACGCCGGAAATGGTGCGGTTCCGGCGGCGGCACGCGGGCCGCAACGGGTATCCGCGCACCGTCGGATTTCCGTCGCACCCCGTGATCGAGACCAATCCCGACCTGTTCGACAACGACGACCGCGTCACCCTTTTGCGGATCGGCCGGGTGCCCGGGCGTCGGTCTTGCCGGCGAACCGGGTGCGGCTACTTCGGCGTGATCGTCACCCGGATCTGCACCCGCAGCCCGGTGTTCGTGACCCCCGTGATGACCCCGCTGCTCGCCTTGGGCCCCGCCTGCAACCGCAGCACGAACCGCACCGACTCGTTGGCGGCCAGTTCGCCCGCCGAGCACGTCACCTGCCCCTTGCCGGCCGGGCAACCGACCTCGCCCGCGCCCGTGGAACCCGCCCCGACGGTCTTGAGCTCGGCGGGCAGCGTCAGCGTCAGCGTGGACGGGGGTGCGGTGCCGGAGCCGACGTTGCTCAGGGAGATCTCCACCGGGGTGGGCGGGCCGTTCGTGGTCATGCCGACGTCCGGGGGCGAGCCCATCACCAGCGACGGCTCGCCGTTCGACGTGTCCTGGCCGGTGGTCGTGGTGGGGGCGCCGGGGACGGGTGCGTTCGCGGCACCGGAGGTCTGGGCCGCGCCGGAGGTCGCGGTCTCGGTTGCGGCGGTGCCGGACGTGGTGGTCACGACCGAACCCGAGGTGGTCAGGCCGGTGGTGGGCGCGGTCGACGTGAACGAGGCGGCCGGGGGAGCGGTGGTGTCGGCCCTCGGCGGGTTGAGCGGGGCGCTGACGCCGGCGGTGACGACGATGACGACGGCGGCGGTCGAGGCGGCGGCCACGGTGAACCACGAGGAGACGCCCGCGGAGGCCAGCGCGCTCGCCTTGCTGAAGCCGAGGTAACCGGCGGCGGCACCGCCGAGGACCAGGGGTGCGACGACGGAGCGCAGGGCGGCGTTGACGTCGGCCAGCTCACCGGCGATCGCGCGGCACTCGACGCAGCGGTCGAGGTGGGCGTCGAGCTGCATCGACTCGCGCGCGGACAGGCCGCCGCGGGTCCAGGCGCCGAGCTTGGCGACGGTCGCGCGGCAGCGTTCCGCGGGGTCGCGGGCCACGTGGGCCTGCAGGTAGGCGCGGCGCAGGCCCTCGCGGGCGCGGTGGGCCATCGCGGAGACGCCGTTGGCGGACAGGCCCAGGATCGGCGCGACCTCGCCGGGCGACTGGCCCTCGATGGCGGTGTGCCACAGCACGGTCTGCCAGCGTTCCGGCAGCGACTCGAACGCCGTGGCCGCCAGCGACTGGTTCAGCGAGGCCACCGCCGTGTCGCTGAACTGCACGCTCGTCACGCGGGTCGCGCCGGGCACCTCCTCGACGTCACCGGCCAGCTCCAGCCGCTTGTCGCGCCGGGTCTTATCGTAGGCCGTGTGGCGCACCGCCGTGAGCAGGTAGGGCCGGAACGACGCGTCGGGGCCACCACCCGTGCGCAGTGCCGAGAGCACCTTCGCGAACGCGTCCGAGACCAAGTCGTCGGCGTCGGCGGACGACCCGGTGAGCTGCAGGGCGAGGTTGAGCGCCGCGCGCACGTGCCGTTCGTACAGCCGGCCGTAGGCCTCGACCGCACCGCGGCGCACGGCGTCGATCAGCTCCGCGTCCGAAGGCGGCCGAGGAGCGCCTTCCTCGTCGATCAAGCTTTCCGCCTATCTCCGTGCAACGGGTGATAGGCGGACCTTATCGAGACACGTCAACCCGAACAATCCACGCATCCGAACCAAATGCATTGGGAGTCCACAATGGACGTTGTTTGGGCTGGTCTTCCGCAGCCGCCGCCGTCGGGGCACGATCCACATCGCGGGACGGCGGTCCTGTTCACCGGGCGCCGCGGCCCGATCCCCAGTGCCGAAGACGGGTCTTGTTCCTCTGGCGGACCGGCCGTGCCCCTGCTCAGGCCAGGTCGGCGGTCAGCTTGGCGGCCATCGCGCGCACGGCGGGCGTGTCGTAGCGGTCGCATTCGGCCAGCGCCCGCACCCGCAGCTCGCGCGCCTGCGCGGCGTCACCGGCCACGTCGGCGAGCTCCGCCAGTCGCGCCATGACCTCGATCCGGTGGTCGGACAGCCGGGCCTCGTCCAGCGCCGACAGCAGCTGCTCGCGCGCCTCGCCGAGCCGGCCCGCGTCCATCAGCACCAGACCGCGGTTATGCCGCACCCGCGCGACCCCGGCGGTCGTGCCGTGCCTGGAGAACAACGACTCCGCCTCGTTCAGCAACTCCAGCGCCCCGTCCACGTCGCCCGTGGCGGCCAGGCTGGTCGCGAGCCGGATGAGCATCATCGCCAGCAGCTCCTCGTCGCCGCCGGCCGCGCGGTGCTGCTCGACGCTGCGCCGCTGCACCTCGACCGCCTCGCCGAGCTCACCGGTGCCGTGCAGCATGAGGCCCAGCAACGACAACGCCAGGTTCTCGCCGATCGGGTACCCGGCCTCCTCGAACAACGCGAGCGCGCGCCGCCCCAGCTCGACCGCCCGCCGCGGTTCCCCGTTGCGCCGCAGGATCGCCGAGCCGTAGTACCACGTCCACGCCTGCGTGACCGTGTCGTCGACCTCGATCGCCGCCGCCTGCTCGTGCGCCACCAACGCCTCTCGCGGCTGCCCGCACAACGCGTACTGCGCCCACGCCAGGTAGTTCAACTGTTCCACCGTGTCCCGCGGGGTGCCCAACGCGCGCGCCGCGTCCGCTCCCGCCTGGAACACCTCACGCCACAGCTCGCCGACCCCGTGCAGGTCCGAGTACCAGTGCATCGCCTGCGCCAGTGCGAGCACCCGCTCGTGCTCGCCGAGCCGGGCCGCCGACCGCAGCGCACCGCGCCAGTGCTCCAGCTCCATCACCAGCCGCCGGCCCGCGGACTCCTTGTCGGGCAACGACTCCGAGCGCACCGGCGGGTCGTCGTGGTCGAAGTGGCGCGCGGCCGTCGTGGCGATGTCGAGCAGCGAGTGCCGCAGCCGGGTGCTCAGCTCGCGCACCACGGCGGGGTCCTCGTCGAGCTCCAGCCGTTCGGCGGCGAACACCCGCAGCAGGTCGTGCCGCCGGTAGCGGCCGGGCGTCTCGCTGACCCCCAGCAGGCTCGCGTCGGCCAGCTCCTCCAGCACCTCCTCGGCGCCGTGCCCGCCGTCCTCGCCGGCCACCACCGCGGCCAGCTCCACGCTCGTGTCCGGCCCCGGGACCAGCGCCAGCCTGCGGAAGAGCCGTGCCGCGTCCGGGCTGAGCTGGTGGTAGGAGTTCTCGAACGCCGTGCGCACCTGCAGGTCGCCCGCCTTGAGCAACGACAGCCGCCGCCGTTCGTCGGCCAGCTGCGTCGCGAAGTGCTCGACCGTCCACTGTGGCCTGCTGGCCAGCCGGTTGCCCGCGATGAGCAGCGCCAGCGGCATGCCCCCGCACAGCTCCGCCACGCGCTGGGCCGCCTCGGGCTCGGTGTCCACCCGGTCGCCCGCCACCGCGCGCAGCAGCGCGACGGACCGCTCCAGCGGCAGCAGGTCCACCGCGAGCCGGTGCCGCGCGTCCAGGCCGGTAAGCGTGTTCCTGCTGGTCACGAGCACCATCGTGCCGGGGCTCGACGCGATCAGCGGCCGCACCTGGGCCTCGCCGGCGGCGTTGTCGAGCACCAGCAGCACCGTCCGGTCCCGCAACAACGAGTGGTACAGCGACAGCCGGTCCTCGGGGTCCGCGGGGATCTGCCGCTCGTCGACGTTGAACGACCGCAGCAACCGGTGCGCGGCCCGCCCCGGTGACAACGGCTCGGCGTCCATCCCGCGCAGGTCCAGGAACACCGCGCCGTGCGGGAACCGCGCGCCCAGCCGGTGCGCCGCGTCGACCGCGAGCGCCGTCTTGCCCGCGCCCGGCGGCCCGTGCAGCACCGCGATCTGCACCAGCGCCGACGACTCCGCCTCGCGCGCGAACCCGTCCACGGCCCGTTGCTCGGCCTCCCGGCCGGTCAGCTCCAGCAGCACCGGCGGCAGGCTCGCCGCCGACAGCACCGCGCTGGGCGGCTCCGGCCGGACCTCCGCCTCCGGCACCCGCCCTGCCCGCGCGAGCGCCGCGAACTCGGCGGCCTCGTCCCCGGCCAGCCCGAGCCCGCTCACGAGCAGCTGCACCGTGCGTGACTGCGGGGTGAGCGTCCGGCCGCGTTCCATGTCGCTGATCGCGCGCATGCTGAGCCCGGTGCGGTCCGCCAGCTCCTCCTGGGTCAGCGGCACGCGGGATCGGTAGAAGCGCAGGAAGTCCCCGAACGAGCTCACCGGGCCATGTTGCCACGACCCGGCAGTTCTCGTTCGCGTCCTCGTCGCTTCGGTGAGAATTTCTTCCGGAGGTTCTGCCGGTCAATCGTCAAGGTGGTGCGCGCATTCCGCGGATAGCGTCGGGGTAATCGTTCTTCTTTGTTCGAACCGGGGAAAAGACGTGTCAGAGTTCAATGGGTTGCTCCAGCGTGCAGAAAATCACCGAATTCGTCCGGTGGTGGGTCTGGCGTGGGTGTTGGCGCTGGTCGGGCTGCTGATCCGCTGGCACGGCCACTACCCGATCGACCTCGACGTGTACCGGCTCGGCGGCCTCGCCTGGCTGACGGGCAATCCGCTCTACTCCGGGTTCACCGGCCCGCCACTCGACCCGGGGCTGCCATTCACCTACCCGCCGCTGGCGGCCGTGTCGTTCAGTGCGATGAGCTTTGTTCCGGGGTGGGCGCTGAACCCGCTTCTGCTGACCGCGGGCTTCGTCGCTTTGACCGCCGTGTGCGTCACCGTCGCGGGCCGGGTGCGGCCCGGCCTGCGGTGGACGCTCGGCCCGGTCGCGCCGATCGCCGCGCTGGCGCTGGACCCGGTGGAGTCGACGTTCGGCTACGGCCAGATCAACCTCCTGCTGCTGGGCCTGGTCGTGGTCGACTGCCTGGCGGTCACGGACCGTCGCTTCCGCGGCGCGCTGGTCGGCGTGGCGGCGGCGGTCAAGCTGACACCGCTGATCTTCGTGCTGTACTTCCTCGTCCGCCGCGACTGGCGGGCAGCGCTGACCGCCGCCGCCACCTCCGCCGGCCTGGCCGTGGTGGGCTTTCTGGTGGCGCCGCGCGACTCGGTGCAGTTCTGGTTCCACGCGATGGTGAACCCCGAACGGATCAGCGGTGTCGCGCTGCAGACGAACCAGTCGATCCAGGGGCTGCTGCGCGGCCTCGGCCTGGAGTCCGGCACCCGGTCGCTGCTGTGGGTGGCGCTGTCGGTCGTCGCCGTGGCCGCGGCGGCGTTCGTGGCGTGGCGCTCCGATGACGACGTCGTCGCGTTGTTCGTCATCGCGGCCGCCGGCCTGTTGGCGTCCCCGGTCTCGTGGCTGCACCACTGGGTGTGGTGCGTGCCTGTGTTGTTGTTGCTCGCGCTGCGCGGTCATTGGCCGATGTTCGTCATCGTCACCGCGGTGTTCATGATTCCTGTGCACGAGGTTGACGGTTATGTGGCGCTGGCGGCTGTGGCGTTGAGCGTGCTGGCGTACCGGTCGCGGATCGTCGCCACCCCGACCACAGCCGCGGTGAAGCTGAGCACGGGTTGCGGCCACGCGGCCACGTCGACCGGCCGATTGTTCGGGTGCGTATGGTTCTCGGATGGCCGAGAAGCCGGACAACTTGACGCACAACACGGTGCACGGCGACGTCAGGACCGTGGTGCAGGCCGGGAACGTGCACGTGCACGGCTCGTCGCCCGCGTTGCCGGTACCGCGGGAACTGCCGTGCGACGTGCGGGGATTCGCAGGCCGCGCGGAACACCTCGACCGGCTCGACCGGCTGTTGGAGGCCGACGGGCGTGCGCTGGTCATCTCCGCGCTCGCCGGAGCGGGAGGGGTGGGCAAGACAGCGCTCGCGGTGCACTGGGCGCACCGGGTCCAGGACCGCTTCCCGGACGGCCAGCTGTACACGAACCTGCGGGGGTACGACCCCGTCGAACCGTCCGCGGAACCGGGGCTGGTGCTCGAAGGCTTCCTGCGCGCCCTCAACGTGCCCGACGCGCACATCCCGATCGACCTCGAAGCCCGCCAGCGGTTGTACCGGTCGCTGCTCGCCGACCGCCGGGTCCTGATCGTGCTCGACAACGCGGCGACCGCGGACCAGGTGCGTCCGCTGTTGCCCGGGAGCAACCTCTGCCGCGTCGTGGTGACGAGCCGCAGCGCGTTGTCGAGCCTCGTGGCACGCGAGGGAGCCCACCGCGTCACCGTGGACGTGCTGCCGCTCGGCGAGGCGGTCGAGCTCCTGGCCGCCGAGCTGCACGACATGCCGGTGGCGGCGCTCGAGAACCTCGCCGAGCTGTGCGGGCGGCTGCCGCTGGCGTTGCGGATCATCGCGGAACGGGCCGCCGCCTCGAACGTGCCACTGCCGGACCTCGTCGCGGAGCTGGCGGACGAGCAGTCACGGCTCGAGGCGTTGTCGCCGGACCCCAGCGCGGTGCGGGCCGTCTTCGCTTCGTCGTACCGCGCGTTGTCCGCAGAGGACGCGCGGACCTTCCGTTTGCTCGGCTTGCACCCGGGACCGGACATCAGTGCCGCCGCCGTTGACGCACTCGTCGGCGGTGAGGCTCGGCGGTCGTTGCAACGGCTGGTCGGAGCGCACCTGCTGGAGGCGCACGGTCGGCGTTACCGGTTCCACGACCTCGTGCGGCTCTACGCGGCCGAGTGTGCGCGCCGGGACGAAACCGTTGCCGAGCAACGTGAAGCGTTTGCGCGCGTGGCCGGCTGGTACGTGCACACCGTCGCGAACACACAACGGGTGCTGGACCCGCACTACCGACTTCTCACACCGGATCCGTTGCCGGCAAGGGTCGTGCCGTCGAGGTTCCGCTCCAGGGAGGAGGCGCTGGCGTGGATCGCAGACGAGCACGCGAACCTGGTCGCGGTCACACGACGCGCACACGACAGCGGCGTGAACGGGCCGGCTTGGCAGCTGCCGGCCTTGCTGACGCGCTACTACATGAACACACACCGCTGGGAGGAATGGCACACCGCCACCCACATCGGGTTGGACGCCGCCACGCTCCTGGGTGACACCTGGGCCGAGGCCGAGGTCCTGAACAGCCTGGGAATTCTGTTCGCCCAGAAACAGCAGCACGAGGAGTCCTTCGCCTGTCACAGCCGGGCCCTGGACCTGCGGCGTGCGCACGGGGACCGGCACGGGGAGTGCGTCACCCTCAACAACATCTGTTTCCCGTTGAGACAAGCAGGTCGGCTCGAACGTGCTCGTGAGCTCTTGCTGCAAGGACTGGAGGTGGCCCGGGACATCGGCTACGCGGGTTGGTTGCCCACCCTGCTGGGGAACCTCGCCGGCACGAGCGGTGAGCTGGGCAGGTGGAACGAGTCGCTGGAGTGGTGCGAGCAGCAGGAGCAGGCTGCTTTGGAGCAGATCGACCACTACGAGGACAACCTCCTGAGCAACCGCGGTGAGGCTTGCCGGGGGCTGGGTCGCCTGGAAGAGGCGATCCAGTGCCATGAAAGCGCTCTGGGCCTGGTTCGGGCGCAAGGCCGCGTGCGGCATCCCCTTGCCCAGGCCTACAAGCTCAGTCTGCTCGGTCGTGCGTACCGAGACGCGGGGCGTCTCCAGGAAGCGGTCGAGGTGCTCCAGAGGGCGGTCGCCCTGTGTCCCGAGTACGACTCCGGTTCTGTGCACACCATGTGCCTGCAGGATCTCGCCGAGGTGCGGAGCAGGCTATGAGGGGCGCGTGTAGCGGTGTTTCACCCCCACCGGGAAGTACTCCGGGTCCCCGGCCGGTCGCAGCACCACCTCCGGCAGCTGCCGCTCCACCGGCACGTAGTTCGCGAACTCGCTGTTGAGCCGCAGCAGCTGCGCCCGCACCGACTGCGCGATCGCGGGTGCGTCGGCGGTCGCGCCTGGCGCGACCTCCACCGTGATCCGCAGCGACCGGTCGCGGTCCGCGTCCTCCACTGACTCGATCACGAACTTCCCTGTCACCGTCGCGCTGATCTCCGGTTGTTCCAGCCCCACCGTCACGTTCTCCGGGTACACGTTCGCCCCGAAGAACGACACCGTGAACAGCGAGCGCCCGAACACGTAGACGAACGGCAGCGGCGGGCCGTCGGGGGGTGTGAAGCCGTGTTCGGCGCACAGCGCGAGCAGTTCGGCGTGGGGGAGGAGGCCGCCCTCGTCGCCGATGCGGTAGCGCACCAACGGGATTCCGCCGTCCGCGGTGAACACGAGGGTGTCGTCGACGACCTCGAAGAAGCGGCTGGCGGGGTCGTACTGCACCAGGGTCGGCAGGCGCGGGTCGCCGAACACCAGCCGCGCCAGGTCGGGGCGGTGGGCGAGGAAGCGGCGGATGCCCACCGACAGCGCGGTCTCGGTGCCGAGCACGCCCGCGTCGGCGGTGCCGTAGAGCGCGGCGATGTCGTGCACCGGGTCCGCGATGCCGGCCCTGGTGGCGACCAGGTCGCGCCACTGTTCGCTGAAGACCTCGCCGGCCAGCACCAGCTTCACGTCGAACGACCAGTCGGTGCCGGAGTCGACCACGTCCTTGACGAACGGCGGGTAGCCGAGCAGGACGGTCTGCTCGAAGTGCGGTGCGAGCTCGGGCAGGACGCGCAGGACCTCCGCCTTGTTGTTGCCCGGCGCCACCACCGTGATGGGGCAGCCCTTCGCGGCCAGGTGGCGCACGCACGCCTGCGTGAACAGGCCGCCGACCCACGTGCCGAGCGGGAAGCACACGACCGCCAGCGTGCTGCGCTCGTCCGCGCCGAAGCCGTCGACGAGCACCTGCTCGAAGCGGCGGGCCACGTGCAGCTCGTCCTCCAGCGACCGCGGCCAGATCGTCGGCCGGCCGCTGGAACCGGACGAGACGGCGATCATGTCGCAGGCCGCGAGGGTGCCGTCGCGGCACAGGTCGGGCAGCGGGTGGCGCTGGTGGTAGTTCGCCTTCTCCGTCAGCGGCAGGCGCTGGAAGTCCGCGAACGCCTGCACGGACTCCGGCTCGATCCCGTGCTCGGCCAGGAAGTCCCGGTAGGCGGGCACGATGGTGGCGGTGCGGCGGAACAGGTCCAGCACCCAGGACGGGGACGCCTCCGCCGCCGGGGCGAAGAACGTCTCGAACGCGCGGAGCACACGGGCCTGCCGATCACTCATGGTCCCGACCTTGCCAGACGGCGGTTCGGTGCGCGTGCCCGGCACGGGCGGAGGCCGGCCGCGGAAACCGCGACCGGCCTTCCCGAGCCACCGGCTCAGCCGACGCTGTCGACGACCTTCGTCGTGATCGCCGTCGAGGTCAGCACCGTGCCCTCGGGCAGCCAGGTGTACTCGCTGCCGGGACCGGTGAGCCTGCGGTCGCCGATGAAGTCGCCCGTCTCCGGGGAGATGACGAGCTCCACGCGCTCGTGCCGGTCCGTCAGCGTGATGCCGACGCCGGTGCGGCCGTCCATGGTCACCTTCTGCGGGGAGACCGTGACGCCGTCGATCTTCGCGATGGCGCGGTACCAGCCGGCGCGCAGGTCCGCGGGCATCAGGCCGGCGCGGAGGATCTCGGTGGCCTTGGCGAACATGGCCGCGGGCGTCGAACCGCGCTGGCTCGTGGTGCTGCGCAGCCACTCGTACAGCGCCGCCGGGTCACGCGGCAGCGCGGCGTAGAACGCGGGCGAGTCCCAGTCGGTCGGGTCGCCGCACACCTTGCGCGGCTGGGACTTCGGGAAGAAGTCACCGCACTTGCCGCGGCGCTCGCCGGTGTCGGTGTCCTGGTTGGTGTAAGGCGCCTCGGACTGCGGGACGTTGCCGCCCAGCCACTTCGCCTCACCGTTCTGGGTGCGGCGGTTGACCCACTCCTGCGTGACGTCCGCGGGGATCCACGTCTGGTAGGTCAGCTCCACCGCGTAGGTGGCGCCCCTCATCGGCTGCGGGTTGTCCACAGAGGACCCGAACATCATGCCGCGCGCGTACGTGCCGTGCTCGGTGATGAGGCGGTACTGGCCGGGCCCGACCGGCTGGTCGACCGGCGTGATCTTGCCCGCCGCGTCGTCGAGCAGCTCGGCCGCGGACAGCAGCGCCACCTGCTGTTCGGTGGGGCTCGGCGACGCGGACACCGGGGGTGCGGCGGCGGGCGGTGCCTGGGACGGTGCGTCGGTGTCGTGGACCACGACCACCCCCGCGGCGACGAGTGCCACGGCGGCCGCGGCGACGGTCACCGGTAGCAGCTTGCGGCGGCGCAGCGGGACCACGGTGCCCGTGGCCGCGGCTTCGACGACCCTGGCGCGCACGGCGTCGAGCGGGCGGGTGCTCGTGCGGTCGGCCCGGTGCAGCAGGTCCAGTGCTTCGTCCAACTCGGTCATGACGACTCCCCTGTGAGCAGTGCCTGCAGTTTCGTGCGCACGCGGTGCAGGCGTGAGCGGACCGTGCTGGCAGGCAGGTTCAGCGCGGTCGCGACCTCGGACGGGTCCAGCCCGGCCCAGGACGTCAGCAGCAGCAGGTCCCGCTCCTGCGCGGACAGCCTCGGCAACGCCCGCGCGAGCTGGCGCTGGGCGTCCACCCTGGCGGCGACCTGTGCGTCGTGGGAGTGCTCGGTCTCGGTGTGCAGCCGTTCGGTCGCCCGGTAACCGCGCAGCTCCGTGCGCACGTGGTTGCGCAGCAGGTTCGTCGCGATGCCGTACAACCAGCCGCGCACCGGCGCCTGGGCCGGGTCGTAGGCGCCGCGCCTGCGCAGGGCCACGAGGAACGTCTCCGCGACCAGGTCGTCGGCGGTGTCGAGCCCGACGCGGCCCGCCAGGTAGCCGCGCAGGGCAGGGGCATGGGTGTCGAAGAGCGCGGTGAACGCGGCGGCCGGGTCCTCACCGTCGAGGTCCGGCCTGCTGCCGTCCACGGCGCGCTCCTTGGGCTTGGTCACGCTGGTACTTGTCCGCTCCGGCCCCGAGCGTCCCCGAACTGTGACCGCCGTCACCACTGCGCGCTGATGAGTCCGGAGTGGACGTTATACCGCCCGCGCCGCGGGTGTGCTGCTCAGCGCCGGTGCGCGGGCCGCGGCCAGCACGACCGGCAGGAGCAGCAGACCGGTCAGCGGCCACAGCCCCGCCGCGAGCTGCTGCCACACCGTCAGCCCGCCGGACAGCGGCGGCACCTCCGGCACGTCGAGCAGCGCGAACCACCGCACGGCGAACACCACGAACACCACGGCGGTGAGCACCGCCAGGCCCGGCGACCGCCGCAGGTGCGCGTGGGCCGCCAGCCACACCAGCAGCGGCACCACCCAGACCCAGTGGTGCTCCCAGCTCACCGGTGACACGAGCAGGCTGGTGACCGCCGCGGCCGAGAACCCCAGGAAGTCCGACCCCCGGCGGTGCGCGGACCGGGCCACCGCCAGGCCGCAGACCGCCACCAGCGCCAGCACGGGCAACCACGACCGGTCGAACCCCACCGTGCCCAGCGCCCTGGCCAGCGCGCCCGGCAACGACTGGTTCGGCGTCACGTACACGTCGGCCACCCGCGACGACTCCAGCACCAGCCCACCCCAGTACCGGGCCGAGTCACCCGGTGCGACGAGGAAACCGGCCGCGACCGTGCCCAGGAACGCCAGCGCCGCAGTGCGGGCCGCCGCCCACTGCCGGGTCACCAGCAGGTAGCCGATGAACAGCAACGGCGTGATCTTCAGCCCGGCCGCGATGCCGATGCCGACACCCCGCCACCGCCCCGCGCCGGGGCGGAAGTCCAGCAGCACCAGCAGGAGCAGGAACGCGTTGATCTGCCCGGCGATCAGCTGCACGCGCACCGGCAGCAGCAACGACACCAGGACCAGACCGGCGACCACGAGCAGGCCGCGGTGCCGCCGGACCCCCGCGATCCGCACCGTCAGCCACACCACCGCGCCCAGCGCTGCCAGCGACGCGGTGTTCCACAGCAGGCCCGCCGCTCCGGCCGGCAGGAACGACAGCGGCGCGAAGATCGCGGCGGCGGCCAGCGGAGGGTAGGTGTAGGACATCGGCCCGTACAGCGGCGACAGCACCACCAGGTCGTAGAGCGACCGGCCGTCGCGCACCGCCTGCCCGCTGGCCAGGTACACCTTGAGGTCCACCGTCCAGCGCAGGCCCCAGTACGGGTCGCGGGTGTAGACGGCGTGGGCGACGAGCGCCAGTGCGACCGAGGTGGCCACGACCGCTGCCACGAGAGCCGCGGGGCGGGCGAAGCGCGCCCTGGGAGCGGTGGGGGAGGCGGTGGTGCTGGGCTTGGCAGGGCTGAGCATCGGCGTGCACCCTCTCGTCCGAGACCAGAGCGCTCTCATGCTCTCGGGGCCGGCTCGAGCGCCGCTCACGTCCGCCGTTCACACCCGCCGGGCGCGCACGAAGCCCCAGCCGACGAGGGCGGCCGACAGGGCGGTGAGCGCGAGACCGCCGATCGTGACGGCCCGCTCGAACTGCGCGGTCTGCGCGGCACTCCACCCCGGCTGGGCGATGCCGCCCGCGAACAGCACCGCGAGCACCGTGCCGCTGACGGCGACCCCGGCGGCGGCGGTGACCTGCGAGGCGGTGTCGACGAGCGCCGCACCGATCGAGGTCCGGTTCTCCGGCAGGCCCTTCAGCACGTTCACGCCCGCGACCGCGCCGACCACGCGGATGCCGATGGCGACGAGCACGAGAGCGGCCGCGACCGGCGCGTAGCCGAGCCGCCCGAGCAGCGCGTACACCGCGAGGCCCGTCACGACGCAGCTCCCGCCGAGCCACGCCGCCCGGTCCAGGCCCACCGCGCGCACGAACCGGGTGACCAGCGGGCCACCGGCGATCAGCACGACGACCTGCGGCAGCATCCCGGCCGCCGCGAGCGCGGGGGACCAGCCCCAGTCGAGCTGCAGCTGCAACGTCACGAGGTAGGTGAGACCGGCCGCCGCCAGCCCGGTCGCCGCCTTGTGCGCGAGACCGCTGGCGACCAGCGGCCGTGCGACGAGCTTGAGGTCCAGCAACGGATGGCTGGCCGTGCGCGCGCGGACGACGTACAGAACCGCTGCCACGACCGTTGCGGCGGAGGCGGTCCACGGCAGCCACGACGAGGCGCCCCGTTCGACGAAGAACGTCGGCACGACCAGGGCGAGCACGATGGTCGCGGTGCCGAGCACGCCGCCGAGGAGGTCCGCCGGGTCGCGGTGCAGCTCGGCCGCGGTGTCGGCCTCGACGCCGCGGCCGATGCCGGCGAACGCCAGCACCGAGATCGGGACGTTGACCAGCAGCAGCGCCTGCCACGGCGCCACGGTCAGCAGGGCGCCGCCGAGCGGCGGGCCGATGGCCAGGCCGACGAGACCGACCGTGGAGATCAGCGTCATCGCGCGGACGCGCAGGTCGTCGGCGCGGAACAGCCGGAAGGCCAGCGCGATCGAACCGGGTGTGGTCATCGCGGCCGCGACGCCCATGACCGACCGCACCGCGACCAGCTCGCCCACGGACGTGACGAAGAGCGTCGCGAGGCTCGCGGCACCGAGCAGGACGAGCCCGGCGAGCATCACGCGGCGCCGCCCGACCCGGTCGGCCACGGCACCGAACACGAGCATCAGCCCGCCGAACACGACGGCGTAGGAGTTCGACACCCACTGCAGCGCGGTCGTCGAGGCGTGCAGGTCGCGGCCGATCGTGGGCAGCGCGACGGTGAGGATCGAACCGTCGAGCATCTCGAACAGGAAGACGGCGGACAGTCCGGCGAGGGCGATCCACGCCTCGCGCAGGGAAGCGGGGGAGCGCAGGCGGGGCTGCGCGGTGGAGGTTGACACGAACACTGTTCTACTTACGAACGCTGTTCGTGTCAACTGTAGGCTGAGTGCCATGAACCGGAAGAGCGCCTCGGCACGCGACGAGTGGGCGGCGCAGATCGCGGCACTGGACGAGCAGCCCGCGGCGCGCAAGGAACCGATCACGGTCGGCCGCATCGTCGACACGGCCCTGCGGCTCGTGGAGACCGACGGCTACGCCTCGTTGACGATGCGCCGGGTCGCCGCCGCCCTCGACACCGGTCCGGCCTCGCTCTACGCGCACGTGCGCAACAAGGCCGAGCTCGACGACCTGCTCATCGGCGCGCTGGGCAAGCGGGTCGCGCTGCCCGCACCGGACGCCGAGCGGTGGCGGGCCCAGTTCGCCGACGTCTGCGGGCAGCTGCGCGACGAGTTCCTGCGCTACCCCGGCATCGCGCAGGCCGCGTTGTCGGCCGCGCCGAAGAACCTCGACACGCTCCGCATCACCGAGGGCATGCTCGGCATCCTGCTGGCCGGCGGCGTGGACCCGCAGGCGGCGGCGTGGACGATCGACGCGGCACTGCTGTACGTCAGCGCCTACACCGTCGAGGCGTCCCTGCGCCGGCACCCCGACGGCGGCCGGGACACGCGCGTCGTCGACCGCGCCGAGGCCCTGGCGCGGCTGCGCATGCTGCCGATGAGCCGTTTCCCGCACACCGTCGAGCACGCCGACAAGATCGGCGCCGGCGAGGGCCACGACCGGTTCGACTTCGCCCTGGAGCTGCTGCTGCGCGGCCTCTGACCACCCGGCGGACGCGATCTCGCCGCGGTGCTCCGGTTCAGGACAGGTCGGACAGGTCCAGCACGAACCGGTACCGCACGTCCCCGCGCGCCAGCCGGTCCAGCGCCTCGTTCACCCGCGCCGACGGCAGGACCTCGACGTCGGCGGTGATGCCGTGGGTGGCGCAGAACTCCAGCATGGCGGCGGTGGCGGCCAAGCCTCCGCTGCCGGCGGAGCTGAGCTTCTTGCGGCCCACCAGCAGGTCCAGCGCCTCGACCGTGATCGGGCCGAGGTGCCCGACCTGGCTGAGCGTGCCGTCCAGGGCGACCAGGCCGAGGTACGGGCTCAGGTCGTGGGCGACCGGAATGGTGTCGAGGACGACGTCGAAGCGGTCGCGGGCCGCGGCCATCTGCCCGGGGTCGGTGGAGACGACCACGTCGTGCGCGCCGAGGCGGGTGGCGTCGGTCGCGCGGTCGGCCGAGCGGGTCACGACCGCGACCTCCGCGCCCAGGGCTGCCGCGAACTTCACGGCGAGGTGGCCGAGGCCGCCCAGGCCGCTCACCGCGACCCGCGTGCCGGGGCCGACTCCCAAGGCGCGCAACGGTTCCCACACCGTGATGCCCGCGCACAGCAGCGGCGCGGCGGCGGCCGGGTCCAGGCCGGGCGGCAGAGGATGGGCGAAGCTCTCGCGCACGACGTACTCGCGGGAGAAACCGCCCAGCGTCGTCGAACCGTCGTGCCGGTCCGTGCCGCCGTAGGTCAGCGTGGGGAACTCGCGGCAGAAGTTCTCCTGGCCCGCCAGGCACATCGGGCACGTGCCGCACGAGTCGACGATGTTGCCGACCGCGACCGGGTCGCCGACGCGGAAGGCGGTCACGTCCTGGCCGGTCTCGGTGACCACGCCGGTGAACTCGTGGCCGGGCACCAGCACGGTCCCGCCGTCGTGGGCGCGCAGGGAGTGCAGGTCGGTGTGGCAGACACCGCAGTGGTCCACGCGCACCGCGATGTCGTCACGACGCAGGTCGCGGCGGGGGATCGGGGCGGCGCGCACCGTGGTCGCGTCGTGGGCCCGCCAGCCGGTGGTGGTCCTCATGGGCTCTCCTCCAAACAGACTGTTCTGTCTATTTCATGCTAACCCCAGGCGTCCGGTAAAGCAAACCAACTGTTCTGTCTGTAGGCTGGCACCATGTCCGACCAGCGGTTGACCGCCCGCGGCGAGGCCACGCGGCAGCGCATCATCGACGTCGCCACCCGCGAGTTCGCCGAGTACGGCATCGCCGGTGCCCGCATCGAGCGGGTCGTGGCCGCGGCACGGACGAACAAGGCCCAGCTCTACGGCTACTTCGGCAGCAAGGACGGGCTGTTCGACGCGATCTTCTCCGGGTCGCTGGAGCGGATCATGGACGTCGTCCCCATCGACGCCACCGACCTCGCAGGCTGGGCCGTGCGCCTGTACGACGAGTACCTGGAGCGGCCCGACCTGATCCGGCTCGCCACCTGGGCCCGGCTGGAACGCCGCCCCACCGGCCACCTCGTCGCCGACGCCGACCGGGTGGATGCGGGCAAGCTGGAGGCCATCGCGCAGGCGCAGGCCGCGGGGCTCGTCCGCGCCGGCGAGCCGTTCGACGTGATGGCCGTGGTGATCGCCATGTCCATGGCGTGGTCGCCGGTCAGCAACGTGTACGCGGCCACCGCCGACGAAGCCGCCGAGGAGCACGAGCGGCGCCGGGCGTTCCTGCGCGACAGCGTGCGCCGCGCGGTAGCGCCCTAAGACCGTCCACGTACCGGATAACGGATAACGGTCGTTCGCCCGCCGTTAGCGGTAGGTGGTGCGGTACGTGGTCGTCCCGGCCGCAGCTTTGAGTGTTGTCGGCTGCACAACCGCACTTTTACGTTCGTGGAGCGGAGCAACCGCGGTCACCACCGCGGTCCCTGAACCCGCATCCCCTGCGAAGTAAAGGTGCACGTCGATGCGCAACAAAATCATGAGGGCGGTCGCCTGCGCGGCCGCCGCGGCCGGTGTGGTGGCGATGACCGCCGGCACCGCCGCATCGCAACCCGCGGCCGGACCCGCGATCCTGAACGCGGGTGCCTCGGACGCCGTGGCCGACCGCTACATCGTGGTGTTCAAGGGCGAGGACAACGTTGACGCCTCGGCCGCGGCGATGGTCCAGCGGTACGGCGGCACGGTGCGCAAGACCTACGACCGGGTGGTCGACGGCTACTCCGCCACCATGTCGGTGACCCAGGCCGCGAAGCTCGCCAAGGACCCGAAGGTCGCCTACGTCCAGCAGGTCAACCGGATGTCCACGATGGACACCCAGACGCCGACGCCGAACTGGGGCGTGGACCGGATCGACCAGCGTGACTACCCGCTCGACAGGAGCTACAGCTACCCGTCGAGCGCGGGCCAGGGCGTGCGGATCTACATCCTCGACAGCGGCATCAACGCGAGCCACAGCGAGTTCACCGGCCGGATCGCGGCGGGCTACGACTACGTCGACGACGACCGCACGCCCCAGGACTGCAACGGCCACGGCACCCACGTCGCCGGCACCGCGGCGGGCACGAAGTACGGCGTGGCCAAGAAGGCGACGATCGTGCCGATGCGCGTGCTCAACTGCAAGGGCGACGCCTACGACGACGACATCCTCGCGGCCGCCGACTGGGTCGCCAAGAACGCCGTGAAGCCCGCGGTGGTCAACTACAGCATCGGCTGCCGCCAGCGGTGCAACACCCCCGCCATCGACAACGCCGTCAAGGCCGTCGTGGCCAGCGGCGTGCAGTGGGTGCAGGCGGCGGGCAACTCCACCGACGACTCCTGCTACTACAGCCCGCAGAAGGTCGCGGCTGCCGTCACCGTCGGCAACGCGACCTGGGAGGACGAGCGCCGCTTCGACAGCAACTACGGCTCGTGCCTGGACATCTGGGCGCCGGGCACGGACATCGTGTCGGCCTCCTACTCCAGCACCACCGGCACGGCGACGATGTCGGGCACGTCGATGGCCTCGCCGCACGTGGCGGGTGCGGCGGCGCTGTACCTGGCGCGCAACACCTCCGCCACGCCGGCGCAGGTGCGTGACGCGCTCGTGCGCAACGCGACCACCAACCGCCTGACGGGCATCGGGTCCAGCTCGCCCAACGCCCTGCTGTACACCGCGTTCCTCAACGGCGCGGCGTAACACCCCCTGAACGCACGGCGCCCGGCGAGACCAGGACTCGCCGGGCGCTGTGCCACCACACGACCGTCCACATCGCAAATCCCGCACTTGAACTCCCGCACGAAGCCGCCGACCATACCGGGACGACGAGTTCCAGGAGGCCGGTGATGTCCCAGGAGGTCGGCCGGGAACGGCTCGCGTCGTTCGCCGAGGCGCTGGACGCCGCGATCACCGCCAGCGGGCTGACGCTCGACCGCGTCCGCCACCGGCTGGCCGAGCAGGGCACCGAGATCGGCATCGCCACCCTGAGCTACTGGCGCCGCGGCCACCGCCGCCCCGAGGGGCCGGAGTCGTTGCGCGCGGTGCAGCTGCTGGAACGGGTGCTGGGCCTGCCACCGGCCTCGCTGGTCGTGCTGCTGGGCGCGCCACGCCCGCGCGGGCGCTGGGTCACCCGGCCGGACAGCCCGCACGTCGCACCGCTCGTCGCCGAGCTCGACGACCCGGACGAGGGCCGGTGCGGGCTCGTGTCGGCGCACGACGTCTTCACCGTGCGCGCCGACCGCACCGAACGCGGTGTGCGGTCCAGGGTGGTCCTGCGCGGGCTGAGCGGACTCGTCCACCGGTACCTGGTGCGCTACGAGGCCGACGAACCGGGCACCACGCCCGCGTTGACGGCCGTCGACTTCTGCCGCGTCGGCCGCACGGTGGTCGACGCCGCCTCCGGGCTGATCGTGGCCGAGCTGCTGCTGGACCGGCCGCTCAAACCCGGCGAGCACACCGTCGTCGAGTACGGGCTGTGCGCGCCGCCCGGTCCGCCGGTCGAGTTCTACTCCCGGCGCTTGCGCAGTCCCGTCGGCGAGTACGCGCAGCTGGTCCGGTTCGAAGGCGACCCACCGGCCGGCGGGCACACGTTCCGCAAGGACGGACCGGCCGCACCCGAGCACACCACCGAGCCGCTGCACGTCGGCGCGTCCGGCACCAGCGCGCTGGTCGTCCACGACGTGCGGCCGTGCGTGGTCGGCACCCGCTGGCACTGGTGACCGGTTTTTCACAGCATTGAGGCCGCGTCCCGGCCGTGGCGGCACCTTTTTCACACAATTGGCGAGGCCGTCCCGACGTCATTGCCGCGGCGGGCCCCGCGACTCATCCTTTCGGTCGTCACAACGGTGTGACCAGGCCCGGAAGGCTCCCCTGCAATGGTTCCCCACCTCATCACCGCCCTGGCGGTCGCGTCGGCGGCCGCGCTGGCCGTCCCCCTGCCCGCGACCGCCGCCGCCGCCGAGTGCCCGCCGGCACCCGAGTCCTGTGTGGACACGGAGCTCGCGCTGGACCGGCTGCCCGCCGTCGGCGAGTCCGCGACCGCGACCCTGCACCTGCGCCCGAAGGCCCGCGTCGACCGGGCCCAGCTCGTCGTGCGGCTGCCGGCCGGGTTGCGGCTGACCGACCGCGGCGGGCTCTCCGCACCGCGCACGGCCGGGTTCGGCACGGTCGCCGAGCAGTCGATCGGCCTGACCGCCGAGCGGACCGTGCGCTTCGGCGTCACGGCCGTGCAGGCGGGTCCCGCCCAGGTCGAGGCGACCGTGCGCACCGACGCCCGGCTGCGCCCCGCCCGTTCCGCCGCGACGCTCACCGTGGCCGGACAGCCCGGTGCGTCCAGGGCCGGTGCGGACGGCGCCGACATGGCCACCGTGTCGCGGACCGCGGTCCAGAACGCGCAGGCCGCGGCGAACCAGGTCTGCGCGAAGGGCAGCTACAGCCACGCCACCCCGGACAACACGTGGAAGCCCGTCCGCAACGCCGGTGTGCGCATCGAGGGACGCACCACGGCCGGCAGCCAGGTCACGACCTACGGCACCGGCCTGACCAGCGCCCAGGACGGCTCGTACCGCGTGTGCTTCCCCGCCACGACCACCCTGTCCCAGGTGTGGGTGCGCTTCACCGCCGACTCCGGCCTGTGGCAGGTGCGGCCGTTCACCACCAGCACGCCCTACACCAGCTACACCGCGGCCATGACCTCGGTCGCCACCGGCACCGAGGTCGACTTCGGCGCGACCGCCCCCGCCGACTTCCAGATGCGCGGCTGGCGGGCGTTCGACACCATCACCCGCCTGTGGGGCGTGCACGGCCAGAGCCGGTGCTGGACCGGTGCCGAGACCGGGACCTGCCGCAAGCTCTCCCTCTGGTGGCACCCGGACAGCACGGTCGGCGCCCACTGGGACAACTCCGTCGCCCTCGCTGACCGCCACGTCGAGCTGGCCGCCGCCGACCCCGACTCCGAGCACCTCGTCATCCACGAGGCCGGGCACGGGCTGATGGACGTGCTCCACCAGGGGTGGTGGCCGCGGGACGACTGCCCCAGCCCGCACTACCCGAACCGGGTCAGCGGCACGAACTGCGGGTGGACCGAGGGCTTCGCCAACGCACTGGCCGGCTACGTCATGGGCGACGGCAAGTACGTCTACGTCAACGGCGTCGAGGTCGACCTGATGAACACCCGCTGGTTCGACCCGTCCCAGCCGACCTCGGCCACCAACCTGCAGAACGGCGACCAGGTGGAGGCCAGGGTGGCGGGCGCGCTGATCCGGCTGTGGCGCGAGGTCGACAACGGGCCGGTGCGCACGTTCGACAGCCTCGCCGGCAACCGCACCAGCAACCTCCGCGAGTGGTTCCTCTCCCGCAGGCCCGCCGCCGGGCTGGACGTGTCCGCGTCGACCCGCAACCTCGTCTACCGGCACACGATCGACTACCGCAGCGCGTAGGCGGTGAGCGCGGGACGTCGCCGGTGGGCTCACGGCGGCGTCCCGCGCTGCCGGGTTTCCGGCGGATTCCGCTCCCGCGCATCCCGTTCCGGCCCTGGGCGCCTCTACACCGGTGAACGCACGTTCGTCCGGAGGGACCACATGCCAGGAGCCCAGTCGTCGTCCACCCCCGCGGCCCTGGTGGGCCGTGCCGCCGAGCTGGGCCTGCTGCGGGCCGCCGTCGTGGGGCGCAGACCGGCGCTGGTGCAGGTGGAGGGCGAGGCGGGGGTCGGCAAGAGCCGGCTGGTGCGGGAGCTGGTCGCGGCCGTCGCGCCGGTGCTGCCGACCGTGCTGACCGGGCGGTGCCAGCGCACGCCGGAACCGTTCGTGCTGGGGCCGGTGCTGGAGGCGTTGCGCGGGCTGCGCGGGGTGCTGGCCGGTGGCGGGCTGTCGCCGGTCACCGCCGCGCTGCGGGCCGTCGTGCCGGAGCTCGCGGACGTGCTGCCGGCGCCGGTCACCGCCGCCGACCCGCGGTTCGACCGGCACCTGCTGTTCCGGGCGGTCCGCGAGGTGCTCGCGGTCGCGGGACCGGCGGTGCTCGTCGTCGAGGACCTGCACTGGGCCGACGAGGCGACGCTGGCGTTCCTGCGGTTCCTGCTGTCCGACCCGCCCGCGCGGCTGGCGGTCGTGATCACGTTCCGGCGCGAGGACGTGACCGGCGGGATGCCGCTGGGGACCGCGTTCCGGCCGGCCGCCGGGGTGACGACGGAGATCGTCGAGCTGGCGCCGCTGGACGTCGCGCAGGTCGGTGAGCTGGCCGCGGCGGTCCTGGGGTGCCCGCGGTGGGCGAGGCGGTCGCCGCCGAGCTGCACGGACGCACGGCGGGGCTGCCGTTCGTCGTCGAGGAGGCCATCCGCGGTCACGGTGCGGGCCACGGCGGGGTGCCGGTGCTGGTGCGGGAGTCCGTGGCGGAACGGGTCGCGGCGCTCACGCCCGACGCGCGCCGGCTGGTCCGCGCGGCCTCGGTGTTCACCGAGCCGGTCACCGCGGAGCAGCTCGGCGAGGTGGCGGACCTGGCAGGGCAGCGGCTGCGCGCGGCGGTGGACGAGGCGCTGGCCCGCCCGGTGCTGCACCAGACGGGGGAGAACACCTACTGGTTCCGGCACGCGCTGGCCCGGCAGGCCGTGTACTGCGCCGTCGGCGTCATGCACCGCACCGAGCTGCACGCGCGGGCGGTCCGGTCGCTGGCCGCGGCCGACCCGCCGCCGCTGGTGCAGCTGGCCGAGCACAGCCGCCTCGCCCACCGGCGCGACGAGTGGCTCACCTACGGCGAACGGGCCGCCGACCAGGCACTGGCCTCCGCCGACGCCACGACCGCCACCGCGTTGCTGCGGCTGCTGCTCGCCGAGGCGTCGCTGTCCGGTGCCGACGTCGACCGGTTGGGTGCCAAGCTGGGGGAGGCGTCGCTGCTGGGCCTGGACGTCGCCGCCTCGGTGGCGGTGCTCAAACCGCTGCTGGCCGACGAACGGCTCTCGCCCGCCGCGCGCGGTGAGGTGCGGATGCACCTGGGGCTGCTGCTGGCCCGCCAGTCCGACACCCTCGCCGAGGGCCGCGCGCAGCTGGAGCTCGCCGTCGACGACCTGGCAGGGCGCCCGGAGCTGGCCGCGAAGTGCGTGAGCGCGCTGGCCCAGCCGTTCAACGGCGACGCGCCGCTGCCGTCGCTGACCAGGTGGCTGCGCGAGGCCGACGCCATCGCCGGTCGCTGCGAGGACGGTGAGCTGCGCATCTCGCTCGTTGCCAACGTTGTCGGCTCGCTCGTGGCGGTCGGCGACCGGGCGGTGCTCGACCGGCTCGACAGCCTGCCGCGGGCGGGCCGCACCCTCGGCGAACAGCGCCAGGTCGCGCGGGCGCACTGCAACCTCGCCGACTCGCTCACCATCGTCGGCCGCTTCGACCAGGCGGGCGACCACCTGCGGTTCGGCACGCAGGCGGCACGGGACAGCGGCGCGCGGTACGTGCTGAGCACCGCGCACAGCACCGAGGTGCGGCTTGCCTGGTTCACCGGCGAGTGGGACGGGCTGGCCGAACGGGCGGCGGCGCTGCTGGCCGAGCACCGCGGGCTGGTGGCGGTGGCGGGCGAGCTGCACCTGGTGCTGGGCCTGCTCGCACTGGCCCGCGGCCAGTGGGCCGCCGCCGCGGCGCACCTGGAGCAGACCGGGGTGCGCACCCCGCGCGACGCCGTCACCCCGGTCGCGCTCGCCGGCAGCGCCGGTCTGGTCCGGCTCGCGCTGCGCGACGACGTGGCACGGGCCGGCCACGAAGCCGACGCGGGGCTCGCACTCGCGCGGCGCAAGCAGGTGTGGGCGTGGGCGGGAGAGCTGGCCGAGGCGGCGGTCGACGCCTACCTGGCCGCTGACCGCGTCCACGACGCCAGGGACGTCGTGCGCGACCTGGAGGAGGGCATCGCACAGGCGGCCGCACCGCTGGCCGCCGCCGCGCTGCACTCCTGCCGGGGCGCCCTCGCCGCGCACACCGGCGGTGACGGGACACCGTGCTTCACCGCCGCCGCCCGCGCCTACGAGGACTGCCGGGCCCCCTACCTCGCGGCACTGGCGTGGGAACGGGCCGGCTCGCACCTGCTGCGCCGCGGTGGCAGCGCCGCGATCACCGCCTACACCCGCTGCGCCGACCGGTTCGAGGCGCTCGACGCCTCCCACGACGCGGCCCGCTGCCGCCACCTGCTGCGCGGCCTGGGCGCGGTCACCCCGTCCCGGCGCGGCAGCCGCGGCTACGGCGACGACCTCTCGCCGCGGGAACGGGAGGTGGCGCGGCTGCTGGTCGCCGGGCTCACGAACAACGAGATCGCCGAGGTGCTGTTCCTGTCACCGCGGACCGTCGAGCAGCACACGTCGAGCGTGCTGCGGAAGCTCGGGCTGGGCTCGCGGCGGGACATCCGGTCCGCGCACCTGGCCTGATCACGCTCACCGGACCGCCGCGCTCGGCCTCGACGGGGTGCCGGCGTTGGCCGGAGGCCGTTCTGCGATGCGGTGCCCGCCGGACCCGGCGCGACCGCGGTCCGTGTGCGTCGGGTCAGCGCCGCTCGGACGATCTGGACGTGGACGGGCCGCCGCGCTCGGCGGCGACCCGGACGACCACACCCTCGGCCTCGACGGCGAGCACGGCCCGCACCCGAGCTGAGACCACCGGCGAGAACCGCGTCAGCCGGTGGGCGCGGAGGACGGTGGCTCCTCCGCCGGCGAGGACACCGGTGCCACCGGCTCCGGCCGCGGCGCGGTCGTCTCCGGGGTCGTCGGCGCCGCCGGGGCCGGCCGGGGAGCGCCGTTGCTGACCGACAGCGTCACCGCCGTGCCGCGGATCGCGACCCCCTGCGGCGACTGGGAGATCACCGAGCCGGACGGCTTCGTCGAGCTGACCGACACCGTCGACACCTGGTACCCGGCCTCGCGCAGCATCGCCGTCGCCTTCTCCAGGTCCGCGCCCACCACGTCCGGGATCTTCTGCTGCTGGTCGCCGTGCCGGTAGCGGTCCTCCACCTCCGGCAGCGGCTTCTCCGGCAGGTCCGCGTGCACCGTCATCATCGTCTGGTACCAGGTGGCCGCGGGAGCCGTGCCGCCGTAGATGTTGCCCTCCGGGCACAGCCGCGGCGGGCCCGAGCTGATGCAGATGCCCTGCGGCGAGGTGCTGTCGTTGAACACCTGCACGGCACCCGCGTAGTCGGGGGTCGCGCCGATGTACGCGGCGGACTTGTACTCCTCGGTCGTGCCGGTCTTGCCCATCATCGGGCGCGTCCAGCCCGCCTGGCGCGCGGCGTACGCCGTGGTGCCCATGCCCTTGTTGTCCTCGCTCAGGCCGACGGCCAGCGCGTTGGCGAGCGGTTCGGCCACGGCCTGCTCGCACGGCGGCTTGACCAGCTCCACGGGCTTGCCGTCGCGGTCGTAGACCTTGCGCACCGGCGTGGGCTTGCACCACTTGCCGCCGCTCATGATCGTCGCGGCGACGTTCGCGAGCTCCAGGGTGCTCGACGGGGCCGGGCCGAGGGTGAACGACGCGTTGGCGTTGGCCTTGTAGTACTCGGCCTGGGAGACGCGCAGCTCCTTGACGGCCTTGGGGTCCGGTGCCACACCGGCGATGTTCGTGGCCATCGTCTTGCGCATCCCCAGCCGGGAGGCCATGTCCACCACCGCGTCCAGGCCCGTCTTCTCCTCCAGGATCACGAACGCCGTGTTCGGCGAGGTCGCGAGTGCCTGGCGCAACGGCATCTGCGGCGGGTAGCGGTCGTTGTGGTTCGACAGGCAGTACCAGTAGGTGTTCGGCTCCCCGGTCGACGGGCAGGACGCCGCGCCGCCCTTGAACACCCGCGAGGTGTAGGAGTTGGGGGAGGGGATGACCGTGTCGATGCCGATGCCCTTCTCCAGCGCGGCGGCCGCGGTGAACACCTTGTACACCGAGCCCGTGCCGAACTTGTTCTCCACACCGCTGGGCAGGTCGAACTGGGTCTGGAACTTCTCCTTGTCGAGGCCGTAGTCGCGGTTGGCCACCAGCGCCACGACCTCGTGGGAGTCCTTGCCGGGCTTGACGATCGCCATGGTGTTGGCCACGCCCGGCGTGTTCTTGGGCGCCTGCGCCTCGACCGCCTGCTTGGCCTGCTCGGTGATCTTCGGGTCCAGCGTGGTCTCGATGCGGTACCCGCCGATCTTGAGCTCCTCCAGGTTGAACCCGGCCTCGGTCAGGTACTCGATGAGGAACGAGCAGAAGAAGCCGTGCGACGGCCCGGCGCCGACGCACCCGGTCTGCAGCGGACGGACGGGTTCCTGCAGCCCGAGGGGCGCGGCCTTGTGCCGTTCGGCCTCCTCCTTGGGCAGCTTGTTCTCCGCCACCATCGCGTCGATGACGATGTTCCTGCGCTGCAGGGCCTTGTCCGGCCGCGCCTCCGGGTCGAGCGCGGTCGGGCTGTTGACCATGCCGGCGAGCGTGGCCGACTGCGTGACCGTCAGCTTGTCCGGCGTCGTGTCGAAGTACGCCTGCGCGGCGGCACCGATGCCGAAGATCGTCGAACCGAACGGCACCAGGTCGAGGTAGCGGGAGAGGATCTCGTCCTTGCTCAGCGCCACCTCCAGCCCCACCGCGATCCGCGCCTCCCGCAGCTTGCGGGACAGGCTCTGCTCCTGCGCGTCCTGCTGCGCGCCCTTGTCGGTGCGGGCCAGCACGTGCACGAGGTAGTTCTTCACGTACTGCTGGGTCAGCGTCGACGCGCCCTGCTCCACCTCACCGCTGGCGTTGTTGCGCGCGGCGGCCCGCAGCGTCGCGAGCCAGTCGACGCCGTTGTGCTCGTAGAACCTGCGGTCCTCGATCGCGAACAACGCGTCCTTCATGTGCGACGAGATCTTGTCCGGTGGCGTGCGCACCCGGTACTGGTCGTACAGGTACGCGATCGGCGTGCCGTCCTTGTCCACCACCGTCGTCATCAACGGCGGCTGGGTGTTCAGCATCTGGGCCAGTGTGGACTTCACCTGGTCGCTGATCCGGTTCGACACCGTGCCGATCGTCCCGGCGGCCGGGAAGAGGAGCCCCGCCACCAGAAGGCCGGCCGCCAGGCACAGCCCGGCGAGCTTTCCGACGCACGAAGCGATCCTCCTGCGGTCCACTGTCGACTCCCCTCGATGGTTCGGCCTCCGACGGTTACCCGCCGTCCCCGTGATCAGGCGCCCGCTTCGAATGAACCCGGTCCGCGAAACCGGTCACCGAGAGTGCTTTCCGGGCCGTCCGTCCACCCGCTCGTGTCAACCCGTGGGTGTCCGGTTTTTCCGTTACCGGCACGGGTAGCTGGCCATCAGACGATTCACACACGGGGAGGAAGTCCAATGCCGTCGCAACCAAGTGCTGGCCACCTCGTACTTCGCGCCGCCGCGGTCGCGCTGGTCGTGGGCGCGCTGTGCACCGCGCCCGCACAGGCGTCAGAAGGCGCCGAGGACCACTTCGCGGGCTCGCAGATCGCCAAGCACGAGGGCACCGGCGAGATGCTCATGACACCACCGGACCTCGGCGTGGGCCGGGTGGACGGGATCGACGTCAGCAGCCACCAGGGTGCCGTCGACTGGGGACACTGGTGGAACAACGGCAAGCGGTTCGCCTACATCAAGGCCACCGAGGGGACGAACTACAAGAACCCCAACTTCACCCAGCAGTACAACGGTTCCTACAACGTCGGCATGACCAGGGGCGCCTACCACTTCGCGTTGCCCGACCGCTCCGACGGCGCCACGCAGGCGCGGTACTTCGTCGCGAACGGCGGCGGCTGGTCGCGTGACGGCCGCACGCTCCCGGGAACGCTCGACATCGAGTACAACCCCTACGGCGGCGACACCTGCTACGGCCTGAGCCCCGCCGCGATGGTGGGCTGGATCAAGAGCTTCAGCGACACCTACCAGGCGCTCACCAAGCGCTGGCCGGTGATCTACACCTCGACGCTGTGGTGGGACAGGTGCACCGGCCGCACCGGTGACTTCAGCTCCACGAACCCGTTGTGGGTGGCCAGGTACGCGCCCTCGGTGGGCCCGATGCCGTTCCAGTGGCCGTTCCACACGATCTGGCAGTTCACGTCCTCACCGATCGACCAGAACGTCTTCAACGGCGGCGCCGACCGGCTAGCCGCACTGGCCACAGGATGAGCCATGAGCCTCTCGGCAAGCAGGTCGAACCTCATCTTGCTCGTGTTCCTCGCCGTGGTCTTCGCGGTGTCGTCGACACTCGTGGTGATCTCGGTGGTGCACATCGAGCGAACCGGCCTCGTGGTCGAGGGGATCGAGGACGGGTCGGTCGTGCCCGTCTCGGCGATGCGCAACGTCAGCGTCTCCGCGAGCGACCCCAGCGTGCTGAACGAGGTGGAGGTCCTCGTCGACGACACCGTGGTCGCGACCCGTCGGGTCGGCGAGCGGCTGGTGCTGAACGAGGTCAAGCTCGCGGAGGGCGACCACGTGCTGGTCGTCCGCGCCCCCAGCCCGACGTCGCTGTCGCTGACCGCGGAGGTCGCGTTCGAGTTCACCGTGGACAACACCTCGGAACCGTGGCGGGCCGGGCTCCAGGTGAGCACGCCCGCCGGCGGCTCCTGACAGGTGCCGGGTCTGTGCCGAGGTCCCGTTCGACGGGCGTCCCGCCCGTGCTCCCGGGCCGCCTCAGGCGTCGGCGGTCTCCGCGCACGCCACCACGGCGCGCGCGAGGTCGGCCGCGCGGTGCATCGCCTCCGCGTAGAGCGCCATCAGGCCCAGCGACTCGACGTGCCCGGCCAGCTCGCCGGTGTCGGCCACGTCGAGCCGGGTCTGCGCGGTGGCGCGCACGATCGAGGCCGTGGCGGCACCCATCCGCTGCGACAGCGCGGCGATGGCGCGCATGACGTCCTCGGCGTCGGCAGGGCTGATCGGCACCTCGGTGTCGTCGCCGACCAGGAGCCGCCCGAGGTCGGCGTCCCACGTGGCCGCCGCCGTGCACAGGGCGGTCGTGAACGGCCGCCAGTCGGCGTTGTCGAGTGCTCCGTGTTCGCTCACCGCATCCACCTCCAACCGGATTTGAACCGGGATACCCGAGGGTCACCGCCCTGCGCCCCCGTGACGGATGAACCGTCCACCAGAATTGATGACACTCCGTGAGGAATTCACTAGAGCGAGTGCATACCTGGTCCGGAACGACTGAATGGCCAGGTCGCGGGTACCTGCCGACCACGACACGACCACAGCCCACGTTCAGGGAAAGGACAGGGGCAATGGCTATCGACGAACTCCTGAACGAGGGCCACGACGGCTTCCGCACCCGCTGGCCCGGCTACGACCGCGCGCAGGTCGACGAGGCGTTCGCCCGCCTCGAGGAACAGCTGGAGGTCGCCTGCGCCGACCGCGACGCCGCCCTCGCCACCGCGGAGGACCTCGCCCGGCACCTCGAGGAAGCCCGCTCGGAGCTCACCGAGTACCGCATGATCCACGCGGGGCACAGCAAGGAGAACGCCGTCTCCGGCTGCATCCGCTACCTGCTGCACGTCGCCCGCCGCAAGGCGGAGGAGATCGAGACCGACGCCCGCGCCCGCGCCGAGAACGCCGTGCAGCGCGCCGAGGAGGCCGCCGGCCGGCACGCCCGGCTCCTCGACGAGACCGAGCAGGAGACCCAGCGCCGCCTCGCGGAGGCGAGCCAGCGCGCCCGGCAGATCGTGGGAGAGGCGCTGGAGCAGTCCCGCTCCCTGCTCGCCGATCTCGGGGAACGGCAACGGTTGCTGGACCAGTGGTACACCGAGCTGGCGACCGTGCAGGGCCTGCCACTGCCCCGGCAGGCGGAACCGGAGCGGAAGCCGGGGGAGCAGGCACGTGCCGCGTGGGAGGAGCCCGAGCCGGAGGAGTCCGAGGCGGACGAGTCGCGCCGGGACGAGTTCGGGCGGGGTGGGGCCGACCGGGGTGAGTCCGGGATGGACGGTTCCCGCCGGGACGAGCTCGCGCGGAGCAGGTCCGGCCGGGGTGGGTCCGGAGTGGACGAGCTCCGGCGAGGTGAGTCCGGGGTGGGTGAGTCCGGTGTGGACGAACCCGGGTCGGGGAAGACCGGACGGGCGGAGCCGGGGCGGGTGAGGCCGGGTTCGACCGAGCTCGCACCGGCTGCGCTTGTGCGGACCGAGGCCGAGGACGCCAAGCCCGCGGTGGTGCGGCGCAGGCTGCGCAGGTCGGCGCTGGCCGAGCCCGCGTGGGCGGAGGTCGCGGTTCCCGAGCCCGCACAGGCCGAGTCGACGCTGACGATGACCGCGTTGACCGAGCCCGCGGCTCCCGAGTCCGCGCCGCTCGAGTCGACGCTGACCATGGCCGCGGCGACCGAGTCCGCGTCGATCGAGCCCGCACCGGCTGGGACCGCGCTGGCCGCGGCTGCGCCGTCCGCGCCGCTCGACTCCGCTCCGGCCATGGCCGCGCTGACCGAGACCACCCCGGGCCTGCCCCTGCTGGACGAGCCCGCACCCGCGCCGGCCGAGTCGACGCTGGCCGACCCGGCCCTGGTCGAGAAGCTGTTCACCCACCCCGCACCGACCGACATCGCCCAGCCCGACACCGCTCAGTCCGACGCCGCACCGGCCGAGACGACGCTGGCCGACCCGGCCCTGGTCGAGAAGCTGTTCACCCACCCCGTCCAGCCCGACACCGCTCAGTCCGGTGTCGCTCAGTCCGACGCCGCACCGGCCGACTCCACGGCCACCGAACCCGGCGCAGAACCCGGCACCGAGCCTGGCGCCGAACTCGACGCCGACCCCGCGTCCGGCCCCGCCGCCGTCACCGCGCCGCCCGAGGCGCCCGCCGAGACCACCCGCACCACCACCGACCCGCTGAGCGTGACCCGATGACCGCCATCGCCGACCGCCCCACCACCGACGACCTCACCACCGACGACCTCACCGCCGACCCGGCCGACGTCACCGCCACCTGCGTCGTCGTCGACCTCCAGGACTGCGGCGGCACGGGCGTGCGCTGGGCGGCCACGTGCGCCGAGGCGCTGGGCGTCGGCCTGGTGGTGCGGGCCGGGAACGCCCCGCACCGCGTGGCACAGCTCCTGGAGGGCCACCCGGACCTGACCGTCCACGTCGAACACCCCGACCAGCCGCCCGCGCGCTGGGAAGGCGGCCTGGTGGTCATCTCCCGCGCGACCGCCCAGGCCGCGCCGCCGCTCGCCGGACGGGACTGCCGCGACGTCGTGGTGGTGTGCGGGGAACCCGCCGCGCTCGCCGGGCGCTACGGTGTCGTGACCGCGGTCATCGACCCCGTGGGTGGTGAAGGTGTGCTGCGGCGGGCGGTCGTGCACTGCCGGGCGCGCCGGGCCACCCGGTTGCGGGTGCTGACGCGGCCGTACGCCGGTGTCGTCGACTCGCTCGACGCCGCCGACGTCGTCCACTCCGCGTGCCCGGACGTCATCGTCGAGCTGGTGCACGAGACCAGGTCCGTCGACGACGAGACCCGGCTCTACCCGAGCGACCTGCTCGTGGTGTCCGGGCGGGAACGCGGGCCGGCGGAGGGTCTGCAACCGGCCGCGCTCGCGGCACTGCACCGCGCGCCCTGCCCGGTGCTGTTCAGCTGCTCATGACGGGGGAACACCGATGACCACCGGCAGGATCGTCATGTACGTCTTCGCCGCGATGCTGGCGGGGGTGACGCTCGGCCTGCTGAGGAGCTGGCCGCCATCGGACGTGCAGAACGGTGTCGCGCAGCCCCAGGTCCCGGTGATCGACTCGCGCATCTCCGTGCGCCCTGGACCCTCCTCGACCAGCACGCCGCCGAGCCCGTCGAGCACACCGAGCCCGGCGCCCGGCACCGAGGTCCTCGCGCTCACCAGCCCGGACACCCCGAAGCCGGGACCCGACCTGCCGCCCGGCGAGTACGTGCGCGAGACGGGCGAGGGCTGGTGGCGGACCATCGCCGGCACCACCCCGCAGGTCGGGCGCGGGCAGGTGCACACCTACTCGGTCGAGGTGGAGCAGGGCGCGGTGCTGCCCTCGCAGCACCAGCCGTTCGCCGCCGCCGTGGACGCGGCGCTGGCCGACCCGCGCGGGTGGACGGCGTCGGGGACCGTCGCCTTCCGCCGGGTCGACGTCGAGGAACCCGACGTGCGCATCCGGCTCACCGCACCGGCGACCGCCAGGGCCACCTGCGGGTTCGAGCTGCCCTACGACACGTCCTGCTACATCGACGGGGTCGTGTACGTGAGCGCTCCGAGGTGGTTCCGCGGCGCCGAGTCGTTCGGGGGAGACCTGGCGGGCTACCGGAAGTACCTCGTCAACCACGAGGTGGGGCACCACCTCGGTCACGGCCACGAGGTCTGCCCGCAGGACGGCGCGCTCGCGCCGGTGATGATGCAGCAGACCCTCTCCGTCTCGAACGACCGGCTCGCCGAGGTCACCGCCGCCACCCCGCAGGGCAGGACGGTGCCGCGCGACGGCAGGACGTGCCGGCCCAACCCGTGGCCGAACCCGGAGGTGACCAGGTGAAGATCGCGATGGTCTCGCTGCAGACCAACCCGTTGACCGCACTGACCGACCCGGATGCGGCCGGCCCGCGCCTGCACGTCGCGAAGCTCGCCGAGGCGCTGCGCCGGCAGGGCCACGAGGTGACCGCGTACACCCGCCGGACCGACCGCAGGCTGCCGCAGCGGGTGCGCGTCGCCGACGGGTTCGCCGTCGTGCACCTGCCGGCCGGCCCGGAGCAACCGCTGGAGGAGGACGTCGTCGTCGCGCACATCGGGGAGTTCGTGCGGCGGCTGCAGGGGTGCTGGTCCGGTGCGGCGGCACCCGACGTCGTGCACGCCCACCACTGGACGTCGGGGCTCGCGGCGGTGCTCGCCACCCGGTCGAGTGGAATCCCGGTCGTGCAGAGCTTCCACGCACCCGTCGGCGGCGACTCCGCCGGACCGGAGCGGCTGGTCGGGCGCACGGCAGCGGCCGTGATCGCCACGTCCGGGCACGAGGTGGACGAGCTCGTCCGGCTGGGCCTGCGCCGTTCCGCGATCACCACGGTGCCGTGGGGTGTCGACGCGGACGTCTTCACGCCGACCGGCCCGGCCGCACCGCGCACCGGGATGTGCCGCGTTCTCGCGGTGAGCGAGCTCGGCCCCGACGCGGGGGTGGACGACCTCATCGGCGCGCTGCCCGCGGTGGCGTGGACCGAGCTCGTCGTCGCCGGCGGCGCGGACGGCCCCGAGCTGCGCCGGCTGCGCGCCCTGGCCGTCAAGCTCGGCGTCGCCGACCGCGTCACCTTCCGCGGCCCCGTCCCGCACGCGGAGCTGCCCGCCCTCTACCGCTCCGCGGACGTCGTGGCGTGCCCGCAGCGGCGCGAACCGTTCGGCGTGGCCGCGCTGGAGGCGATGGCCTGCGGTGTGCCGGTCGTGGCCTCGGCGGTGGGCGGCCTGGCCGAGAGCGTCGTGCACGGCGCCACCGGACTGCTCGTGCCACCGCGGGAACCCGGCCTGCTGGCACGGGCGCTGCGGTCACTGCTGCGCGACGACGTCCGGCGCCAGGAGCTCTCCTTCGCAGCCCAGGACCGCGCCCGCGTGCGCTACGCGTGGGAGCGGGTGGCGCTGGAGACGGCCACGACCTACGAACGGGTGATGTCCGCGAGCGGACCGGTGGTCACTCGGTGGCAGAAGACGCCGGTGTGAACGCCCCGACCGCGGTCGGCACATCGGCGAACATCGTCAGCAGCTCGTGCAGCCCGGTCATCTCGATGGGCTGCCGCGCGGCGCGTTCGCTCGCCACGACGCCGAACGCGACCCCGGACTCCGCCGCGAGCCGGTTGACCGCCACGAGCACGGACAGGCCCGCCGAGTCGAAGAACTCCACCGCGAGCTCCAGCACCAGACCCCGCGGGCGCGCCTCCAGCTCCTTCGCCAGTGCGCCGTGCACCTGGTCGGCGTTGGTCATGTCGACCTCGCCGGCCAGCCGCACGACGGCGACACCGTCCTGCGCCGAGACCGCTATCCGCATCACCAGTCCGCCTTCCGCTCCCGACAAGCATCCCGGTCGCGGACGCGCGATGCACGACCGGTGTCCGTGACGACGCGGGCCGGCGGCCGGCGGCCGGCGCACCGGCCATCCCCGCCGCCATTTCCGGCACCAGTCCGGTTCCTGTGCCGAAAATTCCCCAAACGCGGGAAACGCAAGATCACTCGATCGAGTGGTGAATTGTATTCGTTCACACCATCGCGTGATGTCTGATTTTGCGTTCCGAGAGCACTTGGATACGGTTCTCGCGGAGTTGCGGCCGGTTCGATTTTCTCGGCGCATTCCGATCGATTCAATCACTCAAGGAGATTTTCGTGCTGAAGAAGGCAGGGGCGGCCGTCGCTATCGCGGGCGCTTTCCTCGGTTTCGGTTCGCAGGCGCTGGCCGACACCCCCGAGCTGGACATCACCGACCAGGTGGGTGTTGCGGACCTGAACGACTCCGAGGTCCTCAGCGACCTCAACGCCTGCTTCATCGACGTCAACGTCATCGCGGTGCCGGTCCTGTCGGACAACGACAGCGGTCTGTGCGGCAACCCCGACGACAAGTGACGCGACGGCGCAACCCAGGTTGCGCCGTTGTCGTGGGTGGGAGCGGGGCCGAGGCCGGGGTGCCGCACTCCGTTCCCCTTCTCCAGCACCTGCACGTAGTCAGACCCAACCACGAGTGCTCGAAGAGGAGCGATTCTCCATGCTGAAGAAGACTGTTGCCGCTGCTGTTGTCGGTGCTGCTTTCCTGCTGGTCGGCACGCCGGCGTTCGCGGGTGAGTCCGAGGACTTCGGCCACATGATGGCGATGGCCGCCGAGTACGACCACACCCACCAGGTCGGCCTGCTGAACCTGGAGGACTCCGAGGTCCTCAGCGACATCAACGTCTGCCACGTCGACGTCAACGTCATCGCGGTGCCGATCCTCTCGAACAACGACAGCGGCGTCTGCGCGAACCCGGACACCGACATCGACGTGGTCGAGGCCCACGCCCACGACGGCGACGACGACTGATCGTCTGACCGCTGCGTGACCCCGACCGTTTCGGCGATGTCCGGACGTCCGGTTCCGTTTTCTCGAACACGACGCGGGTGACCTGGGCGAACATCGCGACTGAGGTCGGCGGGTGCCGGTTCGCGGTTCAGCGGACCGGTGGTCCCCACCAAGCAGCGCCCGGCTGGGCAAACCAGCCGGGCGCTGCTTCGCGTTCGGAACCCGTAGATTTGCCGGTGACCTCCGCAGCCGGGCAACGACATTGTTCCGCTTGCCACGACGTGGCGTCACCCGATCTCGCGGTTTGCAGGTTTTCGGTCCTTTTCCGCGATTCTTGCCGCCACAATGTCCGCATGACTGGTACGCCGATCTTCGATGAGCTGTACGCCAAGTACGTCACCGGCGCGCCTCGCGCCGGGGCGGCGGTCGCGGAACGGCCCGTCCTGCCTCCTCCGGCGACGGCGAGAGACGAGCGACAGCACCCGCCCGCGGCGCAGCACCACCACGCGGCCAAGCACGAGGCGTTCGTGTGGCCGAGCTGAGCACCCGGTTCAGTCGGACTTCGTCGTGACACCCCGGCACGCCGCGACCCGTTCGTAGACCGCCACGGCCTCCCTCGCGATCCGGTCACCGCAGTAGCGCGCCAGCACCCGGTCCCGTCCGGCGACGCCGAACTCCTCCCGCCAGGTGTCGTCGGCCAGCAGCCGCCGCAACGCCCTGGCCAGTGTGGCGGGCTTGCCGGCGGGCACGTGCAGGCCGGTGACGTTGTGCACCACGACGTCGAGCAACGCGCCGACCGCGGTGGCCACCACCGGAACGCCGCACGCCATCGCCTGCAACGCCGCGACACCGAACGGTTCCGCCGACGGCACGCACACCACGGCGTCGGCCGAGCGCAGCAGTCGCGGCAGCTCGGCCCGCGGCACCGCGCCCGCGAACACCACCCGGTCCCGCACGCCGAGCCGGCCCGCCAGCTCGCGCAGGTCCGCGTCGTCACCGCAGCTCCCGGCGACCACCAGCTCGGTGTCGTCCATCGTGGACACGGCGGTGAGGGTGTCGGCGACCCCGCCGCGGTGCGCCGGCCCGCCGGTCACGAGGACCCGCCGCAGGGCGTTGCGCACCGCAACCGGGCCCTCGGGGCGGAACAGCACCGGGTCGACCCCGCACGGCAGCACGGAGACCTGCGTGCGGCGCAACCCCAGCCGCCACAGCTCCTGCGCCTCCTGCGCGCTCATCGCCACGATCGCCGACGCCCTGTGCGCGACCAGCACCTCGGCATCGGCCCGCCGGCCGGTCCGCTCCGCCCCCACCGCGGTGTACGTGTGCACGACCGGGACCCCGACCAGGTGGGCGCCGATCACGCCCACCAGCGCGGAGGTCCAGTGGTGGGTGTGCACCACGTCCGGCGGACGCGCCCGCCACTCCCGCGCCAGGAACTCCGCGAACTCGCCGAGGTGCGGCACGGTCTCGTCCTCGGTGAGCGGGTGCTGTGGCCCGGCCGGCACGTGGACGACGTCGTAGCCCTCGGCGGTCCGCACGCGGTCCAGGGGTGAGGGGCCGTTCCGCCGGGTGTAGACCACCACCTCGTGACCCAGCCCGCTCAACGCGGCCGACAGCTGTCCGACGTGCTCCCCCTGCCCGTGGTCGGCCACCAGCGGGCTTGCCTGCTCCGACACCAGGGCGACGCGCATGCGCCGCACCACCGCCGGGCCGGCCGAGCGGAACGCGTCGAGCAGCGTCCGGTGCCGCGGCACGAGGTCGGCGAGGCCGCTGACCTCCAACGCGTGCAGCACCTCCGGCCCGGCGGCGACCAGGTGCAGCGGAACGCCCCGGTTCGCCGTCTGGTCGTGCGCGTCGAGCAGGGCGCCGACCCCGCACGGGCTGAGCGAGACGACCTGTCCCAGGTCCACCAGCAGGGCACGGGGTTGCTGCTCGGCCTGTGCGGTCAGCTCGGCCGCCAGTGCCGGGGCCGCGGTTGTATCCACTTCGCCGGCCACGGCGACCACGGTGATCCCGTCGTGCGACGTCGAGTGGAGCGACCAGCGGTCGGTCAGCCCTGGAACGGGGTGCGGCATCTCGGGTTCTCCCTCGCACGAGGCCGGTCACCGAGCTGCAGGCTCAACTCGCACGTCAGGTCGTCAGGACTCCGAACCTAGGCCCGGAACGGCAGGGCCCACAACTCGACGTGCGACTGTCACCCGGGAGAGGTGCGCACTTCCGCCCGACCGGGAGGAAGGGGTCACGCGTGGTGATCTCGACGCGGGAGGCAAGTCCACTGTGGAGTGTCCAAGAACCGGCCCGCCGCAACGGTCAGCGACGCGCCCGGTCGTCTTCCTCGCGCCGGGTCCGTCCGGCGGACGCGCGCCGGGTCCGCAGCGAGGCGGGGCGGGCCTTCGCGGACGGGTCGCGCTTGGTCTTGACCAGGCTCGCCACCGTGACCACCAGCAGCACCACGGCGATGACCCCGAGGCTGAGCAGCGTGGGGATCTCCGGGACGCTCTCGTCGACGTCCTCGTGCAGCCACTGCAGGATCAGCTTCACGCCGATGAAGGCGAGGATCAGCGACAGCCCGACCGACAGGTACACCAACCGGTCCAGCAACCCCTGCACGAGGAAGAACAACGCGCGCAACCCGAGCAGCGAGAAGGCGTTCGCGGCGAAGACGACGTAGGGCTGGGCGGTGATGCCGAAGACCGCGGGGATCGAGTCGAGCGCGAACAGCAGGTCGATGGTCCCGATCGCCACCAGCGCCACGAACAGCGGCGTGACCATGCGCTTGCCGTTGTCGCGGGTGAACAGCTTGCCGTCCACGTAGTCGTCGGTCACCGGCAGCACCCGGCGCGAGGTCTTGACCACGACGTTGTCCTCGATGTCGGGGTCCTCGTCGCGGTGGCGGAACAGCTGGACCGCCGTGTAGATCAGCAGCAGCCCGAACAGCAGGAACACGAACGAGAACAACGACAGCAGCGTGGCGCCGAGCGCGATGAAGATCGTCCGCATGATGAGCGCGAGCACGATGCCGAACGTGAGCGCCTTGTGCCGGTGCTGGTCGGGCACCGCGAACGTCGACATGATGATGACGAACACGAACAGGTTGTCGACCGACAGGCTCTTCTCGACCAGGTAGCCGACGAAGTACTCCGAACCCGGCCCGCCGCCGTAGTGCAGCGTGAACCAGACGCCGAACCCGAGGGCCACCGCCACGTAGAACACCGACCATGCCGTCGCCTCGCCGAACCCGACGTGGTGCGGGCGCTTGGCCGCGACGAGCAGGTCGACCGCGAGCAGCAGCACGACCAGACCGACCGTCACCGCCCAGGTCAGAAAGCTGATGTCGAGCTGCTGGGCGTTCATGGGGCCGTCGCCGTTCGCGTGTCCATGTCGCACCGGGTTCCCGGTGACCGGTGTCCGCGAACCTCCGTGCTCCCCGCGAGCGGGTGGGACACCCCGGCGCGGGCGTCCCGGCTCGCTCCGGTTACTTCTTGAGGTTCTTCGTGACGCTGTCGACGATGCCGCCGACCGCGTCCTTCACCTTCTCGACACCGTCCTTGAGCGCAGCCTTGGCCTGGTCGGCGCGGCCCTCGTCGGCGAGCCGCTCGTCGCCCAGGGCCTCGCCGGCGGCCTCCTTGGCCTTGCCTCCCAGGTCCTCCGCCTTGTTGCCGAACTTGTCCGCCAGCGACATCGCGTCCTCCTCAGTCGAGTTCCGGATGTCTTGAGGACACGTGCTCCGCGGCGGGCGTCACGCCCTGATCAGGTGAACACCGGGTGAGCGTCGTCACGGGCCGGCCGCGGACCCCTGCATTCCATTATGGACGAATTCGTCGCCGTTCCCGGTTTCCGGTGGGTCCCGCGCGGGAAAGCTGGAGCACCACCGCCTGCCGCCGGCGGGCACAGCACTCGGAGAGTCGCATTCCCATGAACAACCAGATGGTTTCGCAGCGTGCCTCGGCGCAGTCGACGGCGGACGTCGTCGCGGACGGGCTCTTCAGCCACCCGGACGTGCAGCCGGCCACCACGAAGACCGCCGTCGCGGCCAAGCAGGGGTTCTACACCGACCTGTTCCGCGAGCCCACTTCCTGACCAGCGCTTTCGACGTCGCTGACCCGCTCGTCGTGCACACCGGCCCGGTCACCCATACGGTCGACCAAAGGGCTTGGGGCTGGACAGGAGCAGCGGTGAGGGATCGCAAGGCGGTGCGGATCGCCGCGCCCGCGGGACGGCCGGGGTTCACCGACGACGTTCCCGCCGTCGTCGTCGTGGGTGGCGGGATCGCGGGGCTCTCGGCGGCCACCGTGCTCGCCGAGCGCGGCGCGCGGGTGGTGCTGTGCGAACGCGAGGACTACCTCGGCGGGCGGGTCGGCGGCTGGAGCACGCGGCTGAAGGACGGCAGCGAGGTCACGATGACCCGCGGCTTCCACGCGTTCTTCCGGCAGTACTACAACCTGCGCGCGTTGCTCGGGCGGGTCGACCCCGGCGGCAGGGCGCTCACGCCGATGCCGGACTACCCGCTGTGGCACGCCGGTGGCGACCGCGACTCATTCGCCGGGCTGCCGACGACCGCGCCGTGGAACGTGCTCGCGTTCCTGCGCAGCAGTCCCACGTTCCGGTGGCGCGACCTGCCCGGCATCAACCCGGAGGCGGCGCTCAAGCTGCTGGACGTGTCGGTGCCGGAGGTCTACGACGACCTGGACCGCATCGACGCCGTCGAGTACCTGGAACGCGTCCGGTTCCCGAAAGCCGCGCACGCGCTGGCGTTCGAGGTGTTCTCCCGCAGCTTCTTCGCGCACCCGCGGGACATGTCGGCCGCCGAGCTCGCGGTCATGTTCCACATCTACTTCCTCGGTTCCAGCGAGGGCCTGCTCTTCGACGTCGCCGCGGACCCGTTCCCGCACGGCCTGTGGGACCCGCTGGGACGCCGGCTCGTCGAGCTCGGTGCCGACGTCCGCACCGGCACCGAGGTGCGGTCGGTGGCCCGCGGCGGGAAGCGGCGGTTCACCGTCACCACCGCCGGCGGCACGATCGACGCCGACGCCGTGGTCCTCGCCGCCGAGGTGCCCGGTCTGCGCAAGGTCGTGGCCGCGTCCCCGGACCTGGGCGACGCCCCGTGGCGGGAGCGGATCGCGGCGCTGCGGACCGCGCCGCCGTTCCTGGTGTCGCGGTACTGGCTCGACGAACCCGTGGACCGGCCCGGTTTCGTCGGCACGAGCGGGTACGACCTGCTCGACAACGTCAGCGTGCTCGACAACTACGAGCACGAGGCACGGGCGTGGGCAGCGCGCACCGGCGGCTCCGTCGTGGAGCTGCACGGGTACGCCATTCCGGCCGACGTGGACGAGGCCGAGGCCCGCCAACGGCTCTGGCAGCAGCTCACCGAGATCTACCCCGAGACCAAACGGGCCACCGTCGTCGACGAACGGCACGAATGGCGCGAGGACTGCCCGCTGTTCCCCGCCGGTGGCTACGAGCACCGGCCGCGCGTGCGCACACCGGACGACTTCGTCGTGCTGGCCGGTGACCTCGTGCGGGTCGACCTGCCGGTGGCGTTGATGGAACGCGCGGCCACCACCGGGTTCGTCGCCGCCAACCAGCTGCTCGGCCGCTGGGGCGTCACCGGCACGGACCTGTGGACCGTGCCGTCCGAGGGCCGCGTGCCGTTGCTGCGCGCCGCGGCCCGCCGGCGGAGGTCCGCGTGACCGCGGCCGGGCAGCCGACCGGCAGAGGGGCCACCGGCGCACGGGCGGCGGCAGCGGTCGCGTGGCTGTTCGGCGCGCTGGTGGTGCTGGCGCAGATCGTCTACTCCATGACCGACCCGGCCGACCGCCTGTTCACGACGGTCGGCTCGGTGCTCGCGTTCGCCGTCGCGTCGGTGTGCGACGCGTACGCGCGGTTCGGCCCGCGTGCGGCGGGACTGCTGGTGGCCGTCGCCGGCGGTGGCGGTCTGCTGGCCGAGACGATCGGCGTGCACACCGGGTTCCCGTTCGGCGAGTACCGCTACACCGGCACGCTGGGCCTGGAGGTCGCCGGAGTGCCGGTGGTCGTGCCGCTGGCCTGGGTGATGATGTGCTGGCCCGCGCTGCTCGCCGGCCGGGCGCTGGCGCGGTGGCTGCGCGCGGACCGGCCGGTGTGGCCGGTGGTCGCGCTCGGTGCGTGGGCGCTGGCGGCGTGGGACGTGTTCCTGGACCCGCAGATGGTCGACGCCGGCCACTGGGAGTGGGCGCACCCCACCCCTGCGCTGCCCGGTGTGGCCGACGTGCCGCTGACGAACTACGCGGGCTGGCTGCTGGTCGCCGTGCTGATGATGACCGCGTTGCAGCGCACCGTCGGGGAAGCGCGCGAGCTGCACCGGGTGCCGCTGGGGCGGCGGGTCGTGGAGCTGATCCGGACGCGCGAACCGGTGCCCCACCGGGGCGTCGGGACGCGGTCGGGTGAGCTGGACCGGGCGTCGGTGCCGCACCGGGCTGCCGAGGCGCGCCGGTCGGGTGAGCTGGACCGGGCGCCGGTGCCGCACGCGGCGGCCGAAGCGCGCCGGTCGCACGAGCTGGACCTGCGGTCCGGACCGGCGCCGGTGCTGTACCTGTGGACGTACGGGTCGTCGGTGTGGGCGCACACGGCGTTCTTCGGCCGCCCCATGGTGTCCGTGGTCGCCGGTCTGCTGATGGGTGCGGTGGCGATGCCGTTCGCGGTGGCGCTGTGGCGAGCGCACCGATGAGGCGACTGGTCACCGCCGCGGTGCGCGGTGCCGCTGTCGGGGCCGTTGCCGCCGCCGTGCACACCGTGGTCAACGCGCGGCTGATGCGCGTGCCGCCCGCCGACCCGCGCGAGTGCGTGGAACCGGTGTCCGTGCTGGTGCCCGCACGCGACGAGGCCCATCGGATCGCGCCGACCATCCGCTCGGTGCTGGAGCAGGAGGGCGTGCCCGACCTGGAGGTCGTCGTGCTCGACGACGGTTCGGCCGACGGCACCGCCGACGAGGTGCGCCGGGTGGCGGCCGGCGACCCGCGGCTGAAGGTCGTCACCGGTGACGGGCCGCCCGCCGGGCTGCCGGGCAAGCCGCACGCCTGCGCGCAGCTGGCCGAGCTGGCCCGCGGGCGGGTGCTGGTGTTCGTCGACGCGGACGTCGTGCTCGCCCCGCACGCGGTGGCCGCGGCCGTGGAGCTGTTGCGCGCCAACCGGCTCGACATCGTCTCGCCGTTCCCGCGGCAGCTCGCCGACGGTGCCGCGACCCGGCTCGTGCAGCCGCTGCTGCAGTGGTCGTGGCTCGTGTTCCTGCCGCTGCGGCTGGCCGAGACCTCGCCGCGGCCCGCGCTGTCCGCGGCCAACGGCCAGTTCCTCGTCGTGGACGCCGAGGCCTACCACCGCTGCGGTGGCTTCGCCGGTGTCGCCACCGCCGTGCTCGACGACATCGCGCTGATGCGGGCGGTCAAACGCAGCGGCGGCCGCGGTGTGGTCGTCGACGGCAGCACGGTGGCGGCCTGCCGGATGTACGAGGACTGGGCGGACGTGCGGCAGGGCTACGAGAAGTCGCTGTGGTCGGCCACCGGCACCCCGGCGGCGGCGGTCGCCGTGTCGGCGTTGTTCGCCTGGCTGTACGTCCTGCCACCGCTGGCGGCGCTCACCGGGTCGCGCGCGGGTGCGGTCGGGTACGCGGCGGGGGTGCTCAGCCGCGTGGTGGCCGCCCGGCACACCGGTGGCCGGGTCTGGCCGGACGCGCTCGCGCACCCGGTGTCGGTGGGGGTGTTCCTGACCCTGGTCGCCCGGTCGTGGCGGGCCCGGCGGGCGGGCAGCCTGCACTGGAAGGGCCGTTCGTTGAAGGGGAGCAGCTGACGTGGCACGGGTGGTGGTCATCGGCGCGGGCATGGGCGGACTGGCCGCGGCCGCACGGCTCGCGAAGGCCGGGCACGAGGTCACGACGTTCGAGCAGGCGGCCGGGCACGGCGGCAAGCTCGGCACGGTGCGGCGCGGCGGTTTCACCTTCGACACCGGGCCTTCGTTGCTGACCCTGCCGCACGTCTACCGCGACCTCTTCGCCGCCACCGGCGCCCCGCTCGACGACCTCGTCGACGTCGTGCCGGTGGAACCGACCTGCCGCTACCGCTTCCCCGACGGCTCCGAGCTCGACCTGCCGCACGCCGAGAAGCAGGTGGACGACGCCATCGCCGACGCGTTCGGACCGCAGGCCGCCCGGCAGTGGCGCGCGGTGATGACCGACGCGGAACGGTTGTGGGACCTCGTCGGCGAACCGGTGCTGCAGAACCCGCTCGGCGGTGTGCGCGACCTCGTGCGCCGCTCGGCGAGCGTCCGCGACCTGATGGCGATCGCGCCGTGGCGCACGCTGCGCGGGGTGGGGGAGCGGCGGTTCACCGACCCGCGGCTGCGCATGCTGCTCGACCGCTACGCCACCTACAGCGGGTCCGACCCGCGCCGCACCCCGGCGCTGATGACGGTCGTCCCGTTCATCGAGCAGCGGTTCGGCGGCTGGTACGTCCGCGGCGGGCTGCGCCGGCTCGGCGACGCGTTGTTCGAACGCTGCGCCGAGCTGGGCGTGCGCTTCCGGTTCGACACACCGGTCCTCGGCGTCGACACCGACGCGAGCGGCGTCACCGGCGTGCTGCTGCCCGGCGGCGAACGGCACGGTGCCGACGTCGTCGTGTCCGATGTGGACGCCGAACACCTCTACGGCGAGCTGCTCACCGAACGGCGCGCCCGCCGCCCGCGCCGGATGCTCGCCAAGACCCAGCCGTCGCTGTCGGGGTTCGTGCTGCTGCTCGGGCTGCGGGGCCGGACACCGGACCCGGCCCACCACCGCGTGCTGTTCCCCGCCGACTACGACGCCGAGTTCGACGCGATCTTCGGCAGGCACCCGCACCCGGTGACCGACCCGACGGTCTACGTGTGCGCACCGGACGACCCCGCCGTGGCACCCGAGGGCGACGAGGCGTGGTTCGTGCTGGTCAACGCGCCCCGGCAGAGCCCGGTGGACTGGACGGAGCCGGGGCTGGCCACCGCCTACGCCGACCGCGTCCTGCGGGTGATGGCCGACCGCGGCCTCGACGTGCGCGACCGGGTGCGGCTGCGGGAGATCCGCACCCCGGCCGACTGGGCCCGCGACACCGGCTCGGTCGGCGGGTCGATCTACGGCTCGTCGTCCAACGGGCCGCGGGCGGCGTTGCTGCGCCCGGCCAACCGGTCGCCGGTACCGGGGTTGTTCCTCGTCGGCGGCTCCGCCCACCCCGGCGGCGGGCTGCCGCTCGTGGCGATGTCAGCGCAGATCGTCGCTCGGCTGGTGGGCCCGGCCTGACCCGGTCCACGGCCGGCCGGCGAGCTCCCGCCGGACACCGGCCGCGAGCTGACCGAACCCCACGACCGCGCACACCGCCCACAGCACCACCGACACCGCCGCCCAGCCCCACCCGGTGACGGGCGTGCCACCGGGCGACAGGGCCGTTCCCGCGCAGGCGACCGCGACCACGACCACCCGCGTCGGCCGCTCCGCGACGGTGATCGCACCCGCCGACGTCATCCCCACGGCCTGCGCCTTGGCCCGCGCGTACTCGTGCAGCAGCAACGACATCGCGATCCCGGCACACCACCACGCCTGCGCCCCGAGCACCAGCAGCACCAGCACCAGGCACACGTCGGCCAGCCGGTCGGCGACCGCGTCGACCACCGCACCCAGCGGCCGCACCCGGCCGGTGCGCAGGGCGACCGCGCCGTCCAGCCCGTCGAGCACCCCGGTGCCCACCACGAGCAGCAACGCCAGCAGGGCCCACCACCCGCCCGCCGCGGCGGCACCGACGGCACCCAGGGCGACGACGACACCGGCCGCGGACAACACGTCGGGGTGGACCCGGTCGAACGGGCGGGCCAGCGCGTGCACGAACCGCAGCCAGCCGACGACCAGCCGGCTGCCGGACACGTCCTCGCCGTGCACCCGCGACCACTCGGCGACGGGATTTCGCTCAGCACCGGTCACAACCACAACCGTAGGCGGAGGGGTGACATCACGCAGGTTCGGGTACCTCCCGATCATGCAGGTACTCCGCGCTGTGGTGGCAGCCACCCGCTCGGCGCTGCACGGCCGGGACCTCCTGCTGTGGGCGGCCGGTCTGACGTTCTTCGCCGGCTTGGGCCTGGTCCCGCTGCTGCTGCTGGCCCTGCGCGGCGCGGCACTGCTGTTCGGGCCTGGGTTCGTGCTCGACAGCGCCCGCCTGCTCGGTGACGCGCTCCCGGCGGCCGCGCGGAACCCGACCGAGGGGCTCGTGCGGCTGGCCGAGGCGGCGGTGACCGCGCCGTGGCCGCTGCTGGCGGCGTCGTTGCTGCCCGCGTCGCTCTACGGCGAGGGGCTGCGCCGCGGCCTGGGCCAGGCGGCCGGTGAGAAGGTGACCAAGTGGACCGGGTGGGCGGGCCGCATCGCGTTCCTGCCGGTGCTCGCGCTGGCGCCGCTGCTGATCGCGCTGCCGCTCGCGGTGACCCCCGTCGTCGCCCCGCTGTACGCGGAGGGCGGCTGGTCCGCGGTGCTCGGGGTCGTGCTGTCGTTCCACGCCGACCTCGTGCCGGTCTGCGCGACCGTCGGCCTGGTGTTCGCCCTCGCCGGACCCGTCGACCTGCCTGCCAGGACGAGCTTCGCGGCCGGTGTCGCCGTCGGCGCGGTCCTCACCGGCTTCCTGCACGGGTTCGTGCTGTTCCTCGCCATCCCGGTGGACTGGGCGATCCCCTACGGCGGCCTGGCCGGTCCCGGCGTCGTGGCGGCGCTCGCGCTGTGGCTGTTCCTGCTGCACGCCCTGCTGTTGTTCGGGTACCGGGCGACACTGAGCACGCACGAGGTGCTCACCGCCCAGCCGCAGGGGGTTCGTTGCCCGTCTCGCTAGCGCTCTTCACGCGCGACCTCCGCGTGCACGACAACGCGATGCTCACCGCCGCGGCCACCGCCGGCGAGGTGCTCCCGCTCTTCGTGGTCTCCCGCACGGACTTCGCCGGGCCGAACCGGGCCGCGTTCCTCACCGGCTGCCTGCGCGACCTCGCCCGCGGCCTCGCCGACCGGGGCAGCGCACTGGTCGTCCGGCACGGCGACCCCGCGGCCGTCGTCGCGAACCTGGTGCGGGAGCACGACATCACCCGCGTCCACGTGTCCGCCGACGCGAGCGCATACGCCCACCGCCGCGAGCGCGCCCTGCGCGAGGCGGTGGGGGACCGGCTCGTGGTGCACGACGACGTCGTTCCCGCCGTGGCACCGACCGGTCCGTTCGAGCCGGTCTTCACACCGTTCTTCCAGCGCTGGAACGAGGTCCCGCCACGCACCCCGCTGCCCGCACCCGGCGGCCTGCGGCTGCCCAGCGTCGACCCCGGCGAGCTCCCCTCGGCCGAGACCTTCTCCCGCGGCATCCCGGCACCCGGCCTGCCACCCGGCGGCGAACGCCACGGCCGGGCCCTGCTGGACTCCTGGGCGCGAACCGGAGTGCACCGGTACGCCGACGACCGCGACGACCTGGCCCGCCAGGGCTCGTCACACCTGTCCGCACACCTGCACTTCGGCTCGCTCTCCGCGGCCGAGACCCGTCACGCCGTCGGCGCGCACGCCGGCCAGTTCGTGCGCCAGCTGGCGTGGCGCGACTTCTACCTCCGGGTCCTCGCCGCACGACCGGACGCCGCGTGGCAGGACTACCGCGACCGCGGTGACCGGTGGCGCCACGCCCCGGCCGACCTGCTCGCCTGGCAACGGGGCCGCACCGGCTACCCGGTCGTCGACGCCGCCATGCGCCAGCTCACCACCGAGGGCTGGCTGCCCAACCGCGCCCGCCTGCTGGCCGCGAGCTTCCTCTGCAAGACCCTGTACCTCGACTGGCGGCCGGGCGCCGCGTTCTTCCTGCACCACCTCGTCGACGGCGACCTCGCGAGCAACCAGCTCAACTGGCAGTGGGTGGCGGGAACCGGCACCGACACCCGCCCCGGCCGGGTGTTCGACCCGGTGTGGCACGGCGAGCAGCACGACCCGGACGGCGCCTACGTCCACCGGTACGTGCCCGAGCTGCGGTCCGTGCCCGGTCCGCTCGTGCACCGGCCGTGGGAGCTCGACGCGTCCGTCCGCAGTGGACTCGACTACCCGGGACCCGTGGTGGGGCTGGAAGAGGGGTACGCGCGGTTCGTCAGCGCCCGCAGGAAGCACAAGCAGGGCAAACAGCAGAACCGCAGGCGCTGACCGCTCAGGCCGCCGCCGCGCCGAACAGCCCCGCCAACCGGTCGAGCGACCGCTTCATCGCCACCTCGTTCCGCCGGGGAATCCCGGACAGCCCGAGCAGCCACGCCGTGCGCGCGGTCGACCAGTCGAACGTCTCGGTCACCTCGGTCGTGCCGTCGCCGAGCGGGACGAGCCGCCACCGCCACCGGTGGCCGTTGAAGTGGCGCCAGGCGATGAGCCGGTCCTCCTCGAACTCCACCACGGTGTTCTCGATCCGGTACGCCACACCGATGCGCATGTCCATGCCGAAGGTCGCGCCGAGCGACAACCGGGCCGGCGCGCCCGGCCGGGGAGCGCGCACCGTACCCGACCCGTCGATCAGCGGGTGCTTCGCCGGGTCCGCCAGCAGGTCGAAGATCCGCTCCGCCGCCGCGGGCACCGTCCTGGTCACCGAGGTGCTGCGCACCGGCTACCCCTCCGTGCCGCGGACGGTCGTCAACGAGGTCAGGCCCGACATCTCCAGGATCGGCGTGAGCAGCGGCGTCGCGATCAGCTCCGCCCGTTCGGCGTGCGCGAACAGGACGCTCATGCCGGCGCTGTCGATGTAGTGGACCTCGGTCAGGTCCACCACGAGCGGGCCGGTGGTGCCGGAGAGCGCGGCGGCGAACGCCCCGGTGTTGCTCAGGTCGATCTCACCCGCTGCCTTGACCACCGATCGGCCGTCCGCGGCGGTGGTCTTGGTCAGCTTCAGCGGCGTCGTCATCAGGAATCATCACCTGCATCGTCACGGTCGTACCGGTCGGTTCGGGGAGGATGGCGACCTCGTCCATCATCGTCCGCATGATCGTCGTGCCCATGCCGCGGCGCGCGGCCGGGTCGGTGTTCGGGGTCTTCCAGGTGCCGGTGTCGACCACGGTCACGAGCAGCCCGGTGTCGCCGGCGGACTCGACGCGCACCCGCACGTTCTCGCGGGTCTCGTCGCGGTAGGCGTGCTCGATGGCGTTGGTCCAGGCCTCGCCCACGGCCAGCAGCACGCCCTGCGCCAGCGTCGTGGACAGTCCGCACTGGCCCAGCCAGGTGCGCAGCGTGTTGCGCGCACCGTGCATCTGGTTCGGCTCGGCAGCGAAGTTCAGCTCCAGCGGCGCCGGGTGGCGGTAGAGCAGCAACGCGACGTCGTCGTCGTAGCCGCCGGCCGGGGCCAGGGTCTGCATGATCTCGCCCGCGAGGTCCTCCAGGCCGCTGGACCGGCCCTGCTGCACCGCTTCCGCCGCCTTCTCGATGCCCTCGGTCAGCGAGCGGCGCCGGCGTTCCACCAGGCCGTCGGTGTAGGTCAGCAGGGTCGAGCGGGGCGGCAGGGTGCACTCGGCCTCCGCGCGCCGCACGCCCGGCTTGACCGCGAGCGGGATGGACCGGCCGTCCTCCAGCAGCCGGGTGGTGCCGTCGTGCAGCGCCAGGATCGCGGGCGGGTGCCCGGCGCTGGAGTAGACGAGGTGACCGGTCGTGGGGTCGAGGACACCGCAGAACACCGTGGTGCACAACGCCCCCGGCACCCCGGCGGCGAACTGGTCGAGCGCCTCCAGCGCGCGGGCGGGACCGATCTCCTGCAGCAGCAGGGCGCGGCAGGCGCTGCGCAGCTGGCCCATCACGGCCGCCGCGGTGAGCCCGCGGCCCACGCAGTCGCCGACGACGATGCCGATGCGCCGGTCCGGCAGCTCGAACGTGTCGTACCAGTCGCCGCCGACCTCCAGCGGCCGTGCGGCCGGCTCGTAGCGCACGGCGAACCCGCCCGGCAGGAGCGACGGACCGAGGATGGCCCGCTGCAACGCGATCGCGGTCTCCCGCTGCTGGTCGATCTGGTGCGCGCGGGACAGGCCTTGCGTGAGGTGACCGGCCAGCACCGACAACAGCAGCTCGTCCTGCTCGGTGAACTGCTGCAACGCGTCGATGCGCAGCCACAGCACCATCGGTCCGTCCGGGTGCTCGACGGTGACCACGACGCTGCCGTCGCCGAGCACGACCGGGACCAGCGCCTGGTGCTCCCGGAACGACGTCAGCACCACCCGCTCGTGCTCCGGCATGTCCTCCCAGACGAAGCCGGCGGACCCGTTGACGACCAGCGGGTCGTGGTGCCGTGCGAACACGACGGCCAGGACGTGCTCCGTCCGCCAGAGACCCTCCAGCTGCTCGATCGCACTCGTCAGCGCGTCGCCGGTGTCCGTGGCCTGCGACAGCCGCATGCTCATCTCCGCGAGCGCGGCCTCCCGCCTGCGGGCGTGGTGCTCTGCGGTGACGTCGCGGAAGGTGCCGACCGTCATCGTGTCGCCGCTGTCCGGGTCGCGAGCCGGGTTCATCAGGGCGCTGAGCCACAACCGCCGGCCGTCGCGGTGGGTCACCGGCACGGTGTGGCTGCGCTGGTCGCGGCCGGACCGCTGCTCGAACGCGGCGGCGAACTGCTTGCGCGCCTCCGGGTCCGTGGGCCACCACGGGTGCGGCACCGGGTAGGGCAGCCCCTCCGGCCCGTAGCCGAGGATGTCGGTGAACGCGGCGTTGATCTCCACGACCGTGCCGGCGCCGTCGCAGACGAAGAACGCCTCCTGCAACGAGTCGATCAACGCGTCCCGCCAGCGGGCGTGCCGGCCGCGCAACCGGGCGAGGTCCACGTTCGCCCGCACCCGCGCCAGCAGGTCCGCAGCGGCGAACGGCTTGACCAGGTAGTCGTCCGCCCCGGCGCGCAGGCCCTCGCCGGAGGCCTCCTGACCGGCCCGCGCGGACAGCAGCAGCACCGGCACCGCCAGCGTGCGCTGGTCCGCGCGCAGGGCCGCCACCAGCGACAACCCGTCCATCCGCGGCATCATCACGTCGCTGACCACCAGGTCCGGCGGCCGGGCGCGGGCGGACTCCAGCGCCGCCAGGCCGTCGTCGACCGCGCGCACCTCGTAGCCCGCGCGGTGCAGCAGCCGGGTCAGGTACTCGCGCATGTCCGCGTTGTCGTCGGCGACCAGCACCGTCGCGGGCAGCTCCGGCGCGGCACCGGCGGCCGTGCTGGGCAGCAGCTCCTCCACCGTCAGGCCGGGCTCCGGCAGCCAGCGCAGCGCCTCCTGCACGTAGGGGGCGGCGATGTCGGACGTGGCGGGCGCGGCGGAGTCCTGCGCGAGCGCGTCGGCGGGCAGGTGGTGCGTGCCGAACGGCAGCTCGACGGTGAAGGTGGTGCCGGCGCCCTGGGTGCTCTCGGCGCGGATCGTGCCGCCGTGCAGGCCGACGAGCTCCTGCACCAGCGCGAGCCCGATGCCGCTGCCCTCCTTGGACCGCGACCACGTGTTCTCGATGCGGTGGAAGCGCTCGAACAGGCGCGGGATCTCGTGCTCCGGCACCCCCACACCGGTGTCGCTGACCGTCACGACCGCCCGGTTCGACCCGGCCCGCACGGACACGCCGACCGATCCCTCGACGGTGAACTTGAGCGCGTTGCTCAGCAGGTTCAGCACGACCTTCTCCCACAGGCCGAGGTCGACGTGCACCGGTTCCGGCAGCGGCGCGCAGTCGATCTCGAAGCGCAGCCCGGCCTTCTCCACCGCCGAGCGGAAGACGCTGGCGAGCTCCGCGGTCACCGCGGCGAGGTCGACCGGCTGGAAGTGCGCCTGCATGCGGCCCGCTTCGAGGCGGGAGAAGTCCAGCAGGGTGTTGACGAGCTTGCCCAGCCGCAGGCCGTTGCGGTGGATGACCTCCAGCTCCTGACCGGCCTGCGGGTCGGCGGGGGAGAGCCGGTCGCGCAGGTCCTGCACCGGTCCCATGATCAACGTCAGCGGCGTGCGGAACTCGTGGCTGATGTTGGAGAAGAACGCGGTCTTGGCGCGGTCGAGCTCGGCCAGCTCCTCGGCCCGCCGCTGCTGGGCCTGGAAGTTGCGGGCACCGGCGATGCCCGCCGCCAGGTGGCCTGCGACCAGCTCCACGAACCCGAGGTAGCCGTCGTCGAGCGGCCGGTGCCGGTTCAGGCCGGCGACCAGGAACCCGTACGGCGCGCCACCGGGCCGTTGCAGCGGCACGACCAGCGCGCTCGTGGGCGGCCGGCTCCACGCCCCGGTGGGCAGGCCGTCGTGGTCGTCGAGCCCGACCACGGCGGACTCGCCGCGCTTGGCGGCCGCCAGCGGCCAGTCCACGGCACCCGGCGGCGGCGGCAGGTTCTGCGGCGCGGCCTGGTGGTCCTGCCCGATGCCGGTGGCGCAGGCCAGCCGCGCGTGGCCGTCGTCGAACAGGTAGGTCAGGGTGAACGGCAGGTCGCGCTGGTTGCGCCCGAGCTGCGTGCACGCGAACGCCAGCACCTCCTGCTCCTCGCGCGCGACGCTCGGGTCCGAGCCGAGGTCGCGCAGCGTGGCCATCCGCCGCTCGGCGATGACGCGGTCGGTCTCCTCGCTGACCACGCACAGCATCCCCGCCACCGCGCCGCTCTCGTCGCGCAGCGGGCTGTAGGAGAAGGTGTGGTAGCTCTCCTCGGAGTAGCCGGACCGTTCCACGAACAGCAGCAGCGCCTCGTCCCACGTCGCGTGCCCGGTGGTGAGCACGCTGTCCACGCGGGGACCGATGTCCTCCCAGATCTCCGCCCACACCTCGGCCGCCGGTCGCCCCAGCGCCCACGGGTACTTGCGGGCGAGCGTGTTGCGCCGGTAGGCGTCGTTGCAGAAGAAGGTCAGCTCCGGGCCCCACGCGAGCCACATCGAGAACCGCGACGACAGCAGCACGCTGACGGCGGTCTGCAGGCTCTGCGGCCACCCGGAGGGCGGGCCGAGCGGGGTGGCGGTCCAGTCGACCGCGGCGAGGTCACGACCGACCAGCGGGTCCTCGGCGAAGACACCGGTGAGCGCGGGCCGGTCGTCTCTTTCACCGGTGTCGTCAGAGCGGGTCACCGACCGTCCCTTCGCCACACCTCGACAGTTGACCTGTCCAGGGTGCCCAAACCCGGCGACGGCTGCACAACCAGATCCGACGGGTGTGCCCCGCGCCACGGCGTGGAGGGGGACCGGACCGCCCCGCCGCGGCGAAGGCGGGCGGCCTCCGCCGCCGGTAGCGCCCGCGCTCCGGTGGCGACCCACCGGGTGCCGGGAGGGTCTGCCCGGTGCCCTCGAACACGACCGCGGAGTCGGTGCGCGCGGTCGGTCCGGCGGCGGCGGGGCGTCAGCCGAAGCGCATGCGCAGGTTCGTCACCGCGAGGTGCAGCAACGGCTTGCCCGCGCGGAGCCAGCCGAGCCGCCCGCCGGGCGTGAGCCGCCAGCGCACCCGCGTCGGCCGGACCCGCGCCGAGGTGCGCAGCGCGGTGCGGTGCGCCTTCCCGTGCAGCGACTGCCACACCGACGTCCCCGCCCACACCGGCAGGCCCGGTGCCCGGAGGGGCTGCTCGTCGGCGGCGGCGATGGTCGTGTCGTCCACCAGCGCCACGGCGTCGAGCGGGCCGGCGGAGAGCGTGAAGTCCGCCAACTCCTTGGGGATGCCCCACATCGCTCGCGCGCCCTGCTGCGACCGGGTGTCGTCGACCCAGATGTCCGTGATGGACAGTCCCGGCCGGAACCCGCGCCGCACCACCACGGCCGTCATCAGCTCGTGGTAGGAGAGCAGTCCGGGCGGGCGGTAGTCGACGAACGCCGACACCACGAGCACGCGGCCGAACAGGGACAGCGGCACGACGCCGCCCGGCAGCCGCAGGGTCGTCGCCGAACGTGGTGCCGTCCACACCGTGAGCCAGCCCTGGCCGCACAGGTTCCACGGCGCCGGGGGGAAGTCAGCGGACATCGGTCACCTCGCCCGCGGGCCGCAGCGCCGCCGGCGCCCCCGCCGGAACCGCCGGGCGGTGCGGTGCCACGGCGCTGAGCCGGGCGTAGGTCGCTCCGAGAGGGGGCCGCGGGTCCGGTTCACCCTTGTTGGGCCACAACGACATCGCGCGCTCGGCGAGCGCGGTGATCGTCAGCGCCGGGTTCACGCCGAGGTTCGCCGGGATCGCGGAGCCGTCCACCACGTGCAGCCCGGGGTGGCCGTGGACGCGGTGGTACGGGTCGACGACGCCGGTGGCGGGGGAGTCGCCGATCACGCAGCCGCCGATCAGGTGGCCGGTCAGCGGGACGTCCGCCAGGTCGTTCCACGCGCCCCGCGCGACGCCGCCGGCGCGGGCCGCGAGCCGGCGGGCCACCTCGTGCCCGGCCGGGATCCACGACGGGTTCGGCGCGCCCTCGCCCTGCCGGGTCGTCAGGCGACCCCGCCGCAACGACGTGGTGAGCGAGTTGTCCAGGCTCTGCATCACCAGCAACGCTATCGTCTCCTCCGACCACCTGCGCGGCGAGTGCATCCGCAGGGCCGTGCGGTACTCGGCCCGCAGCTGGGCCAGACCGCGGCGCAACCGGCCGGGTCCGCCGTCCACGAGCGTGGTCATCAGCAGGCCCATCAGGTTGCTGCCGCGCCCGTAGCGGACCACCTCGACGTGCGTGTCGGCGTCCGGGTGGATCGACGACGTGATCGAGATGCCGAGCGAGTTGTCGATCCGCCCACCCGGCACCCGCACCGCCACGACCGCCTCGGAGTTCGTGCGGCACAACGCTCCCAGCCGCGGCGACAGCCCGGGCAGACCACCGCCGGCGCGGATGCGGTGCAGCAGCTGCTGCGTGCCCAGCGACGCCGCCGAGAACACCACCTGGCCGGCGGTGAAGATCCGCTCCGCCCGCCCGCCGGTCCGCCGCGTGCGCACCGCGTACCCGCCGCCGGGACGGGGCCGCACGTCCGTGACCGTCGTCAACGGCCACACCCGCGCACCGGCCTGCTCGGCCAGGTGCAGGTAGTTCTTCGGCAGCGTGTTCTTCGCGCCGTGCCGGCAGCCGGTCATGCACGCGCCGCAGGCGGTGCACCCGGTGCGACGCGGCCCGGCACCGCCGAAGAACGGGTCCTCGCCGTCGGGTCCGAAGTGGACGCCCACCGGGGACGGGCGGTGGGTCGACGGCACCCCGAGCTCGACGGCGACCTCGCGCAGCAACCGGTCGGCGGCGGTGCGGCACGGGTTCTCCACCACCCCCAGCACCCGGCTCGCCTGGTCGTAGTGCGGCGCGAGCTCCGCCTGCCAGTCGGTGACGTGCGCCCAGCGCGGGTCGCGGAAGAACGCCTCGCCCGGCTCGTACAGGGTGTTCGCGTACACCAGCGACCCGCCGCCGACCCCGGCGCCGCTGAGCACCAGCACGTCGCGCAACGGCGTGATCCGCTGGATGCCCGTGCACCCCAGCCGCGGCGCGAACAGGTAGTCGCGCAGCTGCCAGGACGTGCGCGGGAACTCGTCGTCGGCGAACCGCCGCCCCGCCTCCAGCACGCCGACCCGGTAGCCCTTCTCGGTCAGCCGCAGGGCGGTCACCGCGCCACCGAACCCCGACCCGATCACCAGCACGTCGTGGTCCACGGCGTCACACCCCTTCCGCTGCCAGGCCACCGGTGTGCGTCAGCACGTGGTCGCCCAGCCGCAGCTCCGCGGTGCGCCGCAGGTACTCCCGCGTGCTGCCGGGCCAGTTCGTCGTGACGGACCCGTCGCCGGCGCGGTACCACGACCCGCAGCCGCTCCACAGCCCACCGGCCAGCCGCGCCCGCATCTCCGCGTCGAACGCGTCGGCGACCCCGGGCCGCACCTCCAGCGCCGCCGTACCGGTGTGCGCGAGGTGGCGCACCGCGGCCACGACGTAACGGCACTGCGCCTCGATCATCGTGATCACCGAGCTGCCGCCGAGGTTCGTGTTCGGCCCGTACACCAGGAAGAAGCTCGGGAAACCGGGCACCGACAGGCCCAGGTGCGCCCGCGGCCGCCCGCCCCACACCCCGGCGAGCTCCCGGCCCCGCCTGCCGGTGACGCGCATCGGCAGGGCGAAGTCGGCGACGGTGAACCCGGTGCCCCAGATCAGCACGTCCGCGGCGTGCTCGCGGCCGTCAGCGGTGCGCACGCCCCGCGCCGTGACCTCGGCGATCGGCTCGGTCACCACGTCGACGTTCGCGGCGGTGAGCGCGGGGTACCAGTCGTTGCTGAACAGCACTCGCTTGCAGCCCACCGGCGTGGTCGGCCGCAGCCGTTCGCGCAACGCCCGGTCCCGCACCCGCACCCGCAGGTGGGCGGCCGCGAGACCGGCGACCAGGCCGCGGGAGAACCGGCCGGAGTGCAGCAACCCGGTCAACGCCTCGCCCGCGAGCCACACCCCGCCGCGCGCGGCCCGTGCCGCCAGCGGACAGGCCCGGCCGCGCAGCCGCCCGTCGGGCTTGGGCAGCACGTGCGGGGCGGTGCGCTGGAAGACGGTCAGGTGGTCTGCCCGCGGCTGGACCCGCGGCACGAACTGCGCCGCGCTCGCCCCGGTGCCCACCACCGCGACCCGCGTGCCGCGCAGGTCCACGTCGTGCCGCCACCGGGCGCTGTGGAACACCGGGCCGCCGAACAAGTCGAGACCGGGCAGCACCGGCACCGCCGGCCGGTTCAGCTGGCCGACCGCCGACACCAGCACGTCGGCCTCCAGCACCTCGCCGTCGGCGAGCTCCACCCGCCACCGGTGCCGTGCCTCGTCGAACGTCGCGGCCACGACCCGCGCACCGAACCGGATCCGGTCGCGCACGACCGCCGCCGCCCGCCGCAGGTAGTCCAGGACATCGGGCTGGGCGGCGTAGCGGCGCGGCCACGACGAGTCGGGGAAGAAGGAGTACGAGTACAGCGAGGACGGCACGTCGCACGCGGCACCCGGATAGGTGTTGTCCCGCCAGACGCCGCCGACCTCGTCGGCCCGCTCCAGCACCGTGACCCGGTCGAAACCGGCTCTGTGCAGCGACAACGCCACGCCCAGGCCGCCGAAACCGGCACCGATGACCACCACCTCGGGGTTTTCTCGCACGTCACCGAAGCTAGGAACAACCACCCGTTCGCACCAGGACAACACCGGCCGCGCGATTGACAATCGCGGCCATGAGGACGTTGGCCCCACCCGCGACCCGGCACTGGGACTTCCCCCGCGGCATCGCGAGCGCGGCCCTGCTGCTGCGCTTCGGCGCCGGGCAGGGCCTGTCCCGCGCGGAGCTGCTCGACGGCAGCGACCTCACCGCCGAACAGCTCGCCGACCCGGTGGCGGAGATCGGTGCCCGGCAGGAGCTGGCGGTCGTGCGCAACCTCGCCGCGCGGTTGCCGCACGCGGGGATCGCCGCGGGCCGGCACTACCACGCCACCACGTTCGGCGTGCTCGGTCACGCGTTCCTCAGCGCGGCCACCGTGCAGGACGCGGTCGACGTCGCGTTGCGCTTCCTCGACCTCAGCTTCACCTTCACCGCGCCCGCCGCCGTGCTGGACGGCGACCGGCTGGTGATCACGCTCGACCCCGGCGCACTGCCCGCCGACGTGGTGCCGTTCCTCGTCGAACGCGACCTCGCCGCCATCCACACGGTGATCGGCGAACTCCTCGCCGGTGCCGTGCCGGTGCTCTCGGTCGACCTCGCCCACCCCGCACCGGCCGACACCCGCGACCACGAGCAGGTCTTCGGCACCCGGCCGCGGTTCCGCGCACCGCACAACCGGTCCGTGGTGGACGCCTCGGTGCTCGTGCGGGCGTTGCCGCTGGCCAGCCCGGAGGCCACGGCGCTGTGCGCACGGCAGTGCGAGGACCTCGCCGCCCGCCGCCGCAGGACGCCGGGCATCGCGCGGGACGTCCGCCGGCTGCTGGAGGGCTCCGCCCGGTTCGAGGAGACCATGCCGGTCGTGGCCCGCGCCCTCGGCGTCAGCCCCCGCACCCTGCGGCGCAGGCTGACCGAGTCCGGCACCAGCTACCAGGTCCTGTTCGACGAGGTCCGCGCCGAGCGCGCCGCGGTCCTGCTCACCCGCGGCGGGCTGTCGGTGGAGCAGGCGGCCGGTCAGCTCGGGTTCGCCGAGGCGGCGAGCTTCATCCACGCCTTCCGCCGTTGGTACGGCACGACGCCGAGCACCTACGCCCGCTCAGCGCTCCGGCCGTGACCAGTCGCTGCGGTGGTGCAGGTTGGTCTTGGCGACGTTGCCGACCGCGGGGGCGTCCCGGCCGCCGTCGACCACCAGACCCGCTTCAGCGGCAGGCGCCCGGTACCAGCCGGAGCACCCGTTGACGCACGGGTGGCTCATCTCCGTCAGCGCCATGCCGCCGTCCGCGCCCGGAACGGGTTGCATCCACGTCATCGAGCCGCTGCCCTCGCACAGCTCGCAGGTGCCGTCCACCGCTCACCGCCCCAGCAGGTGGCGCAGCGCCGGGTCGAGCCGCGGGTAGCGGAACACGTGCCCCGCCTCGGTGAGCACCGCCGGGCGCACCAGCTGGCTGGCCTGCGCCAGCTCGCGGGCACCCTGGTCGCCGAGCAGCACCTTGGGCGCGAACGACGGCACCGGCAGCAGCGCCGGCCGGTGCAGCACGTGCGCCAGCACCTCCGTGTACTCGCTGTTGCGCACCGCCTCCGGTGCCACCGCGTTGACCGGCCCCGACAGCGAGGTGTCGTAGAGCGCGCGGTGGTAGACGTCCACGAGGTCGTCGATGCCGATCCACGACTGCCACATGTGCCCGTCACCGAGCTTGCCGCCCAGCCCGGCCGCGAACAGCGGGTGGAAGATCCGCAGCGTGCCCCCGGCCGGTGACTGCACCAGCCCGGTGCGCACGGTCACCACGCGCACCCCGTCCGCCTTGCTCGCCGCCTCCCAGTCGGCGACCACGTCGGCCAGGAACCCGTCGCCGCGCTCGCTCTCCTCGGTCAGCTCCTCGTCACTGCGGTCGGGACCGTAGAACCCGATCGCCGACGCACTGACGAACACCTCAACCCCGGCCGCCGAGGCCAGGTCCGCGAGCGCGCGGGTGGGCCCGATCCGGGACGAGCGGATCGCCGCGCGGTGGGAGTCGGTGAACCGCCCGGCGATCGACGCGCCGGCCAGGTGCACCACGGCGTCGACCCCGGCCAGCAGGTCGGGCGCGGGCCGGTCCGGGTCCCAGCGCCGTTCGCCGGGACCGTTCACCTGGCCGCGCACCAGCCTGACCACCCGGTGCCCGGCGGTGGTCAGGAACGGCCCGAGCGCGCGGCCGACCAGACCGCCGGCACCGGTCAGCGCGATCGTCCTCGGCCGGTCGCCCGCGAGCCGGGCGGCCCGCTGGGCGGCGAGGTCGGCCGCCACCTGGCGGTGCCGGTAGGCGAACGTCGACCGCAGCAGCGCGCCGGGCACCTGCGTGTCCACCCGGTCGGTCATCCGGGTGCCGTCGCCCTCGGCCCGGAACTCGTGGCTGTGCCGCCACTTCAACGCCCAGCGCAGCGGCGCCGAGTCGAGCTCGTCGACGAACCGGTGCGGCGGCGCGTACCCCGAGTGCTTCGCGCCCCAGCGCAACCCCAGCGGGAAGCCGAGGACCGCGCGACCGCCGTCCAGCGTGCTCGCCTCGCGCACGACGCTCATCGGGTGCCACGGCGGCGTCAGCCGGTGGATGGCACCGGGGCGCTCGTGCCAGGCGAACACCTCGTCGAGCGGTGCGTCGACGACGCTGGAGTAGATCAGGGACATGCACCAACGCTAAGCAGGCCCTGCGGGATCTGCACGATGAGCGGAACCAGTCCCGCGGGGCGCCGCCCGGACCGCACCTCGTTCGACGCCGCACAACGGGCGGCAGGCGTCTCAGGCCGGGCGGAGGTGGTCCCACTCGTCGTCGTCGAAACTGCCCGACAGCACCATCTCCCGGTTCTCCGCGGGCCCGCGGGTGCCGAAGACCTCGTCGAGCCGCAGCGGCCGCCGGGTCGTCGCCGCCGTCTGCACCTCCACCCGGACGGGGACGTGCGGGTACGTCTCCTCCAGTCGCCCCAGTGCCTCCGCGGCGTTGTCGGCGATCGACCACACCCGCGGCGCCGGGACCGCGGGCAGCACGAGCAGGAACTCCGTGCGGCTCATCCGCACCGCCCGGTCCACCGGCCGCAGCTCGCGGCGCAGCAGGTCGGCGACGTTGTTCTCGGTGTGCACCGCGGCGCTCGGCCCGTGCAGGCCCTCCACGTCCTCCAGGTCCGGCACCCGGACGCGAATCAGCCCCAGCTCGACGGTGTCGGCGAAGTCCGTGCCGAGCCACGAGTCCAGCGACTCCGGCGTGTGCAGCCCGGTCCACGGGTCGCGCGCGTCGCGCACCTCGTCGGCCCGCCGCGCGGTCAGCCGCTCGACGCGGTCACGCGCACGGGCCATGCCGGTGACCAGGTGCACCACCGCCGCCTCCGCCCGCCGCTCCACCTCGGTCGCGGGCGGCTCGACCGTGCTCGCCAGCACGTCGTCCAGCCGCCGGCGCACGTCGGGCGGCACCCGGTCGCCCAGCACGTCGCGCAGCCGGACCGCCTCGGCGTAGGCCTCCTCGCGCCGGAACCCCCAGCGGCCGTGGAAGAGCCGCGCCGGCTCCAGCGAGGTGCCGTCGAGGGCCACCTCGCCGAGGTCGGTCGCCACGACGCTCGCACCGAACCGCGCCGACAGCACCACCACCGACCACTCGGCGGCCAGCTCCTCGTCCTTGCGCAGCAGCACCGGCGTGACCCCCGCCGGCAGGTCCGGCCTGCGGTTGGCGACCATGCCCACGACCGTGACCTCCGCCAGCCCGGCGATGCGGCGGTAGACCTCGCTCTCGCGTTCGAAGTAGGGCAGCCGCTGGAACATCGCGATCACCAGCAGCGGTTCGGAGCCGTCGCCCGCGAGCGCGGCCCGTTCCACGGCGTGCGAGGCGATCACCAGCGTGCGCTTGGTCAGCAGTCCCGCCCTGGCGTCCCGTGCTGACGCGTTCACCCACCTGCTCCTGTCGTCGTGGCCCACCTCGGCGGCACTTCGAACCTAGTTCGGGCGCCCCTCCCGGCAGAACTGCACGAACGGGTGACGTCCGGCCGTTGTGCGGGCCGGGCACCGGACCCCGACGATGGAGGTGCAGCGGTTCGCCGAGCGTGGCCGCACCGTCGTGGAGCCACACCCGGTAGAGCCCTTCCGGCGCGTCTCCCGGCCCAGTCCGGCCATCTCGCGCGGCGAGCCCGGACCGGCACGCCGCACAGGTGCGCAGGTGGTCCTCAGTCGGCCCGCCCGCCGCCCAGGGGGTGTGTTCCACGCGGCCGCGCATCGAAAGCACTCCGTCCGGCGTCGTGTGGAACCGGGCGCGGTGGGTACGACTGACAAGGCCGCCGCAGGCGCACCGACGCGAGCTCCTCCGGGGATCGCCGCAGTGACGCACAAGACACGAACCCGATCGGTCCCCGTGCCGAACCACTAGGAGAACGGAGGTATCGGTTGTGAACTCGCATCGAAGCGAACACCCCGTGCTGATCACCTCGGCGGCGCCGTCCTACTCCGACCAGCTCGCGGCCCGGCGGCGCCGGTACGCGGTGATGATGAGCCTGCGCATCCCGTGTTTCGTGCTGGCCGTGCTGTTCGCGAAGGTCTGGTGGCTCGCGCTCGCCCTGATCCTGCTGTCCGTGCCGCTGCCCTGGATGGCGGTGCTGATCGCCAACGACCGGCCACCGCGCAAGTCGGAGACCCCGGAGAAGCTCACACCGTCCCGCAAGGCGCTCGGCGCGGGTGACGAGAGGCGGGGTGCGCTGTGATCGGGCTGACCGTCGTCGTCGGCTACGGGGACGCCGCGCTGGACGTCTTACGCCACTTGCCGTTGCGCCACGGGCACACCGAGGTCGTGGTGGTCGACCCGGACGCGGTCGCGCTCACCGGCGCGCTCGCCAACGGCGCCAGGGCCACCCGCGGCGACGGGCGCGACATCTGCGCGTTGCGGCACGCCGGGGTGCCGTTCGCGGGACGGGTGGTCGTCGCCGTGCCCGACGACCTCGACGGGTTGCAGATCACCCTGGCCGTCCGCAGCCTCAACCGGACCGCGATCATCGTCGCCGCGGTCCGCGACCCGGCCAACCAGGACCTCTTCAGCAGGTTGGGGGCCGACGAGGTGTTCGTGCGGGTCAGCTCGGCGTGACCGGTCGGCCCGCCAGCCGGCGGTAGAGGTCCGCGAACGGTTCCGCGACCGCGTCGATGGCGAACCGTTCGCGCACGGTCGCCCGCCCGGCCACCGCCACCGGTGCCGCCGCCGCGCCGAGTCCGACGACGTGGGCCAGCCCCGCACCGAGCGTGCGCGCGGTCGAGGTGTCGACGAGGAACCCGTTGCGCCCGTGGTCGAGGTAGCAGTGCATGCCACCGCGCTGTGGGCCCACCGCGAGCAGCCCGGCCTCCATCGCCTCCAGCACGGCGATGCCGAACTCCTCCTTCACGCTGGAACACGCGTAGACGTGCGGTCCACCGGTGGCCGCCAGCTCGTGCTGCAACCGCCGGACGTCGTCGTTGGACCACGCGGGCAGGACCGCGATCCGGCCGCGTGCCGACGGCGTGGACTCAGCCAGCGCCAGCACTTCGTCGAGCACGGCCTGTTCGTCCGGCGTCCGGTCGGTGCGGGAACCACCGATGACCACCAGCGCGGTCCGCTCGTGCAGACCCGCCTCCAGCCACGCCCGCACCAGCAGCGGCTGCTGCTTCATCGGGTGCAGCCGCCCCACGTTGAGCAGCACCGGCAACCCGGCGGCCGAGTCGTCGAGCCGGGGGAGCGCGGACGGCCCGAACAGCTCGGCGACCAGCGAGCGGCCCACCGGTGCCGGTGGTGGCGCGATGCCCTCCTCCAACGCGCACAACGCCGTCGCGTCCAGCTGCGGGAAGTGCGCCAGGACCTCGTCCTGCCGGCCACCGATGGTGATCACCTGGTCCGCGCGTGCGACGAGGTGGTCGGCGGCCCGCACCCGGTGCAGGTCGAACCGCATCGCCGCCACGTCCGCGGTGCCGTCGAGGTGGCGTTCGGCGAGGTGGCGGTGCGGGTCCGGGGTCACGGTGAACACGAGCCGCGCCCCGAGCAGCCGCGCGGCGTCGGCCACGGCGAGGGACCCGTCGTCGGAGTAGCGGACGTGCACGACGTCCGGCGCCAGACCGCACCGCGGCAGCAACCGGCTGAGCCACCACGTGATCCCGGCCCGGTGGCGGGCCATGTCCGGCTGGGCGAGCGCGACCGGCGAGTCGACCGGGACGTGCACCGTCCAGTGGTCGAGCCCGGCGTGCCGCGTCACCGTCACCGCCGTCGGTTCCGGCGCCAGCACGACGGTGACGACCCGGCCGACGTCCGGCCGCCGCACCAGCGCGTCCGCCAGTGACGACAGGAACACGGTGAGCCCACCGCTCGCGCCCTCACCCGGCCGGGCCGTGCCGCCGATGAGCATCGACTGGGCGATGACCGGCCCGTCCGCCGGCGGTGCCACCGGCAGCGCGAGGTCGTCGTGCAGCAGGTCGAGCATCAGCTTCTCGTAGGGGGACCGCGGAGAGGCGTCGACCGGCTCGCCCAGCGCGTCCAGGTACCGCCACAGCGCCGGGCCGCGGAGGAGTGCGCGTGCCTCGCCAGGGGTCAGTGGGGTGAGGCGGTGCAGCGTGGCGGCGTCGAGCAGCCACGTGCCGAACTCGCTGTCCTGAGTGGACCGCAACGCGTGCTGCAGCCGCACGGTCACGGCCGCTGCGCCGTGTGCCCGCACGGTCGCGGGGAGTTGTTCGCACAGCAGGGAGAAGGAGGCCGGGTCGCTCGTCAGTGCCGCGACCAGGGACTCGGGGGCCGGCGCCGCAGCGGTGTTCTGCCGGGCTTCCAGCGCTCGCTGAACCTCTGGATGTGTCCGCACACCCGGTGTTCGAACCGGGAGGCGCGTTCGGATCGAACAACTTCCGAGTTCTGCCAAGGAGGAGGAGCCAGGTGCCGCGTTTTGTCGTTGTGAGTCCCCCTTTCCGCTCGCACGCCCAGCCCATGTCGGTGTTCGCCACCGCGCTGGCCGCGGCTGGTGCCCGTGAGGTGACGTTCGCCTGTGGCGCGGAGTTCGCCGAACTGGCACGCGATGTTCGTTTCGCGGCAATGAGGACGACCCGCGAGTCGAACAGCGGGATCGCCGAGAGGACCGCGCAGGACGCCCGCACGGCCCGTGGTGTGACCGACTTCCTCGAAGCCACGAAAGGAGGTGCGGTCGCGGCCCTGCTCGCGCAGACCCGGCGGCGCAGGACGGAGCCGCTGACCGCGCCCGCCCAAGTGCTGCAGGACATCCGCGCACTGCACCAGGATGTGCGACCGGACTTCTACGTCGTCGACCAGATCGACTACGCGACCACGCTCGCGTTGCACGCGCTCGACCTGCCGTTCGTGTCCTACGTCACCGGGCACCCGACCTACCTCGTCACGCGCGACGACCAGTTCTTCGGCCTGCCGCAGCTGTGGCCGTCCGCGGTGCGCCCGTCACCGACCGAACTCGCCGAGCTGGCAACAGAAGTGCGGCTCACCGACCGCGCCCTCACCGCCGCGTTCGCCGATTTCCTGGCCGAGCACGCACCGTCCCGGCCGGTGCCGCCCCGCGCGTTCGCCTCGACCTCCTCCCACGCCGCCGTCGTGAACTACCCGCACCTGCCTTGGCTTCCGCCGCTGCCGTCACCGCAACAGCAGGTGTTCCTCGGCCACTGCACCACCCCCGAACCGCTCGACGACACCTGGCTCGCCCGCGTCCGCGGCCGCCGCGTCCTGCTCGTCGCGCTGGGCACGTTCCTGTCCGCACGCCACGACGTGCTGCGCACGGTGGTCCGCGGCGCCCTGCAGGTCCCGGACCTGACCGTGGTGGTCGCCGCCGGTGGCCGCGTCGCCGAACTCGCTGACCTGGCAACGGATCCACGCGTGGTCGTCGAGTCCGTGGTCCCGCAGCGCGCGTTGCTGCCGCACGTCGCCGCGATGGTCCACCACGGCGGCAACAACTCGTTCACCGAATGCCTGCAGGCGGGGGTTCCCGCGGTGGTGCTGCCGTTCTCCAGCGACCAGTTCTGCATCGCCCACGACGCGGAACGGGCGGGCGCGGGCGTGTGCCTCGACCCCAACGCCGCCACCCCCGAGGACGTGACGAAGGCGCTGCTGTCGGTGCTGGACCAGCCCGAGCCGTTCGCCTCCCTGCGCGACGCGGTCCGCGCGGCCGGCCCGGACCGCGGCGCCGCACAGCTGCTGGAGGTCCTGGCGCGTCATCGCTCGTCCGCGAGCCGCGCGGCGGCCCCACGGCCGGACCACGGCTCGCACCGGTGACAAGACACGCCTCGGCGTCCATGCGATCCATGGTTGCCCGGCCCTGCCAGGCCTGCATGATGAGCGTCGTGTGATCCCAGGTTGCGGGTTCCGCGTGTCCGAGGAGTCGCGTTGTCCCGCTCCACCAGCCAGGCGGTCCCTCCACGCACCAGATCCGCGCCGAGGGCGGCGCTCGGGGGCGTGTCGGTGAGGGGCGACGTGGTGGCGATGGCGTACCTGCGGCGGTCAGACCTCCGGCAACAGGGTTGCGCCGCCGGGGTAGTGGTCCTTCCACCTGTGGAGGATCATCCGCGCCTGGAACAGGTCGTCGTGCTCGTACAGGTGGGAGGACGGCAGGAGCTCGTCGTCGGTCGGAAGCGAGGTCCGCATCCCCCACCGCTCGACGAGCGTGCGACCGTCGGGCTGGAGGTACCTCTTCTCGCTCCAGCCCGAGGTCTCGGTGAAGCTCTTGTGCTCGTCGCGCACCGGCCATCCGAGGGTGATCACCGGGTTCCGGCGCCGGTCCCACCAGGAGCCGTCGTTGTTGGGGCGCGTTCGCGGCGGTATGCGCGTGATCTGGAGCGCTCTGAGCAAGCGCGCACCGTCGACCGGCCCAGGCCGCATCACGAGTGTCTCGCCGTCCAGGCCCGGACGAGTCGTGAGCCAGGTGGCGAGGGCCAGCGGGTCCATCAGCGGAAGTGCCAGGTACTGCCGCTGTCGTTCCTGTTCCTGCAGCTTGCGAGCCGCTTCCAGCGCGGGCGCGGCCGCTTTTCGCTCTTCGCTGTCCGCGACGGCGCACGAGGTGCACAGCAACGGGTCCGCGTAGATCGGAGCATGGCGGCTGCACAGGGGTCTTCGGCACCGAACGCACGCCCCGATCGCTCTGATGCCGCACTGGCACGACTCGGGTTGAACGTTGATGCCGCCGTGGACGACGCCGGCCTGCAGCGCGGTCCCGTAGTTCGTGCCCGAGAAGTTGTTCCCGGTGACTTGTCGCGCGTGCTGCTGGGGAGATGTCCCGGTGCGGTTCGGTTCCTCGGGTTCGGTAGCGCTCAACGGGCCACTCCGCTCTCGCTCGGATTCGCCTGGCTCGATCTGGATCGGAGGCACGGCATGCGTCGTTACCTCCGCCCGTCATGCAGGCCTGAGCCCACCTCACCAGATTCCGCAGGTAGTCAGCCACGGGAGCTTTCGATGGTCGAACAACGCGCAACCGACTGCGTCGTCGCCGGCGGTGGGCCGGCCGGTGTGGTGCTCGCCCACCTGCTGGCCCGCGCCGGGCTGAGGGTCGTGCTGCTGGAGGCGAAGAAGGACTTCAACCGCCGGTTCCGCGGCGACACGCTCGCCCCGGCGGTGCTCGACTACCTCGACGAGCTCGGGCTGGCCGACGAGCTGCTGCGGACCATCCCGCACACCACGGCCCGCACGTTCGACTGGCACACGGCGAAGAAGACGTACACGATTGCCCGCTACGACAAGACCAGCGCCAAGTACCCGTACTACGCGCTGATCCCGCAGGCGTTGTTCCTGCCGCACATGGTCGGGCTCGCGAGCGCCTACGACGGCTTCGAGGTGCGCATGCAGGCCAAGGTGAGCCAGCTGCTGCGCGACGACACCGGACGCGTGTGCGGTGTGCAGTACGCCGACGCCGACGGACGGCACGAGCTGCGGGCCCGGCTCGTGGTGGCCGCAGACGGGCGCAACTCCAGGGTGCGGGTGCTCGCCGAGGCGCGGACCACCGAGCTGGGGGCGAGCCTCGACCTGCTGTGGCGGGAGTTCCCGCGCCGCGGCGGCGATCCGGCGTTGTCGGGGTTGCAGCTGTTCGGGCACCGGCTGGGCACCATCGCCGTGCTCAACCAGCTCGACCGGTGGCAGGTCGGGTTCACCATCGAGGCCGGCTCGTTCCCCCGGTTCCGGGAGGAGGGGGCCGGGCCGGTCGTGGCGGCGTTGCGGGAGAGCCTGCCGTGGCTGGGCGACCGGGTCGACGCCGTCGCCGATCCGGGGGAGTTCACGCTGCTGCCGGTCCGGATCACGGCGGTCGACCGCTGGTACCGGCCGGGGGTGCTGCTCATCGGCGACGCGGCGCACGTCATCTCACCGGTCGGGGGCAACGGCATCAACTTCGCCATCTGCGACGCCGCCGAGACCGCGAACCAGGTCGTGCCGGTGCTGCTCGACGGCGGGACCGATGCCGAGCTCGACGCGGCCTGCGCCGAGGTGGAGGTGCGGCGGCGGCCGCCGGTGCAGGCCGAGCAGGAACGGCAGGTGCGCATCGAGCAGAGCAGCGCCAAGCGGTTGCGGCGCGGGCTCGACGGGCCGGCGCCGGTGCTGCGGCTGGTCGCCGCGGTCAAGCCGCTCGCCACCCTGTTCGGGTCGCTCAACGCCAGGCACGTCATGGCGCCGTCCGACGTCGTCCTGCGCCGCGAGGTGCCGGTGCGCGACTGACGGTGTCGCCGAGCGGCGCGCGTGGTCGTGGGCGGTGGTGGTGCGCGTGCTGTGAGCGGCCATGCGCTTGCGCAGCAACCACGCCGGCACCAGCCACAGCAGCACCCGCGACGCGCAGCACCGGTGACCGAGAGGTCCTGTGTGGACCGTGCGCCGTGACCGGGCAGGTTCTGCGTGAGCGTGCGGTACCCGGCCTCGGTGAACGCGGGCAGCACCGGGAAACCCGGTCAGGCCTTGCGGACGGAGCTGAGCAGCTCGTGCACGACCTCGCGCAGCTTGGTGTTCTGCTCCTGGGAACGCTTCACCAGCAACGCGAACGCCTCGTCCGCACTGCACCCGTGCAACGCCATCAGCATGCCCTTGGCCTGGTCGATCTCGGCACGGGAGAACAGCGCCGTCTCCAGCTGCGTGACCCTGGAACGGGTGTCGTGCCACAGCCGGGCGTTGGTGATCGCCGCGCACGCTGCGGTGGTGAACAGCCGCACCACCCCTTCGTCGAACGGGTCGAACGCGCTCGCCGTGGCGCTGTAGATGTTCAGCGAGCCGAGCAGCTCGTCGCCGTTCGTGCTCGTCACCAGCATCGGCACGGCCAGGTGGGCGCTGATGCCCAGGCGGTGCGCCGCCTCCTCGAACTCCGGCCACACCTGCTCGTGCTCACCCACCACCGCGCGGACGGTCTCACGGGCGTGCGCGGCCTGCAGGCACGGACCGCGTCCGGCGGCGTACTGGGCCTGGTCGATCTCGGCGAGGTGCTCGTCGGTCGCGGCCTCGGTGTGGCTGCCGCTGTCGGTCACCACGGTGATCGTGACGCCGTCGGCGTCGTGGAAGGCCTGGACGGCGCTGTGCGCCACGCGGTCGAGGACGGCGCCGAGCGGCTCGGCGAGCGCGAAGACGTCGCGCAGCGCCTCCAGCGCGACGGTGGCCTCGTCCAGCCGTTCCAGTGTGCCGGGCCGGCCGACGAGCAGCGACTCCTGCTCGCCGCCTGCGCCGGGCTCCTCGGGTCTTCCCATGTTCGGCCACTCCCTGTCGGCGCCACCGGAGGTGGCTGTGATCCACCGAACCGGATAGTAGCGCCGTTCGTACCAGGTGGGACCCCGCGGAGCCGTGCGCTACCGCCTGCGGGTGACGACCCCCGACAGCGTGCCGGCGACGACGGCGGCCACCAGGAACCACGCCGGCCTGCGTGTCACCACATCCCCCTGTGCCAGGTCAGGAAACCGGGGACTCCGTCTTGAACCGGTCGCGGCGCAACGCCGGACTCGGCAGCGCCGTCGCCTCCGCGAGCCCCGCGAGCTGCTCCCGCGCACACGCCGCACTGGACTTGCGCGGCACCCACCCGAGCTCGGTGCGCGCCCGTGCGGTGTCGACGAGCGGCGAACGCGTGCCGACGTCGAACCAGCCCGGCGACATCCGCAGCACCCGCAGCCGCCACAGCAGGCTCACCAGTGCACGCGCGATGCCCGGCCGCACCGGCACAGCGCGCGCACCGGCGGTGGAAGCCAGGTCGGTGACGTCGAGGGTGTCGGCGGCGATGTTGAACGGCCCGCGGGCACGGGTCTTCAGAATCCGCACGATCGCGTCACCCACGTCGTCGGCGTCCACCAGCTGCACCCGCAGCGAGGACGGCAGCGGCAGCAGCGGCAGCTTCCCCCTGCGCAGCAACCCGAACAGCTGCCGCGGCACGACCGGGTCGAGGAACAGCGCCAGGAAGCTCGCCGACGCACCGGCCTGCGCCACCAGCGCCGGCCGCACGAGCGCCACCGCGATGTCCGGGTTCTCCTGCGCGAACCGCGCGACCTCGCTCTCCACTTCGGACTTCCCCGCGCCGTAGCTGGAGCCGGGAATGCCCGTCGTGGCGGCACTTTCGTCCACCGGTGCCGACGCGGGCGCGTAGGCCGCGATCGAGGACCCGTGCACGACCTGCCGCACACCGGCCCGCCGCGCCGCCCTGAGCACCGCGGTGGTGCCCTTGAAGTTGGTGCGCTGCAAGCGTTCGCCGTCGCGCACCGGCTGGAACATCCACGCGAGGTGCACGACGGCGTCGGCCCCGCGCATCGCCTCCTCCAGCACGTCCGGCGCCGAGTCGTCGGCCAGGTCGCACGCCACCCAGCGGACCGCGGCGTAGGGTGCGACGGCATCCGGTGGCCTGCGGCAGACGCCGATCACCTCGTGGTGGGTGCTGTCGGCGGCCAACGCGCGCACCAGCCCGGTGCCCACGTTCCCCGACGCACCGGTGATCACGACCTTCACGATCGACCTCGATCCGCCTCGGCGTCCACTTCCGTCCTACGGCGTGTACCCGTGCGACCTCCCGGTATGCGCCACCACCTCGTCCGGGTGCGAGTCCCGCGCGCCGTCCAGCACGGCGACCGCCCAGGACGACTCCGGCCCGCTCTCGACCGGCACCTCCACCAGGCCCTCCCCGCTCACGGCCGGGCTCACCCCGGTCTCACGGGCCCGTTCGGCCAGCTCCCGCAGGTTCGCGCCGACCGCCGTGTAGAACCGGTGCTGCGCGCCCCGGCCGAACACCGCCCACCCCAGCCGCACCAGCGGGTGCGCCCGCGGGTTCACCTGGTTGTAGCTGTTCACCTCCAGGGCGACCACACCGGACTCCAGGTGCTTGACCACGCGGTAGTCGACCCGTCCCCGTTCGAGGTGCCCCTGCAGCGTCTCGTAGCTCCAGCCCCAGCTGTACCGCACACCGTCCTCGTCGAACGCCGTCTCGGTGATCCGCACGCCCATCAGGAACCGGGCGAACGCGAACCGGCCCACGAGCAGCAGGTTGCGCCCGAGCAGCGGTTCCTCGGGCACGTAGTGCGCGCGCAGGAGCTTCTTCGGCGTGAACGTGTACGCACCCAGCTCGCGGCAGGCGTGCCACCACAGCGACCCCTCCTCCGGCCGTCCCGCCGGGTCCTGCCCGAGCACGAACCGGTGGTGGTCGAAGTGCCAGGTGGACGCCCGGATCTCGGCCGGGTCGTAGTTGAGGCTCTTCTCCCGCAACCCGAGCACGACCTCGCGCACCGGCACGTTCCCCGCCCGCATCACGCGCATCGTGGGCATCTCCTCGGCTCGTCCTGGTCGGCCGGACGACTGCGGGTACCCGCTGCCCGCCGAACGACTCGGCTTCGCGCCACCGGGTGCACCGGCTACCGTCGAAGATCCACACCCGAGCCCGGAGGACACCCGTCGTGGACGACCTGCTGGAGATCGCCGCCGCCCTGCTGCCCGGCGTCAACCTCGACCGGGCCGTCCTCGCGACCGAGGGCAACGTCCACCGCGTGCTGCTGGTCCCCGGCACCGCCGCCGTCCGCGTCAGCAAGCGTCCGCTGGCCGCGGCCACCATGCCCCGGCGCGTCGCCGTGCTGCACGCGCTGGCCGCCGCCGACCTGCCGTTCCAGGTCCCGGTGCCGCTGACGCCGGTCACCCCGTTCGGCGATCAGGCCGCGGTCGCCGTGTCGTGGCTCGACGGCACCCCGCTGCCGAAGGGCGAGGGCTCGCCCGCCCAGGTCGCCGAGGTGCTGGAGGCCGTCCGCTCCGTACCGCTCGACGCCGGCCTGCTGGCCGCGGTCGACGGCCGCGCCGAAGGCAGGCACTGGTCGGACGTCATCGGCACCGACGTCGTGCCCCGCCTGCCGCGCCGCTGGCAGGCCGAGGTCCTGCGCCGCCTCGACGCCGCACTGGCCCTCGACCCCGTCCCCGACGCCCTGGTGCACGGCGACCTCGGCGGCGGCAACGTCCACTGGTCGGCCGACGGCAAGCTCCTCGGCGTCCTCGACTGGGACACCGCCATGCCCGCCGACCCCGCGATCGACGCGGCGCTGATGGCCTGGCACGGCTGGGACACCGTGCGCAGGGCCGTGTCCGCGCAGACCTACCACCGGGCCCGCACCTGGGACGCGCTGCTCGGCGTCGGCCACCTCGTGGCGTGCATGAACGGACGGCCCATGACCAATCCCGACGGTTTCGTCCAAGCGGTCGTGCCGTGGCTGGAGGCCGACGGTCAGCCCGCGACGCAGTAGGGCGTCACGCCGGTGGGCTCAGCGCGGTGATCCTCCTCAGCCCGACCCGAAGGCGGTCCGGCGTGTCCTCGGCCAGCGCCGCGGTGAGCTCGTCGAGCAGGTCCCAGTAGCGCCACTTCTCCCGCCACTCCAACGGAATCGACGCAACCCGCACAGCGCACATGCGCACCGCCACCCGCGTGCGCACGACCGAGTGCTCCCCGTCGTACGCGGGTGCCTCCCACAGGCTCTCCGCCGCGGACAGTTCCGAGACCAGCGCGGCGTGCTCGTCCCGGGCAGCGCTGTGCCGGCCCTGCCTGGTGCGTTTTCCCAGCACGTGGTCCACGCTCATCTGCAAGGCGGCGGCGACCAGCGCGACGACCCCCGTCTTGACGACCTCCTTGAGTACCGACTCGCCCACGGCGAACGCGCCCGAGGCCGCCGAGGCGAGGACGACGAACCCGAGCAGGACGAACTTCGACACGAACGCCAGCAGCCGGTCGAGCAACGAGTGGTCCCGGGTGGCCACCACCTGCCGCAACTGACCGCGCAGCCACCTGATCTGCTCCAGCGCCCGCTGCCGCTGGGCGGGACTGATGCCGCCGTGCCGGGCCAGCGAGTCCAGCACGGCCGCGACCCGGTCGGGTGGCAGGTCGAGGAACTCGCCCACCTCCGCCCAGGGCAGCGCGGAGATCGCGGAGATCGCCACGAGGTGCGGCATGGCCTCCCGCACCCGTTGCCGCGACCTGCGGCGGGAGGTCTGGCGCAGGTGGTCCTCCGCGCTGTCCAGCAACACGTCCAGGTCTTGGACGACCCCGACGAGCGCGGTGGCCGCGAGCCGCAGGTCACCGGAGGCCCGCGCCGCCGCGCGCTCTTCCTCGTGGTGCAGCAGCAGTTCGAGCACGGGCGGCGCAGCGGCAGCCGGCTCCTCCTTCTGCCGCAGCGGTCGTGCGGCGACCCTGTCGTCCGCGGGAGGTGCGGGGAGCTGCTCCGCCGCCTGCCGCGCCTGGGCGACCACCGACGTGTCCTCCTGCCGCTTCTCGCGGTGGAAACCGTCGTCGCGCCGGAACGGGGTGGAGTAGCTCATCGCGCTCCTCTCACAGCACGCCCAGCCTACTGACCGGCGCTCCGGTTCGGAGGCGAACGATCGTTCCGGGGCATCCACCTGACGGGGACGTCCCCCACCACTCGGGGGGTCCCCTTACCCCCTGAGGTGTACCGCTCTTCAGACCGCGGACCGATGTGCGCGCAGCGGCCGCTCCGGTGAACTGTCCGCAAGTCCACCGTCGAGCCACCGCGCCGACGCCTGCCGCGGGAGAGTTCATGGCCTTCTTGACCGACGCCCTCGAAGGCCTGGCCGGTCTGCCGCAGCCCGCCGTGCTGGCGGTGACCGGTGCGCTCACGCTGGCCGAGTGCACGCTCGGCGTGGGGTTCCTCGCGCCGGGGGAGACCGCGTTGCTGCTCGCCTCGACGACGGTGACGAGCGTGCCCCGGTTCGCGGTGATGTGGCTGGTGGTCACGGTGTGCGCGGTGGCGGGCGACAGCATCGGCTACTACCTCGGGCGCCGCTACGGCGACCGGCTGCGCGACAGCCGGCTGGTCCGCAGGATCGGGCGGCAGCACTGGGACAAGGCGAGCGACCTGCTGCGGCGGCGCGGGGCGTGGGCGGTGTTCGTCGCCCGGTTCATGCCCGTCGTGCGGACGCTCGTGCCGGCGTCGGCGGGTGCGTCGAAGCTGGAGTACCGCAGGTTCCTGCCTGCCTCGGTCGCCGGTGCGGCGTGCTGGTCGGCGCTGCACATCGGCATCGGCTCGGCGGCGGGTGCCTCCGCGAAGTACGTCGAGTCCGTCTTCAACGGCGCGATGTGGGTGCTGCTGGGCATCGCGGTGGTGGTCGGCGCGGTCGTCGTGCTGCGCCGCCGCGGCAAGGCAGCGGCGGAACCTCGGGAGCTGGAAGAGGTCGCCTGAGCCGTCGCTCACGCCGGGGCGAGGTGCTCCCAGGCTGGGCCGGGCGTGGTGAGGCTCAGCAGGAGGGCCTCGAGGTCGACCAGCGGCTGCCGGTCGGGGTGGTGGTGCCAGGTCGGGATGGCGCTGATCCCGTCGGCCGCGGCCATGACCAGTGCGGTGACGTGCGGCGGGAGGCCGTCGGCCGCGAGGTCGCCGTGCCAGCGCAGGGTGTCGTCGCGAGCGAGGTCGATGATCTCCGGGATCGCGACCAGGTGGCTGAGCAGCGGCACCAGGTCGCGGAAGTTGCCGGGGTCCTGCGAGAAGGCGGCGCTGACCCGGACGTAGGCGCGGGTGAGGCGGCCCGGCCCGGTGTCGGCGGGGTCCACGGCGGCGAGGACGTCGGCGCGGAACCGGTCGAACAGGTCCTGGGCCAGGGCCCGCACCAGGTCGTCCTTGGTGGCGAAGTGGTGCAGGAGACCGCCCTTGGACACGCCCGCCTCCCGCGCGATGTGGTCGAGGGTGGCGGAGGTGCCGCGGGCGCGGATGCACACGCCCGCGGCGTCCAGCAGCGCGCGGCGGGTGTCCTCGGGGGTGCGCCCGGCTACACGCGGCATGGACTACTCCTCGATCGGGGCCGTGGTGGTGCCGCTCTTCCTACCGGAGGGGATCGTGCGCCAGGCGATGAGGGCGGCGATCACCGTGGTCGCCGCGGCGACCACGGACGTGACCTGCATGGCGGTGGTGAACGCCGCCCGTGCCGCCTCCAGCACGCCCGCGTTGTCGCGGACGGTGTTGACGGCCGCCGCCAGCGAGTCCTCCACGGCCGCCCGTGCCGTGCCGGTCAGGCCCGCGGGCAGCTCCAGCGCCGCCCGGTAGACCAGGCTCACCGTCGAGCCGAGCAACGCGATGCCGAGCGCGCCGCCCAGCTCGAAGGCCGTCTCGGAGATGGCCGAGGCCGCACCGGCGCGTTCGGACGGCACCGCGGAGACCACGGCGTCGGTGGTGAGCGTCATCGCCACGCCGATGCCCAGCCCCAGCGGGACCAGCGCCGCCGCCAGCCACAGGACGTGGTCGGAGCTCTCGGCGACGGCGACGAGCGCCAGGCCGAGCGCGGCGAACAGCAGGCCCGCCGCGACGGCACGGCCGGTGCCCAGCCGTGCCACCAGCACCCCGACCACCGCCACGGCCAGGATGGACGCGACCGTCGTGGGCAGCTCGACCAGCCCGGCGGCGAGCGGGCGCAGGCCGCGCACGAGCTGCAGGTACTGGGAGAAGAAGAACAGCACGCCCATGAGCGCGAAGATCGCGACGAAGTTGGCCAGCACCGCTCCGCTGAACGCCCTGTTCCCGAACAGCCCCACGTCGATCAGCGGCGTCTCCAGCCGCCGCTGGCGGCGGACGAACAGCACACCCGCGGTCACCCCGGCCGCCGCGGTCAGCACCGCCGCGAGGTCCACCCCGGAGCCGATGGCGTGCTTGACCGCGTACACCAGCGGCACGACCGCGGCCATCGACAGCGCAGCGGACAGCAGGTCGAACCGGCCGGGCCGCGGGTCGCGCGACTCCGGCAGCAGCACCGCGCCCGCCACCAGGAACACCAGCACCACCGGCACGTTGATCAGGAACACCGAGCCCCACCAGAAGTGCTCCAGCAGCAGCCCGCCGACCAGCGGCCCCAGCGCCATCCCGCCGGCGGAGGCCGCCGACCAGATCGCGATCGCCCTGGTGCGTTCGGCCTGGTCGGGGAACATGTTCCGGATGATCGACAGCGTCGACGGCATGATCGTCGCGCCCGCCACGCCCAGCAGCAGCCGTGCCGCGATCAGCATCTCCGCGTCCGGCGCGAACGCCGCCAGCGCCGACGCCGCACCGAACGCCGCAGTGCCCGCCAGCAGCACCCGCTTGCGCCCGAGCCGATCGGCCAGGGTGCCCGTCGTCACCAGCAGACCTGCCAGCGCCAGCGCGTAGACGTCGCCGATCCACAGGACCTGCGTCGAGCTCGGGGCCAGGTCGGCGGTCAGCGACGGCACCGCCAGGTACAGCACCGTGCCGTCGATGGCCAGCAGCAACATCGAGCCGACCAGCACCACCAACGCCGCCCACCTGCGGCGATAGAGAGTCGGCACCGTCGCCGCCGCAGGGGTGTTCTCAGGAGTCACGGACTTATTGTACCGGCTGGACGGTTTAATACCGTGGGTGTCGCCGGTCCGTTCGCCCTGACGAGTGTCAGCGGATCAGGACGAGGAACTTCAGGCGGGCCTTGCCGAACGCCACCCGCGGCAAAAGCGGTGGACGAAGAACGCGCCGGGCTTGTAGCTTCCCGGCGAACGTGACGCTGACCGAGGAGGTGAGACCCATGACCGCAACGCCGTGGGCGCTCTCCCTCCCGTCACGGCCGGGCGACTGACGCAGGTGTCGCCGGGAGCGCCTCGACCACCGAGCCACTCCCGAAGGGCACCACTGATGCACCCCGCCGACCACTCTGCCGAACACCCCGACGTGATCATCGCCGGCTGCGGCCCGACCGGCGCCGTGCTGGCCGCCGAGCTCCGCCTCCACGACGTGCGCGTGCTCGTCCTGGAACGCGACACCGAACCCGCCTCGGTCGTCCGCATCGTCGGCCTGCACGCCCGCACCCTCGAACTGATGGCCATGCGAGGCCTGCTCGACCGCCTGCTCGACCGCGGTCGCCGCCGACCGGCCTCCGCGTTCTTCGCCGCCATCGACAAGCCGGCGCCCACCGGCCTCGACACCGCGCACCCCTACCTGCTGGGCATGCCGCAACCGGTCGTCGTCGACGTCCTCGAACGGCACGCGGCCGACCTGGGCGCCCTGGTCCGGCGCGGCTGCGCGGTCACCGGACTCGACCAGGACGACGACGGCGTCACCGTCGAGCTGGCCGGCGGCGAACGGCTGCGCGCCCGCTACCTCGTCGGCTGCGACGGCGCGCGCAGCACGGTCCGCAAGCTGCTCGGTGTCGGCTTCCCCGGCGAGCCCTCGCGCAACGACACGCTGATGGGCGCGCTGGCGGTGAGCGCCCCGCAGGACGAGATCGACGCCAAGGTGGCCGAGGTCAGGCGGACCTGCCGGTTCTTCGACGTCAACCCGTTCGGCGACGGCGTCCACCGCGTCGTCGTCCCCGCCCCGCACGTCAGCGACCGCAGCGAACCGCCGGTGCTCGACGACTTCCGGCAGGCGCTGCTGGCCATCGCCGGCACCGACTTCGGCGTGCACTCACCGCGCTGGCTGTCCCGCTTCGGTGACGCCACCCGGCTCGCCGAGCACTACCGGGTCGGGCGGGTGCTGCTGGCCGGCGACGCGGCGCACGTCCACCCGCCCGCCGGTGGCCAGGGCCTCAACCTGGGCGTGCAGGACGCGGTCAACCTCGGCTGGAAGCTCGCCGCGCAGGTCCGCGGTCGGGCACCGGAGGGGTTGCTGGACACCTACCACTGCGAACGGCACCCGGTCGCCGCGGACGTCCTGGACAGCACCCGCGCCCAGGTGCTGCTGGCGTCCCCCGAACCGGGCGCGCGGGCGTTGCGCCGGCTGCTCACCGAGCTGATGGACTTCGACGTGGTCAACCGCCACCTGACCGAGAAGACCACCGCGATCGGCCTGCGCTACGACCTCGGAGGAGGCCACGACCTGGTCGGCCGGCGGCTGCGCGACCTCGACGTGGCGCAGGGCCGGCTCTACGACCGGCTGCACCGCGGCCGCGGCCTGCTGCTCGACCGCACCGGGCGCCTCGGCGTCGGTGGCTGGGCGGACCGGGTCGACCTCCTCGCCGATCCCTCCGTGGACGTGGACGCGCCGTGCGTGCTGCTGCGTCCCGACGGGCACGTGGCGTGGGCGGGGGAGGACCAGCACGACCTCGACGCGCACCTGGCCCGCTGGTTCGGCCCGGTCACCGCACCAGCCTCTCCCTGAACGCCGGCAGTGCCTTCCCCTGGGCGCCTCCGACTTGATCGCAAGGCCTTGACCGCCGTCCTCACCGTTGTCATCCGCCGAACCCGATCGGCGTGCGCGGAGAGCCCGAGGTGCTGTTGGTAGTAGCTACGAGCCTGTTGATGTTGAGTTGGTGGTACTTGCAGATGCCGGTAGAGGCAGGGGGTGGGCGCGGCGCTCGACCCGCCCCAGCGCGTTACCAGGGAACGGGGCCTCCGTCGTCGAAGAACCCGCCGCGCGGTCCGTCGTCGGGCAGCGTGGCGAGCCTGATCGCGACCGCCGCACCCTGCTCGGGCGTCCGCGGTGCGTTGAACCCGGTGAAGTCCGTCGCGACGTAACCGGGGCAGACGGCGTTGACGATGACGTTCGTGCCGGCGAGCTCGCGCGCGTACTGCGCGGTGATGCTGTTGAGCATCGACTTCGACGGCGCGTAGGCGGCCAGCACCGGCCCGGTCTGCAACGTCAGCGAGCCCATGTTGCTGGAGATGTTGACGATTCGCGGCGACTCGGCCCGGCGCAGCAGCGGCAGCACCGCGTTCGTCACGCGCACGACGCCGAACACGTTGGTGTCCAACACGGTCCGCATGACATCGAGGTCCAGTGTGGACGGGTTCTGCGCGCCACCGTCGAAGCGGCCGGCGATGCCCGCGTTGTTGACGAGCACGTCGAGCCCGCCCGCGGTCTGCTCGATCGCCTTCGCCGCAACGGTGACGCTGTCGCCGGACGTGACGTCCAGCGCCACCCCGAACGCGTCGATGCCCTCATCTTGCAGGCGCGCAACGGCTTCCTCGCGCCGTGCGCTGTCACGTGCACCCACCGCCACCCGGAACCCGATCGTCCCGAGCCCGCGTGCGATGGCGAAACCGATTCCCTTGTTCGCGCCGGTGACCAGCGCGGTCTTCTTGTTCACACCACCCATGCTCAGCGCCGCCGCGGACGGTGTCCAAGATCGATCCAGTACCTCGTGATACTCCACGGGTATCAGCGCGCGTACGCTGGACGGGGTGCACGACGTCGAGACCCGCGAGCTGCGCTACTTCGTCGCAATCGCGGAGGAGCTGCACTTCGGTCGCGCCGCCGACCGCCTCGGCATCGCCCAGCCGCCGCTCTCGCGCGCGATCCGGCAGCTCGAACACCGCCTGGGCGTCCAGCTCCTCGACCGCGACCGCCGCGGCGTTTCCCTCACCGAACCCGGCCGCGTGCTGCTGCACGAGGCCCGCCTGGTCCTCGCCGCGGTCTCGGCCGCCGTGCGCCGCACCCGCCAGGCCGCGGCCGAACGCCGCCCGCTGGTGCTCGTGACGAAGGCCGGCGCGTCCCACGAGCTGTTGCAGCGCCTGCTCGACGCCGTCGGCAGCGCGCCCGACCCGGTGCCGGTCGAGGTGCTGCTGTGCGAGGTCGGCGAGCAGGCCGGGCTGCTGCGCGACGGCACCGCGGACGTGGCGGTCATGCACCGCCCCTACGACGACCTGGCCGGGTTCGACACCGAGGACCTGGTGGTGGAGGGGCAGGTGGCGATCCTGCCCGCCGCCCACCCGCTCGCGGCCCGCGCGGAGCTCACGCTCGCGGAGGTCCAGCACGTGCCGGACCTGCCGATCGCGCGCTGGCCGCGGCTGGACGGGTCCTATCCGGACGGTCCGGGGCCGGAGGTGCGCACCCAGTCGAAGCTCGCGCAGCTCGTGGCGCTCGGCAGGACGCTGCTCGTGATCCCCGCGTCCAGCCGGGCGTGGCAGTGGCCGGAGCACGTGGCGGTGCCCGTCGTGGACGCGCCGGACGTCACGACGGTGCTCGCCTGGCAGCCCGGCAACCGGTCGCCGGCGCTCGCGTCGTTCGTCCGCACCGTCACCGAATCGGTGCGAATCCCAGGGTGAACCGTTTCTGAGTCGATTTCTCGGGTATCGCTATAGCGGCGGATGACCCGGTCGTGTCGAGAGGAGACGGGAATGTCCCGTGATGGTGCCGGTGTGGTCATGACACGTGTGCTGGGTGCGGTGACCGCCGCGTACAGCGCCGCGTTGATCGTGTCCCCGCGGATCTTGGCCAAGCCCACGGGCCTGACCACGCGGGGAGATGACGTGCCGGGACCGGTGCGGACGCTCGTCGCCGCCATCGGGGCCCGTGACACCGCGATCGGCCTGGCGATGGTCCTCGCACCTACGGGGCGACCGCTGCGCACGGCCGTGGCCACGCGCGTCGCCGCGGACCTCTCGGACGCGGCGGTGTTCGGCCTGACGCTGCCCGACCCCGCAGCACGGCGCAAGGTCGCGGTGTTCGCCGTGACCTGGGCGGTGCTGTGCGGGGTCTTCGGCCTGCGCCGCTGACCGCCGGTCGTCCGCGTCCGCCAACGCGTTCACCTCAACCGCAGGGAGTTCCGAGCATGAGCACGATCACCAAGTCCGTCGACGTCGAGGCGGACGTGACCAGCGTCTACAACCAGTGGACCCAGTTCGCGGAGTTCCCGCGGTTCATGGAGGGCGTCGACCGGATCGACCAGCTCGACGACACCCACACGCACTGGACGGTCAGCATCGCCGGCGTGAAGCGCGAGTTCGACGCCACGATCACCGAGCAGCACCCCGACCAGCGGGTCGCGTGGCGCTCCGACAGCGGCCCCGACCACGCCGGTGTGGTGACCGTGCACCGCCTCGACGACCGCCACACGCGCGTGACGGTGCAGATGGACATCGACCCGGAGGGCTTCGTCGAGAACGTCGCCGACAAGCTCGGCGTCCTCGACCGCCGCGTGCAGGGCGACCTCGACCGGTTCAAGACCTTCATCGAGGAGCGCGGGGGAGCCGAGACCGGTGCGTGGCGCGGTGACGTCGACCGCCCCGGCCAGACCGCGCCCGGCCAGACCGCGCCCGGTACCGGCCAGCTCTGACCGGGCCGCACGAGTCCGCCGCGGTGTTCCGGCCACGGCCAGGTGGGGCCTTTCCGTGGCCCTGGGAACACCGCGGCACCCTCGTGTCCCCGGCCGGTGTCTTGCCGGCCGCTTCCCGGCCCGCCACCTCGGCGGCCCGTCAGCCTGACCCCGGCTCGCCCCCACCGCCCTGACCGGCACGGGCACGGGCCTTCTCGCCGAGCTTCGCCTCGATCCGCCGCAGCGTCGAGATCATCGCTTCCACGTCGTCCTCATCGGACACCGCGTCGTCGAGCAGATCGCTCCACAGCACGCTCAACCGCCGCAGGTTCTCCTGCGCGCGGGCGGTGGGGTAGAGGCGCACGCGCCGCGCGTCCTCCGCATCCGCCTCGCGGTGCACGAGCCCCTTCTTCTCCAGGCTGCGCAACGCCCGGCTGAAGTTGCTGGAGATCTGGTGGGTGGCCTCCGCCGCCACCCCCGCCGACGTGCCGGGGTTGCGGTCGATGAACCGCATCGCGGCGATCTCCACCGGTGTCAGCGGTTCCCGGTGCAGCACCTCCTTGGCGGCGTGGATCTGCCGTCCGACCGCCGCGATCAGGTCGGCGAGCTCGAACAACCGCGCCTTCTGGTCCTCGTCCACGGCCACATGATAACTTCGCTGTCACCTGATAGCTATCAACCGATAGGAGAGTGCGTGGACACCCCTGCGCGCGGCGCCGTCCCCACGCCGCTCCTGCTCGTGCTGGCCCTGCTGGCGAGCGTGGCCCCATTCGGCATCGACCTCTACCTGCCCGCGTTCCCGCGCATGGCCACCGACCTCACCACCACCGACACCGCCGTCCAGCTGACCCTCACGACGTTCCTGCTCGGCCTCGCCGCCGGCCAGCTCGTCTTCGGCCCCCTGTCGGACCGCTGGGGCCGCCGCGGCCCGTTGCTGGCAGGCTCGGCGGTGTTCGTGGCCGCGAGCCTCCTCGTCGCCACCGCACCGACGATCGAGGTCCTGCTGGCCGGCCGCCTCTTCCAGGGCCTGAGCGCCGCCGCGGGCATGGTCATCGGCCGCGCGGTCATCGCCGACCTCGCCACCGGCCGCACCGCCGCGCGCGCGTTCAGCCTCATGATGATCGTCAGCGGCGTGGCACCCGTTGTCGCCCCGCTGCTGGGCAGCCTGCTCATCGACGGCATCGGCTGGCGCGGTGTGCTGTTCGTCCTGGCCGGTCTCGCCGTCGCGATGCTCGCCGGTTCCGCGGTCGTGGTGCGCGAGACCCACCCGCGCTCACGTCGGGGTTCGGCGCGGTCCGGCGGTTTCCACGCGTTGGGGCGCAAGGCTTACCTCACCGCCACGGCCACGTTCGTCTTCTCGTTCGCCGTCCTGATGGCCTACATCTCGGCCTCGCCGTTCCTGTACCAGGTCGTCATCGGCATGGGGCCGGTCAGCTACGGCCTGCTGTTCGGGCTCAACGCGCTCGGTCTGATCACGAGCAGCGCGGTCGCCTCCCGCCTGCTGCGTCGCGGCAACCCCCGCCGCATCCTCACGATCGGTGTCACGTGGCTCTTCTCGGCCGCGGTGGTGCTGCTCGTGCTGGCGCTGCTGCCCATCGGCGCGGGCTGGCTGGTGGTGCCGATCTTCTTCGCGGTCGCGTCCCTCGGGTTCGTGCTCGGGCCGGCCACGGCACTGGCCCTCGACGCCGTTCCGCAGGCGGCGGGCACGGGGTCGGCGGTGCTGGGGGCGTCGCAGTTCGGGCTTGCCGCGGTCGTGTCACCGTTGGTGAGCGCGGGGGAGGGCCACTCGACGTGGCCCATGGCGGTCACGATCGCGGTGCTGGCCACGATCGCGGCGGGCTTCTGCGCGCTGCTGCGCCGTGCGCCCCGGCAGGTGGACGCGCCCGAGGTCGACCGCCTGCCCGTGCGGACGTGACGGGGCCGGACGCGCGCGAAGCCTGACCGCAGCGCGCGCCGGCGGCGTCATGGAGGACGTGGCTCCCGGCAGTCGGCGGCTCAGCGGTTCGAGGACGGGAACTGACCACCGGCACTGCCGAGCGCGAGGAGGTCGGTGTACTGCTCCTGCCAGGACCTCTCGGTGGCGAGCAGGTCCGCGAGTCGTTGCACCCACTTCGCGTCGACCGGGGCGCCGACTGCCGCCGCCAGGTGCCGTTCGGTCTCCCCGCGAGCGCTGAGCCACTCGGACAACGTGGGACCGAGCGTGGGACCGCCCTGTGCATCAGTCATGGGGCGACAGTACTGCCGGCGCCTTCAGCGGGCGCGCGAGGAGGGGCCGTCCGCCACCGGCGAACCGGCGGAGAAAGCGGACCACCCGGTGGTGGCCCGCTTTCGGATGCCTTGTCCTGTCAGAGAAGGCGGACCGACGTGGCCTGCGGCCCCCTGTCGCCCTGCCTGATCTCGAACTGCACCGGCTGGTGTTCCGGTATGCCCTGGTAGGCGTACTCGTGGACCTCGGAGTGGTGCACGAACACGTCCGGTCCGCCGCCCTCGGGGGCGATGAAACCGAACCCCTTGCTGCCGTTGAACCACTTCACGGTTCCCTGGGTCATCGACGTGCTCCTTCGGTCGTCCGGTGCACGCCGAGCGCCTCCGGGGAAGTCGTGGTCTTCTGCTCGTCCCGCGTCGGACCTGCGGTACGCGGTGCGAGTTCGGACAGGCCCAGCATCGCGAGCAGGTCGCGGCAGTCCTGCGCGTCGTGGCAGTGCTGCGCGACGAGGCGGGCCGCTTGGCGTTGCCGGACGACCCCCGTCTCGTCGGCGGCGAGCCTGGCCTCGGTGAAATCCGCGGCGGCACCGGTCTGCCTGCCGATCTGACCGGTCCGTGTCATGAGCGCACCTGCTCGTCCGGTGCGGTGCGGTGGCTTCGGGAGGACGAGGTGAAGAGCTGGCGGTCCGGCGGCAAGCCGGTGCTCCGATCTCCGGCCGAAGGCGACAGCGCCGGATTGGATCGGGGCCCGCGGCGGCTGGATGCGGCAACTGGAACCCCAACCCCGCCGACAGTACTCCATCGCGCACCGGTCTGCTCCTGACCGGTTTCCCCGCACCGGCTCTCGTCGCCGCGATGTCACGGGCGTGGGGCGGGGGAGTGCGCGGAGACCGGCTGCCCGGCTCACCCCCGCGAACGGCGAGGGCCGGGTCGCGCTGCTCCGCGAACACGACCGGTGGCGGGCAGGAAGACCCCGATCACGGCACAGGAGACGGGTGACCCGCGATGTCCGTCCACTTCGGACGATGAGGGCTGGGTGCTCCTCCGGCTCGACCTCGCGGGGACGTGCGGTGGCGGCCGGACCGGCGCCCACGTTCAGCGCGAACGCGGTGCGCCGCGCTCGGAGGAACCCGCCGGGCCCTGGCGCGGGGTGCGCCGGGGTCCCGGTCGCGGCGCAAACTGTCCTAACAGGACCGAACTTCGCCGCGGACTCGCGGGCGCGTCGCGCTGTGCGGCGGCACCGGCGAGCCGGGCTCCGGGACTGGCGTAGACTGGGGAACACCGAGGGCATGTCGTGCAGCAGCGGTCGAGCTGGTGCCGCCTTGGGCGCATCACGAGACCCGGCCGTCCGGCTGGAGGTTGGGAGCGCCGGGGCGACCTCGGACCCGTTTCGCGGCCCTGGTGTCCTCGCGCCTCTTCCACCGGCGTCCTCTTCCTCGCAGCACCGTTCATCGGAGTTCCCGCATGACCACGTCCGAGCCACTGACCATCGACACCGAAGCCGAAGCCGGTCGCGTGTGCGGCGTCTGCCCGCACCTGTGGCGCGAGCACGACCCCCTCGGGGTGCGGTACTGCACCGCCACCGCGGTCTCCGCGTTGCCCCGGGGGTGCATCTGCTCATGACGACCACCACCGTGCTCACCACCGGGCGGCTGACCCTGCGCCCGTGGAAGCTCGAGGACACCGCCGCGGCACTCGCCGTGTACGGGCGCACCGAGGTGACGCGCTGGCTCAGTCCCGAGATGGACCAGGTCCCGGACCGGGCGGCCATGCGGCTGCTGTTGCAGCAGTGGGCCGCGGAGAGCGTGCGGCTGCCCGCGCCGTCGGGCCGCTGGGCGATCCAGCGCGACAGCGACGGCCTGGTGATCGGCGGGGCAGTCCTGCTGCCGCTGCCGCCGGGCGAGGAGGACCTGGAGATCGGCTGGCAGCTGCGTCCCGACACCTGGGGCAACGGCTACGCCACCGAGACGACCCACGCCCTGGCCTCTTGGGCGTTCAGCCAGGACGTGAACGAGGTGTTCGCCGTCGTCCGGCCGGGCAACACCCGCGCGGCGGCCACCGTGCGCAACAACGGCATGCACTGGGTCGGCGAGACCACGAAGTACTTCGGCACTGAACTCCAGGTGTTCCGCCTCCGCGCGGCGGACCTCGACGCGGCCGCGCCGACCTCGCCCCACCCGCCAGACCGCGACTGACCGCATCGGCACCGAACGCACCTCGTGCCGGCGGACCTGGCCCCCACCAGGCGTGCGGGTGGTCAGCCCCGGCCGCGGAGGTGGAAGCCCAGGAGGCTCGTATGACTGCAGGCGCAGGGCAAGCCAACCACTTGGCGGAGCTGTTGCGGACCAACGCCGAAAGGGTGGTCGAGGAGTGGGTGGACGCCGTGGCGGCCCCGCTGCGCGGGCGTTCGACCAGGGCGGAGCTCACCATCGACTTCCGTGAGCTGTTGCAGCTCGTGCTGCCGCTGGCGGGATCGGACGGCCGGGACGTCTCCGGACCGGCGTTCGACGAGGTCCGGTCGTTCCTCCAGGAGTACTCCCGCTCCGGCGTGCGGGGCGGCTTCACGCCCACGGAGACCGCGTCGAGCGTCTTCTCGCTCAAGCGCGGGGTCTTCGCGCTGGTGGAGAACGGCGAAGATCCGGCTTTGTTCCGGCAGGCGCTCGCGTTCTCCGCGCTGCTGGACGCATTGGGGTTGTGGACGTTCGAGTCGTACGCGCGGGCGCGTGAGGAGATCATCCGCGAGCAGTCGGAGCAGTTGCTGGAGCTGACCACGCCGGTTGTCAAGATCTGGGAGGGCGTCCTCGCCGTGCCGCTGGTGGGCACGCTGGACTCCGCGCGCACCCAGGTCGTGATGGAGAAGCTGCTGGAGATGCTGGTCGAGACCGGCTCCGAGCACGCGATCATCGACATCACCGGGGTGTTCGCCGTCGACACGCAGGTCGCGCAGCACCTGCTCAAGACCGTGGTCGCGGCCCGGCTGATGGGCGCGGAGTGCATCGTGTCCGGCATCCGCCCCCAGATCGCGCAGACGATCGTCGCACTGGGCATCGAGTTCGGCGACATCGTCACCAAGGCCTCGCTCGCCGACGCCCTGCGGCACGCCCTGCGCCACGAGGGCGTCGGCGTCCCGGACCACGAGGCCGTGTGATGGAACGCGTCCCGATTCTCGAGATCGGTGGCGTGCTGCTGGTCTCCGTCCAGATCGACCTGCGGGACCAGGGAGTGCTCGCGCTGCAGGAGGACCTGGCCGAGAAGATCAGCTCGACCGGCGCCCACGGTGTCGTCATCGACATCTCCGCGGTCGAGATCGTCGACTCGTTCATCGGGCGGATGTTCGCCACGATCGCGTCCATCTCCCGGCTGTTCGACGCCGACACCGTCGTGGTCGGCATGCGCCCGGCCGTGGCGATCACGCTCGTGGAGCTGGGCCTCGCGCTCGATGGTGTGCGCACGGCCCTGGACCTCGAACAGGGTGTGCGGCTCCTCGGGCGACCGGGCCGGGGTGCGCGCTCCGGTCACGCCGCGCAGGACGCCTGAGGTCGCCTTGCCGGAAGCGCCCGCCGGGGCCTGCCCGGTCGGCATGAAGAGCTACGGCCGTGCGCCGACGTTCCTGTCGCTGACCGGCTCCGGGCGGGCCCGGTCTGCCGCTGGCGCGGTCTCCGGTGACCTCGCGGCCACCCGGCGGGTCGAGCTGGCGCTGCCCGAGGCCGGTGTGTGCGGCGGTGCCGGTGTGTTCGACGCGCCCGATGAGCAGGCCGACGGCGGAGGGTGCTGCGAAGCGCCCGGAACGGCCGACGTGGCGCTCGGCCTCACACCCGGCCCATGCCGAGGTGTTGCGGCAGTGCCGCGGCCGGCTGGGAACGGCCCGCGTTGTGGCCGCGGACGACCAGCACCTCGGGGGTGTCGGCCACGGCGGTCCTCCTCGGTCCCGGTGAGGCCCTCCGTCGCAGATCACACCCGTTGTATCGACTTTCGTCAATCCAAGTGGCCGGGGTCGTGGCCATGACGAGTCCGGAACGGCGTGCTGAGCGGGGAGAGGCGCGGGACTTGAGCCGGTACCGCGTCGAGAACACCGCCATCAGCCGCAGGCTGGGGGAGCGGTCGAAGGGCCGGGAGTGGTACGAGTCGGAGTACCTGCCGCGCGTCGGCTCGATCGCCCTGTACGGGCTGCTGTTCACGATCGTCGTCCTGTTCGCGCTGCGGGGCGGGGCCGTCACGAGCCGCCCGCTCGACGTCGTCCGGATCGCGGTGCCGCTGCTGGTCTCCTTCGCGATCATGTAGGCCGGTTCGTACGCGCTGGGCAAGGCGTCCGGACTGTCGTACGAGCGGACCACGACCCGCTCGTGTGCGTGAGCCTGTGGCTGCGCCGTCGGTGGAGGAAGCGGGAGCAGGCCTGACGGCGTGGTGGCTCCTCGCTCGACAGCCTGGCCGCCACCTCTGGGACGCACCACACGGGATCGCGCCGACGTGATCGGCCCGAACTCGACGCCGCGCTCGCCGACCAGCCCACCCGCCGGTCGGCGCTTCCCGGCACTTCACCGCTCTCCCCGGCTCCGCCCGGTCGTCGCGGTAGGAGCGCAGGCGGGCACCGAGAGCCGCCAGGCGCTCGACGACCCAGTCGCGTTCGGACGCCGGGAAGCCGATGGCCAGGTGCAGGCGCTGGTCGACCGCGGACGCGTCCCGTCCGCGGACACGGCGTTCGCCGGCGTCTCCCCAGGACCGGTCATCGTGCTGTGCCGCGCAGCGGCGCACCCGCGTCGTGCAGGTGCCGCAGGACCTCGGCGTACGACCGGACCATGGTCGTCTTGCTGTACGGGATTCCGTGGCGTCCGCAGAAGTCCTCGACGACGGGTTGCGCGTGGCGCAGGTTGGGGCGGGGCATGTGCGGGTAGAGGTGGTGCTCGACCTGGTGGTTGAGCCCGCCGAGCAGCGCGTCGACCCACCGGCCACCGGTGACGTTGCGGGAGGTGAGCACCTGCTTGTGCAGGTGGTCGAGGCGTTGTTCACCGGTGATGATCGGCATCCCCTTGTGGTTGGGTGCGAACGAGCACCCGAGGTACACGCCCATCAGGCCCTGGTGCACGGCGATGAACACGACCCCCTTCAACGGTGAGAGGACGGCGAAGACCGCCAGCAGGTACGCCGCCAGCGGCACGATCTGGAGCGCGGCCTCGCGCCACGGGTTGCGCAGCTCGTTGCGGCACAGGGCGACGATGCCGGAGATCCGCAGCACGACCGCTTCGGCGAGCAGCAGCGGGAAGAACAGGAAGGCCTGCCGTTTGGTGATCCAGGCGTTCAGGCCGCGTTTGTCCTTGGCCTGGGCGCGGCTGAAGGCGAGGGCGTGGATCTCGATGTCGGGGTCGTGGTCCTCGTGGTTGGGGTTGGCGTGGTGGCGGTTGTGCTTCGCGACCCACCACTGGTAGCTGATGCCGGTCAGGCTGCCGTGCAGATGCCCGACCACGTCGTTGGAACGGTGGCTGCGGAAGATCTGCCGGTGCCCGGCGTCGTGCCCGATGAACGCCAGCTGGGTCGAGGCCACGGCCAGGGCCACGGCGAGCAGCACCTGCCACCAGGAGTCGCCCAGCAGCACGAAGGCGGCGGCGATGGCGCCGAGCAGGACGCCGTTGACCGCCATCCGCAGCACGTAGTAGCCGTGACGGCGCTCCAGCAGTCCGGCGGCTTTGATCTCTTTGGTCAGAAGGGCGAAGTCGCTGCCGCGAGGACGGTCGGCCGTCTTCGTCAGCACGTCGTGCGTCGAGGTCATCTGCCTGCTCCGGGTTTCGGTGTGTCGGCTTCGGTGTCCAGTCCGGGTTCGTCCGGTCCGGACTCTTCGGGTTCGCTGGTGTGCACGTCGGCGGGTGCCACGTGCTCGTCGGCCTCGCTCAGCAGGGAACGGATCGCGGAGTTGAGCACCGCCAGCAGCGGTACCGCGAGCAACGCGCCGGCGATGCCCGCGACGAGGAGCCCGCTCGCGATGGCCAGCACCACCGCGAGGGGGTGCAGCTTCACCGCCCGTCCCAGCAGGAACGGTTGCAGGACATGGCTTTCCAACTGGTTCACCGCGATCACGATGACCAGCACGATCGCCGCGGTCACCGGGCCGTTCGCGACGAGCGCGACGAGGACGGCCACACCACCCGCCACCACCGCGCCGAAGATCGGGACGAACGCGCCGATGAACACCAGCGCCGCCAGCGGAACCGCGAGCGGTACCCCCAGCACGGCCAGTCCGATGCCGATGCCGAGCGCGTCCACCACGGCGACCGCCCCGGTCGCGCGGACGTAACTGACCAGCGCGGCGAGACTGCGCCTGCCCGCGACGTCCACCCTGCGGCGAGGGCCGTCGGGGACGACGCGGATGAGGAACTGCCAGATCCTCGGGCCGTCGTAGAGGAAGAACGCGAGTGCGAACAACACGAGCAGCATCTCCACGAGGGTCTCCCCGACCGTGGCGGCCGTGGTGATGGCGCTCGACGTGATGCCGGACTGGTTGTCCTGCAAGGTTTTGACGACCCGGTCGGCGAACTCGCGCAGCTGGGTCTCGCTGAGGTGCAGGGGGCCGTCGACGAGCCAGCCGGACACGGCGTCGATGCTGCGGACGAGCTGCGCGGCCAGGGCCGGTATGCCGTTGACGAAGGTCGTCACGACGAACGTGAGCAGTCCGCCGAGGACGACGAGCCCGCCCACGAGCACCACCAGCGTCGCGACACCTCGCGGAAACCGCTTCGACATGAGGAAACCGACCGCCGGTGTGAGCAACGCGGCCAGCAGCAACGCGATCGCGAGCGGCACCACCAGCGATGCCAGCCGGCCGAAGATGACACCGATCACGTACAGCGAGGCCACGACGACGAGGAAGCGCCAGCCGAGAGCCGCGCTGACGCGCAGTGTGAAGGGGACTGCGGTCCGCGTGGGCGACGAATCCCCGCGGTCGGTGATCACGACGGCTGTACCTCCGGTGTCGGTCGCCGACGCCGGGTCCGGGGTCATCGGTGGGGCAGCGGTCTGCCCGCGCACCTCTGCACGGGATTCCCCGCCGCCCGGACCACAAACCCGGATGAGCTGTGGCGTTGTCGGGCCTCGGCGGCGCCGGGCATCCGGGGATCGACGTCCCGCCGGGGGTCAGGTGGGAGGAAGGACCGGCTCCAACGCCGAGTCCGGCGGCTTGAGGAGCCGGTGGAGAAGATCGGCGCACGCTCCACCCGCGGTCAGCCGAGCACCCCGGTGCCGACCAGTCCTGCCAGCAGCAGCGCTGCGCTCGCGAAGGCGCCGAACAGCTCGACCGGCACGAGCCGCCTTCCGGCCCACCGCACGAGTCCCGTGTTCACCAGCAGGTGTGCGAACGCCGTCACCACCACCCACCACGGACCGGTGCTCAGCAGCAGCGTCGCACCGAGGTGGAACGACATGGTCGTAATGCCACGAGCTGCGCTGTGCGCGGGGTGCGTGCTGACGAACCCGCCTTGTGCCTTCAGCTGTTCGGCGGCCAGCCGTCCGACGGGCCCGCTGAACCTGGTCAGCTCGGTGGCGGCGAGGAAGACGAGCTGAGCCAGCGCCCAGCCGAACCCGGCCCAGAGCGCGGACTCGACACCGCTGACGACGATCACGACGAGCGCGAGCCGGACCACCTCGTCGGTGGCACCGGACACCACCGCGATGATGGTCTCGCGCCGCCGGAGGGCGTGCAGCCGCCCGGCTGAGCCCAGCACCGGGAGCCGAGCCGCGAGGGCGACCAGCCAGCTCAGGACCCCCAGCAGCACCACACCGGTCTGGTCGAGGCCGAGCAGCACCGCCAGCACCGCCGCGAGGAGCGCGAGGAGGACCGCCACCACGGCGACGCCCGCGCGGATCCTCCCCCTGACCTGAGTCGGGCCCGCGGCCGGTCGTTCTTCGTGCTCGGAGTCGTTGATGCCTCCGACGCTACTCCACCTCCGCGGGACCGGTGTCCTCGATCATCCACTGTGGATCTTCCGGTGCGGCGGGGGAGACGTCGCGGCACGCGGAGCTTCCGCCTCGGTGGTACTGCGGTGTAACGTCAGCGGCACGTGCCCTGGACCCGGCGTCGCGCCAGCCGACGAAGGAAGTTCCTGTGGTGCACATCGATCTCACCGGTGCCGGCGGCCTGCGGGCGGCCCGGCCGAGCCGGTGCCCCGCCGAACTGCTCACCACCACCGCGCGGACGACCCCCACCGGAGCGGTCGTGGTCGCCGTGCGCGGTGAGGTGGATGGGATCACCTGCGCGGTGCTGCACGATCAGGTCTTCGGGCAGTTGCGGCTCACCCACCACCTCGTTCTCGACCTCGGAGGGGTGGACTTCCTCTGCGCGGCCGGACTCACCGTCCTCGTCGCCCTGGAGAAGACGGCACGGCAGGCCGGCGCGGTGCTGTGCGTCGTCGCGCCCAACCGCCAGGTGTGCATGCCCCTGACGATCACCGGCCTGTCAGCCGTCCTCGACCTCCACCTCGACGTCGCCGGGGCGGTGGTGTGCGAGCACGCGGCCCCGGCGTCGCCACCGGCGAGGTCGCGGCTGGCCGCCCCCCGCCGACCCGGCGACCTCCGTTGATCCGCCGGGCGGCTGTTCCCCCGTCGGCGAGCCCGATGAACGTTCGGCTCGTCGGCGATTTCTCGCGAGAACGGAACGGCCACCGGCGTCCGGCGATTTTCCGGCTCGGCCAGGAAATCGCCGGCCGAAACCTCCTCGGATCATTTCGCGCACCGTGGCGAGAACGTTCCGGTGGGCGCGGCGGAATTCTGCGGGCGGACGGCCGCGCAACGGATTTGCCCCTGCGTGCCACCTGCCGGCAGCGCTGTCGGCAGGTGGTGGCGGTCAGAAATCAGTGGACGTGCAATCGGTTGAGTGCGAAAAAAGGGTGTAGTGTCAATTGTGCCGAGAACATCTCGTACCTGAGCGGTCAAGCTCACGTCGTACTCGGCGAAACCAGAACCGGCCGTTTCGGCCGGAGACGGGAGTCCCGGCATGACGTCGGCTCCGCACCGGTCCATCGCCCCGCCGGCCGTCACGGCCACGGAGCAGCCTCGGCATCACCAGCTGCGACTGCGGTTGCGGCCGAAGGCGCTCGTCACGGGGCATGTCGACGGTGCGTGGTGGCCGCGTTCCCGGGACCTCGCCGCCGAACTGCCGGCACTGCTCTCGGTGCTGGCAGTTCGGCTGGGCGACATCCCGCGGGTGAGCTACGACCTGACCGGCTGGGACACGGCGCCGCGCCAGATCGCGGTGGACGGCGTCCGCGTCCGCCTCAACGGGTTCTGGTCCAGACCGGCGCACACCCTCGACCTCGTCGCGGGTGACCGGAGCCGCCTCGCGCTGCTGGTCGTACCGCCCGGCACCGACCCGTCCGCCGCCCACCACACGATGATGCGCGCTGTCCGGCGCGACAACACCGACACCGTCGAAGACCTGTTCCGCATCGGTGCCCTGGAAGCCGAGGAGTCCACTGTGGACTTCTGGGAAGCCGAGGGCGGCCGGGTACCCCAGCAGAAGACGAGAGATGCAGAATGACTGAATCGACCTTCACGTCCGCCTACGACCGCCGGCTCAAGATGGTGGAGGACGTGCTGACCGGCCGCACCGAGCTCGGCGGCAAGGCCGCGCGGGCTCTGGCCGTGCACGTGTTGCACGCGCTCGACCACATCCCCGAGCGAGTGCGGTGACCTTCCGCCACAGCGGCGAGGCACGACCGACGCGGAGCACTCGCCTGCTCCGCGTCGGCTGCGTGTTCACCTACCGCGCCGAGGTGCCGACCCCGGCGGTGTTCCTGGTCGGACCGGACCGGCGGGACCACGTGCGGGTGAGCGGTGAGGACCTGTTCACCGAACCCGACCTGCCGGTGCGGGAGCACTTCGACGTGTACGGCAACCGGCTCGCGCGCCTGGTGCTGCCACCCCGACTGTCCACGGTGAACTACGTCGCGTGGGTGGACGTGCCCGACCGCGTCGAGGACGTGGACGAGGACGCGCCGGAGCTGTGGCCCGACGACCTCCCCGATGACGCGCTGCTCTACACGTTGCCCAGCCGCTACTGCGCGTCCGACGCGCTGGGCGACGAGGCCTGGTCGAGGTTCGGCGCCCATCCGCCGGGATACCGCAGGGTGCGAGCGATCTGCCGGCACGTCCACGAGTCGCTGGAGAGCGGCTGCGGCACCTCCACGGCGTTGTCCGCCGGCGTCAACGCCGCAGAGATCGGGCTCTGCCGCGACTTCACGCACCTGGCGATCTCGTTCTGCCGCGCCCTCGACATCCCCGCCCGCTACGTCCTCGGCTACCTGCCCGACCTCGACGCGCGGCCGGACGGGGCGTCGATGGACTTCGCGGCGTGGATGGAGGTCTGGCTGGGAGACCGCTGGTGGACCTTCGACCCGCGCAACGGCGGGCCCCGCAAGGGCAGGGTCGTGGTCGGCCGCGGCAGGGACGCCGCCGACGTCGCGATGGTCACCACGTTCGGAAGTCCTGTGCTGGAGTCGATGGTCGTCCACGTGGAGGAGGACCTGGCGCCCGCGTGGCGGTGAGTCAGGTGGCCACGACCCGCCGGCCGTGGAGCCGCCACGTCGACCCCGCCGCCGCGGAAGGACGACCGCCTCGCCCAGCGCGATCCGCGGGTGCCCGGCGAGCACCACTTCCGCCCGGTCGGCGAGCACCCTGCTGCGCAGCGCGTGCCGCACCCGGCCGGATCGTCCACCCCCTTCGCCCGGAGCCGGTGGACTGGCGCGACGTCCGCCGCACCGCGCCGAAACCCGCCGCCACCTGCGGTCGTCCTCGCGGAGGCGGGCGGGTCGACCGGAACGACCGGGCCGGTACGCGGACCTCGGTGCCGCGACCGGCCGCTCGTCGCTCACGACGCCGCCGTGGCGTTCCCGAGTCGATGCGGTGGGCGAGGTCGAGCGCCCCGGCGTGGGACGGGTGGCTGCGCGCCTGCGCGGCGAGGGGGCGGAAGCGGTCGCGCACCCTGGCCGAGCCGACCGCGGTCGCCGACTCGACGGCCCGCAGGCCGGTGGCGACACCGACATCCAGGTCTCCCCCGACGAGCTGACCGGTGGCCGGCAGCACCAGGCTGAGCACCCGGCTGCGGAGCATGTCCTCGCCGTAGCCGTCGACCGCCGTGAGGAGCAGCGGAACGGCGGTGTGCGTGGTGCCGGCCAGCACGGTGTGCACCGCTCCGCCCATGGCCGACAGGTCGGGCTCGGTGAGGAACCGCGCCCAGCCGACCACCTCGGCGCGGTCCGCGGCGCCGAACTCCTCCCGGCCGCGGTCGAGCAACGTGAGGGCGTTGTGCTCGACGCCCTTCTGCGCACACGCCCACGCCGAGTTGACGGCCAGGACGCCGGTCGAGAGCCGGTCGCCGGAGCGCGCGGCCGCGAGACGGCCGAGGTCGAAGTACCGCAACGCTTCGTCGAGCTGCCCGTGGCGCAGGGACACCCGCCCGAGCCGGTGGCACGCGTTGGCGATCAGCCCGTCGTCGCGGGCCACCTCGGCCGGCGCCGGCGCGTGCGAGAAGTGGTTGCGCAGCGGTGACCAGGCCGGCGTCGAAGCACACCCAGCCTGCCAGGTTCCGCAGGTCGGCGAAGGCGACTTGCAGGCGGCGCCGCACCTGTTGCGGTGCCGGCGCGACGAGCAGTGGCAGGCTCTCCCGGCTCCGCGCGACCGGCACCGGAGCGGCGATCCCGGTCGTGCGGAACAGCTCTCCGGCGAGCGCTCGGGCCGGTCAGGCCGGTCGCTCGGGTGCCGTCGCGGCACGCGCGCAGGACGGTGTCACGGGACCATCGCGGCGATCACCTCGGTCACCGACGTCGTGGCCAGAGCGATGGTCGCGTCGCTCGCGCCGTACGGGATCACGAGGGTGTCTCCGTGCAGCAGGCCGCCGCACGAGTAGACGACGTTCGGCACGTAGCCGTCGCGCTCGGAGGGACTCGGCGTCAGCAACGGTTCCGGCAGTGCGCCGAGCACCTTCGAGGGGTCGTCGAGGTCGAGCAGCATCGCGCCCATGGAGTAGAGCCGCATCGGACCCACTCCGTGGGTGAGGACCAACCAGCCCTCGGGCGTCTCGATCGGCGAGCCGCAGTTGCCGACCTGGACGAGCTCCCAGTCCCTGGCCGGTGCCGCCACGGCCTGGGGTCGCTGCCACGTCCTGAGGTCCGCGGAGGTGGTCACGGCCGTGCTCTCGCCATCTCCGCGGGACAACGCGGCGAACCTGCCGCCGATGCGGCGGGGGAACAGCGCCATCCCCTTGTTGCGCGCGGCGGGACCGGTCAGCTGCGTGACCTGGAACGTGCGGAAGTCGTCGGTCTGCAACAGTTGCGGCGCCACGTCGACACCGTCGTAAGCGGTGTACGTCGCGTAGTAGGTCTGCGAGCCGTCGTCGTCGGTGAAGCGCACGAACCTGGCGTCCTCCATGCCGTGGCGTTCCGACGGGCCGGCCGGCCAGAGCACCCGTCCACCCACCGACGACTCCTGCGGGAACTCGGTGGTGTAGTTGCACGCGGCTATCCACCTGACCAGCTCGACGGTGCGGTGAGCGGCCTGCCGCTCGACCAGCTTCGGGTGCAGACCGGTCAGCAGCTCGTCGAGCTCCGCTCCGGTGAACCGCACCGGCAGCCAGCGGTTCAGCACGGCGGAGACCTCGTCGTCATGACCGCGTTCGGCGAGCTTGCCCTGGAAGAGGCCCTTGTCGTAGACCGAGTCCCTGCGCAGACCGGTGCTGGTGGTGCCCGGCTGCGGGTCCACGGTGAGAACGCCATCCGGACCGGCCGTGCCGGTCCGGAAACCGATCGAGGACAGGTGCCCCTCACCGATCCCGCGCACGCTCAGCACGAACCTCAGCTGTCCCTGCGCCATCCCGCTCTGGTCGGGGTGGGGGACCATGGACGGGTTGCACAGCGCGGCACCCTCGACGGCGTACTCGTGGGTGAAGTACGCGCCGATCAGCAGACGGCGGGACTCGGACAGCTCGACGTCCGGGGCCAGCCGGTGGCTGACGCTCGCGAAGTTGTCCGCGAAGGTCGCGCGGACGTCGCGGTGCCGTCCGGCGAACAGCCGGACCGTGCGTTCGAGCGCGGCGCACGCGGTCGTCTCGTCCAGCGCCATCACCCGCCGGATGACGGCCGCCGACCGGGACTCGTGTTCGGGAACCTCTTCTCCCGGCACGAACAGCTTGGTGATCACCCGGCGGGGGTCCGGGCGCAGCCGCACCGGGCTGCGCGTGACGCGGGCGTTCACCCGGCGCTCCGCTGGAGCGTGCGGAGGTGTTGCCGGGTGGAGATCAGCGCCAGGGTCGACTCGGCGCCCTGGTTGGTGTTCGGGCCGTGCGGTGTCAGGCCGTCGTAGCCGCCCCCGGTGTGCTCGTCCTGCATCAGCGAGCCCAGGTCGTTGTCCCCGCTGAACCACGCGATCGCGCGGCGGACACCGGTGAGCCACGCGGAGTCCCCGGTGACCCGGTAGGCGCGGGCGCAGGCGTCGGCCAGGGCGGCCGCCTCGATGGGCTGCTGGTCGAACGCCGGTCGCGGCTCGCCGAGGAACCACCCGCCGGTCGGGACCGGCGAGAGGTGGCGGTCCTTGGACTCCACGGCCAGCAACCAGTCCAGCAGCCGCAGCCCGTCGTCGCGGACCTCGTCGCTGCCCAGGAGGTCACCCGCGGCGATCAACGCCTCCGGCAGCACGGCGTTGGCGTAGAACAGCCGGTTCTCCGGCCACGGCCAGTTCGGGTCCGGACGGGGACCACCGATGTAGGAGGTGATGTCGCCGAGCAGGGCGGCGGCGGGCGCGTGGAGGGGTTCGGAGCTCAGCACCTCGGCGGCACCGAGTGCGGCGAACGCCATCGTGCGCACCGACGGTGGCCTGTGGTGGGCGCTGCGGTCGAAGCACTCCAGCGCGGTCCGCCGGATCGCGGGCACCGTGCTGCGCGCTGCGGCGGTGCCGAGCCCCCACAGCGCGCGTCCCCACCAGTCGCCCAGTCCCGGTTCGTCGATCCACCGGCGATCGGGGCTGAGCCGGTTGTGGAAGCGCCCGTCCTCGGCCTGCGCGTAGGCGGTGAAGGCCAGGAAGTGTTCGGCCAGAGCGGCCAGCTCAGCCGACAGGGCTGGTTCGCGGCTCAGCACGACCAAGCCCCGCGCGACGTCGTCGAGGCAGTAGCCGTGCTCGCGGCGCGGCAGCGGGCCGTCGGCGTGCTCGTGCAGACCGGTGTCGTCGCTCAGCCGGATCAGGTGGGCGAAATCGAGGCCGCTCATCGCGTCACGGCGACGCGGTCGGCGAACAGCCTGTCCGCCACGAGGGTGTCGCAGAGGCTGCGGTAGCGGTTCGCCACGGCGGGCCAGCTCAGCACGGCACCCAGTTCCGCGGACCGGTCGCGCATGCCCGCGGCGACACCCGGTTCGGTCAGCACGCGCCTCAGCGCCGCGGCGATGGCGGCGGGATCGCGGTGCGGTACCAGCAGTCCGGCGCCGTCCGCGAGCAGTTCGACCGCGTGCGGGAACACCGTCGCGACCACCGGTTTGCGCGCGGCGAGGGCTTCGACGAGCACTCCGGAGGTGACCTGTTCGGACGAGTCGTACGGCAGCAGCACGACATCGGCCCTGCCCACCAGGTCCGCCAGCGCCTCGGCGCTGAGGTAGGCCGGGTCGAACTCGACCAGGTCGGTCACCCCGGCGGCGGCGGCCTGCTCACGCAGGTGCGTCCGGTACGCCTCGCCCTCGTGTGCCAGCACCTTGGGATGGGTCTGACCCGCCACGAGGTACCGCGGCCGCAGGTCGCGCAGCGCGGCGAGCGCCGCGATGCCCCACTCGACGCCCTTGCCGCGTCCGAGCAGGCCCCAGGTGAGGACCAGCGGGCCACGGCCCGGTGCTGCGGAGGCCGGCCTGTCGGCGGGCACGGCGCCGTGCGGGATCACCACGACCTCGCCCGGCCGTTCGACCGCGTAACCCGCCAGGAGGCGGCTCTTGGCCGCCTCCGACATGGTGATGACGGCGTCGGCGCGGTCGACGACCGCCTCCAGCACCCGGCGCTGTCCCGGCGTGGGCGTGGTGAGCACCGTGTGCAGCACGACGGCCACCGGGACCCGCAGCCGGGCGAGCACGTCCAGCGCCTCCTCGCCGTCACTGCCGGCGTAGATCCCGTACTCGTGCTGGACCAGCGCGACGTCGCACCGGTTGAGGACCGCGGCCGCGGCCTCCACCCCACCGGGACGCATGGGGTGCCCCGCCGACGGTTCCGCTGTGTGCGGTTCGACGTCGCTGAGGACGCGGACGACGCGGCTCCCGCTGCCGGGGGTGACGGCGGCGAGGTGGCGCTGGAGGGAGGCGGTGAACGTCGCGAGCCCGCATTGTGTTGGTGGATAGGTGCTCAAGAAGCCATAGGTGCGAACCATGGAGCGGTGGGCCTTTCGGATCGGGGCAGACGGCTTCGCGCCCCGGCGTGAGGCCGGGGCGGGGCGGTGTCTGTTCAGGAGTGAGGCGGTGCGGAGGTCAGACGAGCCGGGTCACGGCCGCGTGCACCAGGTCGGCGGGTTCAGCGCCGGAACGGTGGTGGCGGGGTCGGTGGCGAGAGGTCGCCAGCCGCCGGGGAACCGGCCGCCGGACAGGGCGTCCGGCTTCCTCGTCACCCGCAGCCCGCGTGGCGCGGTCAGTTCGGTGCTGGGACTGGTGCTGGTCGGGCCCGAGATCATCCCGGTGCTCCCGCCTCCGTCCGGACCAGCCGGGCGGGGTCGCTGACACTCCGGAGGGGGCACCTGGCTCGGACGCCGATGCGCGAGGTCCCCTCGGACCACTCACTCTACGCCCCTGACCGGGACGTGCCGGTCGCGCCGGAACGACGTCGGCGGCGGCACAGGGCACCGGGACGTGGCCCTCGCCCGGTGCCCCGTGCACCGCCACCTGCCGCCGAGACCCGGCAGCACCAGGACCAGCTCCGGTGCTCTGCCGCCCTGGCACGTCACCCGCAACACCCGCCCGGCGCACCGGGCGGGGCAGGCGGCTTCGCGGTCCGGCGCCGTCCCCGAACCGCCGAGGTGTGCCGAGGCGGTCAAGCGGAACCTGCGCGGAGCCACCGGTGTGCCCGAGGCGGTCGCGACAGTGCTGCGCGCGTCCCCGTGGACGAGCGACCGGCTCAGGTCCCGCAGTCACCCGGTCCGCCGGTTCCACCACATCGGCGACACCGAGGTGCACGGCGAGTTTCGGCGGCCCGATTGCGGCTATTCGCGTGGGGAAGCTTCAACAGCCGCCCGGACCCGCGACTTCGTTGATCCAGCACGTGGACGCACCGAGCTCCGGGAAGGCCTCGACAGATGACACGCACGGCCACCGCACCACTTCACCGCGACCCGTCCCTGCCGCTGCCGGTCGCGCAGGCCGCGGGCTGGACCGACGCGGACGTCCGTGCCGTGGACACCGTCCGCGTGCTGGCCGCCGATGCCGTCCAACAGGCGGGGAACGGCCACCCCGGCACCGCGATGAGCCTCGCACCGTTGGCCTACCTGCTGTTCCAGCAGGTGATGCGGCCACGATCCCGCCGACGACCAGTGGCTCGGCCGCGACCGGTTCGTCCTGTCCTGCGGCCACACGAGCCTGACGCTGTACGCGCAGCTCTACCTGAGCGGCTACGGGCTGGAACTGACCGACCTGGCCTCGTTGCGCACCTGGAACTCCGCCACGCCCGGCCACCCGGAGTACCGCCACACCCGCGGTGTGGAGATCACCACCGGACCACTGGGCCAGGGGTTCGCCTGCGCGGTGGGCATGGCGCTCGCTGCTCGCCGCGAACGCGGACTGCTCGACCCGGACGCCGCGCCGGGGCAGAGCCCGTTCGACCACCACGTGTACGTCCTGGCCTCCGACGGCGACCTGATGGAGGGGGTCACCGCCGAGGCCTCCTCGCTCGCGGGGCATCAGGAGCTCGGCAACCTCGTCGCGTTCTACGACGCGAACCACATCTCCATCGAGGACGACACCGACGTCTCCTTCAGCGAGGACGTGGCCGCCCGCTTCGCCGCCTGCGGCTGGCACGTCCAGTCCGTCGACTGGACCAGCACCGGCCGCTACGTCGAGGACGTGGACGCGGTGCTCGCCGCGGTCGAGGCGGCGAAGGCGGACACCGGCCGTCCGTCCCTGATCGTGCTGCGCACCGTCATCGGCTGGCCCGCGCCCACCCTGCAGAACACCGGCAAGGCGCACGGGTCCGCGCTCGGCGCCGAGGAGGTCGCCGCCGTCAAGACCCTGCTCGGCTTCGACCCGGAGCGCAGCTTCGCGGTGGAGGACGAGGTGCTCGCGCACGCCCGTGCGGTGCTGGACCGCGGTGCGGCCGCCCACGAGCGCTGGGAAGCCGGCTACGCGCGCTGGCGCACCGCGAACCCGGACCGCGCGGCGCTGCTGGACCGGTTGCGCGATCAGCGGCTTCCGGACGGCTGGACCGACGCCCTGCCGGTCTTCCCCGCCGACCCGAAGGGGATGGCGACCCGCACGGCGTCGGGCAAGGTCCTCTCGGCACTGGCTCCCGTGCTGCCGGAGCTGTGGGGTGGATCGGCCGATCTGGCCGGGAGCAACAACACCACGATGGACGGCGAACCGTCGTTCGTCCCGATGGGCAAGCAGACCACGAAGTGGCAAGGCGGTCCCTACGGGCGCACCCTGCACTTCGGCATCCGCGAACACGCCATGGCCGCCGCGCTCAACGGCATCGCGTTGCAGAGCCTGACCCGCCCGTACGGCGGTACGTTCCTGGTCTTCAGCGACTACCAGCGGCCCGCGATCCGGCTGGCCGCCCTCATGCAGCTGCCCGTCACCCACGTGTGGACCCACGACTCGATCGGGCTGGGGGAGGACGGACCCACGCACCAGCCGGTCGAGCACCTCGCCGCGTTGCGCGCGATCCCCGGTCTGGACGTCGTGCGCCCGGCCGACGCCAACGAGACAGCGGTGTGCTGGCGGCGGATTCTGGAGAACCGGGACCGTCCCGCCGGTCTGGTCCTGACGCGGCAGGACGTCGCCGTGCTCGACCGCGGTCCCGGCGGCCTGGCCCCGGCGGAGGGCGCCGCGCGGGGCGGATACGTCCTCGCCGGACCAGGAGAGCCGGACGTGGTCCTGGTCGCGACCGGGTCCGAGGTGCAGATCGCCCTCGACGCCCGCGCGTTGCTCGCAGAGGACGGCGTCGAGGCCCGCGTGGTCTCGATGCCCTGCCTCGAGTGGTTCGCCGCGCAGGAACCGTCCTACCGGGACGAAGTGCTCCCGCCGGGCGTGCGGGCCCGCGTGAGCGTCGAGGCCGCGGTCGCCCAGGGCTGGCGCGACGTCGTCGGCGACGCCGGCCGGATGGTGTCGCTCGAACACTTCGGCGCCTCCGCCGACCACCGCCGCCTCTACGAGGAGTTCGGCGTCACCGCCACTGCGGTCGCGGAGGCCGCGCACGACTGCCTGCACGACGCGGTCACGTCGGTCCGCCCGGGAGGTGTGCAGCGCAGCACCGCGCCCACCACCGGCGGCACCGGCGACCGCCCCGCCTGAACCACCAGGATTTCCCGACCACGGAGGCATCATGGCCACGGGCCACGACCCGCTCACCGAACTCGCCGCCGCAGGCGTGTCCATCTGGCTCGACGACCTGTCCCGCGAGCTCCTCTCCGACGGCCGCCTGAAGGCGCTGGTCGCGGACCGCGGGGTCGTCGGCATCACCACCAACCCGACGATCTTCGCCTCCGCGCTGGCACGCGGCGAGCGCTACACACCGCAGCTCAGGCGCCTCGCGGAGGCAGAGGCGAGCGTCGAGGACACGGTCTTCGCCATCACGACCGACGACGTCCGGGCGGCCTGTCAGGTCCTGCGCCCGGTGTACGACCGCACGGGCGGTGTCGACGGCAGGGTGTCGCTGGAGGTCGACCCCGGCCTCGCCCACGACCCGCAGGCCACCGTCGACCGCGCCCGTCTGCTCTGGTCGGTGGTGGACGAGCCGAACCTGCTCATCAAGATCCCGGCCACCACCGCCGGACTGGACGCGATCACCGCGGTCATCAGTGAGGGCATCAGCGTCAACGTCACGCTCATCTTCTCCCTGGACCGCTACCGCGAGGTGGTCGACGCCCACGTCACCGGTCTGGAGGCGGCCCGGCTCAACGGGCACGACCTGGCCGGCATCCACTCGGTGGCCTCGTTCTTCGTCTCCCGCGTGGACACCGAGATCGACGCGCGCCTCGACGCCATCGGCACCGACCGCGCGCTCGCGGCCAAGGGAAAGGCGGCGATCGCCAACGCCCGCCTCGCCCACGAGATCCACGTGTCGAGCCTGACCACGCAGCGCTGGCGCCACCTGGCCGAGGCGGGAGCCCGGCCACAACGGCCCCTGTGGGCCTCCACGGGGGTGAAGGACCCCGCCTACCCGGACACGATGTACGTGTCCGAACTGGCCATCCCGGGCACCGTCAACACCATGCCCGGGCCCACCCTGGAAGCCTTCGCCGACCACGGCTCGGTACCACCTCTCGTGCCGGGGGAGCTCTACGGCCCCGCCCGCGACGTGCTCAGCGAGATCGGCCGGCTCGGGATCGACTACCGCGAGGTCACCGACGAGCTGGAACGCCAGGGGGTCCGCAAGTTCACCGACAGCTGGGACGAGCTCGCGGACACCGTCCGCGGTCAGCTCGGCCGTGACCTGACCGAGGAGATGTCATCAAAGCGCTGACATGGCAAGGCAATGAGAACGTCGAGGTCGTCGACGTGCCGGACCCGCGCATCGAGGAACCGACCGACGCGGTCGTCCGGGTCACCTCGACCGCCATCTGCGGATCGGACCTGCACCTGCACGGGGTGCTGGGGCCCTACCTGAAACCGGGTGACGTGCTCGGCCACGAGGCGATGGGCGTCGTCGAGGAGGTGGGCGCCGAGGCGGCCGGCCACCTCAAGGTGGGCGACCGCGTCGTGGTGCCGTTCAACATCTCGTGCGGGCACTGCTGGATGTGCCGGCGCGACCTGTTCGCGCAGTGCGAGACGACGCAGGTGCGCGGCGAGGGCAAGGGCGCGAGCCTGTTCGGCTACACCTCGCTCTACGGTTCGGTGCCCGGCGGCCAGGCCGAGTACCTGCGGGTGCCGCAGGCCCAGTTCGGGCCGATCGTCGTCCCGGACGGCACACCCGACGACCAGTTCCTGTTCCTGTCCGACATCCTGCCGACGGCGTGGCAGGCGGTGCGGTACGCCGACGTGCCACCGGGCGGCACCGTCGCCGTGCTCGGCCTCGGCCCGGTCGGGCAGTTCGCCGTCCGGATCGCGCGGCTGCTCGGCGCCGGCCGTGTGATCGGCGTGGACCGGGTGCCCGAACGTCTCGCGCTGGCCGAACGGCACGGCGCGGAACCCGTCGACTTCGACGAGTTCGGCGGCTCCGACGAGCTCGCCGCCGCGCTGGTCGAGATGGTGGACGGCCGCGGTCCGGACGCCACCATCGACGCCGTCGGCATGGAGGCGCACGGCGGGGGTGCCGTCGCCCTGGCGCAGAAGGTCGCGGGACTGCTCCCCGACGCGCTGGCGCAGAAGGTGGTCGACAAGCTGGCCGTCGACCGGCTCGACGCCCTGCACACCGCTCTGAAGGGCGTGCGGCGCGGCGGCACGGTGTCGGTGTCCGGTGTGTACGGTGGAGAGCTCGACGCGATGCCGATGATGGAGATGTTCGACCGCGGTATCCAGCTGCGCATGGGACAGGCCCCCGTGCGCCGCTGGACCGACGACATCCTGCCGTTCGTGCTCGACCCGGCCGATCCGCTCGGCACCCTGGACCTGACCACGCACCGCCTCCCGCTCGCCGACGCCGCGCACGGGTACGAGGTGTTCCGCGCCAAGAGCGACGGCTGCGTGAAGGTGGTGCTGAACCCGTGACGGGGCGCGTCGTGCTCGTGGTCGGGGCCAGCAGCGGGATCGGGCTCGCCGCGGCGACGGCGTTCGCCTTCCGCGGGGACGACGTCGTGCTGGTCTCCCGCAGCGGAGAGGCGCTCGACGCCGCGGAGAAGGCCTGCCGCGCGGTGGGCGTGGCCGCGGTGGACGTCGTCGTCGACGACGTCGGAGATCCCGCCGCCGCCGACCGGATCGTCACGAAGGCGCTGGAGCTGCACGGCCGCATCGACGTCGTCGTGCACACCGCCACGGTGATGGCCTACGGACCCGTCGAGTCGATGCCCGCGGCCGTGTTCACCTCGGTCGTCGACACCGCGGTCCACGGCACGCTCCACCTCGCCCAAGCGGTCCTGCCGGTCCTGCGGCGTCAGCGCACGGGGGTGTTCATCGGGGTGAACTCACTGCTCGGCTCGATCACCGTTCCGCGGATGGGCGCCTACACCGCGGCCAAGTGGGGCCAGCGCGCGCTGCTGCGCACCCTCCAACAGGAAACCCGCGACGAACGAGGCGTGCACGTGTGCATCGTCAGCCCCGGCAGCGTCAACACCCCGGTGTACGACCAGGCCGCCAACTACGGCGGACGTGCGGCACGCCCACCGGTCCCGGTGCTGAGCCCGGATCGCGTCGCCGCCGCGATCGTGCGCCTGGCCGACCGGCCGCGCCGGCACGTCTCCGTGCCGGTCGGCCCGGCGAACCCGTTGATCGTCTCGGCGTTCCGCTGCCTGCCGGAGCTCTACGACCGGCTCGTCGGGCCGCTGTTCCGCCTCGCGGCACTGACGAGGGAGACGGTCTCACCCACCTCCGGCAACGTGTTCGAGCCGGTCGCGGCACGGGAGAGGGCGTACGGGCGTTGGCCGGCCAGGCGGCGCCGGTGGTGACGGCGGTGCCCCCGTGACGTGCGGTGGTGGTCGGGGGCGGTGGCGTCCGGCGTATCGGTGTCCGGGGCGGCGGCGGGGGAGCCGCCGCGCTCACCTCGGTGTCGACCCCGTCCGCGCGCGGGAGGACCGCGACCCGACCACCGAGGTACCGGCACTGCGGGCGTTCACCGCCGTGGAGTAGGTGCGCACCAGGTCGGAGGCGACCCGCTGCCACGAGTACCGCGCCTGTGCCCTGTCGTGTCCTGCGACGCTGAGCAGATCGCGGTACGTGCCGTCGGCGAGCAGGGCCCTCAACGCCTTGGCGGTCGCCTCCGGTCGGTCGCGCGGGACCAGCACCCCGGTCAGCCCGTCCACCACGAGGTCGACCAGACCGCCGACCGGGGTGGCGAGAACAGGAGTGCCACAGGCCATCGCCTCCAGCGCCACGCCACTGGACGACTGGTGCCTCGGCGTGCACACCACGACGTCAGCGGACCGCAGCAGCACGGGCAGCTGCGCGTAGGGCACGTGGCCCGCGAACACGACGCGGTCGCCGACACCCGTCGAACGGGCCAGCGCGAGCAGCCTCCTGCTCTCCGCGTCACCGCGGACGTCGCCCTGCGCGCCCCCGCCGGCGATCACCAGCTCTGTGTTGTCCACAGTGGACAGGATGCGGATCAGGTCGTCGAACCCCTTGTGCGGCAAGAGCCTGCCCACCGAGACGATCCTGCGCGGAGGATTCCGGTCGGTGGTCCCCTGTCCTGCCGCGAACAGGTCGAGATCGACGCCGGTGGGCACCACGACGAGCTTCGACCGGTCCACGCCCATCCCCAGCACGGCCCGGGCCTCCGCGGACGAGGTCGCGACGACGCGGGTGGCCTCGTGACCGACGAGCCGCTCCACGGTGCGGCGTTTGGTGGAGTCGCGGTCCGTCGCACAGCGGTCCTGCGGTTGCGCCGGGCCCAGCGAGTGGTACGTCTGCACGACGGGCACCAGGCTCCTCCGCGCGCTCAGCACGGCCGCGATGCCGGACTGCCAGCCGTGGGCGTGGACGACGTCGGGGCGCTGCGAGGTCCAGGCGCGTTCGAGGAACTCGACGAAGTCGCCCGCGTGGCCGAGGACCTCCTCCGCGTCCAGCGCCGCGGCCGGCCCGGCCGGCACGTGCACGACCTCGTAGCCCTGCGGGGTCCGCACGTGCTGCGGAAGGTGCGGGTGGTCGCGCCGCGTGTAGACGACGACCCTGTGGCCGAGCGCGGCCAGGGCGGCGGCGAGCCCCGCCACGTGGCGGCTCTGGCTCCCGGAACCGGTCGCACCCGGATCGGTCAGCGGACTGGCTTGCTGGGACACGAGCGCGATCCTCTTGCGCGTGAACGCGATCGACTCGGTGCTGACGCCCACGGCGTTCTCCTCACGACGAGGTGATGAGACCGCGGGTCCGGGCGGTTGTTCCTTGTTACCAGCGAGATCAGACTACCCGGACCCGGTGGGTCCCACACGCGGTGACGCGGTGAGCGCAGCCCGCGGTCGACGTGCGGGCGACGTGAGTCGGAATCACACGTCGGAAGGACGACGCCGCACCGAGAGCAGGTCCTCGGGCCGCAGCTCTCCGACGACGAGCTCCCTGGCCACGTCGGCCAGGCGGCGACCGCCGTTGCGCGCATAGCTGCGCAGTGTGTGGAACGCCTGCTCCATCTCAAGATCCCTGGCGAACGCCAGCACCCCCTTGGCCTGCTCTATGGCGACCCGGCTGTTCAACGCCGTCTGCAGCTGCTCGGTGACGACCTCACCGCGCCGGATCGCGCGCTCCTGCAAGATCCCGATCGTCGCCGTGTCCGCCAGCGCGCGCACGACCAGCAGGTCCTCGTCGTTGAGCAGCCCGGTCTCGCGGCGCAACCTCATCGGCACCGCGTGCACGGAGGCGAAACCCTCCTCGACGGCGCGCGGTGCGAACCGGGGCCACCGCCGCACCTCCGTCGTCAGGTCCGCGACCAGCACAGCCTCACCGCTGTGCACGCAGTCCATGCACGGGCCCTCGCTCGCCTGGAGCTGGAACAGCTCGAGCATGTGGGTCTGGGCCGACGAGTAGGCCACCACCCGCAGGCCGCCGTGCTGGTCGGACAGCATCAACCCGGCCGCCGTCGCATCCAGCAGGTGGACGCAGTGCTCGACCAGCCGGTGCAGCACGTCCACCACGTCGTAGTCGTCGACGAGCGTGTCCGCCAGCTGGACGAGCGCCCTGAGCAACCGCGACTCCCGCTCTGTCGTGGACAGTGCGTTATCGCTCATCACCAGCTCCTGTCTTGGTCTTCCTGCGGTGGGTGCCGCCCAGGACGGGAGTGCTGTGTCGTACGTGGTCATGTGGCGAGCTCCAGCGGTGACAGCTTGCGGCTCGTGATGTCCCTGGCGATCTCGTCCAGCGACCTGCCCCTCGCGAAGGCGTAGCCCCGCAACCGGGACAGCGCCTCCTCCGCGGGGACGCCGAGGGCGGCGATGAGCATGCCGGTCGCCTGGTGGACCTGTTCGCGACCGGGTGCCATGACGCTGCGGAGGCCGGTGGTGTCGTCGACCTCGCCCAGGAGCAGACCGAGCAGCACCGCGGTCACGACGTCGACCACCTCCAGCGCCATGGTGAGCTCGTCAGCCGAAAGCCAGCCGGGCTGCCTGCGGTAGAGGTCGAGCGCGCCGATGCCGATCGCCCCCGCCTGCAGCGGGAACGCGAAGATCGCGCCGATGGGCAGCGCGGCGATGGCAGCCGCGAACACCGGCCACTCCAGGACCGACGCACGGGGCAGGTCGGGAACCAGCACGGGTTTGCGGCTCGCTAACGCCTCGAAGCACGGGCCCTCGCCCAGGGTGAACTGGACGTCCTCGATCTTCGTCGCGATCTCGTCGCTGGCGTACAACGTCTCACGTTCCCGCGGGCTGCTCATCACCGAGATCGAGGCGCCGTCGACCGGCAGCACGTCCACGCACGCGCGGATCACGCGCGCCATGGTGTCGAGCCCGCTCCCGCTGTCCCGAAGCGCGGCCATCACCGCCGCTCGTGCGTCGCTCACCGACCGATGCGGCCCATCAGGTGCGCGCACCTTCGCTCACACCGCCGAACAACGGCCGGTCGTCCACGGCTGGCACAGCATTCCTCCACCACGTCGACTGATTCCAGTCGCTCGTGGACGTAGCGAGGTCTGGGCCCACGCCTTGCGTGACCGCATCAGGTTTAACTTCTTCTCCGTACTGCGCGCATGCCCGCGGCGCGCAGTACGGTCTCGCCGGCGGCTTGCGGGCGCGTCGCCGGGCAGGCTCCGCGGTCGCCACCCCGCCGTTCCTCACCCGCCGACCAGGTCGTGCCGTGTTCTCGCACTCCCGGTGCGAGAACACCGACAGCGGCATCAGCGGGGAAAGGTGTGGGGGTCGCGGCCGCGGGGGTAGACGTCGTGCTCGCTGATCACCCCGTCGCGGCCCCGGACGATGTGGTCCACCGCGTGCACGATCGCCATCTCACGACCGTTCGCGGCCGCGTCCTGCTTGGTGAGGTGTGTGCTGGAGACCTGGTCGTTGCCCTGGACCTTGTTCTTCCACCGGCCGTCTTCGAAGTAGGTCTCGATGTCGCCACGCATGGGCTCTCTCCCGTCGGGGTCGCTCGGTCGAGTACCCCGGACGTCGAGCGGCACACCACTCGCGCTCCATCGGCGTGATCAGCCGTGCCGGCGGTGAACGAGGAGTACGCGAAGTCGGTGGCCTGCTCGACCAGCGCACGACGCTCGGTCCGGCTCGGCGCGGCGGGTGGTGGCACCGGAGCCGGCGAGCGGCCACCGCGCACGTCAAAGCCCGGCCGGGATCGGTGGACCCAGGCCGGGCTTCGGTGTGACCAGCTCAGTCCGACGAGCGGACCGGCAGCCGACGCAGAACTAGGCGGGAACGACGTTGTCCGCCTGCGGGCCCTTCTGACCCTGAGTGACCTCGAAGGAGACCTTCTGGCCCTCCTGGAGCTCCCGGTAGCCCTGCGCGGCGATGTTCGAGTAGTGGACGAACACGTCGGCGCCGCCGCCGTCCTGCTCGATGAAGCCGAAGCCCTTTTCGGCGTTGAACCACTTCACGGTTCCGGTAGCCATGTGCACTCCTGTGATGAGTTGGCATCCGCACTGTCGCGGGTGCCTGGGGATCATCCGCCACGGCCTGCGGAAACGCTGAAACAGCAAAAAGCCCGTGATACTGATCACGGGCGAGTTCTACTTCGTAACCATGACTGATGGGGACCACCCTACACCATGATCTCCGGTTGGCGCGAACGCCCGGCCGAATTCGATCAAGTCCGCAGGTCGTGGTCGTGTCATACGCCCTCGCCGACTGGAGCCGCTGGGGCCGGTGGTGACCTCAGGTCGAGGGTCACGAGGACCGAGTTCGACACCGCCGCCGCACCGAGGCGGCAGCGCGGGACCCGACGTCCCGCTTCCGCATCGCGCGGGCGACGTGGTGTTCGGCGGGGCGTGGTGACAGGAACGGCTCGTCGGTGATCCGCCGGTCGGTGCGCCCTGTGAGGCCGTGGAGCACCCACCGGTACCGGCGCGTCCGGTGCGCGTCCAGTCGAGGGCCGCCTCACCTCGGGCGCCCGGCGCGGGCCTCTACGGTGATGCCGTGGCCGACACCCGACAACGCCTGATCGACGGCGCGATCGAGACCATTCGCACGCACGGTTTGACCGGCACCACGGCGCGCAGCATCGCGGCCACCGCCGGGGTCAACCAGGCGCTGGTCTTCTACCACTTCGGCACCGTCCACGACCTGCTCCAGGCCGCGTGCCTGGCCGCCACGCAGGCGCGGGTCGAGCTGTTCGCCGAGCGGCTCGAGCAGATCACCGACCTGCGCCGGCTCCTGGAGCTGGGCCGCGCGCTGCACGCCGAGGAACGGGCGCAGGGCAACGTCATGGTGCTCGCCCAGCTGCTGGCCGGCGCCCAGACCGACCCCCGGCTCGCCGAGGCCACCGCGGCGTCCCTGCGGTTGTGGATCAACCCGATCGAGCGGGCGCTGACCCGGTCGCTGGCCGGCTCCCCGGTCTCCGACCTGATCGACACGGCGGGTCTCGCCCGTGCGGTGAGCGCCGGGTTCATCGGGCTGGAGCTGTACGAGGGCGTCGACCCGGACGGGTCGAAGGCGGCCATGGACGCCCTCGACCGGCTGGCCGTGCTCATCGAGGTGGTGGACGACCTCGGGCCGATCGCGGTGCGCGCGCTGCGCTCCAAACTCCGCAAGACGGCCGGGAAGGCGAAGTAACCCCAGCTCAACGCCCTGTTTGAGCATCTGCTCAAATCCGGCTACCCTCCTGTTTGAGCAACTGCTCAAAAAGGAGGGGGTGCCATGGCGCGGCGGCGGACGCTCTACGTGGAGACGGTGATCAGGGCTGACCTCGACGACGTGTGGCTGCGGACCCAGGACCCGCACCAGCACCAGCGGTGGGACCTGCGGTTCACCACGATCGACCACCTGCCGAAGGCGGACCAGGACGCGGAGCAGCGCTTCCGGTACTCGGTCCGCGTCCTGCCCGGTCTGGAGGTGGACGGGACCGGGGTCAGCGTCGGTGAGCGGGTCAAGGCCGACGGCTCGCGGACGTCGGCGCTGCGGTTCAGCTCGGCGCACCCGCTGTCCCCGATCCGCTCCGGGTCGGGGTACTGGCGGTACGTGCCGACCGCTGCGGGGGTCCGGTTCCTCACCGGCTACGACTACCGGCCCGGCTGGGGGCGGCTGGGGGCGCTGGCCGACCGCCCGTTCCGCCTGCTGATGGGGTGGGGGACGGCCTGGTCGTTCGACCGGCTCCGGCTGTGGCTCGAACGCGGCGTCCGTCCCGAGGTGTCGTTGCGGTGGGCGCTGCTGGACGCGGGCACGAGGGCTGGTGTCTGCGCCGTGGCCTGGCTGTCCGGGCCCGCCGTGCTCGCCGCGGCCCTCACCCTCGCCGCCCTGCTGGCTCCGCCGCTGCCGTCCACCCCGGCCGCCAGGAGGTGCCGGCGCACGCCGCCGGACCGCCGGTCGTCGACGGCGCCCTCGACCCTGCTGACCTTGGAGCACCCGTGACGTCGATCTTCCAGCGCGCCCTCGGCGCCGACTTCGACCGCCTGCACCCGCAGCTGCAACGCCGGTTCGGCTTCACCAGCGACGACGGCATCGCCTGCGTCGGCACCGGCACGATGGACCGGGTGTGGCACGGGCGCGGCTTCACCCGGCCGTTCCTGTGGCTCGGGGCCAAGCGCCACATCCTGCTCCCCGGCCACGGCAGCGACGTCCCCTTCACCATCGAGAACTACCCCTACCGCGACTCGCTGGGCCGGGAGACGATGACGTTCGTCCGCACCTTCGCCTTCGAGCGGCCCCGGCGGTGGGACGCCACGATGATCTACAGCCCCGAACGCGGCCGTGTCGTGGACTACCTGGGCACCCACCAGCACGTCTCGGTCGACCTCGACCTGTCCGTGGACGACCGCGGCGGGCTGCTGATCCGCAGCGGTGAGCAGCGCTTCCACGAGGGCCCGCTCCACTTCCGCGTCCCCGGCCTGGTGACCGGCGCCGCGACGGTCCGCGAGTCCTACGACGAGGACCTCGGCCGGTTCCGCATCGACGTCGAGGTGACCAACCACCGGTTCGGGCCGCTCTTCGGCTACCGCGGCACCTTCACCTGCGCCTATCCCGAAGGCGGGCGCGTGCCGGACGCCGTCAGGCCGGTCCGGGAGCAGGCCAGGGTCTGACGGCGCTCAGGGTCGCGGGAGCGCGGCGAGCGCGCTCTCCGCGACCGCCTCCAGGAAGCGCGCGTCCTTGCCCGCCTTGCCCAGGGCCTCCATGCCGCGCAACACCGTGAGCACGAGCGCGGCCAGCCGGTGCGGGTCGGCGCCGGGGGAGAGGTCGCCGTGGCGCTGACACGCCTCGATGTCGGCGACCAGGAGGCGTTCGAGCTCGTCGAACGTCCGCAGCGCGCGGGCCGCGACGACCGGGTCGTGCTCGGCCAGTTCGGCGGTGCCCTTGGCGAGCAGGCACCCGCGGTGCGCGGTGTCCGCGGCGACGGAGGCCGCGATGCCGTGCACGTGGGCGGTCAGTCGCGCGAAGGCCTCCTCGTCGGGGCCGGTCAGCTCGCGGCGGACCCCGTCCTCCGCCTGCGCGCAGTAGTCGTCGAACACGCGGTGGAACAGCTCCTGCTTGCCGCCGAAGGCGCCGTACAGGCTGCCCTTGCCCAGGTCGGTGGCCGCGGCGACGGCGTCCATCGTGGTGCCGGCGTACCCGGCCGACCAGAACTGGTCGCGTGCGGCGGCCAGGACGGCTGACTCGTCGAACTTCCGCGGACGTGGCATGCCTCATCGTACCCAGTTCTTGACTGAATCGTCCATAAGTGCCTACGTTATGGACGAACCAGTCAAGAACTAGGGAGTGGTGCTTCATGTCCGGTGTGCTCGCCGACAAGGTGGCCGTGGTGACCGGCGGCAACAGCGGGATCGGGTTGGCCATCACGCGCAGGTTCGTCGCCGAAGGCGCACGGGTCTTCGTCACCGGCCGCAGGCAGGAGCAGCTCGACGCGGTCGCGGCCGAGCTGGGTGACGCGGTCGTGCCCGTGCGGGCCGACGTCGGGAAGCTCGCCGACCTCGACGCCCTCTACGCCGTCGTGCGCGAGAAGGCGGGGCGGATCGACGTGCTCGCCGCCAACGCGGGCGGTGGCGTGATGGCGCCGTTGGAGGAGATCACCGAGGAGCAGTTCGACAGCACGTTCGCCGGCAACGTCAAGGGTGTCATCTTCGGACTGCAGAAGGCGCTGCCGCTGCTGTCGCCCGGTGCGTCGGTGATCGTCACGGGCTCGACCAGCTCGCTCCGGCCGGACCCGGGGCTGGAGGTCTACGGCGCCTCGAAGGCCGCGGTGCGCAACCTCGTCCGCAGCTGGGCGCGCGACGCGAAGACGCGCGGCTTCCGCGTCAACGTGCTCAGCCCCGGCCCGACCGAGACGCCGGGCCTGGTCGGCCTGGTGGCGGAGGACCAACGGTCCGGGTTCCTCGACGAGCTCGCGAGCGCCGTGCCGCTGGGCCGGGTCGCCGACCCGGACGAGATCGCCGCGGCCGCGCTCTTCCTCGCCTCGGACGCCGCGAGCTTCGTCAACGGGGCGGAGCTGTTCGTGGACGGCGGCTACGTCCAGGTGTGACCGCGGCACCGGGTGCCGGTGTCCTCCCCGGTGGGCAGTGGCGGCAGGTCGCAGGGGCCGCTCCGGTGGTCGTGCAGGGCCGGCCGCCGTGCTCGCGGTGCCGCACCCACGCCGGTTTCGTCTTGTCCGTGCGGGACATCTCGTTCCTCCGGAACCAGCCACCCGTGCTCCCGGACCCTCCGGGCGGGCGGCTGGGGCGTCCGCTTCACCGCGCCCACCTCCTGCCGATCCGCACCGCCCACGTCACCGGCGTCGCCGTGCCGGTCAGAGCCCGTCGAGGAGACCTTCGAGGTCGCGTTCCCCCTCGCGGGTCTGCACGCCGGCGGCGAGCTGGCGGTGGGCGGACGCGACCATGTCCTCGGTGAACAGCGAGTACAGGGCGGCGTTCTCCACGGCGTAGGCCTCGTGGGGGATCTTCGGCGCGATGGTCTCGACGGTGGCCTTGATCGCGGCGACGACCTCGGGGCGTAGGCGGGCGATCCGGCGGGCCAGCCGGTCGACGAACGCGTCGATCTCGTCGGCGGGCAGCGCCCGGTTGACCAGGCCGTACCGCTCGGCCAGCTCGGCGTCGACCAGGTCGGTCCCGAGCAGCACCTCCAGCGCGCGTTCCCGGCCGAGCAGCCGGGTCATCAGCACGGTGCCACCGCCGCCGGGGAGGATGTCCATGACGGCTTCCGGCTGCGCCTGACCGGACCGGCCGATGGCCGCGAAGCGCAGGTCGAGCGCCATCAGGAACTCGTTGCCCGCGCCACGGGCGAAGCCGGCGATCTTGCCGATGGTCACCTGCGGCAGCCCGCGCACCTCGTCGGCAACGGCCTGGAGGATGTTCATGCCGTCCGGGACGGGCGCGTCCGGCGCGGCGGCGATCGCGGCGGCGGTGGCGGCGGGCAACGCCGCTGGGTCGGTCAGGTAGGCCATGTCGCCGTGTGCGCTGAAGAACTCCGGGTCCGCGCTGTCGAACACCACGACGCGCACGCCGGTGTCGTGGCGCACCCGGTTGACGAAGCCGCGCAACGACGGCACCAGCACACCGTCCATCAGGTTCAGCGGCGGGTGGTCGAGCGTGGCGGTGGCGATGCCGTCGGCCACGGAGATCCGCAGCCCGGTCAGGTCGTCGTAGGTCATCTACACTCCTGCGATAAGTGGGGAGCTTCCCCGGATGCGAGTATGTGGGGACACTCCCCACTTTGTCGAGGAGGAGTTGCGTTGGCTGGAACACGCCCTCTTCGCGCTGACGCCCAGCGCAACCGTGACGCGATCCTGGCCGCCGCGCGGGAGACGTTCGAGGCGGAGGGAGTGCTCGCCTCGCTCGACGCGATCGCGTTGCGCGCCGGCGTCGGCAACGCCACCCTCTACCGGAACTTCCCCACCCGCGACGACCTGGTGGCCGCCGTCATCGAGGGCTTCTACGCCCGTGCGCTGGCCGAGGCCGACGAGCTGTCCCGTGCACTGCCTCCGGCCGAGGCACTGGCCGAGTGGCTGGTGCGGGTGGGCTGGGGACTGCGGATCTGGCACGACCTGCCGGTGTGCCTCGCGACCGCGCACGACGACGACAGCTCGGCGTTGCACTCCGCGAACGCACCGCTGGTGGAACGGGTCGGGGTGCTGCTGGACGCGGCAGAGGAGGCAGGGCAGGTGGCGGGGGAGATCAGCGCCGACGAGGTGTTCGAGCTGGTGCTGGCGCTGTCCTGGGCCATCGACCGGTTCGGGGACGACGAGGAGAAGGCGCGGCGGCGGGTGGTGATGGCGACAGCGGGGATCTTCCGGTGGCCGGAGGCCGGCCGCGGCTGAGGTCAGCTCGCCCGGCGCAGCAGCCGGTGGATGCGGCGCACCGCGGCCAGCCGCTCCTCGCCGTTGAGCGCGAGCGCGCGCACGACCGGGTCGTCGGGGCCACGACGCCGGCGGATCTCCGCGAGCCGGGCCTCGACCGTGATCGCGTGGCCGTCGGGGCAGGTGGACATGTCGGCGTACCAGAGCGCGTCGCGCAGCCGGCCGCGTTCGTCGGGGAACTCCGCCAAGGCGCCGGCCAGGCCGGTCAGCTCGGCGACGGCGGCGGCACCGGAGTGGTGGGCGACGAGACCGCACAGCAGCGGGGACATCCCGGCGCGGCGCAGGTAGCGGGCGCCGTCGACCGGGTGCAGGCCCGTATCGGCCAGCTCGGAGGCGTAGCCGATGTCGTGCACCCAGGCGGCCGCCACCAGCAGGTCCCGCTGGCCTGCGGGCAGGACGCGGGCCACCTGCTCGGCGCGGCGGGCCACGCCGGCGGTGTGCGACCAGCGGCGGGGGAGCTCGGTGGCGAGCAGGCGGCGGGCGGTGTTGCGGGCCCAGGCCGACAGCCACGTGCCCGGCAGCTCCGGTGAGCCGGAGGAGAAGCCCTGCGCGGAGGCCCGCACCGAGCGCTCCACCAGCAGCGGGACGTAGTCGCGCACGCGCGCGCCGCCGAAGCGGGCGATGGCGCGTTCGACCCACTCGTGCACCAGGCTCGGTGGCACCTCGTCGTGGTCGCGGACCAGCCGCGCCTCCAGCTGCCTGATCCGCTCGGCCACCTGATGCCCGGTCGCAGGTGACGTGGTCGTCAGCACACCGACCACCGTAACCCACGGACCGCCGATCGCCGATGATCCAACCGGTCGCTCCGCCGCGCTCTCACTCCGCGTTGACCTTTCGGCCTCGTACGGTGTCGCAAAGTAGTGGGAAATGCGTGTTTCAAACTAATTCAGATCGCTGACCTGGAGCAAAAGAAAAACTTCCACTTTCGAGTGAACCGGCACCCGTGGGGAACCGAATGCCTCGATGACAGGTGCTGATTCAGCGAAAGGGGGTGATACGCATGAAATCAACATGTTCCACAACGCTGCGGCGAACTCTGGGAGTGGCCGGGTTCCTCTTGGGATTCGGCTTGCTCTCGGCGGGAGTGGCGAATGCCGACGAGAACGACTCGGGCTTGCTGGACGCGCTCGTGTCCCCGGTGGCCGAGGTGGTGGCGCCGATCGCCCAGGTGACCACACCGCTGCTGACACCCGTGGTCGACACCGCGGCGCAGACCCTGGACCCGGTGCTGGAGCCGCTGCGGCCCGTGACCGCGCCGGTGCTCGCCCCCGTGGTGGGCGTGGTGCGGGACGCTCCACCTCCGCAGGTCGTGGAACCGCTGGTGCCACTGCCATCGGCCCCGCCGGAGGTGGTCGCACCCGTGGTGCCGGCCGTTGTTCCCGAGGCGCCCGCGGTGGCGCTGCCCCAGCAGGTCGTGCCGGCGAAGGCCGAGCAGACCTCCGCGCCTGACGTGGCGCCACCGGCCCAGACGCCAATCCAGATGCCGGTCCAATTGCCGGTCCAGTCGCCGGAAGGGCAGTCGCCCGCTGTGCCGCTCGCTTTGCCCGGCACGACGGGATCGGCGTCGTCGAGCGGATCGACGGGCACCGCCGTCTCGGACCTCCCGGCTCTTTCGGGAGTGCACCCGGACAACGCGTCGCCGATTGCGAGTGGAAAACAGCAGTTCCGCGGCTCGTGGTGTTATTACTACGGCCGAAATCATCCCAGCTGAGCAGTCCCGCCGACCAAGCCGACCAGATCACCAGCTTGATTGACGGGAAGGTTCGACATGCACAGCTCTGTGCGACGCGGTCTCGTGGCCGCAGCGTTCTCGGGAGGATTCCTCCTGTTCGGAACAGCGATGGCCAGCGCCGACACGGGTGACCACGGTCTCCTGGGCGGGGTGAACGACATCGTGAGCTCGGTCGTCAAGGGCGGCAACGGCGGTGACTCGGGCAACGGCGGCAACGCCACCAGCTCGAACACCGCGCGGTCCGGCAACTCGGGCAACTCCGGGAACTCGGGTGCCACCGGCGGCAACAGCGCCTACGGGCTCTGTGTGCTGGCGGAGTGCCACACGAACGTGAGCTCGGGTGACTCCGGGAACACCGGTGCCACGGGTTCGACCGGTGACGCTTCCAATCACAGCAACACCGTGGGCGGAAAGTCCGGCGCCGCGGGCAACGGGGGCGACGCCACCGCCACGGGTCGTGCGCGGAACACCTCCGCGACCGCCGGCAACGGTGGTGACTTGGGTCAGGGCGGCAACGCCACCAGCTCGAACAACGCCACGTCCGGCAACTCGGGCAACTCCGGGAACTCGGGTGCCACTGGCGGCAACAGCGCCTACGGGCTCTGCGTGCTGGCGGAGTGCCACACGAACGTGACGTCGGGCGACTCCGGCGACACGGGTGCCACCGGTGCGACCGGGGACGCGGCCAACCACAGCAACACCGTGGGCGGCAACTCCGGTGCCGCGGGCAACGGGGGCGACGCCACCGAGGGTCAGAAGTGGGGCCACCACAGCAAGTCCGGCTCCACCAAGGCCACCGCGGGCAACGGCGGCAACTCGGGTGACGGTGGCAACGCCACCAGCTCGAACAACGCCACCACCGGCAACTCGGGCAACTCGGGCAACTCCGGTGCCACCGATGGCAACACGGCGGTCGTCCGCACGATCGGGTCCGAGCGGGGCCACGGCTGGTCCTGGGACAGCACGAAGTCCTGGACCGCGGTGACGTCGGGCGACTCCGGCGACACGGGTGCCACCGGTGCGACCGGGGACGCTGCCAACCACAGCAACACCGTGGGCGGCAACTCCGGCCCGGCCGGTGACGGCGGCGACGCGTGGGCCGTGACCGAGCAGAAGAAGTCCTGGAACCACCACGGCGACAAGTGGGGCCACCACAGCAAGTCCGGCTCCACCAAGGCCACCGCGGGCAACGGCGGCAACTCGGGTGACGGTGGCAACGCCACCAGCTCGAACAACGCCACCACCGGCAACTCGGGCAACTCCGGGAAGTCGGGTGCCACCGGCGGCAACACGGCCGTGGTGAAGAACGAACAGCCCGGCCACCGCGGCGACAAGTGCCACGGGTGGAAGGGCCACGACTGGAAGCACGGCTGGACGAACCACGGCACCCAGTCCTGGATCGAGGTCAGCTCGGGCGACTCCGGGAACACCGGTGCCACGGGTTCGACCGGTGCCGCGACCAACCACAGCACCACGGTCGGTGGCCACTCCGGTCCCGCGGGCGACGGCGGCGACGCCACGTCCTGGGCGCACGGGAAGCACTCCGTGAAGGCGTGACCACCAGGTGATCACGAGGCGGGGTCGGCTCAGGCCGGCCCCGCCGCTGTGTGCGCCGGGCAGTTCCGCCGACCGTGAGAGCGTTCTCATCGAATTCGACCCAGCGGTGTCCGAGGCCGAGTACGTTGGCGCACATGGCACACGTGCACGCGTTGACGCTGTACCCGATCAAGGGGTGCGCCGGTGTCGCCGTGGACCGGGCAGAGCTCACCCCGGCCGGGCCGGCGGGCGATCGGCTGTTCGCCGTCGTGGGGGTGGACGGGTCGACCCAGTGGCAGGGTGAGCTGCCGCGGCTGGCCCTGGTCCGCGGCCGGGTGCTGCGCGGGGGCGCGGAGCTGGAGCTCAGCGCACCCGGCGCCGGTGAGCTGGTGCTGGCCGTCGTGACGGGTGGCGCCACCCGGCCGGTGGCGGTGGAGAAGTGGCCCGACGCCGGGATCGACCAGGGCGACGAGGCGGCCGCGTGGCTGTCCGAGGTCGTCGGCAAGCCGGTCCGCCTGGTGCGGGAGCCGGACAGGGCCGCTCGGGCCGCCGCGGGCACGGACCCGACCGCGGTGCACGTCCTCTCACTGTCCTCAGTGGACGACCTGAACGCCCGGATCGCCGAGCGCGGCGGGAACCCGGTGGCGCTGCAGCGCTTCCGGCCCAACGTCGTGGTCAGCGGCTGGCCGGAGCCCTGCACCGAGGACAGGGCCGAGCGGATGGCCGTCGGCGGTGCGGAGCTCGGCTTCGGCGAGCTGGCCGTCCGGTGCGTCGTCACGCTGGTCGACCAGGACGAGGGCGTGCGGGCCGGACCGGAACCGCTGCGCACGCTCGCGACCTACCGCCGTGGACCCGACGGCGTCGTCTTCGGCCTGAAGGCGGCCGTGTTGCGGCCCGGCACCATCGCCGTCGGCGACGACGTCACGATCACCGGCTGGCGCTGACGTTCAGCGCACCCGGCCGAGCCCGCGCCGGGCCGGTTTGGGTGCGGGTTCGTCGTCGGACTCGACCGTCGGGCTGATCCGGTCGTACTCCGCCAGCCAGCCCGTGGCCCGGTGGTCACCGCGGCGGGTGAACACCGCGGCACCGGACGCGGCGCCCAGGTCGGGGTCGCCCTCGTCCACGACCGGGTAGCCGATCTCCGTGGTGGCCCTGGTGATCGTCACCGCGGTGCGCTTGCGGCCGGTCCACGCGACCGCCGCCGCGCCCGCGATCCCGGTGACCGCAACGCCTTGCGCGCTCACCGTCAGCACCGCCGACGTGGTCCGCTCGCGCAGCAACGCGGTGTAGGACGCCTGGTCGAGCTGGCAGTGCGCCGGTGGCCGGCCGGGGGCCCAGTCCGGTGCGCGCACACCGCGGCTGACCGCCGAGCGCCACATGCCCGGCACGAGTTCCTTGGCGTGCGCGCGGGTCGCCATCTGCTCGCACATCCACAGCAGGCGGCCCGCGCCGCGGCCGGGAGTGCAGGAACGCCACCGCACCCGCCGGTCCAGGTCCGCCGACACGATCGCCACCCATGGGTGCACGGTGCCCAGATGTCCTTGTGCCGCGAGCCAGGCGAGGTAACGTGGTGCCTGCTCCAGCACCGGGTGCAGGGAGCCCAGCGGGATGCCCGCGACGGCCCGGCGACCGCGGCCCGCGAACAGCTCGGGTGAGCGGGCCACGAGCAGCAGCGCCGCCCACGCCAGGTCACCGCGCTGGACGTTCGCCGACGAACCCAGGCCCTGCACGGCGGTGGTGTCGGTGATCCGCGAGGTGCGGCCGCGGGCCCGGATCGCGGTGGCCACGGCCGGGCGGTTGGCCTCGGCGACCGGTGCGTCGGCCAGCTCGGGGACGGTCACGCCGAGCACGCACGTCAGCGCTTCCTCCGCCGTGTCGGCGTCCTCCGGTGCCGGCAGCAGGCCGAGCACCTGCCGCAGCCGGGCGCCGGTGTAGGTGGAGACCATCAGCTGCGCGGTCAGCCGGCCGAGGTCGGTGACCGTCAGCGTGGTACCGCGCTGCGCCAGGTAGTCCTTCTCGACGAGGAACGCCACGGCGTCGTGCACCGGTTCGACGTCCTCGTCGCCTTGGGCGAAGGCCAGCGTCTGCCGCCACCACGCCTCGGCCTCGACGACCGTGGTGATGCGGCCCTGCAACACCTCGGCGAGCACGTGGTCGGCCAGGCTGTCGTAGATCTGCGAGTAGACGGCGTACCCGGCCATGAGCCGCCGCTGCCAGTCCGCGCGCTCGGTCTCGTCGGTCACGAGGTACGCCCAGCCCTCGGTCTCGCCGGCGCCGACGCGACCGGCCCGGCCGAACATCTGCATGACCGTGGCGGTGTCCATCGGGTCGGTGCCGATCTTCGTGTCGCGCACGACCACGGCGCGGGCCGGCAGGTTCACGCCCGCGGCGACCGTGGTCGTGGCGACCAGCACGTCGGCCTCGCGCGCCCGGAACGCCTGCTCGGCCGCGTGCTTGCCGTCCCAGTCGGCGTAGTGCAGCCGCACCCCGACCTCGGCGCACACCGTCTCCAGCTTGTCGAAGTCGGTGGGCCCCACCAGGTGCACCGGCGCACCGCGCTCGGCGGCGATCATCAGCGCGGTCGAGCGGACCTTCGGCTTCGACCCGCAGAACACCAGCACGCTGCCCTTGTCGGCGGTGTGCCGCTGCACGAGCTCCGCCACCGCCTGCTCGCGCATCCGCGACGCCTCGGCGTGCCGGGAGGTGGCGGGCAGCATCGGCAGCTGCCAGGTGAGCCGCGACGGCCGCCAGGTCGTGGTGACCAGCTCGCCCTCCAGCCAGTCCGCGACCTCCTGGGCGTTGGCCACGGTCGCCGACAACCCGACGATCCGCACCGGCGACTCGGCCCCGCGCACCCGTGCGAGCAACGCCTCCAGCAACGCACCGCGGCCCGCGCTGCCGAGCAGGTGGATCTCGTCCACGACCATGCAGCCGACCTCGGCGAGCGCCGTCTGCAGCGACGACGCCCGGCAGATCGCCTCGAACTTCTCCGTGGTCGCCACCCACAGGTCGGCGGCGCGCACCCGTTCGACGTCGACGGTGTACTCGCCGGACAGCCGTTCGACGCGCAGCCCCTGCCCGCGCCACGTCTCCAGCTCGCGGTCCAGCTCGTCGGTCAGCGTCCGCTGCGGCACCAGCCACGCCGCCTTGCGCCCCTCTTCGAGGATGCTGCGCAGCACCGCGAGCATCCCGACCACCGTCTTGCCCGCACCGGTCGGCGCCGTGACCACCACGTGCCCGTCACCGTCCACAACGGACGGGCAGGCCTGCGCCTGCGCGGGGTTCAGCGTCGAGTAGGGCAGGAACCGCAGCCAGTCGCGCGGCACCAGGTCAGCCGCGGGCACCGGTCGTGGTTCGGTGGCGCGGTCGACCGGCTCGTGCAGGTCCCACAGCAGCTCGAACGCGTCCCGCGCCGCCCGTGCACCGGCGTCGGTGAGCGGCGCCGTCGGTTCGGCGACCATGCCCGCCATCCCGGTCAGCGACGGCGTCACCCGCAACGGCCCCAGCGCGTCCTCGTCGACCGAGCTGACCCACTCCTCCTCGACCCAGTGCGGCACCGCGCGGAACGGGACCCTGGCGGCGCTCAGCCGGGCGCGCAGGTCCGCAAACCCGTCCGCGTCCGGGAACACGACGCGGACGTCGGTGCCCTCCGGCAGCCGCGGCACGGTCAGGTCCGGGTCGACCGTCTTGCACCAGAACAGCATCCGGTGCTCGGTGACGTCCTCGGCCGGGGCCAGCGGCACCGCGACCGGGTGGCTGCGCTCCTCCGCGCCGTCGGCGTCGGCGAGGATGCGGCGGATCTTCGCCGCGATGACCGTGGTCGACGTGCGCCGCGGGGGAGGGGCGATCGGCTCCGGGGCGATCGGCTCCGGGGAGATCGGCTCTGTCGCCACTGGTTCGGGTGGCGCGGGCGGCTGCGGTGCCGGTTCCGCGCGCTTCCCGGCGGGTTTTCCGGCGGGTTCTTCGGCGGGCTTTTCGGTGGGCCGAGGGCGTTCCACGACCGGTGCCGCCCGAGGCTCCGGCGGTGCGGGCCTGGTCCACTGCTCGACGGCCAGCTTCGACAACCGCTCGTCGTCGGCGAGCCGCCGGGCCACCGCCTCCGGCCGCAGCTCGCCGAGCACCGCGCGCTGCGCCAGGTGCAGGTCGCTCAGCTTGAACGACGCCGGGCACCCCGGACATACCACCGCCGCCTGCAGCCGCGGTTTGCCGACGTTGCCCGCCACCCGGTACAGCCCGTGCAGCTCGCCGGAGCACCGCGGGCACGGCCGGTCGATCGGGTGGGGCGAGGGCTGCCAGCCAGGTTCCGCGTAGCGCGGGATCGCGGGTGCCGGCTCGACGCCCCAGAGGCGGCGAGCAACACCGGCGACGGACGTGTCGCGGCCGGAGCGGTCATCGGCGTCAGTCATGCACCAGTACCTGTACGAGGTGAAAAACGCGACGATACAGCGAGCGGACCCGCCGGGGCGGGGAGCGGCGGACGGCAGCGCAGCGTGTCCGGTCGTAACGGTCCGTGACCACCTCGGTAAGGTGGCGGCGTGAACGGTGTCAGGACCCGGTTCGCCGTGCTGGGAACCATCGAGGCGCGGTCCTGCGACGGGCCGCTCGACCTGGGCCCCGCGATGCAGCGCAAGGTGCTCGCGGTGCTGCTGGTCGGGGCGGGCGAGGTCGTGCCGGTCGACCAGGTCGTCGACGCGGTGTGGCACGACGACCTGCCGCACCGGGCGCGGGCCACGCTCTACACCTACGTCGCCCGGCTGCGGCGCGTGCCGGGCGTGGTGATCGTGCGGCGGCCGGGTGGCTACCTGCTCGACGTCGCACCGGACCACGTCGACGTGCACCGGTTCCGCGCACTCGTGCGGCAGGCCCGCGACCTGCCCGACGACGCGGCGGCAGGGCTGCTCGCGGAGGCGCTCGGGCTGTGGCGCGGCGAAGCGTTCGACGGCGCCGACACGCCCTGGTTCGCCGCGCAGCGCGCCGTGCTCGCGGACGAGCGGTTCGCCGCCCGGTTGCTCGGCACGGACATCGCGTTGCGGCGGGGCGGGCACAGCGCGCTGGTGCCCGAGCTGATGGCGCTGGTCGCCGAGCGCCCGCACGACGAGCGGCTGACCGGGCAGCTGCTGCTCGCTCTGTACCGGGACGGGCGGGCGGCGGAGGCGTTGCGGTGCTACGAGGACCTGCGCGTGCGGCTCGCCGAGGAGCTGGGCGTCGACCCGTGCCCCGAGCTGCGGCGCCTGCACCGGCAGATGCTCACCGACGACGCCGCGCTCGCCCTGGTCACGCCGCCTGCGGTGCCGCGCCAGCTGCCGGCGCCACCGCCCGCGTTCGTCGGGCGGGAGGGGGAGCGCGCCGAGCTGGACGGCGTGGCCGGCGGGGTGGTCGTCGTCGGCGGGCCCGGCGGGGTGGGGAAGACCTCGCTGGTCCTGCGCTGGGCGCACGACCACGCGCACGCGTTCCCGGACGGCCAGCTGCACGTGAACCTGCGCGGCTTCGACCCGTCCGCGCCGCCCGCCGCGGCCGGTGTCGTGCTGCGCGGGTTCCTGGGCGCGCTGGGCGTGCTGCCCGAGCGGATGCCCGACGACCTCGACGCCCGCAGCGCGCTGTTCCGGGAACGGGTCGCGGGACGGCGGGTGCTGGTCGTGCTCGACAACGCGCTCGACGAGGACCAGGTCCGGCCGCTGCTGCCCGGCGGGACCACCTGCCTGGTGCTGGTGACCAGCCGCAACCGGCTGACCGGACTGGTCGTGGCCGAGCAGGCCCGGCCGGTCACGGTGCCGGTGCTCACCGACGACGAGGCGGCCGCGCTGCTGACCCAGCGGCTCGGTGCGGCGCGGGTCGCGGACTCGGGCGCGGTGCACGACCTCGTCCGGCTCACGGCCGGGCTGCCGCTCGCGCTGTCCGTCGTCGCGGCACGGGCGCTGGCGCACCCCGCGTTCGGGTTGGGGGTGCTGGTGACGGAGCTGCGCGACGAACGCAGCCGCCTCGACGCGCTCGACGCCGGGGACCCGGCGTCGAGCGTGCGGGCCGTGCTGTCGTGGTCCTACCACCGACTCTCGCCCGCTGCCGCCCGGTTGTTCCGCCTGCTCGGCGCCCACCCCGGCCCGGACGCCGACCTGGCCGCCGCGGCCGCGCTCGCCGGTGCCGACCCCGGCGTCGTTCGGCCGTTGCTCGCGGAGCTGACCAGGGCGCACGTGCTGGACGAGCCCGCGCCGGGCCGGTTCGCCTCGCACGACCTGCTGCGCGCCTTCGCCCGTGCCGAGGCCGCGCCGGAGGAGACCCGGCAGGCGCTGAGCCGGGTGCTCGACCACTACCTGCACACGGGTTTCGCGGCCGAGCGCCACCTTTCGCCGCACTGGCCGCCGATCGACCTGGCCCCGCCGTGCGACGGCGTGACGCCGTTGCCGATCGACTCCTACGACGACGCGGTCGAGTGGTTCACCGCCGAACGCCCGGTGCTGCTCGCCGCCACCGCTCTGGCCGCGCGGTCCGGCTGGGACGTGCACGCCTGGCAGCTGGCCTGGGTGCTGTCGACCTTCCTGACCCGCATCGGCCAGTGGGACGACCGGGTCGCCACGCAGCGCACCGCCCTCGCCGCCGCACACCGGCTGGGCGACCGCACGGCACTGGCCGAGGTGTCGCTGCTGCTCGGCCGCGGCACCAGCGTCGCGGGCGACCAGCCGCGCGCCGTCGAGGAGCTCACCGAGGCGCTGACGTCGTTCCGCGCCGTCGGCAACGACACCGGCGCGGGCATCGCGCACTTCTCGCTCAGCGTCGCCCACGCCCGCGGCGCCGAGCCCGCCGCGGCACTGGAGCACGCCCGGCGGGCGCTGACCCTGTTCCGCGCCACCGGCGACCGCGCGTGGGAGTCGTTCAGCCTCAGCGCGGCCGGGTGGTTCCACGCACTGCTGGGCGACCTCGACCTCGCGGTCGAGCACAGCCTCGCCGCGTTGCGGTTGCAGGACGAGGTGCACGACCGCGACTGCGAGGCGCACACCCGGCGCACCCTCGGGTTCGTGCAGCAGCAACGCGGCGACCACGCCGCCGCCGTCAAGCACCACCGGCGCGCCTGCGCGTTGTTCCGCGAGCTGGGCGACTCCTACAGCGAGGCCGTCACGGCCGACCAGCTGGGCGACGCGCTGACCGCCACCGGCCATGCCGCGGAGGCGGTGGAGGCGTGGCAGCGGGCCGAGGCGTTGTTCGACGCGCTGGACCTCCCGGAGGCGCACGCGGTGCGCGAGAAACTGGCGCGCGTTCTTCCGTGAACCCCGACACCGCAGGTCACGGCGGTGCGGCGGAGCAAGATCGACCAGTGCCGTGTGGAGTCAGGCACCAGTGACATAGGTTCGTGCCGTGAGCATCTACGACATCCCCGTTTCCACGCTGTCCGGCGAACCCGGCGACCTGGGCCCCCTGCGCGGCAAGGTGCTGCTCGTCGTGAACGTCGCCTCCAAGTGTGGCCTCACGCCCCAGTACGCGGGCCTGGAACGGTTGCAGGGCAAGTACTCCGACCGCGGGTTCAGCGTGGTCGGCTTCCCCTGCAACCAGTTCGGCGGCCAGGAGCCCGGCTCGTCGGAGGAGATCGCGACCTTCTGCTCGGCCACCTACGGCGTCTCGTTCCCGATGTACGAGAAGGTCGACGTCAACGGACCCGGCCGCCACCCCGTCTACACGGCGCTCACCGAGCACGCCGACGCCGACGGCACCGCCGGTGACGTCCAGTGGAACTTCGAGAAGTTCCTGCTGTCCGCTGACGGGCAGGTGCTGGCCCGGTTCCGGCCGACGACCGAGCCCGAGTCCGAGGCGGTCACCTCGGCCATCGAGGCGGCGCTGGAGCTGCGCGAGTCCTGACGCGCCGCGGAAGCGGTGCGGTCACGGCCGGGCCGGCTCGCGTTCCACCACCGGCGCACCCGTCTTCGCCACGACCTCCTCCACCGGCACGCCCGGAGCGAGCTCGACGAGGTGGAACGCCCCGTCGGCGACGTCCAGGACGGCCAGATCGGTGATCACGCGGGACACGACCCCGCGGCCGGTCAGCGGCAGCGAGCACGACTCGACCAGCTTCGGCTCGCCCTTGCGGGTGGTGTGCTCCATGAGGACGATGACGCGTCCGGCGCCGCTGACGAGGTCCATGGCGCCGCCCATGCCCTTCACCATCGCGCCGGGCACCATCCAGTTGGCCAGGTCGCCGTGCGCGGAGACCTGCATTCCGCCGAGCACGGCGGTGTCGATGTGGCCGCCGCGGATCATGGCGAAGCTGGTGGGGGAGTCGAAGAACGACGCGCCCGGCAGCACGCTCACGGTCTGCTTGCCCGCGTTGATCAGGTCGGGGTCGACCTCGTCGTCGTAGGGGAACGGGCCGACGCCGAGGATGCCGTTCTCGGCGTGCAGCGTCACGGCCGAGCCCGCCGGCAGGTGGTCGGGGATCAGCGTGGGCAGGCCGATGCCGAGGTTGACGTACTCGCCGTCGCGCAGTTCGAGCGCGGCCCTGGCGGCCATCTCGTCGCGGGTCCAGGCCATGTCAGTTCGCCTCCGGGCGGGCGCGGGTGGTGCGCTTCTCGATGTCCTTGCGAGCGGCCTGCTCCGGGGTGAGAGCGACGACGCTCTGCACGAACACGCCCGGCAGGTGCACGTGGTCGGGGTCGATCTCGCCGACCTCGACCACGCGTTCGGCCTCGACGACGGTGAACCGGCCCGCCATCGCGGCCGCGGGGTTGAAGTTGCGGGCGGCGGCGTGGAACACGCAGTTGCCCGCGCGGTCGGCGACCGCGGCCCGCACGAGCGCGGCGTCGGTGACGATCGACTCCTCCAGGACCATCTCCCTGCCGTGGAACGTCCGCACCTCCTTGGGCGGTGAGACGACCGCGACGGTGCCGTCGGCGTGGTAGCGCCACGGCAGGCCGCCCTCGGACACCAGCGTGCCGACCCCGGTGGGGGTGTAGAACGCGCCGACGCCGGAACCGCCCGCGCGCAGCCGTTCCGCGAGCGTGCCCTGCGGGGTGAGCTCGACGGTCAGCTCGCCGGAGAGGTACTGCCGGGCGAACTCCTTGTTCTCCCCGACGTAGGACGCGATCACCCGGCTGATCCGGCGGTGGTCGAGCAGCAGCCCGAGACCGGCACCGTCGACACCGCAGTTGTTGGACACGATCGTGAGGTCGTCGGCGCCCTGCTCCAGCAACGCCTCGATGAGGAACCACGGGATGCCGGCGAGCCCGAACCCGCCGACCGCGACGCTGGCCCCTGACCGGATGCCGGCGACCGCCTCCGCGGCTGAGCCGACCACCTTGTCCAGGCTCATGACCGCACCGCCTCGAAGACGGCGGCGAGACCCTGCCCGCCGCCGATGCACATGGTCTCCAGCCCGTAGCGGCTGTCCCTGCGCTGCATCTCGTGCGCCAGGGTGGCGAGGACGCGCGCCCCGGTGGCGCCGACGGGGTGGCCGAGGGAGATGCCGGACCCGTTGGGGTTCAGCCGTTCGTCGGCCGGGTCGAGCTTCCACTCGCGCAGGCAGGCGAGGACCTGGGCGGCGAACGCCTCGTTGAGCTCGATGACGCCGACGTCGTCGAGGGTGAGCCCGGCGCGGTCGAGCGCGGCGGCAGCGGCGGGCACCGGACCGATGCCCATGACCTCGGGCCCGACGCCCGCCACGGCCCACGACCTGAGCGCGAGCAGGGGGCGCAGCCCGCGCTTCTCCGCCTCGGCGCGCGTGGTGACGACGCACAGCGCGGCGCCGTCGTTCTGCCCGCTGGCGTTGCCCGCCGTGACCGTCGACTCGGGGTCGATCTTGAGCCGCACCGGCCGCAGCTTCGCCAGGTCCTCCAGCGTGGTGTCCGGCCGCGGGTGCTCGTCGCGGTCGACGACCACGTCACCCTTGCGGTGCGGGACCGTCACCGGCACCAGCTCGTCGGCGAACCGGCCCGCCTCCTGCGCCGCGCCCCACCGCTGCTGCGAGCGCACCGACAGCTCGTCCTGCTCCTCGCGGGAGATGCCGTACTCGCGGCGCAGGTTCTCCGCGGTCTCCAGCATGCCGCCGGCCACCGGGTGGAACCGGCCACCGGCCGTCTCGCGTGCCCGCACCAGCCGGTCCATCAGTTCGACGCCGCCGCTCTTGACGCCGGTGCGCAGCCCGAGCGCGTAGTGCTCGACCTGCGACATCGACTCGGCACCACCGGCCACGACGACCCGCGCGGCACCGGTCGCGACCTGGCCCGCCGCGTACAGCACGGCCTGCAGCCCCGACCCGCAGCGCCGGTCGACCTGCACACCCGGCACCCCGACGCCCAGCCCGGCGTCGAGCGCGGCGATCCGGCCGATCGCGGGTGACTCGCCGTTCGGGTAGCACTGCCCGAGCACGACGTCGTCCACGTCGCCCTCGCCCAGCCCGGTGCGGCGAACCAGTTCCTTCAGCAGGGTGGCCGCCAGGTCGGTGGCGCTCAGCGGTGCCAGAGCGCCGCCGAACCTCCCGACCGGTGTGCGGAGGGGCGCGCAGATCACGACGTCGGTCATGCCCTCGACGCTAGATCGTCACGTCCATATCTGGAAATACTCATTTCACGTCGGCTGAGACTCTGTGAGTATCAATGCGTGGAACTCCGCCATCTGCGCTACTTCGTCGCCGTCGCCGAGGAACGGCACTTCGGCCGGGCCGCCGAACGCCTGCACATGGCCCAGCCGCCGCTGTCGCAGCAGATCCAGCAGCTGGAGGCGGAGCTGGGCGTGACCCTGCTGCGCCGCACCACCCGCAAGGTCGAGCTCACCCGTGCCGGCGCCGTCTACCTGGACCGCGCCCGCGCCGTGCTGGCCGCCGTGGACGACGCCGGTGCCGAGGCCCGCCGGGTCGCCGCCGGGCTGGAGGGGCGGCTCGTCGTCGGCTGCGTCGGCTCCGCCACCTACAGCCTGCTGCCCGCCCTCGCCCGCACCCTGCGCGAGGAGCTGCCCGACGTGGACTTCGCGTTCCGCGGCGAGATGCTCGCCCCCGACCAGGTCGAGGCGCTGCTGGCCCGCACGATCGACCTCGCCCTGCTGCGCCCGCCGGTCGACCACCCGTCGGTGCGGCTGAGCACGGTCCGCCGCGACCGCCTGATCGTCGCACTGCCCGAGGGTCACCGCCTGGCCCGCCGCCGCCGGTTGGGCATCGCGGACCTGGAGACCGAGGACCTGGTCGTGCACGCCTCCGGCGGCCGGTCGGTGATGCACGGGATCGTCGCGCGGCTGTGCCGTGCCGCCGGGTTCGAGCCGCGGGTGCGGCACGAGGTGTCGGAGACCTCGACCCTGGTCACGTTCGTGGCGTCCGGTCTCGGGGTGGCGGTGGTGCCGGAGCCGGTGGCCGAGCTGGGCGTCACCGGCACGGTCTACCGGCCGTTGACCGGGGAGCACCGCATCGACCTCGCCGCCGCCGTACGGGTGGACGACGACTCGCCGGTGCTGGCGCGAGCGCTTGCGGTGCTCGGTGAGCTGACCCGGCAGGCCTGAACGCGACCGTCACGTTCTCCGCCCGGCGGACGATCCTGGAGGTGTGGTCCCTGGGAGGAGAGGTCAGTCTGATGAGCCGGTCCGATGTGGACGTGCACGTGCTCGGCGACGACAGCGCGCCGGTGGTCGGTGAGGTGGAGCGGATCTGCGCTCACGCCGACCCGGTCGTCCGCAACCTGCAGATCACCCACTGCTACCACCGGTTGTCGCGGGCGCTGGCCGCGCGCACCGGCGGGGGCGCGAACTGGTGCACCTTCGCGGTGTGGGCGTCGAAGCAGGTGGGGCAGTCGATCCGGCAGGAGGACCTGGCGCGCACGGTCGAGCGGCTGCTCAAGGCCTCGCCCGAGGTGGCCGCCGGTGTCGACCTGGTGGTGCGCGGGCTGCGGCGGGGTGTGCCGCGGGAGGTGCTGGAGCACGCCCACGGGGTGGTGCGGAAGGCCGTGCTGACGACCGCGCGGCTCGACGACGTCGGTGCCGCGGCGGCGCGGGGCAACCTCAAGGTCTTCGAGGAGGTCGCACGGGAGTTCGCCCGGTTCCTGGCCGGGTTCAGCGGCGGTGCGGACGAGCCGATCGGGGAGTTCCGCGACTCGTTGCGGTCCGGTGAGCCGCCGGAGGGGCAGCGGTACCTGCGCCAGGCCTTCGGCCGGTACCACCGGGCGATGACCACCGGCGACCCCAAGCAGCGCGCGGAGTTGCTGCTGCTGGCCAACATCGAGGTCGGCCTGCACGAGCAGACGCGGTTGCAGCCGGAGATCGCCGCCGCGATGCAGGCGCCCGTGGTCGACCCCCGCGAGCTCGAACGGCGGCTGTTCGAGCTGCTGCTGCCCGGCAACCGGGTGGTGCGGTGGCTGCGCAAGGCGGTGTTGTTCGTGCTCGGCCGCCGGACCGTCGTGCGCATCGCCACGGAGCAGCTGGCCGACCAGGCGCGTGCGGTGGTCCGGCGTGCGGTGACCCGGCACCTGATGACGCTGGCGCTGCCCGGTGGTGAGGTGCTCGACCTGAGCGACGACCTGCCGGCCGTGTTCCCTCCGCTGCTGGCGGAGCCGGCCGACCCGGAGCTGCTGGCGTTGCTCGCGCAGGTCGACCCGACACCGGACAGCCTGCGTGACACGGCCGCGCGGGACTGGGCCGACCTGCCGGACCGGATGCACTACATCGCCGACATGTTCCGTTGCCACGCGGTGCGCGACGACCTGCTCGGCGCGCCGTTCACGGCCGAGCAGGTCGAGGCGCTGACCTCCGGGCGGCGCCCCGGCGGCCCGCTCTGACCCCCTGCTCCACCCGCATCTGCCAGTACCACCGACTCAAGGTCATCGAGCACTTCTCCACTGCCAACTCGTCCTCCGACCACCGGCTGCTTCGGTGACCGGCGAACAGGTTGGGTGTGGTCAGCGGCGGTTTGATCAAGAGTTGGTGGTACTTGCAGATGCCCGGGGCAAGCAGGGGAGTTAGTTCTGGACCAGGCGCCAGCGGTTGTCCGCGCTGCCGTTGTCCGGGTCCTGCACGATCTGGGCGCCGGCGGCGGTGGAGCCGTTGAGGACGCCGAGCAGCTTGCCGCTGTTGGCGTTGCGGACCTTGTAGGTGCCGTCGCCCTGCGGCAGCAGCGTCCAGCGGTGGTCGGCGGTGCCGTTGTCCGACCACTGCAGGACGCGGGCGTTGTCGGCGGTGGACATGTTCTCCACGCCCAGCACCTTGCCGCTGTGCACGTTGCGCAACCGCACGTCGGCGCCGTCGGTGACGATCTGCCAGTTGTGGTCGGCGGTACCGCTGTCGTGCCACTGCACCGCCAGCCCACCGTCCGAAGTGGACATGTTCTGCACGCCGAGCACCATGCCGGTGGCGACGTTGACCAGCCGGTGGCTCGTCGTGCCACCACCGCCGCCGGCGTTCCAGTAGACGGTGTAGTTGAAGCCGTGCGCGTCGTGGAACGGCCCGAGGTTGACCTGCGTGCCGTTCGCCGTCGCGGTGAACGCCAGCGCCGACGAGCTGGTGCGCGTCACGGAGCTCACGTTGAGCGACGGCAACCCCGACAGGCTGGAGTTGCCGTAGTTGCCCGCCAGCACCGCCGGGCCGTAGGTGAGCGCGACGACGTTCGAGTTGTCGTTGGCCGCCTGCGCGATCACGCGCATCGGCAGCTTCAGCACCACCACGTCACCGGAGGTCCACGACCGGGTCAGCGACGCGTAGGAACCGGGCGTGGCGGTCACGTCCTGCGCGGCACCGTTGACGCTGACGGTCGCGCCCGACGTCCAGCCGGGGATGCGGAACCGCATCGTCCACGACCCGCTGACGTTGCCGGTGACGGTGAACGTCGTCGTGTCGCTCGCCGGGTAGGTCGTGGCCTGGGTGACCGTGATGCCGCGCGCCGACCACGTCAGCACCGACGGCGCGTACAGGTTCACCGTCAGCGTGGTGCCGCTGTAGAAGTAGATCGAGTCGGCGAGCTTGGTGTTGTTCTCCAGGCCGGTGCCCTGGCAGCACCAGAACGTGGTGTAGTCCGTGCTCCAGTTGCCGCCGCCCCACGCCGGCCCGGTGTTGCCGCGCCGGTGACCGGGGTTGAGGCCGGTGAAGTAGCAGATGTGGCCGTGCGGGTCGGCCGGGTTCTGCTGGCCGATCAGGTGGTTGATCAGGGCGCGCTCGTAGTAGTCGAAGTACGCGGCCCTGTTCGGGTCGAGCAGCCACAGCTCCCGCGTCAGCTTCAGCATGTTGTAGGTGTTGCACGCCTCGCACGCGTCGGTGTTGAGGTACGCGGCGATCGCGTTGGGGGAGCGGAAGTGCTCGGCCTGGCTGTTGCCGCCGATCACGTACGTGTGCGCGCCGACGGTGATGTTCCAGGCGTTCGAGGCGATGTCGCGGTACCGGGTCGTGCCGGTCGCCTTGTACTCGCGGGCCGCGCCGATCCACTTCGGCACCTGCGTGTTGGCGTGCAGGCCGGCCAGCCGGTCCTGGTTGGCCGCCAGCGGGTCGAAGACCGAGGCGTGGTCGAACCGCTGGGCCGTCGCGAGCCAGCGGGAGTCGCCGGTCTGCTGGTACAGGTCGGCGAGCACGGCGTTCATGCCGCCGAACTCGGTGCCCAGCACGCGCTGCATCACGCTGTAGGACAACCGGGACGTGCGCCAGTCCACCCAGCCCGCCAGGCGCAGCAGCACGTCGCGCGCCTGGTTGTTGCCGAGGTAGCGCCACGCGTCGAGCAGCCCGGCGAGGGTCTTGTGCATCGAGTAGTACGACACGGCTTTCGGCGAGCCGGACTCCATCGCGTCGAAGTCCGACTCCGGGAAACCGGCCAGGTACCCGGTGTTGAACCCGGCCGCACCGTTGTTCGCCTGGCACTTGGCCAGTTCCGCGACCATGTAGTTCGCCTTGTCACGGCACGTCGTGTCGCCCAGCATCGCCCACGCCTGCGCCCACGCCGTGAGGAAGTGGCCCTGGCTGTGCGTGCGGAACGGGAAGTTCGGCGCCTCCCAGCCACCCAGCGCGGCGGCGCCGTTCGTCGACAGCCGGTGGTTGGCGCGGAAGTTGTAGAGCAGCCGGTCCACGTCGACGAACCGCAGGTACGACAACGTCCGGTTCTGGTTCTCCTGCCACCGCCCGGACGTCAGCCGGACCTCGGACAGGTCGAAGGCGTAGGCCGACACCCCCGCGTCACCGCGCACCGGCGGCACCGCGGCCGCTTGGGCCGCGGCGGAGACCAACGAGGGTGCGGTGGTCGCGACCGCGACCACGCCCGCTGCCTGGAAAAGCCTGCGTCGACTCAACGATGAGGACATGGCGCGCTCCGGTTGCTCGGCGAGTGGTGCGACGTCGCACCGTCGTGGCTCCGCGACCGAATGTAGCCACGACCTCACCGACCGGTCAACGGTTCGATGTGAGCGCTAACGTCCGTGGTGAGGTTTTGGACCAGGGTGCCATCCCGGCTTTACAAGCACGTTCGACGATTCGATGACCACTTCCGGACAACCTAAATGTTATCGCTAACATGATCTTGCGGTGACCGGTGTGATCAGTCGGCACGGCGCACCGCCGACGGCATGGTGAACGAGATGGTCTCGACGGCGGTGGTGTGCGTCGACACGTCGACCACGCCCAGCTCCCGCAACGCGGCGACGACCTCGTCCACCAGTTCCGGTGGCGCCGAGGCGCCGGCCGACAGCCCCACCGCGGTCACGCCCTCCAGCCATGCCGGGTCGATCTCCGAGGCGTCGTCGACCAGGTGCGCCGGGGTGCCGGTGCGGGCGGCCAGCTCGACCATGCGCACCGAGTTGGAGGAGTTCTTCGAGCCCACGACGAGCACCAGGTCGGATCGTGCGGCGACGTCGCGGATCGCCACCTGCCGGTTCGTGGTGGCGTAGCAGATGTCGTCGGAACCGGGTCCGCGCAGCTGCGGGAACTTGCGCTGCAACGCCGCCACGACCTCGGCGGTCTCGTCGACCGCCAGCGTGGTCTGGGTGAGGTAGGAGACCGGTCCGGTGATCTCCAGCGCCTCGACGTCGGCGACGGTCTCCACGAGCACCGTCCGGTCGGGCGCCTCGCCCAGCGTGCCGTCGACCTCCTCGTGCCCGGCGTGGCCGATCAGCACGATGGTGTCGCCGCGCTCGGCGAACCGGCGGGCCTCGGTGTGCACCTTGGCCACGAGCGGGCAGGTCGCGTCGACCACGTCGAGCGACCGTTCCACGGCCTCCGCGCGCACGGCGGGGGAGACGCCGTGCGCGGAGAACACCGCCGTGGCACCGGGAGGAACCTCGGACAGCTCCTCCACGAACACGGCGCCGCGGGCCTCCAGACCGCGCACCACGTGGACGTTGTGCACGATCTGCTTGCGCACGTAGATCGGGCCACCGCGCTGGTCGAGCAGTCGTTCCACGATCTCGATCGCGCGTTCCACCCCGGCGCAGAACGACCGGGGCGAGGCGAGCAGCACCGAGCGTGGCGGGTGTTCGGTCATCAGGGGCCTTCCGATCGTCGTGGGGCCTAAGCGTCGGGGACCTTCGCCTTCGGCAGTGCGCGCAGGGTGGCCTGGGCCTTGAGCAGCATCTCGTCGTACTCGGCGGCGGGGTCGGAGTCGAGCACGATGGCGCCGCCCGCGCCGATGGTCAGCTCGCCGCCGTGGCTCACGGCGGTGCGGATGGTGATGCTGAGGTCGGCGGTCCCGTTGCGGGACAGGAAACCGATGGCGCCGGAGTAGACGCCGCGGGCCTCGGTCTCCAGCTCGTCGATGATCTCCATGGTGCGCAGCTTCGGCGCTCCCGTCATGGACCCGCCGGGGAAGCACGCCCGCACGGCGTCCACCGCGGACGTGCCGGCCCGCAGCGTGCCGGTGACCGTGGAGACCAGCTGATGCACGGTGGCGTAGGACTCGGTGGCCATCAACGACGGCACGGTGACGCTGCCGACCTCGCAGATCCGCCCGAGGTCGTTGCGCAGCAGGTCCACGATCATCAGGTTCTCCGCGCGGGTCTTGGGGTCCATCTGCAACGAGCGCCGCCGCTCGTCGTCGGTGCGCGGGTCGGGGTGGCGGGGCGCGGTGCCCTTGATCGGCTTGGTCTCGACGGTGCGGGTGGCGTCGACCTTGAGGAACCGCTCCGGCGAGGAGCTGAGCACCGTGACGTCGCCCAGCCGCAGGAACGCCGCGTACGGCGCCGGGTTGAGCCGCCGGAGCCGCCGGTAGTAGGCGAAGTCGTCGGCCGGTGCGGGCAGGCGGAGCTTGTCGGTCAGGCAGATCTCGTAGCTCACGCCCTCGCGCAGCCGCCGGTCGCACTCGGCGATGTCGGCGAGGTACCGCTCCTGCGAACGGACGAGAAACCCCGACACGTCGTGCTGTTCCGCTTGCGCGGCAACGGGGTCCGGTGCCGGAGCGGGTAGGTCGGCCAGCGCGCGGACGGTCGTGCCGGTCCACTCCTCGGCCGCTGCCAGGTCCCGCTGCTCGCCCACGGCGACGACGTAGGTGCGGTTCTCCGCGTGGTCGACGGCGATGAACCGGTCCGCCTGCAGCCACACGGCGTCCGGGGTGTCGGACCGGTGGGCCCTGTTCGCGCCGCAGTCGGCCTTCAGCTCGTACCCGAAGTAGCCGACGTACCCGCCGGTGAGGTCGAACGGCAGCCCCTCGGCGCCGGCGACCACGCGGCCGGTGCGGCGGTCGAGCGCCTCGAAGATCGTGCCGCTCTCGAACCGCGCGGTGCCTCCGGCCGGGTCCACGACGACGTGCCCGTCCTCCACCCGGTAGGTGAGCATCTCGGCACCGGGTGCGTCGGCGGTGCCCAGGAACGAGAAGCGGGCCAGTCCCGGTTCGACGTGCGCGCTGTCGAGCCAGAACGCCCGCCGGCTCGCACCGAACGCGGTCTGGAACGCGGCCTCGGTGTCGACGGCCTTGTCCAGAATCCTGATGTGCGCCCGCAGCGGTGCATCTGGAGAGTGCACTGTGGACGGTGCGTCAGGCAGTGCGGTGCCGGTGCCGTCGCCGGTGAGGCTGTGCCCGTTGGTGCGCCGGTGTGCGCTCAGGGCCAGGTCGCGGAAGTTCGCCACGAGCCGGGCGCCGTGCTCGGTGCAGATCGACTCGGGGTGGAACTGCACGCCCCACCACGGCCGGTCGCGGTGCGCCAGGCCCATCACCACGCCGTCCTCGGCCCGCGCGGTGATCTCCAGGTGCGCGGGCACCGGCTCGGCGACGCTCAGCGAGTGGTACCGCACGGCGGTGAAGTCCTGCGGCAGGCCCGCGAACAAGCCTTCGCCGTCGTGCCGGACCGTGGTGAGGTGCCCGTGCCGCGGCTGCGGGGCGGGGGTGATCCGCGCGTCCGCCAGCAGTCCCATGCCCTGGTGACCCAGGCACACGCCCAGCACCGGCAGCCGGCCGTGCTCCAGCACGTCGCGGGACCGGCCGAAGTCGCGGGACAGCGCCGGGTGCCCCGGTCCCGGCGAGATGACCGCGGCGTCGAAGCCGTCGAGGTCGAGGTGCTCCCAGCCGGCGTCGTCGTTCCGCACGACCACGGGCGCGACGCCGTACACCTCTGCCAGCAGCTGGTACAGGTTGTAGGTGTAGGAGTCGTAGTTGTCGACGAGCAGAACGCGCATGGGTTCATCACCAGCTTCGGTGGGCGCCTGGGGTGGTGGGGCGGGGTCGTCGCGTCACGTCCCGAGCAGGTCGTGGCCGATGCCCAGGTCGTCGAGCAGCAGCTGCAGCGGTCCGTTGTCCCGCTTCGGCACGGGCCGGGCCGCTGCCCACTCGCGCAGCTGGTCGGCGCCGATCTCGAAACCGCCCTGTGCCGCGACGGCCACCCACGGCTCCAGGTCGGCGGAGCGGAACGCGGTCAGGCCGCTGACGAGCGCCTCGCGGAACATCCGCTGCTGCGCGGAGTCCAGGCTCCGGTACAGCGATCCGCACAGCTCGCGGAACACCACGGCGTGACCGCTCTCGTCACGCCGGTGCAGGTCGGTGGTGATGCGGTTCATCGGCTGGATGTCCTGGGCCGTGGACAGCGTCGAGAGGAACCCGCTGATCGTCGTCTCCGCGGCCAGGGAGAACGCGATGTCGACGATGTCGCGGTCGAACCCGGACAGCCCGGTGCGTGCCGCCGCGAGCCCCTGCACCACCGACCAGCCGCCCGGTGCGAACCGCACGTCGCTCATGTCCCTGCGCCGCCGCGTGACGCCGACGGCGTTGTGGCACATGAGGATGTGGTAGTGCTCGTCGAGCATCGTCTGGTGCAGCGCCTCGACGGCGGCGTCGTCGCGGCGTACCGGGATGTTCCCGTGCAGCATCAGCCCGCAGGCGGGCAGGATGATCTCGTCCTCGATGGCCGCGGTCTTGGCGTTGTAGGCGATCCAGGCCGCGGACAGGATGCGCTCGCGAGCGTCGCGGTCGAGCCGCTCGGCACCGGGCAGGGCGAGCACCGGCACGAGGTGCTCCGGGAAGTCCGGCAGGCGCGGGTCGAAGTGCCCGTCGAGGTCGAGCTCGTCCTTCTTGACGGCCACCCGCCCGGCCCAGCGGCGGTTCAGCTGGACCAGCAGGTCGCGCTCGTACTCCTCGCGCACCGGGGTGCTGGACATCGGGAAGCCTCCTTCAGGTGGTCAGCTCGGGGACCGGGCACGCCAGGCGCGCAGCGACGCCGCGGCCTTGAGCAGCATCTCCTCGTACTCGTCGGCGGCGTCGGAGTCGAGCACGATCGCCCCGCCCGCGCCGATGGTCAGCCGGTCGCCGACGCGCACCGCCGTGCGGATCACGATGTTGAGGTCGGCGCCGCCGGAGAGGCCGAAGTAGCCGAGGGCACCGGAGTACACGCCCCTGGCCTCCGTCTCCAGCTCGTCGATGATCTCCATGGTGCGCAGCTTCGGCGCCCCGGTCATCGACCCGCCGGGGAAGCACTGCCGGACGCAGTCCAGCGCGCCGACCCCGTCCCCGAGCCGGCCGTGGACGGTGGAGACGAGCTGGTGCACCGTCTGGTAGCTCTCGACCGCGAGGTACGGGTCCACGGAGATGCTGCCCACCTCGCACACCCGGCCCAGGTCGTTGCGCAGCAGGTCGACGATCATCAGGTTCTCGGCCTGCGTCTTGGCACTGGAGGCGAGGGTGGCGGCGATCTCGGCGTCGCGCACGGGGTCGCTGTCGCGCGGGGCGGTGCCCTTGATGGGTTTGCTGGTGACCGTGCGGTCGCGCTCGACGCGCAGGAACCGCTCCGGCGAGGAGCAGAAGACCGAGAGGTCGCCCAGGCGCAGCAGGGCGGCGTACGGTGCCGGGTTCGCCCGCCGCAACCGCCGGTAGAACGCCGTGTCGTCGTCGTGGAACGGCAGGTGCAGCTTGTCGGTCAGGCAGATCTCGTAGCTCTCGCCCAGCCGCAGCTGCCGCTGGCACTCCGCGATGTCCGCGAGGTACTGCTCCCGGTCGCGGACCAGGAACCCCGCCGCGTCGACCGGTTCGGCGGGCTCGACCGGCGGTTCACCGGCCTGGCGCAGTCCGGTGAGGACGGTCGCGGTCCGGTCCACCCAGTCCTGCGCGTCCTCACGGGTCGCCGGGTCGTGCACGGCGACGACGTAGGTCAGGCCCTCGCGGTGGTCGAACGCGATGACCCGGTCGGCGAACATCCAGGCCGCGTCGGGGGTTTCGGCGGTGTGCCGGTTCGAGGTGCCGCAGTCGGCCTTGAGCTCGTAGCCGAAGTAGCCGACGTACCCGCCGGTGAGGTCGAACGGCAGGGTGGTGCTGGCGACCTGCCGCTCGCGCAACCGGTGTTCCAGGTAGTCGAACACGGTGCCGGGCACGTCGCGTTCCCCGCCGGCGTCGCGCACCCGCACCACGCCGGTACCGCAGCGGTAGGTCACGACCTCGCTGTGCGGCCCGGACACGTCGCCCAGGAACGAGAACCGGGACAACCCCTCCTCGACCCGGCTGCTGTCGAGCCAGAAGCAGTGGGTGGACTCGCCGAACAGCTCCAGGAAGACCGACTCGGCGTCGGCGGTCGTCGGCACGACGGCGCTGACGAGCTCCAGCTCACCGCGGCGGTGGGCCTGGCGGGTCAGCTCGGCGAAGTTGCGCAGGATCTCCGCACCGTAACCGGAGGCGACCGACTCGGGGTGGAACTGCACGCCCCACTGCGGCCGGTCCCGGTGCCGCAACGCCATCAGCACCCCGTCGTCGGCCCACGCGATCGGGACGAGCTCCTCCGGCAGCGGTTCCCGCACGCACAGCGAGTGGTACCGGACCGCGACGAACTCGCTCGGCACACCGGCGAACAACGGGTCGCCGTCGTGGGAGACCTTGGCGAGGTGCCCGTGGCGCGGTTCGGGTGCGGCGGCCACGGTCGCGCCCGCCAGGTGCCCGATGACCTGGTGCCCGAGGCAGACCCCGAGCACCGGCAACGTGGTGCGGCGCAGCAGCTCCCCGACCAGGCCGATGTCGCGGGGGTGCTGCGGCCGGCCGGGGCCGGGGGAGACGACGATGTTGTCGAAGCCCTCCCGCCACAGCTCGGGCAGCGCCGGGTCGTCGTTGACCACGACCACCGGTTCCCGTCCGTTGATCTCGGCGATCAGCTGGAACAGGTTGAAGGTGTACGAGTCGTAGTTGTCCACCAGCAGGGTGCGCGTCATGAGCCGGCCAAGGTCTTCCCGAGGAGCTGGACGTCCTCCGGTTCCAGGGTGATCCCGAAGACCTCCCCGGGAGCGGCCAGCGCCTCCGCCTCGTCGAGCTCGCGGACCTCCGCCGGCGCACCCGGCCGCAGCTCGGTGAGCGTGGTGCCGACGAGGAGGTGCCGCACGTCCGGTCGCGTGCGTTGCAGGACCATCCGGTGGTTGAACGGGGACCGGGGGTGCGTGAGGCAGAAGTGGTTGAGGAGCTCGAAGTCCGACGGGTAGCGCACGTCGGTGGTGAAGCCGTAGAGCTCCGCCGGTCCCTCCGGCCGCAGCATGCGCAGCACGTGCTCACCGGTCGGCTCGCGCACGAGGTCGAACGACCAGGGGCCGTCCAGCCGCGCGTCCTGCGCGAACCGGATCGGCTCGTGCGGCCCGTGGGCGCCGAAGCTCACGTCGTGCAGCCACCGCTCGCCGTCCAGGTCGACGAGCAGGGCCACGTGCAGCGCCGGACCGACCCTGCTGCCGGTGCGGATGCGGGTCCGGCCGGCGAAGGCGGTGAACGTGAACCCGATGCGGTCCAGCACCGCGGCCACCAGGACGACCTGCTCCAGGCACCAGCCGCCGCGGCCCTGCCGCAGGACCTTCTCCTGGACGCGGTCGAGGTCCAGCGGCACCTCGGTGCGCCCGAGCAGCGGGTCGAGGTTGTCGAACGGGATCGCGTCGACGTGGGCGACGTGCAGGCGCCGCAACGTGTCGAGGTCCGGCGCCACCGCGCCCTCGACGCCCACGCGGGCCAGGTAGGCGTCCAGGTCGACCGCGTCGCCCTGCCACATCGCGGTGCTCACGTGAACTGCCCGGCGATCACGGCGGCCAGGACGATCCAGCCGTAGTTCGTGTTGGCGACGAAGGTGTCCCAGCACGCCTTCGGGTCGTCCAGGTCCACCCGGAACAGCAGGTGCGCCAGGTACGCCGCCGCCAGCACCACGACCGCGTAGAACGCCCACCCGATCGACGTCAGCGAACCGGCCCACAGCACACCGGCCACGCTGAGCACGACGAAGAGCGACAGCCACGCCTTGGTCGCCCCGCCGAACAGCAGCGCCGAGGACCTGACACCGATCTTCCGGTCGAACTCCTTGTCCTGGTGGGAGTAGATGGCGTCGTGCACCATCGTCCAGAACGTCCCGGCGGCGTACAGGCCGTACACCGCGGGCGGGTAGTCGGTGTCGCCGGTCGCCGCCGTCCAGCCGACGAACACGTAGGTGCTCATCACCAGCCCGAGGAACCCCGAGGGCCAGAAGAAGAAGCGCTTCATGAACGGGTACGCGACGATCAGCGGGTACGTGGCGAGCGCGACCAGTGCGGTCTCGACGTTCGCCAGCAGCAGGACGAGCAGCGCGGCCAAGGCCTGTGCAGCGCCCCAGAGGATCCCGTTGCGGACGCTGATCGTCCCCGCCGCGACCGGTCGCCCCACGGTGCGGGCGACGCGGGCGTCGATCTCCCTGTCGGTCACGTCGTTGCTGGCGCAGGCGAAGCCGCGGATCAGCACCGCGGCGACGGCGATGGCCGCCACCGACAGCAGGTCGGGCCGGTGGCCGGAGGCGAACACGACGGCCCACAGACCGGGCAGCAGGTAGAGGACGTACCCCGTGGGCCGGTCCAGCCGCATCAGCAGCAGGTACGGGCGGACCGGGTCCGGGCTCTTCGTGACGACGCCCGCGGATATCTTGTGCAGCATCAGGTTCCCAATCACCAGGTCACCGGGAGTTCGACCAGACCGCCGATCAGCGTGTCGGTGCGCAGCGCCAGCTCGTCCACGCCGACGGCCAGGCGCAGCGACGGGAACCGCGCGACGAGCTGGGTGAGCACCACCTGCAGCTGCATCCGCGCCAGTGCCGCCCCCACGCAGTGGTGCGCGCCGTGCCCGAACACGAGGCTGGCCGCGGTGTCGCGCGTGACGTCGACCCGGTCGGCGCCGGGGAAGACCGCCTCGTCGTGGTTGGCCGCGATGATGTTCAGCAGCACCGGGTCACCGGCCCGGATCGTGACCCCGTCGACGTCGAGGTCGGTCACCGCGTACCGGGGCATGCCACCGTTGTGCGGGTTCGGCATCGACAGCCGCAGCGTCTCCTCGACGGCACCGGGCACGAGACCGGGGTCGGCCACCAACGCCCGCCACTGGTCCACATCGGACAACAGCAGCAGGGTGCTCGTGCCGATCCGGGCCACCGTGGTCTCGTAGCCGCCGAACAACAACAACGCGGTCAGCCCGAGGACTTCGTCGTCGGTGATGCCCTCGGTCGCGCAGATCCGGGAGATCGCGTCGTCACCGGGGGTGCGCCGCTTGTCGGCGACGAGCTGCCGGCAGTAGCCGAACAACCCGCCCAGCCCCTGCTTGGACCGGACCGGGTCACCGACGCCGGCCGCGTCCCTGGTCCAGCCGCCGAAGCGGTCCTTGTCCTCCTGCGGCACGCCCAGCCACTCGCACATCACCTGGATCGGCAACGACAGCGCCACCGCCTCGCGCAGGTCCACCGGCGGCGTCCGCTCCGCGAGCCGGTCGAGCAGCTGTCCGGTCTGCTTCTCGACGTACGGGCGCAGCTCCGCCATGCGTTCGGGCGAGAAGTGCGGTTCCAGCAGCGCGCGCATCCGGGCGTGGTCGGTGGCGAAACCGCCCAGCAGGCTTGCGAGCAGCGCCGAGCTGGGGTCCTGCGCGGCCGGGTCGGGGTTGGTGCGGCTCAGCCGGTCGTCGTCGAGCAGCTGACGCACGTGGGCGTGCCCGGTGACGAGCCACGCCGCGCCGCCGTCGGGGGTGCGCACCCGGTGGACCGAGCCCTGGGACTGCAGCTCGCGCAACCGCGGTGCGAGCCGCAGCACGTCCTCCTGCTCGAACGGCAGTTGAACCGGGGTACTCACTGACGACCTCCGCCGGGATCGAGGTTCACGGGGTGCGGTGGACGATGCGGTCGAACAGGGCGGCCAGCTCGGCCGCCGCCGCGGGGGTCAGCCCGGCGCGTGCGAGGTGCGCCAAGGCCGAGTCGAAGTGCTCGCGGGAGGTCCGCTCGGCGGTGCGGCGACCGCCGGACTCGTCGACGAGGTCGGCCATCTCCCGCAGGTGCGCCGCGGAGGTGTCGTCGGACTCCCACAGCCCGAGCAGCCGCTCGCCGGCCGGGCCACCGGTCGCGAGCGCGGCCAGCACGGGGAAGGACGGGTTGCGCCGCCCGATGTCGCCGCGGACGGGCTTGCCGGTCACCGCGGGGTCGCCCCAGACGTCCTCGACGTCGTTGGCGATCTGGAAGGCGAGGCCGAGGTGCCTGCCCGCGCCGCGCAGGGCGGCCACGACGTGGTCCGCGCTGCCCGCCCGCAACGCCGGTGTCACCAGGGCGCACTCCAGCAGCGCGGACGTCTTCTCCTCCACGATCCGGTCGTACGCGGCGACTCCGGCGTCCGGGCCCAGCCGGACGGTGAGCTCGCGGGACTGGCCGGAGAGCACCAGCCGGGTGGCCTCGGCGAACGCGCCGGCGATCTCGGCACGGCCGGGACCGGGGTCCTCGACGACCATCTGGATGCTCAGCGCCTGCAACGCGTCCCCGGCGAGGATCGCGAGGCCCGTGCCGAACACCCGCCACGTCGCCGGCCGCCCGCGCCGCAGGTCGTCCGCGTCGATGATGTCGTCGTGGACCAGGGTCGAGTTGTGCAGCAGCTCCAGTGCCGCCGCCGGGGCGAGGACGTCCTCCGGTCGCAGCCCGACCCCCGCTGCCGCCGCCATCATCAGCGACGCGCGGGTCAGCTTGCCGCTCGCGGCGTCGCTGGGCGCACCGTGCTCGTCGGTGAAACCGAGGTGGTAGGAGCTGATCCTGGCCAGCGCCGGTTCCAGCGCGGACACCTGCTGGCGGACGACGGGCAGTACCGCGGCCCGCACCGTCGCCGGCGACAGGAGCGCGGTCGACGAGGTGCCGGGTGTGCTCATCGGATTTCCCTCCGGCGCTCGAATTGAATACCGAAAAAACGCCACTGGTTCGCTGAGTGGTGCTCGGGATTTCGAGCGGTGGTTCCGATCAGCATCCTGAACGACCCGCTCCCGCGGTGTCAACGACTCGGCGCGCACACCTGTTCGACTTTGGGAAAAACCCCAATGTGCGCGGGGTGTGACCGGGAACTGGATATTCTGCGGATTGGTGGCTGCTGGTTCCACTGACAGCTGGAGAGGCGAAATGGCTGTGTCAGCCGATTCCGGGAAAGTGCGCGAAGGCAGGCCGTTCGACCCGTACGGCGAACACCGCGACGACCCGTACGAGTTCCTGGCCGGCATCGGGGACGACGAGCCGGTGTTCTACGCGCCGCTGCTCGACGCGTGGTGCGTCAGCCGGCGCGAGGAGCTGCTCGCCGTGCTGAAGGACGACAAGAGCTACTCGGCGCGCGACCACAACCCGCGTCCGAAGGTGAAGCTGCCCGACGACGTGGCCAGGATGTTCAAGACGTGGCGCGGTGACGGTGGCCTGGGCGTCGGCTCACTCGACCCGCCCGCGCACGCCAGGGTCCGCGAGGTGCTCAACATCGGGTTCACCCCGGCCAAGGTCAGGGCGTTCGAGCCCACGATGCGCAAGATCGCCGCGGAGCTCGTCGAGCGGGTCGCGGCCGACGCCGAGTTCGACCTCATCGAGGCGTTCGCGGTGCCGTACGCCCTTGAGGTGATGTGTGCGCGCCTCGGGGTGCCCGACGACTACCTCGACCGCTGCCGATTGTGGTCGGAGCAGCGCATCGAGCTGATGATGCTGCAACGCGACACCGACCCCGAGCTGCTGCGGGAGTGGGCGCAGGGACTGGTCGACTTCGGGGCGTTCGCCCGCGAGCTCGCGCGGGACCGGCTGGCGCACCCGCAGGACGACCTGATCAGCGAGCTGCTGCACGACGGCAGGGCGGGCAACACCCTCACCGCCGACGAGGTCGCGGTGCAGATCCCCACGCTGATCTTCGCGGGCCACATGACCTGCGCGGAGGCGCTCGGCACGATCGTGTACCACCAGCTGCGGTCGCCCGGTGGCTGGGCGGAGGTCGCCGACGGCACGGTCGACACCCGCGACCTCGTCGAGGAGGGGCTGCGGTTCGACGCCCCGCTGGCGGGCATGTACCGGACGGCGACCCGTGACGTGGTGGTCGGTGACGTGCACTTGGCCGAGGGGAGCAGGCTGCTCCTGCTGTACGGCACCGCCGGCCGGGACAGCCGCGTCCACGCCTGCCCCGCCGCGTTCAGCCCGGGCAGCGGGTCGTCCTCGCACCTCGCGTTCGGGCACGGCATCCACTTCTGCCTCGGGGCGTCGTTCGCCCGTGCGGAGCTGGAGGTCGCTGTGCAGGCCATCGCCGCCAGGATGCCGGGCCTGACCATGGCGCCGGGGCAGTCGCACCGGCACAAGCCGGTGTTCCCGCTGCGGGCGTTGACCGAGCTGCGCGTCCGGCAGTGACGACGGGAGAAGAGCCCCGGCCAGGAGTGGCCGGGGCTCTTCTCCCGTCGTCAGGTCAGGCGCGGACCGCGGTGACGTAGATGTAGCCGCTCTCCGGGATGGACCCGAACCGGCGCACGAAGTCGATGAGCGAATCGGCTTGTTCGGCGCCGACCAGGTCGGCGAGCTTGTCGCGGACCGTCTCGAAGGCGTCGGCCATGAGCAGGAGGGTGCGGATCACGTTGTCGGTGATGTCGCGGACCTCCACGTCGACGAAACCGGCGGCGGCGAGGTTGCGCTCGTACTCGTCGATCGTGCCCAGGGTCGTCACGCCGTAGTTGGCCTTGACGTGGTCGATGACCACCTGTCCCTCGGGGGTGATCGGCTCGCGCTGGACGACGTCGGCGACCACGAGCCGGCCGCCGGGGCGCAGCACGCGGGCGGTCTCGGCGAGCACCCGGCCGCGGTCGGGCATGTGCCACATCGACTCGAACGCCCAGGCCGCGTCGAACGAGCCGTCGGGGAACGGCAGGTCCATGGCGTCGGCGAACTGGAACGTGGCCTTGTCGCCGAGACCGGCCGCGACGGCGTCGTCGTTCGCCTGCTCCACCTGCAGGTGGCTGATGCTGATGCCCACCACGTGCACGTCGCTCGTGCGGACGAGCCGCCGCGCGGGGTGGCCGATGCCGCAGCCGATGTCGAGGACCCGCTGGCCGGGCTGCGCGGCCAGACCCGAGATCATCAGGTCGGTCAGGCGGTCGGTGGCGACCTCGACGGAGCTGTCGTCGGCGTCGTCCTCCCAGTAGCCGTAGTGGATGTTCGGTCCCCACACGGAGCGGTAGACCCGGCCGAACCCGTCGTACACGTTGCGGACCTCGGCGTGATGGGCGGGAGTCTGGTCGATCGTCATGACGAACTCCGAATCGTCGGGAACGGGGTGGACATGCGGACGCTCGGCCGGGGAGTTCCGGCCGAGCGCGGGTGCGGAGCTTTCTCCTTCACTTCTTCTCGAAGCGCAGGAAGCCGAGCGTCAGGCCGCCCGCTCGCCATTCGGCGCCCTGCGCCTGGTTCGCCAGCAGGGAGATCCGCATGTTCCTGCGCTCGACCGCCGAAAGGCTGTCGTCGGTGTCCAGGACCGCCTTCGTCCAGGCGGCGCTCTCCTCCCAGAACGGCGCGGTCTCCGCCGTGACGTCGACCTCGTCGACCAGTGCGAAGCCCGCCGCCTCCGCGGCCTGCACGTACTCGCGCACCGGGACCGGCTTGCAGTAGAAGTACTCCGCCCACACGTCGGCACCGCCGGGCCGGGTCGTGAACACCTCCTCGATGCACACGCTGCCACCGGGGCGGATCACGTCCGCCAGCCGCTGGAACCACTGCGGGCGGTTGAAGTAGCCGCTGCTCTCGATCGCCACCGCCGCGTCGTAGGGGCCGTCGTCCACGCTGAGCCGGTTGGCGTCGCAGACCAGCGAGCGGACCTTCCCGCCCACGCCGGTCTCCCGCGCGAAGCCCTCGACGATCGGCGCGTGCTCCGGCGCGTTGGTGACCGCGGTGACGTCGGCGCCGTACTCCTGCGCCCAGAACAGCGAGCCGCCGCCCAGACCGCAGCCGACGTCCAGGACCTTGCCCGACAGCCGGTGCTCCGCGCCCCAGACCTTCGCCGCGTACTGCAGCAGGCCCTCCTGGTGGACGCGGATGCTGCCGCGGATGTCCTCCGGGCTCGCACCGGGCGCGTGCGCGGGCGTCCGGCTGTCCGGGTAGTAGCCCACGTGGTAGTGAATTCGCGGGCCAGGACCGTACTTGCGCACGAGCTTGGCGGTTTTGCCGTCGTAGTACTGGCCGACTACCCGTACCTCGTCCTGGGGGTCCAGCGCTGCCAGAGGTGAACTTGGAAGATTTGACACGGTCACTTCTCCAGGGCTCGGTTGCCGACGACTGCGTTGGTGGATGGCCTGTGGACCGAATTCCTCGCGAATAGCGAGCGGATTCCATCGTGGAGGCGCCGTCCGGGTGGTGTCAACGACGCCGGAGTGCGCGGGATCGACTTTGGGAAAAACCCCAAAGGAACGCGGAGGTGGGACTGACCGGGACTATTCTGCGGATTGGTGGATTCTGCGCGACACCGGAAAACCGCGTCCGGGAACGGGCCGGGAATGAGTCGCGGACCCGCGTGACCGGTCAGGACCGATCGAGAGCGACCACACCCGATGAGGAGCTCTGTTCGACATGGCGCTGCTGGAAACCGTGCGCGACCCGGCGCGGCTGCGTGAGCTGACCGCCGCGCAGCTGCGCGACCTCGCCGGCGAGATCCGCGCGTTCCTGGTCGACCGGGTCTGCGCGAGCGGGGGACACCTCGGCCCCAACCTCGGCGTGGTGGAGCTGACCATCGCGCTGCACACCGTCTTCGACTCCCCGCGCGACCGGGTGCTGTGGGACACCGGGCACCAGGCGTACGTGCACAAGGTCCTGACCGGTCGCCAGGCCGGGTTCGACCGGCTGCGCCGTTCCGGTGGCCTCTCCGGCTACCCGAACCCGGAGGAGTCCGAGCACGACCTCGTGGAGAACTCGCACGCGTCCACCGCACTGTCCTACGCGGACGGACTGGCACGCGCGGACGCCCACCTCGGGCGGCGTGACCGGGCGACCGTCGCGGTCGTCGGCGACGGTGCGCTGACCGGTGGCATGGCCTGGGAGGCGCTCAACAACATCGCGGGCGGGCCGGACCGGCCGCTCGTCGTCGTCCTCAACGACAACGGCCGGTCCTACGCGCCGACGGTCGGCGGGCTCGCCCGGCACCTGGCCGACCTGCGCGCCGGCGGCGGGCCCGGTGTGTTCGAACAGCTCGGGCTCGGCTACCTCGGCCCGGTCGACGGTCACGACATCGCGGCCGTGCAGGACGCGCTGCGGCACGCGGCCGCCCTGGCCCGGCCGGTCGTCGTGCACGTGGTCACGGCCAAGGGCAAGGGGTTCCGCCACACCGAGGACAACGACCTGGACCTCGGGCACGCCGTCAAACCGATGGACCCGCGGACCGGCCAGCCGCTGCCGGCTTCCGGCCGGTCGTTCACCTCGGTGTTCGCGCAGGAGCTGGTCGAGCTGGCCGAGCGGCGGGCCGACCTGGTCGCGATCACGGCCGCCATGGCCGAGCCGACCGGCCTGCTCCCGTTGCAGCGCAAGCACCCCGAGCGGGTGATCGACGTCGGCATCGCCGAGCAGCACGCGGTCACGATGGCCGCGGGGCTCTCGCTGGGCGGCGTGCACCCGGTGGTGGCGATCTACTCGACGTTCGTGAACCGCGCGCTGGACCAGGTGCTGATGGACGTCGCACTGCACCGGCGCCCGGTGACGTTCGTGCTCGACCGGTCCGGGGTGACCGGTGACGACGGGCCGAGCCACAACGGCATGTGGGACCTCTCGGTGCTGCAGGTCGTGCCGGGGCTGCGGATCGCGGCACCGCGTGACGGCGCCCGGCTGGCCGAGCTGCTGGCCGAGGCGGTGGCGTGGTCGGAGGGCCCGACGCTGCTGCGGTTCCCCAAGGGACCGGTCGGCCCCGACCTGCCGGCCGTCGCCACGTTCAACGGTGTCGACGTGCTGCGCCGCTCCGGTCCGTCGGACGTGCTGGTCGTCGCGGTCGGGGCGCTCGCGGGACTCGCGCTGGCGGTCGCGGACGGCGTGCGCGCCCTGGGCATCGGTGTGACCGTGGTGGACCCGCGGTGGGTCACGCCGGTCAACCCCGCGCTGGCCGACGTGGCCCGCCGGCACCGGCTCGCGATCACGGTCGAGGACAACAGCCGCGCGGGCGGTGTCGGTTCGGCGATCGCGCAGACGTTGCGGGACAACGACGTCAGCACCCCGTTGCGGGAGTTCGGCATCCCGCGGCGGTTCCTGAGCCACGGTTCGCGGGCGGAGGTGCTCGCCGCCTGCGGGCTGACCGCGCAGGACATCACGAGGGCCGTGGTGGACCTGCTGGCCGGCCTCGACGCGGCGCCGGTCGGCATCGACGACGCCGGCGCCGTTCACGCGGGGGAGGAGCGGTGACGACCGCCGGGGCGGTGTCGCGATCAGTCCACGGTGTCGCACGCGACCCGCGGTGGCCACGTGTCGGCGCGCAGGATGTCGAGGACGAACGCCCTGGACACCAGCGCCACCCGGTTCGGCGCCTGCAGCTTGTCCGACATGACGCGGACGTGGTAGTCGACGGTCTTCGGGCTGAGGTAGAGCTCCCTCGACAACCGCCCGCTGGAGAATCCCGCGGCGACACCTTCCAAGATCCTGGCCTGCAGCGAGCTGGGCGTCCAGCAGTTCGCCGGTCGCTGCTCGCGTTTCCACTTGTCGTTCTGCCCGTGGTGCATGACACCCACCCATTCCCGTGCAGCCGGTGACCGCGGGTTGAATCGGGGACCGATCCCAGAATTACCGTGGCGACCAGCAATGGTCAAGTGACGGCGTCAAGTGATCCTGCGGGGCCTCCCGCGGCGTTGTCAACGATGTCGGCGCAGCCGGTCGAATGACTTCCCCTTGGGGATCAGGTCGGTGCCCCTTGGGGAACGAGGTGGGCAAACTCGCAGGTGGGGAGGTTTGAACCGTGATGTTCTGCCGGTCGGCAACGTTGTCGGACAACCCGGCGAACCGGGCATTCCGGAGGTCCAGGGAGCCGGTGTGCTGTCAACCTGCGCACTCGCGTAGGAAATCAATGTCCGATGCTGCGGACGAGTGGTGCGGGACGCATTCTTCGGGACGCCAATTGATACGACCTTGGTGGCCTCGGTGATGTGTCGTACGCTCGGAGTCGCCTGAATTCTTTTGCGGGAGAGGAAAGAAGAATGGGCGTCACACGCGTCGTCGTGTGTTGTGCGGACTTCATCGCGAGAACCGGCGTCGTCATCTCCCTGCGTTCCTTCCCCGAGGTCGAGGTGCGCGAGGAGGCGGCGCTGGCCGCGGCCGCGGCGCGGCAGGGGGCGGACGTGGTCGTCGCCGTCGCCGACCGGCTCTCCGTGGACGTGGCCGCGGCGTTGCGGCAGCTGCGGCAGCTCCTCGACCGGCCGGTCGTCCTGGTGGTGCGGGAGGTCGAGCAGGTCGACGTGGTGCTGGCGGTCGACTGCAACGTCGTGGCCGTCCTGCCCGCCGCCGAGTTCACCGCCGACCGGCTGCACACCGCGGTGCTCACCGCGGCCCGCGGCGGCGCGGTGCTGCCGTTCGCGCTGGCCGGCGACCTCGTCCGGCACGTCCGGCGGGTGCACGCGGAGCTGCTCGACCCCCACGGCCTGCGCGCCTCCGGGCTCAAGCCCAGGGAGGTGGAGGTCATCGAGCTCATGGCCGACGGGCACGACACCGCGGAGATCGCCGCCAAGCTGAGCGCCTCCGAGCGGTCGGTCAAGAAGCTGATCCACAACGTCACGAGCAGGCTCAACCTGCGCAACCGGCCGCACGCGGTGGCCTACGCGCTGCGCCACGGCGTGATCTGAGCCCGCAGTCCGGCAGTGCCGCCGGTTCCCCGTGTTCTCGACGCTTTCGACGTTCCGACGTGAGGTGCAGCGATGGTCGCGGCGACGGTCCTGGTGCAGGCGCGGGACCCGATCACCCGTGCTGGGCTGGTCGGTTTCCTGCGCGCGAGGAGGGAGGTCGAGGCGCACGGCGACCCCTACGACCGCTACGACGTGGCGGTCGTGGGGGCGAGGCGGTTCTCCGCCGAGGTCGCGGCCGAGGTGTACGGGGTGACGGCGGGCACCGTGCCGGCGGTCCTGGTCGTCGACGAGATCGGCACCGCGGACCTGAGGTCGGTCGGGACCAACGTGGTCACCGTGCTGTCCCGGCGCCGGATGACCGGTGCCGAGCTGGTCCGCGCCGTGCTGGCCGCGGTGGTGAGCGGCGACGAGACGCTGGGCGAGCGGCGCAGGCGGCTCGCCGAGCAGGTCGAGGCGATCACCCGCGCCCCGGCCGGCGCCGCGGAGGCGGAGTTCACCCAGCGGGAGGTCGAGGTGCTGCGGCTCACCGCGGAGGGGTGCAGCACGGCCGAGATCTCCGCGCGGCTGCACCTGTCGGAACGGTCGATCAAGCAGACCGTCTTCGGCATCACGACCCGGCTGAACTTCCGCAACCGGTCCCACGCCGTGGCCTACGCGCTCAGAACCGGGGTGATCTGACCGCCGCCGCCCCGCCCACAGGTGAGGTCTCCGATGAGTACCCATGAGCGCAGCGTGCCCTTCGCGGGCGACGCGCTGGAGGCGGCCGCGGCACTGGCCCGCACAGCCGCTGAACCGCACGTCGTCCACGAGAACGGCGCCACCGTGCACTTCGCGGAGGGCGAGGCCGAGACGGTCACCGGCGGGCTCGCCGACGTGGCCCGCCTGGCCGGGCGCACCGCCTACGGCTGGGTGTCGTTCGAACGCACCGGCCACCTCGCCGTGCCGCGCGCCGAGGTCCGGTTCGCCGACGGCACGGCGGTGCTGCGCGCGGACGACGAGGCCGCGCTGGACGTGCTGGAGAAGCGGCTCGCCGACGTGTCCACTGTGGACGTGGTCGAGGCCGGGGTGCGCGCACCGGTGGAGACGCACGGTGCCGAGGAGTACCGCTCGGCGGTCGGCGCGGCGGTGGCCGACATCCGGGCGGGCCTGCTGGACCGGGTGGTGCTGTCCAGGACCGTGCCGGTGCCGGGGGAGGTCGACTTCGCGGCGACCTACCTGGCCGGGCGGCGCGGTGGCGACCCGGCGCGGTCGGCCCTGCTGCGCCTCGGCGGCTGGGAGGTCCTCGGTTTCGACCCCGAGGTCGTGACGAGGGTCGACACCGCCCGAGGCCTCGTGACGCAGGCGCTGGCACCGTCGAGCGGCGACCCGGTGTTCGACGTGGCGTGGCGGGAGGAACCGAGCCGTGCCGCCGGTGCGGTGTTCGAGCGCGCGGTCGCGGTGCGCCTGGCCGCCGCCGAACTGGCCGGCGTGTGCGAACCGGGTTCGGTGCGGGTGGCGCGGTTCCCGGCCGCCGAGGTCACCGGCGCGCTGTCGGCCGGCCGCACGTCGTGGGACGCGCTGGCCGCGCTGCTGCCCGCCGTCACGGCCTCGGGGGTGCCGAAGGCGCGGGCGTGCGCGTTGATCGACCGGGTCGAACCCGAACGCGGCCTGTACGGCGGCGCTGTCGTCCTGGTCGAGCCGGACGGTTCGCTGGACGCGGTCCTGGTGCTGCGCGGTCTGTTCCGGCACGGCGGCCGCACGTGGCTGCGCGCCGGTGCGGACGTGGCGGCGAAACCCGGCTGTGCGCTGGAGGAGACGACCGAGAAGCTGCGCAGCGTCTCCCGCTTCCTGGTTCCGTTGTGCGCGTAGGGGCGTGGGCGAGGGGAGACGTGGACACCTTCCTGTGGCGGGACGGCCGGCTGGCCGAGGACTCCGGTGAAGCCGCGCTGCTGGTGGCGGACTCGTGGCTGGTCTCGGACGGCGTGACGCGCGCACTCCCGTTGCACCACGCCAGGTTCGTGTCGTCGTGCGAGCGCGAGGCCGGGCTCGGCGCGGCGGCGGTGCGCCGGTTCCTGGACTCCGCAGCCGGTGCGGTGCCGCGCACCGGCCGCTGGTTCCCGCGCGTTGAGTGCGGTGCCGACCACCGGCTGCGGCTGCGGTTGCGACCGGCTCCCGAGCCGTCGGCGGAGGTGGTGCTGCTGCCGCACCCAGGCCCGGACCCGCGCCGCCACCCGCGGACGAAGGGGCCGGACCTGGTGGCGATGCAGGCGTTGCGCGTGTCGGCGGCCTCCTCCGGTGCGGACGAGGTGCTGCTGCGCACCGGCACCGGCACGGTCCTGGAGGGCGCGCTCAGCTCGGTCGTGTGGTGGCGCGGGGACCTGCTGTGCGTTCCCGACCCGAGCCTGCCCGTGCTGGACAGCGTGACGCGCCGGTTGGTCGTGGACCTGGCCGGTCGGCAGGGCGTGGCGGTGCGGCCCGAGCGGTGCGATCTGGCCTCTTTGGACGGTCTGGAGGTGTGGAGCCTCGGCGCTCTGCACGGCATCCGCGCCGTGACCGGGTGGCGGGGGTGCGGGCTGACGGCCGGTCCCGCCGTGCGGGCGGACGAGTGGCGCGCGCTGCTGTGACCCGGACTCACCCCTCGGGCTGAAGGACGCGGCCCAGCAACGCCGTGAGCTGCCGCAGCTCGCCCTCGTCCAGCCGGGCCAGCGGCGTGTTCTCCAGCGCGGCCCGCACCACCTCGTCCCGCACCCGCCGCCCCTTCGCGGTGAGGCTCAGCACCCGCGACCGCCGGTCCGCCGGGTCGACGCTGCGCTCCACGAGTCCCCGGTCGAGCAGCTGGCCGGTGACGAACGTGAGGTTCGGCGCGTTGCAGTGCAGCCGCTCGGTCATGACCTTCATCGACGGCGGCGGCTCTGCCGGGTCGATCGCCCACAGCGCCTGGAAGGTCGCGGTGGTCAGGCGGTGCTCGGCCAGCACCGGCCCGAGCCGGTCGGCCGTGCGCATCCACACGTCGTGGGTGGCGGCCAGTGCCGCGGTGAGGTCGGCCGCCGTCATACCGGCATCCTACCTTTGCTTCGAGTCTCGAAGTGTTCTGCTAGCGTGAGTACTTCGAGTCTCGAACTGGTGGAGGTTGTCGTGAGGCACGAGTACCGCGGTGTCACCGCACTGGTCACCGGCGCGTCCAAGGGGCTGGGCCGCGCGCTCACCCTCGACCTGGCACGCAGAGGAGCGCGCCCGGTCCTGCTGGCCCGCTCGGAGTCCGGCCTGCGCGAGCTCGCCGCCGAGATCGGGGGTGGCGAGGTCATCACCGCCGACCTCGCCACCCCCGACGGCCCGCGCCGGGTGCTCGCCGAGCTGCGCGCCCGGGACCTGACCGTCGACCTGCTCGTGAACAACGCCGGCGCGGGCAGCGCCGGCCCGTTCCTCGACCGCCCGCTCGAACCCCAGCTGCGGTCGCTGCACCTGAACGTCGCCGGCCTCGTCGAGCTGACCCACGCCATCGGCCGCGACCTGGTCGCACGCGGCACCGGCGGCATCGTGAACGTCTCCTCGACCGCCGGCTTCCAGCCCCTGCCCTACCAGGCCACCTACGCCGGCACGAAGGCGTTCGTCCTGTCGTTCACCGAGGCACTGGCCGAAGAGCTGCGCGGCACGGGCGTGCACGTCATGGCCGCCCACCCCGGTGCGATCGCGACCGGCTTCTTCGACGGCACCACGGCGTCGATCAACCCGCGCTTCGCCGACTCACCGGAGTCCGTCGCGCGCAGGCTGCTCGACGACTACGCCCGGCGCCGCACGGCGTCCTATCCCGGCCGGGGGCTGACCCGCGCGATCACGTGGGTGCCGCGCCTGCTGCCGCGTGCGGCGGTGGCGAAGGCGGCCGGGGCGATGAACCGCGGGCTGCGGCTGCACGAGGTGGTCGACGTCTGACCCGCCGGCCGCAGGCCGATCGCGGTGGCGCCGCGCCGCGTCGCGCACGAGGAGGAGCGGCCCCGCGACCGGGGCCGCTCACGTGGTCAGCAGTGGTCGAACGCGTAGCCGGGGTCGTTCGGCCCGACGAGGAAGCGGTCGCGCAACGTCGTGACGGCCGGGGTGTCCGGGTCCCCGCACACGTCCTCGAACGTGCCGCGCAGGTCGTCGGTGTACTCGACGTCCATGACGTTCTTCCCGTAGACGTCGCTGTAGGACGAGCACTCCTCCCAGCGGTGGCACTCCTCCGACACGGCGAAGTCGAAGCCGACCTGGGACTTCGCCTGGGCGGCCTGTTCCGCGGAGTTCTTCTGGCCGATCGCGAGGTTCCTGCCGTGCGCGCGGTCGGCCAAGAGCTTGGCGTAGGCGAGGTTGTCGCCCACGGTCAGCTTGCCGCGGGAACGCAGGTACGAGTCGAGGTTGTCGACCTCGACGGCCTCGAAGCCCTTGTTCGCGCACAGGTCGATGGTGGCGCCGATGATCGAGGCGAGCTCGGTGCGCTTGGCCGGGGTGGAGGTGTCGAGCAGGAACTCGTCCGGCCAGCCGGGGTCGACGACCGGGTTGCCGGAGGAGTCCTCGAGCAGCAGGTGCCTGCGCTGGTTCAGCCAGAGGCTCTTCTCACCGGGCTGGGTCTGGAACCCGTTGACGTAGCAGATCGAGTAGACGCTCGCGGGTGACGCGCTGCTGTCGCGGGTCACCAGGGTCACGCCGGCCGGAGGGGTGTAGGCCGCGCCGAGCTGGTAGTCGAGCACGCCGCTGGTCGGCGGCTTCTCGATGGCGGCGGCAGCGGACGGCTCGACCGCGGCGCCGGCCGAGGCCGGGGGACCGGCGGCGCAGGCGGTCAGCGCGGCCGCGGCGAGCGCGGCCCCGGCGAGGGCGCGGGCAGGGGAGGCCATGGACGCCACACTCCTTGATCGCTCAGTTGGTGATCGGATGTGAGCGACTGTAGCGACGAAGGCCTATTGAGACCGGTGGCCAATCACGTTTGATCAGATCAGTTGCTTATTTGATCGTTTCTAGTTCGGTGTCTGCCTTCGGTGCATCGTTTCGCGCCCAAACGGACACAATTTGTGCGCTATTCTGATCGAATGCGTCAAGAGCAGCGCCTCGCCACGATCCTGGAGAGGCTCGCCGAGTCGGGCTCGGTGACCGTCACCGAGCTGGCGGAGGACCTGGCCACGTCCGTCGCGTCGATCCGCCGCGACCTCCAGTCGCTGGAGGAGCAGAAGCTGCTCAAACGCACCCACGGCGGCGCGGTCGCGGCCGAGGTGATCTACGAGCTGCCGCTGCGCTACCGGGTGGGCCGGCGCGAGGAGAAGCGCCAGATCGCCGAGGCCGCCGCGAGGTTCGTGACCGGGTCCGTCCACTCGGTCGGCCTCAACGGCGGCACGACCACCACCGAGCTGGCCCGCCTGCTCGCGGTCGGCCGCCAGCTCAAGATCGTGACGAACGCCCTCAACATCGCCTCCGACCTGTGCCCCCGCCCGACCATCGACCTGGTGGTCACCGGCGGTGGCGTGCGCCCGGAGAGCTACGAGCTCGTCGGCCCGATCGCCGACCGCGCGCTCGCGGGCATCAGCCTGGACGTGGTGTTCCTCGGCGTGGACGGCATCGACGCCCGCGGCGGCATCACCACCCACGACGAGGTCGAGGCCCACACCGACCACTGCCTGCTGCGCACCGCCGACCGCGTGGTCGTGCTCGCCGACGGGTCGAAGGTGGGCAAGCGCGCGTTCTCCCGCATCGCCGCGATCACCGACGTGCACGTGGTGGTCACGGACTCCTCCGCCCCGGCCGCGGACCTCGACCGCCTGCGCGCGGCCGGTGTCGAGGTCGTCGTCGCCTGACCCCACCGCCGTCGTCGTCCTCCTCAGTCCCCGGTGCCGACGAGGACGACGACCTTGCCGGCCACCGCACCCGCGGCGTGCAGCGCGGGCAGCTCGGCGAGCGGCACCCGCTGACCGACGTCGATGAGCAGCTCGCCGCGGTCGACCAGCCCGACCAGCCGCGCCAGCTGCTCGGCGTCGCTGCGGACGTAGAGGTCGATGCCGCGCACGTCGCGTGCCTCGTCGGAGGGCGCGGGCATCCACACCGTGGTGTTCACGACGACCCCGCCCGGTCGCACCAGCGTGACGAGCGCGGCCAGTTCCTCCGGGGCGACCGGCGCCAGGTTGAGCACGAGGTCGACCGGCTCGGTGACCGCCGAGGTCACGCTCGTGGCGGTGTGGTCGACGACCTCGTCGGCCCCGGCAGTACGCACGGCCTCGGCGCTGCGCGGGCTGGCCGTGGCGATGACGTGCGCACCGGCACCCTTGGCCAGCTGCACGGCGTGCCCGCCGACCGCTCCACCCGCACCGTTGACCAGCACCCGTTGCCCGGCCTTCAGCCGGCCGTGGTCGAACAGCGCCTGCCACGCGGTAAGCCCCACCACGGGCAGTGCGGCGGCATCGGCCAACGGAATCCCCTTGGGTGCCCGTGCCAGCGCTTCCGCCGGTGCGAGCGCGTACTCGGCGGACGCACCCGGCTTGGTCATCGGCAGGAAGGCGACAACTTCGTCACCGACGGACCAGCCGGTCACGCCCTCGCCGAGCGCGTCGACCGTGCCGGCGACGTCGAGACCGGGCGTGTGCGGCAGCTCCACCGGGATCGCCCCCTGCATGAAGCCGGCGCGGATGTTGCCGTCGACGGAGTTGAACGACGTGGCGGCCACCCGGACCCGCACCTCGCCGGCACCGGGCTGCGGCTGCTCCACGTCCTCGTGGCGCAGGACCTCGGGGCCGCCGTACTCGTGGAAACGCACTGCCTTCATGGCTCTCCCACTTCCGCTGTTGTGCTTCGAACTCGAAGCAACTGAGGACGACGCTACAGCCTGCTTCGAATTCGAAGCAAGAGATGTGCTCGCTGTCACTTCGAATTCGAAGCAGTAGACTGCCGGGCATGCCCGCCCCACCGCCGTCGCTCGACCCGGCCCAGCTCGGCGCGTACTTCACGCTCGTCGAGGTGACGAGCCTGCTGCGGCACGCGGTCGAGCAACAGCTGAAGGAGGCCGGCGACCTCAGCTACGTGCAGTTCCAACTGCTGGCCCGCCTCGGCGACGCGCCCACCGGCAGCCACCGCATGACCGACCTCGCCGACGGCGTCGTCTACAGCCGCAGCGGCCTGACCTACCAGGTCGGCCTGCTGGAGAAGGCGGGCCTGGTCACCCGCACGCAGTCACCCGACGACGAACGCGGCGTCACGGTCACCATCACCGACACCGGCCGCACCCTGCTCGCGCAGGTGCTGCCCGGTCACATCGAGGTGGTCAGCGGCCTGCTCTTCGACCGCCTGTCGCCCGACGACGTCCAGACCCTCGCGGACCTGCTGACCCCGGTCCGCGACCACATGCGCGCGGCCCCGCCCCGTTCCGCGGCACCGCGCCGGCGCAAGCGTTGACCAACATGCCTACAGGCCGGTGATCAGGAGGTCCGGTACTCGCCGACCCACGAGCCGAGTAGCAGGTGCTTGGGCAGGTAGTCCGATTCGACCTCGACGTTCAGCCCGGAGTCCTTCGCGATGCACGCGAGTCCGAGCAGAGCCAACGCGATCAGACCGCGCGGATCGTCCGCCAGCTTGCTGTCTGCGGTGAAGTAAGCCTTGTGCTGTTCGAGGGCCTGCGCGAGCGCTTCGTTGAACTCGCGTTCGTGGTTGCTGCGCACCATGTTCAGGAACGTGTTCATCACCGGGAAGGCAAGGCGCAGCGCGTAGTCCGGCGTGCTGACCCTCAGCCGTTCGGGGTCGGTCGCGGCCATCGCCTCGGCCAGCGCTTCGGCCATGCCCGGCTCGCTCTTCGTGAACATTTGCAGCGTGCGGGCCCACAGTGCGTCGAGCTCCTCGTACTGGTTACCCGACGCCTTGATGATGTCCAACGGGAACGAGGCGAGCAGGTCGATGCACTTCCTGTCGCGGACGATCACCGCGAGCCAGAAGGCGTCCAGCCACCGCTTGAAGTTCGCGAACTCCACCGGCCCGGTCGCCGGGATGTGGACCGTCCGCTCGCCGATCAACCACTCGACGGTGCCTTCAGTGGCGCCGGCCGCAGCGTAGATCCCGGTGGTGACCTGCATCGCCTGGACAACGGCGTCCCACGTCGTCAGGTTCTCCGCGGTCGGGTCGAGCACCGTGGCGTAGCCGATCCGGTCGACCGCGCCCATCTGCAGCACGGGCAGGCGCGCGGCCGACTGCTCGACGCTCGCCGCACCTTCCGGAACAACGGTGACGTAATACTCCAGCTGCTCCTCAGCCCACTCGGCGTCGGTGGGATGCCGGGGGACCTTCATCGTTCAGCCACCGCTCGAAAGCACAGATTTCAGGAACACGGAGAACGGTCACGAAGTCCGGTACTCGCCGACCCACGAGCCGAGTAGCAGGTGCTTGGGCAGGTAGTCCGACTCGACCTCGACGTTCAACCCGGAGTCCTTGGCGATGCACGCGAGCCCGAGCGGAGCCAGCGCGACGAACCCGCGCGGGTTGTCGGCGAGTTCGCTGTTCTCCGTCCAGTAGGCCTTGAACTGTTCCAGCGCCTGCACAAGAGCCTCGTTGAACTCGCGTTCGTGGTTGCTGCGCACCATGTTCAGGAACGCGTTCATCACCGGGAAGGCAAGGCGCAGCGCGTAGTCCGGCGTGCTGACCCTCAGCCGTTCAGGATTGGTCGCGGCCATCGCCTCGGACAGCGCCTCGGCCATGCCCGGCTCGCTCTTCGTGAACATCTGCAAGGTGCGGGCCCACAACGCGTCGGACTCCTCGTACTGGCCGACCGACTCCTTGATCATGTCCAACGGGAACGAGGCGAGCAGGTCGAGGCACTTCTTGTCGCGGACGATCGCCGCGAGCCAGAAAGCGTCCAGCCACCGCTTGAAGTTCGCGTAGTGCACCGGCCCGGTCGCGGGGATGTGGACCGTCCGCTCGCCGATCAGCCACTCGACGGTGCCCTCGGTGGCGCCGGCCGCGGCGAAGATGCCGGTGGTCACCTGCATCGCCTGCACCACGGCGTCCCAGGTGGTCAGGTTCTCCGCGGTGGGGTCGAGCACCGTGGCGTAGCCGAGGCGGCTGAGCGCAGCGGGGTGCAGCACGCTCAGTCGTTCGGTCGACTGCTCGACGCTCGGCGCGCCCTCCGGAACGACCGTGACGTAGTACTCCAGCTGCTCCTCAGCCCACTCCGCGTCGGTCAGATGACGCTGCACGGTGACCACCTGGAAACTCACTCTCCTGCGGGGTTTGGGGCTTCAGTCACTGGAACTTCTTCATCGTGTACCCATCGTAGACGTCACGGGTGCCGGTGCCACCGGGGACGGCTTCCGTCTTGACCTGTGCCTTGACGTGCACGTATTCCGCGTTGTCCGGGTAGCCCGACATGATCTTCCGCGCGAGGTCGCGTTCTGTCTTCAGCGCGTCCTTGTGCGCCTGGATGTCCGCGTCGGTCGCGCCGTTGGCACGCATCTTCGCTTCGAGCTCCGGCGTCAGTCGCTTGTCGACCATCTCCTGGAGGATGCTCTTCGCGTACTCGGGGTGGCCCTGCATGTAGAGCTCGCCGTCCAACCCGCGGCGCGGCGTGAGCGTGCCATTCGGGCCCTTCGCCTCGACCAGGACGTACTTGGTGCCGCCGTTGCCGTCGGGCACCTCCCAGATCTGGTCGAACCGGCCCGACCCGCCGAGGTTCGGGTCCAGCCGGGTGGCCGGCGAACCGAACTCGACCGGGATGGCGTTCTCGCCGGCGAGGTCGCCGAGGCGTTCGCCTTCGTTGGTCTGCCGCTCGAAGGCGTCCCGCTTGGCCTCCGCGGTCTCGTCGGTGGGTGCGCTGTCGTGGTCCTTCTTGGCCTGGTCGAGGTCCTCGATCGCCTTCTGGCGGTCGGTGACGACCTTCTCGACGTCCCTGTCGGGGTGGCCGCGGTTGGCGTCGACGAAGTCGTCGACCTCCTGCTCGCCCGCCCTGCGGTTGGAGGCCCAGTCCTTGTTCGGGTTGTCCGGGTCCGGCTGGTACTTCCCGCTGGTCGGGGTCTCCTTGTCGGTCTCGATGAACTGGCCGTCCTTCTCGCGGATCTTCGGGACGGGATCGCCGGAGGCGTCCTCCTCGCCGATCTTCTTGCGGTGCCAGCCGTCGGCGCGCTCGTCGTAGTACTTCGCGCGGTACTCCGGATCTTGGATCCGGTCCTTCATCGGGATGTTGTTCTCGGGCTTCTCGACCTCGACGACGTTGGTCTGGTCGACCTTGCCCGGCCGGTCCTTGGCATCGGTGGGGTCGAGGCCGTCCTTGTCCTTCGGGTCGGTGCCGGGTGCGAACCCGTCCTCGCTCGCCTTGGACTTCGTGCCGTCCGGGTGGTGGGTCTCCCACTCGCCGTTCGGCGGGATCTTCGGCTGGCGGGTGCCGTCAGGGCCGATCTCCGCGTCACTGGTGAACACCCGGCCCCGGCTGTCCGTCCAAGCGGGCTTGGTCGGCGCGACCACCGGTGCGTCGAGGTGCTTCGACAGCTGCTGGGCGAAGTCGTTGCTGCCCGCGTTGCAGCCGATCAGCCGGACGGGCTTGCTGCCGTCGTACCCGCCGCGGCGCAGCATGTCCGCGTACTCGGCGGGCGTGTAGTCGTGCCCGCCGATGCGAGCCCGGCCGTCCGGCGTGATGTGGACGTCCGCCGTGAAGAACCGCGGGTCGTTCGGCACGCGGTGCGGCAGGTCGCCCATGTCCGGGTCACCGCCGTGGTGCGACACACCGGCGGGCGTCTGCTCGGCGTGGCGCTCGTGCGCGGTGGCCGGGTCGGGCCGCTCGTCGGCGTGGCTGGTGGGCGTGTCGCCGTCCGGTCGGCCGTCCGCGTCGTGGTGGCCGGGGCCGTCGGGCTTGTTCGCGTCGGGGTGCGTCCCATCCGGACGACTGCCGTCGGGGTGAGTGCCGTCTGGCCTGCTGTCGGGACGGGTTCCGTCGAGACGAGCGCCGTCGGGGTGGATGCTGCCGGGATGCGTGCCGTCAGGACGAGTGCCGTCCGGGCGGGACGTGTCGGGGCGGGAGCCGTCGGGACGGTTGTGGGGCTGGCCGGGTGCGTCGGGGCGCTGGCCGGGGTGCGTCGTGGGGTTGTCGAAGCCGCGGGGGCGTGCGCCGTCGGGGTGGTTGGGGCCTGGACGGTGCGGTGTGGGGGAGTCCGGCCTGCTCGGGCCGTTGGGGTGGCCGCCGGGGGCGTCGGTGCGTGGGCGTGAGGCGTCCGGGCGGGGGCTGTCGGGGCGTGATCCCGGGGCGTCGGGGCGTCCGCCGGGGCTGTGGGTGCCTGGGGTGTGCGGGGTGCCGGCGTGCGGGGCGTTCGGGCTGCCGGGGGACGGCGAGAAGCCCTGCTGCTGGGGCACGTGCGGGCTGTTCGGGGAGTTCGGGGTGGTGTGCGGGGCGTCGGCGTGGGGGGTGGCCGACTGCGGGCGGGTTGGCACGTCCGTGCGGCCTGCGGCCGAGGTCGTTCCCGGGCCCTGCGGTGCGTCGGGGGAGTGCGGGGCGTTCGGGCTGTGCGGTGCGCCGGGGCCCGAAGGCGCGTGCGGGGTGGAGGGGCCGCCGTGGGGCGCGCTCGGTGCCGAGAGTGCGTTCGGTGCCGACGGGCCGTTGTGGGGCGCGCTCGGGCTGTGGGGCGCACTTGGTGCCGAGGGTGCGTTCGGTGCCGAGGGGGTGCTGGGGCTGTGAGGGGCGCTCGGAGCCGAAGGCGCGCTCGGGCCGCCGTGGGGAGCGGTTGGGCTGTGCGGGGTTACTGGGCTGGAAGGCGCGTTCGGCGACGACGGGGTGTTCGGGCTGTGCGGCGCGTTGGGAGTGCTGGGAGCCGACGGCGCGGTGGGACCGCTGTGGGGCGCGCTCGGGGCCGAAGGTGCGCTCGGGGTGCCCGCGTGCGGCGCGGAGGGTGCGCTGGGCGAGTGCGGGGTGTTCGGGGAGGACGGGCTGAAGTTCGGCTGCGACGGCGCGGACGGGCGGGCCGAGGAAGGTGACGTGTCCGGTGTGCGCTGGGACGGCATGCCGGAGCCGGTGTCGCCGCGGGAGCCGGGGGTGCCGGTCCAGCCCTGGTTGCCGGGGCGTCCTGCGGCGGGGGAGGACGGGGTGTTGCCGCCGGCGTTCGGGGTGCTGCCCATCGGGCCCGACTGGGACGACGACGGGGTGGTGTCCGGAGTGCGCGGGGGCTGCGGGGCGTGGGGGACGTCCGTGCGCGGCGGGGCCTCGGGGGTGGCGACCGAGGACTGGGTGGTCTGGCCGGTGTTGCGCGGAGGTGCTGCCGGGGTGTCCGGAGTGGACGGGGCATCCGGCGTGCGGGACGGGCTCGGGGTCGACGACGGCGACGAGCCGTCGGGAGCGCGCGAAGGGCCGTCCGGAGTCGACGACGGTGACGAGGGAGAAGAAGGTGACGACGGTGACGAGGGAGACGACGGCGACGGCGAGCTGTCCGGAGACGAAGGCGACGAGGGTGAAGACGGCGAGGACGGCGAAGACGGCGAAGACGGTGAAGAGGGCGAAGACGGTGAAGAGGGCGAAGACGGTGAAGAGGGCGAAGACGGTGAGGAGGGCGAAGAGTCCGGAGTGGACGAAGACGGCGAACCGGAGTGCGACCCCGACGGAGACCCGGACGGCGTCAGGTCCGGAGAGTTCGT